>NZ_JBQTGK010000007.1:0-141178 GCF_052400665.1 Marinifilum sp. RC60d5
CAATTTTTTTCTTGAGCTAGAAAAAGGCTCCGAAAAAATCAGAATAACTTTACTTACACACTTTATGGGATACTACTCTTTATTAAATTTTCGGAAGAATACCTGATTTTTTAGATTACAGTTCCAAACAGGTCATAATCTTCACAATCATTAATTTTCACATTATAAAACTCACCTATTTTTAATATGCTATTTTCTTTCAGAATTAAAACTTCAGGATCGACTTCATAGGAATCGAATTCGGTTCTGCCATAGTAGTAATCTCCTTCTTGACGATCAATAAGTACTTTAAGCTCCTGACCGATTCTCTTTTTATTTGCTTCTAAACTAATATCTTGCTGAATGAGCATTATTTCCTCTTTTCTTCTTTCCTTTTCTTCCTGTGGAATATTATCCTCATAATTAATGGCAGCATAAGTATCTTCTTCGTTCGAATAAGGAAATACACCCAAACGTTCAAATTTCATTTCCTGAACGAAATTCTTAAGATCTTCCATATCCTCTCTGGTTTCACCAGGGTGTCCAACCAACATTGTGGTTCTAAGGGTAATACCAGGAACCTCTTCTCTAATTCTATTTATTAACTCTGTTGTTTTAGCACGGTTGATACCTCTACGCATCAATTTTAAAACATTGTCGCTTGAATGTTGCAAAGCAATATCCAGATAACGACAAACTTTAGGATTCTCACGCATCACTTTTAGTATGCCATAAGGAAATTGAGTTGGATATGCATAATGTAATTTAATCCATTCCAGACCTTCAATTTCAGATAAAGCCTGGACTAATTCGGCCAGTTTTAATTCATCATATAAATCATAACCATAGTAAGAAAGATCCTGGGCAATAACCAATAATTCTTTTACTCCACCTTCAACCAAACTTTTGGCTTCTGCAAGAATATCTTCCATTGGTCGGGAAATGTGTTTTCCAGTAATAATAGGTATTGCACAATAAGAACAAGACCTATTGCAGCCCTCAGATATTTTTAAGTAAGCAAAATGTTTAGGAGTTGTTACCATTCTCAAATTTTTGAAGTCTGGCTTGTATTCTTTATGCAATTCTCCAACAATTGCCTTCCAATCAAATTTACCAAAATAATGATCGACTTCTGGAATTTCACGTTCTAATTGATCCCTGTATCTTTCCGATAAACAGCCCATTACAAACAACTTATCAATACGTCCATCTTTTTTTGCTTCAACATATTGCAAAATGGTATCAACTGATTCTTCTTTGGCATCACCAATAAAACCACAAGTATTAATAATTATGGTTTTAGCATCACTATTCTCCTCTTCACAGGTTACCTGAAACTGATTTGCATCCAATTGTTTCATTAACACTTCTGTATCAACTAAATTCTTCGAACATCCAAGACTTATGATATTGATCTTATTCTGATTCATATATTGATTTTCTTTATTAAATTTTTGACAAAAATAAGACAAAAAACTCTTTTATACACTTAAGTATTTAGATTAAATAAATTTCAATGCAAAAGGCTGTCTTTAACGACAGCCTTACTAATATTATTTTTGATATTTTTCTTTAGTTAAATAAGGAATCTACAAATTCCGTACGATTAAAAACTTGTAAATCTTCCATAGCTTCACCAATACCAATATATTTAACTGGAATTTTAAATTGATCGGAAACTCCAATTACAACACCACCTTTTGCTGTTCCATCAAGTTTAGTTATGGCAAGAGCATTTACTTCTGTCGCTTTGGTAAATTGTTTTGCTTGCTCAAAAGCATTTTGACCTGTCGAGCCATCTAGAACCAATAAAATTTCATGAGGTGCTTCAGGAATTACACGGTCCATTACACGCTTAATTTTACTAAGCTCATTCATTAAATTAATTTTGTTATGTAATCTTCCTGCTGTATCGATAATCACAACATCAGATCCGGCTTCTTTAGCTTTGGTAAGAGTTTCGAATGCCACCGATGCAGGATCAGCTCCCATTCCCTGATTTACAATAGGAACACCTACTCGCTCCGACCAAATAATTAATTGATCAACTGCTGCAGCACGAAATGTGTCGGCAGCTCCAAGCATTACCTTTTTTCCTGCTTTTTTAAACTGATGAGCCAGCTTCCCAATAGTTGTGGTTTTACCCACTCCATTAACTCCCACAACCATTATTACAAACGGATGATCTGATTGAGGAAGTTGAAAAGCTTCGTAAGCTCCTTTATTATTTTCTTCGAGTAATCCGGCAATTTCTTCTTTTAAAATTCTATTTAATTCCGAAGTCCCTAAGAATTTATCTTCAGCAACTCTTTCTTCTATTCGTTCAATAATCTTAACAGTTGTATCTACACCAACATCAGAAGAAATTAGGATTTCTTCTAATTCATCAAGCACATCATCATCAACGGTAGATTTACCAACTACAGCTCTGGAAAGCTTTTTAAATACACTTTCCTTTGTTTTAGCCAATCCTTTATTAAGATTTTCCTTTTTCGATTTCGAAAAACTTCCAAATAATCCCATTCTACTTAAATTTTAGGCTGCTAAATTACAAAAAAAGGAACACACAAACAATTAACAATAAATGATTTAAAACAAAAGATTAAAAGTTTTAATTTAAACAATAAAAAAAAAGCTTCCTGAAAAACAGGAAGCTTTTTAAACTCAGTATTATATGAACTTTTTTACTTCTTAGCAAAAAAATCCTTTACGTTCTCGTTAGGAACAATCTCTTCTTTAAAAGAGTATGAACCAGTTTTAGATGATTTAACCATTTTGATTACTTTAGCGTAACCACGGCCTTCACCTTTTTGTAGGGATGCTACTACTTTCTTAGCCATATCTCAAATTATTTAATTTCTCTGTGAAGGGTTACTTTCTTCAAAATAGGATTATACTTCTTCAACTCCATACGATCTGGAGTATTCTTTTTATTTTTAGTAGTGATGTATCTTGAAGTTCCTGGCATACCGCTTTCTTTATGCTCAGTGCACTCAAGAATTACTTGCACTCTATTACCTTTTTTAGCCATTTTCTATGCCTTTTTTAATAATTTTTAATAAATCCTTTTTCTTGAGCTTTATCTAGTGCACCTTTTACACCTAATTTATTAATTAGACGAACTCCTGCAGCAGAAATTTTCAATTCAATCCAGCGATCCTCTTCAGGAAGATAGAACTTCTTTACAAAAAGATTTGGATAGAATCTTCTCTTGGTTCTTCTTTTTGAGTGAGAAACATTGTTCCCAACCATTACGCTCTTTCCAGTAATTTGACAAACTCTTGACATAGTCCAGATTATTTTTTTCCTTAAACGCTTTTCAAACAGGTCGCAAAATACGTAATAATTTTCTTAAAAATCAAATTATATTACATTTTTTTGCAGATATATTTTCAGACTGGAGAAAATCCTTAAGCCTCCATAAAACCAATGAAAGATCGGTTTTAGAAGTTCATATCATTACAAACAATAAATTTTCTTATTGAATTCTCTCTAACGCATTCAGTCTTACTCGTGCAAAAATAAAAAAATCTCTCTGTTATTTGGAGAGATTTTTCATTTATCTGATAAAATATTTTTATTCGATTTCTTCATTTAAGGATTTAAATCCTTTACCAATAATTTCATTTGCCTCTGTTACATTAACAAATGCATCAGGATCAATAACTTTAACATGTAATTTAAGAATTTCCAGTTCTCTTCTACTCATTACTGAGTAAAGCATTTTTTTCTCTTCTCCGGAATAAGATCCCATTCCGCTTAGTATAGTTACCCCTCTTCTAAGGTCATATTTAATTTTATCAGCAATGATTTCGTAGTGATCTGATACTATCATAACCGTTTTGTGATAGTTTGCTCCACTTACAACCATATCGATAATCTTACCTTCGATATAAATAATAATTAACGAATAAATTACAAATTCCCATCCAATTGCACCTGTTTCGGTTGGTTGTACTAAAGTAAAAAGGACAATTATACCATCCACAATCATTACCAACTTACCCAATGATAATTTCGTATATTTTGCAAAAATCATTGCAATAATATCTGAACCTCCCGAAGTTGCTCTCGATTTAAATATCATTCCAATTGCAATTCCATAAAAAACACCTGCAACAACTGTATTAAGCATAGGATCGAGAATTACTTTTGGATAACCGGGAACAACATAAGTTTCCATTATCCAAACCGTAATCAGAATTATGGCAATACTTAAAACTGTTTTAATTCCAAATCTGGGTCCCAAAATTATAGTTCCTATAATTACCAAAGGAACTTCCATGGCAAAGGTACAGTAACTAATTTTCCAGTTAAATAATGTGTTTAAAACTGTTGCGATACCATATACTCCACCTGGAGCTAATTTGTAAGGAACAACAAATAAAATGTCGGATACTGCAAAAATAATACTTCCAAGAATTAGATATGCATAAGCGCTTAGCCACTCATTTGACAAGAACTTTTCTTTAGTAATAAAAGCCATTTTTTTAGTGTTAGTTTAAGTGTGTTAAATTCGCCGACAAAAATAAATTCGCCCCAATTATATGCAAGCTTTTTGGTAATTTTTCACTTCCGGCTTACTATCACTAAATCTGATTGTTATGTATTTTAAAATTATTTTTTTTTAGCTTTTCACAAAAACCACTAAAAAAAGACGTCAATTTTTCACTTATGTGAATGTAAATTTTAATTCTTGTACTGATTCTTATCTAACTATATCATTATTCTATTTAAAGTTATTACTATACTTATGTATAGTAAAATCGAAAAATACTCATTTTTCCACCAAATCATCAATACTAATATTTGCCATGCGTAACATTTTACTCACCTCTATGCTTAAAAAACCATACTCTTCTACTACTTTACCTTCTATGGTATAGCAACCCGGACCACGAAAAGGATATTCTTTTGCTTTTTGCGAAAAATGAACTGTATCTATCCAATGTCCATCTAAATCTATCCAGGTACCAAAATACATGAGAGTACCATTACTGGCTCGTGTAGGTTTACGATGAATTAAATAGGCAACAATACGTATGTAACGATTTACTAATCTGGGCAAGTGACAAGCTTTTAAATCGGAAGGTAATTGTTCTTTTACCAATTCGAAAGGCGATTGTATTGATACTCCCAGCAATTCTAATTCGTCGAATGCATTTTCAAGCTTATGCTTCCACAATTGAGGTAATTTGAATTCTTTTACCTCGGT
This sequence comes from Marinifilum sp. RC60d5, assembly GCF_052400665.1. NCBI lineage: Bacteria > Pseudomonadati > Bacteroidota > Bacteroidia > Marinilabiliales > Marinifilaceae > Marinifilum > Marinifilum sp. RC60d5. Next base: position 5,195 of record NZ_JBQTGK010000007.1, read on the forward strand.
TTGAAATAATGTTTTTTCCGGTTTACTCTTTTCTGTATGTCCTAATATAAGGTGAGCATCCCACAATAATTCTTTTTTCCCTTTTCCGGTAAAACGAAAAGCTCCCACTCTAATTAGAATAATTAACTGCTCCAATCCAATTGGAAAACGTTTCACAAAATCGCGTAAGCTTTTATATTTCCCATTTTTTTCCCTTTCCTCGATTAAATCTCTTGCTCTTTCTTTTTCTAAATCTCTTAGCAAGAAAAATCCCAGCCAAATGGTTTTTTCTTTAATAGTATGCTTCAAAAAGCTTTTGTTTACACATATTGTTTCCAGGTTTGCTCCATGCATAGCAGCTTCGTGCAGGTACAATTGAGTAGAATAAAATCCTCCGCCATTATTTAATGTTGCTACCATATACTCTAAGGGATAATAAGCTTTTAAATAAAGAGCCTGAAAACTTTCTACCGCATAGCTGGCCGAATGCCCTTTGGCAAAAGCATAATTGGCAAAACTTTCTATTTGTCGCCAAATATCATGTACAACAAGATCGGCATAACCTTTGGACTTGCAATTAGAAAAGAATTTATCTTTTACCTTAGCAAATTCATTTCTCTGTTTAAATTTCCAGGACATTCCCCGACGCAAAACATCAGCTTCGTCGAGCGATAATCCTGCAAAATAATGAGCTACCTTAATAACATCTTCCTGATAAACCATTACACCATAAGTTTCTTCCAGAATTTCATATAAGGCTGGTAATTCCCGTTTTGCCTTCTCTCTTTTGTCTTTATTCTGAAATCGAATAATATATTCTCGCATCATTCCACTTTTGGCTACTCCCGGACGAATAATAGAACTAGCCGCCACTAAACGCTTATAATCTTCGGCTTTTAGCTTAGTTAAAAGCATACGCATGGCTGGCGATTCAACGTAAAAACATCCAATTGCCTGTCCTTTTTTTAGCATCTGTTTTACACGCAAATCCTCCATAAATAAATTGGTATTGTTAATATCAATCTCAATTCCATAATTTTGTTTGATTATTCCCAAAGTATCCTTGATTTTTCCCAAACCACGCTGACTTAGAATATCGAATTTGTGCAAGCCCAAATCTTCGGCAATGTACATGTCGAATTGAGTAGAAGGAAAACCTTTGGGCAATAGTTCGGTGGCCGTATAGTTGCTAATTGGTTCATCCGATATTAAAATACCACTGGAATGTATGCTGGAATGACTCGGAAAATCGGAAATATAATTACTGTAGCGAATTACCCATTTACCATACTCGTCGGCTTGCGCCGGATTTGGATTTTTTTGCAAACGCACAATTTCTTCATCGGGTAAACCGAATACTTTGCCAATTTCCCGAAAAGCCGATTTGTGGCTAAAAGTAATAAAGGTTCCTAATAATGCTACATGATCCCAACCATATTTGTCGAACAAATAACGAGTTACATCATTGCGATCGGTCCATGAAAAATCGATATCAAAATCGGGAGGAGATGTTCGAAATGGATTTATGAAACGCTCAAAGTAAAGATCCAAATCAATAGGGTCAACATTAGTGATTCTTAATAAGTAAGCTACGAGACTATTGGCTCCGCTTCCTCGTCCAACATGATAGTATCCTTTACTTTGAGCATAGCAAACCAAATTCCAGTTAATTAAAAAGTAGGAACAAAAATCTAACTGTCGAATTACTTTTAGCTCTTTATTTAAGCGTTCTATAATTTCCTTGGTTATTGTTTTGTATCGATACGATAAACCTTCAAAAGCGATCTGTTTTAGAAATTCAAAATCTTCATCCTTCGATTTTTTAAAAACCTTTTTGTTTTTATTGGTTTTAAATTCGAAATCTATACTGCAGTTTGCCAGTAAATTTTCAGTATTCATTATTAGCTCGGGATATTCTTTATACAGTTCCAATAAATTGGATTTACTTATGTACTGATCATCGAAACTGGCTTGTTCGTCTTTGGCTAGTTTACTTAGTAAGCTGTTTTTATCAATAGCTCTTAATAGGCGATGAATATTATAATCTTTCTTATTGCGAAAGCTTGCAGTTTGTAGAATTACCAGCTGATCGAAATTATTTTTCCATTGTGAAAAAGGCAGATAGAGTAAATCTTTTGGGCTTATTCCAATGAATTCGTAAGCTTTTAATTCACGCTGTTTATTTTGAAAAGGATAAATCACAAAAACATTCCTGAATAAGGGAGCTTTATCACAAAACTTCTTATTCCCATGTAAATGAACTGTTAAAAACTCATTTATTTCTTGAAATCCCCCGGCATTTTTTGCTAGCAGTACATATTGTTGTTTTACTCCATTTCTTATGTCTGCACCAACAATGGGTTGCATAGATATTTTTTTAGCCTGCCTCACAAAATCGAGGCTTACTGCTGTATTATTTATATCTGTTAATGCAACACGCGTATATCCTCCGGTATGGGTCTCCTTCAAAACCTCTTCAACCGAAAGTGCTCCGTACTTAAAACTATAATAGGAGTGACAATTTAATAACATACAATGAAAAAATTATTCATTACCAATTAAATTCGGCGCTTGTCCGTTAAAAGAATTCATTCCGCCAATGGTTTTCACATCCATTCCTATGGCTCTTTTTACTGCATTTTTCCCATATCTATTTCGCAAATAATCCATTTTCTGATATAATTTTATGAGCTTCTCAGAATCTTCGAACAGACGAATTTGATAAGTTCCCCCCACCAAATTACTAAAGCGAACACCAATTAAACGAATCAGCACTCTACGTTCATATATTTTATCAAACAAGTCGAGCACTATAGCGATTAGGGTGTGATCGAGCGATGTGTATGGAATTCGCTTTTGTTTAGAATAGGTCTGAAAATCGGAGTAACGAATCTTAAGCGTCACACAGGCAGTTAGTTTGTTGCTATTCCGAAGCTGATAAGCCAAATTTTCGGCCATAGCTATCAACATGCTTCGTAATTTTACCATATCGGTGGTATCTTTCTCGAAAGTGCGCTCGGTAGAGATCGATTTCTTCTCACTCCAACCAACAACAGGAGTATTATCAATTCCCTGTGCCTTCTTCCAAATTACCTGCCCATTTTTTCCCAACACGCGCTCCATTAACTCCATGGGCATTTCCTGCACAGTTCTCACTTTTTCAATCCCCATACTTCGCAATTTGTGGTAAGTTTTATCGCCAACCATAGGGATTTTTTTAATGGAAAGCGGAGCCAAAAACGGAATTTCATTTCCACTTTCAATATTGATATGATTATTTGGCTTTGCTTCTCCTGTCCCTACTTTTGAAACTGTTTTGCTGGTCGACAATCCAAAAGAAATAGGCAAATGAGTTTCTTTTAGAATTTTTTCTCGCAATTCTTTCGACCACAAATAACTTTCCTGTACAAAACGATCCATTCCACTTATGTCAATGTAAAACTCATCGATAGATGATTTTTCGAATAAAGGCGAGTATTCTTTAATAATTTCCGTCACATCATTTGAAAACTTACTGTAAGTTCTGCTTTCTCCTCTAATTACTACCGCCTCGGGACAAAGCATTCGAGCCATTTTCATTGGCATGGCAGAATGCACACCGTAAACACGAGCCTCGTAAGAACAAGCAGCTACAACTCCCCTGTCGGATGTTCCTCCAATTAATACCGGACGATTGTTCAACCTTCTGTCTAACAATCTCTCACACGACACAAAAAAAGTGTCCAAATCCATGTGTACTATCGTTCTTCTCATTAATTGTCGATAATTTCGTCATTATTTTGTCTATAATTTAGTCTTTCTTTCCTATCTTTGAAAAAAAGTAGCTATGTTTTTTGCAGAAAATATCAAGTTTCTTCGCAAGAGAAGAAAGAAATCACAGGCCGATTTATCTGAGCAATTGGGAATTACCAGAACCACTTTAGCAGGATATGAAAAAAGTGTTCAGCCTCCTTTTAAAGTGCTAATTAAATTTGCTGAATACTTTGGCGTTTCTATTGATGCCTTACTAAGGTATAAATTGCAGGAATTATCGGAATTTCAGCTTTCGCAGATAGAAAATGGATTTGATATTGATGTAACTGGTAAAAAATTACGCTTGCTTACCATATCAGTAAATCAGGATGGAGAAGAAAATATAGAAATGGTTCCCCTAAAAGCTCAGGCCGGCTATACCAATAGCTATGGCGATTTGGATTTTATCGAATCCCTACCAAAATTCACGCTCCCATTTTTACCTAAAGATAAAAGTTATCGCACATTTCAAATTCAGGGAGACTCTATGTTACCAATTTCTGAAGGATCGTGGGTTACCGCCTCTTATATTCAAAACTGGGAAAATATTAAGGATGGAACTCCATGCATTATTGTTACACAAGATGATGGTATTGTATTTAAAGTAGTATACAAACAGCTTGAGAAAAATAAATCTTTTTTACTGGTATCGACAAACCGGAGCTATAAACCTTACGAAATGCCTGTTAGTAAGATAATTGAGATCTGGAAATTTGAAACTTATAATGGTTTTGAAATATTATAAATAAAAAATATCAAAAAAAAGTGTAACCAATTACACTCCTCTCTTACTAAATAGATAAAGAATCAAATTTACACACATTGAAAAAAGAAGAGCTATTTAATCAAATTCTATCGGATAATAGCGAGCGCATACAGCGAATATGCCGTTACTATAATTCGAATGCCGAAGATCAAAAAGATATGTATCAGGAAGTACTGGTTAATATCTGGAAAAGTTTGGATCAATTCAAAGGAAAATCGGCAATTAGTACATGGGTTTATCGTATAGCTGTTAACACATCGCTGAGCTTTACCGGCAAAAGCTACAGAGAAATGAAACTGATTGTACATAGCGATACGCAAAATTTAAATTCTATTGTTGATGATGAAGAATTGGATATCAAACAAAAAGAAGAAAGCCAGTTCAATCTACTCCAAAACGAATTAAATATGCTGTCGGTAATCGATAAGGCCTTAATATCCCTAATGCTTGAAGGTTTAAGTATGCGTGAAATTGCAGATGTAATTGGTATAAACGAACCCAATGTAAAGGTTAAAATACACAGAATTAAGACACAATTAAAAACTAAACTGACAGGAGGTACTCATGAACGTAAATAAAGATAACAGCGAAAAAATCAATTTAGATCATTTAATGAGTAAACTCAAAAAAGAGGATAACAATTACGCCAATTTATGCAAAGTTCTTAAAGCTATTTATTGGGCCTTAATTCCAATGTATGTGATCATGACAATTGTTATTTATCTTGATACAAAAGACATAATGAACCTAATTGCAGGACTAACAATTATAAGCTCATTCATCGTTTTCCTCATTATTTTAGGACAATATCAAAATGAATATAAAAATGCCGATTATTCATTACCCACTCTTCTAATGTTGAAAAAAGCAGCCGCCAGATATCAACCCATTCGACCTAAAGCAATTTGGGCAATTCTTGCAATTGTATTACTAGATATCGGCTTATCTATAAACTCCATCAATGAAATTGACATGGTGACTTTTCACATCTTTTTAGGTGCTTTTTTTACTCTTGCATTAATTATTGGCTTTATTATATGGTATTACAAATACAAACCTCTTCGCGATCATGCTTTGGCAATTATTGCTGAAATTGAAGGTGAATAGTCAAACTCATTTGCAATGATAAATGCCCAAATCGATGTGATTTGGGCATTTAGTTTTTCTCTAAAATTAAAACCGCCTAATTAAAGTCTGATGCTGCATTTATCACTTTTCTAAAATCCTCAAAGTAGACTTTATCGGTATCAATTTCTTTCTAATATTCATCAATTTCAACAATATATTCATCTCCCTCAATTCGGTGATTGGAATAAAGAAAAGAGAATAATAGAACCCACAAGGCTCGCCGCGGAGAATCCTTTTTATTGAAACTTAGGCTCTCCCTCTAATTCATAAACAACATTCATATCTACTAAGCCCGTCAGCGATTTTTTTTATCCCTGACGGTGCTTTAAAAAATAGACGTAATTCCCGTAAGCGCCGAAAGTGCCCAATAGCCCAAATCGTGTGCAACTTTACAATCCTGTTGCATACCTGCTCCTCCACAACTATCCGAAGCTGCAATTGTTAAAAATTAGTCCATTTCTACATGTTTTTATCGTTTTTCACAGCGCACAGATTACCACACATCGTGCAATGATCCTCTTCGCTACTTTCCGAATCCATTTTTCGCTTTCTGGCCAATTCCGGATCGATACTATTCTGAAACATTGTCTCCCAATCAAGATCGTAACGTGCCTTCGAAATGGTAAAATCTTGCTGACGGACACCTGCTACATTATTCACTAAATCGGCAGAATGTGCAGCAATTCGACTAGCGATTACACCTTCTTTTACATCTTGTACATTGGGCAAACACAAATGTTCGGCAGGCGTTACGTAACACAAAAAATCGGCTCCGTGAATGGCTGCAACAGTTCCCCCAATTGCTCCTACAATATGATCGTATCCTGGTGCGGCATCGGTAACCAAGGGCCCTAAAACATAAAATGGTGCTTCACCACAAAGTCTTTTCATCAATTTCATATTGGCTTCAATCTGATCCAAAGGCATATGTCCTGGACCTTCTACCATAATCTGAACGCCTTTTTCTCTGGCACGATCGACCAATTCACCTAAAACCAACAATTCAGCCACTTGAGCACGATCTGTTGCATCGGCACCAGCACCAGGACGCAAACCATCTCCTAAACTAATGGTCACATCATATTGTTTACAGATATCCAATACTCGATCGTACTGCTCATACAATGGATTTTCTTTCTTGTTCTCCTTCATCCATCGTTTTAACAAAGCTCCTCCACGACTCACAATTCCACAAACCCTATTTTCATTCTCCAAAAACGAAAGAGAAACATTGGTTACACCACAATGTAAAGTCATAAAATCAACACCCATTTTTGCCTGAATTTCAATCTCTCGAAACAAATCTTCTGGATCGAGTTCTGAAATTTCTTTCCCTTCAGCCAATAAGCGTGTGGCAACTCCGTAGATAGGTACAGTACCAACCATTACAGATGACTTCTGAAGTATTCGTTGAAGAATAATATGCAAATCGCCACCTGTTGATAAATCCATTATCGCATCAGCTCCATTGGCAATGGCAACATCCATTTTTTCCAATTCCTCTTTGAAAAAACAATGTTTTTCAGAGGTTCCCATGTTCGCATTTACCTTGGTTCGTAAACCATTCCCAATTGCCTTAACCGGAAAATCATGATTTATATTTTTAGGAATAACAATTCGTCCTGAAGCAATCTCGTTTCGTAACCATTTAACATCAACTTTCTCTTGCTGAGCAACCGCATTCATTTCGGGTGTAATAAAGCCTTCTTTAGCTTTTTGTATTTGTGTAGTCATTATTTCTTGTTTAGTAAATTCGTAACGTCTTGAATTCTTTGATCGAACTGATCGGTTTGCATAAAATGCCGAACCATAGCAATATTTTTAGCTCCCGCATTTAAAATATCATCTATATTTTCAGGAAAAATTCCTCCAATGGCAACCACTGGAACAGTCGCTAAATCCAATACTTGCTTTAATTGTTCAACACCAACAGTTTTGTCAGGTTTCGCTTTTGTAGTAGTTGGGTAAATAGGACCAAAACCAATGTAATCTGGCTTTTGAGCCAAAGCTTCCTTAACTTGCAAAATGGAATGAGTAGATAAGCCAATCTTCATATCTCCAACAATCTTTCGAGCATCCTCCATCGACACATCATCTTGCCCGAGGTGTAAGAAATCAGCATCACAAATGGCGGCAATATCAGGACGATCATTCATCACAAAACTAGTTTCACTTCCCTTGGTAATGCCTCTAATCTCTTTTCCAATCCTAATTAATTCCTTGTCAGATAAGTCTTTTTCTCGCAATTGCAACATCTTAACACCGTTTTCAACACAAGATTCTGCAATATGTCGATAAGTAGATTGTGGATTTGTAATAATAATGTATAAACCAAAGTCTTCCATCTTATTTCCTTAAATTTTCAGCAATTAAATCAGCCAATTTTTCACCTGACAAAAGCATTCCTCCAAAAATTGGTCCCATTCGAAATCCACCACTCACACCATTCGATGCCATTCCCGACACATACAAACCTGGATATACTTCTTTGGTATTTTCTACTGTAGTTCTCTCCGCTTCATCAATCGATAATGAATATTCCCCCATTACCTTACCTGTTTTCGTATTCAGCTTTACATCGTTTTTACGTTCTAGTGTGCTTACAATATCACATTCATGACCCGTTCCATCTACCACAGCTTTTGCCATAATCACCAAAGGATCAACATGTAATCCTTCTCTACGAACAGGAGACCAGTTCAAAACTACTCCACATACTTTATTATTTTGAAAAACAACATCTTCGATAGAAGAACAATTGAACATTTTCACACCCGCCTGTGTAGCATGATAAATTAATGCCGAAGTTGCATGTACCGAATCAATGGTATAATAATCTCCTTGATAATTTGCATACGAAATGTTCAACTCATCAAGAATGTGTAAGGCATCTTTTTGCACAATAATTTCATTAAACATCATAGCACCACCCCACATGCCTCCACCTGGAGCCAATTTACTTTCGTACAAAGAAACTTTAAAACCTTTCTTTGCGAGATAATAAGACGCAACCAATCCGGAAGGACCCCCTCCAACTATTGCCACATCAACCGATAAATTTTCTTTGAGTTTTTTAAAATAGGAATCAACGATTCCTGCAGATACAATTTGCTCCATTTTATTGTTTATTAAGTAAATACTATTAATAAACAGGGGCTATCCTACTCTAAATAAAGTAGACTTGTCTTTACTTTCCTACGCAGGCATTATCCTGATCAGGTAAAGGGTATAATCTCAGCCTTAAAGTTAGGCACCCCTAGTTTATATAATTGCAAATGTAAAATAAAAATATTAGAATGCTGCACTTAAGTTTAAAATCTTGCACGAATAAATAATTCGGATCAATTATCTTTACCCGTAAAAATACCAAAATCATTAGCCTAAAATAGATTTATTCTATTAACAAATTATTAAAACAATTGCATTTGCTTACTGATTATTTTTGTGAGCTAGATTGGTGAGAACTTTTCTATTTCTTATAAATCAAAAATGATTAAAACAATAAAACTCAAAATATGAAACAAGCCTGTAAAAAGCATTACAAACAAGAGAATGAGTGTAATTTGAAAGTTCCATATAGCAACTAAAAAACAAATTATTATTATATGAAACGTCCATGTACAAAGCTTTCTACACACAGGAAAATGATTATATGGTAAGTTCTCCCGAAAAATCCAAAACAGAAAAACATAACTTAAAATAAAAAACAAATGAAAGTCGTCGCATTTAACGGAAGCCCTAAGAAAGAAGGAAATACTTACCATGCTTTACAATTGGTATGTGAACAGTTGGAAGCTAAAGGAATTGAGACAGAAATTGTAAATGTTGGCATTAAAAATGTGAAAGCATGTACCGGCTGCAACATGTGTTTTAAAAATAAAGATGAAAAATGCATCATTAAAAACGATAATGTGAACGAATGGATTCAGAAAATGAAAGAAGCCGATGGAATTCTTTTGGGTTCTCCGGTTCATTACGCATCCTTGAGCGCAAGTCTTAAATCATTCCTCGATCGCGCATTTTATGTTGCCGGAGCCAATGGAAATTTGTTCCGCCACAAAGTAGGTGCCTCTGTTGCAGCAGTTCGTCGTTCGGGAGGATTACCTGCCTTTAACGAAATGAACAACTACCTGACCTATTCCGAAATGATGATTCCAACTTCGAACTACTGGAATGTGATTCATGGTTTGTTCCCGGGACAGGTTCATGAAGATAAAGAAGGCGTTCAAATTATGAGAGTTTTGGGTAAAAACATGGCTTACCTGCTGGAATTAATGGAAAATGGAAAAAACAAGGTGAAAGCTCCTGAAATAGAGAAAAAAATAATGACCAACTTTGTGAAATAATAGCAAACAGCAATTAATTATAGAAGCTACCAATCCCAATTGGTAGCTTTTTTTTAACAGCAAAAACAATAGAAATCCCATTAAAATTTCACCTTTCATTCTTTCATAAGCTAAAATTTTGATCAGCCTAAATGATAAATTATAGTAAGATTCTGCTAAATTTAATCTATCAATTACCAAACTTACCTTAGCATGAATATAGCAGAACTTACTATTCCTGAAAATTCTTTACTCGAAATAAAATCCATTACAACAGAAAACATCATCGAGCCCACCATCCCCGTTAGCACCTATCTGCAGGACGCCGAAAACCTCGTACTCTGGACAAAAGACGATTTAAACGAACTCGCCAGAGTGGGCATTAGGCAGCAACATATCGACGAATTAATTGTTAGAATTGACATTTGCCGAAAGGTGCAAACCTGCTGGATTCATTCCAAAGAAACTCAATCGGAGCTAGATAAAAACTGGAAAAAGGAACTACAAACTGGAAAAGATCTTTACAGAGAACTGCTTCATTATTTTACATATGCATTCCGAAACGATGAGAAATTATCCAAAACATTAAAACGAAATAAAAAAGCAAATAGTCATGCTTCCCTCATTCAAACACTGTCTAATTTGAGGGTATTAGGAGATGCTAATAAAGATTTACTGGAAAAAATATCTTTCGATTTTCAATTGCTCACTAAAGCATCAGACTTATCAAATCGATTAGGAATATTAGCAGGTAAGTGTCATGCAAACAATTGGAATATAAAAGAAAATAAGCGATTTCGTGATAAAACCTACACCTACCTTAAGCTGTGTATCGATGAAATTCGCGATGCAGGAAAATTTGTATTTCGTGACAATAAAAAACGCTTGCGCGGATACATGATAGCCTATTATTTGAAGAAAAATGCCGAGCATCGCACAAAGAAGCAAATCCTTCGCTAAAAATAATATTCCTACGTATTTTAAGCCCGCACATAAGCCATTTTATAGAGAGCATTGATATAAATACAGCATAAATTTCAAAATTTCCGTATCCTGTTAAAATAAAAATTACATTTTTTATTTACTCTTTATCGTGTATTGATATCTACTGTCTTTTTAATAGTTTAATTAGCTTTTCGAAAAAGAATGTAAATTACTTAAAAAGGATAACTAGTTTCTGAAAAGATCTACATTTTTATGAAAAGGCGACATTATTTTCTAAAAGGTATCAAAGTAATATAAAAGATAGTTAAATATCATCTCTGCTGATAGAAAAATGAATAATATCCTGATTTATATCGCAAAGGAAAATCCTCTATTAGGCAGGGAGAATATATAAATAAAAATGGAGGGTAAAAAAAAATCGCTGCCCCACTTGAGACAACGATAGTACTATTCTTTTTAAAGTAGATCTTCAATTTATTTTAAACCGCTACGCTTCAAAAGAGGATCGATTGATGGTTCTTTTCCTCTGAATTTTAAATATAAATCCATAGGATGTTCGCTACCTCCTTTTTCAAGGATATTTTTTCTAAACGAATTGGCAGTGGCCTTATCGTAAATTCCATTTTCCTTAAAAGCTTCAAACGCATCGGCATCGAGTACTTCGGCCCATTTATAGCCATAATATCCTGCGGCATATCCTCCAGCAAAAATATGTGAGAAGGAAGTGCTCATACAGCTTTCTTTAATCGGAGAAAATAACTCTGTTGATGCCATTGCTTTATTTTCAAAAGCAGAAACATCTTCTATAATTGGCTCTTTTACACTGTGCCACGACATATCATTTAAACCAAAGCTTATTTGGCGAACAAAGGAATATCCGCTAAGGAAATTTGCACTATCGATAATTTTCTGAACCAATTCAGATGGAATTTTTTCACCTGTTTCATAGTGTTCTGCTACTTCATCTAACCACTCTTTACGGAAAGCAAAATTCTCCATAAACTGCGACGGCAATTCAACAAAATCGCGATAAACATTGGTTCCCGATAAAGCACTGTATGTACATTTCGACAGCATTCCGTGCAATGCATGACCAAATTCGTGCAAAAAGGTGGTTACTTCGTTAAAGGTAAGTAAAGACGGTTTTGTTGCGGTAGGACGCGTAAAATTACACACAATAGAAATATGCGGACGAAAATCCTCTTCACCTATCATGTACTGATCAGTAAATGAAGTCATCCATGCACCCCCTTGTTTTGTGCTACGAGGGTGAAAATCGGCATAAAATAAAGAAACAAATTCACCTTTTGAATCAAATACTTCATAAACATCTACCTCTTTATGGTATTTAGGAATATCTGCATTCAATTTAAATTGAAGGCCGTAAAGTTTTCCTGCTAAATCGAAAATTCCTTTCTTCACACGCTCCAATTCGAAATATGGACGAGTAATTTCATCGTTTATATCGTACTTTTCTGTTTTTAATTTTTCAGCATAGTACGCCCAATCCCATCTTTGTAATTCAAAGTCTGCACCCAATGATTTTGCATAATCTTGCAGTTCTTTAAATTCTTCTTTTGCTCTGGGCATCGAAGCATCTAAAAGTTCGTTCAAAAAACTCAAAACTTTATCTGCCGATTTGGCCATTCTTTCCTCCAGAACAAAATCAGCATAACTTTCATATCCCAAAAGTTTAACTTTTGCCAGGCGCAACTCAATAATACGATGAATCACTTTTTGGTTATCGAATTTATCATTAAAACAACGCGAAGAATAGGCTCTGAACATTTTTTCCCTTAATTCGCGATTATCGGCATATTGCATAAAGGGAACATAGCTAGGAAATTGAAGGTTAAAAAGCCATCCATCCTTCTCTTTCTCCTTTGCTAAGGCCGATGCAGCCTCTAAAATACCATCGGGTAAGCCGGCAACATCCTTTTTATCGCTTAAATGCAATTCAAAATTATTGGTAGCCGCCAAAACATTTTCTCCAAACTGAAGAGTAAGTTTCGAAAGTTCTTTGGAGATCTCTCTTATTTTTGCTTTTTTTTCTTCATCCAAATCGGCTCCCGATCTCACGAAAGACTTATAGCGATCGGTTAATAATTTTTCCTGCTCAACATTCAAACGAAATTTTGCCTTGTTTTCGTAAACCAATTTCACTCTTGCGAATAGTTTCTCATTCATAATAATATCGTTCGAAAACTCTGTTAGCATTGGAGAAACCTCACGAGCCAAAGCCTGCATATCATCATTGGTATGTGAGTGATTTAAATTAAAAAACACAGAAGCAACACGATCCAGTTGATGTCCTGAGTATTCTAGTGCTTCAATTGTATTCGAAAAACCAGGTGTTATAGAATTACTTGCAATATTATCAATCTCTTTTCTTGCCTTTTCTATGCTTTCTTTAAAAGCAGGCATATAATGCTCCAATTCAATTTTATCGAAAGGAACAGATTCGTATGGTGTCGTAAAATCTTCTAATAAAGGATTTGTACTCATAATTTAATTCAATTTTATATTTACATACAAATATAGAAAAGGTCTATGATTAAATGTTGCATTGGAAATATTAAAAAAGCTTAATTCTATTAAAATTGCTACAACTAGAGATAGAATTAATTTAAATAAAAAAAATATCTTTTTTATTTATTTGAACTCTAAATTCGTCTCAATATTGTTGATTACATGATATTTATCATGTTTTTACAATGGCTAATTTAATCACCGAAAAGGTTTTCAACACAGAGTTAAGTTACGCTATATCAAGAAGTAATAAATATTGGTAGGAAAATTTATGTATATTTGGGCTTTAGATAAGGGGGAAATTACATCTGCAAGCTTTAGTACTATGAAAGAAATGTGTAATCTTATCGATCAAGCAAAAGACTATTCGGAAGACAGTAATAATAGCTTCTTCTGCCACCTTTATGCCCCAATTTCATTTACTTTATCATCTCGTCCCGTTAGGGTATTTTAATTCTCATACAACTTACGTTACATCTTTAAGTACATCGGCCTTAGCTATTTATTTAAAGATAATTTACACCATTTACATTACTGTTTTACAGTGTATGCATTGCGTACATTAGAATTACTATACTCATAAATAAAATGAAAAGAATTTGCATTAAAATAGGCTCTAATGTTTTAACCAAAGAAAACGGAGAGCTAAACAAGGAAAGAATTAAAAATATAGTTTATCAGATATCGGAGCTTCGAAAAAAAAATATTCAGTGCATTTTAGTTTCATCGGGAGCAGTTGCGGCTGGTAAAAGTAAAATTAAGCTGTGCGATAAAACTGATACTGTTACGGCCCGACAGATTTGGTCGTCGGTTGGGCAGGTTGAATTGCTGAATGTGTATTCCTCCTATTTAAAGGAATATGATATTGAATGCGCCCAATTATTGGTCACAAAACAAGATTTTAGAACAAGAGAGCATTATTTAAACATGAAAAACTGTCTTACATCGCTTCTGCATAATGGTGTTTTGCCTATTATCAATGAAAATGATGCTATTTCGGTTACTGCCTTAATGTTTACAGATAATGATGAACTATCGGGTTTAATTGCTTCTATGATAGATTCAGAAGCTTTGTTTCTGCTGAGTAATATCAATGGAATTTATACAGGTAATCCTGATAATCCAGATTCAACTTTACTGAAAACTGTTGATGGGGACATAAACCGATTAAAGCAATACATAAGCACAAAAAAATCGAATTTTGGACGTGGTGGTATGCTTACAAAATGCAGTATTGCGGGGCGTGTGGCAAAATCGGGAATTAGTGTTCATATAGCCAATGGAGGGATCGATAATATCGTATTAAAGCTAGTTGACTCATCTGTAAATGTGGATCATACCGAATTTACTCCAAGCAAAAAAACCTCTACCGTAAAACAATGGCTGGCAAGTTCCGACGGATTTGAAAAGGCAAAAATCACCATTAATGAGGGAGCTGAAGAGGCTTTATGTTCGAATAGAGCCAATAGTTTACTTCCAATTGGAATTGTAGAAATGAAAGGCAGTTTTGAGAAAGGAGATATTGTAAAAATAATAAATATGGACGGGAAAGTCGTAGGACTTGGAAAAACTGCTTACAATAAAACAAAAGCAAAAATTCATATTGGTAAAAGTGGTGCTAAACCTCTGGTTCATTACGATTATTTGTTTCTGTATTAATTCAATATTTGAAGGCCAATTGTTGAAAACAGCTACATTTAAACAGTAAAAACATTCAGCAATCAGCAACAAACAGTAATCATAAAACATACTGCTTTTTTACATGAAACTAAAGATTAAATTATAATCATTAGTTACTCATTTAGTGAAAATTGCCAACCTTAACGAAACAATTACTTTATTAGCTATGAAAACAATAGATCAACTTTATAAAATAAAAGAAGCAGCACGAAACATGCCTTTAATTTCGGCAGAAACCATTAATAAAATTCTTTTGTCGCTTGCACAAGCAATAAGAAATGCTTCGGCCGATATTTTAGCTGCTAACCAAAAAGACCTGGATACTATGCGTAAAGATGATCCGAAATACGATCGTCTTCTATTAAATCAGCAAAGAATTGAAGGGATTGCTTCGGATATTGAAAATACAGTTCAACTAGCATCTCCTTTGGGTCGAATTCTATCTGAAAGAACATTGGAGAATGGTCTTACAATTAAAAAAGTTAGTGTTGCCTTAGGAGTTGTAGGCGTAATTTACGAAGCCCGACCTAATGTAACTATTGATGTTTTTGCTCTTTGTCTTAAATCGGGAAATGCTTGTGTTTTAAAAGGTGGTAGCGATGCCATAAATTCAAATAAAGCCATAACTACTATTATAAAAAATACCTTATCAGAACTACATATTAATTCTGAAATTATTCAATTATTAGCTCCCGATAGGAAGGCTGCAAGTGAATTAATGAACGCACAAGGCTTTGTTGATGTATTAATACCAAGAGGATCGCAAAATTTAATAAATACAGTACGTGAAAATTCAAAAGTTCCTGTTATTGAAACCGGAGCAGGAATTGTTCATACTTATTTCGATAAATATGGCGATACAGAGAAAGGTGCAAATATTATATTTAATGCAAAAACAAGAAGGGTAAGTGTTTGTAATGCCTTAGATTGTTTAATTATCCATAAGGATAGATTAAATGATTTATCGGTTTTGGTAGGTCGATTACAGGAAAAAAATGTGGTAATTTATGCCGATAATACTTCTTTTAAAGCCATTCAGGAAACTTATCCCAATTCTCTTCTGTACAAAGCCGATTCAGAATCGTATGGAACTGAATTTTTAAGCCATAAGATGGCCATTAAGACAGTAAATAATTTTCAGGAAGCACTAGATCATATCTATCGGTACAGTTCAAAACACAGCGAAGCAATAATTAGCGAAAACAATGACAATATAAATGCCTTTTATTCTAGTGTTGATGCTGCTGCTATTTATTGTAATACTTCAACTGCATTTACCGATGGAGCACAATTTGGCTTAGGTGCCGAAATTGGAATTAGTACCCAAAAGTTACACGCCAGAGGTCCGATGGCCCTGGAAGAACTTACCTCTTACAAATGGCTTATTGCTGGAGATGGACAAATTAGAGAATAGTTAAAACGCTTTTAAATCGAGTGATTATATGGGAGATTCAGCATTGCGAATCTCCTATTTTTTTTAGAAAACTACAACTAAAAAATAAAAGTTCAATCCATTATTTTACGTCCTTTTTTATATGCAATCTCCAGCGAATAGAGATGCCTGCAGCGCAACAAATCCATTCGCTGCACAAACCTGCACCCAAGCACTAAATATGATTTTTAAGAATTCCATAAATATTTAATTTCAAGAGATAGTTTTTGCTAATTTTGGTTTCTTAAAATACAAGCATTATATGAAGCAGAACTATTACCAAAATCGCATAAAAGCATTCAGAAAAGAAACAGCACTTCTTCAAAAAACCAATAAAAGGCTATCGGCATTTCGCTTACTTAGCGCAGTAGCTGCATTTGTTTTGTTCTATGTTATTCTTCCCTACTCTATGTTGGCTGCTATATCTGTAGCTGTATTTCTTATTAGTGCATTAAGTTATTTTGTGCGCAAATACGGTAAAAACGATAAAAAAATAAAAAAATTGAATCTCCTGGCCGATATTAATGCCAACGAAATTTCATGTTTAAATACTAGGCATAATGATCTTTTTTATAATGGAAAAGAATATTTAGAAGCAAATCATCCCTATGCCTCGGATCTTGATATTTATGGCTCTCATTCCTTATATCAGTTAATTAATCGCTGTGTAAGTAAAAGTGGAAACGATAGTCTGGGAAAATGCTTAAATGAACCCTCTGCGAATAAACTTATTAAAGAAAGACAGGAAGCTGTAAAAGAATTAAGCACACAAATTGACTGGCGCCAAAATATTATCCAATACGGTTTATCTAAAAAATTAAAAAATGACAATCCTGATTTTGTAAGTGATTGGGGTAAAATGTCATCTCCATTTCATAACAACAAAGGCTTATTTAGGGTAATTTCTATACTCCCGTTTTTTTCTTTTGCAGCTATTATTTATTCTTTTATAGGATCGTCGATTCCCTTGTTACTTCTTTTTGTTCTTAGTTTTGCTATTCATTATCGTAACAATAAAAATGTAGACAAAGCTTATAGCAACACCTCTAATAAAGGTAGCATGCTTAGGATTTATGCCTTTATTATCGAAGAATTTGAAAATCGAACCTGGGAATCAAAAAAACTATCCTCTCTCAAGAAAAAGCTGGAAAGCAAAGATTTAAGTGCCTCAAAAAAAATAAGACGCTTGTCGCGATTAATCGAAATGCTCGATCAGCGTCACAATATGCTTGTTCAAATTATTTTTAATGCTTTGTTTTTCTATGATCTTCATTTGTTGTACCGAATAGATAAATGGAAAACAAATTATGGTCATGAAATTGAAAACTGGTTTACTAGTATTGGAGAAATTGAAACATTGTCGAGCTTTGCCAATCTAAGCTTTAATCATCCCGAATGGGTATTTCCTGAAGTAACAGATGAACACTTTAAGTTGGCAATGAAAGAAGCGGGCCACCCTATGATTGATGAAAATGTTCGTGTAAATAACGATTATGAACTAAATGGTCCTGGAGTGATTCATATTGTTACCGGATCGAATATGGCCGGAAAAAGTACATTTTTAAGAACCATTGGTGTGAATATTGTTTTGGCTCTTAGTGGTGCTCCGGTTTGCGCAAAAGAAATGCTGGTTTCAAATGTCGAGGTTAATACTTCCATGCGTATTAAGGATTCCATAGAAGACAATGAATCTTCGTTCTATGCAGAACTGAAAAGAATTCAACAGGTACTTGAAAAAGTAAATAAGCAGGAAAACACACTACTTTTACTCGATGAGATATTGAGAGGAACCAACTCTAAAGACAAGCATACCGGATCGAGAGCATTAATTAAGCAATTGGTAAAGCAAAATGCTGTTGGTTTGGTTGCTACTCACGATTTGGAATTATCAGTTTTAGAGGATGAATTACCGGGTAAGGTCGAAAATCGATTTTTCGATATTAAAATTGATGGTGATGAGTTGTATTTCGATTATAAAGTTCAGCATGGATTCTGCAAAACCTTTAATGCGCCTATTTTAATGAAGAAAATGGGAATTGAAATGGAGTTGATTAATGACTAAAAATTAGACGCAGATTTTTATGATTGGTTATGATTTTCATATATAAATTGGAAATTTGCGCTAACTAGACATAATTGAAAATAATGAATGATAAAACACAATTTTCTAAATTAATTGATAATTTAAACCTCATAAAACCTAGAGAGAAGTATGGCTTAAAATATCAAAATATTAGTTTGCTTGGATTAGTCTGCATTTATCCAATTTACTACAGATATAATTCATTAGTTATTTCAATCAATGAACTAATAGTTTTTATCCCAATAATAAGTTTTATTATTTCAATCACTTTCTTTAATTTTTTCAAAAAACATTTGGGATTTATTTGGTCCCTTTTTCACAACCTCACGATTGGGGTGCTTTTTCTTTATACTCTAATCTTTATTAATTCTGTAAATAAACAAGATAATATTGAATTCAAATCTTATAAAATTAAAAAGGTAAGATTAGTTGATAACCATAAAAAAGGAGATCAGACTTTACATCCTATAATAACATTAAAAATAGACTCTATTGTTAAAAATATTAATATACACCATCAGCATACAAAAAATTCATTGCACTCCGATAGTATTAGGCTTGGAATAATAAAAGGCAACTTAGGTTATGCTGAAATTATATCTTTTGAATTTATAAAGAAATGACAAAAAAATCCGAACCAGTTTGGTTCGGATTTTTTATTTGATCTCGAAATTGAGATTTATACTATTTTTTTCTTTAGGTTTTTAATTAGTAAATAAGCTCCCAAAAGCACAAATGGAATACTTAGCCATTGTCCCATGTTTAAAGCCATACCTTCTTCGAATGCTTCCTGATTTTCTTTGATAAACTCAATAAAGAAACGAGCTGTAAAAATCATCACTAAAAATGCACCGAAAATCATGCCCGATCGTTTTTTCGCATCCGTTTTCCAATACATAAACATTAGTACACCGAAAGAGATTAGGTAACAAATAGATTCATATAACTGTGCCGGATGGCGAGGTGAATTTGGTTCAAAAATGGAAGCTCTCACAAACTGGAATCCCCAGGATGAGCCTGTTTGAGTTCCAATAATTTCTGAATTCATAAGATTACCTAAACGAATAAAACAACCTGCTAAAGCAACTGGAATAACAACAAAATCTAATATCCATAAAATTGACTTTTTGCTTACATTTTTAGAATAAAACCAAAGAGCAATAATAATTCCTATCGCAGCTCCGTGAGAAGCTAATCCTCCATGCCAAACCTTTAATATTTCACCTGGATGCTGTGAATAGAATTCCCATCCATAGAAAAATACATGCCCCAGGCGAGCCCCCACAACTGTAGCAATCATGGTGTAAAGAAATAATTTATCAAGCCATTCCAGCTTAATACCTTCTTTCTTAAACATCTTTTCGACAATATAATAGCCTAATAAAAAGCCAAGAGCAAAAAGTAATCCATACCAACGAACCGAAATGGTCCCAAATATCCACCAGTTTATGGGTAGGTTAAAGATTTCCGGATCAATATCCCAAAGTATTGATAGTAACATGTTATAAGATTTTAGATTTTAGTCCCGATTGTTATCGAAATGAGAACTGAGCTACAATTTACTCAATTCTCATTAATTCATTCTTTCACTTATTATCTGGCTTAAGCCGATGCACCTTTACCGTGACAATGCTTAAACTTTTTACCACTACCACAAGGACAAGGCTCATTACGTCCTACTTTTTGAACATTTCGAACTGGTTCAGCTTTTTTGGGAGCCTGCTTGTGTCGTCCATCAGAGCTTAGCTCCTCTTTGGTAGTTTTTAGCTTACTCATATCGCGCTTGCGTTCTTCAGCCTGACGAACTTCTTCAGGATCCTGCAAAGGAATATGCCCTTTCATTAAACTTGAAATCACCTTCTTATTTACATCTTCAACCATTACTTTAAATAAGTTAAAGGATTCAAATTTGTAAATTAAAAGTGGATCTTTTTGCTCATAAGAAGCATTCTGTACAGATTGTTTCAAGTCATCCATTTCGCGTAAATGCTCTTTCCACGAATCGTCAATTGTTGCCAAAATAGAAACTTTTTCGAATGATCTCATTACATCTTCAGCCTCAGTCTCGTAAGCTTTCTTTAGATGAGTTACCACATTGAACATTTTCGATCCGTCGGTAAAAGGAACAACTATGTTCTCATACATTTCTGCTTTTGCCTCATATACATTCTTGATTACAGGATATGCCTGTTTAGCAATAGCTTCGGTTTTTCTTTTGTAAGTATCCTGTACAATATCATTGATTTTTTCGGAGATTACAGCAGGATTTTCCTTCATAAATTCTTCCTCTGTAATTGGAGATTCAATTGAGAAAGTACGAATTAATTCCATTTTAAAATCTTCGAAACTACCACCATGATATTCGTTTACTATTGTTTCTGAAACATCATACATCATGTTGGCAATATCAACCTGAATACGTTCTCCGAATAATGCGTGACGGCGACGTTTGTAAATTACCTCACGCTGAGAGTTCATTACATCATCGTATTCAAGTAAACGCTTACGAATACCAAAGTTATTTTCTTCTACTTTTTTCTGTGCTCGCTCAATTGATTTGGTAATCATGCTATGCTGAATTACCTCACCATCTTCCAGCCCCATACGGTCCATTAGTTTCACAATACGATCGGAACTAAACAAACGCATTAAATCATCTTCAAGAGATACAAAGAACTGAGAAGAACCTACATCTCCCTGACGACCGGCACGACCACGCAACTGACGGTCTACACGACGTGAATCGTGACGTTCGGTACCAATAATAGCCAAACCACCTGCAGCTTTTACTTCATCGCTTAATTTAATATCGGTACCACGACCAGCCATATTGGTAGCAATGGTAACGGTTCCTGCCTGACCGGCTTCTGCAACAATATCAGCTTCGCGCTGGTGTAATTTTGCATTCAGTACATTGTGTTTTATCCCACGAATCTTAAGCATTCTACCTAACAATTCTGAAATTTCAACCGAAGTTGTACCTACTAATACCGGACGACCAGCCTGTACCAGAGCAACAATTTCTTCAATAACCGCGGCATATTTCTCACGTTTGGTTTTGTAAACCAAATCATCTCTATCGTCGCGAGAAATTGGTCGGTTGGTTGGAATTACAACTACCTCTAATTTGTAGATGTCCCACAACTCACCAGCTTCGGTCTCTGCAGTACCTGTCATACCCGATAGCTTGTGATACATTCTAAAGTAATTCTGAAGGGTAATTGTTGCGAAAGTTTGAGTTGCAGCTTCAATCTTAACACTCTCTTTGGCTTCAATTGCCTGGTGCAAACCATCGGAGTAACGACGACCTTCCATGATACGTCCTGTTTGCTCATCGACAATTTTGACCTTACCATCAATTAACACATACTCTACATCTTTTTCGAATAATGTGTAAGCTTTTAACAACTGATTTACAGTATGAACACGTTCTGTTTTAACCGAATAAGATTGAATTAGCTCATCTTTTTTGCTAACTTTTTCTTCATCAGATAATGATGATTTTTCAATGTCATTAATTTCTGAACCAATATCAGGTAACACAAAGAATCCAGAGTCATTGGCATCGGCACTTAATAAGTCGATCCCTTTATCTGTAAGTTCTATTGAATTTTGTTTTTCGTCGATAACAAAATACAGCTCATCGGTAATAATGTGCATGTTTTTGTTGTTCTCCTGCATGTAGAAATTTTCTGTTTTTAGCAAGATAGCTTTGTTTCCCTGCTCACTTAAGTACTTAATTAAAGGTTTCATTTTTGGTAAACCTTTAAAAGTTCTTAACAACAACTTAGCACCTTCTTCATGCTCTTTTTTATCTTGGCTGGCAAGTAATTTTTTTGCTTCGGTAAAAATATGCATCACCAAATCGTTCTGTGCTTTAACAAGCTTTTGAACTTCTGGTTTTAAAACATCGAATTGCTGATTATCACCACGTGGAATAGGTCCTGAAATAATTAATGGCGTACGAGCATCATCTACTAATACCGAATCGACCTCATCGACAATTGAATAGTTGTGACGACGCTGAACCAAATCTTTAGGATTGGTAGCCATATTATCACGCAAGTAGTCAAAACCAAATTCATTATTTGTACCAAAGGTAATATCAGAGGCATAAGCCTTTCTTCTCTCATCGGAATTTGGAGAGTGTTTATCAATACAATCAACTGATAAACCATGGAATTGATATAATGGTCCCATCCATTCCGAGTCACGTTTGGCCAGGTAATCATTCACAGTTACAACATGAACACCACGACCAGTTAAGGCGTTTAGAAACACTGGTAAAGTTGCTACTAAAGTTTTACCCTCACCCGTTGCCATCTCGGCAATTTTACCTTGGTGCAGAACAGTACCACCAATTAGCTGCACATCGTAATGAACCATATCCCAGGTTACTTCTGTTCCCCCAGCAGTCCATGAATTAAAGAAAACAGCTTTATCTCCATCTATTTGTACATTATCAAAATGAGGAGCCAAGTCGCGATCGAATTGGTTTGCAGTTACTTCAATTTCTTCATTCTCGGTAAATCGTCGAGCAGTATCTTTCACAACAGCAAAGGCCGTAGGAAGAATTTCCTCTAAAACCTCTTCTATTTTTTCATCAATTTGCTCTTCTATTTTATCGATTTGGTCGTAAGTATCTTCTTTCTCGTTTACAGAAAGACCACCATTCTCGATTTTATCTTTTAAAGCTTTAACCTGATCAGTTTCAGCTTTTACATAATCTTTAATGTGTTGTTTTAGTTTCTCCGATTCTTCACGAAGCCCATCATGACTTAATTGTGTTACTCTTTCGTACTCTTTTGTAATTTTCCCTAAATAAGGCGATAATTCTTTTAAATCTCGGTCTGATTTATTACCAAACAGTTTGCCTAATGTTTTATTTATAAAACTCATCTTGATATATTGATTTCAATATGTAAATGCACTCAATACTATTGAGATACAAATTATTTGTATGTTAATTTACTAAGCTTGCCCGGTTTCTGGGCAGATGAAATATTAGCAAAAAATGCCAGGAGCCCGAATTTGAGTATCACCCTCGGGAATTTGTTTGTAGTAAACTTCGGAATAAGGATTTACTCCCCTAAACTCTTCTGGTAAAGGATAATTGAGTAAAGATTCTTCTCGATTTAAAGCTGGAATTTTAGGTAAATTCTTTAGAACAGATAGTTCTTCGGGATTCGAAAAACAGGTTCCAGTAACCATTTCCTGATCTACTTGCACCAATATTGGTGAAGCAAAAGATTCGTCGAAGTGTTGAATATGATCTGCATACCATTCTGCAAACAATTGTTGATCTACCGTAAAATCCTGAGCATTAGCGCCCGGAACTACAGCTGCACAACCTGTAAGCACACAAAAAACTACTATGAGGTATCTGTTCATATCCATCGAGACCAAAAGTAAAAATTATTATTGGTTTAACGACTGGTTTTATTGAAAATAATTGAATTCTTTTGATGGATTATTAGTAAGTCGTAAAAATACGATTTATGATAATATCATAAAAAAAGCCTCACAAAAAATATGTGAGGCTTTAGATATAATAAAGTCTGTCTTATTTATTCAGCAGGAGCAGTAAATGTTCTTGTCTTAAAATCTTTATCCATCATATAAAGTCCATGACCTTTTCCTTCGAACATTCTTAATTGATCAATAATTTCGCCAACAGTGGCTTCTTCTTCTACTTGTTCATCAACAAACCATTGAAGAAAATTAACTGTAGCGTGATCTTTTTCTTCGATTGCAACATTTACACATCCATTTATCAATCGAGTAACTTCCTCTTCGTGTTTCAATGTTTCTTCGAAAACATTTAGCACTCCGGACCATTCTGAAGGAACTTCAGGTATGGGATCTAAAATTACTCTACCTGCACGCTCATTTATATAGTCAAGCATTTTCATTGCATGAAAAGTTTCTTCTTCAAACTGAACTTTCATCCAATTTGCAAAACCTGGCATTCCATTTGCGTTAAAATAATTCGACATTGAAAGGTAAAAATATGCTGACCAAAATTCAGCATTAATCTGTTCGTTCAAAATCTTTTCTACATTCTTGTTAATAGCCATAATGTATGATATTTTAGTGTATCTCTTATTTTATTCAAAAATAGAAAGAATTCACCGAACACAACAAAAATGCTAATGTAGATTGATTCTAATTTACTGACTAAGGCACATATATACCTGTGAAAAAGACGAGTACTAATTGACGGATTACAAATCTAGAATTAAGATTGAGTTGATTCAAATTTTATTCTAAGGTAAAAAGTGGATTTTCATTAAACTTTGCCCAATCCTCTTTTAACACATTATACATTTTATCTATTTCCGGATTACTGATTCCACAACTTTTTAGTTCTAAGATATATTTCATCAAATTATAACAGCTTGTAAATTGCCCACAAGCAATTAAGGAATTCATTCTGTCTACTTTTCTATCTTCCTCGGTCCACCAAAGCGATGTTGGTGCTTTTGATGCTGTTAAGGCCACTGCCTTTAACCGCTTCTGAGGTCGTTTTATCTCTAGATGTGTTTTTTTTGCTCCATTTAAACCGCCTATAACTGAACTTATTCTCCTATTTTCCAGATTCTCCGAAGAGTAGAAAAGTTGGTAGTTTAAATACCTAATTTGTTTTAAAAATACATCATCAATCATTTTCGCTCCTGAGGTTGCTCTTTCTATGAGCATACGTTTTACCAAATCGGTATTTAATTTCTGGAAAGATTTAATTTCGGTAAGTAATGATCCGGGCACATTATTTTCAAAAATTACTTTTAGCTTAGCCAAAGCATCACTTTTTAAATAAGCAATTACTCCACCGGCCAAAGATAAACTTAAGCCAATACCTGTTAGAACACCACCAATAACATATAAAGAGGGCCATGCTTGTCCTGTTATAATTTCTAAAGAGTTGATTAACATTAAAACAATGCCAGAAAATAAAATTGTTAAAAAACTCCAGTGAACACTCAGATATTTCATGAATGTATTGGCCTTTTCTTTTACTGATATTCTGGAAGTACCTTTAGAATTTTCGGGTAACCAGGCTTCCATTTCACTATTCCCAACATCATTAACAATAATTAAATCTAATATCCTGTCTCTATGTTTTGATTTACTAATATTCACCATACTACCAATAGCCTGATTATCGACTATTCCTCCATCCATTACACCAATTCCTTTGGTAAAATTTTCGAGACGCTTAAGATTTTTGTAATCGGTGTCTTTTCTGTTTCGAATATAATCATCGGGAAACACCAAAGGCTCAAATCCAATGGGAAAGCACGATGATGATGCAACAATATCTGAAAGTTCAATTTTACTGCTTAATTGATTTAACTCATCACAAGATAGATTTCCATTTCCAAATGTGCCAATATTCTGAAACCTAAAAGCCCTTCCAAAAGAAAATTCTGTTGCATTAAAACAAACATGCTTAAGATTCGATGATTTGATATTTTTAAACATACCGAATTGTCCCTGAAAGAAAGGCATATCAGCATAAGCCAAGGCAAAAGCATTAATCAAAGATCTTTTCTTGTGTGGATATTTTTTCCACAAAACGCGATTCTCGAGTTTCTCGACTGCATTTTCGAGCAATTTATCTTTGTCAGGCTCAAAACATTCGTAGAACTCTCTGTAAAACTTATTAAAATTATAATTCTCACTTTGTACGGCTTTAGCATAGGCCATAGCTAACAAAGATCCTCCACTTACCGCACTAATAGCCTCTACCCTATTTAGCAATGCATCGCCCTCATAAGATATTCTGTTTAAGTAGGAAAGAACCCCCAGCGAAAAAAAAGTAGCACGATATCCGCCACCACTAAAACAAAGTCCAATCGATTGAAATGGGATAAGTTGTGTTCTCATGCTTACATCTTTTATATATTTGCCTCTAATGATAGAAAGCATTATTTTTTATACTAAACTACAATAATATTGGGAATATCAATATTTAAAAATTACATGAATAACTCCGGTTTTATTATTGCACATATTTTTTACAAAAAAAGCAATAACACAATTTTAGCTAAGTCATAAAGTTTAATTTAGGGGTACAATCGTTTTAATTATTTTGTTCGTTAATTTTTTAAGTAATCTCTAAATATTTTCTCTAATTTTAAAAACTCATAAGTCCAATCTATAAATTATTATCTCTATTTTTAGTATCCCGCCATGAAAGCGGTTTTACCCTCTAAATTAAATTAACTATGGATCCTCTTTGGCTAGCTATTGCATTTTCTTTCGGACTACTTGTAAAAGTAATAGGACTTCCCCCATTAATAGGATATTTACTAGCGGGATTTACCTTAAAATATTTTGGTGCCGAGTCGAATGAATTAATTCAAAGTCTTTCCGAGCTTGGAATAAGTCTTTTGTTATTCACCATTGGTCTTAAGTTAAGCATTAAAGATCTACTTCATAAGGAAATCTGGGGTGGCGCCTCTATACATCTTCTTTTGGTAAGCTTGCTAATGGGTTTAATTTTATTTGGTTTAAGCTATAGCTCCTTACATATATTTACTGATTTTACATGGCAACAAGCCTTAATAATTGGTTTTGCGCTTAGTTTTTCGAGTACCATTTATGCAGTTAAAATTTTAGAAGAAAAAAGCGAATTAAAATCGGCTTATGGTGTACTATCGATAGGAATATTGATAATTCAGGATATTTTCGCTGTTTTTTATATTGTATTGGTTGCGGGAGAACTTCCTTCTGTTTGGGCTCTTGCTTTACCAGTTGTTTTTGTTTTGATACGTCCCTTACTATTTTTGATACTCGAAAAAATTGGTCATGGCGAAATTTTAGTGCTTTACGGATTTTTTCTAGCTTTAGTTGTAGGAGCCGAGCTATTTAAATTTGTTGGCCTTAAAGCCGATTTAGGAGCATTGGTTGTGGGTATACTTATTTCAAATCATAAAAAAGCAAAAGAACTGGCAGAGTCCTTAATGAATTTTAAAGATATCTTTCTAATTGGCTTCTTTCTTTCTATTGGATTAATGGGTTTCCCTGATTTTCAGATGCTACAGATAGCAATCATTTTAGCTTTGGCTATTAATATAAAAGCCATACTCTATTTCATTGTATTAACCCGCTTTAAAGTTCGGGCCAGAACATCTTTATTTACATCTTTAACACTTGCCAATTTTAGCGAATTTGGTTTAATTGTGGCTTCTATTGCAGTTGCAAAAAATTTAATTCCCTCAGATTGGTTGGTAACTATTGCTATTGCGGTGGCCATAACTTTTATCATTTCTTCTCCTTTAAATTCTCAGGCTCACAGAATTTATTTTGGAATTAAAAAACACCTTCGAAAATTTGAGACTAAAAGTCGTTTAATTTACGATAAGACTTTTGATATTGGCGATGCAGAAATTTTAGTTTTTGGTATGGGAAAACTGGGTGTATCGGTTTATGATCAATTAAATAAAATACATGGACAAAAAGTTTTAGGATTGGATTACAATTATGACACAGTTCAAAATCTTAAAAAAGAAGGAAAAAACATTCAACAAGACGATGCTGCAGACGGTGAATTTTGGGAAAGTATTTTTTCAAAATCGAATCACAAGCAAGTAAAGTTAATTATGCTATGTATGAATGATCATCAATCAAATATTTTTGCGGTAAAACAATTAAAATCAACAAAATATAATGGAAGAATTGCTGCCATAGCACGATTTGAAGATGAACACAAGCAATTAGAAAAAATGGATGTTGATGCAGTTTATGATATCTATTCCGAAGCTGGTTACGGATTTGCAAATCATGTATGTAGTAATATTGATATTGAATGCAGCAGATAATATACTTCTACTATTTTACTAAACTTATTAGAATTAGCAGACAGCGAAATAATCTGGCTAACCATAAAAAAAGGATCAACATTAGTTGATCCTTTTTTGTGCGGATGAAGGGACTCGAACCCCCACGCCCTAAGGCACTAGATCCTAAGTCTAGCGCGGCTACCAATTACGCCACATCCGCCTTGCGTTAATTGCGATGCAAATATGAGTCATTTTTTCTTTTGAAACAAAATATTTTCATAAAAAAATCTCCACACATCAGTATTTACGGGACATACACCAACTAAACCAGCTGATAAACAAGTTTATCGAGAAATAAAATTATTTTACAAATAATTCTCAAACCAAAACTTTGTTACAGGAACAAAACCAAAATAATTATTCCTGATTTCGACTAAAAATCCTGAGTATCAGAAAACCTATAATTCCCGACATAGATGATGCTATTAAAACCGAAAATTTTGCAAGACTTAGCATCTGGACATTGGTAAATGCCAATTGCGAAACAAAAAACGACATTGTAAAACCAATTCCACCTAAAAAGCCAATTCCTAAAATTTGCAACCAAGAAATTTCTAATGGCTTCTGTGCTAATTTTAAATGTACACTTATGTAGGAGAATAAAAATATTCCTAAAGGTTTTCCAACAAATAATCCGAAGATGATCCCCAAAGAAATAGGCTCAGCAATATTTGTCACTAATGTTGAATCGATTAATACACCCGCATTAGCGAAAGCAAATAAAGGAACAATCAAATAGGCCACCCAGGGATGGAATAAATGTTCCAATCTGTGTAATGGTGAAATAACTTCAACACAATTATTTTCAATCGCATATACTGAGGATTGAACATGTTTTTCTTTAAACTCAGTCTGCTTTTCGCTAGTGGAATCATCTAACTGATTCATTATAACCAAATTTGAACGAACAAACTCAAATACATTTCGATTGGCATGCGCAGGAATTGTAAACGCAAGCAGTATGCCTGCTAAAGTTGCATGAACACCCGATTTTAAAAGCATGTACCAAAGAATAATTCCCAAAATTAAAAAGACTGAAACATTGCGAACTTTTAGTAAGTTTAAACACCAAAGAAATACATATATTCCTCCGCCGTAAAGCAAATACAACCAATCTATTTCACTGGTATAATAGACTGCAATTACAATCACAGCACCAATATCATCGACAATAGCAATTGATGTTAACAAAAGTTTTAAAGCAACCGGAATTCGTTTTCCCAGAAGAATTAAAATCCCCAAAGCAAAAGCAATATCAGTAGCCATCGGTATTCCCCAACCATGAGTACCACTACCTGTTAAATTAAGCGACACATAAAATAATGCAGGAACCAGCATACCACCAATGGCTGCAAAAATTGGAAGGCTTGCTTTACGCATCGATGATAATCCTCCAGTTAAAAGCTCACGTTTAATTTCCAGTCCAACAACAAAAAAAAAGATTGCCATTAAACCATCATTAATCCAATGAATAAGACTTTTTGATAGTTCCCAACTTCCAAAGTGCAAACCAAAATACCCTTGCCAATAGGCAAGAAATGATTCACTAACAGTAGA
Source organism: Marinifilum sp. RC60d5 (assembly GCF_052400665.1). NCBI lineage: Bacteria > Pseudomonadati > Bacteroidota > Bacteroidia > Marinilabiliales > Marinifilaceae > Marinifilum > Marinifilum sp. RC60d5. The sequence continues at coordinate 35,256 of NZ_JBQTGK010000007.1, forward strand.
ATTTGCAATAAAAATTGCCAGAATTGTGAAAAACATTAATACAATTCCACCAAATGCTTCTAATCTTACAAATTCCACCAAGGGGTCTTTAATCTTATTTAGTATTCTTTTGCGCTTTAAAAACTGAATCATATTTATTCTCTCTTAATTAATGAGCTGCAAAAATAGAATACCGTAAAATCTTTTACAATGGGGAAATCCCTACTTTCATTATGGATAGATAGTAAAAACTAGTCTTTGATTAAGCCATGTTTAAATGCATAAATTACCAAATTAACAGAATTGTAAGTTTCTGTTTTCTGAAATAAGCTACTCTTATGTTTTTCAATAGTTTTTGGACTTAAAAAGGTCTGTTCCGCAATTTCCTTGTTCCCTAATCCTTTACAAATTAAGTCTAAAATTTCTGTCTCCCTATCGGTGAATTCAGGGACATCCAGATATTTTTTCTTGTGCTTTTGTAATGAGTTTTTTTTATTCGATAAGAGGTCAATCATTTCTTCGGAAAAGTAATTACCACCTGAATTTACTTTTTTAATAGCATTTTCAAACTCATCAATTTCAGCACTTTTTAACATATAAGCTTCTACCCCTGCCATTAGCATTTGTTCCAGATAATCATCATCTAAAAATGTGGTAAGGGCAATAATTTTCATATTGGGAAATCGTTCTAAAGCTTTTTGTGTAGCTTCTACTCCATTAATATCTGGCATATTAATATCCATAAAAATGATATCTGGAGAATGAGTGTTTAGCAGTTGCAATAATTCCCTTCCATTGGATGCTTCACCAATTATTTCAACATACTGGAAACTCTGCAGTAATAATCGAAAACCATCTCTAAAAATTTTATGATCATCTACTAATATTACTTTAATTGATTTCATCGATCTGTTTTATCGTGTTTATATCAAACTTAATTTCAATAAAAAAACCCTTTCCTGGTTTACTTTTAATATCAAGTTTTCCTCCAATTGAATTAATTCGATCCGTAATATTCTTTAATCCCATCCCTCCACTCTCATTAATAGGAATTTTTGCAGAATCAAATCCAATTCCATTATCGGAATAATTTAATAAAATGGTTTTATAACCCGATAGTTTAAGATAGGCTTTGCTGGCCTGTGCATGTTTTAAGCTATTATTTATTAACTCATTACATATTCTATAAACAATTACTTCTGTACTTTTTAAAGGCTTTCCCTTAAAATTATCTGTATTTACAGTTAAATTTATTTTGCCTAATTTATTGATTTTATCGGAAAGTTTTTGCAGAGATTCACTTAAATTATAACGATTTAATACCGATGGATTTAAATTATTAATCACCTCACCAACAGCACCTAATGCCTGTTTTGACAGTAAGGTAATTTGATTTAATTTGACATTTACATCCGGATTTTTTTCGAGCTCTTTTGCTACTATTTTTCCATACATTCCAATACTGGAAAGTAAAGCGCCCAAATCATCGTGTAAATCCCTTGCAATTCTTTTACGTTCTCGCTGTTCAACCTTCATGGTGTTTCGAACTAAGTCTGCGTTTACTCGAATTAAATTATTTGCTAAGCCAATAATTAATAACAAACTCAATATCAACAAAATAAAAACCACCACTATAAGCACAAATATTTGCTGTTTTAATCTTGAATTTGTCTCATTAATGTATAAATGCAGGCTTTTTTCATAGTTCGTGAAGTATTTCTGAAACTGATAAAAAGATTTATTAAAACTTAAATATTCATCAATTTTCTTGATTCTACTCTCAAAATTTGAAATTGTCTGCTTAAGCTTAGATAAGTCGGATAGGATTAATTTCGCATGACTTAAAGTGTGGGTGCGAGAATTCGCCATTACATCTTCTATATCAGCAATATATACTTTTGATTTTATTAAGTAATTTTCGCAGGAATCAATATCTTCCTTTTGTCTGCTTTGTATATAATTATCTAATTTTATTCTGCTATCAAGAAAGCTAATCTCAATTTTCTCGGATTTTTCAACTAATTTGATATGCTCTTTATCAAGGCTAGTGCTAAAATGAAATGTATAGATTATACCACCAAAAGAAAATAAGCTAAATAATACCAAAACAATTACAATTTTCTGCTTAATTAAATGGTTTTTTCTGATACTCATAAGCTCTGATTATTTTGACAATAAACAAATATAAAAATATTATTTATGTACAAATAAAGAATAGGTTTATTTTAAATTTAGAATAAAACTTTCAATAATAATTTAAAATGAAAAATTTATATTTTTTAACAAAAAACAAGTGTTTTTAGACAGTTATTTATGTATATTTGTTAATTGCAATCTAAAAAAGATTAATGAAAAAGTCACTTGTAATTATCCTGCTCTCAATGGCATTTCTATCACTTCCGGTGATAATGAAATACCATCAATTTGAGTGCGATTTAACAATAGACCTTTTCGATTCGAATACTGAAAATTCTGAACTATCGGATAAAAACGATAATGAGGAAACTGAAGAAATTAACATGAGTAGTATTTTATCTAAGATACTTCCTTTAAAAAGTAAGAGTGAATTTCTTCATAAAATATTCGAAATTATTAATCCTTCAAGAGAAGTAGATTCGCCACCTCCAAGACAGTAACAATTCTGAATGAGCTAATTTTCTGAGCTCTGTATTTAGCTTTCTTATTTTTTTTATCCGTTTGTTTAAGTTTTAAACAAAGCTATTGTTACGCCATAAATGAAAACATACTTTGAACGCAAAAATCGTAAACCGAGAGTTTTGCTACTGCATCAATATTATGCCTATACAGGCTTTTATCAGTTCATTATCAAAAGTCTTAAAAAAGTAATTTTACCTGTTGTATTTCTTATTTCAGCACTATTATTTGTTGATTATTTTATTCTTGATCTTACCTCCATATTTACAGAAAAAACAAAAGATTATTCCCGATTAGGAGTTTTCTCACTTTTTTTTGTTTCAGAATCGATCTTAGGCTTACTTCCACCTGAACTATTTATTGCCTGGATCAAAACATTACCCAATCCGCTTGTTCACTTGTCTTTTTTAGCTCTACTCTCTTATTTAGGAGGTTGTGTATCCTATTTTATTGGTAAAGGAGTAATTAAATTTCCTTCTTTTAAACAAGCTATCGAAGGAAAAATGAAGAAACACATTGTTCATTTAAAAAAATGGGGTGGTTTTTTAATAGTTATCGGTGCTTTGCTCCCTATTCCCTTTTCGATGGTAAGTATCGCATCGGGAATGATTAATTATAAACTAAGTAAATATCTGCTTTTTGGACTATTTCGTTTTTTAAGATTTTATCTGTTTGCTATCGCAATTTTTAGTTTTATGGAAAACTAAAATCTCAACAAATAAAAAAGGACCAACTAATGTTGATCCTTTTTGTGCGGATGAAGGGACTCGAACCCCCACGCCCTAAGGCACTAGATCCTAAGTCTAGCGCGGCTACCAATTACGCCACATCCGCCTTGCGTTAATTGCGAGGCAAATATGATGCTTTTTTCTATAGTCTCCAAATGTTTTTGAATATAAAAATAGTCTACAAGTCGCTATCTTCAACACTTCCGACAATAATTAACTGATTAACAGCACCAAATAAATATTAAAAAAAAGTAATATTTATTTCATTATTTTTCTGTGCTTAATAATTCAATTGGCTGCATAATAAATACACCAAAACACTCATGACCGTCGTGACTATGTCCGACAATCTGATTTTGAGCATTTAAGATCCCTTCCCAAGTATCTAAATTGTATTCAAATTGCTTTTCTACATCTAATAATTCTACTTTTGTTCCTGTAACCGAAAAATTTGTTCCATCATAACTACCTTCCACATGCTGCTCTACCCTAAATGGGGTTTCCTCGTCTATTCGTTCTGTATAAACAACTACTCCAGTTAATTTATCTCCATTCTGTGTAAATTCGGCAAAACCTTCATCTTTGCCAAAACCAAAATCCTCGTTGAACGACCATCGGCCAGTAATATTTTTCATTGTTTTGTTTTAGTATCATTTATTATAAAAAACAAAAGTAGAAACAATAATTAGTTTAGACTAAAATCGATCTCTAGTTTTGTAAAACTTAAGATATTGTCGTTTAATCTTTGGATACATAAGCGTTTAAGATCCTCCAATTCTCCCCCGTGCATTATGAAATTGCAGGCTCCACTGCCTATGGGAATCATTATTTTTCTATGATAAGGTGAATTTTCATTCTCTTTTTCTGTTTGCTCTATATTTATATCATGCACATAATCAGCAAACTGATGATACTTGATTTCATTCGAAAAATTGATATTTATATTATTAAATTCCAAATGAATTGATTGATAGGAATCACATTTAAATACTGATCCGTTTGATGTCTTATTATATACCATATCCTTATATATTTTAGTGTTTACATACAAATCTAAAGTCTAAAGTGTTGCTTAACAATACCTATAAATAGTGATTTTTAATTTCGAAAAGCTAACAAAGGAAATGAAGATCATTCCTAATATCGATTACTATTAGATAATTTTAGAATCTTAATTCTTAATTCATAATTCTCACTTATCTTTGTAAACTTAAATATTGACAAAAATTCATTGTATCATGATCGATCAATCAACTATATGTGCCATATCAACTGCTCCTGGAAATGGAGCTATTGCAATTGTACGCCTCTCGGGAGATAATGCTATTTCTATTTGTGAAAAAGTATTTCATCCTCTTAAATCAAAAAAATTAAATGAACAAAAAGCAAATACTGTGCATTTTGGGACCATTAATGATGGCGAAGAAATAATCGACGAAGTATTAGTTAGCATATTTAAAGCTCCTCATTCTTACACAGGAGAAAATAGTATCGAAATTGCTTGCCATGGAGCACCTTTTATACAGCATAGAATTTTACAGGTGTTACTAAAAAATGGTGCCCGAACTGCAAATCCTGGTGAATATACTCAACGTGCTTTTCTTAATGGAAAAATGGATCTTTCTCAAGCCGAGGCTGTTGCCGATTTAATTGCCTCTACTTCTGCGGCCGCTCATAAAGTTGCATTGCAACAAATGCGTGGAGGTTTTTCTAACGAAATTGCTAATTTAAGAGACAGGCTTCTTAATTTTATTTCATTAATAGAGTTGGAACTTGATTTTGGTGAAGAAGATGTTGAATTTGCAGATCGCAGTCAGTTAACAAATTTAGTTGACGAAATTAAAGGTCTAATTCAAAAACTGGTTAACTCTTTCGAGCTAGGAAATGTAATTAAAAACGGAGTACCTGTTGCCATTGTTGGGAATACGAATGTAGGTAAATCAACACTTTTAAATGCTCTTTTGAACGAAGACAGAGCCATTGTTTCGGATATTGCAGGCACAACTCGTGATGTAATTGAGGACACCATTAACCTTGGCGGAATTACATTCCGATTTATAGATACTGCAGGAATTCGTACCACATTGGATCGAATTGAAAGCATGGGAATCGAACGCACCTACAGCAAAATGAAACAAGCTCAAATTGTTATGCTTTTGGTGGATGCCGATAAGGATATTGATCAACTAAATGAATCAATTGCTGCTGTTAATAAAACAATTGATCGTGATTCTCAACATCTTTTGGTTTGTATTAATAAAATTGATTTAATTGAAAATCCACAAGAAATTGCAAAAAATCTAATAGGTCTTAAAGCTGAAGATAAAGTCATGTTTATTTCTGCCAAGCAAAAACAAAATATCGATGCTTTAACCAATGAATTACTTAAGTCTGTTAATATGGGGAAAGTAAATGAACAAGATGTAATTGTTACCAATATTCGCCATTTCGAAGCTCTTAAAAATGCATTGGAAAGTATACAGAGAGTGTCTCAGGGAATAGTCAGCCAAATTCCTACCGATTTTCTTGCTCAGGACATTCGCGAATGCCTTCATTTCCTTGGAGAGATAACTGGTGATATTAGTACTGATGAAGTTTTGGGAAATATATTTAAGAATTTCTGCATCGGGAAGTAATCCACCTTCCGATATTTGTCATCAATCCTCATTTACTGCATCTTACAAATATTTATTTTCACTTATCTGTTGCCCATCTGCATTTTTTTATCTATTTTAGTTGTACAGTTGTTGCCCAAACAATCTTATTTGTTGCCTAGCAACAGAGAAAGATAAATAATGGCAGTTAAAGACAACTTACGACAGTTATAGACAATTAAAGGCAGTTGGTGGCATGAGTAGTAAAATTCAAATTTCAAAACATTGCGAGTATTGCGGTAAGGAATTTACTGCAAGAACTACAGTGACTAGATTTTGCACCCAAAAATGCGCAGCAAAATCTTACAAACAACGCAAAAAGGAAAATAAGTTTAGCAAAGCTCTAGAGGAAGCCAATAAAGCTAAGCACTCCTTTCCTAAAGATTCAATTCTTGAATCAGCAAAACAAAAAGAATTCCTTTCCATCAAAGAAGCTTATACCCTACTCGGCATTAGTGAACGCACATTCTATCGCGTCATGAAAGATGGAACCATTCCTACTACCAAATTTGGTAGACGTACCATTATTAAAAAATCTGACATTGATAAACTATTTACCTAATGAAAGTAACCTTACGTCAACGCAACAAAAGTGGTAAAATAAGCCTGTATCTGGATTTCTATCACAAAGGAATTAGAAAGTATGAATACTTAAGACTTTACCTTGTTGAAAAACCAAAAACAAGTGACGATCGTCGCCTAAACAAAGAAACACTAGAATTAGCTAATAATTTAAGAGCCAAAAGGCAAATTGAACTTCAAAATGGTTTCTACGGATTTAGCGATTCTGAGAAAATATGCTCTAGTTTTCTACCCTACTTTGAATCTTTAGCTGAAAAACGCAAAGAAAGCGGAGGAAATTACGGCAACTGGATGAGTGCATTAAAACATCTAAAAAAATGGAAAAAGGCAGATGTTCGCTTCATGGACATAAACAATGTATGGCTTGAAGATTTAAAACATTATCTGGTGTATGAAGCCAGGACAAAACAAGGAAAAAGCCTTTCTAAGAATTCATGTGTATCCTATTTCAATAAGGTAAGAGCTACCTTAAAACAAGCTGTAAAAGACAAAATTATTTCTGAAAACCCAGGAGAAGATGTTAAAGGAATACAAGAGGCTGAAACAAAAAGAGAATTCTTAACGCTCGAAGAGCTTAAACAAATCGTAAATGCACATTGTGAAATCGAGGTACTAAAAAACGCATTTATCTTTAGTGCCCTTACCGGATTACGTTTTTCGGATATTGAAAAACTAACATGGGCAGAAATACAACACTCCGAGGAAAATGGATACTATATTCGATTTAAACAACAAAAAACGAAAGGTCAGGAAACACTCCCAATATCCGAAGATGCCATCAAATTTACAGGAGAAAGACCGCCTAACAATCAAAAAGTATTTAAGGGACTTACCTATAGCGATTACAACAACGCGAAAATTCGTGAATGGATGATACGTGCAGGAATCGAAAAACACATTACCTTCCACTGCGCACGACACACTTACGCAACGCTGCAATTAACATTAGGCACAGACATCTATACTGTTTCTAAACTACTAGGTCATAAAAGTCTAAAAACTACTGAAGTCTATGCAAAAATTATAGACGAAAAGAAAACCCAAGCCGCTAACCGAATTAAACTCGATCTTTAATGAACGCAATAGAATTATATCAAAAAATATTGTTCCTGGAGCTTCGCCCTTGGCAAATGAACAATCTCTCAGATCTAAAATTCAAACACCTTATACTCGATATAAAAAAAGAGTACTATACACATCAACCCAATTACGAAGTAGTCTTTTGTAAACCTCTATCATATTTTCGTAAATACTACAACAATTTAATTGAATACTCTGCTATTAACTTTTTAAATGAGTTTTATTCCGAAATTCAACTAACATCCAATAAAAGCGAAATTGCCTATTTGGTCAATCAAGCTATAAATAAAAAGCTATCACAAAAATTAAAAGAAATAGATCAAGTTATTCAGAGTAGAAATTATACACCTGAACAATTCGATCTAAACAGTCCTAACAAAGCTAAAGACCCTACCATTGCAGATGAATCCTATGTCATTCACCTGTTAAAATATCATATGATAAGATTGTTTATGGATATCCAGGAAACTTATAAAAATGAACTACATGGTGAATACTTGAGTAAAGAGGAGATCTTTTACAAATATTTTAACGAGAATCCACCTTCTCAAGAAATTATAATTGAAGCTGATAATTTTCCAAATACCAATCCAATTATAAAAACAAGTACGGAAGAAACCAAACCAACATTTAACCCAATTAGGGATGATATAAGACCAAACAATACGAAAGTGCTATTATTTGAGCAGATCATTAAAAACCCTTCCCGATTCTCACATATAGAAGAGTTGATGTATGAAAAAGAATTGATTGATGACAATTATAATTTTAAGGATAAATACGGCATAAAAAGATATTTGGCGGCTCTTTATCATCAACTAATTAGAAAAGGATACTTCAACTCTCGCTACTTCCCTGAGAACAAAGAAATAGAACCTCTTATGATTAGAAAGTTCCTGGATTATAGATACAATTCAAACATAGATAAGCAATTCCGAACATGGAATAATGATCAAGCTGGATTATTAAATTTTATTGAAAAAGATTACTGGTTAGATAATATTTCTGCCTGTTAAAATTGCGGTAATTTGCCGTCAATTTTCCAATTACAATTACCACTCAAAATCATAAGTGGCTGATTTACTACACCCTACACTTTCCAAAATTACCACATAATAAACTGCCATCATTGCTGTATTATATTGCATATGTCATTGATAATCAGTGATGACTTTATCGATAGAGTCCATTTTCAAACTTGTAATTCACAAAGGAATGGATTCAGTTATTTTAAAAAAATTAGAAAGCATTGAACAGATGCTTACTGAGCAGAATATGCTCAAAAAAGAAGTAATAAACTTCAACGAAGCCTGTAAATACCTTGAGTTCTCAGAATCTCACTTGTACAAACTAACAAGTAGTAATCTGATACCCCATTACAAACCCAACGGGAAAAAAATCTATTTCAACCGCAAAGAATTAGATACCTGGTTGCTGCGCAACCGTATTAGCTCTAAAGATGAAATAGATCAAAGAGCAGCCGATTATCTCGTAAAAAAAGGGAGGATCACATTATGACTCAAATCATAAAAATGATGTTGAATCTCTCAGGCGAGATCAAATCAATCAAAATACTGCTCGAAACTTTTCACAAAACAAGACTCGAAAAGTTCACCGAAGCATGGATCGACGGACAGGATGTAATGCAAGTGCTGCACATCAGCAAAAGAACTCTGCAAACCCTCAGGGACAGTCATACACTTCCCTACAGCCGCATCAATGGCAAATTCTACTACAAGCTTTCTGATATAGAGAACATGTTGGAATCCAACTATTCACCATCTAAATCAGCACGCCATGGAAAATAGCAGAAAAGCCATTTTGTCTAAAACCCATTGCGGTTTAAAGATATACGCACACATACTGCGTAAATATTATCCTGGAACAACAGTCCTTTCCCTTTCGGGGAAGGATTGCCTTCCGGCAAGGAATCCTTTCAACGCCGATAAAGCAACATTAAAAATTTCAATCAAAGACAATTGCGGCTGGCATACCGACACAGAAAAAGCAATTCCCGATGGTGATGTTTTCGACTTTGCAGAACAACATTACAAAATAGAAGGCGATGATTTGCTTCAAAGAATAAAGGAAGAATTAAACCTCAGTAAGCTAAAAGTTCAATCAGGTACCGAAATAAACCTAAGCTTGTTAAATGCACCTCGTTTTTCCTATTTCAAGCATCCAATTCGCAATACAGTACCTTTTGAAAAATTCACATTGCTCGATGTATATCAGGTAATCATCGGAAATGCTTTTAAGAAGAATACCAAAGCTTTGCGTAAAATTAGCGATCCAAAACAAGCGCGAAATTTTAAAGCCAACAACTTCGATTACGTTACCTTTTCAGGTGTTTTCTCAAAACGAAAAGATACCGAATTAATTAAGCATTCAGGCTTACTGACCATCGATTTCGACCACATTCCAAACCTTCAGCAATTGAAAAATCAACTACTGAACGATGAATACTTCGAAACCGAACTGATGTTCACATCACCCTCAGGAGATGGCTTAAAATGGATCATTTCCATTGATCTCTCACAAGCCTCACATGCCAATAACTTTCAGGCAATAGCGAACTATATCAAATACACTTACAAGGTAGAAGTTGATAAATCAGGCAAAGACATTTCAAGGGCATGTTTTCTGCCTCACGATCCCGAAGCCTATATCAATCCCAATTATTTCAGTAATCGTAAATCAGTAAATACAGAGAATTATGAAAGCAAATAAATACATCAAATATATATTTAGATTCCTACAAAAAGTAACATCAAACACCTGGCCCATCTGGTGGACAGTCATTCCCTTTCTCTTGCTCTATTCGGTTCAGTTTTCCAAATGTTCACAAATTTTTCGTGTAATCCTTTAAAAGCAATAGTCATGAAGAAAGAATTCAAGCCACAAGAATGGCTAAACATAGATACTAGTAGTAATACAATGCCTTGTGTTTCAAATCAAAGAACAGACGCAATGTCTTGTACCTCAAAGACCCCTTTAGGGAATTGGAGCAAAGCGGAAATCGACGAAGTCCATTTAGGAGTTACTGACATCGAACAACCTGAATTAAGCGAAGTCGAAATGATCACCCAGCGCATCGAATCCAGCCAAACCGACATCACAACAAATTATGCCGATTGGCGCGATATAGGCTTTGCACTAGCCGATGAATTAGGAGAAGCAGGTAGAGATTACTACCATCGCATCAGCCGATTCCATCCCGATTACAACACGAAGGATTGCAATCAGCAATTCGACAAATGCCTCAAAGCAAACGGACAGGGAATCACAATCAAAACCCTCTTCCATCTCGCCAAATCCGAAGGAATCAATATTTCCTTTCCCAAGACTAAAAGAAACCTGTCAGAGTCTTCAAGACCTGACAGCGTTTTAAACGCCAATGAAGAAGTCATTTTCAATACCCCACAAATCCCCTCTTTAATCTATGAGCAATTGCCCGATATTTTGAAAGAAAGCACTAATCTATTTCAAGAAGGCATCGAAAAAGATGTATTCCTAATTGGTGCATTATCTGTTATCAGTGCATGCTTACCCAATATCGAAGGAATCTATTTCGATGAGCCCGTTTCAGCTCATCTCTATGCCTTCATCACAGCACCTGCCGGATCAGGTAAAGGAAAGCTGAAATGGGCAAAATACTTTGGCATAAAAATTCATAAAACCATTGTCGAAGAATCCATTCAGGAAAAAGAAGAGTATGACCGGCAAATAGAGGAATACAACAACCTCAATAAAAAACAGCGTCAGGCTGTCGAAAAACCCATCGAACCCAAACGTAAAATGTTCTACATTCCTGCCAATAGCAGTGCTTCTGCATTTATCCAGGCATTGGCCGATAACGATTTTAAAGGCATCATTTTCGAAACCGAAGCCGATACCCTGTCAGGAACCCTAAAACAAGATTGGGGAAACTTTACCGATGTGCTCCGAAAAGCCTTTCACCACGAAAGTACCAACATGTTTCGTCGGAAAGACAGTGAATACATCGAAATTGAAGATCCACATCTGGCAATTGCCCTGTCTGGTACGCCAAAACAGGTACACAACATGATGCCCGATGCGGAAAACGGACTCTTCAGTCGTTTCCTTTATTACGCTTTCGAAGATTTCAGCGACTTTAAAAATCCATTTGTTTCTTACTCCTCAGTCAATTATACCGAGTTTTTCGAAGCGAAAGCCCGGGAAATAGATGACTTGTATCAAATGCTGAAACAAAACAGTTCTCCCATTCGTTTTTCTTTCACAAACAAACAAGGAGAAAGATTCACCCAACAATTCAACACCCTTTACAATCGCAACCGAATGTTACTGGGGAACGATTTCAATGCAAATAGCCGACGTTTAGGCCTAATAACTTTCAGAATTGCCATGGTTCTTCGCAGCCTTCGAATTCTCGAAGACGGCGACACATCAACTCCATTACTCTGCAACGAAGTCGATTTCCAAACAGCCATCGAAATAGCTTTCACTTTAGAAAAGCATGCTATCGCTGTATTTCAAAACCTCCCCAACAACAACAACTTAAAGGGAATTAAACTGAAATTCTACAACGCTTTGCCCCACGAGTTCAATCGGCAGGAATATTTGGCAGTTGCAAAACAGCTTGATATAAAAGATAAGACTGCAGAAAAGTACGTCACACAATTTCGTGAAGCTAAGCTGCTCAGCCACGAGCATAACAAATACACAAAAACAAATACATAATACTCTATCCCAATGGGATGCAATACCAAATAGGTGAGCATCCCATTTTTATTTATTCAAAGAACAAAACTTGGCACATTTGACAGGTTGATTTTAAAATTTAAAAACGTAAATTGATGTGCTTTTTTTACTCCTTTTAAAATAATCAAGCACTGTAAAAGGAGATAATAAATAATAACCCTAAAAAAAATGGTAATCTCTGACAATGAATTAAATATTCTCAAAAATCTAATAGTAGGTAAATCAATTGCCAAAGTATTGGAAATATTAAAAGCTTCTGAAGAAGAAATTGGCCTTATAGGTGTAAAATCAAATGAAACTTATACCAATAATGTGTGGGATAATAATGCTGATAAAATTATTCATTATTACACCTCAAACATACACAGACCTTGCAAAAGGAGATTGCGAAAAAAAATTGAACTCCTAAATGCGAAAAAAGGTTTTGCCATTCCTCAAGATCAATTAATAGCTAAAAAGCAAGCTAAACCAACACCTGAACAGAAACCTAAGAAAACAACTCTTTCATTAGCAAAACAGGAAGCCATAGAAAAGGAAGCAAAACACAACATCTATGTTTATTTTCAAAGATTAAACTATGCAAAAGAAATTTTTAAAATATACAATTCACCAGATGTATTTACAAACCTAAAAAATCACATGCTTGAATTGTATGAATCAGACAAAGAAGTGTACAACAGGATACTTCGTAAAAAGAATTTCGATGGGTTGTGCAAATGCTTACCAAAAATGAATTCTACCAAAACAGCAATTAAATTATTCGAATTCAAAAAAAGAAATAGCGAAGATCATTCAAATGATGATAGGAATTCTATTCATGCAATTTCCATCCCCATGGGTGGTAAAAATAATTAGGAAATAGGAAACAGAGGAAATATAGGAATTCAAATCGTTTAATTAAAATATTGATTAATTAGGAGTTGGTTGTTGAGCGTAGTCGAAACATTCTATACTTCCTACAATTCCCCCTCTCCTATGTTAATAAAAATTAGCCTTTTCTTTCTTTTCTTTGCTTTTACTTTAGTACATTGTCCAATATTTGACAAGTCACAAACAAAATAGTCATGTTTTTAGGAAAACGAATCAGAGAACTCAGAGAAGAAAGAGAATTACTGCAACGGCAATTAGCAGCTGAATTGGAAATTGACACACCAATGTTTAGCAAAATTGAACGTGGCGATCGTAAAGCAAAACGGGAACAAGTTGTTAAAATGGCAAAGCTTTTCGAAGTTGATCAAGAAGAACTAATATCTCTTTGGTTGGCTGGTCAGATTTATGGGATTGTCAAAAATGAAAACGAAGCATTAAATGCTTTAGAAATTGTTAAACAACTATACAAGGATTGAATAAGAGGTGCCAGATGACCAGAAATAAAACAAAATACGAATCTAATTTTACGTCAGCGGGATTACTTTACCATGAATTCATAGCCCTTCAAAATGTTTTATTAAGTCCAAATTTTTCTGTATTAATGCAATCAGAACAAAAGGATAACCAGTATTTAGGAATCGCAACACAAACAGGACGCAAAAGGGCTATTCATGAAATTAAAAGAAGATATTCAAATGCTCCAAGCGGATTTTGGCAGCAGTTTTTCGAATGGGATATTCAAGAACAGAAACTTGGATTATTTTTTTTGATATTAAAAACTTATCCCATAATATTTGAACTTCATTGGAATGTTACCTTAAATAAGTTCCGTACAGGAGATAATTTAGATTCTTATGACTTAACCATGAAATTTGACGAATTATCTTCAAACAATGAGATAATTGATTCATGGGCGAATTCTACAATTAACAAATTAAATACAAGATATAGAAGAGCATTAACAGAGGTTGGTATGCTAAAAAACAAAGCGCTCCAAAAACCTCCTGTAAATAAACCCTTGTATTGGGACTATTACAAAAATATCTCCGAAGCATGGTTCCTAGAAGCCTGTTTCCAAAAAAATTAAACAATGACCATTACCGAACTATACACACAATTAAGCGATAAAGATTTTCAAAACCACCAAACTGGCAATCTATTCTTTCCTGCATACATGTACATGTACGACCCCGAGAAAGAATACGAAGTAGATGCGGAAATCTTAGACATCAAAAATCGTTTACATCGCCCAAGTAATTACCTGGATGTAATGGTAATTGATATTTTTGAGGTTTTTGTTGAATACCTCAAACAAGAAAAGTTTGGACGAGAAACAAAATTTAATTACTACACCCAATTTGAAACTTCAAAGCCTGATGCTGTAGATAAATCCCTGAAAATGGATGCCTACAACCAACGTTTTTTAAACTTCTTATCCAACAAAATTGAAGAACATCTAAAACAAGCAAATGATTTTGAAGTAGCCTATGTATTTGTAAAAGGTTTTGGCAGGTCATTCCCCTACATACGTGCCAGCCGCTTTATGAACAACTTCGAGAAGTATATAAAAGGCTATAAACTTATCATGTTTTACCCAGGCGAAGCAAAGAACTATTACAGCCTGTTTGAATTGTTAAAAGACGAAAACCTATATCGAGCTATCAAATTAATCAACGAATAAGCATGAAATTACAAGAGATATACGACCGTGATATTTTCCGCCACATAAACCCAGCGGTTGTGGTGAGTGAAAAAGATGAAGCTACCATTGAAGCAGAGATTAAAGAATATGTTTTTACCAACGAACTAATTGAAAAAATATATCTGATATTAAACACTGTCCTGAATAAAAAGTCAGGAAAAACAGGAATCTGGATAAACGGATATTACGGCTCGGGTAAGTCGCACTTTATTAAGTATGTCCATTACTTGTTAGATGCAAAAACATCACCTCTTGCTTTCGAAGCATTTAGTAAAGCCGTTGGTGGATACGACACTATGGCTATCGGTGCGAATGAGGATATTACATTAAGTAACATCAAATTGTTGCAAAAGCGGGTTAATTCTTCACATACCGATAACATCATGTTCAACGTAGAAGATGAAACCGATGATGGCAGTAAAGAACGCCTGACTCGTATCTTCCTGAACATGTTCAATAAGTTCAGAGGCTACAATGCCAATGATATTCCATTAGCTCTTTTATTGGAAAAACCGCTTGACCAAAAAGGAGTGTTCCAGGCTTTTAAAGATAAAATAGATTCCGAATTAGGTTTCGATTGGAATACCGATGCTGCACAAGTATCCGCATTCCAGTTAGAAGGTGTATTAGATATTGCTAAATCGGTATATCCAGAATTAGATACCGTATCATTACATGGAAAACTTTCAAATCCCGATAGTTTTAAAGTAGGCATTAACGCTACCTTAATTCCCGAATTACAAAACTTCATTAAAAATAAAGAACCGAATTATCGTTTGTTCTTCCTGATTGATGAAGTGAGCCAGTACATCGGTTCCAACAAAGAAATACTGCTCAACTTTCAGAATATAATTGAGCGCATAAGTAACGATTGTAACAATCAGGTTTGGGTAGCTTGCACGGCACAACAAACATTAGACGAAGTTTCTATCAGTGCCGATGGTGTAACAGATGTACAGGACGAGTTCGGCAAAATATTGGGGCGCTTTGATACCCGTATTTCATTACAAAGCAACGATGCATCATACATTACACAACGCAGGGTTTTGGATAAAAGCAGCGAGGGTATCGAAGCTTTAAATAAGCTTTATGCTACCAACAAAGACTATATCGAAAACCAATTCAAAATCAGTCACGAGCTGTATAAAGGCTACCAAAACGAAGAGGAGTTTATTGTTTCCTATCCCTTTATTCCTTATCAGTTTAAGTTAATCGCTCATGTATTCGAAGCCTTTCAGCAATTACAATTTGTAATAAAAGAGGTAAAAGATAACGAACGTTCAGTATTAGGAATTACACACTTTACCGCCAAGCAACATGCTAACGAAGAAGTGGGAATGTTTATCCCTTTCGATGGTTTTTATAATCAGCAATTTCATACCAACCTCACCAACCGTGGTTCCAAAGCCATTCAAAATGGTTTAGAACTCACCTATGTGAAAAATAATGCATTTGCTCAGCGTGTAGTGAAAGTGCTATTTATGATTTCCAATTTATTGGAAAATCAGCGTCAGACCTTCCCATCTACCATAGAAAATATAGCGGTGTTGTTGATGGATCAATTAGACCAAAACAAAATGCAACTCCACACAGAGATTAAAGAAGTGTTGGACAAATTGGTTGACGAAAGTATTATTCGGGAAGAAAAGGGTAGCTATTTCTTTTTTAACGAGGATGAAATTGACGTTCAAAATCTGATTAAAAATCAAACGGTAGGTCTAGACGATAAATGGAGTACCTTCGATTCTTTATTTCGCCCATTAGTAAAAATTAGTCCTAAGGTTTCATTCGGAAAGAACGATTTTAAAATGGCTTATTCCATTGAGAATAAAGAGTTCTTCCGTCAAGGTGAATTTAATTTAATTGTTCTGTTAACCGACAGCACACATCTACCACAGAAAGCCTTAGATGTAAATAAAAAAGACCTGCTCATTTGTATTAACGAGTGGTACAATAAAGATGAAAGCTTACGCAGAGATTTCGACTGGTACTGCAAAACCAATAAATATTTTACCAATAATTCGGGGGGCGAAACAGGTGAACGTTCCAAAACCAACGATAATTTCCGTATTCGAAACAACCAACTGAAAACGAAGATAGAGCAGTCATTAAAAAACAAGTTCAGCGACACACGGTTTATCTCGCAAAACACCATACTTGAAACCAATCAGGTTAATGGTGCAACAGCATCAGAACGTGTAAAGAACCTGATTGAAAAACACCTGTCTGGCATTTATAAAAATCATAAATTAAGCGAAAAATATGCCGACAATCAGATGATGTTAAAAAAGTCGGCAGCCGATACACAAACCATGTTCCCCGAACTAAGCCCGGCCGAACAAATGGTAAACGATTTTATTACTGCCAACGGACATCAGGTAACAGTGCATGATTTAATAAAAAACTTTGAAAAAGAACCTTTCGGCTGGCGTTTTGAAGCTGTACTAGACGTGTTGATTCATCTGGTAAAAAAGAAAAAACGGGAGTTTGCCTATAAAAAACAGCAGCGTTATCCTATTGTAGATTTCATTAACAAAGCGGTAATTACTTCCGAGCGTTTTTCCTGCGAGGTAGTAACGGGCGAAGATATTGACCCTATTTTACTTAACAATGTGGCTAAGGCGTACAAAGCCATCTTTAATGAGAATTTGAAAACTTCTACCGATGGAAACGAACAATTCGACAAGCTAATTATCGCATTAAAAGAAAAGCAACAACACTACCAAAAATCGGAAGGCGAATACTATGGTTATTATCCCTTTGGTGTTGTATTTCAACAGGCTTCCAATCAATTAAGAGAATGGAGCCAAATGCGTGACCCTAAAAAATTGTTTAACGCCATAGTGGGTGCTCAGGATGGTTGCAAAGAACTCTTCGACAAAGCCAAAGGAATACAAGACTTTGCTCATCGAAGTTTAAAAGAATACGAGAGCATTCGTAAATTCGTAACAGAGAATAGAGAGAACATTAAAGAGCTGGATGCAAGTGCGCAGGAAAAGGCTGATAAATTAATGGCCTTTACTAAATTGGACGACCCTCGTAAAGAGTTCCGTCATGCACGTAAAGCTTTCGACGAAATAAAATCTGCGCTTAAAGAGTTTACCGAAACGCTCAAAAAAGAAGTGCTGCACATTTATAGCGAAATATTTGCTGAGCTAAAAACGCAAGCAGACAGTTTCAAAGTGAGTGAAAACGATTTTGCACAAAAAGATTATACGCTTTCGTCCATTAAAAACATGACTTCTATTGCAGCTCTGAGCAACAAAAAATTAGATGCCGACAACTTTAAAACAGCACAACTTAGGCAAATTGTTGATGTTTACGAAACGGAAAAAGCACAGGAGAAAGCTAAAAAACAACAGAAAAATAGTGATGGTACACCTAAAAAAACATACGCTGTTCCCAAACCAAAATCAACAACCTATCACTTAGCAAATGGAACAAGTATTATTAGGACCAATGAAGAATTAGATACCTACATTTCCAAAATTAAAAGTGAAATGAGCGAGTTGCTAAAAGCAAAGAAAACCATTATCCTGAAATAGAAACTGATGAATACAAAAACATTTGCCCAAACGGCACGAAGAATATTGATGGAGGGCGTTGCCCAAAAGCTATTGTATTGGGGCTTCACTCCCGAAGGAGAAGTGGTGGAAGAACCGGTATCAGTTTCTGGTGGATATTCCTTCCGTGGTAAAGTGATTGACGATGCCACACTACCCGCATTATGGAGAAAATTACGTTCTGCCATTGGCAAAAAAGGAATGGAAGTAATTGTGGAAGAAGCTGCCTATACTTGGTTTAACCGTATGATGGCATTGCGCATAATGGCGAAAAACGATTACGAAGAACATCAGCTTTCCTATGTGGAAGGAATGGAAAATACGCCCATTATTCTACAACGGGCACGACAAGGGGAATACTCATTCTTAAACGCGACCGAACAAGAGCGATTGCAAAAAATAATTGGGGACTACAACAAAGACACCGAAGCTTTTGCACTCTTATTGGTGGGCTATTGCCACAACCACCAAACCTTGAATAGTGTATTTGGAAAGTTAGACGATTACACCGAGCTGCTTTTACCCGATAACATACTACAGGAAAGTGGCTTTTTACACCTCTTAAATACTACCGATGCCATTAGCGATGAAGAATACAAAAAGGTAGAACTGATAGGTTGGTTATACCAGTTTTATATTTCTGAACGAAAAGACGAGGTATTTGCTTCTTTTAAAAAGAACAAAAAAGCCGAAGCAAAAGACATACCCGCTGCCACCCAAATATTTACTCCAAATTGGATTGTAAAATATATGGTGGAAAATACTGCTGGTAAATTGTGGTTGGATAAAAATCCTGACTCTCCCCTCAAGAAGAACATGAAGTATTTGGTGGAGAATGACAGCGATGGACAAAACGAAGCATTAATAAACGATATTGAAGACCTCACCCTCATAGACCCCGCTTGTGGCTCGGGACACATACTGGTAGAAGGCTTCGACCTGCTCTACCAAATGTATATGGAAGAATACTATACCCCCGAAGAAGCGGTGGAAAGTATTCTTACTAAAAACCTATTTGGTTTAGATATTGATGATAGAGCTGCACAATTAGCCACCTTTGCCATTTTGCTAAAAGCTGCACAACAATACCGCGATATATTTACCAAAGGGTGGATGCCGCAGGTATATGCCATGCCCGAAGCACAGGATTTTACCGAGCAGGAAGTCTTAGACTTTTTAGGTGCAGATGGTGAAGAATACGTAGAAGAACTAAGCGATGCTTTGCTCTTAATGAAACAAGCTAAAAACTTGGGTTCTGTAATGAAGTTGCAACTAAGTGCCGATGCACAGAGTTTTATAGAAAGCCGTTTTAAAGACTTACAAAATAACCCAAGCACCGACATTAATGTAGTTGCAGTATTTCAGAAAATAAAGGTGTATATACCTGTGCTTCTTATAATGACTAAGAAATACAGCTCAGTTGTAGCCAACCCACCTTACATGGGAAGCGGTACAATGAATGCCAATTTAAAAAATTACGTAACGAAGAACTATAAGAATAGTAAATCAGACCTTTGTACAGTTTTCATTGAAGCTCTACCCTTATATAGTATAATAAAGGGAAAATTTGCCTTTATTGTCCCTCCTTCTTGGATGTTTTTATCATCATTTGAGAAGTTAAGGAATCAAATAGTTACATCCCAAAGTCTTGATTCTTTACTTCATTTGAGTAGGGGAATATTTGGCGCTGATTTTGGTTCAGTCTCTGCTGTTATAACAAAATGCAAACCCAAACCGACACAAAGTGGTGTATATTTTAGACTTGTGGAACGCACTTTCCAAGAGTTTTATCACAGCCACTTAGAAAAGCTATTTTTATCATCTAAGGGAGATATTTCGTTTAAGTATAATTTTAAGAAATACACAAAGGATTCTCCATCCATATTTCATTCAGAAGAAGGACTAAGAATTTACTATCCTAATATTTCTCAAAATCATTTTTCCAAATTGCCTGGAAGTCCAATTGCATACTGGGTTTCAGATAAATTAGTATCGATTTTTGAGAAAAATGAAACTCTCAAAAGTTATGGGAAAGGTGTAAAAGGCTTGGACACAGGAAAAGATGCCTTATTTCTTCGTTTATGGTGGGAGGTAAGTTTGACGAATACGTTCCTAAATAATGAAGAAACTCCTAAATGGTTTTCATACCACAAAGGAGGAACTTTCAGGCGTTGGTATGGGAATAAGCTTTTTATAGTAAATTGGGAAAATAATGGTGTGGATATACATTCGCATCATAATTTACCATTATCATACAGGGGAGCACCAGTTAGAGCAAAGCAGTATTATTTTGAGGAAGGAATTGAATGGTCAAGAATAAGTTCTTCTAAGATAGGGTTGCGCCTAATGTCTTCATCAATATTTGGTGGAGCAAGTCAAGCTGCCTTTCTTATTGACAACAGCTTTAATAACTATTTCCTTGGACTCTTAAATACAGAGTTGGTAAGTGAAGTGTTGAAGCTTTTAAATCCGACACTTGTTTTTCAGGGTGGTGATATTAATCGGATTCCTATTATTATTGAAAACAGTTATAGACCTAAAATTGAAAAATTAGTAGATGAAGCAATTCAAATAACGAAATCAGACTGGGATGCATCTGAGTTTTCATGGGACTTTAGGAAGTCACCTTTATTAAATGGAAACAGTACATTAACCGTTTCTTACAATACATGGCATGAAAAGGTTAGAGAAGATTTTTTTCAACTGCATTCTAATGAAGAAGAAATCAACCGAATTTTTATAGATATTTATGGTTTACAAGAGGAGCTCACCCCCGAGGTGCGTTTAAAAGACATTACCATTCTGCAAGAAGAGCTAGATCGCAAGCAATTAGAGCAAGATGAGAAAGTACTTAGGAAACAGGGATTAGGGATTAGTAGGAAAGACCAAGACTTACCTCTCGTACCTGAAAACTATTCCCTCCCTATAGATAAAGCAGAGGTGATGCAACAGTTTATCAGCTATGCCATTGGGCTGTTTATGGGGCGTTATAGGTTAGATAAAGCAGGTTTAAATATTGCACATCCAAACCCAACGGCAGAAGAATTGGCCACTTACACCTACAAACATGGTGAGGTAGAAATAGATGAAGATGCCATTTTACCTTTAATGGGTAACAATTGCAACTTCCCTGATGATGCCATATTGCACATCAACGGATTGCTAGACACCATTTGGGGACACGAGGTACGCACCGAGAACATCAACTTTATACAGGAATGTTTGAACAAAGATTTGGATAAGTTTCTGGTAAAAGACTTTTACAAGTATCACTGTAAAATGTACAAGAAGAAGCCCATTTACTGGTTGTTCTCGTCTAAAAAAGGCGCCTTCCAGGTATTGGTTTATATGCACCGCATTAACGAGTTTACGGCCGAAAAAATACGAGCCAATTATTTGTTAGAACATTTGAAACAACTGCGTGGTGAGCAAACTTTATTACAAAGCAACGAGAGCAGTTTAAATACCCAGGAAGCACGTAAACTAGAGCAATTGCGCAAAGACATCATCGAATGCGAAGAATACGACATGGAGCTGAAAAACATTGCCGACCAACAAATTAAAATAGATTTAGACGATGGCGTTACAGTAAACTATAAGAAATTTGAAAAGGTAGTAGCAAAAATAAAGTAGTGGTTTAGGAATGGGCTCATACGGATGTTTGATTTCCGCCTCTGAGAAAATGCGTTAATAAAATCAATGAAAGGAGCGTTAAAAATTCAAAGCTGTTTGACGAACGTTAAGTTTGAGGCACGAGAACTTATAAGGAGGAGTTCTTTGAATTTAGTGAATGAAATGGATTTTTAGCACTTTTATCAGCAGCGGTGGGGTCTTTTGATTACTTTTCTCACCTATAGGAGAAAAGTAATTGCCCTTGCGGCATGAGCAAAAAGGAAATACTTATTACGATAACAAAAGAAAATGATAAAAGAAAAAATATACAGTTATTTTGAGCGTTTCAATCATTTACGCATTCTATTCTTTTTCGATGAAAACGAAGAATACAAAGCCGATGTAGAAGCCTTAGATTTAGAAGACATCCATATTGAATGGTATGCCAACAATCCCTTCTCTTTAAAATGTAAGCTGATTGATGAATTAAAAAATACAAATGTGCTGTTGTATTTACCTATGGCAGCTCCACGCACACAAGAAGCCTACCATACATTTCCCTTAATGGGCTTATTATTGGCAAACAAAGAACTTCAGTTGGATAATGTAGGCAACTTTATGGAAGATTACGGCTTACAACGTCACCAGAAAAGCCTGGTGCAAAAATACATGGCTGAACTGCAATATGGGGGCATACAAAAAGTTTGTGCGCCTGTGCTTAATGCCGCTAATTTTGTAGAACCTAATGTACAGCAAGCCATTGTTTCGGCATTATTAAAGTTTAAAAACATAGAAAGCTGGTCGGTATTGTGTGCCAAATTAATGGTGCTGGCTTCGCATTCCGAAACCACAGACTTAGATAAATTGATTACCCGTTTTCAGAAGAACAATCTGCATGAGCTTGTTGTAAATAAACTGAATCAGATTACGGGTGTTTCAATAAAAACACTGAGCAAAGAAGGTTTATTGGAAATTACCCGTGCTATTCTTTACAACCAACTGACTCAAACCATAGAGGTCACTGTACCAACCGACCCTTATGCTGCTTTAAAAATAAAAGAAGGTCAGCAAATCACCCGTCTTAACCAGTTATTACAAGATGTAGATAAAAATAGTACGGTAAGTACTGCATTTAAGCAAGCATTAAAAAATGCAGGTAAGAAAATTAAAGGTGCTACCTTAATAGAAGCATACGGAAACGATGCGACCTTTGCCGAATGCAATACCGAAATGATATGGGCAATAGTCAATAGTGTACAATCGCTAATTCAGATCTCACCCCAAGAGGTGATTGAACGCATGGAGCAAATAAGCCTTCAATCCGATTTAGACGAGCTAATAAAAGAAACCTTAAAATATGTGGTTCAGGTTGCCAAAGTACATCGCTCCATAAATAGCATTAAAAGTTATATTTTAGATACACCCGAAATCTACATCCACACCTACGTACAGGAACATTATAAAATAGATGCTGCCTACCGTAGAGCTGTACTTGCTTTTAAAAGCTTAGATATTTCTGAAATACCCAATATGATCAACCTGGAAAATATTCAGCAGGAATTGAACAAGAGCTACGATAAGCATGTAGATGAACTCAACCGTGAATGGTTGCGTTGTTTGAACCAATTTAACTTCGATTATAGCAAGGTAAATGTCCCCAAGCAGTACAATTTTTATAAAACAGAATTAGCCACCGAAGATAAAAAGGTAGTAGTCATTATTTCGGATGCTTTACGCTACGAAGCAGCAAGTGAATTGTTGTCAGAAATGCATGGCGATGCAAAAAATACAGCAGAAATGCGATACATGTTGGCATCCATCCCCTCCAAAACAAATGTGGGAATGGCGCAATTGTTACCAGGCGTAAAATCCTATAATAATGGCGAAATTAAGTCGGATAACTTTTCTACTTCGGGTACCGAAAACCGTTCCGCTATATTAAACCAACACAAGCCCGAAGCAACTGCCATTCAATATTCTGAATTAGACAGATTTAATCAGGCACAAAAACGAGAGCTTTTTAAAAAACCTCTGGTGTATGTATATCACGATATCATTGATGCCCGTGGCGATAAAAAAGTATCGGAACGAAGCACCTTTAAAGGCGTAGAAGAAGCCATTGCTGAAATCAAGCGTTTGGTGAAAAACCTTCATGCTTCTAATAATGTTTCAAAGGTAATTATTACTGCCGACCATGGCTTTTTATACAACGATATAGAGATAGAAGACAAGGATAAGGAAAATATAACAGCGGATAATGTAATAACATCGGGCAACCGATATTTTATTACAGAAGAGGAACAAAGTTTAGATCTTGGCTATTCCATTTCTTTATCGGCAACCACTGCATTTAATGAAAATGCTTTTGTGAATATTCCACTATCCGTAAATCGTTACAAAAAACAAGGCGTGGGTCAGCAGTTTGCGCATGGTGGCGGTAGCTTGCAAGAGTTAATAGTTCCTTTAATTGAAAGTTCCCGTCAGCGCAAAGAGGTAAGCAAAAAGGTAGTGCCGATGCTGATTAACCGTGGTGGTTTAAAAGTGGTATCCAATATCTTAAAGTTGAATATTCTGCAAGAGACAGAAGTATCTCGCTTAGAAAAAGAACGTACCTTACAAATTGGCTTGTATCGTGGTTCTAACTTAGTCAGCAACCTAGAAACCATCACTTTAAACTTCACAAGCGAAGCACCAAGCGAAAGGATGCTTCGGGTAGAATTGACTTTGTCAAGCGAAGCTGGTACCGAGAGTTTCTTAAAACTAAAAGCTTTTGATGTAGATGACTCATTAAACCCCGTAATTGAAGAAACAGTTCAGAATAATACTTTGATACAAACGGATTTTTAGAATATGATCAGGTATTATTGTATGAAATATCATTCATTATTATCAATTACAAACGTTAATGTGTGATATGTCACGCATTAGTCGGATTACATGTTTATAATAGGATTTTTTACCATATATTTGTATTATATTTCAGTCAATAAATATAAAAAATACGTTTATGAATGATATCTCGGACATTAACTGGGCTTCGATGACCGATGGGGCATTGTTAAAGACGGTAGGTGATTTTGTACGGCACCACCGCTTAAACCAAAATATTACACAAAGTCAATTAGCTAAAGAGGCAAATATCAGCCGTTCAACTTTGAGTTTAATGGAAAAAGGAGATAAAATTACGTTCCCAACACTAATACAAGTATTGCGGGTGTTAGACCAGTTACATATCATGAATGTATTTAAAGTGGAAGAACAAATCAGCCCCATTGAATATGCAAAATTGATGAAAAAAAAACGTCAAAGGGCTAGTTCAACTAAAGATAAATCGCAACCTGATAATTTAGAATCGGAATGGTAAATTTTGCAAACGTAAAAATATGGGGAGAATTTGTCGGCATCATTCTTTGGAATGATGAAAAGCAGTCTGCTACTTTTGAATTCGACCCAGGCTTTGTTTCAAAAGGATGGGATTTAGCTCCTCTTAAAATGTCAATCAAAAATAGGCAGCGCATCTTCTCATTTCCTGAATTAACAAAAATAGCAACATTCAGTGGTTTACCTGGTTTATTAGCTGATGCCTTACCCGATAAATATGGCAATGCTTTAATGGATAGATGGCTTGCTCAGCAAGGTCGCCCTGCAGGTAGCATGAACCCTGTGGAAAAGCTTTGTTTTATTGGCTTTCGTGGAATGGGTGCATTGGAATTTGAACCGTCTGAATTTAAAGCCACTAAAAACACCTATAAAGTAGAAGTAGACAATTTGGTAAGCATAGCTCAAAAAATGCTGAACCAAAGAGAAGATTTCAATGCCAATATTTCAACCGACGAAGAAAAAGCAATGAATGAGATTCTTAAAATAGGTACTTCTGCAGGTGGCGCAAGACCCAAAGCAATTATTGCATACAATAAAAAAACGGGAGCAGTAAAGTCTGGGCAAACAAAAGCACCCAAAGGCTTCGAGCATTACCTCATAAAATTAGATGGTGTAAGCGATACCCAATTTGGTGAAACTGAAGGCTACGGTAGAGTTGAAATGGCCTATTACAAAATGGCTTTAGCCTGTGGAATTGACATGATGCCCTGCGAATTACTAGAAGAAAATGGCAGAGCTCACTTTTTAACCCAACGATTCGACAGAGAAGGAGGCTCAACCAAACACCACATACAAACCTGGTGTGCCATGGCGCATTTTGATTTCGATAATGTTGGAATGTACGGTTACGAACAACTGTTTCAAACCATGCGCATATTGCGTTTATCATACCCGCAAGCCGAACAACTATTCAGAAGAATGGTTTTTAATGTGATTGCCCGAAATTGCGATGACCATACCAAGAATTTTGCATTTAGATTAAAACAAGGTGAAAAGTGGGAACTAACTCCTGCTTACGATGTATGCCACGCATACCGTCCTGACAGCATTTGGGTCAGTCAGCAATCACTCAGCGTAAATGGCAAACGAAAAAATATTCAAAAGCAGGACTTATTAGCTGTGGCAAAAGCTATGAATATCAAAAAGGCTGAATCCATTATCAACCATATTGACATAACCGTAAGCAACTGGAATACTTTTGCTGAAGAGCAAAAGCTTAGAACAGACCTGCGTGATGCCATTAATAATACCTTAATTACTTATAAATAGACAAACACACCGCATAATATGAGCACTTTAAAAGAAAAAATAATCCAACATTTTGAAGGTAAGGTTGTACGCAAAGATTTAACCGCTATAGTTAAAGGAAACAACCCTGTTCCCGCTTATGTATTAGAATATCTGTTAGGACAATATTGTGCCATAGATGATGAAGAAATTATTAATGCAGGTATCGAAAAAGTAAGAAGTGTTATTCGTAGTAATTATGTACATCGCTCCGATGCAGAAATTGTAAAAGCAAAAATTCGTGATACGGGTAGTTACAAGATTATCGACAAAATCACTGTATCGCTGAACGATAAAGCCAACATTTATGAAGCTGAGTTTGCTAACCTTGGTTTAAAAAAAGTACCCATTGCCGATGCCATGGTAATGGAAAATCAAAAGCTTTTAAGTGGTGGCGGTGTTTGGTGCATTTTAAGTATGGGGTATTCTCATGCAGAAGAAACTTCAATACGTTGGATAATTGTTGATTTAAAACCTATTCAGGTATCAAATGTTAGCCTGGATGAATATGTGCAAGCTCGTAAATCTTTTACTACAGATGAATGGTTGGATGTAATGATGCACAGCATCGGATTAAATCCGGAATACTTTAGCCGTAGGGATAAATTTATTCAGCTTTCACGATTGATAACACATGTCGAGAACAACTACAACTTTATAGAACTGGGCCCAAAAGGCACAGGTAAATCGCACATCTTTTCAGAACTTTCCCCACATGGTGTATTGGTATCTGGTGGTGATGTATCCAAAGCCCGTTTGTTTGTAAATAACACAGGCAACAAAATTGGCTTGGTAGGTTATTGGGATGTAATAGCGTTAGATGAGTTCGAACAGGAAAAAGGCGGTAAACGAACCGACGGAGATTTGGTGAAAATCATGCAAAATTACATGGCGAACCAATCTTTCAATCGTGGAAAAGAAACCTATCAGGCAACAGCATCTTTGGCATTTGTAGGCAATACTAAACGCACAGTGCCATACATGCTCAAAAATTCACATCTATTCGAATCAATTCCTGAAGGGTATATCAAAGGTGCATTCTTAGATAGAATGCACATGTACATACCAGGTTGGGAAGTAAGAATTTTAAAATCTTCTACTTTTTCTAATGAGTATGGCTTTATTGTAGATTATTTGGCTGAGCTATTGCGAGAGCTTCGTAAGTTTGATTATTCGGGTTTACTAGATGACAAAGTTTCATTTGATGGTTCGTTAACCACAAGGGATAAAACCGCTATCCGTAAATCTTTTTCAGGATTAGTAAAGATAATTTACCCGCACAAAGAATTAACTGAAGCTGAATTACTGGAACTATTAGATTTTTGTGTGGAAGGTAGAAAACGTGTAAAAGATCAATTGTACATCATAGATGAAACATTCAGAACTGAACCCGTTGACTTTACATATACACTGATTTCAAGTGGGAAACAGTATAGCCCTGAAACATTAGAAAATTTGAACTATAAGGCTGCTGTTCAAGTACAAAAAGAACATCAGGAAGAGGAAAATCCAACAGAGACTAAAAACACTGCTAAGGTAAAATTAGAGCCCCATCAAGTAATTTTAAAAGACAATCAGACAGGTATTTCTTACAAAAAACTTTTTGCTGATTACCTAAGAGATACAAATTGCATTACCATCCAGGATCCATACATCCGACTCCCTTACCAATTTAAAAATTTGTTGGAGTTTTGTGTAATGCTCGGGAATACAAAATCACCTGAACAGGAAATTAACCTTGAAGTGGTTACTTGGAACGATGAAGAACACATAGCTGAGTCAATAGCCAATTTCGAGGAAATACAATCTAGCTTAATCGACCTTGGTATACATCTTACCTATCGTATAGAAAAACATCACGATAGATTTATCGCAGCAGATAATGGTTGGAAAATATCATTAGGAAGAGGTCTGGATATCTTTGAAAAAATCGAAGGTCGCTTTAATGTCGCCGATCTCGACCAAAACAGACGCAAATGCAAGGCTTGTGAGTTAACTTATTTGAGAATATAACATATTGGAAATTTGCAATTCAAATTAATCCCCGCTGGTACGCGATTCCTACCTAGATTCCGCAAGTCTTGCTAAAAATAAGCTGTAAAACTTTATTGAATAGAGTTTTACAGCTACAGTATTTTCACCTAAATTGGTGTTGCTTACAAAATACCGATATGAAGATACTAAATAGCCCGACGGTTTCGTCATTTGGAGGATTAAACTTTGTCATTGAAGAGGTGATAAAATTAAAAATCGATGAATTATTAAAAGGAAATATGCCGATATTACCTAAACAATCTACTTATAACTGGTTTGATATAATTATGTCATACTGGTCAGTCTTTTTTTGCGGAGGCGATTGTGCAGAAGACTTGTCAATTAATTTGAAGGATGGACTTAAAAACAATCCATTCATAAAAATTCCTAGTCCTGACAGAGTTTTGAATAGACTAAAGTCATTATCTGTACCAGCGAAATATTTCACAACTCAAAGAGGAAACAAAGAGCATCATTTTTCAGTAGCAGAACAATTAAATCGCATCAACCTTAAAATGTTATCATCATTACCTGGTTTTGAAAAAGATAATGTAGTTCTTGATTATGACAACACAATAATATTCTCCGAAAAAGCAGATTCAGAACGTACTTATAAAAAAGAAAACGGATACAATCCGGGAGTTGGTTTGATAGGTCACCATGTGGTTTACGTTGAAAATAGAAATGGAAAAAGTAATGCCCATATTTTGCAACATGAAACCATTGATCGAATGGCTGCCTTATTAAATGAAGCGGAGATTAAAATTGATGCCATAAGAGCGGATTCAGCTTCATATACTTATGATATCATAAAATCTATGGAAAGAGTCGCAAAACGAATTTTCGTCAGAGCTAGAATGACAGCTGGTGTTGAAAAGGCAATCTCTAAAATTCAGAATTGGGAAGAGGTAGTCATTGGTGATGATATATTGCATAGGAGTTCGATTACTTTTACCCCATTTTTGCGCAAAGCAAGAGAAGATAAGAGCACCAAAACTTCTCTTCAAGAATATCGAATTGTGGTAACCAAAGAGGCTCGAAGAGACGGACAGTTGAACATGTTTACCGGAGAAGCATGCAACTACAGTATAATAATGACCAATGACTTTGAACTAAGCAATGATGAAGTTGTTTTTTTCTATAATGCCAGGGGAGCAAGTGAAAGAGAGTTTGATATATTAAAGAATGATTTTGGCTGGAATAGAATGCCATTTTCAAAACTGGAACAGAATACTGTATTTCTTATAATTACAGCAATGTGCAAGAACTTATATGTGCATATGATTGAAAAATTTTCCAGACTTACCAATGTTTTGTCCCCTAGTTTTAGAATCAAGAAATTCATCTTTCGTTTTATATGTATACCCGCAAAATGGGTATATTCTGGCAGAATAAGAAGGTTAAGACTGTACGGATCAATTGCATTTAAAACTTAAAACGGTTATAAAGAAACAGAACAAATTTTTAAGAGTCCAGATTAATAAGTCATACTTAAATGGAACACTATGCTATCAACTTTAGATAAATGTCCTAATATGCAATTGTCAGGTACAGTTTCGTTGTGTAAGAACAAAATCATACTAGGATTATTAAAAAAATTACGATGATTTCCTGAAAATCCAAGTGTGGTAATTAGACATGCGGATTTTAGGTTCCTATCGCGTTCCTATACAGGATATAGGATTCATAGGAAACATCAGATTTCCAAAAATAAACCCCAAACCTTGAGATTCTCACTTCTAGTGAGGCTCTCAATAAAAATCAGCATACCCTTTATCGCAATCATCCCAAAAAAATTACCAAGCCTAGTCAAAGCTCAAATCCCCCATTTCCTACATTTCCCCTATCCTACACTTCATTTAACCCAGCATAACTAACTCATTATCTGACACAATTAACAACAATTATTTTGCAGCAATATAAATTTTTGTTAAATTAAGTTTTCTAACTGACAGAATTTTCTGCCATTGTTTAATTCACACAACAGAAAGCTATGCAAGAACAAAATCTATTTTTCAACACCTTAACCTTCGATTTTCCTTCAGAAAAACAAACATTCTACTTCTCAAAAGATGACATTGGAGAAGGTCATAAAATCTACAAATCTTTATTTCCCGATAATATAGATTCAATATTCCCAGGACTTAGCAACAGTGACACAGAAGCCATATTTACAACCTTTACCGGTAAAGTAGATAAATTTCTGCCTTTAAGCATAGATCTCGAAAAAGAAAATCCTGATTTGATCAAACGATACTACAATCGTCAAATCAACTATTACTTTAGCAAAGTAATCGATCAAATTGTTAAAGTTGGATTCATAAAAGAAAATCAGGTGTGGGTACACGATCCCAGGCAATCTACATCTGAATTTAAGATATATAAGAAATTCTCACTTAAAGTTCAGTTAAAAACCCTTAGTAAATACCCCGAATTATTAGTTTCATACGATGGAATCTCTAAAGTACTTAAGAAATCTGTTGCCGAGATAATTCAAGGGATATCTCCGACTTGTTTAAATTGGGTAGTGCACAACAATAAACTCGAAAAATGGGCTTGGCAAAACTCCGAAGACAATCCTGATTACAACACCTACTTCCCTGTCTTAAACAAAAAACTGCAGTCTGCATTGAACCTTCCTCCAAAAACTCCCGATCGAGGAAATCGATACCCTAAATACCTAAGTAACATTCAAGATTTCTACAATCAGTACTTAGACACTACAGATTTTAAAAAAATAATCCCACTTCACGATGAAGGTTTCTTAAATGTAAGTTCAGCTCGCATAAATACAACAACCAAAGAAAGCAATCTATTGGTTTTTGGTAAGAATCAATTAGGCCAAAATTACACAGGAATCACACCAAAATATGACCTTAAAAAATTTAAACCATACAAGGCTAGTCCATACAAAAAAGTTCATCTCTTCTTTATTATGCACAAAGAAGCCATTCCACAAGCTTTTGCCTTAAATAAAATTTTTACAAGTGGATTAAAATGGTTTAAGGGATTGCAACAATATGCCAATATCTTATTTCATATTGAGAAAAATTTCAGTATCACATTCATAGACAAAGAAAATCCGATTCCTGAAATAGAAAAAACACTTTCAGATCGAGACCTAAATCCTGATGTCAAATACATCGCCATTTACATCACACCATATAGCAAATATGACAGCAACAAAGAACATCGGGAAATATACTATCAGGTAAAAGAGCTGCTTTTAAAAAGAAACATCACCTCTCAAGCCATCGATCCAGATAAAATGATCGCTCAGGGCGACGATTGGGTCTACAGCCTACCAAACATTGCCGTCGCTATCTTAGCAAAGCTAGATGGTATTCCCTGGCGTTTAAACACTCCTGTTAAAAATGAGTTAATCATTGGTATCGGAGCATTCAAGCATATCGAAGAAAATATTCAATACATTGGCAGTGCCTTTAGCTTTAGCAACGATGGCAAATTCAACAGCTTCGAATATTTCATGAAAGATGAAATCGAACTTTTAGCGGGGAAAATTTCAAAATCTGTTCGCGATTATGCAACCATCAACAACAAGCCCGATCGATTAATCATTCACTTTTACAAAAGCATGAGTGAACGGGAAATTGTGCACATACAAAATGCTCTAAACGAAATGGATTTGTCCATTCCTGTTTTTATCATATCCATCAACAAAACAGAATCAAAAGACATCATTGCATTCGATAAGAATTGGAGTCAACTAATGCCTGCAAGTGGTACTTTCATCAATATAGGCAGAAATAAATACTTACTCTTCAACAACACACGCTATCCCGAAGCAAAACATAATAGTGCCGATGGATACCCATTTCCAATAAAACTAAGCTTCGATTGCACCGATAAAGAACAACTAAAAGATGCTAAAGTTATCCGACAACTCATCGATCAAGTGTATCAGTTCAGCCGTATGTATTGGAAATCTGTGCGTCAGCAAAACCTACCTGTAACCATCAAATATCCCGAAATGATTGCCAAAATTGCTCCCCATTTCGTTGACGAAGACATTCCTGTTTACGGAAAAGATAATCTATGGTTTTTATAAATTGAAATTGCAGAAAAATGATACTAGAAGCCAAAAATACACATCAGGTTGAGCTATTAAAAACAAGTAAAATAGCCAGTAAATTATATGCAAAACACATTAATACAGAACTATATAAAAAAATTGTCGAATCTTTAGATCAAGATCATCCTGATTGGCGCAAAAACAGTCAACTGGGTAGATGTGCACCTCACCTGATCAATTTCGTGATCAGGTTTTGCAGCAGGATGGAATAGATCCATCCCATAAAAATTGGCAGAAAGACATAAAAAATATAATTAATTTCGATTATGATCTTTGTTATTCTGCTAATGTTTTGTTCTACAAACAAGACATTCATGATTTATTTGATGACTACTTAGAAAATTGTACAAAAAAAGAATTCCTATCTCTTGATATGAACGAATTCATGAAAAATTCCTCAAACAAATTAAATAACAAAATCTACTGGCCCTATTAAATCAACTTGGAGTAACAATCTTATTCGAAAGCTAAATTACAAAACAGCTTACTCATTTAACCGATGAATAAGCTGTATAGATTTTATATGATATGAACTAATAAAGTTACTCTCACATTTGCTCATATAAAGGAATGAATAATCCGCTATAAACTAAGGGCAAGGCGTAAGCCTAAAGCATTCCCCTTTTCACTCGGATCGAAGGGAGCGCGATTAGCAACATGACAGTAGCCACCGGCTGCGTGCCAACCGCCACCCCGACTAACACGGGAAGAGCCAGATGTAGGACCTGTAGGGTTAGTTACTGCATCACTTCCATAACTTTCATAATACCAGTCAGAACACCACTCGTACACATTACCACTCATATCGTAAATTCCCAATTCATTAGCTTGTTTTGTACCAATATCATGAGTTTTGCCGTCTGAGTTGTTATCATACCAAGCCACATCCTCCACAGTATTACTACCTGCATAGCTATTATCATTTGATGAATTACCTCCTCGAGCAGCAAATTCCCATTCAGCTTCGGTTGGTAATCGGTACTCTAGCCCTGTTTGTTCGTTTAATTTGGAAATAAAAGTTTGAATAGTATTCCAGCTGACTCGTTCAACAGGCAAGTTATCACCCTTATGGTACGAAGGATTACTACCCATTACACTCTCCCACTGAGCTTGAGTCACCTCATATTTTCCAATCTCGAAACTGCTGATCGTAACTGTATGTATGGGCTGTTCATCACTGTCGCCATAGTTAAATCCCATTTGAAAGGTGCCGCCTTGTACGGTTATCATTTCAATATCAGTTGAGGGACTAGAATTAGCTGATGTAGTAAAACTAAATACAGAGCTAGATGAACTTGCTCCTTTGGTATCTTTAGCAATAACTTTCCAATAATAATTCTTCGAATATTCTAAACCTTCAGGTTTGTAGTTTAGCGTGTTTACATCTGATGCTATTAATTCATTTTCTGACAAATTATCAGATTCACCTAAATAAACAGTGTAAGTAATTTTATCTCCATCGGCATCGGTACTTTCCTCCCATATTAAACTTAAATCAAGTGCCACATCTGTTGACTTATCTGTTGGCAATGTTAAAATAGGAACAGTTGGTACTGTGTTGGACTTATCCTTTGTTGTAAAAGAAAATATCGTGCTTGAACTTTCCAAGTCATTTTCATCTTTTGCAACTACTTTCCAATAATAACTTGTAAAATATTCCAATTCATTCAATTCACACGAAGTTGTTTTAAGATCTGCAGCAATTAATTTATCCTCAAGCTCAGTTTCTATTTCTGATAAGTAAACATCATAAAATATATCATCACTATCAAGATCGGTACTTTCTGCCCAATCCAAAGAGAGACTAAGATCCAGCTCAGTAGCATTATCAGCAGGATATATTAATTCTGCTGAAGATGGAGGTGTATTTTTCACATCCACATCTTCATCTTTACTACAATTGGTAAAATTTAAGGTACTCCCCAATAGAAGTATCACAAGAACTAATTTGATTTTCATAACTTCCATTTTAAATTTTATTAATAAATATACCTTTACCTAATACATTCTGATACTCTATATGTAAAATTTCTTGCAATTCTCCTTGACCATACCTAAACTCTGGATGGATCTCATCTGAGGTATAACAAATTCTAGTATATATTTCATATATTAATTTACAGTATTTCACATTGTTATATTCAATTAGACACTAACTCAAAATGTATTTATAATTATATTTACCGTATCCCCAATTGTTGTTTTTGCTCTGAGTTTAAAGAGCCACGAAAATCACTCCATACTTCTTGAGGTACATAACCACTCTCACTAATTAAACGAATAACTTGAAGTTCAGTACTACTAAATGGCACCGAATTATCTAATCTAAACTGATAAGACATCTCATAGTTATCCATTTCATAATCAGAATGATATTGAGAAAGTTTTTTTCGACTTTCCTCCATCTTTTTTATCTCTTCTTTATGATATGCATATTCATTATAATGATCTGCTGCTTTCACAAAATCCCCGGAATACATTTCGGATACATAATTACCATACTCCTGCGAAGCTCGACTTCTTTCAAACATCACTTGCCTATGTTTCGATACACTTGTCCTTATTCGTTTTGACGAATTATAAGCTCTGTTTCTAAGCTGTGAATACTTCATTTTCTCCTCTCCCATAATCTCCCAAAGAGTAATAATATTTTGCCTTAAGAAAAGTCCATTTTTTGTTCGCCAACCTCTATCCTCGTTTGCAAAATCTACTTTTAATAACCACATACCTATATCCCAGCCGTCAGTAGGCGGTCGCCCAACAACCTGTTGAGCAGAAACTGTACTAGGCGGAAAATTTTGTTGCACAACATTTAACTTACTTTGGCTATTCATTCTTTGAATTAAATTACGATGTAATTGTTGCGGAATACCTATAGGAGGATATTTTTCCGCTAACTTAGGATTGTTCATAAACGAACGCCATGGGTCTCTGGTAACTTTTTCCTTTTGGTAGATATCTGATTCCTCAATTGCCTGACTATTTTCAACCTGATTAGCTTGCGATCTATTTCTGCCTAAAGACTCATCAATAAATTCTAGCAACTCCTCATTAGCTTGGTGATAACAACTATTTAAACATTTTTTTGCTGTTTTAGTTCCATAAGTATTAGGAAGTGTTTCAACTTTCGTAATGTTTTTATCCTTGGATACAACATTTTCTTTCCTGTAATCACTCACATTTGCAAAATAAGCTGTATTCCCATTCCAAACACCAGATAAGAACGGACCAGGGTTTGCTTCATATACAGCTATGCCAATCATGATACAAATAAGGTTTGAAGTTTCATCTCCATTGTATTGCTCAAAAGGAATTACTTCCATTGAAGCTAATGGATAGGCCCTTTTCAACATATTTATAAGTGAATTCGACACATCTTGGTTTGTACAATAAAGTTTACTCCCAGTACTATATTCACTATCGTTAAATACAACCAAATCAACTTTCTCTCCTACCAGTATATCTGTTCTTGGCTCAAGCGTTTGTTCAGTTGGTGCCCATACATAACTCTTCTGTGCATAAACAGAAGATGCAGTGCAGAGAATTATAAATACTAAATATTGTCGTAGTTTCATGTAACATCTTTATAATAGTTGCAATTAATCATCTTTCACACATCGCACGGAAAAACCATTCGATTTAGGTCCTGTATATCGAGTAACTGTTGACCTTTTATAATATATATATCGATATTCTGCCCCTGAACCTGAAGATGACTCTGTACTAGTCCAAAAATGACAGTATCGATTAGGAAAGTAAAATGAACCATAATCAAATCGTCCACCTCCTGGCAAAGCTGAAAAACCAAAATCATCACTTCCGTTACCATTTTCATCCCATCCGTATATTGTTTTTAACTTATCTCCTTCGTCAGCACCGCGATCAACTCCGTCTTTATTTGCATCTATAGCACTCATTCCCAAGTGCATCTCAAGAACTTTCCATTCTTCATCGCTAGGAATATGCCAACCTTCAGGTGCTACACCTTGGACATGATCAGTTCCATTATGAGGGCTACCATTTACAGCAGCAGCAAAAGTATAAAGAGCTCCATAAGCTGTATTTACATTGTTATTATAATAACAATAAGCTTTAGCACTATTATTATCAATTAAATTATCCCAAACCGTTTTATCTGTCACGTATGGAATTGAAGTTCCATTGGCATAATGTGTCACTTTTAAATTCTCGGCCATCCACCATTGGGTTCCAATTTTAACTGTTCTGTAGATATTTCCATCAATATCAGTAACTGTTCCTGATTGTATATTACTAGTAGATGTACAGTCTTCAACTAATGCTACCTCTATGGAAAATGACCCATTTGATATCTCTATTTCCTTGCCATAATCATCAACTACAATTGCATTAAATGTTCCTATAAAATCCCCATTTTCCAAAATATCCATCTCAAAACTACCACTTGAACTAGTGTAAGACTGAATTTCATTAGTATAAACTAAAACTGCTTTCAAATCAGGATTACTTTTTAATAACACGCCTTGGGGGTCAGTAATATAATCTGATAAAGCATAAATTCCTGAAAGTGTATCATTGGTGGTAATGAAAATAGTTTGATTTACACTCATACATGAAAGTTCTATACTTGTATCAAATTTTTTCAGTTCAACTTCTAACGGAATAAATACTTCTTCATTAATTGTAAACTCTTTTTGTTCATCACTAGGATCTGATTCTTCATGGCAAGAAAAAAATCCTACAACCATTGCAAACAGCATAGCAGTTCTGATTAAATATCTTATTTTCATTTTAGTATTGTTATAATTCATTCTTCACACGACGAAAAGGCTATTCTTTTATACATCTCACTGAGAAGCAATATTTTTTATATTCATTTATAAAATAACATTGAGCTGTATTATTATGAATCCGTAAATACCATGCCAAATTTGAAGATATATTATGTGAAGACCAAAACCTTGCTTCTAATCCTAAATCAAAATATACCGAATTTGTCGAAAATCCCCCTCCTGGAAGGGCTAAGAATCCGCTTGAATTATCAGCGATATTTGGATCAACCCATAATTGACTACATATATCTTTTAAATGACCACCTGCAACACCTGAATTACCAAGGAAACTTATTAGTTCGTCATAGTCACTTTTTAAGGGCAATCTCCACCCTTCAGGGGATATGGTTTGAGCGACAAACCAATCATACAAACACCCATATTTGATATAGTTTTCATGTTTTTTTGCTTCAGTAACATCTGAACCGTTAAAATTATAAACTCTTATACCTCCATTTCCTGTTGCAGATATATAAGGCATATAAGCTAAATTCTCAGCCATCCATTCTTGATTTCCTATCTTGATAGTTTTGTAACGTTTATTATCTCTTGAATCTATGAAAGATCCGTATTCCGATTCATCAACTCCACAATTTTGATCTACAGAAATACTAACTTCATCTTCTGCATGATCCCCATTTATATTTAAAGCTTTTACCTTTAATATATGCGTACCAATATCTTCACTTGAAGGGGTCCACTCAAAATCATAAGGAAAAGAAGAATTTGATTTATTCGCTATGTTATCAATATAGAGTTGAAGTTCCATTATTGGATCTTCTTCACATTCCGCAGAGGTCTTTATGACTATTGTTTCATTAACATTTAAAATAGTACCTTCACTAGGTGAAGTGATTTTACAATTGACGTCATATTTCAATTCGTTGTCTTCATTATTATTAGAATCGTCACAACTATAAAATAAAATGGAGAACATGATCGTTAATAGTGGAAATCGTAACTTCTTTACCAATAAATAATATATATCAAAAATAACTGTCTTGTAATTTTCATTAAGTGTTCCCATGATTTTACCCTTTAAATGATTATCTAAACAGTAAGTTACAGATTCATTTACATTAATAAAAAAGTGTTTCTTCCTGGCAACATTCGAATGGTGGATATTGTAATCCGATAGGTAAAAATTGGGTGGGGAATGGAATTATTAAGACGTATCGTGACGTAAGTCGTTATTAATTCATTTCTCAATGTTATTGGAAAAGATAATGTAGAATTTTATTTTTTAGTAGGTTCCTATTTAACGAAAACATCTTGCATAAAATTTCTCAACCTACCTCTTGATATTGAAATTTCAAATTGCTTATCATTTTTAACGAGAAAACATTTTCGGGATTTAACTTCTATGTCAGATAGATAATCAAGATTAATAATTGTCTGCCGATCTACCTGTAAAAAATCATCAGATGGTAATAATTCAAGAATTCGTTTTAGAGAACAACATCCGGCAATTACTTCGCAATTATCTTGGTCATAATAGACTTGAACATGATTTGGTGATGAATAATCTTTAACAAAATAGAGTACATCTTTCAATTTTATATGCTTAAAGCCTGTAATGGATGGTAACAACACTCTATTATTTTTATGAAACTTATGGATTAATGTTTTTATTTCATCAATCTTTCTTCCATTTTTCTGAATACTAATATAACGTTGTATTGCAACTGACAAATCATCTGCATCAACAGGTTTTAGCAAATAATCAACTGCATTACTATGAAGTGCTTCTATGGCATAATTATCAAATGGTGTTATGAACACCACCTTCGGGCATTCTATTGGTAGCTTAATTAACTCGTTAAGTATTTCAAAACCATTCATACTTGGCATTTCCACATTAAGAAAAACCAAATCAGGTTTTTTATAAATTATTTCCCGGATACCAAGTATTGGATCGATTGCTTCTCCAACAATCTCAATATTTGCATAATTCAATAATAACAATTTCAATTCATCAATATCTTCCTGATGATCATCAATAATAAAAATACGTATCATTGTACTTAGTGAACTTATTGGTTAATAGTTGGATTTTCGAATCACATACAAATCATGCAATATTAAAAAAGTGGTTTAGAAATAATGATCTTAAAAAACACTTAAATAGTAGATGAATTAGCGCTTATCTAAATTAGTATAAATCATTAAAATCATCAAATAAATTATTTTTTAATAAAACTTAATATTACACAATCATTTATATAATATGATCTGTTTTGTTTGGAAATAAGGCGTTCTCTCCTCGGGCATCGGCAAAAAGTCCGCCAGGGGTTTCCAAAATCCTGGTGCCCGTTCCGCTTGTTTTTCAAACTAGCTGTCTGCATCAATTTTTTAGCTACACGGTCAACAGGCATTTGTCACCTAAAGTTGCTAAAGCAACCCTGTCACACTTTTTGCGCTCAACCACTCGTCGTTCACAGCAATTCCCGGCTTCCCTGCCTCGTGGTCTGTACTTCAATCTTCACCATTTCAATGCAGCAGTACTAATAACTCTAAAATCAGCAACACAAATAGACAAAAAACCACCAGGCAAAAAGCCTCCATTGCTCACTTTAGGCTCGCCTGCTAGGTCGGGTGCTATCAGTTTTTGTCATCTTTTTTGAGCGGCCACGGGCAGTACTTGCCTCTTGTAAAAATTATGCTTTCACCAGTCACAATTAACCAACTACAAATCCATTCAACAATCTATAATAAATAAACTAAAGTGTCACTCACTCGCATAATTTCTCCTGCAAGTCAAGCCCTTTCCCTACACACCCGGGTAAAGTTTCTCCAACCCTAATGATTTATTAACCCACACCAATTCCAAAACTAAATAAATCATTTTCCAAACTAAACTTCCCCCGGCAACAGCCATCCCTGCTTCAAAAAAACCGCCAAAAACTGCTGACTGCCAATCACAGGTTTTCAACCTATTTTACTTGTCAGTCACACCCTCCCACTCGCGGGCGGCTCGCATCCCTTAAGGCACGACACCTATCACCACCAACAACCCCACCACCACCCATTTTTAACGCTACGCATTAAAAACAAAAAATAATATGAATTGATAGTTAATCTGAATTATATTAATAAACAGTTATCTGCTAATTATGCCCATTGAAACTTTTTCCTTTATACTTTTAACTTCAATTTCTTCTTTCCTGATAAACAAAGATATTTCCTTGTTAGCATGAAAATGATCTTTCCATCACGCCTGGTCATTCCCTTCACTTTCCACAAGTCAAGGTCAAGCCTCCTGTTTTAACAGATTTTTTGATATCGCATTTTGAAATCTAGCAGAATAAAAAAATCTGTCAAAAACCTTGACACAGCCCACGCTCATCGGTCATTTTTTGGATGTTTAACAGATAAGAAGAAAAACCCTGATCGAATTTCTCTACCCAATAATAGCACATCAATCTATCTGACAAGACGTCGGTTCATATCATTGGATGAATTCACACTATGCAAGATGCTGAAAACTGATGCAAACACCCTGTAAAATTGCCATTTGCATAGCATTTGTCATATATTATTTGACGTACACAAAAGCATGGTTCTAGACGTACCAAGTCCGTACCAAGTTCGAATGTAAATCATATTGTTTCATTAAATATTCATACAAATGGGAAAAATTAATCAAGGAATCCTTGGTGGATTCAGCGGAAAAGTAGGTAATGTAATTGGTGGTAACTGGAAAGGCATTGATTATATGAGAATAAAACCTGCAAGTGTAGCAAATCCTAAAACAGAAGGACAATTGGATCAAAGATCGAAGTTCTCAACTGTCTTGAAATTTTTACAACCAATGAAAGACTTCATAAAGGTTAGTTTCAAGGGGTATGCAAATCAAATGACAGAGTTTAATAACGCTATGTCATACAATCTTAAAAATGCTGTTGCAGGTACGTATCCTGACTATGAGATTGATTATGCAAATTCATTAATCAGTCGTGGTGGATTAGCAAGTGCTTTAAATGGTGCTGCCAGTTCAACTGTAGCCGGAAGAATTGAATTTACCTGGGATAACAACTCAGATGCGGGTAATGCTAATATGACTGATAAAGCTTATTTATTAGCTTACAACAAAACGAAAAATGAAGTTGTTTATTCATTATCAACAGCAACAAGAATGATTGGCAGACATACATTAGTTGTTCCAGACTCCTGGTCTGGAGATGATGTAGATGGGTTTATTTCATTCACAACTTTTAATGGTGACGAAAATTCTAACAGCAAGTATGTTGGATCAATTGCCGTTGCTTAAACTGAACTTTAATCACTTTTTTTAACCGTTGCAAGTCTGCAGCGGTTTTTTTTATGATGATTTTCATATCAGAACCTATAATACTTTCCACCTAACATATCATCTTATCAATTAAGGTAGATTTATATCGGTCATAATATCGCCAGTAATTTCTCCCAAATAATGTAAGTATATTAATTACTAACTCATAAGATACTCCCAATTGAAAACGTAAAGACAATTTACAACTGCTTTCATTAATCTAATAGACTCTCTTCCTATGCTAATTACCAAACTTCACTTGTTAATTAAAAATTGTTGCTATTTTGTTTCCAAATCTTCTATAGAATAGCATTTAAGAGATAAATTACTTTCTGTATCGGAAAGTAATACCTCTAAAATTTAGCAGTTAGTCATTAGCACAAAATTAAAGTTTCAGGTGTGGAGCACCGTAGTATTTGTAGAAAATTGATACATTCGGTGAATCAAGGTACAAAGTACCGTAGCATTTATATTTTGATCTTTATTTTTTTGATTCTATCTAGAATAGATTTTTTCAAAGATCTCGACATGCTTAAACGACTATATGAGATTCAAAAAATGAATAAGGAAGACAAAGTACATATCCTTTCCGTAGTTGATGGATTCATTAAATCGATAAAAATTAAAAATATTGATGCCCTATAAAAACAAAGCCTACTCACATTTTACTGTAAGTAGGCTTATATTTTGCTTTGTATTTTACTGTTTACACGAAGTGCAAGTTGAAACTTGCACGATAAGGGGATCTTATGGCGGAAATTCACAATGAAATGAAGACTAACCGAACTCGATTTCAAAGGAGATAGTGAACAAAACTGTTAATTGTTTTTACGATCAGTGACTGAACTCCAATTAGATGAACAGAACCTTACTTCTTTTAACATTATCAATCATTACTATCAGCTATTCGGAAAGTACCAATAATTTTTGTTCTCGATTTAGCCTCTCTAACTATTTTATTTGCTCTTTTTACTAATAATAATTGCCAATTCTGCTGCAATATTATTAAGTAAACTTCTTTCTTCCGTAAAAAAGGGGCCCTCGTTCATTTCTGGGCATTTTTCAGTATAAATAACTTCTACCACTCCGCATTTTTCTTTTTCAACAATAATATCAGCTTCAAGTTTATGCTCACAATTAGTTATAGGAGCGTTTGAATAGTCGATGCCATTAACTGTAATTCGGGCCTGAGTTATTTCTGGATATTGCCAAGCAGGTGGTATGAGTTTTATAATCTGATGTATACTATCCTTCAGTGAAATTGAACTTTGCTTCGTTATATTCGACATCTCGTACAAGAAAGCCAACTCCTTCACTCGTTCTTGTAAAAGTGCTTGTGTATGCTGATTAATAAGAATAGCACTTAAAGTTTGAGCAAATTCTTCGAATAATTTAGTGCCTAAACCTGAAAATAACTCACGCTTCATATTTTTAAATTGCACAAGCCCTATTCTTTCATTTCCATATAAAAATGGGATAATTAAAAGGGAACAACTATTCTCTGGTTTCAGAAGCTCATTATTTTCAACTAAGCCCAATTTCCTACGATAAGGAATGGAAAAATTGTTAAAATCTATCGTCCAAAATGTTCCTTTTTCAGTAAAAAAAGTGGAGGTAGAATCAAAATTATTCGTCAATATTGGTTCCCAAAGCATTGTAGTTTCGTCTTCGGGTAGCTGTTGAAATAAGTCATTTAAACTTATGATTTTGTATTCAAAACTATCTTTAGAGCAATGTACAAATTCGAACTCCGAATCATTTTCCCGCTTGTGAAATAAAAGCGTTAGTTCTGTAAACTTTAACGAGTCGATAAGTAAACTCGAAATTTCGTTTAGAAAAATAGACCTTGGTATTTCGCGATTCGCTATTTTCAATATTTCATACGATAAGGTGGGAAGGATATTTTTCATTTTAATTATGTA
The DNA here is from genome assembly GCF_052400665.1 of Marinifilum sp. RC60d5. Lineage (NCBI taxonomy): Bacteria > Pseudomonadati > Bacteroidota > Bacteroidia > Marinilabiliales > Marinifilaceae > Marinifilum > Marinifilum sp. RC60d5. The sequence goes on from NZ_JBQTGK010000007.1 coordinate 79,243, forward strand.
TATAAATGCACAAACTATAGTTTGTGCAAAGATATTAAATGCTTGCATTTATAAAAGTACCTTTCCTAAATCTTAAATAAAATAGATATCTTCTAGCAATCTCAATAGATTATCATGCCATTTTACCTTTCATTAGAGCAAATACAATGTAACGTTGGGTTTATTACCCGATTCAGTTTCTATTCAAGCAGGATACATCACATCTCTAAACAACTACATCTAAAATCTCATCTAGGTAATTCACAATAAAATCACTTCTAAATGCACTCGTATTTAAGGCATAACTCCTCAAATTTATCTCATCAATTTCTTTAACTTTCTTTGATAAGACTGTAAATATATCCCCTGCGAGATAGTGTATGTTTAGACTATCATTGACTGCAATATACGTGAGTAGACTAAAATTGGCGAAACTATGAGTAGTAATTTACAAATAAAAAGAATATGCGAATGGTGTGGAGAATCATTACGTTATATATTGGTGTTGATTTCTTAAAAAAATCCCCCTTATTACAAGGAGGATATCTGTTACAAATAGATTGGTTTTATTTAAAAATTCGAAGAGTCGTAAAATACTAACAAAATGATGTTATTTTTGCTAGTAAACTGAGGTCCTCAATTCCCATTTTAAACTTTCGCAGGTTAGCTAGAGAATGTTAGGAGCCTCAGTTTTTTATTCCACTTCTGTTTCATCGACTATAGAATTTTTGGTTTTTCGAGTACGTGCAGCTGCCAAATACCTTTGCGTACAATCGTTACTAAAAGTAGCAATCTGAGTGTAAGTAGCATCCGGACTAATCCTATTCAATACTTCAACTCCCTCAAATAATTCTTCACAAGCTGTTTGCAAATCCTTGTAAATAGTACTCATATCGTAAACCGTTTGGTTCTTATTAATATTCGACTTCTCTTCCAGCAAGGCATCATAAGCGGCATTGTCCTCCACCATATTTTGATACCAAACATTGGCTGTTAATAGTGTGAGTAAAGCTTGATTCTCTTCCGAACTCATCTCCTTAATTAAACTAGCCATTTTTGCCGATTGCACTTTTTTACCACCACTTTGTAAAGTCCATCCGTGACCTTTAATAATGAGAATAATTTTTTTGGCAGCCACAACTAAATCTTCCTCCTTGCGATAGGTAAAGGCCTCCATTAATCCACGGAAGGCAAGAAATGAATTATCACGATTACGATCTTTTTCTTTTAACCATTCGGTATACTCACTCGAACGCTTACGATTCGAAGCCGCCAGGGCCTCCTCAACCTTTACACTTAATTTTACTGCTGCATTTTTTATGGGCAATGCCTCTAAATCCAGCGAGCTTAGAAAGGTTTTAATTTCGTTACAGTATCCCAATAATTCATTGACACGCAACAAACTAAAAATCATTTTTTCAAACATACTATCAAATTTTAATGATTAATACTCTAATTACTTATTAACAGAATAATAAATATATGATTTTTGATAGTAAAGGCATAATAATTATATGTGTTTTTTCACCAAGTGAAAATACAAGGAGCATAAAGCCACTAAATACTGATAATCAGAACTAATTTTTATTAAGCATACCCAGATTTTCTAGTATGACAATATGAAATAAATACAAGTTAAATTTTAGGAACCACTTACAGATGATGCACTAAAAAAATTATAGAATTTATTGAAAACAGGCTTCTCTTTCTGTCTTTCCAAAAAGTTTGAAGGTAACATCCGTGCCTCCTTTTGCCTTTATAAAATATTTGGAGACAGCATCCGTGCCTCCTTTTATTATTCCAAAAAGTTTGGAGACAGCATCCGTGCCTCTGTTTGCCTTTCCAAAAAGTTTGGAGACAGTATCCGCGCCTCTGTTTGTCTTTTCAAAAAGTTTGGAGATAGCATCCGTGCCCCTGTTTGCCTTTCCAAAAAGTTTGGAGAGCCTGTTTTGAGATTTGTAAATTCAGGAAAGGCTTACCAGATAAAGGATATAGCATGGTTTGTAAAAAAATGATCCGACAAGTTTAGGGATTACTTATCTGTCCAATAATCGAGCACAACAACATCATCTAATAAAGGCTTTATTTTTTTCTCAATAGCCAAATGTGCTTTGTGAAAAATGTATATTTCCCGAGCATGCACATCATTAAAAGTCAATGTAAAACAATATTTAAAGCCTTTACTAAAACCTTCCATACTGTTATTTATCCCCCATTCCAATTTACTTATTTCGGGAATTTTATGTTCTAGGTTTTCGAACAAATGTAAAACCTCATTAATCTTTTCTGGGTCAGCATTCTTTTTAAATCTAAAACCAAAAAAATGTCTTAGTACTTTACCAGAAGTATCTGGTTTGTTTAAACCAAGCTTATAAGCCACAATTTTTCTTAGGCCCCACTGGATAGAACCCGCAACAAGAAAATTATCATCATCAATTTTAAGCGACCTCAAGCCATAATACACAGGAAATCCTGTTTCTAAATAATTAACAGGGCTCAATATCCCTTGCTCATTCAATTTACACAACTGTATACTAGCATCATCTCGTGTGCCGACTGCCAATATAGCTTCCTTGTTGTTTACCGAAACAATTTCAATTCTTGTTTGTCCTTGCAGTTTTGTGAACTCATTATCCTTCAAAACCGAATGAGGCAGTAGCTCTCCTTTTTTATTTACCTTAAAAACACTCACCGCATCTCCATGATATACAAAATCGGGATTCTTAATAAAACCGCCTCTCTTATAATATTTATGATGTCTATGTCCAACAATTACATAATAATTACCTCCCAAGCTTACACCTGTTACCGGATATGCACCAGTTAAAAACCTATCGGTAGTATTATCGCTTATATTGTTAATATTTTTAAATTTCCCATTCTCATAGACTCTAAAACTGCTTATTCCATTATCCTGAAATCCACCTGTAAACAAAAAGGTCTTGCCATCTATTTTATGAACAAACATACCAATTATGCCATCGGTATGTATCTTGTTATTGTCTTTCATGGATTGAACATGGGTAAGTTTTCCATCCTGATGAATTCTAAAACAACTTAAACCCGGATTTTCCTCTAAACCTCCCACAAAAAGATAGGAAGCATTTTTCATATGAACTACCTGCAATGTAATACCAGTACCAATGAAAATATCTTCGGTATCATGTATCATAAAAACCTGTTTCAGAGCTCCATTATTCAATATTTTGAACACTTCAACAGCATCTCCATGCTTGTTGGCCACAAATAAAAAATCAGTTCCATTAATATTGTCGGCCACCATTCCTCGTGCAGGGCCTTTCTTTTTATACAGTTCTTGCTTTGCTACAAAAGTTAATTTGCCCTGCGCATTAAGACTAAACACATCAATATCTCCTATGCCTCCGGCATATACATATTGCTTCCCATTTTTTTCATAACTAGTAACGGAAACAGTATTGTTACCCGAAACATCTTTATAATCTGTCCGATATAATGTTAGGTCGCCAGTAACTTGTGATAATCCAATTTTACACAATAGCAAAAGGATTAAAAGGATACAATTTTTCTTACTACTCATATATTTTCTACTCATTTTTAGCTGTTTTTTTGCAATACTAATAAAATAACTTTTTGTTAGAATAAATTAGTTAGTAAACTGTTTATACTTACTCTTCTATTTTTCAAACATCATCCTCAAATATTTTATGCCGCCAATTGCGCCCCACCCAATCGCATAAACAAACTCATAACTTTTCACGGGTGAATATCTAATTTTTAATGGGTAAGGCCGATTACTTTGTCCTTCTACTTCAAAAAGTATCCAGTCTCGGATTTTTAATGTAGTAAACTGACCCATTTTTTCATTCGGATTTTTATTAATTAACTATTTTACAGTCACCACTTTTTCTTTATCATTCTTTGGATACATATTCCAATAATTAAACTTATCACCCAAATCAATACCATTTAATTCGAATTGATTTTCAAAAACCATAAATAAATGTTTGCATGAAACACCAATTGTATCAAACCCGGTATTCACTAGAAATTTTACGAGAACTGAATACTAAATTATGAAAATTATTATTGTGGAATTAATACTTCCATTTTTTAACAACTTATTAAATATTCTTATATATTTGTTTTGGTTTTTTAGAAACATATCACTTTTATTTTAGTAGTCAAATTTAAATAAAATAGAGTAGCAAATTCTAATGAATCCAAAAGCACAAAGAGTAATTCTATACTCTGATACTGTTGTGATTACCTAAAGTAGCAACAGTATATTTAGTTTGTATCAAGACACTTTATTATTCCTCATAATAAAGCGCAACATATTATTTTTATCCTAAAACCAAAATAAATAATGAAACCAAACATTTATTTAAATTTAACGCCCGAAGCTTTAATTGCCTCTATGCTTTCTCCTGAAGAGTTTGGAAGCTATATGGCAGTTGGAACTCAAAAACGTACGCGTGGGCAGGTAATTTTTCTTGAGGTAGACAGTAATGCTATCGAGGATATTCTTCCTATGGATTACATCAAAGAGAGATGTGTCCCTCAAGAAGGAGGACGCCCAAAAAGTTCAGTTTATCTTTCTATTTATAGAGCCTTGGAAAGTATCCCTGTTTCGGCTTTAAAAAACCTTTATCTAACAACAGATGATGGAAGAACAATGGAAATTAAAAAAGGAGAATATTCTGGCGATATTAAATCGACAGCACACTTGTACCAAGAGCTTTGCCCTGTTACGCCAAGGATAATTAGTAAACTGGCTCCCACGGAATTTTTAGATTACATGACAAGTGGAAAAGAAAAAGTTAGTATTCCTAAACTTGCATTTGTAGAATTAAAATTGAATGGATTAACAGAAGATTTTGAAAATTCACCGGCACATAATTTGCCTTATCCAAATATAGAACACCTACGAGATTGTATGAGGATATTAAATGATGAACCAGGTAAAGTTCAAAAAACCATTATTCGTTTCTTTTCAAGAGATCTTTTTTTCAGAACAATTAAAAACGGTTTTTTCATTGGTGATAGTAATGAAATGATTTATTATCCTTTTCCTTCGGAAGAAGAATTGAATGATAAGAATTATGCATGGTGGAGATCTGCTAAATCAATCGGATTTAATTAAAAACAAATAAAAAAATTAAAAGAATGCAAAACATTGACAATATTTTTTGGTTTATTCCATTAAGCTCTTTAATCGCCTTAGGCTTTGCTTACCACTTTTTTAAACAGGTAATGAAAGAAAGTGAAGGTTCTGATAAAATGATAACAGTAGCTTCTCATGTTCGAAAGGGAGCTATGGCATATTTAAAACAACAATATAAAGTAGTAGGTGTCTTTTTCCTGATTATAGTAATTCTGTTTTCGGTATTGGCATACGGTTTTAATTTACAAAACGAATGGGTTCCCGGAGCATTCCTTACGGGAGGTTTATTTTCAGCTTTGGCTGGTTTTTTTGGAATGAAAACGGCGACTTATGCTTCTGCAAGAACTGCAAATGCGGCCCGTAATTCTCTTAATCTGGCTCTTAGGGTAGCTTTTCGAAGTGGAGCTGTTATGGGGCTTGTTGTAGTTGGTCTTGGACTTTTTGATATTTCAGCCTGGTTTATTGTACTTAACTATTTTGTAGATAACCCAAGTGAAGCTCAAAAAATGATGATTATTACCACTACCATGTTAACATTTGGTATGGGTGCATCAGCTCAGGCCTTGTTTGCCAGAGTAGGTGGAGGAATTTTTACAAAAGCAGCCGACGTGGGTGGTGATCTTGTCGGAAAAGTTGAAGCAGGTATACCTGAGGATGATCCAAGAAATCCTGCAACAATTGCTGATAATGTTGGTGATAATGTTGGTGATGTTGCGGGTATGGGAGCCGATTTATACGAATCGTATTGTGGTTCAATATTGGCTACTGCAGCACTTGGTGCAGCGGCTTTTATAGAAAATTCCGAATTGCAAATGAAAGCTGTAATGGCTCCTATGTTGATTGCTGCAGTGGGAGTAATTCTTTCAATCATTGGAATCTACATGGTGAAAGCTAAAGAAAGTGCTACTCAAAAACAATTACTAAAAGCATTATCAAGAGGAACAAACATTAGTTCAGCCTTGATTATCGTATTTTCATGGGTAATTCTTTATGTTCTTGAATTGGATAACATTTGGGGAATTTGGGGTGCAATCGTTACCGGATTAATTACCGGAATAATCATTGGGCGAGCAACCGAATATTATACATCAGAAGAATACAGACCCACACAGAAAATTGCAGAAAGCTCAAATACAGGAGCTGCTACCGTAATAATTTCTGGATTGGGAATGGGAATGATCTCAACAGCAATTCCAGTAATGGCTGTAGCTTTGGGAATTATATTCTCGTTTTTATTTGCTTCCGGATTTGATATGGCCAATATGGGCTTAGGCTTATATGGTATTGGTATTGCTGCTGTAGGAATGCTTTCAACTTTAGGAATTACCTTAGCTACCGATGCTTACGGCCCTATTGCCGATAATGCAGGAGGTAATGCAGAAATGTGTGAGCTTGGAACTGAAGTTAGAAAACGTACCGATGCTCTTGACTCTTTGGGTAATACCACTGCAGCTACAGGTAAAGGCTTTGCCATTGGTTCTGCAGCATTAACAGCGTTGGCTTTATTGGCTTCTTATATCGAAGAGCTTAAAATAGGAATTATTCGTTTGCTTGAAACAGCTGAGAGTTATGTTTTCCCAAATGGTAATGAAGTATTTTCAGCGGTTGATGTTAGCTCAATCAGTTTAATGGATTTCATGGACTTTTTTAAAGTTAACTTGATGAATCCAACTGTACTTATTGGAATATTTATCGGTTCGATGATGGCATTTGTATTTTGTGGATTAACCATGAATGCAGTAGGTAGAGCAGCCGGAAAAATGGTAGATGAAGTAAGAAGACAATTTCGTGAAATACCAGGAATTCTAACAGGAAAAAATGAACCAGATTATGCAAATTGTGTTGCCATCTCCACAAAAGGAGCTCAAAAAGAAATGATGATGCCTTCAATTTTGGCAATTACAGTTCCTATAGTAGTTGGTCTCGTATTTGGAGTTGCAGGTACCATGGGACTACTTGTTGGAGGATTAGGTGCTGGTTTTGTTTTGGCGGTTTTTATGGCAAATTCAGGTGGTGCCTGGGATAATGCTAAAAAATATGTCGAAGCCGGTCATTTAGGAGGTAAAGGTTCTCCTGCTCATAAAGCAACTGTAATTGGTGATACTGTTGGTGATCCATTTAAAGATACTTCGGGTCCTAGTCTTAATATTTTAATTAAACTAATGAGTATGGTTGCCATTGTAATGTCTGGAGTAACCGTCGCATATAGCTTAATGTAAAAAAGCGATTTGTTTGAATATATTGTAATGGGCTTAAGCAATTCGCTTAGGCCCATTCTTGTATTTCCTTGTAAATAAAAACTAAAAAATAAGGCTTGTGGGCAAGTTTTGAGAATTTCAATTTTAGAATAAAACTTAGTTGAGTGTTTAATAGTTTTACTAAATCCACAATTACTTAGCGTGTTTTAGTGTAAAAACTAAGGAAGGTATTTTAAGAATTATTTTTTATGATTACACTAAAAATAGAAAGTTGTATTTGAATGGAAAGTTCAAATTCTATTATTAATTAAGGCATTCACCTTTGTATTGATATAAATATAATGCCAGTTACGAAATAATAAAAACTAAATTATTATATTTATGATAACATTTCACAAATAAGTAACTTAATATTTAAAACGATGGAAAAAATTAATGTTTTAATTATTGGAGGTGGTGCATCTGGACTTCAAGCAGCTATAAGTGCAAAAACAAATAATCCAGACAAATCAGTTATTTTGGTTCGAAAAGAGGAAAAGGTTCTCGTTCCTTGTGGTATTCCATATATTTTTGGTTCGTTGCATTCTACGGATAAAAATATTTTACCCGATAAAATGCTAACCAATGTCGGAGTTGAAATAAAAATAGCAAAAGTTACAAAAGTTGATTTAGAGAATAATATTTGTCATTTATCAACTAACGAAAAATTATACTTTGAAAAACTAGTATTCGCAACGGGATCAATTCCTACAATTCCTAAGTGGCTAAAAGGTGGTGATTTGAAAAATGTTTTTACAATTCCTAAGGATAAATTTTATCTCGATGAAATGTATACTAAATTAAAAGGATTAAAAAAAATCATTACAATTGGTGCTGGATTTATTGGAGTAGAAATGTCTGACGAATTGAATAAAGAAGGTCGTGATGTTACTCTTGTTGAAATTGAATCTTCCATATTAAATAGAGCTTTCGATAAAGAATTTGGTGACAAAGCCGAAGAATTGTTAACATCGCGAGGTGTTAAGGTAATTACAAGTAAAGGGGTAAAAGAAATTGTTGGTAAAGATGGAAAAGTTCAGAAGGTAATCTTAAACTCCGGAGAAGAGCTCGAGGCTGATGCTGTTGTACTTTCTATGGGCTATGTGCCTAATACCAAGCTGGCTAAAGAGTCTGGTATTGAATTGAATAGATATGGCTTTATCAGAACTTGTGAGTACATGCGTGTTGAAGATTGTTCCAACGATATCTTTGCTGTTGGCGACTGTGCTGAAAAAAGAGATTTCTTAACCAGAAAATTGTGTACTACTATGCTTGCATCAACAGCATGTGCCGAAGCCAGAGTTGCAGGTATGAGTTTATATGAATTAAGTCCTTGTAAATCGTTTAGTGGAACCATTGCAATTTATGATACGGCTATTGGTGATACTGCTTTTGGTACGGCTGGTATTATTGAATCTAAAGCAAGAGAAGAAAACTTTAGTGTTGTTGTTGGAAGTTTTACAGGAATGGACAAACACCCTGGTACACTTGAAGGCATGCACGAACAGACTGTGAAATTAATTGTTGCGGCTGATTGTGGTATGATTTTAGGAGGTGAAGTGTTTGGTGGTTCTAGTGTTGGCGAATTAACAAATTCCATTGGATTCTTAATTCAAAATCATACGAATATAAAAGCTCTGTTATCTGCTCAAATTGGTACTCACCCATTACTTACTGGTTCTCCTGCTGCTTATCCGTTAATTAAGGCTGCAGAAGTTGTTGCTAAAAAATTAAAACGACAATTCTAGATAAAAATTTTCACACAAAGAGCTTCCTTATTTTCTGTTTAGGAAGCTCTTTTATTCCATTTAAGTTTTTTGTTTGGTATAAGGAGGCAATCGTCATTTGAATTTTGTTTAGAAAAAAATGATTAAGAGGTTCTTGTTAGTTTTTATACTTCTTTAACTAAAGGTAAAGTAAATTTGAAAACACTACCTTTTCCTAGTTTACTCTCAACCCAAATTTTACCGCCATGTTTTTCTATAAATTCTTTGCAAAGGATTAAACCTAAACCTGAACCTTTTTCGTTTGCAGTTCCAATTGTTGATACATTGGTTTCAAGCTTGAACAATTTATTTTTAGTATCGTTGTTCATTCCAACGCCATTATCAGAAACTGCAATTTCAATTTGCAGTTTTTCTTTTTTTGTTAAAATACTTATGTTTCCTCCTGTATTGGTAAATTTTATTGCATTTGATACAAGGTTTCTCAAAATAATTCTCAACATTTCTTCATCAGCATAAACTTTAATATCATCTATACTATTTTTTGTTAATGCTATTTTCTTTGCAGCTGCAGTTGAATTTGACAGTTCTATTATTTCACCTATAATTAGTGTTAAAATTATTTGTTTTTGGTTGAAATTAATTTGTCCTGTTTGTGATTTAGCCCAATTCAATAAATTGTCGAGTAAAGTAAGTGTGTTTTTGGCAGCAGAATTAATAAAGCTTAAATATTCTTTGGTTTTTTCAGTCTTCAGGGTTTTAATATTGTCATTTAACAGGTCAGAAAACCCTATAATACTGTTGAATGGGCTTCTTAAGTCATGTGCAATGATTGAAAATAATTTGTCTTTAGTATTGTTAAGCTCTTCAAGTTTAAGTTTATCTGTTTCTATTATTTTGTTTTTAAGAATTATAATGTTTTCATCTATTTCTTTCAAAAGCATTATATAACCAATTCTCAATGTACTAACAATAAACACCGAAATTACAAGATACCAATTGTCAATTGTAGAACCTTCTAAGAAGTGGTATGGTTGTTCTACTTGATATAAAATATTGGCTCTATAAAGTTGAAAAATGCTATAAGATATAAGTGCGGAACCAATGATGAGGGAAAATTTGTATTTTTCTTTGTTTGTAAAAAGAATGTATGCACTAATTCCATAAAAAAAAGAACATGCTATTATTTGTATGATAATACGCTTTATATCGTCTTCGGCAACCAGTAGAAAAGAACAATAAAAGATAAGAGTAAATATGCTGAATAGCCAAAAAATGTTTTTACGAATTTTGTTATCGTACGAAATAAGGCCAAAAGATGTTAATGCAAAACTGGAAATTAAAAAGAAATTACTTAGTTGTACCGTGATTATAAAAGGTAAGTTTTTTCTAAAGCCAATTAGAATCATGGCTATTGTTTGAAATAGAATACCCATAATAAAAACAGATAGATACCATTTTTTATGATGGAAAAAATATTGATAAGTGAATAAAGCAAGATTAAATATATTGGTTATGACAAAGAAAAATAATATAGTGGGGTAATCTAGATTCATATTAATTCTATCTTATCGTGTTTGAAAAATTTTAATCTATCAAAATATGTATTTCCTAATTTATTTTTCTAAAGGTACATTTAAACGAAGTGTTTTTTTGAATAATATCATATAAAATTACTAAGTTTTATGGTGGTGGATTCTTTGTGATCTGTTTGCTTAGTTTTTATGTTTATTATTACGATCCGTTATGGACACTATAAAATTGATTTGAATTGTTCCTTAATATATTATTGTGTTAATAGTTTTAATACGGTTAATTATATCTGGTGTTTTATTGTGATTTTTACAAATGAGAAAAATGTTATAAACTGTTTTTATGCACAGGAGATATAGCGTACAATAAATAAAGTAGACTTTTGGAATCATAAATTTAAGTTATCTTTTAAAATGAGCAATTTTTCTTACATTTGCATCCCGAAATGAGTACGAACAAAGCAGGTGGCATCTCCCTGCGAATAAGTAAAGAACTGTTTAGGAACAATTTGTTGTGAACATTCTTTCTTTAACTAAAAAATAAAAAAATGCAAAATGAAATTTTATGGCTAAGCATGTTGCTGGCAAACTTCCTGTTAATTATTTTGGCCTATCGATTATTTGGCAAGTGGGGACTCATTATTTGGATTCCGATTTCTGTTATTGTTGCTAATATTCAAGTAATTCAGACTGTTGAATTTTTTGGCCTTGTAGCAACTTTAGGTAATATTGTTTATGCCTCGTCGTTTTTAGTGACAGATATATTATCTGAAAATTACGGTAAAGAGGATGCAAAAAAGGCTGTCTGGATTGGATTTTTCAGCCTCATTTCCATGACCTTATTAATGAATATGGCTTTACTTTTCATCCCCTTAGAGGGAGATGAGTTTGCAGGTGTTGCACATGAAGCAACCAGTACCATATTTAGTTTAATGCCTAGAATAGCAATAGCTAGTCTTGTGGCCTATTTACTTTCACAACGTCATGATATTTGGGCGTATCATTTTTGGCGTAAACGCTTTCCAAAAGACAGCCAGATTTGGATACGAAATAATTTAAGCACATCGGTTTCTCAGCTTATTGATAGTACTGTTTTTGTACTTATTGCTTTTTTGGGCGTATTTGAAACTGCCGTTATGTGGGAAATATTTATAACCACTTATTTCTTGAAATTTATTGTTGCTGCCGCAGATACTCCATTCGTATACTGGGGTAAAAGAATTTTTAAAAAAGGGAAGTATTATTTAAATTAATATTTTCTCTTGACAGAATCTTGTGGATGAGATGTGCACATTTACAGTTCAAGTATATATAAATACGCCTCAGTCTAGTTTATTTCTAGACTGAGGCGTATTTATTTTACAAGAGATAATATCAACTGCTTAATAGGTGTTTTCTAATTGAGTTGAATTATTGTTTATTTGTCTTTAGTGCTTGTAATTTTGTGAAAAGTCAAGGTTTTGAGTAAAGTTCTAGTCAAGAAATTCAATGGATTTCTTAGCATTACTTAATGCTGGCTTCCTAATTTAATAATTGTATAAGCTTTTCTCTATCAGTTATTTTTATTTCTTTATTTTTAATTTCTATCAAACCATCTTTTTTAAGGCTTAGTAAATTACGTGTTAATGCTGGGCGAGTAATTGCAAATAAGGTGGCTAATTCTTCATGGGTTTTTCCCAATCTAAAACTTTCTTTCCCTACACTCTCTTTTTCCATATCAAGAATATAAATTGCCAATTTACTTCTGACTGTATTAAACATCAAAAATTTCAATTTTTCAGAAACAATTACAAAACGATTTGATGTTGCAACTAAATAGTTGTTGAGTATATGAGTGCTTTTGTTTAAAAGCTTTAATAATTCACACTTTGAAATAATTAGCACTCTTGCTCTTGTTATTGCTATAATATCTACCAATAATTTGTTCTTGTCTGCAAACAAAAAACCTTCTGCAAAAGTATCGGGAGCATGAATTTCACTAACAATAATATTTTTGTTGTTATAGGATGTCATTTCACCTTTTACATGACCTTCGAGCAAGATGAATAAATTCTCACTTCTGTCGCTGGCAAATGCTATTGTACTTTCCGGTTCATACCAATGTACATTATAATGAACACTATGTAGAACTTCAATTATTTCTGAGGTTTTTAAACCTTTAAAAATTGATGTGTTTGCTAATTCTGAAAACATTTTTTTTCTACAAATATAAAAAATAAACCCAAAATGTAATCTGGGTTACATTTTGTGTCGATTTACTTTCTCAATTTTACACTGTTGTAATTAATTAAATCATTTGATATGAAACGTCCATGTATAAAGCTTTCTACAAACAGGGAGATGATTATATGGAAATCCCGAAAGCTTTCGGGACTATATGACAAAACTTAAAGTTATAATCTTATGAAAACAAGTGTAGATAAAGAAACATGCATTGGATGTGGAATTTGTGAAAGCATCTGTCCTAAAGTTTTTGAGATGAAAGATGATGGTAAATCTCATGTGAAAATCAATCCGGTACCTTCCGATTGTGAGGATTGTGCTCTTGAGGCAGAAAATGAATGCCCTGTTGAAGCTATAAGTCATGAAGACTAAATCTAATAGTATGGAAAACACTGCAATAAAAAACAAAGAGGGTTTCATTGAATTAGATGTGAGATCTTTAAAAGGTAATTTTCTTTTGGGCATACTCAAAAAGGCAAAAAGCCTTAAGCTTGGAGAAGGAATTAAAGTGATTCAGAATTTTGAACCCATACCTCTCTATTCTACCATGGAAAATATTGGTTTTGTTTCAGAAACCGAGAGGTTAGCCGATGCAAGCTACGCCGTTTATTTTTATCGAACTGAAGTTAAGGAAGCTAGTGATGTTGAATTACCATTGAAACCGATTGTAATGCCCAAGTTTGCTGAAATTGACAAGGCTATAGCCGACCTTAGCGTAAACTTTTGGGACAATATTTGGAATAAAAAAAATCCAGCAATTGAACTAAAGACTAAACTCTTACTCTCGCTAACCAACGCAGTTGGATCTGGCAGAATTAAGCAAGCAACCCGCGAATTAATTAAGTCTTACTACCTCGGAACTAGTGTTGCTGAGTTCGACGAGCTTTTTTCATTGATTATTTGGAATCAGGGAAATGGACATTTCGCTTCTGAAATAGCTCAATCGCCACTTTTTAAGTCTTATCTCACGATTAAAAATGCTGAAAAGAAAGGCATATCGAAAAAAGAAATAATGGCTGTTTTAACCGAAACGTTTGGTGAGAAAAATCCGGAAACAGGATTTAATAAATAGGTAAAGTAAAAATCAAATAAATCATAAAATAAATAAATCATGAGCATGTTTTGTTATCAATGTCAGGAAGCTGCTAAGGGTACAGGTTGTACTGTTGCAGGTGTATGTGGTAAAAAAGAAGACCTTGCCAATATGCAGGATCTTTTAATTTTTGTATTAAAAGGTGTTTCTATTTTTGCAACAAAAGCGCGGGAATTAGGAATTGAAAATGAAAAAGCAAATAAGCTTGTTTTTGATGGTCTGTTTATGACCATCACAAATGCTAATTTCGATAAGGATCGTTTTATCAATATTATTAGAGAAGGCTTAAAAATTCGTGAAGAGTTGAAAATTGCTTTCAGTAATGCTGGAGGAGTTGTTCCCGAAAACTTACACGATTCGGCAATATGGACAGGAGATTCTATCGCAGAATTTGAAGCAAAAAATAAATCAGTAGGTGTTTTAGCTACCGAAAATGAAGATATACGTAGTCTTCGAGAATTAATTATTTATGGTTTAAAAGGTTTGGCTGCTTATACTGAGCATGCGTTCAATTTAGATTACGAAGACAATACCCTTTGTGCCTTTATGCAAAAAGCATTAGCCTCTACAACTGATGATAATTTGACTATTGACGAATTAGTTGCTCTTGTGCTTGAAACAGGTAAGTTTGGTGTTGATGGAATGGCTCTTTTGGATAAGGCTAATACAACAACTTACGGTAATCCTGAAATTACAAAAGTAAATATTGGGGTTAGTGATAAACCAGGTATTTTAATTAGTGGTCATGACCTTAGAGATATGGAAGACCTCTTAATACAAACCGAGGGTACAGGTGTTGATGTTTATACGCATGGTGAAATGTTGCCAGCAAACTATTATCCTGCATTTAAAAAATACAAACATTTTATTGGTAATTATGGAAATGCATGGTGGCAACAAAAAGAAGAATTCGAAAGCTTTAATGGACCTATCTTATTTACGACTAACTGTATAGTTCCACCAAAAAAAGACGCTAAATACGCCGATAAAGTATTCACTACGGGTACTTCTGGTTATCCTGGATCGAAACATATTCCTGAAAGAGTAGACGGTAAGCGCAAAGATTTTTCTGAGATTATCGAATTAGCTAAAACATGTGCTTCTCCTATTGAGATTGAAAAAGGAGAAATAGTTGGGGGATTTGCCCACAACCAAGTTATTCAGCTGGCCGATAAAGTTGTTGATGCTGTTAAAACTGGAGCTATCAAGAAGTTCTTTGTAATGGCAGGTTGCGATGGTCGTCATACAAGCAGAAACTATTACACCGAATTTGCTGAAAAACTACCTAAAGACACGGTTATTCTTACAGCAGGATGTGCAAAATTCCGTTATAATAAATTACAATTGGGTGATATTAATGGTATTCCTCGCGTTTTAGATGCAGGACAATGTAACGATTCTTATTCCTTAGTTGTTATTGCGCTTAAATTGAAAGAGGTATTTGAATTGGAAAATATTAATGATTTACCAATAGAATACAACATTTCTTGGTACGAGCAAAAAGCAGTAATTGTATTGTTAGCTTTACTCTATTTGGGTGTTAAGGATATTCACTTGGGACCAACATTACCTGCTTTCTTATCGCCAAATGTGGCTAAGGTTTTAGTTGATAATTTTGGTATTGCAAGTATCGGTACTGTCGAAGATGATATAAAACTATTTATGAATCATAAATAAACAATACAGCTAAAATTCTCTTTGAATTGAAGGGGATTTTAGCTGTTTTTGTATGTACTAATGACACTTTACTGGATAATGTCCAATAGGAATAAATATTTTTCAGCAAAATTTAATTTGGGATTCTTTTATAAAATCTGAATTCAAGTTGCAAATGCAACTTTTTGATTAGATACAATATAATTATACTTTCTGTCTGTTTATGTTTAGTAATGTTGCTTTTGTTTATTCCAGTAAGCATGTAAATCCCTTGATAATTTAGCTTTCGTGTGTGCTTTTTTTAACCAAGATTAACACCAAATACATAGCCAATTACTGCTGTTAATCCCATGGCAACAGTACCCCAAAAAGTAATCCGAATAACTGCTCTAATTACACTTGAACCTCCAGCTTTAGCGGCTAAAGCACCTAGTGATATCAAAAAGAATAGAGCAAATCCGTAAAGAGAATATTCAATACTTTTTAATGGTAGAAAGAGTGTTACCAATAAAGGAAGTGTTCCTCCTAGCGTAAATGCCGCTCCCGAAGCAAATGCGGCTTGTATTGGTTTGGCTTGACTCATCTCATTTATTCCCAATTCGTCTCTGACATGAGCTGCTAAAACATCATGTTCTGTCAATTCTTTAGCCACAGTTAATGCTGTTTCCTTTTTTAGTCCTCGTCCTTCGTATATTTGTGCTAATCGGTGTAACTCAAGCTCTGGCGCATCTCTTAGTTCTTTCTTTTCTCTCTCAATATCAGCTGTTTCCACATCAGACTGAGAACTTACAGAAACATATTCACCAGCTGCCATTGATAAAGCTCCAGCAACTAATCCTGCTAAAGTTGCTAATATGATTGGTTCTCTAAAATTACTAGCAGCAGCGACTCCAATCGCAAGACTTGCTGTTGATAAAATTCCATCATTTGCACCAAGAACTGCTGCTCTTAACCAATTACTTCGATGGATAAAATGGATATCCATATAGTTATCAAAACCTTCTTCTTCCTCTTTCGAAATCATTTTTCCTGTAATTATATTTTTTTCAATCTGCGGACAATAAGTATGCAATGTGTCATGCATTTTATTCCTCTTGTCTGTTATTTTTGTTATCCATTAAAATGGTATTTAATGGACTTTCTATTTTAGTTAGAGATCTTATTTACTCGGGTGATAGTCTTTTTCAGTTTCTTATCTACTAAATGAGTTCTATTTGTATATCTCAAATATTGAAACGTGAATTTACTATTTATTTTACCTCTTAGTAAAGCTTTCTTAAATATATTTGCAAGTTTACAGGTTCTATGGTACACTTTTCTCTTTAGTTCTTGAATTCAAGTTGCAGATTCATTTTTTTGATTAGTTACAACATAATCATATTTTTCGTTTGTTTATGTATAATGGTCTTGCTGAGGTTTATTTATGCCAATAAGCTTTATTCTTGTTTAATAGACAGTTTGCACGAATTTTTATAGACTCGTTCGATTTGTTCTGAATCCATCTCAAAATGTATTAGTTAGAGAGATACAGTAACGGTCAATCGACCGTTACCTGTCTACTCAGTTCATTTGTAGAATTCATGCAGTTATTTGGTAGCAGGACTATGCCAATGATCATTTTCAGTGAAATAGCCCTCATTAGATACGGCCGCATCGCTTACAGATATACTCCCTGTTTTGAACCAAACTTCAGCATAATTTCCATCTTCATATTGTTTTTGAATATCACCACCATGAGTTTCGGCACCCGAACACCAGTTTTTATTTACCTCTGGCGATTTACCATTCGTTTGATTGTAACAACCAAGTTTAAAGAAGCACCCTTCACCAGTGTAGGCAATTCCACGTTCCACACCGTCTTGACCAATTGGGAAAAATAATTCTTGAGTTTGCATTGGAATATCAGCCTTTGTAGCATATTCTGAAGCAATTATATTTTTTGTGAATGTTTTCGTCTCATGCCCTTCACTTGTAAATTTAAGCTTCATAATACCATCCTTAACCACTATTTCATAAGAGAACTCCTCACCTAATGCAATTCCATCCTTAGGTTCTTCTGGATAGGTATTTTCGCCAGTACCTACAACAGATAAGTCGTATCCCCAAACAGCTGTTGAATAATCCCATCTTCCAGAATTGTCATCTCCCGCTGTATTAATCTCATAATCCCAAAAAACCGAACCTTTGGTATGGCCGGGAAATTTCTTATAAAAGATTTTAAGTGGTTCGTTTTCAAAGCCATCAGCACTATGAATTTGACCTACAACTACAGCATACGAAGCTGCTACTCGAGCATCTCCCGTTGCTGATACATTCATTACCTTAAGTGTCGCTGTCAATTTATCATCAGCATTTTCTGGATACCATTTTTTTGTTTGAGCCAATTCGGTTCTTGTATTGTTTGACGATCCATGTGTATGGCCAGCATTGGGAGATTTATAAACAACCCAATTACTTTTACCATCATTTGCTGTATAAAAGAAATCCTTATTCTCAAAGTTAATTGCTTTACCAACATTTGATCCATCACCTAAAATTAATTTCCAATGATCGAAAAATGGAATAACCTCACTTGCATAAACGGTCTTTTGAACTTCTTCCTTATTCGATTTTTTAGTCTTATTGGAACAACTACTTAGCGTCATGAAAACACTAAGAATTAAGAAGCTTGATAATGATGTGATAATTTTCTTATTCATTTTCTTTGTTGTTTAGTTTCAAAAAATTATAATGATGTACATTAATGTGCATTCCTTCCAAGCTAATGCTTGATCTGAATAGATTCTCACTTTCAAGAAATGAGATCATTTATTAAAAATTACTTTCTTCTTCCATTTTTACAACCCCAACAGTTAGAATTAAATTAGCGAAACGACGCTGTTCCCCTGTTTGAATAATTAATGTGGTAGCCGGTTCTTTAATTTTATCATAGAATGCCCAGCGTTCCATCGTATCCCAACTTACGTTTCCTAATAATTTTTTATAGGCATCATGAATTTCTGCGTTGGCCTCAGCAGGTTTTTCCATAACAATAGCACCTTGAACAGGGCAAACTTCCAATATACCTTCGAGTACTGTGAGAGCATCCAATAGTCCTGGACGAAAATTGAGGTGTACAGTGGTAGAGTTAGGTCCTGTCATGGCACCAACTGGCAAATTACCATCTGCAATAACAACTTGTGCAAAGTGGCCTGAACGCGCAAGCGCTTCCATTATGGTTGGGTGTATTACTGGAGTTTTTAGCATAAACTTATTCTTGAGAATTGGATTGGCATAAAACACAAAGAGATAAATAGTGCCTTGTGCTTTCTATTTTTAATTACTAACTACATATTGTAAACGCCACCATTAATGTCTAGTGTAGCACCGGTAATAAAACCATCGTATTCGGATGCCAAATAGATCACCGCTCGTGCTACGTCATCTGCATTACCTGCTCGTTGAATTGGAATGCCAGCCGTTGTTTCAGCTGCTGATTCTTTTGTAGTATGCGTGTTGTGAAATGAGGTTCCTAAGATTAGACCCGGAGCAACGGCATTAACTCTTGTGCCTTGAGGTCCTAGCTCTGAAGCTAGTGCTCGTGTTAGTGTTAGGATAGCACCTTTGCTGGTGGAGTATGCTAGTGAACCTGGGTGACCACCTTTACGACCAGCAAGTGATGCTAAATTAACAATACTACTGTTGTCATTTTTGGCTAGATATGGAGCTGCTGCACGTGTCACAAACATCATGGATGTAAGATTGATATCCATTACCTTGTTCCAAAATTCTGCTTCCATTTCGTTCAGCATTCTACGAGCTACAAGGGATCCTGCATTATTAATCAGGATATCCAGACCACCAAATACTTCTAGAGTTTTAGCGACCATTGCATTTGCATCGTCTTCTTTTGTTAAATCACCACTTATGGCAATCGCTTTTTGTCCTTTGCTAGTTGCGTATTCAACCAACTGGTTCGCAGTATCAGCACTTGAAAAATAGTGGATGGCAACATTGGCTCCACTATCAATAAAGTGTTTGGTGATTGATTCGCCAATACCTTGAGCACCGGCGGTTATTAGTACATTTTTGGCATTTAGTTTATTATCCATGATATCTTAAATTTATAAGTTAATTTTTTGTGAAATTTTTACTTATCAGTATAGTCGACTTCCTTTTTACTTGTTTAGCATTCTGAATTAGAGTAATTAACTGATTTAATAAATTATAATGCCTCTATTATCCCCAAAATACCCGTGTATGAAATAACACACGAGAAGAACAGTGCAGCAAACAAGCCGATGTTTACCCCAATATTTGTTTTGTAGTTTTTCATTACTTTTTTATTGTTGATCATTAAGATGATTCCAAGAACTACAATTGGTAAAACGAATACATTAAAAACTTGAGATAAAATCTGCATTTCTATTGGATTGGCACCAAAAACAGGTACAATTAATGCAACCAAACAAGCTATAAAAGTTATAATCTTAAACTGTCGTGAACTTGTGTCTAATTCACCAGACTGATAATCTGCAATTAGCAATGGAGCTATTAATAAACAAGGAAAAATCGATGAAAGTCCTGCACTTAAAGTTCCAAAGAAGAAAATAGTCACGGCAAAATTTCCAGCAATAGGCTCCAGCGTATTTGCCATATCTAAAACTTGAGTTACGGGCTTTCCGTTATAATACAAAGCACCACAGGCAACAGCCATTACCGAAGCACTAATTACAAATACTAAAATAGCAGCTACAATAGAATCCTTTTTTTGCTCTTTTAAGTTCTTAATAGTCCATCCTTTTCCCTTTACAAAAAGGGGTCTTGATAAAAATGTAGCCGCAGCCATAGTTGTACCCACAAAAGCTGCTGTCATCATTTTACCTCCAGGTACATCGGGTATAGTTGGAATTAATCCTTTAACAATATCAGCAGGAAGTGGGAAAACAAAAAAGAGAGAAAAAATAAAAGAAAGACCCATTAATGTTACAAAAATGACAAGTATTTTCTCGAAGAAAGTATACTTACCAACCATCATTAGACCATAAAATACAGCAATTACAACGATTGCAATTGTAAGTACTGTTTCATATTTGTAAGGAACTAATCCTTCAAAATTCATGGCTAAAATTTCATATAACATATTGGCAGAAATGCCAAGTATGCCCATTAAAGAATTCCATTGACCAAAGGATATCCCAATAATTATTAAAATGGCTAATATCTTTCCTCCTTTAATGTGTTTCTTAAAACCATACAAAGCCGTTTCACCAGATATTAAAGCGTAATTACCATAGGCAAACATGAGTACTCCTGAAAAAAGACAACTGATTAGTAAAACCCATAACAATTGCATTCCATAGGTACTTCCTGCAACAATCATAGAGGTTACACTTCCTGTTCCAATGGTATATCCAATTGCAAATATTCCGGGTCCAAAGCCTAAGATTATTGCGATTATTCTTTTTAGTAATGATTTATTTTTTAGCGTATCTGACATGATTTTGGGGTTTAGTTATCTGCTTGTTATTACTACCAATTGGTGTGGTGAAATTTCCCTGAAGCATCATCGGTTCGTTGATAAGTATGTGCTCCAAAATAATCGCGTTGTGCTTGTATTATATTTGCTGACGAATTTGCAGTTGTATAGCCATTAAAGAAGTTAACAGATTCACTTAAGCATGGAATTACGACTTCATTTAATATACATTCCGACACCACTTTGTTTATTGATGGTTTCAATGATTTAACCTGACTTTGAATTGTTTGATGGCTTAAAATGTTATCATCTTCTTTTAAGACAGGTATTAAATCCAGTATTAAATCAGATTTAATAATGCATCCATTTGTCCAGATCCTTGCAATCTCGCTTAGGTTTAACTCCCATTTATAGGCTTTTCCGGCTTCTGAAATTAATTTAAGCCCTTGGTAATGATTTACAATTCGAGCAAACTGATAGGCTTTTAGAATATCTTCGATATTTAGATTAATCGCTGAAGGACTAATTGCAAAATTTTGGTTTGCCTGAAGTCGTTCTTCTTTATAAAAGGATGTGTATCGTGCAAATAATGCCGAAGCAATTAGCGTACTAGGAGCTCCTAATTGTGCTGTTGCAATGGTAGTCCAATTCCCAGTTCCTTTATTGCCTGCTTTATCAACTATTTTATTCACCAACCAATCTTTGCCTTCCTTTTTTCTAAGCACTTCTACCGTAATGCCTAACAGGTAACTATCTGCCTTTGATTTCCACGATTCTAAAATATCTGCAATTTCATCTGGATTATTCCCTAAATGTTTCAGTATGGTATATACTTCAGCTAACAATTGCATCTCTACGTACTCAATACCATTGTGAACCATTTTTACAAAATGCCCACTACCCTCTTCTCCAATATAAGTACAGCATGGTAAGTTGTTATTATCTTTAGCGGCAATACTGTCCAAATAAGGTTTTACCAGATTATAAATTTCTTTATTCCCACCTGGCATAATTGATGGCCCTTTAAGTGCACCTTCTTCTCCTCCAGAAACACCAACGCCAATAAAATGGATATTCTTGGCTTTTAAATAATCGTAACGTTCTTTTGTATGCAGATAATTAGAGTTCCCCCCATCAATCAAAACATCGCCATCAGATAAATAGGGAATTAAATCTTCGATAACTAGATCGGTAATCTTACCAGCATTAACCATTAACATTATTCTTCTTGGCGTTTGCAGGGAATTAACAAAGGCTTCTAAATCTGAATACGCTTGCGCAGATTCAAGCTCTTGATGAGCATTCTTAAAGTCGATTGCCACATTCTCTTCTGTTCCTTTTACTTCACGATTAAATAGAGAAATGTTAAAGCCTTTTTGAGCTAAATTTCTACTTAAGCTCTTTCCCATAATACCTAAACCAAATAGGCCAAATTCTGATTTCATATTTATTTTCTTTGTGATTTTTTCAACAATTTCTTGTGGTTTTAAACCAATATTTACAACTAAAGCATCATTGGGTTGCTCTAAGGTGTTGAACTGCGATTGTAATAAATCGGAGGACATAAAATGATTTTTTCTATTCTTAAGTCGATCAAAAATCTGTTCAAAACTTCCTGCTAGATGAACCCATTTTACCTGATTCTTAATATTTCTATTTAAAATATCTCTATAACTTTCTTTTAATGCTGAACATACAATTACACAAGTATTGTTTTGTAATTGTTTTTTTGCCAGCTCATTAAGTGTAACTAACCAATCGTATCTGTCTTCATCATTTAGTGGTATTCCATTACTCATCTTTTCGATATTAGCCTGAGGATGGTAATCATCACCGTCAAAAAATGGAATATCAAGTTCTTCCGATAACAATTTACCGATGGTGCTTTTTCCACAACCTGAAACACCCATTAAAAAGATTACTTTATTCAAATTCATATTGTATTTATAGTAAGCGAGATTATTCTTTATTCGGCATTTTGCCAGCACTAATAGTTGCTATTTAAGCTTAGGCGTAAAATCAAATAGGCTTGACAGATGTTCCCTCATCGATTCTCTGGATTTTTCAACATCACCATTTTTAATGTGCTCCAGAATTATTTTATGCTCCTTCAATGCCTTTATATTCCGTTTATTCCGACATATATCATATCTCTTCGAAAAGGTTTGCATGTGTGACGTCAAATAAGAAATTAGATATTTTAACACATCATTCTTAGTGGCCTCGGCAATCCGAATATGGAACATCAAATCTTCTTCCAGCCCAGCCTCTCCTTCCGACACCTTCTTAGCCAATAGATCTACAGCTTCCTCCATAAAGTTGATATCTTCAGGCAGTGCTCTTTCGGCAGCACTTCCTGCCGCTTCTATTTCAAGCACATTTCGCACTTGCATGAGTGACTTGTAATCGGGATTAATTAAATTTAAAGCATTGGTAAGCATTCCAACAAAGGCAGAGTCTTTATTGTCGGCAACGATGGTTCCACTTTGAGGAACTATTTTTACAATGCCATAAAACTCTAGTTTTCGAATCGCATCACGAACAAAAATTCTTCCAACATTGAATTTTTCACTAAGAAATCTCTCGGAAGGTAATTTATCCCCAGCTTTTAATTGTCCAGAAGAAATAAGTTCATTTATTTGGTCGGCAATTTTATCAGATGGTTTTTCAATTACAATTTCTTTCAAATTGTCAAATAATTCTTTCGGCATTTCTATACGATTTTCTAATTTATTTTCACCAATATGAAATTGGTTAACCAGTCTATGGTTAGGCAAATCTATATAATTATTTAAAAAAAGCAAATTACCTGAGCTGTTTTTTTATTATATCACATAATTTTATATCAGTATTTTAGCCTGATATAAAATGATACAACACCCATATATTACAGTATTATAATTAAATCTGTAAACTATAATAATTGAAACTTGTAAATTGCCAGACCAATTTTAACTTATCCCTAGAATTTCTCTGTTACAAAACTTTTATATGCATACAGCAGGTAGGTTTGAAAAAGATGTTGACTAAAATTGTGGATCTGCTAAAAAGCTATGGGAAATTATAAATCCATAAAAAGGCTTGCTTACTACCTTCTCAAAAAAAAGATGTAAAATTCGTTATCGATCTTAGGATTCTATTGAATCTCGGGGTATAAATTTTATTGGAAAGATCCTAATAAAGATATTAATGAATAAAAAAATGAACAAAGCATGGCATAAAAAAGTTAAATCTTTTAATAATCAAACTATTAACCTCTTTAAAAACAACCTGAAATAGAAACTTTCTTTATAAGTACAAACCTTCAATTTCTGGTAAAGTATCGGGAGTATTTTCGAGATAATTTTCCATTAAATTCACTTCTATCTGTTTGTTTGCATCAAGTAGATGAAATGGAAATGTAATTATGCCATTATTTCTTAAATAGATATGCGTAATTGTTCTCGCATTTAATAGGTGATGCAAGCCTTTTACAATCTGGTTATTGGTAAAATCAATTACTTTTAATTTTGGACAAGAAATAAGATCTGCTGGTACTTTTGTAAAGTTATTATCTCCGAGGTATAATTTTTCCAGAGCAGCTAATTCATTTATACTATGAGGTAATGAGTTAATTTGGTTCTGACGGATATCCAAACATGTTAAACTCTTTAAATTAGAAATCTCATTAGGAATATAGTCTAATTTATTTTCTTGTAAATCTATAAATTTCAAATGCTCAAGCTTAAAGAGAGCTGAAGGCCATTTAAAATTCCTGCAAATTTTTGAAATGTTTAAATGCGTTACTTGATCAAATTCATTTAACTGATATCCTTTTACCAGCCAATTAACTTTCTTTACTTGCTTTATGCTTCGATCAAGCTGAGTATTTAACTCCTTTATTATATGCAGATCTCCCATTTACTATATATCCTATGTTTTATTTTGTTCCGATACAAAATAGCAAAAACTAAATACGTAGAACAAGCATAACTCACAAATATTATAATCACCTAATCTACAATCTATTTGCTACTCTTTTAAAGAGTATTAAGAAAATTAACATGCGAAAATTTTTCTATACTATCCAATGGTACAATAAAAGTATTTATGTTTTACTATTTTACCTACCGATTGAGGAAGTCAGTATTGAGCTTTAGTACAAACAGAAATAAAAACAAATAAGGTAAATTATCATATTTAACATTTATTAAACACAATGTAAATCTATAAATTTTATTACTTGTGTCCCATTAAAGTTGGAACATTATTAAAAATTAAACAAATTTGGCTCGTTAAGACTAAAGCGTTCTTTGTCATTTTAAAATTTAGTTCTCACAAATACGTCTCGAAGTATTGTAGATTCTTTTTGGCTCTTATAATATATAAAGCTCCTATTTGATAACAGTAATGACTAAAAGTGATTAATAACAAACCCTATAAAACATTATCCCAACTATTTTGTGTATTATTAAAATACATTACTAACTAGCGAAACAAAACATGGCACACGGCAACTCATCATATACCTCAAACGTTCCAAAGGGAAAAATAAATAAAACGGGCATTAGAAGTGCCTTACGACTTTACAAGTACATAAAACCTTACCGGGGCCAGTACTTTCTTGGTATTTTTTTCCTTTTTGGATCGAGTTTAGCAAGTCTGGCTTTTCCAAAACTTTTAGGAGATTTGGTAAACACAGGCAACAATACCACTCTAGGACAAACATTGAATCAAACTGCAATACTAATTGTGGCAGTCCTGATTATTCAGGCCACGTTCTCCTATTTCCGAATTGTTTTATTTGTGAATGTTACCGAAAAATCGCTTGCCGCACTACGACAAGCCAGTTATCGTCATTTAATTAAACTGCCTTTACAGTTTTTCGAAAGAAGAAGAGTTGGCGAATTAAACAGTAGAATTTCTTCTGATGTAATTCAACTTCAGGAAACCATGACAAGTACCCTCGCTGATTTTATTCGTCAGATTATTGTAATTACGGGTGGAATTATTCTTTTGGCAATTATATCCTTAAAGCTAACTGCATTTATGCTGATAACGCTACCTCCTACAATGATTGCCGCAAGATTTTTTGGCAGGTTTATTCGTAAATTTTCTAAGGATGTGCAAACAAAGCTAGCCGATTCGAATACCATTATCGAAGAAACCCTTCAGGGAATTCAGAGTGTAAAAGCCTTTACCAACGAACACCTGGAAATTACCCGATACAAAAAGAAAACTCTGGAAATTGCCGATTTAGGAATAACAAGGGGAAAATACCGGGGAGCCTTTAGCTCTTTTATTATTTTGGGATTATTTGGTGCCATTGCTGCCATGGTTTGGCAGGGATCGCACCTGTTACAAGCTGGAGAAATGGCTGCCGGCGACCTTTTTTCTTTTGTAATTTACTCTGTTTTTGTAGGCGGCACCATTAGCGGATTAGCAAATGTGTACACCAACATTCAAAAATTTATTGGCGCTACCGAGGATCTTTTTAAAATTTACGATGAAGAACCAGAAAATATTCAAAATATAGAAGACATTGACCCTAAATACAAAATGAATGGAGAAATCAAGATGCGAAATTTGAATTTCTCTTACCCTTCGAGAAAAGATCAATCTGTTCTAAAAAATATCAATTTAGAAATTAAGAGCAATAAAATGATTGCACTGGTTGGTAACAGCGGGGCCGGCAAAAGTACCATAGCCTCTCTCCTTTTAATGTTACACCGTCCACCAAAGAATAGTTTATTTTTTGATAATCTAGACAGTTATGAATATCCACTATCGGCTCTTCGAAGTCAAATTTCATTAGTTCCGCAAGATATTTTCTTATTTGGAGGCAGTATTGGTGAGAATATTGCCTACGGAAAACCCAATGCCAGCAGTAAAGAAATTTACGAAGCTGCTAAAAACGCCAATGCTTTAGAATTTATCGATCGCTTTCCTGAAAAATTTGAAACCATTGTTGGAGAACGCGGCACGCAGCTTTCTGGTGGTCAGCGACAGAGAATTGCTATTGCCCGTGCCATTTTAAAAGACCCTAAAATTCTGATACTCGACGAGGCTACTTCTTCGCTAGATTCAGAATCGGAAAAACTGGTACAGGAAGCCCTCGAAAAACTAATGAAAGGCAGAACCTCAATTGTAATTGCTCACCGCTTATCAACCATACGAAAAGCCGATGAAATTGTAGTACTGGAACAAGGTTCAGTTGTTGAACAAGGAACTCATGATAGTTTAATGCTAATTAACAATGGGAAGTATAATAAGTTAATTCAATTACAATATGCTGATTAAAATGGGTATTTATTTCAAAAGACATAAAAGATAGATCTTAAAAATTTTAAGCTAAATCGTATGATTGTAATTGTATTACTCTTTCTTTAAGGTGAAATATTTCTGTTTGCACTGATTTCTGGGAAAATATCAAGCATCGTTTTACGAATTTTGATAGCTTTGTGCTTTCAATTTCTGATTTAGCAAAAGAGCAACTTTCTAGCTTGCTATTGCAAATATATCATCTCAAAAATCAAGCAATTAAAATGCAAACAAACCTATTAAGCCTCCAGGATATATTACCTCTAACCTGCTCTCGAACCGGAAATTGCTGCTTCGGAAAAGTAATTTATCTAAATCCCTGGGAGTTGTTTCATCTTGCCAAAGAAAAAAAACAAACGCAAAGAGAATTTCGTGATTCTTATACCGATTTTGAAGGAATTCGTTTGAAGTTTGATGGCAAAATTGGCTATAAAGGACAACAAGCATGTTCTCAGTATGTAGATAATTTTGGGTGCGATGTGCATTTAGGACGCCCACTAGCCTGTCGTTTGTATCCTCTTGGCCGTCAACTACAAAGCAAACAAATTCATTACATGTATCAGGGGGCCGAATTTCCTTGTTTGGAACCTTGTCCGGAAGTAGTAGATTTAGAACAAATGCAGGTTGGAGAATATTTAAAAGGTCAGAAAACTGACTCTTTTGAAACGGCTCAGGATGCATATTTAGAAATGATGCAAAACGTAGCTGATTTGGCATTTGAGCTTCTACTCGATACGGACTTAGCTGCATTGGGCGATAAAAAAACACTGGCACAATGGAGAATAATTGGCAATGAGCTTCCCGAAATAGTAGTTAAAAGAATTAGCGAAGAATGGTTAGATTGTTTAATGATTCCGGATATTTCTGATGAAGATCCGATTGCATTTGTTAGCAAGCATAACAATTTAATACTAACCAAAGCACAGGAAAAATTCGGAAACATACAAAAGCCTCAGGAACTACACGAAGCTTCTGTTTTACTAATGGCTCTTGCACTGCATCTAGCCCGTGGTTTAGGTGCCAATCCTAAAGAATTATCTGAACTTTGGATTGATATAGCAAAAGATAACGGAGCCAAGGAATAATATTCATTTTTATACAGATTAGCATCTGATAGTAAAATAATACAAAAAAGGCAGCATAATCGTGCTGCCTTTCTATATCATATTTCCTAATTATTACAATCCAAAAAAGTAAGAAAATACTTTACGGATGTATACATTATCTTTAACGCCACCCATTTCGCGAACCGAGTGCATGGCAAACATTGGATTTCCTATATCAACGGTACGAATATCTACCTGTCCTGTTGAAACATTTCCAAGCGTACTACCTCCCACTAAATCGGAACGATTCACAAATTTTTGGTAAGGAACATCTGCATTTTTACAAAGTGTTTCGAATACGGTGCCTGAATCACCATCGGTAGTATATTTTTGGTTGGCGTGAATTTTTATAACTGGTCCTTTATTAATATACGGACGATTGGTAGGGTCGTGCTTATCTGCAACATTTGGATGAACAGCATGAGCCATATCTGCCGAAATCATAAACGAATTATAAATTGCCCGGTGAAGTGCCTCCATATCTTTACCCAACTTAAAAACAATGCGCTGCAGTAAGTGACGCAATACCGGAGAACCCGCTCCCTGCTTGGTTACAGATCCAACTTCTTCGTTATCGAAAATTGCCAATAATTGCGTTTTTTCACTTCCGCTATTGGCTAGCAAAGCTTTTAATCCTGCATGAGCCATTGCCAAATCGTCTAATTTAGGCGAAGAAATAAACTCTTCGTTTAAACCTAGAATGCACCCCTTCTCTACTTCGAACAAATTCACATCAAAATCGATAATCGACTCCACATCAACCTTAAGCTCTTCTGCCATTAATTTTACCAGACAATTGTCCTTTTCCATCTCATCAGTAATCATCGTCAATAATGGAAGCATGTCTTTTTGCTTGTTCAGAGCTACTCCATCGTTCACCGCTCTATTCATGTGAATTGCCAAATTCGGTATCAACATTAATGGGCGATCAATTTTTACATATAAATGTTCAGGATTTAAAGGATCGTTCGACTTTACAGCTACTCTTCCGGCAATTGATAGTGGACGATCCATCCAGGTATTCAAAATCGGTCCACCGTAAACCTCGGTATTTAGTTTTATATAATTTCCTTCTACTTCTATCTCAGGATTTGGCTTAATTTTAAAGCCCGGAGCATCGGAATGAGCACAAATCAATTGAAAACCTTCTTCTTCAATCTCTCCTGTTCCAATTTGGAAAGCAAAAAGTGCCGACCCATTTTTTGTGGTAAAATATTTTCCACCTTTAGCGATATTCCATTCTTCACGAAGATCTAACTCCTGAAATCCTGCTTCGTTTAATTCCTTACGGATATTATTTACTGCATGGTATGTGCTGGGACTTTGATGAATAAATTCGATCAATTCCTGTGCTTGTTGTTGTTCTAAGCTCATATTTTAGATATTGCTGTGAGATGCAATACATAGAACTATTTGACAGCTTCCCCTTTAATCAGGTAAAGCACATTAAATAGCCCTGATATAAATCTCACTATGTTTAAATATTTTTATGTAATAAGAAGCTCAAATTTACATTATTTTTAAGAACTAGGCTTAACTTATAAGATATTAACATGCTTCCATTCGCACTTATTCTATAATTAATCATTCATAACTCATAATTCTTGTCAAAATTTATTCAATAGTATTATATTTGTTACCAAACCTAAAAAACTAAGTATTCTATCCCATGACAAACGATCCTATTCTGGAACTCTACAAACATCAATTTGCTATTATTTCATTAGAAACAACTGGTATTTCGCCGCAGCATGGCGATCATTTGGTAGAATTAGCCATTCAGACCGTTAACTGGAACGGAGAATTACTAGACAGTTATGAAACCTTAATTCATCCGGGAATGGATGTAGAAGGCTTCCAAATTCATGGAATTACCGATGCAATGGTAAAAAATGCGCCTTCTGTTTCTGAAATTGTTCCTGATATTTTATCCCGATTAAATGGAAAAACGATTGTTGCTCACGATTTAGATTTTACACTCCGTTTTCTGCAACCTATTCTCAATGGAAATATTCCAAAACTACAAGGCATTTGTACTTTAAAACTATTTAATCTGGTAGCTCCTGATTCTGGTCTTCGCCGATTAAAACAACTTTGTACTTATTATGATATTGATTTTGCTGTTAATCATACTGCCAAATCAGATTCTTTAGCTACCGCCAAGCTTTTCTCTATTCTAAAAAATCTGTATGCTCAACAATTCGAAATTGAAAAATTTGTCGAAGAATTTCTTCATGTTTCTACTATTGAAAATTGTCCCAAAGAGCGCAACATTTTTATAAAGCGTAAGGAGGCAAAAAACATTGCCAACATTCAAAAAACCAAGCTATACGATTTACTAAACAGGCTTACTTCTAATGCTGGAGATTCTGTCCCTGTTCGCCAGTATTTAAATGTTTTGGACCGAGCTTTGGCCGATCGAATTCTAGAAGAAAAAGAAATTATTTCGCTGGTAGATTTAGCAAACAATTACAAGCTTTCGAAAGAACAGGTAATGGAAATTCATGAAGAATATTTGCGCAAATTAATTCGTATTTACCTATTAGATGAAATTCTTACCAATGCCGAAATGGATGACTTGCATTTGGTAGCCGATTTACTTTGCATTCTTCCAAAAGAACTGGATTTACTAATTAAATATGAGCGAACAAAAATTCCAATAACCACTCCTGGCATTCAAAAACAATTGAAATCATTAACAGGTAAAAGTGTTTGTTTCTCTGGACATTTAAACTGTAAAATTAATGGCAAACGTATCGATCGTGAACTGGCTCAGCAATTGGTTAAAGAACGTGGTTTAATTGTAAAACGTGTGGTTTCTAAAAATGTTAATTACCTGATTACGGCCCATGCAGATCAATTCTCGGGAAAAGGTCGAAAAAACCGTAAAGCCATGGAATATCATGTAAATGTGATTGATGAAAATATCTTTTGGGAGATGATTGGAGTAGTTGTGGATAAAGAATAATTGAAAATAATTAATTTATATTTCCAATACGATAGCAATATACCAGATGAAATGTATCTTATTACTGATATTTCCTGGTATCATTAAATTATTATGTCAATAAATTTGCAATTATTTTTCCAGTAATTTAATTCTGTCAGAATCTTCTAATACTCTTATTCACTTTATCCATTAAACAAAAAAGACTCTTAACTCGAAAATTCCAATTCGTAATACTTAATTGAAATCGAAGCTTCCTGTAAAGCCGAACTAGCAAAAACCAGCGGATACATA
The DNA here is from genome assembly GCF_052400665.1 of Marinifilum sp. RC60d5. NCBI lineage: Bacteria > Pseudomonadati > Bacteroidota > Bacteroidia > Marinilabiliales > Marinifilaceae > Marinifilum > Marinifilum sp. RC60d5. Next base: position 110,938 of record NZ_JBQTGK010000007.1, read on the forward strand.
TCTTCAAAATACCAGAGAGAGGTAAAGTACAAACCTATTGGAGTTGCTTTAATTTCTGATAAATCTGATGGTAGGTTTTTCTCTAACCAGTTAATTCTTTTTAGAGCTCCCTGCAATTGCTTGTTGGTAATTAATGCGCGAACTGCCAAAGAGATTTCCTCAATTGTCGAAATAAGGGAAGTATTTCCACCCCATCAACCATCCTTATTTTGAGACTTCAAAAGAAATTGAATCGCCTCACCTTTTACTTTATTTAAACCCAATAGATTGACTGATTTAAAGTTATATAAAGCATACAAAACAATTTCAGAAAGAAAGATTTTTCTGCCTTATGCCTATATACTTTTTAGCCTATCAGATTTTTGCCAAAAAGGGAAAAGGCATTAAACAATCTTCTTTATTATTAAGAAATTAGCACTAAAGCAAAAAATACAATAGGTGTACTATGCACCACAAGTCCTTTCAGCTAGGTTGCAAAAAAATCAACCAGATTCATTCCAATGAAGAATGATAAAATTTCCGGATTTTTATGCAAACTCCTGCATTTTTTCTTCTGACTACTGCAGAACAAGTAGCCTGGTGATGTAAATAATAAACTGGCAATTGGCACCTCTATTACTTCCATAAATCCACCTCTTTTGAATAGCATCTGATTCAACCATTTTTTCACTTTTGGTAGAATTAACCCCAAACAAGAACAGGAACACTTTTAACTCCTTTAATTACGCTTTAAAATAGCCTTTGTAATCATGTTATTCATTAATAATATTATCCTGTGAAATAAAAAGCTTAAATTAAAGTTTTAAACATTTTTAAATTACATTTTTATGAGAAGTTTATTTCTGAATATTATAATCGTTTCATCTCTAATTATTATGGGATGTCAATCGAAATCGACACAAAAAAAAGATACTAACAAGCCTGTATCTGAAACTAATAATATTAATCAAATTACAGTTGTAGAGCTAATTGAAGGCAGCACTTACTCCTATATTAACGGCACTAATGGTACTGAAAACATTTGGGTAGCCATTAGAAAAGCTCCTGTAGAAATAGGTAAAACTTACTATTATAGTGGAGAACTAGCCATGAAAGATTTTTACAGCAAAGAGTTGGATAAAACCTTCCCACTAATATATTTTCTTAACGGATTAAGCGACAAGGCAGAAATAGCCAAACCCAGTGTGCATATAGGAAAAATGAAAAAACAAGCCCAAAAGAAACTGGAAGTTAACATTCCTTTAGAAGATGGTATACTTAGTATTGCCGAACTTTTCGAAAACAAAAACAAATATGCGAATACTCAAGTAATTGTTAAAGGTAAAGTCGCAAAGTTTAATTCAAACATTATGGGTAAAAATTGGATCCATTTACAAGATGGTAGCGAATATGAGGGATATTTCGATTTGGTAATTACATCGCAAGAAACTGTAAGTGTGGGAGAAGTTGTTACTTTCGAAGGAAAAATAGCAATAAACAAAGATTTTGGAGCCGGCTATACCTACGAAGTAATTTTAGAAAATGCAAGCTCTAAAAAAATAAGACCATAAAATTTATTGTTATATAATATATTTTTCATAACTTTATAATACTTAATTACTACATACAACATTATCATATTTTTAGGGAGCGGCGTGAGCCGCTTCTTTCTTTATAATCTCTAAACAATACATACAGTCGAATAATAATTTTTCTATTCAAAGAAAATCTATAAAACACATTTTAAATACTCTATTTTTTCGCATTATCTGGCATTAAATAAAAATTCAATATTTATTCTATTTACACAAATTACTTTTTATTCTTAATTGAATTGTTAATTTTAAACGATACTACAATTTAATTTTTATGAAGAAAAGCCCTATTCATAACGCAATTTTACTTTTTTGTATGCTTTTGGCATTCACAAATTGCGACCCTAATAATCAGACTTTATACCAATCGAAAAAATTTACTGTGCTATCTAACCGAATAGAACAGGATAATTTTGTAGCTAAAGCTAGTAGTGAAAAAAAAATAGAATCGAACTACTCTTTAGCAAACGAATCGGAGAATATGGTTTGGGAACTAAAAAAGAACTTAAGTGAACTGCCAAAATATGAATCAAGTTCGGTTCTACTAACTGCCCTTTATAATTTAAGTCTGGAAGAGATAGAAAATAATATTAAGGCAGATACAACTATTATTGGTAGTAAAAATACCAATAATATAACAACCCGAGACATATCTTACGCCAGCATATTATCATTATCAATTACCCATCCTAAAGTTGCAATTAAAAACCTGATAAAAAAGGTTAAGCAGGGAAAAATTATACAAGATGAAGGAACCGGTGGATCGTGGCCCATAAGTTCAGACAGAATGATATGGTCTGTTGCAGCCTGGGAATTATACTTGAGTACTGGCGATATTGACTGGCTAAAAAAATCTTATTTTATTATTAAAAATACTACCGAGGACGATTTAAACGTTATCTGGGATTACCGAAAACGCCTTTTTAAAGGAGAAGCCAGTTATTTAAACCAACAAGAACAATTTTATCCAAAGTGGATGGAACCCAAAGATATTTACGAATCATACTCTCTAAACATTCAAATCATACATTTTCAAAGTCTACAAGTATTAATTCAGATGGGAAAATTACTTGGGAAAGACATCCAAAAATATGAGGACATTTGTTCGGCTCTGCAAAAAAGTATAAACAATAAATTTTGGTTGAAAGACAAAAATTATTTTGCTCAATTTATATACAATGAAAACCATTTAATTTTATCAGAAAAATCGGAAAGCTTAGGAGAATCTCTAGCCATATTATGGGACATAAGCACAACAGAACGACAAAATTTAATTGCAAACAATACACCTGTTGGTGAATTTGGAATTCCATGTTTTTCTCCACAAAATCCGGATACAGAAGCGTATTACAACAAAGCCATTTGGCCTTTTGTACAGGCCTTTTGGAATAGAGCTTTAGCAAAAACAGGAAATATGAATGCTCTTACCTGGGGATTAGCTAGTATGATGCGGCCAACAGCTTTATTTCTTACCAATAAAGAGAATTTATTATTAAAAAATGGAGATTTTAAGCAGACACAAAACAATACTGATGCAAATTTAAAAAGCTCTTGCGGATTACTCTCCAATTATTTTAGAGTATTACTTGGATTAAATTATACGAAAGACCAACTGGAATTCCACCCTGCTGTACCACGTAAATTTAAGGGAAGACAAAAACTTAGTGGCCTTAAATATCGAAATACGATACTCGACATAGAAGTACTTGGTTTTGGCAATCAAATTGCCTCTTACTCGCTAGATGGCGTGCAATACAAAACTGCAATTGTGCCCAAAGATATGGAAGGTTATCACCAAATAACAATCCGATTAAATAATCATGAAGGCCCAAAAATTCCGTTTAAACTTAAAAAAGAAAGCATTGCTCCCGAAACTCCGGTTTTATCCTATCATAAGAATCAGATAAAATGGAATTCAATTAAAAATGCTACTCATTATCAGATTTTTAAAAACGATGAACTTCTATTAAAAACCTCTGACACTAATATGTCGGAAGTTACTTATAAGGAACCCGTAGAATACAGAATAAGGGCAATTGACAGTCTTGGCACCTTTTCCAGTTACAGTAAAGCTTTGCGCTTATACGAATCGAAATATGAAAGATACCTGGAGGCCGAAGATTTTTTGGAAAGTAGAAAATTTAATTATGCCGAATTTTCAGATAAAGACAATAGAATCTACTATTTTCAGATAAGAGCACCAAGAATTGGAAATTACAACATCAGTTTTCTGTATGCAAATGGCAATGGTCCTATCGATGCAGGCAATAAATGCATTTCACGAAGTTTATGGCTAAACAGTAGTTATCTTGGAAGCATTGTTTTCCCTCAGCGAGGAGAAAACAATTGGAACGATTATGGCTTTTCAAATAGCTTTAACGTAGATTTAAAAAAAGGCAATAACTATTTTAAAATTAGCCTCGAAGACTTTAATCGGAACATGAATAAAGAAATCAGCCCTTTTCGTATTGATAAGATTAGGTTGATAAGAAAAGAGTAAGTACTCAAATATCCTTAATTTACGGGATTAATAGCAAATCTAATCTACAAAACACTTATTGCCTCATTGCTGAATAAGATGCTGGAATATCGCTTATAATCCCATCAACACCCATGTTTATAATCTTACGTGAAATGGCTTCATTATCCATTAGTTTGCAATGTGATTTTAATATTATCCATATTTGTTCCTGCAGGTGCAATCGCTCTACCTTTAGGCTGAGGCAGCCCATTAGCTATAGCCTCATTTGTTCGTGCATTTATTAGTACCCATTCCATCCAGTGCCCCTGATGATCGCCCCAAATATGAATATTACTACCATTGGCATAGCTGCGAGAAGCAAGACAAAACACTTTACCATTTCTACTATATATTTTAAAATTACCTGAAGGTGTAGACACCAGCTTGAATGATTGTGCTGCTCCACCGTTCGCATTCCAGAGTTGAATATTTGTACCATTATTACTTTTATTTCCCGACACATCAAGCCTTGCACCATAACGTCTACCAAATGAAGGTACTATATAATAATACTAACCAGGATTCTTTTTGTCTTTGTAAAAATAAAACTTCCGGTCGCCTCTATTTTCTTTTGTATATACCTGATTATTTTGTCCTTGTCTGTATTTTGGATTAACTCCCGGAACATCCCAAAACCCCAACTTACTAACCGTGCTATAAGCTCCGGCAGCCTTTATATACCTCTACTCCTGCTATTGGATCAAATTGAGCAGATGATGTCTTGGCAAAGAAAACTGTGCTTACAAATATTATACTAAAAATGATTCTTAAATTACATCTCACAACTATGTTAAATTTTATATCTTACAACAATTCTGCAAAAAAACTAAGATAGATCTATAATTCCATCATATTTTTTTTGCTGATTGTACAGAGTTAATCCCATTAGTTTCCACTCAATTATTGCATTTACCGAGTATTTAAACTCTTTATTATTATTAATACTATATACATTTATAGCGACTGGTATCCAATCTGTTCCGCTAATAAAACCCGAAGTATACGGAGATGCACTAATGGGAATATTATAATTGTTTTGTGCAATATTTCCATATTTTACCCTCAAGTGTCTTTTCGAAATTATATTTGCCTCTAATTCTATCTCCACAAAAGAAACTACATGTTCTTCCAAACTATTCTCGGAAACAAATGTACAGGTTTTAAGATCATTAGAGTCGGTTCTTTTACGGTAGTTATCCTGAGCCGATTGTCCCAAAAACGACAACAAACCAAAAACAAAAATAACGGCGGCAAACACACCTACTCTTTCTCTTAGCAATTTTATTGCCTTTAGGCAAATCACTAAAAAATAAATCACAAGTCCCAAATTTAAGAGACTCCAAATTAAGTATATCATGGTAAATTTAATTGTTAAGAATTTTGTTTATGTTTTATTAAGTTTTTTAAAGCTACCAATCTCACATTAAATCTCCAAAACTTATACTTATTTAATAAAAGAATAAAGTAAGCTTAACATAATAAATTCATTGTTTTGTGAAATAATAGTAAACATAAAACACACGCTTAAAACACCTAAAAAAAAGACAGCAGATTTATATCTACTGTCCTGTTTATTTTCATTTTTGCAAATTATTTTTTTCGCCAAATTGTCATTTGTGATATGGTATGTTGATATTTACGCGATGTTTCCCGAATTACAAATGGAATATCTTTAGGCTCATCAATCAATTCAAATTTATCTTTCAAAACCTCTTTTAATCCATCCAGGGTAGTATATGGTTCACCATCTTTTCTATAGGCTCCTATCCATTTGTCGAAATCGGTAAATTCTTCTAACCAGGTATATGGCGAAGTAATTACAAGAATTCCTTTGGGGTTTATTCTGTTCGAAATATCATTCAAAAACTTTAATGGATCGTAAAGGCGATCGATTAAATTCCCTGCAAAAACCAAATCGTAAGCAGTATATATCGGCTTTAAATTACATGCATCGGCCTGATGAAACAACACTCTTTGGCGTGCATCATCCAAATCAAAATCACTTAATCGTATTTCCTGATAACTGCATAACTTTCCTTCCTCTTTACGGATATATTTCAGCTTACCAGCCTCTTTAAGCTGAGTGCCAATACGAATAAATCGAGCCGAAAAATCGAGACCTGTTACTTGTTTAAAATAGTTAGCTAATTCGAAAGTTGTGCGACCTGTTGCACATCCCAAATCCAAAGCATTTTCCTTTTTTACATGAGCCAAATGTTTATCTAAAAGGCGCAAACAATGCTTCGAATAATTTTCAACATCAAAATATTTTTTTCCATACTGAAATTCACAATATTGCGAAATTAAATCGTCGGTTTCATAGTAATCTGTCTCAATTACAAGCTCTTCCTCCGATTCGATATACCGAAAACCTGCATGCTGAAAAAAATGTCTGCGAAAAGCATAACGAGAATCACGAATGGCTAAATTTCCTGTAGAAATCCACGATCCACCTTTAATAAGGTTATGCTTAGAATCGAAGGTTGGTGTTGAAAAGTCATCGTAAAACGGATGAACCTCAAAACCATCTAAACCAGAAATTGGCACCTCTGTCCATTGCCATACATTACCAACTATATCGTAAAATTCGCCAAACTTAAATTTATTAACCGGGCAAGATGATGCAAAATGCTCAAGATTAATATTTCCGGGAGCGGTTTTCCAGTCTGGCTGATTTTGAATATGCAAAGAATCGTGCAGCAAATAATATTCTGCTTCGCTTGGCATTCGTATTTTCTTACCAGTCTTTGCCGATTTCCAGTTACAAAATGCTTTTGCCTCTAAATAGTTTACTTCGGCAGGCCAATTCCAGGGCATATCAATTATCTCTGTCATATTTCGGAACTTCCACCCTCCTTCTATTTTATTCCAAAATAAAGGATGCTCACATTTTTTATACTGTAGCCAATTCCATCCTTCCTCGGTCCACCATTCGCGGGTTTTGTATCCAGCATCATCAATAAAAGTTTTAAATTCCTGATTAGAAACCAAATATTTGGAAGCTTTAAACGATTTTATATCAGCAATATATTCACCAAACTCATTATCCCAACCATAAAGAGCATTATCACGAGTTTTACCAATCTTCACTCTCCCCGATTGTACATTTATTAATTCATTTTCGGGAGAACTTCCCCATTGCTTACAAGTCTTAAAAAGTGGATTTTCTTTTACCAAATTGATGGGCAGCTGACGAATAAGCACCGAAGATGTTTCGATATGAATTCGCTGATGCTCGATTCCCATTAGAATCACCCAAAACTGACTGTCCCAGTTAACAGGCAAATGAATTGGAAGAGTCTTAATTAAATTTTCTATTAAAAGTTTTACCTTATCTCTATAACTTTTAATTTGCTCTACAGATGGCCAATCGTAATGTTTATCGTTTAAATCATCCCACGACATTTCATCAACACCTATGGCAAACATCGATTCGAACTTTGGATTAATTCGTTCATTAATAATACCTGCAAGAATTAGCTTATTCACGTAAAAAGTAGCCGTATGTCCAAAATAAAATACCAGCGGATGCCTCAAAGGATCAGCTCTGTGTAAAAATGCTTCCTGTCCTTTTAAACAATCATACAATTGTTCATCAAGCTCCCAACTGGCAATAAAATAATTAAGTATTTCGCTTCTTTTATCTTCGGGTAAACCTTGATTTAATATTGGAGTTTTTGTCACTAGTAAATCTTGGTGACTTTTTATTTCTATCAGATTCTTCATAAAATTTGGCTTTAATTTTAGCGCCTTTTCATTAGTTATGAAGTTACTAATTATTCTTACTCATTCAAATCATTTTTAAAAATGTGCTACAATATATTTTTAAAAATAAAACCTCTTTATCATTCAATTAATCTAAATGCTTTACTTTACAAATTCAATTATTATTTTTCTACAAAATTGGTTTTAACCACCTCTTTATTCTCTTTATTCAACATTTGTTTTGGAATACAACTTTTAATGGTTTCCAAAACCGAATCCAGCAAATTTCTTCTTACTTCGCTCTTTAAATTAATCAAGCTAACTTCTCTTACCCGCTCTTTTCCTTCTATTTCCTTTAGCAAATCTTCCTGATCGGCAGGAATTGTTAGGGTAGCCAACTCGGGAACAAAAGTAATTCCTCCTTTGTATTCTACTATTCTTCTCAAAGCATCGATATTATTACTCTCATAAATTAGCGATCCTTTCTGTTGTAATTCAATGGCACAAATATTCGTAACCTGATCCATAAAACAATTTCCCTCTTTTAACATCCAAACATCATTATAATCCATCTTTTCAATCTCTACCTTATCGAATTTATAAAGGCTATGTTTATCAGAGACATACAAAAAGAAACGTTCATAAAAAATTGGCTGTATTTCGATATTACTTTTTGATTCGATTGGTGTTGAAATAATTCCGCCATGAAACATTCCACTTTTCACTCCACGTAAAATATCTTCGGTAATGGCTTCTACTATTCTCAAATTAATTTTTGGATAACGCTTGTTTAACTCATCGACAAACAAGGGAACCAGAAATGGCGATAAAGTCGGAATTATGCCCAAACAAAGATCTCCCTGCACTTCTTCCGAAAGCTGAAAAGCAAAATCTTCGAGATGTTTCGATTCGGTAAGCAATGATTGTGCTTTCTGCAAAAATAAAATTCCATTTGTAGTTGGTTCGACCTGTTTTCTACTGCGATCGAATAATTTTATATCCAACTCTTCTTCTAATGCCTGTATTTGCAAACTCACAGCAGGTTGCGATACCCCCATAAATTTAGCTACGCGGCCATAACTGCCCAAATCACCCAAAGCAACAGCATATTCAAGTTGTTTTAATGTCATTTTATTAGTATTTTTTATGAATTATCTAAAGTAATTAATTTAATTTATATATAAACATCATTACGTACCAATTCCAATTAAATTCTAAACAGTTTTCATTTACTCTTTTTTATATCTTTTAGAAAATTAAAATACCTTAAATAAACATCAGAATATAAAATTCATTAGTCCTTATTTAAAATAAAAAAAGCCTGCAAAATGCAAGCTTTCGTATTAAGTTTTTAATCTTATTTCTTACTTATAAAAAATATTTAGTTTTATTTTCTCAGCTACTTTGTCCACATCTAATTTCACCAATTCCTTAACACTTGGCGGATTACTGCTTAAAGAAGCTTTAAGTTCAGCCTCTGTTTTTAAACTTCGTGTCGGGTTAGATAAATTTCCTGGGTTTGCCATACCATCACCTGCATAAACCTCTCTAACTATGCGATCAGTTTTACTATATTTTTTATAAATTACACCAACTCGAACTGGATTCTCTGCATCGCGAGCATCCCAAATTTCTAATGCATAAGTAGCTATAGCTGTAGCCGATTCAACTGTTGTAGAAACTTTACCAGAATATTTAAGTAAAGTCTGACCTCCATCTTCTTTTGCAATCGCAATTATAGCTTTCGTAGTTTTATAAGTACTCTCGCTAATTTTTTTAGTTTCAATTTTACCAGTAGATGCATTTTTCTTTTTCACGTAATATGAATGCACATCCTTCATAGAACTTGTCGGTCCCGATTTGCTATATTCAATACTCTCAGGCTCTCCAATTTTAACAACTACAAAACCATACCCTAAAACTTTTTTAGCTTCGGCATAATTATCAGTATTATTCATATCAATATTGGCAGCATCTTTAATTGAAGAAGGAGTAATAAAATAATTTGGTAATTTTTGTTTTAACCCATAAGCAAATGCTGATGGAGAAAGTAAATTTCCATTTTTATCCACCACTAAAACATTAACTTTAGAACGATCTCTTGCTATCTTTGCTCTGGCAGTAGCATCTTTATAATCCTTTACCCATTTGTTAGCATTTTCGAATATTTCTGCAGCTTTACTCTGAGCTGAAAATGATTTCTCTTTCTCTTTTTCAACAGCCATATCATAAACAATACCAGCACCTTTCTCGCAAACTTCGTCTCTTTTTGCTACACATCCGTTAAAATCGCTAATCCATTTGTTTGCAGTAGCAAAATAACCGGTTGCTGCTGATAAATCTTTTATCTTATCGGAAGCAGAAAGTCTTATTGCTTCATCATAATACAAACCAGCTACTTTCTCATCTATATCTTTATAGGAATCAGTTACTTTTTTAGTACTGGTAAATAAGGATACTGCTTTTTTCTTCTCTTCAAAAGTTTTCCCTTCGCTAAGCAAGCGCATTGCCTCTTCATAATATACTTTACCTTTTTCTTCTTTTACTTTTTCAGCATAAGTTTCTTTATAATTAAGAGCATATTTTTCTACTTTCGAAAAATGTGTAAATGCTTTTTTACGCTTTATAAAATTATCACTTTCATTAACAATTTTTATTCCCGCATCGAAATGTGCTTGTGCTGCTTTAGTTTTAGCCTCAACTTTTAAAGGCCCATAATCTTTCACCTTTAAGTCGATACTTTCATCTTTATAAACAATTTTACCATTAGGGAATTTAGCCAAAATATTATTTAACTTAATCCACGAATTGATATTACTAGCTACACCATCGTAACCAAACTCTGTGCTTGTTGCTTTGCTCTCAATTTTTTCGATAGCTTGTAATGCCTCAGCATACGACTTATTAAACTTTTTAAAATTTCCCTTCTTAACTTTCTTTTTTAACCTACTCGCATACTTAATAGCATCTCTCACACTATATTGAGCATTAGTTTGTTGCGTAAGACACAAGATTACAAAGAATAGCAATAGTGTAGTAATTTTTCTTTTCATTTTGTTAGGATTAAATTTTGCACATAAAGTGCCGGGTTTTATAATAATTGATTTTTTCAAATTTTATCTTAATACTATAATTACTCAGCTCAAATCTTCTCCTAAACAAATACCTAAAATATAACAACAGCTCTTATTCAACCTAAGTATTTCAAAAATAAAAATACTTTGCATAAGCTCAAACACATATATAATCTTAATTGATAATATCAACATCAAATACATCTTATAATTAGTCATTAATACAATAAAACTGATTATTCCATAAAAATTATTAACTATACATCAAAATAAAAATAATTTAACTAAATACTATATATAGATAATTAAATAACTACAATAAAAAATAGAACTCCATTTATATTATCTCCCCTCACTCACATAAAATCCCATATACTAAACAGTAATAAAAATTTACACCCATATCGTTTAAATTACAATTATTCTTATTTATAGCGACAATAAAACTTTATATTTTTGGAAACAAAAATCATTACAAACAGATAGTTTGCAAGATTAAAATCTTTTGTATTATTGTTTATAATATTTAAAAATCATTTTATCTTTGTTTAGCAAAACATAAACACAAAAGAGTAATATAAAATATACCTTCTTGGCTCTTATTTCCACAATCAATTGGATTAACATATAATAATCATAAAATGAATAGGATACTGAAATTCCTGAAACGATTTTTTGCCATAATAATTAGTTTATGCATAGTTTTAATTCTTATTGCAGAAATGGCCGAAGATACAATTGTACGTACTGCTCTTACCCAAGTAAATAACTCTATTGATGCTGACATCAAAGTAGAAGATGTTTCTTTTTCTCTACTAAAAAAATTTCCTTATGCAACAGTGGAATTTAAAAATGTATTGCTGCAATCTAATACATCACCAAATACCGATACTCTTATCAGTTCGGATAAAATCTATGTTTCACTAAATACGATCGCTTTAATAAAAGGAAATCTGGAAACAGAAAAAGTAGAATTAAAAAATGGATATTTCAATTATCAGCTAGACAAAAATGGCACTTGCAATTTCGATTGTCTGTTTTCAAGCAATCAAGATAGTGTATCTTCACAGAACAATAGTTCATTACATTTGGATCTTAAAAAAGTATCCTTAAATAATATTCGTCTTTTCTATTTTAACTCAAACTCCTTGTTTCAAGCCGAAATTTTAATCGATAAAACAGAGATACAGGGAAAAATACTAAACAATAGTTATCAGGCAGAAATAGAAGGAAATGCATTGCTTTCCGATTGCAAATTCGAAGATAGTAATTTGCATAAAATGGAAAATGCCAAAATTACCTACAACATTGCCTATGCAAATGACATACTACAACTTAATGCGATAAACCTAATTAGTAATGGCATAAATTTACAAGCGCAGGGTAAAATTGAACTTAAAAATAAAATACCTGCAGAAATACACATAAGCCACTGTAATTTAGAACTTAATAAACTTCAAAAATATATACCTAAAGAAATTATTAGTAACTACAAAATCAATCAGTTTAATGGCTTGTTAGCGGTTTCGGGAAGTATTAATGGAAAACTTATCGATTCTATTCCTCCAAGAATAAAGGCAAATTTACAATTAACAGATGGTCTTCTCGAAAAAGGAGATTATCCTCTACTTAAGAATCTTAATTTTAAAGGGCAAATAGACAATGGCGAAGAAGCATTGGCAGAAAGCACACAATTAATATGTGAACAACTGCATTTCGAGACCGAGAAAAGTTCGGGGGATATCACCTTTGAACTTACTAATTTGAATGAGCCCATTTACAATTTCGATAGCAATCTGCAAATTAACCTTGAGGAGATAAAAAACTTTATTCCCGATTCTCTTATGAATTTAGAGGCCGGAATTAGTAAACTTAAAATTTTGGGAAACGGGAAATTAAATTCTTTTAAAGAACTTGAAAATACAGATTACATTCTTCAAAATATAAATGCAAGAGTTGATCTTATAAATGTAAAAACATCAACAGCTAAACTTCATCTTGATTCTTTAAATGCATCCTTCAATTATGCTCCCAATAAAATTATTATTTCGGATATTAAAACACAGATTCCTTCTCACAATTTGAACCTGAATAAGGCAAATATTACAGCTGAATTTAACGGAGAGTTTTCCGATTTAAGTAAAATGAGTGCGAAGATAGACTCTTTTTATTTTGAAACCTCCCAAAGCAGCTTTTCTGGTAAAATGCAAGTACATAACATAAACTATCCTGAATATAGTTTATATTTAAAAACCAACCTAAATCTAAACGAATTTCAGAGTTTTATGCCCGATTCTATAATCTCTAATATCCATGGAAATATAAGTACACAAATCAATTCAGAAGCTAAAATTAATCCTGATTCTATTGCTCGGCAAATTACAAACATTATCTGTAAGAATACTCAGATAAAATCCAATTGTAGAAATGTATCTGTTGATCTTAATAATCCAAAAATTAAACTCTCCAATTTCTCGGGACAAATCGATATGCTAACCGACACCATTAAAATAATGAATACAAAAGGTGAGCTATCGGGTATAAATTTTAAAATAGATTCAACACAAATTAAAAACTATTACAATACTTTAATAACAAATCAAAAACAAGAATTATCCATTGATGGCTTATTTCATTTTAAACACATAAATTATCAGAAGATAGACTCTTTACTAGCAATTTTCACTAGTAATACAGATTCCCTTACCAATAAATCGGAAAGTACAAACACAACACAGTACACCTATCGATTAAAAGGAAAATTATCGGGCGAAAGCTTTAGCTATAAAAAAGCAAATTTTACAAATATTAGCAGCCTTTTTAATATTAGCGACAGTACAATTTTACTTGACAAGTTCCGTTTTAATGCTTTCGAAGGGAATATGAACAATTCGCTTCGTTATAAAGTAGTATCTAACAATAAAAAAACTATTGACCTGTATAACCAAACAAATGATTTGGATATTGCTATGCTAATGAAAGATTTCGATAATTTTAAAGAATACGATCAGGCCTACGTAAAATCAGAACAAATTAGTGGAAAACTAAGCTCCGATTTACACGGACAATTTTTATTATTAGGAGATTCCTTGGTAAATGATTCTACCATGTTAAAAGGTGATCTAAAACTCGAAAATGGTGGACTTTTTAATTTTAAACCAGCAATGGAACTTTCTAAATCGACCAATATAGAAGAGCTAGATAACTTGCAATTTAAAACTATTGAAAGCAAAGTATTTGTTTATAAGAATGCTGTTTATATTCCACAAACCGAAATTAAAAGCAATGCCATGGATATTTCAGCCTATGGAATGCAAACTTTTGGTGACGATTATGAATATCATCTCCGCATTTATTTGGGCGAAATTTTACATGGTAAAACAAAGCGAATTCGTGAAAAACAACAAAAACAAGAGAATAAACCCGATGGAGGAACTTCAGGCTTAACCTCTCTTTTTGTGGTTTCGAAATGTGAGGATGGAAAAACTCATAGTGGACTCGACACAAAAAAAGGTCGAATGAAAATGAAAACCAAAATAAAACTTCAACAAGTTGTTTTGGATCTTATTTTCCACCCAAAATTGGTTAATTTCGACACAGAACAAAAAAAATAAGCAGAAAACACTTTTCCTCATTTATCTAATATGAACATATCAAACCGATTTATATATATTATCTCTTTTATTCTTTTGTGCGTAATTGGCTACATTATTAGTAATAAAACAATACAACACAAAACATCTTCAAAAGCTTCTATCGAAGTACATATCAATAAATACGACATTATTTTTGGTACTCCCGATGCTGCAAATTCTATTTATATATATTCTAGTTATAAATGTGGATTTTGCCGTAAGTTTTTTAAGGAAGTTTATCCTAAACTAAAAAAGAATTATCTCGATAAAGGAAAGCTTAATTTAATTGTTAAATTGATTGAGCCCAATGAAGATATTGATATGATTTATGCATTGCAAGTTGCAATTTCGGTACATAAATACGGAGAATTTGATAAATTGCACGAACTTTTGGTGCACAATTACAAAGTGGTTTACACCAGCGATTTTAAATCTTTATGCGAGGATTTTATGCAAAACAATACAGAAATTGCAAAAGCTGTTTTAGAAAACGATGATTATAAATACTTAAGAGCAAACTATAAAGAATTTACTGATTTAAAATTTAGCGGAACGCCTGGTTTTGTAATCAATAAGCAAATATATAAGGGCTTTAAAAAGTACGAAGAATTTGAAAATATAATTGAAAAAGAATTCAAACTTTAAAATAAACTAAGATGAACAAAAAACTTATTTTCCTTCCCCTATCATTACTGGGGATAATTGCACTACTATTATTTGGATGCGATTCTGATTCAGATAAATCGGAAGATGTTTGTGAAGCATTTCCTACCCCAAGCGAATGCTCTGCTACCACTCAGGCCACCGCTTGTTGTTCCGATGAAGATAATTGTTACTATTTATACGAAGGTGTAAAGTATACTTATACCGATCAGGGACAAGAAGAATTACTTGCAGCCATGTGTCCAAATCTTTCGGAAGAAGAAACCACAGCCATATACAAACAACTAAGTGCACAAACCAAAAAATTAATGGAACAAGCCAGATTATCGGCTGTGTGTCAATAAAAAAATACGAGGCTGTATCTATTAAATGCAGCCTCGTTTTTTATCTATTAAATAGAAAAAACCACTTCCTTTTTCGTAAGCTTCTTAATTTTTTTTCAATATTATTTCCACGCAAATTAATTGCAACAATAGTTCCTTCCCCATCAATTAAATAATTCGTTGGAAGCTTTCTAACCTCGTAAACTTTGGCTGCCGAATTTTTCCAGCCTTTTAAATCACTAACATGATTTTCCCAAATTAAACTGTCTTTAGTAATAGCTTTTTTCCAGGATTTAATATTACGATCAAAAGAAACACTATACACCGTAAAACCATTGCCATTTTTATATTCAATATGTTGATATTTATTATAGGCTTCAAGCAGATATTTGCTTTCTTTTCTACAGGGTTTACACCAAGAAGCCCAAAAATCTATCAAAACCATTTTACCCTTTAATTCCGATAAAGAAATATCCTTACCAGATAAAGATTTTTGAATGATTTCAGGAGCTTTATCCCCTATTTTTAATGTTTGAGAATTTGAATTTTTAGTCGCTAAAAACACAAATAACAAAAGAATATAATATTTCATTATGCTAATAATTTTCACATGCAAATATGCATCTAAATATCTAAACAAACAAAATAGAAACACATTTGTTAAGAGACAAATAAACCATAACAATATTTTTACAGGTGATTCACAAAAGCAAAGCCAAATTTCTTAATTGTTTTTTAACTTTGCATTCTAATATAAAAACAGCAATAAAGCTAAAACAAACTTTATTCCTGATATTTTTAATTTTAGTCTTGATTAATGAAAATAGGAATTATAGGGGCAATGGAAATTGAAGTAGTTAAGCTTCGAAAATTATTGTCTAATAAAAACGAAGAACAAAAAGGAGGATTTGTATTCTACACCGGCAAATTAAATGGTGCAGATGTTATTCTCCTTCAGTCAGGAATTGGAAAAGTAAATGCAGCCATTGGTGCTGCACTAATGATTGAGAGCTACCAACCCGATTTTGTGATCAATACCGGAGCCGCAGGCGGATTTCCTGGTGATTTGAAAGTAGGCGATATTGTTATTTCCACTCAGCTCATTCATCACGACATGGATTGTACTGTTTTTGGATACAAACACGGACAGGTTCCTGGAATGCCAGAAAGCTTTATTGCCGACGAAAAATTGATTAATTTAGCAGATAAATGCATACATCGACTAACTGATTTATCAACTAAAAAAGCAAGTATATTAACTGGAGATCAGTTTATGAATAATGCTGAGGCAACAAAACAAATTAAAAACATGTTCCCCGATGCCGAAGCTGTTGAAATGGAAGGCGCTGCAATTGCACAAACCTGTTATCGATTTAAAATTCCTTTTGTAGTTATCCGATCAATTTCGGATATTGCAGGACAGGAAAATGCTGTTGAATATGAAGAATTTGTTGAAACAGCAGCAGTAAACTCGGCCAAAATGGTTGTAGAAATGATAAACGAATTGGGAAACTAGAAAAATACAGATTATGGAAAAAATAGCAAGTTTTACAGTAGACCACAACAAATTAAAACGTGGAATTTACGTATCAAGAAAAGATAAAGTTGGTGCCGAAACATTAACCAGTTTCGATATCAGAACCAAATTACCTAACGCAGAACCAGCAATGGATATTCCTGCTATGCATACCATGGAACATTTGGGAGCTACCTTTTTAAGAAATCATGAAAAATGGGCTGATAAAACAATTTATTTTGGTCCTATGGGTTGTCGTACTGGTTTTTACCTAATTTTTCATGGCGATCTTAGCTCAAATGATATTGTTGAAGTTACCAAAGAAATGTTCGATTTTATGGCCGAATTCAATGGCGAAATTCCTGGAACCAATAAAATTGAATGTGGAAATTATGCAAGTCATGATTTAGCAATTGCCAAATGGGAAGCTGAAAAATACAGAACCGAAGTCCTGGCAACACTAAAAGAGGAAAATTTGACTTATCCAGAATAGTTTCAAATTAATTTTATAAAAGATAAGGCTGTCATAAACCAAAAATGACAGCCTTATTTTTTGCTTAAATTTTATTAAATTTAACAAAAGCATTAAAACTGTAGCCAATGAAAGTTTCGGGCCTTCGCTTTACGATTATTACAATTCTAATTCTACTTATTCCTATTTATGCTAACTATGAATTGCTTATAAATGGTAAAAAAGCAAATGGAATTGTTATTAAAACCAGCAAAGACAATACAGGTCAGTTTTACTCCCTATATTCAATAATACAATATCAAGTTGATAATCAAAATTTTCGAATAAAAGGTCCCGAAAATGTCGAATACCCCAATGGAAAAGAATTTACAATTTTATATTATCCTAAAAACCCAAAAAATGCCATTATTTACAGCTTAAAAGGCATTTGTATTAACAAATTCACCGCTGTTTCTATTACTCTTTTCATATTATGGGTAGCATTTTACCTTAGCTTTTCACCTAAAAGTGAGAAACGAAAATCAAAAAAAGATTACTTTAAACACAATAACTATTTAAATAACAATAAACTAAGCTAACTATCACAATTCTATATTTTTTTTCACTAAAACTCGCTAAGCCCAAAATTGCTTCTATCTTTGCAAACTGAACAAAGATGAGAAAAATGAACAAACCAGAATTACTTTTACCCGTTGGAAATCCCGAAATGTTTCATGCTGCCATAAAAGGAGGAGCCGATGCTGTATACCTTGGTTTACGCCAATTTAACGCTCGCGGCAGAGCTTCAAATTTCACAAGCTCACAGCTTCAGGCTTTATTAAAACTGGCTAAAAAGCACAAGATAAAAGTTTATCTAACTTTAAATATTGTAATTAAAAACGAAGAACTATCCGATTTACTGGATACACTGTATCTGATTCAAAAAACAGATATTAGTGCAATTATTATACAAGATTGGGGAGTTTATCATCTGGTTAAAAAATATTTTCCAAAAATAACAGTTCATGCCAGCACACAAATGGCACATCATAATTCTCTTGGCGCAATTTATTGTCAGGAAAGAGGATTTGAAAGAGTTGTAATGGCGCGAGAGTTAACCCTACCCGAGCTAAAAGAAGTAAAAAAGAAATCGAATATCGAACTGGAGATATTTATGCACGGAGCATTGTGCTACTCTTTCTCAGGCATGTGTTTATTCAGTAGTTTTTTAGGAGGAAGTGGTGCCAATAGAGGCTTATGTGCACAACCCTGTCGCAGATTCTACGAAACAGGAAATGAGAAAAAACATATTTTTAGCTTAAAAGATAATCAGGCAGTTGATGTTTTGCCCGAGCTAATGAAAATTGGAGTCGAATCTATTAAAATAGAAGGTCGCTTAAAACCGGCCGAATTTGTTTACAATGTATCCCGTGCTTATCGCAAAGTAATAGATGAAAATGATTTAAAATCGGCCAAAGAGATACTTTCTTATGACATGGGAAGAGAAAAAACCGGCTATTTTTTAGCTGGAAATGTAAATAAAGCAATTACCGAAAATACCAATACCGGTATTTTAATTGGCAGGGTTGAAAAAAGAACTCGAGAATCTATTATTTTCACCTCTAGTCACGAGCTACAATTAGGAAATAGAATCCGTTTTAAACAAAAACATGGGGAAGCTCAAAAAGCCATTAAAGTAAAAGAGTTTAAAAATTTAAGCAAAGGATCTTATCAAATAGAGGCGGGAAATACACTTGCTCAAAAAGGCGATCAGGTATACCTAGCCGGAATGATGCAGGAAAAATTTCCTGGTAAATTTCGCGATGAAGGAAAACCTATTAACGCAAGTATGCACCGAACCGAAAAAGTTAAAATTATTAAAAGTTTAGGTGCTAAAAACATCCCTCAAAAAGAACAAATCTATGTTCGTATTGATTCTTTAGCCTGGCTTCGTAAAATTCATTTAAACGAAATGAATTATCTGATTTTAAATCTTAAAAAATCGGAATGGGAAGAATTAAAATGGGAAGTTCCATTTTTACAGAAAAATGCAAATAAAATAATGATTGAACTTCCTAAGTTCATTCAGGAAAAAGATATTCCTTTTTATCAGCAACTATGCAAAACAGCAATGAGAAAAGGTTATCAGAATTTTATGCTAAGCCATATTTCTCAAAAATTACTACTGCCCAAAAAAGCAAGAATTGCCTGCAACGAAAATGTGTATTTATTTAACGATGCGGCAGTAGCACATCTTCGCGACGAAAAAATAAATTTATACACTCATCCACAAGAAAATGATCTGGAGAATCTTTTAAGAGGTAATGATCGTTTTGGAATTGTTCCTGTATACTTCTACCCTCAACTATTTTACTCCCGCATGCCTGTTAAAACATCAGCAAACAATGAGCTAACGGACGATATGCAAGGAAAATACGACAAAGAAGTTCGCGATGGAATAACCATTGTTTATCCAAAACACCCAGTTACCTGGATGCAGCAAAAAAATAATTTACACAAAGAAGGATTCCGCCGATTTTTAATCGATTTAAGCCACGAAAAAGTATCATCGAATACTTTCAAAAGAATAATAAAAAACTTTCAACAATCGAAACAAGCTCAGCCATCAACCAGCTTTAATCTAAAAAAAGGACTTAAGTAAGTAAAGATTAATAATGAGTAATTGCTAATTAATAATTACTCATTATTAATTCAAATCTATATGTTACTAAATCATTAAATTCATAAGGAAAAGCACTCTATTTTTAGTAATTTGCCAAGCAAACAATTTTATGTATTAATTACTAAACCTAACAAAGTGAAAAAGACATTCCTTTACGTACTTATTGCAGGTATTGGATTAACCGCTTGTAATAGTAACAAAAATGAGCAAAAAAATGAGAATCCGTTTTTTGCGGAGTATAACACTCCATTTCAGACACCTCCATTCGACAAAATAGAGTTTAAACATTACGAGCCTGCCTTTATGAAAGGTATGGAAGAAGGACGTGCCGAAATAGAAGCAATTGCAAATAGTAAAGAAACTCCTACATTCGAAAACACAATTGTTGCTTTCGAAAAAGCAGGTAAGTTGCTTGATAAAGTAAGCAATGTATTCGGAAATATTAGCGGTACTGAGAAAAATGATGAAATTTCAGCTCTTCAGAAAAAATTATCACCACTTCTTTCAAAATATGGTGCTGATATCAGTTTAAACGAAAATTTATTTAAAAGAATTAAAACTGTTTATGATCAAAAAGATCAATTAGACCTTTCTGTTGAAGAACAAACAATGTTGGAAAAAATCTATCAGGGATTCGTTCGTGGTGGTGCTAACCTTCCTGCTGACAAGAAAGATCAGTTGCGTAAAATTGATGAAGAACTTTCGGCATTAACTCTTCAGTTTGGAGATAATGTATTGAAAGAAACCAATAGTTTCCAATTGGTTATCGACAACGAAAAAGATCTTGCAGGCTTACCAGAAGGTGTTAAAGCAACTGCTGCCGAAACAGCAAAAGATGCTGGCATGGAAGGCAAATGGTTGTTTACTACTCAAAAGCCTAGCATGCTTCCTTTCTTACAATATGCTGATAATCGCGACTTGCGTAAGCAATTGTATATGGGATATGTAAACCGAGGAAACAACAACAATAAATTTGATAATAAAGAGGTTGCTAAAAAAATTGTAAACCTTCGTATCAAACGTGCTCAACTTTTCGGGTACAAAAACCATGCAGAATATATTTTGGAAAAAAACATGGCAAAAACTCCTGAAAAGGCGTTTGAACTATTAAACAAACTTTGGAAAGCTGCACTTCCTAACGCTAAAAAAGAAGTGAAGGAAATGCAAAAAATCATCGACAAAGAAGGTGGAAAATTCAAGCTAGCTTCTTGGGACTGGTGGTACTATGCCGACAAAGTAAAGAAAGCAAAATACAACTTAGACGAAGAAGAATTAAAGCCATATTTCGAAATTAGCAATGTTCGTAAAGGTGCTTTTGAACTGGCTCACAGATTATATGGAATCAATTTTATTCCTCGTAATGATATCGCTAAATTCAACCCTGAAAATCAGGTATTCGAATTACAGGAAGCCGATGGAACACACATTGGTATTTTCTATGTTGATTATCACCCACGTGCTTCTAAAAATGGCGGAGCATGGATGAGTTCATTCCGCAAACAATCAGGATTTGGAACTGATCATCCAGTGAGTCCTGTTATTATGAACATTTGTAATTTCACCAAGCCCGTTGGCGATACTCCTGCCTTGTTAACGCCTGATGAAGTTGAAACTTTATTCCACGAATTTGGTCACGCTTTACACGGATTCCTATCTAAGTGTGAGTACAACTACTTGTCGGGAACTTCTGTTTCTCGCGACTTTGTTGAGCTTCCTTCTCAGATAATGGAAAACTGGTGTTTTGAGCCTGAAATGTTGGCTATTTACGCTAAACATTACAAAACTGGCGAAGTAATCCCTACCGAATTGGTTAAGAAAATTCAGAATGCTGGTAAATTCAATCAGGGATTTGCAACTATTGAATATCTTGCTGCTTCAATGCTAGATATGAAATATCATACATTAACAAAAGAGCTTACTGAAGATGTAATGACATTTGAGAAGAACTATTTAGAAGGATTAGGACTAATTCCTGAAATCTATTCAAGATATCGTTCAACTTACTTTAAGCACATTTTTGCTGGTGGATATTCTGCAGGATATTATGCTTACATTTGGGCTGGGGTTCTAGATTCTGATGCTTTCCAGGCATTTAAAGAAACCAGTTTATTCGATAAAGCTACTGCAAAAGCTTTCCGCGATAATGTATTAGCAAAAGGTGGTACCGAAGATCCAATGGTATTGTACAAACGCTTTAGAGGTGCAGAACCAAGTATCGATCCTTTATTAATTAAGCGTGGATTAAAATAAACTACAAATAGCTTATAGCATTTGCTATTAAACTATTTGCAAAATATATAAAGCCGATCTGATTTTCTTCAGATCGGCTTTTTTGCAATGCAGCAAGATATACTCCCCTATACGCAAAGTAAATAAGAGTCTGAAAATTCTTAATTATTCTTCATGCTCAGCTTTCGATACATACATATTCAGAACTTTTTGCTGCATAGCATCTATTGGATATCCCTCTGGCTGCAACACATAATTAATGGCAATACCATCGAGCATTGAAATTAAAAATCCAGTTTCCATTTCAGGATCTGTAGCACCAATCTGACTAAAATATTCATTTAAAACATCAAATTTCATGCTTACAATTTCATCCAATTCCTCTTTATACAATGGAACCACGCCAGGCTGTAAACGCAAAGCATAAAATAATTTAAAAAACTTCAGATTTTTTTCGATAGACTCTAAATAATCATTTATAAAAAATAGCAACTCCACTTCCTGAAGTTCACCATCATCGTTTGGATCTAGTCCGTCAAAAAGAATATGAACTGCCTCTTCGACAATCGTATGAAGTAAATTTTCTTTGGTTTTAAAATATGAATACAACTCCTTTTCCGAGGTATTACTAGCTATCGCGACATCTGCTCCAGTAGCTGAAAAATACCCCACTTTCACAAAAACATCCAAAGCAGCACCCAGAATTTCCTTGCTTTTATTATCTTCTTCAACCAATTTTTTCGTAGCAGCCATAACAAAATAAATTAAGTTTAAGTATCTGTTTTGATCTAAGTTACAACAGAAAAGCCTTCTCTTCCAAAAAAAACAATAAGAAATATTGTATAATTAAAGAAGGGACACATTAGATGCGTCCCTTAACTTATTAACTATTTAAATCTGAAATTTTAGCGATTTTACTTTATTTTCGGCAAGATTTTGCCATTCGTAATATACAGCAGGATAAAATTTTACATTAAAAATCCCTAAAGATTTCCAAAAAAATCTCTTTTCGAAACAATGCCATCTACTTCTCAGCATACTACTCTTTAATTGTTAGCCATTTACATTCTATTGGCCAACTACTTTTTCACCATGCTATTATTAAATTTTAATTGATTAATAGAATGATACACGAAATAAAAGTAAGTATAATATTTACTGTTCTAAAGCTATTTATCGAAATTGATCTATTCAGATATTTACCTAGAATAGTGCCACTTAGTAATATGGGTGAAAATAATAATGAGAGTTTAAAAACCTGATTTGTAAGCAATCCTATTTGGAAATAACCGATAATAGCTACGCTTGCAGTAACAATACTAAACCAGGCAAATATTTCACGGAACTTATCATTACTAAACCGAGCTTTATTAAGAAAAAGTGCCAATGGAGGCCCACTAATTGATATTACTCCAGTTATTAAACCAATAATAGCACCTACAACAGGATAAGTTAACAATCGCAAACTTGTTTTCTCAGACTTATTATTTAGTAAAGACAATATTGTTAAGATAATAAAAACAAAGCCCGAAATATGAATTAAATATGCAGTATTAACATATTTCAATATTATTACCCCAAAAATTGTAAATATACCTCCCGATATTATTAAATAACTTGATGGCCTATCAATAAGTTTCCTGTCTTTTTTCTGTAAAATTATAAACAGCGATGCAACTAAATTACAAATCATTAAAACTGGTATTATTTCTTTTGCATCGTACCAGGTTAAAAGAATGGGTAAGGATAATAATGCAAATCCAAATCCTGTTACCCCTTTAATTAAACTAGAAAAAACAATTGTAAATATGATGTATAAGTTAGGCATAGCTTATCGAGTTAAAAGAAATAATGAACCTACAGAAATTACTGCCCATAAGACAAAACCCAAAGCAAAACTTCTGATACCAGATTTTTTAATTTGATCGACTGATATATTTGAACCAATCAGAAAAAGAGCAACCACCATTCCACGCTTACCCAGAAAACTGAAGTGAGAATAGCTTACCTGCAAACTTGGAAACATATTCGCAAATACTATAGCGAACACAAAAAACAGAATAAACCAGGGAAATTTAATCTTCTTCTTTTCTTCGCCTTTATTTAAAAATGCAATTACTAAGGATAAAGGAATAATCCATAGGGCACGAATTAATTTAACCGTTGTGGCAACTTGTAAGGCTTTTTCGCCATAAATTGCTCCGGCGCCAACCACCGAACTGGTATCGTGAATTGCAATAGCTGCCCAGTTTCCAAATGTTTCCTGACTTAATCCTAATTTATGACCAACAAAGGGAAATAGGAACAATGCAACTGCATTTAATACAAAAACAACAACCAAAGCAAATGAGTTTTGATAATTTTTGCTGTTCAATATCGGTGCAACTGCTGCAATGGCACTTCCTCCACAAATAGCAGTACCGGTTGCAATTAAAAGTGCTATGTTCTTCTCTACTTTTAAAAATTTACCCAATAAAATACCAGTAGTCATTACAAAAGTAACAGAAACCACAGTCTCGAGAAAACCACTTTTTGAAGCACTTAACACATCACTAAGGTTCATTCCGAAACCCAATAAAACAATAGATAATTGTAATATATTCGAAGTGTACTTATGAATATCCTTATGCTTAATACCTATAAGAGAAAGCAATAAACCTATAAACAAAGCAATTGCCGGAGAAATAAACGGCAAAAAACAAAAACATATTATTAATAAATAGAGCCGATTAATGTACACAGACTCCCCTTTTACTCTCTTAATAATTTTATCTCTTTCCATACTTTTTTTTTATAAAAGTATAATTTGGATATAACTATATCAAATAGTAAATTTTTATAAGGTATAACTAAAAGTTATATTGAAATAGGAAATTTTCAAACAATTCAATTTGCCGACTTTTATGCCCCATTTTGTTTGCAATACGAAACTTTCTGGGAATACTAAAGCCTTTTACTTTTATTTCTACAAGACTTTTTGAGTATAATTCTGTTTTTACAGCCTGTTTCGATACAATTGCCAAACCATCAAAAGCAAGAAGAAAGTTTTTTATAGACTCGGTACTTCCTAAGTGAATTGGGACATTTAAATTTTCAAAATTCAAATTTTGCTTTAAAAAAGCTTCTTTAATTACTTCCAATGTGCCTGAACCTTTTTCACGCAAAACAATAGGAATTTGAAGTAAATCTATTTTGCTAATGTTCTTTCGTTTAGAGTAAACACTATTTTTTCCACTCACAACAATTAATTCATCATCTAAAAAATTTTTATATTGAATTCCTGCCTGAGAAGCTTGATTCTCTACCATAGCCATATCAATTTTACTATCTAATAAAAGGCGTTCCATATCAAACGAATTACCATTTACAAGGTGAATATTAAGCTTTGGATAGCGCTTATAAAAAGAAGCTATTGTTTTAGGAATAAGATATTGCGATATTGTTGAACTAGCTCCTATTATAAAATCTCCTGAAATATTATTGTTTAGTTGGCCAATTTCAAATTCAAGTTCCCGATATTGTTGTTCTATTTGCTTATACTTATTGTATACAACTTTCCCTTTATGAGTAAGGTAAATTTTATTCCCTTTTCTTTCAAATAAGTTCGAATTATACTTAATTTCTAATTCCTTAATGTGTTTTGTTACCGCAGGCTGACTTATGTTTAAATTATCAGCAGCCTTTGAAAAACTAAGATTTTCGGCTACAGCAATAAATACAATATCTCTATAATCCATTTATAAAAAGTATTTGTTACCTATTTTTCACTTGTTACTCACAATTAACAACCCGACACTCAACACTTAATTTAATAGATAGTAATTAAATCAAGTTCTTTACCATCTGTAGTATTTAAAAATTCTGATGTACCAAAACGAAAGTAAAATTAGCTAAACAATTCAATAAAAAAACTCCCAAACTCCTCACAAAATTAATCGTTTCCTTTGTTAAAAAACCAATCAAATTTTGCAATATTATTACTTTTCTTAGAAGATGAAGTGGCATACATTCCAATATAAACACCGTTAAACTTTTGTGCCACATCATCCGAAAGCAATGTATAATCCTGGATATCGCCTATGGCTTTTAAATTTTTCTGACTATCGCCATACAAAAACTGCACTTTAATACCATCAACTTTTACGCCCAATATTACCACTTCCTTTTTATAGGGTACACTAGCCACAATTTCAGGTTCGAACTCTCCTTTATTATCTTTTTGAAACGATTTAATTAAGATAAGCTCATTCTTACTTTTTAATAGCTGATAATTATTACCGTGTCTGCGATAAATAACAAGTCCTGCTTTTTCGTTTTCTTTATTTGTAGAAAACATAAGCTTTGTATTTACCTGATAATTCGGGAAACGAGTTCGTTGTCCAATAAAAGAAGGATTTACTAATTCTGTTATCATTTCGGGACGCAGTTGTATTTCAAGTTGTCCCTTATTTAAATTATACCATTTGGTTTTTGGACTACGTAAAAAATTCCATTCCAGTGCCAGTTTGTTAGAATCAAATTCGTCCAGATCCTTAATTTTTGCAAGCGGACTCCATGGTAAATCGGGTCTTTCTTGCTCATACTGTAACAAACCAAGCCCAGGATTAAATATTGGAGTTAGCCCACTCTCTTGTTTTGTCATTATAACTTTAGCCAAAAAAGTTTCACGGGCAAGCGTAACATAATTATCAATTTGTCTTTTCGCCAACATTACACTCCACCACTCTCCATTTTGCGTTTGCACTAAATCGGCATGTCCGGTTTGACCAATAGAATAGGTTTTACCCAAGTGGCGATGTGTTAAAACCGGATTGGCATGATTAGGAATATATGGACCCCATAAACTCTTACTATTAAACACTGTAACCGAATGATATTCGCCAGTTCCCCCCTCGCCAATTAATAGTAGATATTCTCCATCAATCTTAAAAAGGTGTGGTCCTTCTGCCCAACGCGCATTAGAAGCATGTCCGTAAGTTAATTGTTTCTTTTCGCCAAGTAAAATTCCCTTATCGGGATCAATTTCCTGCATCCAAATTCCATTTTTGCCAGGCCATTCCTTACCCGAACCATCAATAACACCGGCTCCGGTATAATAACAACGATCATCATCATCCCAAAAAAGTGAAGGATCAATTCCTGGTGCATTTGCAATCCATTTTGGCTGACTCCAGGGACCCGATGCATCTTTTGCAGTAATAATAAAATTACCTTTTTGTCCTACCATAGTACTTATAATATAAAAAGTACCTTTATGATAACGAATAGTAGGAGCAAAAATACCATTAGAATTTCTCAATCCATCTTCATAAACTATTTGGTCGGTTCTATTTAGTCCATAAGCAATTTTTTCCCAGTTAACCAAATCTTTACTTTTATGAATAGGTAATCCCGGATACCATTCAAAGCTGGAATTTACCATATAATAAGTATCTCCAACACGACAAATAGATGGATCGGGATAAAAACCTGACAAAATAGGATTCTTGAAATTTTTCGGGATATCCTGCCCATAAACACAAGTACAAATTGCCATATTAATAAAAAGTAAAAAAGTTTTTATGTGCATTATTTTTCTATATTAAAAAATTACTAATCAAAATATAAGCTATTCAATTTCCTATTCAAAAATCTATAAGTTCAAACATACCCAAATAGTCCGAGTTTATGCAAACCAAAGGCTAGTGCGAGCGTTTCGTCCGTACTCTATGAACACAGGCTGAGGTTCACAATAATTCTACTTCCAACTGTCCTTTTTCCCCTGCATAATTCTTAGCACTACTGTATTTCCAATGATGTGCTTCCTCAATAAAACCAGCTTCCACTGAATTATTATGAATAGAATTTAGTTTTTCGCTTATTACTTTATTACTCCACAACTCTATGGGATGATTATTTTGCTGCCAAAATTGCCTATTTTTTCACATTGCTATTCATTTTACCAGCACGTTGCATCATCCAAAGCATCCATTTTTTTCTGCTTTCCTGAGGGTTTTCCTCAATCATTTTTTGAATTTTCTTCGAATAATATACCTTAAATTCTTTAAGCAATTTACCAGGATCTGAATTCCCATCATTAAAAATTAAATGAAGATGACTAGGCATTATGCAGTAAGCAAAAAAACACATGCCTTTGTTTTTGCAACAATACTCTAAACTGTCAGTAACGATTGAAAAATATTATTCTCGTACAAATATATCAATCTAATATACCCTTGCAAAACTTACAAAGTACAAACCTTCTTTATTGTGGAATTTGTATTTTCTACTCAAACCTTATTCAAAGATAAATTACAACTTAATTTAAATAATATTTTATAATTATTTGCAATAATATACCCCTACTCACATTTTACTGTAAGTGAGATCTGTTAATATTATTTTCTTTAAAAATAGATACGAGCGAAACGCTCGCACCAGCAGTTTGTGCTCACTCGGACTATTGGGATAGTTTATGAGTAAAACAGCTGAAACAATAACCAATCAGGGGATTAGTCATTTCGCTATTTTAATAAGCATATTTGGCTCGTTTAGCTTCCTTTTAAGAACTTAATAATTTAAAACTCACATCATCATCAGCTAAAAAATGAAGCCTTGAAAATCTGTCAATTAACAAGTTTTTAAGGCTCTTATCATATGATTAGAAATTTTAATCAGTTGTGCAACGGTTACTTTTATTAGCGATTTATATATAATCTTATATTTAATGGTGTTACCTTTTTACTTGGATTCTATTTTAGATTATGTCATCAGGCAATTGTGCTAATTTGCAATGCCATTTTTTATATTTGTTACTAGTAATATCAAACCTATTACTAATTATGAGTACATTTTTATATTTTTCCATATAATTAATTTCAGTATAATTCACTTAAGGGTACGCTGTCAGATTTTGTGTGAGATAAAGCCCTGTTTTATTGTCCATCGTGAACGATATTACTATGATAAAACTTAGTCATCAAACTACAAAACCCGCATTGAATTTGAACTGCCATTACAGATTGGGCACAAAAGAATCTATCCTGTCAAGTTAGTAGAAAGCCTGATACTAAAAACTTTTTTTAGGTTTGCAAATTGCCGTTAAAGGCTAAATTGAGTTGGTTACAAGCTTTTTGGTAAGCCTGTAGGTTGGATAGTGCGGACTTACCAATATGATTATAGTCAGGTTTTGTCAAATAGCTTCTTGCAATTACTCCTATATTTTCGAATAGTAGTAGTATCCCATAAAGTGTGTAAGTAAAGTTATTCTGATTTTTTCGGAGCCTTTTTCTAGCTCAAGAAAAAAATTGGAAATAACTTTACATTGAAAGTCAAACTTTTAAATCACACATTATGAATGCAAAAGATTTAATGTCCGATGAATTTTTCAAAAAATTTAAGACAGGCCAAGAGCTAAATGACTTTTTAAAGCAGATTCAAAAACGAGGTATTGAAAAGATGCTCGAAGGTGAACTTGATGAGCACTTAGGTTATGAGAAGAACCACAAATCTTTAATAAATAACTCACGTAACGGATATGCCAAGAAAAAGGTGAGAACCAGTTATGGAGAGTCAGAAATAGAAGTTCCTAGAGATCGGGATGCTAGTTTTAATCCAATGATCATTCCTAAACGTGGCAATATGGTTGAAGGACTTGAAAATATAATTGTCTCCTTCTATGCCAAAGGAATGAGCAATAGTGACATCCAGGATCAAATTCGAGAGTCCTATGACTTTGATGTTTCTACTAGTGCGATTTCTCGTATTACAAGTAAAATTATAGATGACATTGTTGTTTGGCAAAATCGCCCATTAGAACCTGTTTATCTAATTGTTTGGATGGACGGCATTGTATTTAAAGTACGAGAAAACTCCAAGGTAATAAATA
>NZ_JBQTGK010000008.1:0-128716 GCF_052400665.1 Marinifilum sp. RC60d5
TTTAAATCCTAATAAAATCTAAAAAAATTTTAAAAAGATTTTTCGAAGACTAAACTCCCCTTTTAACACCCCAGAATCTCTCTCTATTTCCTACTAATCCCTCCGGATTAGCGGCTGCAAAGATAAATACTTTTTGTTCTATCCTGCAAATGTTTTTTAATCTTTTTTTTTGAACTGAAAATCTTATTAAAGCCTCATAAATACTAGTACTCCACAAGATTTCTTTGCCCTAAAAGCGGCTGCAAAGATAAAGAATTTATTTCTACATCTCCAAACCTAAAATTAAAAAATATCAAAAAAAAATTTAAAAACTGGATGTTTAGTAGGTGTAAACAATCAAATAAAAAAAGATTCCTACGTCCACCCTACCACTGCCTATAAAATACTACTAAACAACCATTTTATAAATCCACTCTCCGTTGAAAGTGGCTGCAAATATAATAGTTCAAATAGCAATTCTCCAAATATTTTATCGATAAAATTGAAACAAAAAATATAAACACCTGATATATAGCAATAAAAAATCACAATATAATTGTGATTTAAATTTATACTATATTTTCATCTTCAGGAAAACATCAATTTCCCCTTTGAAGAAGTTTTTTAAGCCTCACTATTTGTTCTTTACTTCCCAGAACAAAAAGATGGTAATTATCTTTAAGTACCAATTCTGGAGCAGGATTATACACATAAGCTCCTTCATCATTTTTTAATCCAATGATATTAGCACCAGATCTATTTCTTACACTTAACTCTTTTATCGATTTACCTATAAAGCACCCTGCCAATCCATGACAACTAACCTCTTCTAACTTTACACCCTCTGAAGATTGCAATAGTATATTATCTAAAAATTCTATGACATCAGGCTGAGCCACAAGCTTTGCCATTTGTTGTCCCCCCAAACGATCGGGCATTATCACATTATCTGCTCCAGCTCTTTTAAGCTTGTGATCGGATTGACTATTTGAAGATCTGGAAATAATTCGTAATTCTGGATTCATTTCCCTTGCCGTTAACACTACGTAAACATTTTCTGCATCATTGGGAATTGCAGTAATTAGTGCGGAAGCTTTAGAAATATTCGCCATATCCAAAACCTCCTCCTGGGTAGCATCCCCCTGAATAAAATACAAATCGGGAAACATTCGAACTCGATCAATAGCAGTTTCTTTTGAATCAACAACAACTACTTTCTCGCCATGGTCCATTAGTTCGAGACTTGCTTGCTTACCATTACGACCAAAGCCACATACAATTACATGACCAGTTAATTTATCTATTTTTTTCACAATTCTGTAATCTTTTAAATTTCGACGAAAAACACCATCTAAAATAAAACGTGTTATGGCAGATGCCATATACCCAAAAATTCCAAAGCTTATAAAAATTAGGAATATGGTAAATAATTTTCCTGCATCAGACAGAGCATGTACCTCTTTAAAACCTACAGTAGAGATCGTTATCACAGTCATATAAAGTGCATCGATCCAATTGTAAGCTTCATCCAAAAACATGTAACCCATAGTACCTGTAAATACAGCAAGAGCCATAAAAGACAGAGCAATACTAACAGTGCGTATATTTTCTTCCCAAAGTTTCTGTTTATTCATAAAAAAGAGTCAATAATAATCTAAGATAATCAATATCCATAAACGACCTAACAGCAACAATAAATTTTACGTTATATTAGTACCTGTAAGCCCTGCGCGTATTATTCTATTTCCAAATTCACATTGCAAACACTTAAATTTATCGCAATAATTTGATTTTAGTTGCAATAAAGACTGGGAATCAAATGCTGATTTTATTTCCACACCACAATCTTTCCATTTATTTACAACCGAATTATTTTCAGCTGGCATTTGATCGAGGAGATCAAGAGCTTTATCCTTAACTTCAGAACCCCCATTAATTTCGCCATATACAAACATAAGGGGAACAACAGAATTTATAATTATTCCATCGACTGCTGAAGAACCTAATTTTTTATGACGGAATATGGATTCTTTACCAAACTGATAATGATTATGCCAATATGCAGAAGTTTCGACATTGAAAATTTCTTTAATCTTAGGATAATCAGCAGCCTTAATTATTTTAGCGCACAATGAGTTAGTTTTAAACATTAAAGATGCCAATTGTGCAATTCGAATAGTTGGAAAATTAGCTGGGCGCAAACGCAACCACTTCCATCGACTTTCGGGTATTGGAGATAAATTATACTTCACAGCCAAAAATTTATACTCTCTACATAAATTTTTAAAATACGAATCTTCACAATTCAAATTAAGCATTCCTGCCTGACCAAACAGCAAAGCCTCTATTTGTAGAAGAGAATTTTTCTGCCGAGATAAAATATTAATTGGTATCGACTGAGCCAATTGCTGAAACGGATCTGAATTAACTTTCATTCCAAAATAACGCGCCAAAAGCTGATAAAAAGTTTCTTCCCAAGAAAATGAATTTTGTTTTAAAATCTCTTTAATTTCTTTTGATTTTCTTTCTAAACGCTCAATCATCATTCTTTGCAACCAATTTCGAACAAAAAAGCGATCGACCGAATTGATATCATCAAAGCAAGGAATCCATTTTTGAGAATTCATTAAAGAGTTATAGGTTGCAAGTAAAGCATAATCAAAATCTAACTTTAAACTTGGTAGTACACGAGCATTATTAAGTATTACATCGCCATTATCTTCATAAATCACATGAAGAATTACATTGTCATAGGCTTCATCATTGTGATGCTTATGAGCATACCAATAAGATGACTTTATATGAATTTCAACATTTCCAGCCCAAAGGATATCATTAATTTTAATTCTGGCATCGAAAAAATCGGGGCCAGCATCAAAATTCTGTCTACCAACTTCCAATATTTCTATCACATCACCTTGAGTAGAAAAAATATTCTCATCTTTAAACAAACGAGATTTCCATATAAATTGTAAAAAGTCCTCGGTCATATAACAGACATTTTATCGTCATCCCGAATTTAACAATTTACTAGTCAATAGACAATAAAAAAGCGGTTAATAAAAGATAACCGCTCTTATTTTTATATTGTACAAATACTTAAATTACAGACTTTTCTTTTAAAAGGCTTTCCATTTCTAATTGAAGTTCTTTAGATTTCTCCCCTGCTACTTTAGCAAAATTTTCAGAAGTATCGGCAAAAATAATTCCGCGAGAAGAATTTACAAGCAAACCACACGACTCGTTCATTCCATATTTAGCAACCTCCTGAAGACTTCCTCCCTGAGCACCAACTCCGGGAACCAATAAAAAATGTTTTGGAGCAATTTTTCGTATATCACCCAGCATTTCGGCCTTGGTAGCTCCTACCACATACATCATATTATTCTGAGTTCCCCATTCTTGTGATTTTTCCAATACCTTCTCGAACATTTTCTGCTCACCTTCCTGAAAAAACTGGAAATCGAATGCCCCTTTATTGGAGGTTAGCGCAAGTAATATTACCCATTTGTTATCATACTCAAGAAATGGAGTTACTGAATCCTGTCCCATATAAGGTGCAACAGTAATTGAATCGAAGGGCATATTTTCTAAAAAAGCACTAGCATACATTTTAGATGTATTTCCAATATCGCCACGCTTAGCATCGGCAATTAGAAAAATATCGGGATACTTTTCTTTAATGTAATTCACAGTATTCTCAAGGCTTAACCAGCCAGCTGCACCTCTGCACTCATAAAATGCAATATTTGGTTTGTAAGCAACCGTATATTCTGCGGTGGCATCAACAATTGCTTTATTGAATTCGAAAACTGGATCTTCAGAATTCATAAGATGCGAAGGTATTTTTTTCACATCACTATCTAAACCTACACAAAGAAAACTTTTTTTCTTTTTAATTTGCTCGAATAATGCCTGATAGTTCATTTTTTGGTTGTTTACTAGTTAATACAAAAAAGGCAGTGGGAATACCACTGCCAATATCTTTATAAACCACTTTCTTTAAGTCGTTCTGCATTTTCTTCAATTTGAAGTTTGTCGATAATCTCCTGAATATCTCCATCCATAACAGCCGACAAATTGTATAAGGTAAGATTAATACGGTGATCGGTAACTCGCCCTTGCGGATAGTTATACGTTCGAATCTTTGCAGACCTGTCACCTGTAGAAACCATAGTCTTACGTTTCGATGAAATCTCATCCAAATATTTTTGATGCTCCATTGCATAAATACGCGAACGAAGTTCAATCATTGCTTTAGCAAGATTTTTAAGCTGCGATTTCTGATCCTGACAAGTAACAACAATATTTGTTGGAATGTGAGTTAATCGAATAGCCGAATATGTAGTATTTACCGACTGTCCTCCAGGACCTGACGAACAGTAAGTATCCTTACGAATATCACTCTCCTTTACGTCAATATCAAACTCTTCAGCTTCTGGCAATACCGCAACAGAAGCAGCACTTGTATGCACACGCCCCTGAGTTTCGGTTTGTGGCACACGCTGAACACGATGAACTCCCGACTCATATTTTAAGATACCATAAACCCCGTCACCAGTAACATTCATTACAATTTCCTTGTAACCACCCGAAGTTCCCTCACTAAAGCTTGATACAGAAATTTTCCAACCTCTGGCTTCACAGAATTTGGTATACATTCTTGCCAAATCACCGGCAAAAATACTAGCCTCATCGCCACCAGTACCACCACGAATCTCAAGAATTGCATTTTTAGAATCTTCAGGATCGGCAGGAACCAAAAGAAGCTTAATTTCCTGTTCCATTTCGGGAAGCTTAACTTCTAGCTCATCTAATTCCATTTTTGCCATTTCACGCAGCTCCTCATCCGACTCATTTGCTATGATATCTTTTGATTCTGCTATTGTGTCGACAGCATTTTTATACGCTTTTGCTGCTTCGGTTACTAGTTCCAGCTCTTTATATTCTTTGCTTAACTTTACAAAGCGTTTCATATCTCCCATCATTTCGGGATCGGTAATTAACTGTCCGACTTCCTTAAACCTGATGAAGACACCTTCTAATTTATCTAGGATCAAATTATTGCTCATGTTACAATATTCTAAATTTTGCACAAAATTAGAAAAATAAAACCACATTATAAGACAAAGCTTTTGATTTAATCAAAATAGCAAATCAAATGCGAAAATATATCTAAAAAGAACAGACTTTATATATGCTTTTTATTTAACAATTAAAAGCCCATTTAAACTCCTTAAGATAGCAAAATAATCAACGAATTTATTTTGATTTTAAATAGAGAAAATAATTACAGTAAGACTTTACTTTTTCAATTAGACTGGTTAATTTTAATAGGAAATAAATGCTAATAGTTTAATCAAACAATTTCATAAAACGAATCATCTAAATCAGAAATTGTTTGATTAAAAACTACAACATTACAGTAAATAATTTTGCATTTATTTATTTTTCATTCCAATTATTTTGGGCTGAAATATTGTCTTGTTATCAAACTAAGTTTAATTGCTTAAAACTAAGCTTATGGTAAAAGTCATAATCCCTAGAAAAGAAGATCAATTATTGGGTTTATTGGGAAAGATTAATGAAAGACACGAATCCAATAAAAAAAGGAGTCTTTTAAATGGAGCTGTAGACATGGATCGACTAGTCGAAAAATCTAATAAAATCAGAAATCTTAAAGATCTGGAATCAGCGAAAAACAATGAGTTTAAAACAGCTAATAATTTAAAAAAGAATGATTTAAAGTTTATTTCAAAAGAAATCAGAAGCATCAGAAATTTATTGCTATGCATTTACCCCGATGAGCCTATGGTAATTAAAGAATGGGGATTTGAAATTAGTGAATAATACTATGTAAAAAATGCCATTTGATTTCAAATGGCATTTTTTTATTTATCGGGTTTGCTTGTTTAGTAAACAAACTCACCAAATTCGCTTTGCACAGTCAGTTTTTTCCCCTGATTAGCTTCGCAGCGCCCAACAATTTTAGCATCTACATCAAATTCTTTTGAGATTGCGATAATATCATTGGCAATTTCCTGTGGAACATACAGTTCAAATCTATGCCCCATATTAAATACCTTATACATTTCATCCCAAGATGTTCCACTTTGCTCTTTAATTAACTGAAACAAAGGAGGAACTTCGAACATATTGTCTTTTACTATGTGCAAATTATCAACAAAATTCAACACTTTTGTTTGCGCTCCCCCTGAACAGTGTATCATACCATGAATTTGGGGTCTATATTTATCTAAAATCTTCTTAACGATAGGCGCGTAAGTTCTGGTA
Organism: Marinifilum sp. RC60d5; assembly: GCF_052400665.1. Classification (NCBI taxonomy): domain Bacteria; kingdom Pseudomonadati; phylum Bacteroidota; class Bacteroidia; order Marinilabiliales; family Marinifilaceae; genus Marinifilum; species Marinifilum sp. RC60d5. The sequence continues at coordinate 6,274 of NZ_JBQTGK010000008.1, forward strand.
GCCGAGAGTACTAATTTACCAGCATCAATATCAACACCATCTACTTTATCAGTTAGCTTACAATTACCAGAGTAAACTAAATCTTCGGGCACTGAATTATCGTAACTTTCCGGATATTTTTGCGACAAATATTTTGAGAATACATCGTGACGAGCTGAGGTTAATCCGTTAGAACCCATTCCTCCATTATATTCTGTTTCGTAGCTTGCTTTTCCTGATGAAGATAAACCTACAATTACATCGCCGGCCTGAATTTTCTCGTTGGTAATTACATCTTCGCGTTTCATGCGACAAGTAACGGTAGAATCTACAATAATGGTTCTTACCAAATCGCCAACATCTGCAGTTTCGCCACCTGTTGCATGAATAGTAACGCCAAGTTTTGCATACTCGGCAAGAAGTTCTTCAGTTCCATTAATAATTTGCGAAATAACCTCTCCCGGAATCAGATTTTTATTCCTGCCAATTGTCGATGACAAAAGAATATTATCAACCGCACCCACACACAACAGATCGTCAAGATTCATAATTAGAGCATCCTGTGCAATACCTTTCCAAACCGACAAATCGCCAGTTTCTTTCCAGTACATGTATGCGAGCGATGATTTTGTTCCAGCACCGTCGGCATGCATAATATTACAATATTCCGAATCGCCTGTAAGGTAATCGGGAACTACTTTACAAAAGGCATTGGGGAACAATCCTTTATCGAGATTCTTAATGGCATTGTGAACATCTTCCTTGGAAGCCGAAACGCCTCTTAGATTGTATCTTTCGTCTTTTCTCATGGTTGTTTAGAATAAAAAGGTAAAAGTAGAAGATATTTCTGCTCCTTAATCTGTATTAAAATACGATTTCTACTTCTTCAATTTTTTAGCTTCGGCAAAGGTAATCTTTTTCCCATTATTGTATGCGATTACAAATGCTTTAATTCCTTTCTTGTTAATGATTTTAGCTTTGGCATTTGCCTTTTCAAGATCATCAAAAATTCCAGTTGTATAGCGAGTTGTTGTATCATTAATTTTTGCACGGAAAACAACTTCAAATTGTTGAACCTCTACAGGAACCGATTTTTTATCAAAAGCACCTATCTGCACTGTATAAAATACACCTTCGACCTTATTTAAATCCTGAATTAAAGTATTTCCAATTCTTCCAGATTCAGATCCGGGTTTTACTTTAGAATTTGGTCCTGGCATATAATCGGTAGATAAAACTTTAAATTCTGTTCTACGATTTAACTGGTTGGCTATTTCTTTTTGTTTGGAATTTAATTTTTCGATTCTGCTTTCGGTTAAAATATCATCAATCTTTAAGAAATTGTGTTCCTTAGCAATTGCTGCAGTAATTTTTCTAGGCTGCGATTCGCCATATCCTTGTGCCACTAATCGATCCCAATAAATTCCTTTGTCAATTAAATAATCCACTACCGACTGTGCTCTTTTTTGAGATATCTCCTTATTTGTTGATTTACTACCCACAAAATCGGAATGCGAACCTAATTCAATTGTAATTTTTGGATTATCATTAAGTGTTTCCACTAATCCATCGAGTGCCTCTTTAGATTCTTCCCTTAAACTCCAGCTTCCAAAATCATAAAAAATATTGGGCAGTTCAATTGGCTTTTCAATTGGCTTTAAGCCGATAATAGATTTAAAATTCCGACTTAAGTCTATATTTAATGTATTCACCAACTCTTTACCATTTAAATAGCCTTTATTCGATACCATTGCGATATACTCTAAATCGGGCTTAAGTTCGAAAAAGAATTTCCCTTCTTTATCTGTTCTAACAATGCTTTGTTCGCCATCTGAAGAAACCAGATTAATTTTTGCCTTTTCGACTGGTTTTTTAGTCTCTGAATCGATCACTTGCCCCGAAAAAGTAAACTGCAAAGGCACATAATCAAATCGATAAATGTTATCGTCTCCTTTTCGGCGTGAGGAAGTAAACATTCCTTTTTCGAGTTTTTCCTGAAAATGAATCGCAAAATCGTCGGCTGTAGAATTAATTGGATATTTCATATTATCAACCAGCCAAACTCCATTTTCATTTCGCTGAGCCTGATAAATATCCAAACCACCCATTCCTCCTTCTCTGTCGGAAGCAAAGTAAAGCATTCCATTATTACGAATATAAGGGAAAAGCTCATCAGAAGGAGTATTTATCGGCTTACCCAAATTTTGAGCTTGGCTCCAACCACTACCACTTTTTTTGCTCATCCAAATATCATTACCACCATATCCACCAGGCATATCAGAAATAAAATACATAATTGTACCATCTCCCGAAATTGATGGATGTCCTGCCGATATTGAATCGGGCACTAATGTTTGAAGAGCTGTCCGCCCCCATTCACCATTATTTCTTTGTACCGCATAAATTTTAGTTCCCTGATAATCTTTATTAATTTTTTTTGAGGATGTGAAATACATAATATCACCATCGCTGGTAAAACAAGAAGCACCTTCGTTCATTTCGGTATTAATTGTATCTCCAATTCCTTCGGGCTTACTCCATTGATATGTATCGGTAATTATTTTTCTGGTTTTTGCTTTTCGGCCTTTCTTTTTTCTGCTTTTTCTAACTACTTCGTTCGAATAGTGCGACTGGTAAATATTTGTATAATACTCTCCTGTTACTCCATCTTTTTTGGGTCTGTCTTTGTATTTTCTATTTGAGGTAAAAAATACAACATTTGTATCTTTACCCATATAAACGGGTGCAAAATCGCTACTTGAGGAATTATAATCTTTTAAAAGCTGTACTTTATATCTTCCAGGAAACTCCTGCCAATAAGAAATTCTCTTGAGTATTTTCCCGGCATCATCTGTCTCTTTCATTTCGGGTTTAAGATCCAAATATTCCCAAAAATTTTCTTCAGCCTCTTCCAATTTACCATTTTTCACTTCGGCATAAGCTAAATTTCTTACGGCATCGGCAAAAGTATCTCTGTTCATAATCGCTTTACGATACCATGAAGCAGCCTTACGTGGCTCATTAATTTTATCAAAACAAGATGCACTTTTAAAGGCAATTCCACCCTTTTGATATTTATCTTTTTGCTTTTTATATCCCTTTTTATACATTGCCTGAGCATGATAATACCTACCAGACAGAACCATTTTATCGCCTCGGTTCACATACGATTTAGAAGAACAAGATATTAAAATTCCGATACTACATAGAATACCGGCAAAAGGAAGAAGTTTCATGTGTTTACATTTTCATATTAAGATCACAGAAGTTGTCATTTTATTCTTTTAACAGTTGTAAGAATATAAAGACTCATTTCATCTGTAGATTTTAAAATTTATATCGTATTACAAAGTATAAAAATAAATATTTTATTCGATAGGAATATCAATATTAATACAAAAATAAAAGGATGCTCATTTTCATGAACATCCTTTTGCTATAAATATTATTGTCTGAATTAATTATTAAATAATAACTCACGGTATTTTGGTAATGGCCACATTTCATTATCAACGACCAATTCTAGTTTGTCAATGTGGTAACGAATATCATCAAGGTAAGGACGAACTTTTTCATCGTAAGCAAAAGCCATTTCGTGACCATCCTTAATTACATTACATTTTTTACGAGCATCAACCATTCCTTTAACTTTAGCTTTAATAGCAGAAATGTGTCCAGAAATTTCTCTAATTAGACCTTTACGTGCAGCTGCAAGTTGCTCAAACTCTTCAGGACTAAAAATATCTCTTAATCCTTGTACATTTTGAATTAATTTAGTTTGGTAAGCTACTGCAGTTGGAACAATGTGGTTAATTGCTAAATCACCAAGAACACGCGCTTCGATCTGAACTTTCATGGTAAATTTTTCCATTTCCACTTCAACACGAGCTTCAAGTTCTTTCTCGGTCATTACTCCACTTTCGATCATTGATCTTTTAGCTGGAGCATCTAAATATTTAGTTAATGATTCTGGTACACTTGTAATATTTGTTAAACCTCTTTTCTTAGCTTCGATAACCCATGCACCTGAATAACCATCTCCATTAAAACGGATAGACTCACACTCAAGAATCAATTTCTTAAGGACCTGAAAAATCGCCTCATCTTTTTTTATTCCTTCATTTATCAAACGATCAACAGATTTTTTAAAATCTTTTAACTGAACAGCCATAGCTGCATTTAATGCAGTCATTGCGGCAGCATTATTTACCGAAGATCCTACGGCACGGAACTCAAAACGATTACCTGTAAATGCAAAAGGCGAAGTACGGTTACGATCGGTATTATCTAAGATAATTTCAGGGATACGTCCAATACCTAATTTCAAAGCAGTTTTCTCGTCTGGAGTCATTTTCTTTTCTCCAACTTCATCAACAATTTTCTTTAACATTTTTGAAACTTCATCGCCCAAGAATACAGAAACAATTGATGGAGGCGCTTCGTTTGCACCTAAACGGTGACTATTAGAAGCGGTAAGAATAGAGGCACGCAAAAGATCCTGATTTTTGTATACAGCCATTAATGTATTAACAACAAAAGTAAGGAACTGCATATTTCCTTTTGGATTTTTCCCCGGAGCCATTAATACAACACCTGTATCGGTGCTTAACGACCAGTTGTTGTGTTTTCCTGATCCATTAACACCTGCATAAGGTTTTTCATGGAAAAGAACACGGAACTTATGGTGACGAGCTACTTTCTTCATCACATCCATAATCAACTGATTGTGATCATTTGCAAGGTTAGCCTCTTCGTAAATAGGAGCTAACTCGAACTGAGAAGGAGCAACCTCATTGTGACGTGTTTTAACAGGAATACCAAGTTTATGACTTTCCAATTCCAGCTCCATCATAAATCTTGTTACACGCTCTGGAATAGATCCAAAATAGTGATCATCTAATTGTTGATCTTTAGATGAAGAGTGTCCCATAAGTGTACGACCTGTTAATGCAAGATCAGGACGAGCTTTAAACAATGCTTCATCGACAAGAAAATATTCTTGTTCCCAACCTAAGTTAGCATTTACTTTAGTTACATTTTTATCGAAATACTGACAAACATCAACAGCAGCCTCATCGACAGCAGCCAATGCTTTTAGTAATGGAGTTTTATAATCAAGAGCCTCTCCTGTATAGGAAATAAATACCGTAGGAATACAAAGAGTAGTTCCAACGATAAAAGCAGGAGACGAAACATCCCATGCAGTATAACCACGAGCCTCGAAAGTCTGGCGAATACCTCCCGATGGGAAAGATGATGCATCAGGTTCTTGCTGAGCAAGTAGTTTCCCTGAAAAATTTTCAATCATATTACCACCATCACCATAATCAATAAAGCCATCATGTTTCTCTGCAGTTCCATCGGTTAAAGGCTGAAACCAGTGAGTATAATGAGTTGCTCCTTTTTCTATGGCCCAGGATTTCATTCCCAATGCAATACCATCTGACATTTTTCTATCGATAGTTCCACCTTTTTGGTTTGCAGCCATAACAGCTTTAAAAGCATCCTTTGAAAGGTACTTTCTCATGGATTCTACATTAAACACCAAATCTCCATAGTAATCGGTAACCTTATTTGAAGGAAATGATACTGAGACAGGCTTTCTTGATAGCAATTCGCTTAACGCGTTAAATCTAATGGTGGCCATAAAATAAAAATTTAGTTAATAGTTGATGCAATTTGATTTTTTAAGGGGTACTCAGTAAAAAAGTTATGTATTTTTCACTCAACACCCCCTTAATTATTGCCCTACAAAAATGAATAAAAAAATTAACTTTCACAAAACGAACCCATATTTTTTTTGGGATATCATTAAAAAAAATCGATAAAAACAAAGGAAAACCCTTGATTTTTATCGATTGCGATAACTTTTTTGTGTTTTTTAATAAAATACCTACTTTTTTTTAAGTACCTGAAGGAATTTTACTTGATTTTCTCAATATTTCATTTCTAATATCCTTTTTTGAGTTAATTAGATGATAAAATTCATCGATATAACTTACTAGCTTATTTCTATTTTCCGGATTTAAATATTGACAAGTTGTAATTTTCTCGAGAAATATATTTCTCAGCTCTTTAAATTCCATAAAAGCATTCTCTAATTCCTCACGACTCCATTGCATCCCCTTATATTGTCGTTTGTACTTTGCATCAGGATCAATTTTAGGAGAAAGAGTAAAGTAGGAATGATTAATAATTCCAGACCAATCAAAATCATATGGCACAGCTACAGGTATGCTATGTTTATCAACAGATATCACATCTATATTATGCAGTCTAGTTACATCCCAATCGGCATTTCCTATCATTAGCTGAAACAGCGAAAGCATAACCATAGACTTCCTATCAACATCATATTGTTTTATATTCTTAAAATTTAAAATAGTTTTTCCATTTCGGGTAGCAACATCATCTTTATCTTCTAAAAAGAAACCATATTTAACCAAAGTGTCATTTGTATTGGTCTCAATAAATGTTGTTTGAGTTAATCGAACCCGATAACTATGATCCGTTATAACATTATACATTTTATAAATAAGGTACTCTTCAATTGTATGCTGATCGTAATTTTTTATTTGCGATTGACAGTGACTTACATATTTTAATCTATTTTGTCCTTCAAATACGGTTCCTTTAGCTATAGAAACTGGAATTTTAAATCGTAAAGGTGGAAAATTGCAATTTTGTTTTCGGAGTCTGAAATTACCTCTTGTTTTAATCTTTACATTTAAATGAACCCACTTTTCCTTTTCTAAGTTCTGTACTTTTAAAGTACAGTCATGGTATGATCTTTCCTGGTCAATATCATTAATCAAACCCAATAAATCACCTTTTATTTCAATTTTAATAAGCTGATCGCTACTAAACATGGGTAAACTTAAGAGACTATCACGATTTTTTATTTTTGTTGCAAAAACTGTACATACTAAAAGTAAAAAAAGTATAGTAGAAAAACCTTTCTTAAATTTTGTGGCTAAACTAAGTGTATTTACAAACATATCTATTTGATATTGAAGTTATTGGATTAACTCTTTACTACCATCAGTAAAACAGCGGTAAAAACGACTATTTTCAACTAATAATACCTGAGGCTTTATATCCTTATATCCCATTGGTACATTTATGGCTCCGATTCTATTATCATGCAAAAACCGTATTGATTCCACTTCGGTGTGCCCAATAAAAATTTTATTTATTTTAAAATAACTTAATACTGTATTCAATTCCTGATTACTTATGATTGAGTAATTTCTTGTTTTCATTAAATACCCGCGATACCAAAGAGGATTTTCCGGGAAATAAATTGTTTTTAGTAGTTCCTCTCTTGTTTTTTCATTGGTTGAATTTAAACTCTCTCTTATGTCCTTATTAATTTTCTCGAGCGATAAATTCCTCTTCACCAAATCGGGCGACAAACCTCCATGAACAAATAACAGATCGTTTATTTTAACTACCGAATTTAATGAACGCAACCATTTGCCAAGTTCTGTATCAGAATTAAAAAATCGAGGGTAATTAATCATCAATTTTTTACACATTTGCTTGTATTTTGGTGCCACATATCTGGAATCGTCCATTAACACCATAACTTCATGATTTCCCAACAGCAAATGCAGTCTTCCTTTATTTTCTTTAGCTTGTCTTTGCAATTTCTTTATTAGGTAGAGACACTCGGTAACTTTATCTCCTCTATCGAAGATATCACCAATGAAAACAAGATGACCATCGCCCCACGACCAATTTAAATCTTCATCAATAACAGCATTATTCTTTAAAAGCTTAACCATAGTATCATACTCTCCATGAACATCACCTATTGCAATTATTTTTTTAACCTCTTTAAATTCGGCTTTCTGAACCGGATAATTGTTTTTTCGAAGCCAATATCGATTCGAATCTCCTTTTAATCCTTTTACCAGAATGGAATCGCTTTTTATTTTTATCTTCTTTTCACGAATTGCTATGGTATTTCCTTTTTGCTTATGATCTATATATTGAAGCTTAACAAATCTTGAGTCGATCCATAAAAAATGTGGTCCATCGGTGTAATCAGGCAAGTTTATATCATTAATATTTCCTCTAAATACTTTATCGTACTTAGAAAAAGCACCAGAATTCAATTTTTCATTTTGAGCATACAATGTGGCAGTTGCTCCAATTATCGAAAAAAGAAAAATATAAAATCTTACATATATATTCATGAGTTTACTTTTTTATGACAGGACCGACCTAAATGTACCATTTAATTAGAATCATACGAATATACAATAAGAAACATATACTTGCCTCACTCCTTTATCTCCTAGGAATCAAAGAAAACACCAAATTAAGCAGATCTCTTAAAATCAAAAAAACTAAGCGCTAAAACAATCTATTTAAATGCACGCTATTACTATCCGAATACACGCTTACGAGCAACACAGTCTCTTTTAATATACAAAAATACTAACCAATATGCACAAAAAAACAGGAGCCCTTTCGAACTCCTGCTACACTACTACAATGTACCTGAATTAATATCCAGGATTTTGCTTTTAAAAAAAACTTAGCGCTCTTTAATTAAAAAGACATTCGAAACATCACGTTCTCCATTTATATAAGAAGGTTTATTCATCAATACTTGATTAAATCATAGCAGATGAACCTCCTCCATGAAAATTCAATACTTCATCACACCCTAATTTTTAAAGATATTTCCCTAGTTCTCTTAATTTCATCCCCATACTAAAATTTGGTTGACAACCATCTACAACAAGTATATAAAAATTATTGTTTTTGTTATCGATACCTATCGCAGTTTCGCGAATATCTATCTCTTTAAAAACCTTTACGAGTTAATCCTTCTCTATTTTGAAATGTGTAATTCTTCTTTCATTTTGGATTAACCTTGGTAAACCTCCAATCATAAATTGTGGATGAGTTTCATTGAGAAAAACACTGGCTATTTTCAACGAGAACATTAATACAACCGCCCTCTAAAAACGGGCGGCTGTAAAAATATATAGTATTAAAAATTATTTCGTTAAATCAACAACATCATCAGCATCAGGAGTATTCCACCAAACTCTGGTTGGGAAACGTGATGCATCATCATTATCTGGTAAATTTGCTGAATTTCTTTCAATATTTCTATTGTCGTATTTAAGAGCGCGAATCCACACCTCTGCACCATCAACCTCATCACCTGAAGCTGGGAAAATACTAGCATTAAGATTTTGAGGTCTTTTAAGTCTAGTAAAAGTATTATCGTATTCAACTCTACGCAAATCAACCCAAGTTTCAGGATTCATTACTGTTGCGATATGTTTTTGAGTCATAATACGCTCCAGGGTAATATTTGCAGCTCCAATATTATCAACATGAGTCAAATAATCTGCAATCTCGGCCGCATCAACACCCATATTTGTCATGTCTGCTTTAATACCTTCTTTGTATGCAGCAAAAGCAGCCGCTTTATCACCATTTCTGAAATTTGCCTCCGCTTCAATAAACTTACACTCTGCATAAGTAATCAAATACCAATCAGAATCTGGACTAGTATAAAACAGACCATTAGGCTTACCATATTGATGACCTCTAGAGAAATACTCTGTTGAATCCATGACAATTGTACTATCCTTTGCAAAAGCCAATCCTGTAAATGGATTGATATCACCAGCAACAAAATCTACAGTCTCTTTTACACCATTAAACCCATTTTCGCGATATGTTCCCATAGGAACACCTTGATACATATCTAAGCCAGTTAAACCATAAAGCTCTGCATCTAAAGCAGGTTGCACAATAAGAGGCAAACGTGGATCTGGAACAGACTCATTATTCAACAGTAAAGGATCTTTAAGGTTATCAACAAAAAACTTCGACCAATTGTCTGCGCGAGAATCGAAAGCACCTTCTACTTCACCACCTTCAGTATCGGACCATGGGTAGATATTATTTTGAGTCTCTTCACCTGTAAATTGCCTTTTTGCATTATCGTCATTTGAACTCATAGCTTTTCCGCAGGCAGCAATAACTGCTGCTGGATCATATTTAAAATCACCTGAAGTCTTGGCAGTCATATGATTCAAAAGACGAGCCTTAAGAGCCCAGGCAAACTTCTTCCACTTCGAAATATCTCCCTGAAACATCACATCCGTACCAATTACATTAAGATCAATTTCATTTGGCTTATCAAAATCTAAGAGAGCTTCATCAATAAGTTTATGTATTCCAGCATAAGCATCCTTTTGAGAAGTTAATTTTGGCGTAAGAATAAGCTGATCTTTAGCATTATAAGAGTCCTCCATAATTATATCACCAAGCTGATCGCTAACCATAGAGAAAAGATAGGCTCTCAATATTTTTCCAACAGCTGAATAATGAGGCGAATTATATTCTTCACCTAAGACAATTAAATCGGCAGTATTTGGAAGAGCATTAGTATAAAGGTATTGCTCAGCAGCGTAAGAAACCGTTCCCCATCTCCATCTGGAATAATATGTTGTTCTTTCAGTAATATGATAAGAGAGCACAGTACCCTCTCTCGATAATCTACTTTGTCCAAAACCGGTAGTATTATCTATGGTAGCCAACAATCGTTGTTGAGGTGGTAAAGCCATATTTGATGGCTTTGTTTCTGATTCATTAACATCAAAAAAATCATCGGAACAGGAAACTACCCCCCCTAACAAAAGTACAAGTAGAAACCCGCTAATTATATTTAATTTTTTCATCTATTGCAATTTTAGAAATTAATTTTAACACCTAAATCAAACCCTTTAGTATTAGGAGTACTTAGATTATCAAGCCCTATAGCTCCGGAGCCACTAACAGAAGCACCAAAAGAAGCTATTTCAGGATCTACACCTGAGTAATCGGAAATCATCAATAGATTTCTACCAGTAGCAAATACCTCCATCCTTTCAAAACCGATCTTATCAAGAAAAGTTTTAGGAAGATTATAAGAGAGAGTTACATATCTAAGTTTAACGTATGTAGCATCTTCAATAAAATTCTCAGCATTTTGAGAATACTGGTCTTGATAATAGTTCTGATCCTTTAAGATAGGAGTCGTATTTTTTTCATAAATCGTATTACCACCCGCATCTACACCATTTTCCATAACACCATCCAAAATAAATGTTTCGGTCATGGATCTATCCTCTGAGGTCGTACTTAAACCATAATAGGTTAGAGCTGCTTCGGTAGCATTATAAACATCGCCACCAATACTCATATCGAAAAGGAATGACAATCTGAAATTTTTGTAGGACATTGAGTTGATAATCCCCATAGTCCAATCTGGCATACGATCAACATCCGGAAAAATATCCTCACTAAGAGAATAATTTCCATCGCTATTAACTATCCTATCACCATTTTCGTTTCTCTTTGGTCTTTTACCCTTTAATCCGAAAAGATTACCCTCCAAAACGGCAGCACCTAAAGCAGTACTATTCCATGTCCATGACTGATCGTTATTTACCTCAACTAATTCACCAGGAAGATCGTAAACAGTACTTTCCATTTTTGCAAAATTGAAAGACATATCCCATTGAAAATCGCTGGATCTAGGAAGTAAAGAAACATTAACTAAAGCTTCGTATCCTTCGTTTTTAACAGAACCACCATTAAGTTGAGCTATATAAGCCCCTGCAGCCGGCGGTAGTCTCACATTTAAGAGTTGGTCTTCCGACAAACTATGGTAGTAACTAAAATCTAACTTAACTCTATTCTTCAAGAAACGAGCATCCATTCCAATTTCAAATGAAGTGGTAAATTCAGGTTTCAAATTTGGATTACCTGCCTGATCCGAATTCCATGTATAACCATCAGAAACAGGAACATAGTGCCATGAACGAAGTGTTAAATAAGACTCTGACATGTGAGCACTAGCATCTTTACCAACTTGCGCCCAAGTAGCTCTTAACTTAAGGTATGATAGGAACTTATCTGAAGTAATATCGGCACCTAATTCTTCAAGAAGATCGGAAACAACAACAGAAGTACCTACAGATGGATAAAAGAATGAATGATCTCCAATTGGCAAAGTAGAAGACCAGTCATTTCTTCCGGTTACATTTAAAAACGCTATATTTTTCCAACCAAATTTAGCTTCACCAAAAACACCCATGCTTCTTCGTCTATACTTAGACTCTGAAAGAGTTTGATCATCAGCAGCAATATTTGACACACTATATATATCAGGAGCCTGAAATTTATTACCTCCAGTATAAGTTGTTCTTGTCTTCTTTTCGTCAACTGTATGCCCTAAAGTTACATCAAGAGAATAATCTTCGTCAAAAGTTTTATTCATCATAACAAGAAGCGTAGAAGTCACTAAGCGACTAGTCTTCTCATACTGTCTAAGGTAACCATCAGATCTACCTTTTATAAGAGATCCAAAATCAGTAATCTTCTTATTAAATTGAGAATAATAATCGGTTCCTAAACGATAAGAAATGGTAAGAAAATCGACAGGTTTATAATTCAAATTCACCTGTCCAATTAATCTATCAACCTCATCGCTATTAGGTGAATTATCAAGACTCCAGTAAGGGTTATCAAACTCTTGATCTTCTTTTGAATCCATAAATATCTTTTGACTACCATCTTCGTTTGCATAATCACGAGCATCATAGGTGACAGGATATTTAAGCATACTTATAAAAGAACCACCCGAAGAGGTACCTTGCTTATTACTTTTAGTTTGAGTGTTAATATACTTGGCATTAACACCAATCGTCAGGTTTTTTCTAAATTTCGACTGTGCATTAAAAGTAAGATTCAGTTTTTCGTAACCGGTATTTTCGATAACACCATTTTGATCTAAATAAGATGCAGAAGCAAAAATATTTGTTTGATCATTACCTCCTGAGTAATTCACATTGTATTTTTGTGTGACTGCCTTATCGAATAAATTACTGATATTATCATAGGTAGGAGTTCCTTCAGGAATTACATCACCCCAGGATTGTAAGTATATTCCTGGTGATGGGTCGTAACCAAGAATATCTCCATCGCTATTGTATTCATAACTTCCCTGTCCGTAGGTATTCTGTATGTCAGGAGTTCCTATAACCTCGTCAACAGATAAAGTAGAAGAGAATGAAATTTTACCTTCACCGGTTTTACCTTTCTTAGTTGTAATAATTATAGCACCTTCAGCGGCTTGAATACCATAAAGAGCAGCGGCTGTAGCACCTTTCAATACCGATATCGATTCGATATCCTCTGGATTAATATCGGAAGCACGGTTAGCACTAGCCACTTCAGAACTCGAATTGGTAGAGTTATCGATAGGTAATCCATCAACAATAAAAAGCGGTTGGTTATTTCCACTCAAAGAAGATCCACCTCTAATCATTATAATAGATGAAGCTCCTGGCGAACCACCAGCACTACTAATGCTTACACCTGCAATTTTACCTTGCAAAGTGTTCACCATATTACTTTGGTTACCAGCTAGCAATTCTTCAGATTTGATATTCTGAACTGCATATCCCAAAGATTTTTTACTCTTTTTAATACCCAAAGCTGTAACAATAACCTCGTCAACTCCAATCGACTGAGCTTCCAGCACTACATTAACGATCTTTTGTCCTGTAAACTCAACCTCTTGAGCTTGCATTCCAACAAAACTAAATACCAAGGTAGTACCAACCTCTGCATTCAATTCATATTTACCATCAATATCGGTTATGGTTCCAACTGTAGTTCCTTTTTTTACAATTGATACCCCTGGCAAAGTTACCTTATCGCTATTTGTAACTGTACCTGTTACGAGCAAATCCTGAGCCCAGGATATATGCCAGCCAAAAAGCATGATTAAGGTCAAAAATGCGATTTTTTTCATAGTGTAAAATTTAGATTAGCAAGAAATTATCATATAAATTTATAATTCTTTAATTCCAATACCTGGACTATCAGGCAAAATAATTTTTCCATTTTCCACAGTTACTCCTAAAAACGGATCATTCGATATCAAAAGATTTCCATCTAGATCAGCCCAGTCTACCACTGGAGACAATTGCGAAGCAGCACTAACTCCGCAAGAAGTTTCTGTCATACAACCAATCATCACTTTCATATCAAGCGATCGGGCTAAGTTAATCATTTTATGTGCTTCTCTCATTCCAGTGCATTTCATTAATTTAATGTTGATTCCTGAATAAGCGCCACTTAGTTTTGGGACATCAACTAAGCGCTGAACACCTTCATCGGCAATAGTTGGCAGCGGACTATGCTGAGTTAACCATGCCATATCATCTAAGTTATATTTGTCCATAGGTTGTTCGACAAATACAATTCCCTGTTCTTTTAACCAATGAATTTTATCTAAAGCCTCGTACTTATCTTTCCACCCCTGATTTACATCAACACATAAAGGAACATCGGTAACTTTTCGAATTGTATTAATCATTTGCTCGTCGTTACCCCGACCAATTTTCACCTTAAGAATTTTATATGGAGATGCCTCTTTCACCTTTTCTGTAACTACTTCAGGCGTATCGATACCTATTGTAAAAGTTGTAAGCGGAGTATTTTCCTGATTGTATCCCAAAATTTTAAACCAGGGTTTTTCTAATAATTTTCCAATTAAATCATGAAGAGCGATATCAACAGATGCCTTTGCAGCACAATTACCCGGCGCAATAGAATCTACATAAGCAAGAATTTCATTTAAACGAAAAGGGTCGGAAAACTGCTTAAGATTTAAACTCTTTAAAAAACGATTGGCTGTTTCATGCGATTCGCCTAAATAGGGTGGCATCGAAGCCTCCCCATAACCTACATAACCATCCCATTCAATTTTTGTAAGCATTACAGGAGTAGTAAGTCTAGAATAGGAAGCTATTGTAAAAACATGTTTTAACTGCAATTCATAAGGCTCAAAGCTTAATTTTAAGCCACCACCTATTCCGCCTGATTTTCTGCGTTTGTTTATATTATCACACCCATCAAGCAAAGGAAGAACACAAGCTGCTCCCAATAACATTCCAGTATTCCCTAAAAATTTTCTTCTGTTTGTTGTCATCTTATATAAGTTTCTTAATACCACGGATGTTCAGCAACTCTAATTATTCCTGCGTCTCCTATTCTATTTAAAACTCTTCGGCCACCGAGCCATGATATACTTCTGTAGTTATTAAAATTATCAGCTTCAGGATCAAAACTATTAATTTTCACTCTTCCCGAGGAATGAATGTATTCTCCATTTTTCATATACATTCCTACATGAGTAACTTTTACATCTGTTTTATTGCTTGCTTTTTTTCCAAAAAACACCAAATCCCCTTCTTTTAATTCCTTATAAGTCTGCTTAGGTGATATGCTATCTCCATGAAGGAACTGTAATGATGCATCGCGTGCCAATATTATACCATTCATAAAGTATACAGACTTTACAAATCCACTACAATCGACACCTTTCGAAGAAGTTCCTCCCCACAAATAAGGACGACCAATAAATTCTTTTGCTGTTTTTGTTAGAATAGATGATTCTTTTATTTCATTCTGTTTCCAATTATCAAACTCAATACACTTGTTTTTATCCAGCTTAACAAGACGGCCATCCGGTAATTTTAAACGATAAATGTAAGATTCATTTTTTTCTATCTCCAGGATTGAACCTGCAACAACATCTGTAACAACATCTCCATTAATCCCTTTTACAATTTCAAAAGAAGGAGTAAAAACAATTCTCTTTGAATTCCTCCAGGCTGCCATCTCTTCTTTACTTTTCAAACTTAAAGCTGCGGCATCAAGCCATGCGATATAATTATCCGGAGTTTGCACCAAATACCAAGATCCATTTTCTTTTAAAACCCTTACAGGTGTTCCTAATATAGCTTGCGAAACAAGCTCTGATGAATGTTTTGGCTCACTTCTTAGGTTCACAACACTTAAATTGACCAAACCCCAATTTTTTTCACCTAACTTCTCTTCTGGAAGTAAAACAAAATCATCTATCAAATGAACTTTTAAACTTTTTAAGTTAGAAAATAAAGCCAATTTAACTTTTGGCAAGGATGTTTCTCCATGAACTACAAGACCATCATCAGAAAATGAGAAACTTGTAGTATAAATCGCCTCTCTGCTATCTGGAGCAAGCTGACTGCCAATCTCCTGCGAAATTTCAATCGCTTTAATTAACACATCATCTTTATTAGTACACGAAAACTCAATAATAAGTAATAATATACAACAAATATATCTCATATTAAATTGGTATTACATGTTATGTATTTCCAAAAATATAACACATCAGTTTAAAATCAACACTAATTTGGCATGCTATAAAACATGTAGTGAAATTTAGAACACCCTAATTACCTAAAGATATTCAACTATTTACCCCAAAATATACTAATTTATATAATTGATCTCAAATTTCATTCGAAGGAAAATTATTTACTTATCACTAAAAAAATAATTCAATATAATTAATTTGTATTACAAAGAAATATCTTTAATCCCATTATTCTTATATAAACTTCCCAAAACAACTTTAGATCTTGCTCCAGTTACCTCTGGCAGATTACCTTCACATTCCAAAACTCTTTGTTTTGCTAACCATGCGAATGCCATTGCCTCTACCAGCTGTTCATGCACATTCAATTTAGCTGTCGTATTAATTTCAACACCCGGAGCAAATGCTCCAAGCCTTTCTAATAAGAAAGTATTAAATGCACCTCCACCACAAACATAAATGGAAGTATAATCAGGAGAATATAAATTTATTGCATCAACAATAGTTCTAGCTGTTAACTCACAAAGAGTCGCCTGAACATCCTGTTCTGAAATTTTCGAAAAATTTGTTAGATGATCTTCAATCCAATTCATATTAAACAATTCCTTTCCAGTACTTTTAGGAGCCACTAAACCAAAGTAATCCTCCTTTAAAAAACTCTCCAGCAAACCATTACATACACGCCCGGATTTTGCCCAACTGCCATTACAATCATATTTTTTGTCTAAACACTTTTGAATCCATAAATCCATTAAACAGTTTGCAGGCCCGGTATCCATACCAACAAACTTATCCTTATTAAGGATCGATATATTAGCAATTCCCCCTAAATTTAAGATCACCCTATTTTCAGAATCAGAACTAAAAAATTCTTTATGAAATGCAGGAGTTAATGGAGCTCCCTCACCACCAAAAGCCATATCCATTCTTCGAAAATCTGTTACTGTCGTGATTCCAGTATTTGCAGCAATTAAATTACCATCACCCAACTGCATTGTAAAAGGATATTTACCTCTAGGATTATGAAACACTGTTTGCCCATGACAACCAATTGCGATAACATCCTTTCTATCTACACCAGCTTCTAATATCAACTTATTAATACTTTCAGCATACACTATTCCTAAGCGATGATCTAATTCTCCAACTTTTTGCAATACTATTTTATCAGATCTCAAAAGTTCTTTTAACTCCTCAGCTAAATTATCGGGAAAATCATGAGACACACTTGCAATAAGTTTAATTCCTTTTTCGCTAATTGAAACCAAAACAGCATCTACACCATCTATGCTAGTTCCTGACATTACACCAATATACATTCCCATATTTTACCGTAATTTAATTGCTTTTTATTCTACAAATTAAAAAATAAGCTCAAGCTATCATACATGATGTATCAATGAATTAATGGGCTATTATCTATAAATCATTAAAAATACAATGCTCAAATTCTTCTTTTTACAGATGGGCATCGTTTCATAAAACATGCATTTTAATGACTTTAAACCGAAAATACACCTTTTCTCATTCAAGTTTTACACAAAAACAGTATTATATAACATTTTTCATATATGATGTATTACAAATATGGCAATTATATCTATATTTACACAATATCTTTACTTTTAATTAAACACATTATGACACGCTTGTACTTAATCACAATTATCTTATGTATCTTTCAATTTAAGCCTGTTGCACAAATTAAAATTCTAAATCTTAAAGATTCTATTCGTCAAGATACGGCATTAACTACGAACAATAATATTGATTCAATTACAAGTAATATTCACAAAATAATTAAGTCTATATATGTACTGGAAAATAAAAAGAATTTAATACCAATTCAAAACTTGGAGAAAGTTCAAATTACATCCATTTCTATAGATACTTTAAATAACGCAACTCCTTTTCAATCAACACTTAAAAAATACACTAAAATATCTTGCCAAAGCATTCACCCCGACTCTTTATTTAAAGAAAATATACTAGCAAAACTTAAACTTTGTTCAACAAATATCACAATCTTAAGTATTCACGAAATATCCTCAGATAAAACTAAAGCTGTTAATCAATTTATTTCCAGGATAAGCAATAAAAATAAGCTTATCATCACCCTATTCAATTCTAAAGAACTATCTGTACTTAATCAAGAATTAAATCAATCAACATCGCTACTGTATACTAAAAACAACAGTCCAAAAGCACAAGAGTATGCAGCACAAATAATCTTCGGAGGAATTTCCTCAACTGGTATTACAAATAATACAATTGGTCGATTTAAAAAAGGCTCAGGCATAAAAACCAATGGTGAAATAAGGTTTCAATACACTATACCGGAACTAGCAGAAGTTGACTCAGAAACTCTCAACAGAACTATTGACTCTGTTGCAAATCTAGGATTAAAGTTTAATGCTTATCCTGGCTGTCAGATTCTTGTTGCAAAAGATAAAAAAGTAATTTATCACAAATGCTTTGGGTATCACACATACAATAAACTACAAAAAGTAATGCCTGATGATATTTACGACTTAGCTTCCGTTACAAAAATTACAGGACCTCTTCCTGCTATTATGAAATTTGTAGACACAGGAAAAATCAATTTAGATAAAAAATTCTCCGAATACTGGAAAGGCTTTAAAAGAACCAATAAAGAAAATATCATTTTAAGAGATATCCTGGCCCACCAAGGAAGGTTACGCCCATGGATCCCTTTTTGGACAAATACCGTGGACAGCCTAAAAAGATTCAAGAAACGAACCTACAACTACAGACAATCTAAAAAATATCCTATTGAAGTAGCACCACAAATGTTTCTTCATAAGAATTACAAAAAGAAAATCTACAAAGCCATTAACCAATCTGAGTTACTTACAACAAAAGAATATAAATATTCAGGTCTGGCATTCTACCTGTTTCCTAAAATTATAGAAAATATATCAGGAAAAACTTTCGATAATTTTATAAAAGAAGAATTCTTTAGACCATTAGGTGCATACACATTAGACTTTAATGCGTACAAAAACTTCCCGTTAAATCGAGTTATACCAACTGAATACGACAATTATTTTCGAAACAATCTTCTTCATGCCTATGTTGATGATGAAGGCTGTGCTATGATGGGAGGAATATCTGGCAATGCCGGCTTATTCTCTACAGCAAATGACCTTGCGAAAATGATGCAAATGTACATGCAAATGGGTAAATATGGTGGTAAAAGATACCTCTCGGAAAAAACAATGAAAGAGTTCACAAAAATCCAGTATCCCAACAATAACAATCGTAGAGGACTAGGATTCGACAAACCATTAATAGGGAATGACACTCTATGTTTACAAGAGTGCTATCCAGCCTACAGTTCAAGCAAAAGTAGTTTTGGTCATTCTGGTTTCACAGGAACATTCGTATGGATGGATCCTGAAAACCAATTAGTTTACATCTTCTTATCAAATAGGGTACATCCAAGCAGAGCAAGTCGTGGACTCTACACAAAAAATATTCGAACTGCTATCCACCAGGGAATTTACGATGCAATTGATAAATTTAGAGTGAATTATAAAGATTGAACAAAACTTAAAAATCTATACAAAAGGTCGACTTGTATTATTTTAAGTCGACCCTATTTACAATAACTAAATTCTTATCCTACCTACTTTGAACGATAAGAAATTATCCACAAACCAATAAAAGTAATTAACCCATTAGCAATTAGCAATTCAAAACCAAAACGGTATCCCCAAAATAAGCTCTCGGAGTACATATTCAAAACATACGTAAGAATTGGTGACAATAAACAAACTACAGGTACCCAACGATCACGCACAGCGCGCTTATTCCCCATTCCAAATACAAATAAACCCAACAATGGCCCATAAGTATACCCTGCAACTTTAAAAACTGCAGTCACTACACTATCGTTGTTAATAATATCAAAAACTACAATTACAAAAAACATGATTATTGAAAATATCAGGTGAATTAATAATCTCTTTTTGCGAGTTACATCTCCACCCAAAAAATCAACACAAAAGGAAGTTGTAAGTGCTGTTAATGCCGAATCGGCACTAGAATATGCTGCGGCTGTAATTCCCAATAAAAAAACAACGCCAGCTAACAAACCAAAATGATTTAATGCCAGAAAAGCATACACTTCATCACTTTTTCCGCTAAGTGAAATTCCTTGTTGCTGAGCAAAAACATACAAGAGTACCCCCAAAGAAAGAAATAACACATTTGCCAAAACAAAAGAAAAGCTAAAATAGTACACATTCTTCTGGGCTTCTTTGGTATTTTTACACGTTAGATTTTTTTGCATCATATTCTGATCTAAACCATTCATTACAATCACAACAGCAATACCTGCTAAAAACTGCTTGAAAAAATTTCGTGGCGACTGCCAATCCCAATTAAAAACTTGAGAATATTCATGATTTTTCACACTATTCACCAGCTCAATATTATTCAAATCTAATTTTTTGGCAATAACGATAATCGTTATAACTACTGATGCCAACATAAATAGAGTTTGCAAAGTATCAGTCCATACAATAGTTTTAATTCCACCTCGAAAAGTATAACACCAAATCAATAAAATTGTAATTAAAACTGTAACCCAAAATGGAATATGAAATGCATTAAAAAAAGCAAGTTGCAAAACTCCCGCCACAAGAAATAATCTAAATGAAGCCCCAATAGTTTGAGACACTAAAAAGAAAAATGACCCTGTTTTATAGGTTCTAAAACCAAAGCGTTGATTTAAATAAGTATAAATTGAAACTAATTTTAATCTATAATAGAGAGGTATTAATACTTGAGCTACTACCCAATATCCAACTAAATTCCCCAAAACAAATTGAAAATAACTCCAGCCAGTATTTCCTACTTCACCTGGAACTGATATAAAAGTAACTCCTGACAATGATGCTCCAATCATCCCAAAAGCAACCAGATACCAAGGCGACTGTCTATTTCCTGTGAAAAAAGTTTCGTTATTACTGTTTCGAGAAGTTAGCCAGGAAACAATCATCAGTAGTGCGAAATAGCCAAAAACTACTCCAAAAACAATCCAAGTATTCATTAGTGTAATATTAGGTTATAGGTATTTAGTACAAGAATTAACCAATAAAAAACTCCTTTAGCTTAAAAAAAGAATACTCCATTAGTATCAGATTTAGTAGCCAAACTCTTTTGTAAAGCAATTCTAATCTTCTATTTTAATGATATTTTTTACAACTCTCCTAAAAAGTCGAGAGGTTTACTGGCATTACTTTCTGTATTTGTTCTGCTTATAGCTGTAATTACATACTTATAATTCTTAAATCCGCTATCCAATTTTAATTTAGGTTGAGTTGTGATAGTAAGAATTGAACCTACTCTGCTAAGTTGTATTTTATCTTTTTTGTTGAAAACATAAACAACGTAACATTTTGCATTTTTCACTTGATCCCACTTCAAGTACCCATCACTTAAAACAATTTTTTGAGGAGCTGATAATCGAATTGGAGTAATGGTTTTGTATTCAGGTATTAATGATAATTTCTGATAAATTTGAAATTGCAGTTTTTCATTAATCTGTAATAGATTATTCATAAACGATTTCGAAGAAAAAAACATACTCCCATCAATTCGTTTCAACTTTCTATTGAGTCTCAATTGAGTAATAATCTCATCGGAATTTTGCCAGGCTTCCGCTCTAGATTTTGAATTTAATCGATAAACTCCATGACCAATATAGCAAGGCTTTCCATACGAATTTCGATTCCACCATTTAGCTATTGTCCGATAATTGGCGACTTTTTTACCAATGTGCCAGTAAATCTGGGGAGCCACATAATCAATCCAGTCATTTTTTAGCCATAGCAAAACATCAGCATACAAATCGTCGTAATTTGTTTGCCCAGCCTTAGTTCTTGAACCTTTTTTATCGACACTTTTATTTCTCCATACTCCAAAGGGAGATATTCCAAAAGGCATCCATGGCTTTATCGATTTTATGGTATCATTAATCTGCTTAATAACTTTACTTACGTTATCTCTTCTCCAATCATCTAGCCTATCGGGATAAAATTCTTTACCATTATTAACAAAGCTCAACGAATCGGGAAAAGCTTTTCCCTTAATTTTATATGGATAAAAATAATCATCAAAATGAATTGCATCTATATCATATCTTCGCACAACATCACCCACAACCTTCGATACATAATCTCTGGTCTCTGGTAATCCAGGATTAAAATATTTGTGCTTCCCATATTTTAAAAACAGTTCGGGTTTGGTATTGGTAATATGATTTGGATCTGTCCTGGCATTCTTATACAGAAAAACTGCACGATAAGGATTCATCCAGGCATGCAATTCCATAGCTCTTTTATGACACTCCTCAACTGCAAATTGCAAGGGATCATAAAAAGGATCGGGAGCAATTCCCTGTTCTCCGCTTAACCATTGCGACCAAGGTTCATAAGGAGAATTATAAAAAGCGTCAGTTGCTGGTCTAATCTGAAAAATAATGGTATTCATCCCATTTTTCTTGTGTTGATCCAACAGAGCAATTAATTCCTTTTTCTGTTCATCAACTTTTAAACCTGACTTCGATGGCCAATCAATATTATCAACCGTAGCAACCCACACTGCCCGCATTTCTCTTTTTGGGGATTTTTTCTTTGCCAATGCACCAAAAGCAAACAAGACCAATAATATGCCAATAAATCCTTTTTTACTCATTATCTTATTTTATTTGCGAATAATTAACTTCGAGATCTTTTTACGATCTAATTCCAATATTGTCGTAATTATCTTGGTATTGCATCATTCGCCCAAAACCAAGTTCATCCTATATTTTACATACAAAACAAAAACTTTCCAATATCGATACCAATTAAATAGCTACAAAGAAATAAGGATTTAAAGAACTATTCACATTCCTAACAACCATCAAAGTGGTAATACATCTTACAAAAATATAAAATTTATTAGTTTTGCAATGAAATAATCAAGAAAACAAATCTCTAAATTTCAAAAACATATCATACAAGACATCATGATAGATAACAGTGGATTAGACAAATGAAAAACAGCAATACTTATACCACTTATATCGATCTAAAGTCACTATTTTCATCAAAACCAATCTTCAGCAAAATATCGAAATAAATAAAGGTATACTACAAAAAACCATTTATTCAATTCTTGATTAAAAAAATTAGAATCACCACCAATCTTATGGAAAAAAATCAAAATATAGAATCAACCCCCGCCTGCCACATACTATTATTAAGACAAATACAAAAACCTTCTACTCCCTAATTACAATGACTTTTTTTTGTGAACAGGCCTATTTTTTCAAGAAACTTTATATCTTGTAAGTATTCTTCTTTTGTTATGAAGACCTACCCACTCAACTTATTTACTCACTTGAAGTAGAGGAACAAATGAAAAGATTTATAAATTTCTTTTTTGTCTTGCTACTAGTAAGCAATACATTAGTAGCTCAAATCAATAAAGATTCTATTCTTACAGCAATTAGCACTAGCGAGTTAAGCGATACAATCGAAATATTTATGGGATATCAATTAGCCAATGATTATATTGGCTTGGATATTGCCTTCGCGGAAGAACTTATCGATACAGTGATCTATAAATGCCACCAAAGTGGGAACATTCGTTTTCTTTTGAATGCTCAATTGCGCAAAGCTGATATTTATCGTTATAAAATGCAACATGACGAAGGCTTGACTTTAATAGATTCAATACTAGCAAATAAACAATTACAAGATTTCGAATATATTAAAGCTTGGACTTTATCCTTAAAAGGAAACCTTTTATCTGATATGAACAGAAAAGGAGAAGCTATTAAAACTCTTTATGAAGCAATTAAAATATCTGAAGTAGAAAAAGATTCTACACTAATATCCTATTTACATTCTTCTTTAGGAAATAATTTTACCGATCAAAAAGAATATAAAAAAGCCATCCACAACTATTTTATCTCATTAAAATACACAAATAAAAATGACTATAAAGGAATGGGAATGATATATTTCCATTTAGGTTCAACCCACCAGCGTCTTGAAAATATAGATTCAGCTATATATTACTACAAACTAACCGAAAAAGAATACAGCAAAATAAATTATCCTTCGGGCGTGGCAGGCATTGCCAATAATATAGGAAAGTTGCATTTTAAAAATAAGAACTATAAAGAAGCCATAATCCAAATGGAAAAAGCATTAAGCTATGACAAGAAGGTGGGTTCTATGTATTACATTATCAAAGATTACCTTAATCTGGCAAAATTCCACAAAGCAGATGAAAATCTAGAAAAAGCAAGCTACTATTTAAATTTATGTATTGAACTTTCAGAAAAAACCAAAAATAAACAAATCCTTTACGAGAGCTATAAAATACTATCCGAAATTAACCATCTTCAAAACAATAGCAAACTTGCCTATAACCACTTATCAAAAAGTATTGAATACAAAGACAGTTTAGATCAGGCCAAGAATATTCGTATGGCAAAGGAAGTTGAAGAAAAATACCAGAACGAAAAAAAAGAAGCTGAAAACCAAAGACTACTTCTTGAACAAGAAAAAAATAGTCAAATAATACAATTACAAAAATGGCTTGCAATAATATTAGCACTTGTACTCTTTGTTGTCATCATATTTCTAATATTCATCTATAAAGAACGCCGAGGAAGAATTAAAACAAACGTAGAACTTTTTAAAACGAATAAACAGTTAGATATAGCAAATAAAACAAAAGATAAATTCTTTAAAATTATTTCCCACGATCTTAAATCTCCTTTTAATTCAATCTTAGGCTTTTCAAACATATTAAAATCAGAATATTCTTCACTTGATGATAATCAACGAATTGAAATGATTGGTGAAATTGACAAATCTTCACAACTTGCCTATGATTTGCTAATCAATCTTCTTACTTGGGCTCGAACACAAACGGGAGGAATTAAAATTAAAAAAGAGCCTCTTTTATTAAAAGACCTAGTAGAAACCTGCTCCCAATTGTATGGGCAAAGTGCTAAAGCGAAAAATATAGATATTGTTGTAAACATACCAGCTAATATACACCTTACAATTGATAGAAATACTTCGATGATTTTTATTGGTAATTTGATTAACAATGCAATAAAATTTACACCAGAAGGTGGATCGATATCTATTAACGCATCTGAAAAAGAAAAATTCGTTCAAATACATATTATTGATACTGGTGTTGGTATACCGCCTGAAGTACTGACAAAACTATTTACAATCGGAGAAAATACCTCTACTCAAGGCACAAATAATGAAAAAGGAACTGGCTTAGGCTTACTTCTTTGCAAAGAGTTTGTAGAAAAAAATGGAGGAGAAATAAAAGTAAATAGTACAGTTGGAGCGGGAAGCGACTTTACAATATCTATTCCTAAATATAATAATTAAACAAAAAAAGTGTACATACTTTCCATTCGTGATTATATCTAATAATTTGATTAGCGATAATGTCTTCATCGATCTCAATTAAAAAAAACTAAATTTGTATTGCTTTTATTCGACAGCAAAAATGCAAATCTTAGTCACTATGATTCATTACAATACTTTTTCTTTTTTTAAAGGATTAAAATTTATTCTTCTCTTTAGTAGCATTCAATTCTTATTTTCCCAGAGCACTACATTTGCTCAAAAAGTACAATCAGGAATAGATATACTACAAGAAACCAATTTTATTGATTTAAAAGGTAAATCAATCGGAATTATCACCAATCCCACGGGAGTTAATCAAAATCTGGAATCGACTATAGATCTGTTACACAATGAAAAAACAGTACATGTAAAAGTACTTTATAGTCCCGAACATGGGATTCGTGGTGATCATGCAGCTGGAGATAAAGTTGGAACTTATACAGACAAAAAAACAGGCTTAAAGGTTTACTCCTTATATGGTAAAAATAAAAAGCCTAATGCTGAAATGCTAAAGAATATAGATGCATTGGTATATGATATACAAGATATTGGTGTTAGATCGTACACCTATATAAGCACGATGGGATTGGCCATGGAAGCCTGTGCCGAAAATAATATAGAATTAATTGTTCTGGATCGTCCCAATCCTATTGGAGGCTTAAAAGTAGAAGGAAATCTGGTTGATCCTGCATACATTTCATTTGTAAGTCAGTTTCCAATCCCATATGTATACGGACTTACCTGTGGAGAATTGGCAAACTATATAAACAATGAAGGATTATTAAAAAATGGAAATAAATGCAAATTAAGCGTTATTAAAATGAAAGGCTGGAAACGAAATATGTTATTCTCAGAAACTAATTTACCATGGGTTCCAACCTCTCCTCATATTCCAAATTCGCTAAGTGCAGCATATTACCCTATCTCCGGAATATTAGGCGAATTATATACAATATCGATAGGAGTAGGCTATACTCAACCATTTGAACTATTTGCTGCCGAATGGATAAATGCCGATGATCTCGCAAACAATCTGAATAATATAAACTTACCTGGCGTTCTATTTCGTCCAATTCATTACAAACCATATTATTCTGTTGGCAAAGGCAAAATGCTGCATGGTATTCAGGTACATTTCACCGATTTAAAGAATGCACCTCTATCCCTGCTTCAATTCTATGTATTACAGGAGTGTCATAAACTTTACCCAGATAAAAATGCATTCGAAATGTGCGGTCAGTCGCGCTTAAAAATGTTCGATAAAGTTTGTGGCAGTAAGGAAATCAGAATCAGGTTTACAAAGAATTTTCTTGTGAAAGATATTGAGGAACTTTGGACAAAGCCAGCTAGCGATTTTAAAGAAAAATCGAAAAAATATTGGCTATACAATTAAAGAAAAAATAAATTACAATTTCTCCAGTCCAAACTAAAATGGATTTTATAAAATGATTACTTTTGCAAATTATAAGTCTGATAATCTTTTTATAAATTACCTAGAACCTCTGAGTCAAATATATCTGCTTTAACTACTACCTGGTAAGAGTATAAATTCTTACAATCAAGCACAAGCTGACATATTACGAACAAATAGTCTAACATAAAGATTTCAACTTATCCTTTAGTAAAATAATATCATTTTATTACAAAAACTATGGTTTTATCCGAAAAAGATAAAGTTAATGAGTTGTGTAAAATCCTACTTGAAGTTGGTGCTCTATTAATGGAGGTAGGTGCAAATACCTTTAGAATTAGAACAACTGTTATGCGAATAGCTGCAGCATTTGGATACCACGCTGAATTGTTAATTACTCACCGCGCATTAATGCTTACGGTATATAACGAAGAATCCAATTATTTTTTTAGCCGTTTAATGCAAACATCACCGCAGCATATTAATTTTAGAATTGTTAGCGGTATTAGTAGGATGAGCTGGCATATTCTGGAAGAAAAGTGGAGCTTGGAAATGGTTCGTGAAGAAATTGACCGTTTAAAATCAGTATCACACTATCCACGAATAGTAACTCTAGTAATGGTTGCATTGGCTGGAGCTTCGTTTTGTCGTATTTTTGGAGGTGGCGCAATTGAAATGATTACTGCTTTTACAGCTACTTTTATTGGTTTATATGTAAGACAGGAATCAACAAAAAGAGCTTTCAATCCATACTTGTGTATCTTTTCGGCTGCATTTATTTCTTCTATGATTTCTGGAGCTACAGTATATTTTCATATTGGTAGCAATCCTGAATCGGCTTTTGCAACCTCGGTTCTGTACCTCATCCCAGGAATACCTCTAATCAATTCATTATTAGATTTTCTGGATGGAAATATCATGAATGGACTTGTAAGAGGAATTAATGGATTAATCATCGCTTTTTCAATTGCCTTGGGCTTACTGGGAGCAATACTTATTTATAATATCTAATATATGGAATGGAGTGTATTATGGGAAACCTGGATATGGCTTGGCTTTGCAGCTACGGGTTTTGCAATTTTATTTAATGTACCCGCTCGCACCTTATACTTAATTTTTATTCTGGGAGCTTTAGGTGGTAGTCTCAAACTTATTTTGCTTCAGCAAGATGTAAATATAATTCTAAGTTCGTTTCTGGGGGCTTTACTCGTTGGTATTTTAAGTATTAAAGCTTCTCACTTAAAACATTCGCCCTCGTTTATTTTTGCGATTCCTGCAGTTATTCCAATGGTTCCAGGAGCATTTATGTATCGAATGATGCTGGGAGTTATCCGTTTAACGGGTGCAAATGATCATGAAGTTTTTCTGCGTTTATTGCAAGAGACCATCGATAATGGGTTAAAAGGATTTTTTGTATTATCAGCACTATCGCTCGGGGTTTCGGGGCCAATGTTAATAAACCGAAATAACACTAAAAGAGAAATTAAACGAATAAAAAAGAATACTATAAAATAGATTTAATCGAACCTGTAAGAGACCTGATTCTTGCAGAACTTAACAAGAAAAGTTTCGGAATCCCGAAGCTTTGCTATTATATCTTAATAAATATTTTTCTTTTGTACAGATAGAGCACAATCAGCCAATATACTATGATATGAGAAAGTGCAAAAAGTAAGGACCCATTTAACGGTCCGGCCCACGAAGCAAATGCATTCTTATACAGCCAGGCATAGCCATTTAAAATACCACCCGATTTATCGGTAAAATGAACTAAATAAATAATCACTTTTACCCACACCACCGATAAAACAAAAATAAACAGTGGATTCATTCCAAACACCAAAAATGGATGTGCCCATTTTTTATAATTTAAAATATCAATCAAATAAATCATTACAGCCATTACCAACTGAGCTAAACCTGCAGCGTACAATACGTAAGAACTTGTCCACAAAGGTTTATTAATTGGAAACCAAATATTCCATACCAAGCCCAACACAAATCCTAAAACTCCAAACACCAACAATGTAGGAACAATTCGTTTTTGCTCCGTTTTAGAAATCAATGCTCCTGTTAAATATCCTAAAATAACCGTGACAATAGCAGGAAGAGTGCTGAATAATCCCTCCGGATCAAAAGTAATTCCAAATCCTTTATACATATGACTTGCACCCAATATCATCGTATCGAAAGCTATTGTTGGATTTCCTTCTAAACTATATGGATGATCTCCGCCAAGAAAATACAGCAAGCCCCAGTAAGAAAACAAAATAGCTGCAGACACATACAATAATCTTGCTTTATTTAAAACCAAACAGAGCAAACTACCAATACCATAAGCCAAAGCTATTCGCTGCAAAACGCCCATAATTCTTAAGTTCTCCATTTTGATATGCACAAAAGGAAAGGCATTTAACAGCAAACCTATTCCAAAAATAATAAGCGTACGCTTTAGAATCTTTTTACCTGCTTCGGCATTTAATTGGTGATTAAATTTTCCGAATGAGAAAAACATTGCTACCCCAACGGCAAATAAGAAAAAAGGAAAAACCAAATCGGTGGGTGTGCAACCATGCCATTTCGAATGCAACAAAGGAGCATAAACATGACTCCAGCTACCTGGCGTATTTACGGTAATCATTGCAGCAATGGTTAAACCTCTAAAAGCATCCAAAGCCATTAATCTTTTTGATTTTTCCATGATATCAGATTAAATTTTCCGATTGTAAACAATTTACCCACAGCCTGTATCCTGCACTATTTAGATGTAAGCCATCATAAGTATACTCTTTAATTAACTCATCCGAATAAGTTGAAAATAATGAATATAAATCTACAAAAGTGATCATTTCCTTTTCGCAAAAAGTTTTCAACAGCTTGTTAATATCTCTGATATCTTTCGCACAAAAAGTTTCACTTGCAAAAAGTTGAAAATTTACCGGAAGCAGACTTTGAACTACTACTAAAACTTCTGGTTCTTTTTTAAGTCTGCTTATTAGCTCACTAAAATTATTCAAAATATCATTTTTCCCAACTCCATCGCCTAAATCATTAATTCCCATCATCAGGAAAATCTGATTTGGTTTTTCAGCCAAGACTTGATCTAAACGAGAAAGTATTTCTACTGATTTTTCTCCGGAAACACCATAATTACAAAGTTCATGATTTGGAAAAAACACATCCCATTTTCCACCTTCAGTAAGGCTATCTCCTAAAAATGCAATTCTTGTTTTCATTAATTCTCTATTTCTGTTTGATTCCGAACTTTGGATCTACCTTTACCAATTTTACCATAATAAAACTAGGAATGGTACAAAGCATTACCCAAACAAAGAAATGTTGGTAACCTATCATTTCCTGAATCCAGCCAGAAATCATTCCCGGAAACATCATTCCTGCGGCCATTAAACCGGTACAAAACGCGAAATGTGCAGTTTTGTGTTTTCCTTCGGATACATATATCTGATAAAGCATATAAGCCGTGAAACCAAAACCATATCCAAACTGTTCTACCGCTACCGAAGCACAGATAAAATAAAAAGAATCGGGCAAAGCATACGATAAATACACATACACTAAATTGGGTAAGTTAATTGCAAACACCATTGGCCACAACCAATATTTTAATCCGTTGCGAGAGGCTAAATATCCTCCAAGAATTCCACCCACAGTAAGAAAAACAATTCCAATGGTTCCATATATCAATCCTACTTCACTTGTTGACAAACCCAAGCCTCCAACTTCTTTCGGATCTAATAGAAAAGGGGAAGCCATTTTTACCAATTGAGATTCTCCCAAACGATACACCAAAATCAATCCAACAATTTTCAAAATATCCTTCTTCATGAAAAATGTCGATACCGTTTCACCAAAGCCGTCAAAAACCTCAGAAAAACTTTTCACTTCTCTTTCCTCATCTTCTTTAGGATGTGGCAAAGCAAACTTGTGATAGAAACAAAGAAGAACAAATAATGCCGCCAAAATGAAAAAGGTCAACGACCATGCTAAGGGAATATTATTCTCTGTATTTCCAAACAAATTTGTCGTTTCAAGATATCCTGCCAAAATAATTAACAAGCCCTGCCCTGTAATCATTGCCAAACGATAAAAAGTACTTCTGATGCCAACAAAGTAAGCTTGCTTATTCGTATCTAAACCATACATGTAAAAACCATCGGCTGCAATATCGTGAGTGGCCGAACTAAAAGCCAACAACCAGAAAAATGCCAATGTTGATTGAAAAAAGAAAGTAGTTGGAACAGTGAAAGCAACACCGGCCAAACCTGCACCTATTAGTAATTGCATGCTTACAATCCACCAACGTTTACTTTTCAAAACATCAACAATCGGACTCCAAAGTGGTTTTATCATCCAGGGTAAATACAACCATGAAGTATACAAAGCAATATCTGTATTAGAAATACCAAGCTTTTTGTACATAATAACGGCAACGGTCATCACCACAACATAAGGAATACCTTCTGCGAAATAAAGCGATGGAATCCATGCCCAAGGCGAGCGAGTTTTTGTTTTTGACATTTTTTACTGTTTTTCTTTATAATAAAGTCAATTCAATTAATATCTTTTTTCCAATTCTGCTCCACGGAAATAATGCAGCAAAATCTCATCGTACTTGTATCCTTTTGCGCCCATTACTGCTGCACCAATCTGACAAAGTCCAACACCGTGTCCCCAACCAGCACCAATCAAAATAAATTTAGCAGGAATACCATTCTCTTCGCCAAGCTTATCCACCACAAATTCAGAACTATACAAGTGTGATTCTGAGAGAACTTTGCGGATTTCCAATTCTTTTCCTATTATCAAACTGCGTTTTTTACCCACAATTTTTAATTTGATTAATCGCCCCGATTCTCCTCTTTCAACAGGTATCAAATCCAGAATTTGTCCAAATTCTTTACCTGTTTTACGTTCTATTAATTCTGATATTTCCCCTTGTGTGTAAGCTACTTCCCAACGATAAAAGTCCATGGTCTCTTGATCGTAATCGTTCAAAACCTGTGACAAAATTTCTTTATCGGTAGTATTACAAAATGCTTCGGGCGATGTTCTGATGAAACGATCGGCAGCAGCCTCATTTTTTAGGTTCATATCATATCCTGCCGGAATTTTCGGATTATCGATTACCGCTTGCAAATAGGTATGGTTTTCAGGTTCCCAAACATTTTCAAAAGTCTCAGCAACTCCACCACAACATTTCGAGAAGCGAGCATCGCAAACTTCACCTTCACTTGTTAACACCACTCCACGAGTAGCGTCAATAGCATCAACTACCAATTTTGTTGATTGCTTGGTAATGCCTTGATAACGCTGACAATGATCATCTGCACAAACATCAAAATTCACATGATCTTCGCGATCGTACCAACGAATATACTCCTCATCGGTTTCAATAATACTTTGATAATTGGTTTCTGACTTTTTCAATTCAGCACCCTTTATTACCTGTGCTATTAACCAGGAACGAGAAATAATGGCATGAGCTTTCAACAATTCCATGCTACTGGTTGCACTCATTTCAGATGAAATAACGCTAATCAAATAATCTTCGAGAGAAAGAACATTAATGGCAGTCAATTTTTCATCTTCACAAATAAAATGCAACGCTCCTTTAAAACGCTGATCTTCTTTTCGCTCCCAATGAAATTTAATTCCAATCGTAACATCAAAAAGATCGAAAGATCCTTCTTCGTAAAATTTAGGATAGAAAATCAATTCTTCATCTACAAGACCATCAAAAGCAATCATATTATTTATATAGCTAGCACTTTGCTTTCCCGTATACTCTTTTCCATTTTGCTTGAGTATGTAAATTCCATTTAAAGCAAATGAGATTTTAGGCTCGTACATGATGCCTACCCGTAATTGTGGCTCTTTCATATTATCGTTTATTTGACATTCTGTTTATGATCGTTTTTCTCATATCTCCAGAATACTCTTTTAACAAATATTTTGTATTACTTCAAGTTTGATTTGAAGTAAAGGCTTTTTACAATTGCATTTTTCCAGTTACAATTGCATTTTTCCGGTTACAATTCCAATTTTCCCGGTTACAATTCCAATTTTTCCGGCTACAATTCCAATTTTTCCGGCTACAATTCCAATTTTCCCAGTTACAATTCCAATTTTTCCAGTTACAATTCCAATTTTCCCGGTTACAATTCCAATTTTTCCGGTTGCAATTGCATTTTTCCGGTTGCAATTGCATTTTACCGGTTGCAATTGCATTCTTTCGACTTACATTTCAATTCCTCCTTAGAAAATACTTCCCTTTTAGATTATATCCTCTTTTAGTAAAGCACATAGTTTCTTAAAGAAATCATCATCAACACTAACTTGTTTGAAAATATCCACAATATCATTCGATGTTATTTTCTCAAAATCCTCCCGACGAGGAGTGATGAACACACCACCAAAATCAACAGATG
This sequence comes from Marinifilum sp. RC60d5, assembly GCF_052400665.1. Taxonomy (NCBI): domain Bacteria; kingdom Pseudomonadati; phylum Bacteroidota; class Bacteroidia; order Marinilabiliales; family Marinifilaceae; genus Marinifilum; species Marinifilum sp. RC60d5. The sequence goes on from NZ_JBQTGK010000008.1 coordinate 39,808, forward strand.
CAGGACTTATTAGCAATTGCTGTTCGCCTTCGGCAAAATATTGCGTTGGACGATGCAATTTTCGTGGAAACAAATGCATAATGTATTTACCATCAACAAAAGAACAAATCGCATTTAGCATAGGTTCTTTTTCTTCTGGCTGCATAGCAGAAAAAGTTCTGTAAAAGACAGAAACCGCCTTCATCATTTCCTTTTCATTTTCTGATTCTATGGAAATCATCTTTCTCAGATAATTTGGGAAAGCCCTCATCTCAAGCTTTTCCGAATTAGTCAATAGTTCCGATTGTATTTTTTTTAAAACTGCATACTCTGTTTCTACAGGCATAAAGTCTTTGTTCCCTGCCTGAAAATGCATATGATCAGGAGCCGAAGCACCACATTTTGGTCCGTTGTAAAACAAAGTATACCCTTGCATGTTTTTAGCTAAAGACAACATTCCTGAAACATTCTCTTCAAAATTCTGATCAACATGATTGACTTTTGGAATAGTAAAGTGTTGTGGAATGATTGGAAACGGATTTACCAAAATCACAAAATCATCGCCTTGAGCAATCCCCCCCTGTTCTTTAGGGAGTTTATCGAGACACAAAAAACAAGCCCGATTTTCGATACTCTTTTGATCTACTTTTGCTGCAGATGATCTTATTCTTTCAGGATTGAACTGAACTTTAATCTTGTACCCATCGAATTGAAATTCTTTTTCTTCAACTTTTTCCAGTCCTTTATAATTTCCTGTTGCAAGCGGCCAATCGCTCACCTGCTGATTCAAAAAATCACTTAATATTTTAACAGAAGATTTCTCTTTCAGTAAATTTTCTAATTTATCGATGCTGTTTACATTCATTTTGTTGATTGTAATTTATTTTAGAATCTATCACTTTAGGCGGGCCACCATAATTCCCGATTGATATTTACTGTGCATGAGCATTTCTGCTAAAGGAATATCCGATATCACTACTTTTTTAGCTTTACTCGAAGCATGAATTAAATGCAACCTGTTATTCACATGAATCGCAATACCAACATGAGAAATTTCCAGTCCTTTTATTTTTGTGGTAATTGCGATTAAATCTCCATTTTCAATTTTATTCTCTACCACTGCAATATTCTCTTCGGGAATAAAAAACAATTCTCTTTTATTAATAGCATCTTCACTCTTGCGAATTATATTTACTAAAGAAGTATCAGCTTTTAAAGCCTCATAACTATTAATATGAGTACTCATAAAATTGATGTGCTTTTGATAGTTAACACCACCTATTTCTTGTGTGATATCTTTAAGAATTCCTTTTTTCTGATTGTAAAAAATCCAATCTGTAAAGTAATGAAGACGCGAAGTATAACCAGCAATCTTGCCTTTTTTATAACGAATAAATTCCAGTTTATTCAAAAAATCTTTGGCATTAAAATCCTGTTTCCCCGATATTTCTGATAAAACAACTACATTTTCGAGCAAAGTAGTACAATCCAGTCCTCTTAAATTTACACGCAGATTTTCCTCGCCTTCGGTTTCGAGGGTTCCACCCACATAGGGAGTTTGCAGGAACATTTTAGCTATTGCTATGCTTCTTTCATTTATTTCCTGATTGTACAAGCTTTTACTTTTTACAATATCTTTTATGGAATTAAAAATTGCCTGATCGATAGAATCTTCCAACTGAATTCTCGCAGTATCCTGCTGTTTTTCGGCATTTCCTTTACACGAACAAAAAGCAAGCGAAATTAGAAGTAGATATAAACCAATTTTCCTCATTTTCTTAAAATTACATCGATTTTTAATTTGTCAATTCTGAAACAAAACAAAAGCCATAGGGCTATTTTAACCCAAAAGACTTCTGAAACACTAACTATCTATTTTACTAATAATTTTCTGGCTTTTAGTTCAATTGTACGAACCCTATCCTTGTATGTATTATGAACATTCATTTTTTCAATATCCAAAGAAGCATCAGAATTATCATCCCAACGGCGACACAAATAAACAGGATTATAAATTCTACCAATCTGATATCTACGGGAAATTGCCAAACCCAGGGCATAATCTTCACCATAATTTACATTTGGAATTGGATTTTTACGCAATACCGGAGTATAAAAAGCACGAGGTGCACCCAAACCATTTATACGAAGAGCATTGTTTCGTCCATTTTCGGGAGTCCATTCTTTGTGATCGATAATTCCGGGAGGAATTTCTTCCAGTTTAAAATTCACCATCTGATATGTTCCAACTACCATGGCACAATTTTCTCTGTAAAATGCATCAACCACCTGCTGAATTGTTGTATCGTTAGCATACAAATCGTCGCTATCCAATTGAATTGCGAACTTACCACAAGCTTTGTTGTTTACAGCCTCGTTCCAGCAACCGCCAATTCCCAAATCTTTTCTTTCTGGTATAATATGAATTATTCGCTTATCCTGAGCTGCATATTTTTGAATAATTTCTGTTGTTCCGTCGGTAGAATAATTATCAACAATAATTAAATTAAAATTAACATTTGCTTTCTGTGTAAGAACCGATTTTATGGCATCTTCGATTGTTTTAACGCGATCACGAACTGGTATTACCACCGAAGCCTCTACTTCAAAATCTACTTCGTTAAAAGCTACATCGGCAAATTTAGGTTCGAGATAAGCACCAATTCTTTTTAGATGCTCGGTACAAGCCTCTTCCATTTCAATTTGCACAGCGCGATTCTTAGGATCTACATAATCGAAAATTTTCTCTCCCGATTTTCTGGTATCCAATTCTTCTTCGGTGTACAAAACTTCTGGTATTCTCATAAACTCAGCACGATTTGCAACCGCCAAACGAAGAGCATATAAACCAGCATGTTCATATTTTTTATTTACATCATTTACAGCTTCTTTCAATACACCTGCATCATAAAAAAGTACCGATCCAAAATTAAAATCATCTCTCAAACTACCTTCCTGATAATCAATCACCGGCAAATTTTCTACTACTCCTTCTTTAATTGCTCTGTAATTTGAATACACCAAACCTGTGTTTGTATCGCTTGCCACCTGATAAAAACGTTCCAATGCCAGTTGCCCCATAGTTAAGGCACTTGTTTTGGTGTAGATAAACACATAAGCAGAATTTGCTTTCTCGGCAATCAAATGAATTGTTTTTCCTTTGGTTAGATCGTCGCAATTCAGAATTGTAGCTCCTTCTACTTCTTCTGCATTATTTCCCACAATAAAAATATTTGCAACCAAAGCTGACTTCCTTAATTCGTTTACCGTAATAAGGGTTTCTTCTTTTGTCCCAAATGGGATAAAACATGTAATTTTAGCACTCATTGTATGTATATTTTTTATTATTCTATTTTTTAAAAAAATTGAATATCTGTTTCATCAACTCATTTTTGTCTTCTTTAGAACCTATGGTTTCAAAAGGAAAACCCAAAATTATTGACTGATATTCGCCATCGTAAACGACTCCGGCACTTTTGGAATTTTTACTATATCGAAGAAACACTTTTGCATTTTTTCCAACGGGCTCAATTGCATCGGGTGCTTCCACCTTGTATATTTTTGGATTATATTCTGTTGTAAACTGGTATTCTCCTTTAAAATTATTTCTTACTCCGTTTGGATGTGAGAGTAAGCCAGATTTACTTGCATGATTGGTTCTGAATAAAAAGTGTAATTCTTTACCTGCAAATTCTCTTGCTAAAGTATCTCCACACAATTGTATGTCAGTGCCAACATAAGCTCCACTCATTATTAGTTTGGCATTATCGCCGGCAATGTACTTTCTTATTGCCTTACACATTTTAGGCGTATAAATGGTAAAATCTTTATTCTCTAAACCATAAATTCTCTTTGTAGTTTTTTCCTCACCAAATATCAAATCCAAAGCTGAATAATTTTTCTCATTCCAGTTTCCTGATTCAAATGCTTCATCGCTCATGGAAACAAAACCATATCCCGCAGCTTTTATTGCTTCACCATGCACATAAGGATAATCAAAAGTATTTCCAGGAATAATTTTATCTTCCATATTAGCATAAGAAGAACCGTGTCCCGGTGCATCATCGTCGAGCCATAGTGATTCTCTATTGAAATCGTACTGATCTCCAACGTAAGCAATATTTCTTTTATAGGATACCCCTTCATCTTCAGCACTCATAAAACCAGCAAATTTACCATTATCGAATCCCTGCGGAGCAGCCACACGATCGAAACCATTCACTATAAGAACAGGTTTTTCTCCATTCTCTGATTTACAGTAAGCCAATATCTCGGAAGGAAAACTTTCACCTCCATCATTCAAAGCTGTAATCTTAAAACTATAAATCACATTTGTTTCCAAATTTGAAATTTTTATTTCGTTTTGATTGCTTATTTGCCCATTATTAAAAGCTCCATTATTCTTTCGGGTATAAATTTTATAATTCTTAGCAACTGCACTTGGTTCCAAAGGATCCTCAACCGATTTCCATCTCAATAGAATTCCCTCATCCGTTTCATCAATTCTAAAATTAGTAACAGGCAAAGGCTGAACCACATAATCTTTACCATCCTGATTCGATAAAAATTTCAAAATTCCTTTGTAGTAAGCTCTGCCTACATCAAATTTAAATTTTGGATCCATTGCCTGATACATATCTGCAAAATTCTGATGAGATAACATTTCGGAAAGCATGGTTGGTACTTTAGGTCGGTATGCTTCGGAATATTGTTTGTTCCACATTCCTCTGCGTCTCCATTTAGGCTCATACAGTTTCCTTAAATCTTCTACAACCTGAGTTTGTACAATATCTACCAAATCACGACTGGCCCACTTCGATTGTCCGTTAGGAAAACAAGTATCACCCCTGGTAGTATTATAAATTGCCAAACTACCTATAATATCATCGTTTTTCGTAATACCTGCATCGGTATGAAAAGCCAAAGCCATATCAATAGGAATACTTAAACCTTTTGCATCAACATTTTTGGTTGGCCCCGCAGGAGCTCCCATTAAATAGTCAACCCATTCTCCACGACTCATATAATCATCTTTGTAGTCGGTTTTGCCATTTTCACGTTTTTGAAATTTTGCAGCCTCTTTACCTCTATTACTATAATCGGCTTTATAGTCTTTATTAATACTATAAACAATTGAATCGGGCATTCCGGCATATTGCAAATAGTAACGTGCTGCTTCATGATACCTTGGGCGATTACTGGTATATTTCTGCCATTTTGCAGAGTCCATATTAAAAGTTAAACGATCTCTTTCCTCTTTTAATTCATCCAATTCATCTTCTTTACCACGAGCGATATTTCCCATTCCTCCTCCAAAACGAACAGCATCTGCCGAAACCCAATTCCCCTGTTCGCTACTCTGATTGCTTAATTCTAGCATTCCTTTGTCTGGATTTTTTCCTTTCTCGAACAGGAATGTTCCCAAATAAATCCAGGTTTTCCCACCCATGCTTTGGTTGACTATAAAATCGGTAGTACCACCTGCATAATGAAGCGTATAATGAGCATCTGTTACATTATCATCATCAACAGAGTAAGATATGTAAACTGCATATTCTCCTTTTTCGGGAATTAAAGGGATGTATTGAACTTTAGATTTGGGTATTTTCTTCGCTTCAATCTGACTACTTTCACCCAGGTTAAATGGATTTTCTCCCTCCAGATAAAACGGATATTTATTAGCAAATCCTTTTTGTCGATTCTGCTCCCAATCGCCAATTTCGATATATTCCGATCCTGAAGACGACCAATCTTTATCTACTATCACCTCATTTTTTTGAACATCTCGCTCGCGGGGAAAAAGAGTAATTGCCCCTGCGTTTTCGAGCATTGGAGCGATATAAGGAACCATAAATTCCATGGTCCACATGTCTTCTACACTTGTGAAAACTCTGGCTCTTTGCCATTCCCACCTATCCAAAGTATTTTCGTAATACCATCCGTGAGAATGCCATAAGGCAATATGCTTTCCTTTTAATCCTTTAATTACATTTTTATTTTGTCTTCGAATTAATGGCTTTACACTATCACGCATAGGACTTAACCTATCATTTGCTATGTTATTTTCCCGATAGAAATTAGGAATAAGGTCATCAATTTTAACTCCCATCGACTCTATTTTAACAGAATAATCTCGAAATCTTCTTCCTAAAATTTCTTTCAGTTTAAATTTGTATTGCTCAACAGTTTTCGGTCGAAATGGAATATATGAAAAGCTTGAATTCATATACACAACAATTTCTTTTTCCTGAGAATTAAAATACAAGCTATCTGCTTTAAATCGATAAGCAACCCCCTTCGAAGCCTGATTTGCAAACTCTGTGGCAGCTTTTTCAACTTTTCGTTTTTTTCGCTGCGATTTTTTGGCAGCCTGAGAATTAAAGCTCCCTATCATTAAAGCTGCAGTTAGAACCAAAATCTTTACAAAAGCCTTGTTTACAATCAAATTTAAAACTGAGTTCATATCTCTGAAAAATCAATATAATTATATCCAAAAATGAAAACCCGGACAGTGTATTATCTGCCCAGTTAATTCATTTATAAATCTAAACAATAAACCTGACAAAAGCTTCTATTGCTTCGTATTCTGACAAGCCTAACTTATTAAATAAATTTGCAGTTGCTCTGTTTCGCTCTTCCGACCGCTGCCAAAACAAACGAGAATCTCCTCCTAAATATGGTGCCGATTCCATTTGAGACTGATGGCGCAAAATTGCATTCCGTTTGTGTTGCAACTCTTCCGGACTAATGGGCACTGCCATTTGAATTTCATCCAGACTCCACTCCTGCCATGCTCCACGATATAGCCATACATAACAATTATCCATCCACTCTTCTTCTTTCACAATTTGTAATGCCTGATAAATTCCTTCCCAACAAACGCGGTGAGTTCCATGTGGGTCGGACCAGTCTCCGGCAGCAAATATTTGATGTGGTTTTACCTTTCTTAATAAGTTCACCAAAATTTGAACATCTTCCTCTCCTAATGGATTTTTCTTCACTTTTCCGGTCTCATAAAACGGAAGATCTAAAAAATGCAGATTCTTTGAACGAACACCAACAAAACGACAAGCTGCTTTGGCTTCTCCTCTTCTAATTAAGGCCTTCATTCTGCAAACTTCTGGGGTATCAACTCCTCCGGGTTCTTTATTCTCCAATAAAAATTTACGAATATCTTCAATTACACATTGCAAATTACCCTCATTCGTATCATGAGTATTTGCAAAACCTTTCACAAAAGATAAATAACGAACAGCTTCATCATCGGCAACAGCTATATTTCCAGAAGTTTGGTAGGCTACATGTACTTCATGATTCTGATCGACCAACCTTTTTAAGGTTCCACCCATGGAAATTACATCGTCGTCGGGATGCGGACTGAAAACCAATATTTTTTTCTGTGCTGGCTCTGCCCTTTCCGGACGGTAGGTATCATCAGCATTTAGCTTTCCTCCCGGCCATCCGCTAATGGTATGCTGTAAATCGTTAAACACCTTAATATTAACCTCGTAAGCCGAACCATACCAGGCAAGCAACTCACTTAGTCCGTTATCATTATAATCACGATTAGTTAATTTAAGAATTGGTTTACCTAACTTATTGCACAACCACACAGCAGCTTTTCTAATCCAATATCTGTTCCACTCTACACTGCCTACCAGCCATGGATTTTTTACACGTGTTAAATCTCCAGCTGCGGGTACATCTAAAACAAATTTCACATCCTTATGACGCTGAAGATAACTTGCCGGAACAGAATCGCACTGACTCTCTTCCAATGCCTTCTTAACAATGGAAGCTTTACCTTCTCCCCAAGCCATTAGTATTACCCTTTTGGCTTTAAATATCGTACCAACACCCATTGTAACGGCAGCTTTCGGGACCTTATTTATTCCATTAAAATCCTTAGCTGCATCACGTCGGGTTAATGAATCGAGCATTATCAATCGGGTTTTTGAGTCGAGTTGGGATCCTGGTTCATTAAAACCAATATGTCCGGTTCTACCGATTCCTAATATTTGTAAATCTAAACCTCCAAAAGAATCTATTTTATTCTCATACTCACTGCAATAATTAAATATTCCTTTCTTATCTATTTCTCCATCAGGGACATTAATTTGTTCTCGTGGAATATCGATATGATTAAATAAAACATCATCCATATAATAGTTATAGCTCTGTATACTACTCTTGAACATAGGATAATATTCATCTAAATTAAAAGTGACAACATTTTTAAAAGAAAGTCCTTCTTCCTTATGTAAGCGCACCAGTTCGGCATATACACCCAAAGGAGTGGCTCCAGTAGCCAAACCCAAAACACAAATTTCGTTTGCGTCGGCTTTTAGTTTAATTACATCTGCAATTTGGCTTGCTACCCACTTTGCCCCCTTGGCTGCAGTTGCAAAAATATCGGCTGACATTTTTTCATATCGGGTTTTTACCGTTTTATCGAACTCATCGGAAGGTTGGTAATACAACTTAGCTTCATCAAGCTCTCCTCTAAATTGTAAAATTTGATTCTCCATAATGTTATCTCCTGATTTAAATTACTTTCAGTTCAAAAATAGAACAGAAATTTAAATTTTCCAAAATTGGTATTACATGTTATATAATACTTTTTTGTGGAAATTAATTTTTCTATATTTGTAAAGTAGGAATAGTCTCCTATAGATTACAAGAGTGTTACAGATTGAATAAGTGAAAACAAACTTGCTTACACAAGCTTTAAAAGCTTATATTTTTTTTAAAACATGTTATCAATCAATACTCATCATACATATTACAAAATAATACAATGATATTAGTAGCTGAAAGCGGATCTACAAAAACAGATTGGGTACTTCTTAATAAAGATGAAGTAGTAAAACGCCAACAAACAGAAGGAATCAATCCTTTTCATCAGGATATTGATTCAATAATAAGGATTATTAGCTCCTTAGACAATTTCAATTCTGTGAGTTGCATCTATTTTTATGGAGCTGGATGTGCCACAGAAGAAAAAAAGCAAATTGTAAAAAATGCTTTATTACACATTTACCCAAACGCAAGCTGTGAAATTAACAGCGATATATTAGCAGCAGCCAAATCGGTATGTGGAAACGAAAAAGGAATTGCATGCATAATTGGAACAGGTTCGAATTCTTGTTTATACAATGGAGAAACAATTATTCAAAATGTTCGTCCACTAGGCTATATTCTAGGAGATGAAGGAAGCGGTGCTGTTCTTGGAAAAAAGCTAATAGCAGACATTTTAAAAGGAGTTGCCCCTAAAGATATCACCAATGCATTCTACAAAAAATACAATTTTGAATATGCAGATATCATCAATAAAATATACAGGGAAGAATCACCTAGTCGTTTTCTTGCACAATTCGCAATTTTTCTTGCCGAAAACATTAACAACACTTATGTTTTAACCTTAGTTACCTCAAGTTTTACAGAGTTTTTCGAGCGTAACATTAAACAATACGATAATCACTTAAACCTCCCAATTCATTTTATTGGAAGCATCGCATTTCATTTTAAACAACAATTACAATTTGTAGCAAAAGAAATGTACTTAACACCTGGAGAGATAGTTCAAAGTCCATTGGAAGGTTTAATTCAGTACCATATCAAACAAATTAAAAATGAATAAAACACCAGATAAAGAAACACCTAAAAATATAACTGAAGCATCTTCTAACTTTTCTAATTTAGATAAAATGTCGGTTATCGAAATACTTGATGGCATTAACAAAGAAGATGGTCAGATACATTTAGCTGTTCAAAAAGCAATTCCTGAAATTGAAAAATTTGTAAGTCAATTAATTAACAGAATAAAAGCTGGCGGACGCTTATTTTATTTGGGAGCAGGCACAAGTGGAAGACTTGGTGTTTTAGATGCATCGGAACTTCCCCCAACATTTGGAGTCCCTTCAAATATTGTAATTGGATTAATTGCCGGAGGAGATAAAGCGCTAAGAAATGCTGTTGAATCTGCCGAAGACGATGCCACCAAAGCCTGGGACGAACTTCAGCAATTTAAAATTAATGAACACGATTCTGTTTTAGGAATTGCCGCTTCGGGCACAACTCCTTATGTTATTGGAGGCGTGAAAACTGCACGCGAAAACGGTTTACTTACCGCATGTATTACCTGCAACCCAGATTCTCCTATTTCTAAGGAAGCTGAATATGTAATAGAAGCCATTGTAGGTCCTGAGTTTATTACCGGAAGCACCCGACTAAAAGCCGGCACTGCACAAAAAATGATATTAAATATGATTACCACCAGTTTAATGATAAAACTGGGAAGAGTAAAAGGAAATAAAATGGTTAACATGCAGTTAACTAATAAAAAATTAGTTGAACGTGGAACCATAATGATAATGGAAGAACTTAAACTAGATAAAGAATTATCGAAAAACCTTCTTTTAGAACATGGTTCGGTAAAAAAGGCTATTGAAGCCTATAAAAATGCATAGTACCACTCACACATAGTGCAAAAAGCGGAGCCTGAAATTATTTTCAGTCTCCGCTTTTTTTATTTTAAAAATACATTTTACTTTTTAAGATATTGAGTATAAACCTCTAATGTCCGATTAATTTGCTCTACCATTTCTTTATAAGCCCGATCGCCATCCTTATCTCTTATGGCTTCAAATATTGCACGATGAGCTTTTATCGTAAAATCCTTTTCGCCATCAACATTGGCATAAATTAAATTACGCATTCGCGGAAGAAGAGAATAAATGGGCTCCATAGAAATAATTACAATTGGATTTCCTGTTGATTTTGCAACATTTAGATGAAATTTATTGATAATATCTGCCTCCATTTGAGTATTGTCTGGATTACAATCGGCAAGAGCATTAATATTGCGATGCAAAAGCTCAACATCCTGCTCAGATCTATTACGTGCAGCCATTCTCGCTATTTCTGGTTCAAATACTCTACGAACTTCAATAATCTGGGAAATTAAATTGCTATCGAAACTTAAATCGTAGTATAGATTTAATGATTCGACCGCATCTTCCATTTTAAGTTCGCTAACGAACATTCCACTTCCCTTTTTTATTTGTATTAAACCTCTGGCACTTAAACGACGAAGTGCTTCGCGCAAAGCCGTTCGACTAACTGCAAACATTTCGCACAATTCACGTTCTGAAGGCAACTTGGTTCCCACCAATAGCTTTTTCTGACGTATTGCTTCTTCAATTCGGCGTTCAATCTTCTGACTTAACGTTTGAGCAGTACCAATTTTTCCAAAAATTTCATCCATGTAATACAAATTTACTTCAACCTGTATGATTTCTATTTTCTATGAATCCCTAAGCCTTATTTCCTGGTTATCCTTACAATGAAATCGTACAAATACACCACAAATACTAATTTAACAAAATTAGTAGCTAAATATAAGAATACAAATACTTTTAGCTAAATTCCAAAGGAAATATAACAATAATTTTCTCAACAACATAAAGAATTCATTCTTCTTATATGGCAGAACACAAAGTTATCATACCAAAACTGTATTTGCAACAAAAAAGGGTATTTCCAAACGAAATACCCTTTTAACTTATAATTAGTGAATTATTTTTTCAATAATTCAGCATAATATTTATAAAACAATGGAATAGTGTTGATACCATTGAAAAACTGCTCTAATGGGTAATTTTCGTTTGGTGAGTGAATTGCATCACTTTCCAAACCAAATCCCATTAATACCGATTTAATCCCCAAAATCTCTTCGAAAGAAGAAATTATTGGAATAGATCCTCCCGAACGAACAGGTACAGGACGTTTTCCATAAACATCGGTATATGCTTTTTCTGCTGCCTGATAAGCTGGCAGGTCAATAGGACATACATATCCCTGACCTCCATGCAATGGAGTAACCTCAACTTTTACACAATCGGGAGCAATAGCTTCGAAATGCTCTTTAAAAAGAACCGAAATTTTCTCCCAGTTTTGATTAGGAACCAAACGAGTAGAAATTTTAGCATTAGCTTTTGAAGGAAGAACTGTTTTTGCTCCTTCTCCAATGTAACCGCCCCAAATACCACAAACATCAAAAGATGGACGAATTCCTGTATGCTCAGAAGGAGTATATCCTTTTTCGCCAGCCAATTCTTTCACATCAATTGCTTTTTTATACTCATCAACATCAAAAGGAGCTTCAGCCATCATAGCTCTTTCTTCTTTCGACACTTCAATTACATCGTCGTAAAATCCAGGAATGGTAATGTGACCATTTTCATCAACCATTTGAGTAATCATCTTAGCCAAAACATTAATTGGATTCGCTACTGCACCACCAAACAATCCTGAGTGAAGATCGCGATTAGGACCAGTTACTTCAACTTCCCAATACATCAAACCACGTAAACCTGTAGTTATTGATGGTATATCCGGAGCAATCATTCCTGTATCAGAAACTAGGATTACATCAGCTTGCAACATTTCTTTGTGCTCTTCGCAAAACTTAGGAAGATTAGGAGAACCAACTTCTTCTTCTCCTTCAATCATGAACTTTACATTACAAGGAAGGCAATTGTTCTTCACCATGTATTCGAAAGCCTTGGCATGCATAAATGCCTGACCTTTGTCATCATCGGCACCACGAGCCCAAATTTTTCCATCTTTAATTACTGGTTCAAAAGGGTCGGTATCCCAAAGCTCAATAGGATCAACAGGCATAACGTCCATATGACCATATACCATAACCGTAGGCAATTTAGGATCGATAATTTTCTCACCATAAGTAACCGGATTTCCTTCTGTTTCGAAAACCTCAGCTTTATCAGCTCCGGCATCTAACATTAATTGCTTCCAGTATTCTGCAGCTTTGTACATTTCTGGTTTATTTGCTTCAATCGAACTAATCGATGGAATACGAATTAAACCAAATAATTCTTTCAGGAATCTCTCCTGATTTTCTTCAATATATGCTTTAATATTTTCCATATTAATGTGTGTTTATTGGATTTAAATATTTAGAAAGGTAAATATACAACAGATCATGAGATTTTAGATATCAGATCTGTGAATTATTTACAAAATACAAAGCAACAAACTAGTACAAAAGAAAAAACAGCAACCTATTGGCTACTGTTCTCTTACAATATCATATAATAATAATACTCTTTCGAGTTATCTAACTTTCATAATTTCCTCGATATGCTCAGCTGCATATTCTAATTCGTTATACCAATCTTGGCCATATTTTCTAATTAATGGCTCTTTCAGGAATTTATATACCGGCGTTCCATTTTTAAAGCCTAGTTCGCGTGCTGGCTTACAAATATCCCATTTATTATAATTTACGGCATCAAATTCGGCATACTTGTCAATTCTAATTGGATACAATTGACACGAAATAGGTTTACGATACGAAATTTTGCCATCTAAAAATGCTTTTTCAATACCACACATTGCAATCCCCTTAACAAAAATTGTATACACACATTCTTTCCCGTTTATAATTGGGGTAACCAAATCTCCATCAGCATCAATCACCGAAGTTCCCTGTTTTTCGATTTCCTGAATTCCTTTTTCGGTAAGATACTCCTTAATATCAGGATAAATATCTTCGATAATTTGTTTTTCTTCCTCTTCCAGTGGGGCTCCGGAATCTCCCTCTACACAACAAGCTCCGCAACATTTTGCTATGTCGCAAATAAACTTTTTCTCAATTACATCGAGACTTACTATGGCTTTTCCTATTTGTAACACTATTTTATACTTTAATAAGTTGTATCAGCCAAGCTGATATAAAAATTCCGCACTATCGCGCAAAGATAGTACGGAATGTTATATATACGGTTACAATCTTTTATTTTATCAAAGATTTTCCTGTCATATCTTCAGGTTGTTCAATCCCCATGATATCTAGTAATGTTGGAGCAACATCAGCTAAAATACCATTTTCAATTTTCTTTGGATTTTCTGTAACCCAAATACAAGGAACTGGATTTAAAGAGTGAGCTGTGTTAGGTGAACCGTCAGCATTAACTGCAAAATCGGCATTTCCATGATCGGCAATAATAATTACATCGTAACCATTTGCTTTAGCCGCTTCAACAACTTGTTCGGCACATTTATCAACAGCTTGAACTGCTTTTGAAATTGCTTCGTACACTCCTGTATGTCCTACCATATCGCCATTAGCGAAATTCAAACAAACAAAATCAGCCGATTTAGCATTTAATTCGGCAGTAATTTTATCTGCAACAGCTGGAGCCGACATTTCTGGTTGTAAATCGTAAGTAGCCACTTTTGGAGAAGGAACCATCAATCTTCTTTCGCCTTCGAATTCAGCCTCTCTACCTCCTGAAAAGAAAAAAGTTACGTGAGCATATTTTTCAGTTTCGGCAATTCGAATTTGTTTTCTGCCTGCATTTGCAACCACTTCACCCATTGTGTTCTTCACGTTATCCTTATCATAGATTACGTTAACGCCCTTAAAGTTGGCATTGTAACATGTCATGGTGTACCATTCCACATCCATAGTGTGCATTCCGAATTCCTTTTTATCTTCCTGCGTAAACACAGTTGTCATTTGACGCAAACGGTCAGTACGGAAATTGAAACAGATCACTACATCTCCTTCTTCAATCTTAGCCAAAGGAGCTCCATTGGCATCAACCATCACAACAGGCTTCAAAAATTCATCAGTTACACCGTCTGCATATGATTCTTCCATCGCGGTAACAGCGTTAGTCGCAGTTTTACCCTCTCCTTTTGTATATAAATCGTAAGCAAGTTTCACACGATCCCAATTGCTATCTCTATCCATTCCGTAGTAACGACCAATAAGAGATGCAAATTTTGCAGAACCTGTTTTTTCAATTGCTTCAGAAAATTCTTTTACGAATCCCAATCCTGATTTTGGATCTGTATCACGTCCATCAGTTAAACCGTGAACAAACACATCTTTCAAACCAAAAGCCTGAGCAGCATCACACAAAGCAATTGCATGAGAACTTAATGAATGAACACCTCCATCACTAATTAAACCAATCAAATGAACTTTTTTACCATTTTCTTTGGCATGAGTAAAAGCTTTTACAACTTGTTCATTATCCTTAAGCGTGTCTTCTTCTACTGCCATATTGATTTTTACCAAATCCTGATAAACAACACGACCTGCACCAATATTTAAGTGTCCTACTTCTGAATTACCCATTTGTCCATCAGGCAATCCAACGAACTCACCCGAAGCTTTCAGCTGAGAGTTAGGATATTTAGCCAATAAACCATCCAAATAAGGAGTAGCCACTGAAGAAATTACATCTGATTTTGATTTATCACCAATCCCCCATCCGTCGAGGATCATCAACAAAGCTTTTTTATTATTTGTCATTTTAAAGTATTTTATATCTTAAATTCTTTTTACTTGGTCTAAGTCCTACAAAAATATTGTATTAATTCCAATAAAAAAATTAGTTAGAGACTTGAATTTCTTTATTTTAGACCGAAAACGTTTGTAATTTGAAAATTGTTCAAACTCGTACAGAATAAGTCCTGTAAATTGAGAAAAAATTACTCAAAATGTAGATTCAGAAAGCAAATTAAGAAAATGCAATAATAGCAAACATGTTAGTTTACTTTTATAATCTATATCGCTGATTAGTTAAATACTGCCTAAATAATGATTTATATATGCTATCGACATAAATCTAAATTCTCTAGCGATCCAAAAATTCCGACAGACTCCCTTCAGGTTTGAGCTAACAAAAAAGAGAGAAAAACACTTCGTTTTTCTCTCTTTTCGTGGTACCACCTGGCCCCGAAAGCTTTCGGGGCGAACCAGAAACACTATTTATACTTTTGTAATAACTTGAATGAAATTTCAGAATACTTTGGTAAATTCTCAATATACTTCTTACTTTTCATTCTTTTTATATGCTTTTCTATTCGTCGCGCCTGTACAATAGATTCGCATTCTATACAATAAAACAATTCCCAATCTTTTGCCTTTGAGGTAAAGGAATCTTGAAAAGTTCCATTTTGATGCATTTCTATCCTATTGGTTAAATCTTTAGTATAACCTACATAATAAATTCCTAACTTAGAACTAACCAATATGTAAACTTCAATTTTCATGATCAAAAAATGATTGAATTTTGCTTTTTTTTTTGCCAAGGCTACCCCATTAAAAAAGCACCAAACTCTCTTGAAAATTAATATAACAAAAAAGAGAGAAAAACACTTCGTTTTTCTCTCTTTTCGTGGTACCACCTGGAATCGAACCAGGGACACATGGATTTTCAGTCCATTGCTCTACCAACTGAGCTATGGTACCCTTTGGTGCTACAAATGTAAGTAAAAATCCTATTTGGCAAAACTATTTATCACCATCTGTAAAAATTACTTATTAAGAGAATATCGAAAGCTATTAAGAATCAATTTTTTCGCTAGTTATTTAGATTTATTTCAAATATCAAATCCTTTTTTAAGCAATAAATGATAAAATATCCAGTTAAAATTAAACAAGGTATGATTTTTGATAGCAAATAAGCTGAATACTAATTATTAAAATACATCTTGATGACTTATATTTCATTAAATAAATCGGCAGTACATTTTATTTTAGCCATACTCCTTTCATTTTCTTTTCTCTCCTGCAACGATGATGATAACAATTCTGAAAGAGAAAATTCCAGTACTATATTTGAAAGTATTGATGCAACAATGAATGAATGGTATTTATGGAATAAGGATATTCCAAATATAAATTCTTCCGATTACTCTTCGGTTAATGATTATTTTGAAGATTTGCTGGTATCGCAAGATCGTTGGAGTTATATCGCCAATCTTCAGGATCTGTTAGCCTATTTCGAAAATGGGACCTATACAGGTTACGGACTTGCTTTTAAATATGATAATAATAATGACCTAAGAGTTAAATTAATATTCGAGTCATCACCTTTAGTTGCAGAAGGAATAACACGTGGATGGAAACTAAAGCAAATCAATGGTAACATTATTGCTGATTTAACAGATGACCAAATCCTAGATGAATTGGATAAATCATCGGCAGACTTCGTTTTTGAAAATGATCTGGGCGAAATAAAAGAGTTCTCAGCTAATCAAATCGAACTTGATCAAAATTCGGTACTAAAAAGAGAGGTTGTAAACTACCAGGGAACAAAAGTAGCATATCTTGCTTTCGATAGTTTTATTGGCAGTTCGGAAGACGACTTAAACGAAGTATTCGATTATTTTAAAACTGAAAATGCCGAAGAATTGGTTTTAGATTTACGTTACAATGGAGGAGGGAGCACTTATATTTCAAATCAGCTTGCCAGCTTAATTACTGGCAACATATATCAAGGTGAAATTTACTCCAAAACCTTTCACAACAATTCTAAAAGCGGAGAAAACTTTAGCGAAGCATTTTCAGATCAGACTTTAGCATTCGGATTCAACCGAATATTTGTGATCACGACAGCGTCAACTGCCTCGGCTAGCGAAATGGTGATTAATGGCTTAAAACCTTATCTTGGAAACGAAAATGTAATTTTAATTGGAAGTAAAACTCACGGAAAACCAGTAGGTATGTATGTTTTTGAGGTTGAAGAATACGATTTGGCAATTGTACCCATTAGCTTTTCCATAACCAATGCCAATGATGAAGGAAATTATTTTGAAGGCATTGCTGTAGATTATGAAATATCAGATGATCTGAGTCATGATTTTGGAGATATTAATGAATCGAATTTTAAAGCTGCTCTAGACTATATCAGCCAGGGAAATTTTCCCGTTGTAACAGCTGCAAAATCTTTATCGACTACAGAAAGAGAATTCAAGAAAAAAGGCTTAGAAGAGTTGATCGATGCGAATTAAACCATAACACAATACAAAAAAGAGCCAGTAATCAATCATGACTACTGGCTCTTTCTTATACAGGCTCTTTAAAAATCAACATCTGTACTATCAATATTTGGATTAACTTCTTTCAAATTCCGAATAAATGCTTTTTTATTTTGAGGAGAGATTAATACTGTATCATATTGATTATATCTAATTTCTATTCTATCTAGAGAATTGGCAGGTGAACTAATCAAATTTCGACTCTTTGAAATACTTTTAATTGTTTCAATCTGAATAGAAATATCAACTACAAACCCACTTTTGATATTCAATACTTGATCATGAATAACATACTGGGTTGATGAGAAAATATAGCCAATAAATACCCCTACTAAACCTATAATTACTACACCGATCCAGGCTCCTTGATATAGCGAAATTACGCTTAAGCCACCTAAAACTACAATTAAAAAAATAAGAATTCCTGTTCCAATTTTAGATTGATATTTTTTCATTTGATACTATTCGATTACAATATCAAATATACAAAAATAAAAAAGAGAGAAAAACAGTAAGCTCTTCTCTCTTTTTGTGGTACCACCTGGAATCGAACCAGGGACACATGGATTTTCAGTCCATTGCTCTACCAACTGAGCTATGGTACCCCTTGGTATTTTGCTCGAAGAAAAAGGATGTGGTACCACCTGGAATCGAACCAGGGACACATGGATTTTCAGTCCATTGCTCTACCAACTGAGCTATGGTACCCTCTTTACTTGAGCGATGCAAAAGTACGTAAAAATTTTACACCTCCAAATAAAATCAAGAAAATTAGAAAGGAAATTTAATCGTATTGTAAACTTCTTGTTACCTTTGCAGCCTAATAAAAAAGTATATGATATTCGAAACTCACACATTATCAAACGGTATCCGTTTAATTCATCGTCCGGTAAGTGCTAAGGTGGCACATTGCGGAATTATTTTGAATACGGGTTCACGAGATGAGAAAGAAGAAGAATGGGGAATTGCTCACTTTATAGAGCATGTGGTGTTTAAAGGAACAACAAAACGTAAGGCATATCATATTCTAAGTAGAATGGAAGATGTTGGTGGTGAACTAAATGCCTACACAACCAAAGAAGAAACCTGTGTTTATACTACCTTTCTTAATAAAGATTATAAAAGAGCTCTTGAGCTTATAAGCGATATTACCTTTAATTCTGTTTTCCCAGAAAAAGAACTCGAAAAAGAAAAAGAAGTAATCCTTGATGAAATTAACTCGTACAAAGATTCTCCATCGGAATTAATATTTGATGATTTTGAAGAATTAGTCTTCACTAAAGATCCAATTGGACGAAATATACTTGGAACACCAAAGCATATTAAAGCTTTTAAACGTGATGATATTTTAAATTTTATCGAGAATAATTACCATACCGATCAAATGGTAATTAGTTCGGTTGGAAATATCGAGTTTAAGAAATTAATAAAAATGGTAGAAAAATTCTTCGGCCAAATTCCTGAAAATATTCGTACCAAAGAAAGAATTAAACCCAATTCATACATTCCAAGAACACAAACCATAGAAAAAAACACTTTTCAAAGACATTGCGTTTTAGGAAATATAGCTTATGATGCCAATGATGAAAAAAGAATACCTCTTTCGCTTTTAACAAATATATTAGGCGGTCCTGGTATGAATTCCCGCTTAAATTTATCGCTTCGTGAGAAATACGGATTAGCTTATAATATCGAAGCAAACTACTCACCTTATGCAGATACTGGTGTTTTTAGTATTTATTTCGGAACCGACAAAGGTTATCTTGACAAATGCTTGCAATTGATCCACAAAGAAATGGATTTACTTTGCTCGAAGAAATTAGGGCCCGGACAATTAACAAAAGCTAAAAATCAAATGATTGGCCAAATTGCTATTTCCTCTGAAAACAATGAAAATTTAATGCTGAACATAGGAAAAAGCTTTCTTCTTTACAATCGTGTTGATTCTCTTGAGGAAATTTACCAAAAAGTGGAATCCATTACTGCAGAACAGTTACAAGAAGTTGCCAAAGAAATTTTAAACAAAGAAAAATTAACCACTTTGATGTATAAATAAGATTTCGTGAGTTAGTAATTTTGTGAATTAAGATGCACACACAGCTATAAGAAACCAAAATTATAATTTTTACGAACACGCAAAATCATAATATTCCATGTTGGAGATAAATAAAGAATTAGAAGATTATATCCTTAACCATACTGAAGAAGAAGATCAAATACTGAAAAATTTATCAAGAGAAACTCATGTTAAAATGCTTCGCCCGAGAATGTTATCGGGTCATTTGCAAGGCAAGTTTCTTAAAATGATTTGCCAGATGATGAATCCAAAACGTGTTTTGGAAATTGGTACTTATACAGGCTATTCGGCAATTAGCATGGCCAAGGGAACTTCTGATGATTGTGAAATTCATACCATCGACCATAATGATGAACTGGAATATTTCACTCGCAAATTTATTAAACAAGCCAATTGTGAAAATAAAATTAAATTCCACATTGGTGATGCTTTAGAGATTATTCCCACCCTCGATGAAAAATTCGATATGGTTTTTATTGATGCCGATAAACGTCAATACATAGAGTATTTCGAAGCTATTTTTCCAAAACTAAAGCAAGGTGGTTTTATTCTTGCCGATGATGTTTTATGGGATGGTAAAGTGATTGACCATGTTGATCCGAACGACAGGCAGACTCAGGGAATTTTAGCATTTAATGAATACATTCAGAAAGACGACAGAGTTGAAAATTTAATGCTCCCAATTCGCCATGGATTAATGATGATTAGGAAAAAATAATACTTCAAATTCCCAAAATAAAATCCCAAGAATAAAAAATAACTCACAAATACTTTCAATTTGAATTTCTCCCTTATTATGGGAGATGCCAAAATGTAAAGAATGCTACTTATTTAAAAATTACAAATCAATAATTTTTACAAGAACAGTAGCACCAAGGTTAAGATGACCTTTCTTTTGAATCAGTTTCCAGCCTCGCTTTTTTAGTTCTTTTTCAATTCCGCCATTAAGCATTCCATGAGCAACCAAAACGGCTGTTTCCTCTAGTTTTGCCACTTTAATTAAATTTTCGGCAGCCATACTAGCGCGCAACTTAGCCTCTTTCCGGCTCTCTATTCCATTGTGATTGTATCCCAGCATCCAGCTTCCCCGGCTAAAGGCCTGCCATATCACCAATGGTAATTTAATAATACTATTGGCATTTATCATTCGTATTTCATATTCCCTAAAAATCGAATCGGAAACTATAGGAAATTGATCAGCAAAAATACGTAAAGCAGTTTCCTGCGAACGAGGAAGGTTAGAACAATAAATAATATGATTCGCATTTAAATTTACTTTCACTAAACTTTTGTCGATTGGAACAACTGGAACAGAATTGTAATCGCGAACATACTGCTGAGCTTCCTGTGCAGAGTAAAAAAGTTTCTTTTTTAAATTTGGTTTAGCATGACGAATCAAGTAAATCTGCAACATTCGCTTCCCCTCTTTCCTTAAGTCTCGTTGGATATTAGAATCAATCTCGTTAATACAAGTTATCCCAGAACACTCATTTACAGACAATTCAAATTTTGATTTTTCTCTGAAATGCAAAAAACGAGAGCAGCCAAATAAACAAACAATTGCTAAAAGAACTGCAATACTTATCGATATGGAAATAAACTTTTTCAAATTCATTTAATATTTATTTGAGAGCAGCAAATTTATAAAATTCTAAAGAGTACTGACTCTTATTTAGGTGATCTATTGAAAATTTAAATTCACAATACTGCTGATTCTTATAATTTTCATAAAAAATAGAAGAGAGATACTGTTACAACGAAACACAAAAATCAATATCTTTGCTGAGTCATAAAAAGATCATAATACATGGAAATTAAAAAACTAACTCAGTTTAGTCCGGGAGCCGGATGTGGCTGTAAAATTTCACCTAAAGATTTGGAATGCATATTAAAAAGCAGCACTCCCAGAGTTCCAAACCCTAATCTTTTGGTAGGTAACGATACAAAGGACGATGCTGCAGTTTTCGATTTAGGAAACGGTCAGGCTTTAATTAGCACAACCGATTTTTTTACTCCAATTGTTGATGATCCTTATGATTTTGGTAGAATTGCTGCAACCAATGCCATTAGCGATATTTATGCCATGGGAGGAAAGCCAATTATGGCATTAGCAATTTTAGCCTGGCCTCTGGAAAAATTATCAACAGATATCGCTCAAAAAGTTGTTGAGGGAGCAAGAGATGTTTGTGCCGATGCTGGAATTCAACTGGCGGGAGGACATTCCATTGATATTGCCGATCCCGTTTTTGGTTTATCGGTAAATGGAGTTGTTGCAACCGAGCGTGTTAAAAAGAACAATACTGCTACTCCTAATTGCACTCTTTATATCACCAAACCATTGGGTATTGGCGTACTTACAACTGCCGAAAAAAAGAAATTAATCGCACACGAAAACAACAAAATAGCTGTTGACTTAATGTGCAGTCTAAACAAAGTAGGAGTTGTATTTGGCGAGCAGGAATACATTAAATCGATGACCGATGTTACTGGATTCGGACTTTTAGGCCACCTAAGCGAAATTTGCGAAGGCAGCAATGTTAATGCTGTAATTGAATACGATGCTGTTCCAAAAATCAATGGCGTTGAAAAATTAATTCAGCAAGGAAGTACTCCAGGAGGAACAAAACGAAACTGGGCTTCTTATGGCCATTTAATTGGTAAAATTACCGAAAATCAAAAAGCATTATTATGCGATCCTCAAACCAGTGGTGGATTGCTTGTTGCAGTAGACAACAATAAGACTGAAGAGTTCGTGACATTAGCAAAAAAAGAAGGTTTCGACTTAAGTCCAATAGGTAAATTAGTAGAAAGAAAGAACGATAACGAAGCATATATCAGCGTAAAATAATCATGCATAAAAATACATTAATACAAGTTACCCAAAATGGAATGGGTTCGGGAAGCGAAGAATTAGGTCTTAAGTTAGCTACAAACTATTTTAAACTACTCAATGCTGATAACAGATTACCAAAAATTATGGTATTCTATAATGCAGGAGTAAAACTACTTTGCGAAAACTCACCTGCTCTCGAAGCCTTACAGAATTTAATAGAAAAAGGAGTTAAAATAGTTGCCTGTAAAACCTGTCTTGATTTTTATGGTTTATCCAATAAAATTAAAATAGGTACAGTTGGCAGTATGCCCGATATTATTACTCTACAAGCTAATGCCGATAAAGTAATTAATCTGTAAAACAGAACTTACAATACATAAAAAAGTGCTTATCTATTATTTAGGTAAGCACTTTTTCTATTTATAAAAATCCGGTAAGACAAAACTTCTGAAATAGCAATGCCAATTTAAGGATAATCAAAGCAACTTCTTCTCAACACATATCCCTATCTCATAATCAAACTATAACGCACAACTTTACCAGGCAATTGTTAAAAGATTAGGTAAAACTTTGTATATTTAATACACTAACAACGAATAAAATTTCACACATTCTATTCACTCATAAAAGTGTCTTATATTGCTTATCAAAACATAATCAAATGAGAAAAACCCTAAGCTTCTGTCTCATATTATTGGGCTTTCAGGCCTATTCGCAAAAAACTATACAAATTATCGATCGGGCATCTAATGCTCCAATTGCTCATGCTCATTATTTATATAGTACACAAAAAGGAAGCTCATCTAACAAAGGCGAAATTAAAATCAACTTTATCGAAGGTGTTAAACTTCACATCTCGCATGTAAATTATGGGAAAAAAATCATTGACAGTCATGCCGTAAAAAACGCAATTGAATCGGGCAAGCTATTTTTAGATAAAGCTTACATTTCGCTTATGCCAGCAACTGTTATTGCGCGCCAAAGTGGAAAATCGGAATCGAAAATAATGAAAGTAAGCCCGCAAGATAAATTATCGCACGATGCAGGCGAATTTCTTAGTCAAACAGCTCTAATAGGTGGAATCCGTAAAAGCGGAAGTTATGGTTTTGATCCGGTTATGCGCGGTTTTAAATACAATCAAATTAACATTATAATGGATAATGGCTTAAGTGCCACAGCTGCCTGCCCCAACCGAATGGATCCACCAATCAGCCAAATTCCTTTAAACATGATTGATAAAGTGGAAATTATGAAAGGCCCGCATTCGCTGCGTTATGGCAGTTCTTTTGGTGGCAGCATTCATTTTAAATCGTCGGGGAATGGATTTTCGGAGCAAGTAAAAAGTTTTGGTCGCGCTTCTGGCAGCTACGAAAGTAATGGCGATATTTTTAGAACTGAGGCTTTAGCTGGCCTAAAGGGAAAATTCTACAATTTTGGAATTTTTGGTGCCTATAGCCAAGGGTCGGATTATGAAGATGGAAATGGAAATAAAGTTGCATCTGAATTTAACCGCAGAAACATAGGTCTTTCTGGTGTTTTAAAGTTATCAAACTCCCAAAGCATGAAACTATCGGCCAATAGTAATTATGCCGAAAATGTTGATTTTCCTGCTTTAAATATGGATTTGCGAGAAGATGATACCAAATTAATTAGCCTTGGACATAAAATTACGTTTCACAAATCGGCTCTTGCATCTCTTTCTACATCGGCCAATGCATCTTTTGTAGATCATGTTATGGATAATTTGGACAAAAATTTAAATCCACGAAAAGTGAATGCTATTACCGAAGCCAAAACAAAAAATTACAGTTTTAGAACCGAAGCAGCCTTTCAATTCAAAGAAAGTTCTCTTTTTACAGGGCTCGATTATAAATCGGAACAAGCCGAAGGTACTCGTTCACGAGAAATGCTAATGGGATCAATGGCCGGCAACACAGTTTATGACAACATCTGGCAGGATAGTAAAATAAATAATTTAGGCTTATTTGGAGAATTCCATTTTTCGCTTAACAACACCTATTTTGTTGCTTCGGCAAGATTCGATAACAATTGGGCAGAAAGCAGACAAAAAGACGATAATTTTGCCATTTTAAACCCGAAAAATCCATCTACAAATGTGAATATCTCGCTTAGTATTGGTGCCACTCACGATGTTTCGGATAAAGTTAGAATGGGACTTTGGTTTGGGCGTGCAGCTCGAAGTGGTAGTTTAACCGAACGATTTATCAATTACCTTCCTGTTGATATTGATCCTTACGAAAGAATAGGAAATACAAGTCTCGATCCTGAAATCAACTATCAGCTAGATTATAATTTTAGCTGGAAAGAGAAAAATTTCGACTTAGACATTAATGTATTTACCTCTTTTCTTAGAAATTACATAAGCTCAGAAATTAAAAATGAGCTAAGCCCAAGAATAGCAAGTGCTGCAGGAGTTAAACAATATATAAATATTAACAAAGCTGTTATGCGTGGCTTCGAGATTAATTTTAATCAAAGCATTACAAATCATCTGTATCACAAAATAAATCTTGCCTATACCTACGGAAAAAATAAGGAACAAAATCATGCTTTACCCGAGATTCCACCTATGGATATTCGGTATGCATTTGGCGGTCACTTTTTTAAAAACAAATTTCAACCTGAATTCACTTTTAGGTATGCATTAAAACAAAGTAGAATAGCCAAAACTTATGGAGAAACAGAAACACCCGACTTTTTTATCGCAAATTTTAGGGCTTCGTATTTTGTTTCCAACCATATTAATCTAAGTGGAGGTTTGCGAAATATTTTCGATAAGGCATACTATGAACATTTAAGCCGGTCGGTAAAAGGAAGCAATAATCAATCCATTTATGCCCCTGGCCGAAGTTTCTATATTACACTAGCTTTAAGTTTATAATTACTCGCGAATAATTTTAAATCGTCCTTGCAACTCCGGATGCAGGGATTTTTTTTCGGCACAATACTGTTGCAGAATCTCGTAATCGGCTATGGAATTTTTATCGGTTTCATTTACTAAAACTTCAAAATCCACCTTTAATTTATTCATAAGATAATTGTTCAGCGAAACACTTAGCAGCTCTTCATCATTTAAACTTTTACCTTTCCATTGTACTTTTATAGAATCCTGCCTTTGATAATACTCGTAAGCAATTCCCGAAACATGCAATAATTGACCATTTGTATCGCGAGCATATTTTTTTAATATTTTTTTTAAATCAGCCCCTTTAAGTAAAATTTTACAGACTTTATTTCCAAACGGCAACAGGGAACGTAAAGATTTAAGGGTAAAAACTCCTTTGGGAACATCAGCCCTTATTCCTCCGCCATTTATTAATCCAATATTAGAATCGTAATATTCACGAAACGCATCGCTTATTAAATTTCCTGCCACACTTTCACCTTCTATTCCATTTCTAAAATTTAAAGGAACTTCCAAATAAGAAATCTGCTCCGATAATTTTAAGTCCATATCCTTTTTGTAATATACCTCCATATCACGAAGGTACTTCTCAGAAGGTATAGAAGAATCTAAAGGAATTATTTCGATTAGGGATCTTTTATCTTTTCCGATACTTACTTTAGCAAGCGAACTCATATTTCCGGCTGTAGAAATTATTGGAACGCTTCCCCTGTAAAAAATATTACTCTCCCTCTCGTATTGTTCTTCGGTTAAAACCAAATCGATATCAGGAAACTGTTGAAGTATTTCCTGGTTTGTTTTTAAACTGGTCTGACTTAGCAGAACCAAAAAATCGACAGATTTTAATTCTTCGATAACATCGGATATGGCCACAAATAAATCTTCCTGAATAACCCTATTACTTTTTCTTGTTGTGTTCATGGCATCGGTAATGCCAATAAAACCAATTCGCATGCCGCCAATTTTTCTAATTAAGTATTTTGGCAAACCCGCAAATACTTCTCCTTCTCTATTTTTAAGATTGGAACTAAACCACGCCGATTTCGATTTGCTCAACAACTTTAAAGTGTGATTTACTCCAAAATCAAATTCATGCTGACCAAAATTGCAGATATCAACCGGAATATCATTAAAAGCCTCGATCATAGGCTCTCCTTTATACATCCCACCAAAAAGAACACCTCCACATAAATCCCCCCCATGTAGTAACAAACTATTGGGGTTATCAGCTTTGATCTTGTCTGCTATTGTTTTCAGTCGAGCTACTCCTCCACGTCCTCCTTCCACATCATTAACAGGAAAAATCTGATGTGCATCGGTAAAATATAAAAGTTCTACCTTTTGAGATTGAGCAATAAATCCAACAAAAAGGAGCAATAGAGAAAAAATATATTTGAACATAGAAACCAATTTTTATGTATCGAAATTACAAAATTTTATAAAATTATTTCTGGACATGCAAATTATTTACAAGCATAAACGGGCATTAAATTACAATTGTATCACCACACCTTTTTGCCCCTGCTAATTATATAAAAATAACAGCTAAAAACAGCTTTACAAATACAATTAAATCAAATGTAAAATAAGCAAAGAATAGATTAAAACATCACTTGTTCCAATTTACCTTATTCAATATCTACTTCGATTAAATAATAATACTAGAAAAGTTATAAATTCATAGTATCTTAATAAAAGTTTGAATTTAATAAATCAATCTCATTTTAATGGATATTAAAATGCCAAAAATGAATGACCACGATGCAACAACAGAAATAAGAAAATTTAATAAAGATCTAGTTATAATTGCTCAAACTGCTTATGCATTGCGCGGTGACAAAGAAAAGGCAATTGAAGCAGGATGTAACGATTATATCACTAAACCAATTAATAAAAAATTGCTTCTAGAAATTATTAATAAATTTATTGATTAAATATAATTTAATCGAAGCAACTAATTTGTTAATATCAGACACATGTTCATTTTCATAAGCTTACAAAAATAAGCTTAAATCAATTTATCATCACATTTACCCCTAACAATAGCCAAACGAAGAAAAGATAGAAACAATATTCCAAAAATTAATATGCCCAGAAAAGAAGTGTAAAATTTCCAGTTAAACACCTCTTCTTTAAATTGATAAACAAAAACAGAGCCCGACAAGACAATACCCAAAAACAGTAACACAAGAGCTACTATTGTTTTCTTTTTCATATCGATTGAACTATTAATTATACGGATTTTTTAACACTAGCTTATACCTTCTCCACTTTCTTAATCCCTCGTCGGTTAAAAATTATTCGATAACGGCGATAAGAAGTCTGATCGTCGAGCTTAAAACGAAGAACCATATTCACGAAATACACTTTTTCTCCGGATATTTTCTCAAATTCGTCATCATCCTTTAAATAGTACAAAGGAATTTCAGGATTATCCATTTTCTGAATAAAACGCGAGACATTAAAACGAAGAATATCTACCACGCCTGTAATATTATAGTTCCCATAAGAATTATCAAGCGCTTTTTGATCGAGATGAAGTAACTTGCGATAAAAAATAATCTTTTCTCCGACTCCTCGACTTTCCACATCGATAATTCTGGAACGATCGCGATGTTTCATCACTCGTAAAGGGACGCTATCTTCGCGAACAAAATCAAAACTTTCCTTGCACCAACCAATTTTCTCATCTCCTTTTACCTGAATAACAGTTTTATGATCGAAAAAGCGCTTATTAATTTTTCCCACCAAATACAAGCGACTCAAATCTTTAATACGATCCTTTAACATGTAAATAATTACCAAAGCTACAAACAAAGGAATAGTAAATGTGCCCAAACTTTTCTGAAAAATAAAAGTTAGGGTTGCACCAAATATCATTGCCAAACCTGCTGCCAAGCTATACAAAAGCTGCATTATAAAGACACCTTCCTTTTTCTTACGCGATGTAAGCAGTAACTGTCCTTCAAAGTATTTTCTGAATGCTCCGTTGCGATGCACAAACCATCTGTTTTTATCGTTTGGCTTTTCCTCTACCACCAAATAACCTTTGCTGCGTTTGTAGGCATTTTCAACTCTTATCAGCTCTAAAATTGCAGTTTTATTTTGCTCAAAATCGGAGTGATGTAATTTTCGCAATCCCCGATACAAATAAAGAGAATATTCTTCGAATTGATTACTCATAAACTCATCGCCAAACAAGTAGTAATCGAACATTTCCTTGCGAATGGTAGGCACATTTACAATTCTGCGTAAATCGCGATAACGCTGTCCAATCTTTTTCATATTGGCAATGCATTCTCCTATTAAATATTTGCGATCGTCGCTTTGTTCATTACGAATAATATGCTGTATTTCTTTGCGCAAAGCAGAGCGCAAAATGGTATGAAACATACGAATATGATACTCGTAATTGTTTTCGTTTTTTTGTGTTGGATGATTGGCTACCTCCTGAAATGCATCTTCTAAATATCTAAATACCGAATGATTTCCCAAGGCAATATCTCTTAACAGATATGGTGGTGTAATTAAACGAATATTAGAATTAAAATCATTGTAAAAGTCTTCTTTCTGATAAGTAGATGAATTAATATCCAAACTACTTGGAACAAACAACCAGGTTTTAACTGACAATTCATTCACTTTGCGATCTTTTCGGGGCTCATAGCCCATTTTTATCTCTACAGAAAACTTATCATGTACTTTTACAACTTCATTGATCATAGGCGACTCATCTTTTTTTATAGGTGGGAATATTAATTATGCCACAAAGGTAGGTATTTTGATCCAATCGATACTGTTGTAAACCTTCATATTTAAAGGGCTTTACTCTTATATCGTTTGCATCAATTCATTCCTTTTTTAATAAAAAAACAAGAAAAACCATTCAAACTGAAGGACTTTAATAGATTTTAAGCTAATCGTATGGATAGAATTTATTATTTTAATTTCTATTATTCTGAAATTAACTTGCAATATTTCTTAATAATTGACTTAGTACTCTCATCGGTATCATAGACAGAATACCAACCTTGAAACTCATGTGGAGGATCACCAATTAAATCATCTCCAGTTTTCCAAACAGCTTTAGGATTCCTTGGTCTTCCTTCGCCTCCCCAAGCCCAAAAATTGGCTCCGGCCATATTACCTTCTTTCGAGAGTGTTAGTACTTTATCAAATATGTATTTGTAGTAAACATCTCTATACTGAGTTGGGGCATTGGTTTCATAATTATTAAAATCTCTTGAAATTCCGAATTCTTCCAATACAATTGGTTTATTTAAAACCTTGCTTGCAATATCAACATGATCTTTAATGTATTGATCTGCTTTTACGATAGCCGTTTTGTATGTTTCTTCAGGATTTAGTGGATCGTACAATCCCCAATTTTGTATCCACAGATGAAAAGTACAGTAATCAATGTACTCAGATTGATGATCCTTTTCAAAATTGTTACTTGTCTGTGGAAAAGGTGTATTTCCCTCACTCCCTATTGAAACCAAATGATTTGAATCCAAGCTTTTAATGTACTTCGCAGTTCCATGAAGCCATTTTCGATAAGCTTCTTCTTGATTGATTCCTTCAGGCTCATTGGCCAACTGCCAAGCCATAATCGTAGGATCATTTTTATAAGCGATATTATTGACCGTATTCTTTCGATTGACAAGCAGTTCAATTAGATCATTAAAATAAGCTAAAGCCTTTTTGTTGGTGTAAAATTGAGCTGAATATTCCTGATATTTTCTCCAATCTCCACCTTTTGCAGGGGGCGGAAAAGGAATTGCCTCGTTATTGTTTGCCCAAGAAACGTACTGTGACATGCCGCCTGACCAAGGCCAGAAGTTATTTAAACATAATACACCTAGCATTTCCCTTTTTTGCATTTCATCCAAGAGAAAATCTAAGCCTTCTAAAAGTTCCTCATTAAATACTCCAGGTTCAGTTTGCAGACAGGGTTGTAATCTCCATTCTCCATCAGCATTTCCTTCTGATGAAGCCATTAAACGTAGGTTTTTTACACCCAATTCGTTCAAACGATCCAGTTCTCGAACCAATCTTTCCTTATCGAATGCCCCAAGGTTCATTCCATACCAGAAATTGGTTCCGATATATTTATATATTTGACCATTTTTTATAAACTGCCCATTCTTAACCTGAACAAACTTTTGCCCATCTACCGATTGGATAAATAGGAATGTTAAAGCGAATATGAAGTATCGTATTAATTTCATTCTTGTGTTTTATTAGATTAGTTGTGTGCTTTGCTTTTACTGAGTTATTTCTAGTAAAACATTTCTAATTATTGGATTCCAAATAGCATAACCTAACTTATTTAAATGCATTCCATCTTCAATAAAAATTTCAGTCTTTAATTTCCCTTCAGCATTTAACATTGGAGATGCAAGGTCTACAAATTCAATATTATTTTCGTCATTACTGAATTTTAAAAGTTGGGCATTTGTAATCATTTTATTTTTACGGATGTCTTTGCCTATAAAATCATCAACTATTACGGGTTTCATAGAAAGCAATAATATAACTGTTTTAGGGAAATCAGCTTTTATTTTTCTTGTTAATTCTTTAAATGTGTTAACGGATTCTTCAGGAGTTTTCCCTTGTTCAATATCAATATCACAATAAATGGCAATTACTGAAGGGGCGTGTTTTTTAATTAAAATATCATAGTAATATATTATTTCGTGCATATTCATTCCTCCAATTCCTCTATTGATAATGTAGAATTCAGGAAATGAAATTGAAGTTTTCCAACCAGAAATACTAGAACTTCCTACAAATAAGATTGAGTTTTTTGAAAATGTGTTTCTATCATCAAGATTCTGAAAGTTTTTTACAGCATCTTCAATCCTCTTATTCCTTTTTTTATTTGGAACATTCTTCAATTCTTTAAACTTTTCTTGATTTTCGTGATATAAAGACATTGCTTTTTCGTACTTCTCAGGATGTAGGTTGTAATCTATTTTTTTACCCTTCCAGTAATTTCTTGATGTTTTAAAAACAGCATTTCTATTTTCCTTATTTATTTCAGCATTTTCTAATGAATTCGTAAGATATTCTACAAACTGTTTATCATCAATAGTGCTTGCTTTCTGAGCGTAGGTAGAAAGATTAGCACATAAAATCATTATCAAGATTAGTCTATTCATATTATTATTTATTTTTTCATTGCATACAACAAATACAAGATGGGTAATTTCGCCTTCGATTTCTCGAAACCTGCTGGTGTCGATACATGCAAACGACGCATTCGTTTTAGTGGTTTAATAGTAACGTTTTGTAATTCCTCCGCGTGGTAGCTCTTCATTCAGGGCAAAAAAGGCAGCTTTTAATGGCATCATAAATACAGCTATAGCTTCTCTTCCTGATATTTTATTTGAATCTTTATCCTTAAAACTGTTAGCTAGAATGCGGCACTGATAGCCTCCTAAGTCTGCTTTCGGCTTTGGATGCGCACACCTTAAATTCAACTTGTTTATTGCCTACTACTTCGCATGAAATAATAGAATCTTTAGGTACTACCCCAAAGTCTTGCGTCATAGCATGGCTGCTAACACTACACAATAACATGATAATTAATTTCTTCATTTCAGTCCTTGTAGAGTCAGCATTTTATCAGCATACCGTTTCCCCATTTCTCTAACTCCTGCTGAATTAAAATGCACATGATCTTCTCTCACCGTACAGCCTTTTGAAGAAATTACATGAGCAGTAGGAATAAAATCGGGTAATTTGTTAATGATCGGATTCATACTAGCGCAAACACCTTCCTGATCTTCTCCAACTACTTCTCCTGCCAATAATGGAACCGATTTTGCATCTAAAGAAAGATCGGCAAGCATATTTTCATAGATGGTTTTCACATAGTTTGGCCACTCCTCATCATCCTGGTTTGTTTCTCCCTGATGCAATAGAATTCCTTTAATTACTCCATCTTTCTGCGCTAATTTTGCCATCTCAATAAGACGTGCATAAGGATTTCCTCCGTAAGCCTTAATTTTATCACCAAACCACGCCTCAGGATAAGTATTTGTATAATCTTGGTAAATATCCTTATTAAATAATCTAATATCGCAACCACCAATAGCAACGTTAATTACACCAATTGTGATATTCTCAGGAAGTTTTTCGGCCATTGTTCGACCAAAGTAATCTGCCGGCGAAAGACCAGACCAACATTGACTCAAAGGCGGAACTGCATCGTACCATTGATCTTTTTTTCTTTCAAAATCAGCACAATCCATAGGTGACATCATTTTGAATCGAGGATTAACAGTGGTGTCTTGCGCTTCAATAGTAGCCGAACCTTCCATATTTGATTGTCCGAAACACAAATAAATGTGAAAATTATCTTTTTTCAATTCTTCTGCTGATTTTGATGGCGTAGTCTTACATCCAAAACTTGAAACTATTACTAAACAACTTATAACGTAAATAATTGATTTTCTCATTAGAATAAATTTTTAGAGCTTAATTTAAAAATACAAATACGGTTTGTTCCAATTGAAGCAAACCGTTTTGTTTAACCACATTAATCTAACTATATGCTAATTTTTAAATAAAAATGAAATACATGGTAAAACATGCAATTACCAAAAGAAGTGACAATACTCGAAAATTCTTATACCAAACAATCCCTTTTAATTCTTCTGTTTCCTCATGCCAAATTTTAATGGTCCATGTATTTTTGGCTACTTTTTCAGGATCTGGTAATCGAGTCAGTAAACTTACAATTACATTGATACTCATACTAAAAATCATGACTACAGGAGCGATCAATAAGAAATGGTATGGAATAGCAATATCCAATCCATATTTTGAAATCATAAGAATTGCCGCAACCAATATTCCTGAAATTAAGCCCCAAAGTGCACCAAACTCATTAGAACGCTTCCAGAATAAACCTAAAAAAAACGTCCCTACAATTGGAGGCGCCAAATACGAAACAACTTCCTGATAGTATGAAACCAAGGAGTCGAAATTGGCAATAAATGGTGCCCAAGCAACAGCAAATACCAACACAACCAATGAGGTAATTCGACCAACCCTCACCAATTTTTTACTATCTGCCTTTTTATCATATCGAGCATAAAAATCCATGGTAAACAAAGTTGAAACCGAACTTAGGGTTGCACTTAATGTGGATGTTAAAGCAGAAATCATAGCAGCCAAAATCAATCCGATTAAACCAACAGGTAATAATTTTACGATTAATCGAGGGTAAACCTGATCGGTATTGATTCCAAAAGTTGATTTCAATGTACTTCCGTCGATAATTTCAGTAGGTAGGTTTTCTACTCCAAACAAATTAATTCCACGTCCGATTAAGCCAGGAAGGATGAAAATGAATAAAGTAAACAAGTATAGAAATCCAACGAACAATACACCTTTTCGACCATGATCAATTGATTTAGCAGAAAGAACACGTTGCACCATCACCTGATTGTTTGCCCAAAAATAGAATCCTAAAATTGGAATTCCAATCCACATTCCTAACCAAGGTACAGTAGGATCATCTATAGGACGAGTTAATTTCAACCATACACCATCACCAAAACGACTGAACAATTCTTCCCAGCCGCCAATTTCGTCCAAAGCATAAAAATAAAGAATACCTGAACCAATAATTAGAATTGATGCCTGAATCATATCGGCATTAATTGCTGAAGAAAGTCCACCAATAATAGTATACGATCCAGCAACGGCAGCCATAATCACAATAATCCAAAACATATCAACCTCCGGAAAAATCAGTTTGATAATCAAAGCTCCGGTATACAATGTAGCCGCCGCATCCAGAAATACATTTCCAAAAATGGTAATGAATGAAAAATAATATCTTGAACGTTTATCAAAACGTTTCTCTAAAAATTCGGGCATGGTAAAAATACCCGATTTAATATAGAATGGCAGAAAGAACAAGGCAAAGAATACCATCACCAAAACAGAAATCCAGTTGTAGTTAAAAACTGCAATTCCTGTAATAAAACCTTCTCCAGAGTGACCCATTAATGTTGAACTGGATACACTTGCAGCAAATAAGGAAAGCCCAACAACAGGCCAAGTCATGTTCCTTCCTGCCAAAAAGTAGGAGGTAGAATCCTGACTTTTTCCATTCTTAAGCGCCCACCAGATAATTCCGATGATAAAAGCAACAAGAATTGCAATATCAATTGTACTAATGTTCATTTTATAAATTTTTAGATATGAGATCTTAGATAAGAGACTTGTAAAATCTCGACAACAAGTTATTTAAACACCTTACCTATATGCACTCTATCGTGATAATATTAATATTCTAATGTTGTTAATAGTATAAAACTATTAGCTGGAACATTTAATTCCATTACTTCTTTTACTTTGATGTCGGTTTCTTTTGCTACTGGAAATCCATTAGAATCAATAGCTCTTTCTCCGTCAACGTAAAGGAATTTTTTAAAGTTTTTTGAGTTTGGTAAAGCAATCGAAATTTTATTATCAACCATTGAATTATTTACGATTGCAACAGTAATTTCATCACCATAAATACCAGTAACTAAACGTAGGCCTTCAATTCCTGTACTATCTGTTTTAATAATAGAACTACCAGTTGGAAAGTAACGACAAATTAATGACCACGAATAAAACCAAGGTCTCATATTTTCATCAGCTGGATCATTGCAAATTTCGGTACCCAAACTGTTCCACATTCCCCATCTCTTCAACTCATTTTTGTTACCCAAATCACCACAAGTATGCATTGCATCGTCCAAAGCCCATGCTGCTGCTCCAGAATAACCAGCATTCATGGATTGAATTACGGCATCAGCCATATCAATCCCGTAACTGAATTTATAAACATCCATTTGACTATCTTCACAAGCATAAGGATCTTTCAAGGTAGCTTCCTGATTTTCCTTACCATTACGGCTAAAACCAAGTTCTCCAAAAATGATTTGTTTGTTCATTTGCTTTGCAAATTTGGCTATTGTACCATGATACTCCTCAAAACCACCACTTCTAACCAAATCATATTCAGTATAATCGTGTACTTCATAAATACCTACAATATCATCGAGCTGTTTTGCAGTTTCTTCAACCCAACCCGAACCTGTATATGTAGAATTTGGATTATCGTAACGCGTAACAGCATCGGGTCCGGCAATAGAAACCAAACTATCTAGTCCCTTAGCCTTTAAACCTTCAGCCAATAATTCAACCCCAGCACGCCATTTTTTAAAATCCCCATTTACACTCGACCAATCACCATTTGGCTCATTGATAAAATTGAAATGTTTAATGCATGTATATCCGCGGGTATTGATCAAATAATCCAAATATTCAACAATACCATTGATCCATTTAGGATCATCTGCTCCTGAAAATTTATCTGAATGACCTTCATTTAAATCATGTACTTTATAAGGCGTACCCACTTCGCCCAATAGTACTGTTATATTATTTTCTTGTGCATACTTCAAAATTTTCTCAACAGCTTTGACTTCAGGCGTTGAAAAATCAAGAATAGGTTCTCCGTTTTTTTCAAATCCAACAAGGTATCTCCAATTTGCCTGATCAAACACCCTAAATAATTTAGGTTGCATGTAGTCCAGTCTCTGGAAGTTCATATCCCATTTTTCATCGGTCATTAATTTACCCCATTCAGCATTCTCAGTATCGGCATGAGGATATGCCGACCACTGAACGCCATTTCCAATAAAATCAGTCGAAATAATTTGATCGGGGTGAATACGAATAACATTTTTCCCTTGTTGCTGACAAGAAAAAAATAGTATCGAAATCAGAATCAGAAAAAATCTGTTTTGCATTTGTATCTATTTTTACTTTCTAAAAACACTTGAAACACAGCCTCATCTTTTCAACAAAGATTAAGCTACCATTTATAAGAAATGAATTTTCCTTGATCTTGAATTAATATCAAGCAAGAAAAATTCAATCCTAATCTACTAACCAAACTATCCTTTCTTAACGAATTTGAGAATTTCTTTTACACTACAAGTTGCTAAACCAATATACTTATCGGCCCCCCCGTAATATACGTATAATGTGTCGTCAACAATTACATTTCCTGTTGGGAAAACACATCCTTTATAGAAACCTTCCATCTCGTAGTCTTCTTCTGGTTGCATTATCCAATCGCTAGCACGAGCAATCACTTTTGTAGGATCTTCGAGATCTAACAAAGCAACACCAACTCGATAATGACCTTCTCCGCCATTTTCAACCCCATGATAAATTACCAACCATCCTTCATCCGTTTTTAGAGGTGGCGTACTTCCACCAACTTTCTCTTCCCAAGTGCCTTTTATACCTGAAATAAGCAATGTACTCGGATCATTCCAAACCATCAAATCATCCGAAAAACGAATCCAGACTGCAGGCGTATCGCATCCATACTCTTCTCCAACCCATTGTTTAGGACGGTGAAGCATCGCATATTTCCCATTAATTTTCTCTGGAAATAAAATTACATCACGATCATCTAAATTGGTATCAGTCACTCGACCCAAACGACGCCAATTTTTAAAATCTTTGGTTACAGCAAGTCCTGAATTTGCAATATTATCTTTCATTACTGCAGGAGAATCTGTACCTACTTCAGGAAGAAGAATTACATCATGTGCAAATTTCCAATACTGACCTGGATAATGAGGACGATATGCATAAGTTACATAAAACTCATCTCCGAATTTTACAATACGAGGATCTTCAACACCTCCTTGATCTGGCCCATCAACACTTGGCCCAAAAGTAGGCTCATCAGAAACTCTTTCGAAATTCACTCCATCTTCACTTACCGCCGTACCCATTCGAATGTAATGTTGTTCATCATCACCAGCAGCACGATACAACATGGTAAACTTACCATTTTCGTACCAAACCCCAGGATTGCAAACCACTAGGTTTTCCCAGTAATTTGTAGCATGTGGTTTTAAGATGGGATTATTTGGGTGTTTTATTAATTTCATGTTTTTATTATTAGTAACAAACTTACAGCTGTCAGTCATTTCCTACTTATCAACCTCTCTTAGCTGTATCTTGTTTAAATTATTTTTGATATTTGTTATTCCATCTATAGCTATTATTTACTATTTGTTTTAACTGCTCAAGCCACATGGCTCTTACTTTCTGCATTGATCAGAAAGTAAGCAAAGAATCTAGGACGGGTAAGCCCAAACTACTCCTACTTGAAAACTTTAAGTGCGGCGAAGTGATCTTCGAACAAGTTCTCAGCTTCTCCGTCTTACTAAAAGTTATTCTGCGTATGAGCAGCCTGTCCTTTCAATGCCCCACCTCCGCAAAAGTCAATATCTGCAAGACCTATATTCAATAAGTAAATTAGCTACTAAAATTATATTAGTCCATGTTTGTGAACAAAATGAATGATTCTCCTTCTAATGTCATTTCAACACCACTGCTGAAATCAAGATTTATACTCTTTTCTACAGGTACGGCAAAACCATTTTCATCTACTGTTCCAACAAATGAACCATCAGCATTTGATTTATAGCTGTATTTATTCATTGTTATACCCGAAATAAAATCTGACTTTAGATTGATTGGATAGGTACTATAGTGAGAATTAACCAAAGCAATTGTGTATTTACCATCTTTGGCTCCCATTATAGCACGAACTCCTTTTTTGTTAGGCAGTTCAATACTGTAAATGTCACTTCCAGCAGGAAAATAACGACACAATAAAGAAACTGGGTAGAAACAAGGTCGAATTGCCTCATCTTCAGCATCACCACAATGTTCTTCACCTAAGATATTCCAGAATCCCCAACGCTTTAATGCTTCCGATTGATAATTTCCACCATCAGGACTATTGTACATTGCATCATCCATACTCCATACCAAAGCACCCGAGAATCCAGCTCTCATTGATTGAATAATAGCATCAGCCATATCAATACCGTAAAAAGCCTTATAAATCATCATATTGGAATCTTCACCTGCATAAGGGTCAGCTTCAATAGCAGCTTCATTTTGTGCTTTAAGTTCAGCATCAACTTCAGTATATTTAAATCCAACCTCTCCTAAAACAATACGTTTATCGGCAGGAGTTGCATCACGATAAGCCTGAAGCATTTCGGTATAATCACCATTACGCACGATCAATTGTTTTGGATAAACATGAAGGTTATACAATCCAATATGCTCACCTAAATCGGCACTGGATTTCGCAATCCAATCCGTTTGATTAGTACTCTCAAATACAGCAACATCAGGTCCCATTAATTGAACTCCCGATAAATTGTAATTTGCCATTTCAAGCACATAAGCATCTTGAACATTTTTCCAAATGTTGTAATCTCCCTTTACCGAAGACCAATCACCATTAGGCTCGTTAATAATATTCAAAGTTTTAATACAGGTAAAGCCTTTTGTATTCACTAAATAATCCAAAAACTTAACTGAATTAGCAACCCAATCCATATCAATATCGCTGATAGAACCCTTAGATTCATGTCCCCATTCACCGTAAGTAATTTCAATATTACGGCTCTGTGCATAGTCTAACATTTTAAAAAGTGAAGCAGTTTTAGCCGTCTCATCATAAGTACCATTGTTATCGTAAGACCAGCCTGCACCAGTCATGATTCGTAAAAAAGGTGGACGCATAAAGTCTATTCGCTGAAAAAGTGTATTCCAATCTGCTTCACTTAAGCTTTCTGTTCCCAACCAAGTAGGAACCATATCGTAACCACCCCATTGCGCTCCATTTCCAACAAAATCAGAAGAAATTACATTAGAAGTAATAGTAATCTCTCTGTTTTTTAATATATAATCCGTGTTATTATCATCACTATCACAAGCAGTAGTAGCAAAAAATAGACAAAGTAACCCGGTAAATAATAGTCCTGTTTTCATGATAATATTTTTAAATACCAGTTGCAGACAAATCTGCAACTGGTTATTAATTTTTTATTGCTTATTTAGATTATACCACATCTTCTTCGACATGTGAGCAACCTCTTCATAACTATAATTTGATACATCCCAGTCAAACAAGTCTGCTAAAAATTCTACTTCTGTTGTTAAAGCAACTTCTGTTTCAGTTTTTATCTCAAGAATTAGTATGTACTCAACTCCATCAGCATCAGTAATTTTCACAGTTTCTCCTTCAAGAATCCATGTTCCTGTACCTGTTGGCACTTTTCTATATCTATCATTAAAATCTGTCTCTGGCCAATCGGCACCATCATAAGTAAAGTCCGCATTCAAACCATCGATACCCACATTATTTTCGTAAGTTCCGTATGGCTGTCCAGCTCCATCTTTTCCATCTACATTAAATGTGATTGTGTTATCAAGCTCTGGATTAGCATTTGACAGATAGTTGGTTAATTTTTCAGACTTATCCCATCCCCAGCTTTCCCAGGTAAATAAATCTGCATAAATTCCAATTTCACCTATATTCCATGTTCCAGCAATTGAAACATCACTAATATCAAGATCAATCTCCAATTTAATAGTCCACACTGCTGATTCTCCTGCCTCAGAAGTAACTGTGATCTGAGTGGAATTATCAGTAGAAAAATCAAGCATTTGAGCAACAGCTTTATTTGCTGAAGCACCATAAGAAGTACCAATGCTCATAATCTCGATAGCTGACTTATCAGCACCATTATCTTCTATTTTAACTGTAACAGTTTTGTTCGCGGCATCAATTACAGCATCACCAACTTGATCTTTCACTGTTAAACCAGTAATATCATTTCCTGTTTGCAATAATCTCTCCCTTGTAAGAGTGTACCACATTGGATTTGACATATGAGCCAATTCTTCGTATGACCAATCCGTATCGGTCCAATTAAAAAGATTACTTAAATAGGGTAAGCTAGCCTTTAGAGATACTTCTTTAGTTTCTGCAAATAACTCAAGATCTAATTCATGCTCTACATTATTTCCATCTGTAATAATTACTTTATTACGTTCAAAATCTCGCGACCAAGTTCCTTTGCCTTCAGGAATAGTTCGGAATCTTTCATTGAAGTCCCATCCTTTTTCTGTGTCTCCAAAACTTCCAAAA
Source organism: Marinifilum sp. RC60d5 (assembly GCF_052400665.1). NCBI lineage: Bacteria > Pseudomonadati > Bacteroidota > Bacteroidia > Marinilabiliales > Marinifilaceae > Marinifilum > Marinifilum sp. RC60d5. The sequence continues at coordinate 80,537 of NZ_JBQTGK010000008.1, forward strand.
ACACCATCAGATCCGGCATTGTGTTCGTAATTACCAAATGGATTCCCTTTTTCGTCGGCACCTTCTACGGTAAACGTGATTACATTATCCAACTCTGGATTCAACTCTGGCAGGTAATCAGTAATTTTCTCATTCTTTTCCCATCCCCAGCTTTCCCAGGTAAACATATCGCAATACATGCGGATTTCGCCAATGTACCAGTCTCCTTCAAGATCTGATTTAAAAGGACTCAAAGTAACTTCCCAATTCAAGGTTTCTCCAGCTCCTGACACAACAGAAATACTAGCTGTACCATCTGAAAAATCTAAACTTGTACCCGTTACATTTGTTGAAGATGCTCCATAAGCAAAATCAATGTTCTTAATTTCTACTTTAGAGATATCTGCTATATTTTCTAATTTAGCATATACCTTAATATTGGCATTCTCAGAGTCACGTTGAATAATTGCCGTTCCAATTTGCCCTTCAAGTAAAATCGAAACAATATTACGCTCCTTTTGCCAATCATTACCTTCCAAATCCTCAAAAGGATCTGACGTACAAGAAGCCATCGTTGCCACCAATACGATTAGAAATATATTTAATAAATTTTTCATCGTTCTTCTTAATTAATGTTAGGATTCAAATCAATTTCACGCTGAGGAATTGGATAAAAAGCAACTTGCTCAGGCGAAAGACCTGCTGCTTCTGTTACTTTTTCCTGTACAATATTCTTACGTCGTAAATCCCAAAGACGATCTCCTTCATAGGCAAATTCACGCTGACGTTCCTCAACAACCAATGAGCGGAATTCCTCTGCAGATAAACCAGAAAGATCATCTAACTCACTCACGCCTGCACGATTACGAATTTGATTGTATTGTTCTAAACCACTTGCATTAGCAGTAGCCTCAGCATAAATCAATTGTACTTCACTGTAACGAATCAAATAAGGACGCGTACTGGTTTTATCACCTGAAAACTCCGTATCAATATATTTTCTGGTGAATTCGTAAGGAATTGTTCCATCGGAAACCGAACCCGATAAATTATTTTCTTCATCATAAATTTCGGATACAAATAGATCTGTACGACGCTTATCATTAGCCTCGTAAGATGATATTAATTTATTGGTAGTTTGAAATACACTCCATCCATCATGAGTTGGAGAGAAAGAATCATCTGTATTCTTTAAGTAAATAGTACCTCCTGCAATCCAAGGAATAAAATATTTAGAAAGTTTAGAGTAATCCCCTTCTGCTGTTCCAGAACGATCCATCGATAGAATAAATATATGCTCTGGACCATCTGCTTTATCCACATCGTAGATATTCTGCAAGTTACTATCGTGTGCATATTCAGATTGATCATTAAGAACATATCCAGCATACTCAGCAGCTTTCGCATACAAATTATCAACACTCTCGGTAAGTGCATCGTATTTAGGTACACCACTCTCTTTTGCTGATGCTGCAAAAAGATAAACATCTGCTAAAAGTGCCTGGGCAGCTACTTTATCGGCACGACCCGTTACACGATTTACTTCTAAATAGTTAACGGCCTTAGTTAAATCATCGATTAAAAATGCATACACTTCCTGCATATTTTCAGGTAAACTAGATGTTGTTTCATCCATTTTATCGATTAAGGATGTTTGCAAAGGAGCGATACCAAAAGCTCTAACGACATTAAAATGATTGTAAGCACGAAGAAAATAAGCTTCTCCTAACAAACGTCGTTCTTCACTTTCTTCAAATCCTCTTCCTTCAACATTCTCGATAACCGCATTTGCTCTATTCACGGCAATATATGCACATCGATAATATTGTGTTAACAGTTCGTTTTGAGAAGTCACCTCCCAATTCACAAATTCCTGTGCATCTGACCCTTCATCTGATTTTACATTGCAATTATCTGATGCCAATTCGTTCAAGTAAAAGTTGATCGGAGCATAACTTACCAGCGTTAATGCATCGTAAGCATATAGTAATGAAGCTTCTGCATCTTCAACTGTTTTGTAAAAATTATCGTCGGAATAAAAGCCTGTAGGTTCCACATCTAGGCTCTCGCAGGAAGCGAAGCCTACTGCAAAAACCAAACCCAATGCTATTTTATTTAATATTTTCATTTTCTGATCTTTTTAAATGGTGTAAATGATTCTTGTGATCTTGAATTAGAATGTCAATTCAACACCCAATGTCCATTTTCTCAATTTAGGATAACCTCCCCAGTAGATACCATCACTTCCAACTTCAGGGTCATAACCATCAAAATCGGTAAGGGTAAACAAGTTGGTCGCATTCATATAAATACGTCCTCGTTTGAACCATGATATTCCTAATTCTGGAATATTATATCCTAAAGAAACATTTTGCAATCGCACATAACTTCCTTCTTGAACAAACCAATCGGACATCAATAAATTTCGTCCTTCGCGCAGGCTAGGATAATTATTGGTTGGATTGTCTTGAGTCCAACGCAGAGGTTGATTACTTGGCTCACTAAATGCTTTGGTATTAAAAATATCCTGACCAAAACTTCCGTTAAAGAATAGTGCCAAATCGAAGTTTTTATAACTCACTTGCAAATTCATACTTGCTGTAAAATCAGGATTTGGATCCCCAATAATAGTACGGTCATTACTATCAACAACTCCATCTTCATTAATGTCAACATATTTAAACTCTCCAGCTTGAGCATCTTTTCCTGATAACCCAGCGGCCAGTCCTTCCTGAGAGCTTTGAATAATACCATCTACTCTATAACCATAGAAAACATTAACTGCTTCTCCAATTCCCAAAATGTTTGGTTTTGCACGAAAAGCCTCTATTGTTGAAGCATTAAATTCATATTGCATTCCTGTATTGGCATCAGAATTCAAACCAAAAGCCAATTCATTACCCAGACTAACTACTTCGTTTTTATTTCTAGAAAGAATCAACGATCCTGAAACTTTCCAGTCATTTTTATTAATGATATCAGCATCAATCGTTAATTCAACTCCTTCATTCTTGATCTCTCCGCCATTCACCCACATCAAATCGTAAGCTGATGATGGTGACAACCAACGTTGACGTAATAAATCGTTTGTATATTTATTGTAATAATCAGCAATCACACGCAATCTTCTGTTGAAAAATGCCATATCAAAGCCCACATTAAATTGTCTTGTTGTTTCCCATTTTAAATCAGGATTAGGAATTCCACCCCATTGCTTCTTCCCTGTTTGACTGTCCCAACCAGCGATATAACCTGGTCCAATTGCTGTTTGCCAACTACCATTCACATAGTATTGATCTTGACCATATTGGCTATTAATTAGATAAGCTCCAATTGGCTCTTGGTTACCAGAAATACCATAACTAGTACGAAGTTTTAACTCATCAAATACATTTAAATCTTTAATGAAATCTTCGTGGTGCATTTTCCATCCCAATGCTCCTGATGGGAAATACCCCCATTGATTGTTCTTTCCAAATTTTGAAGAAGCATCGGCACGCATAGTAAGGGTTGCTAAATATTTACTATCGTATGTATAGTTCAAACGCCCCATGTATGAGTACATCACCTCTTCACTCAAGCTATTGTCTACGCTTTGTTTCTCAGGGTTACCACTAGAAAGGTTTCCACTTCGTAAAGATTCATTCAAAAAATCATAGGCTCTAAGACTTGACGAACGATCTTTTTTATAACGATATGAAAAACCACCCATTGCATTTATAGCGTGTACTTCATTAAGCGTCTTACTAAACGTCATAAATGTTTCAGAAACGATCTCACTACTCTCCCAATTGTCAACACCACCAGCACCATTGTTAAAGGTTCCATCTTCGGTATACACTTTCGGATTGTAAAAATCGGTTATTGAACGACTAAACTTGTAATTCACCTGAGACTTTAATTGCAATGAAGGTAACAATTGAGCTTCAGCAAATGCAGAACCTAAAAAATCCAAAAACTCATTGGTATTTGATTTATTCTCGGTTAAAGCAATTGGATGATCATAATCTTGATTTCCCAACATATAATAACCTTTCGATGCATCATCATTGTTATAAACTGGAAAAACAGGATTTCGCCAATAAGCCAAACCACCATTGTTATTTCTTTCTCCTTTAGTGAAAAGAATATTGGTTCCGATTGTAAGATTATCGTACGCCTTATGAACTACATTAAGATTTGTATTCAGTTTTTTATAATTATCATCAATATAAACTCCTTCATCGGTAAAATAAGTTGTACTCAAACTAAACTGAGTCTTCTCATTCTGACTACGAATTGCAATATTCGTATTGTTCGAAATTGGCGTACGAAAAACAACATCATCCCAACGAGTGTTATACGCCCACGACCCACTTTTCAATTCACTTACCGAAGGATAATAAACTCCATTCGGATCATTTGCACCTACATACAATGGAACAAAACCACCGTTAGTTCTGGATTCATTGCTTAATTCAGCCATTAACACAGGGTCTCTCCACAAATTTAGATCTGATGTAAATTCTGAAATTGTATTTTGCTGAGAAACGGTAACTTCAGTCGTATTTTTGGCTCCTTTTTTAGTGGTGATCATGATCACACCATTTGCACCACGCGAACCATAAATTGCTGTCGAAGAAGCATCTTTCAGAATTTCCATCGATGCAATATCATTAGGCGAAATTTGTTTTATATCCCCAGCATTTCCAATTGGAAAACCATCAACAACAACCAAAGGCTCATTACCACTTCGATAAGAACTACCTCCACGAATACGGATAGTAGATCCTGAACCTGGATCATCCGATGAAGAAACAACTTGTACACCTGCACTTTGTCCTTGTAAAAGACCATCAATAGAATTAGCAGGCTTCATTGGAACCACATCCATTTTCACAGAAGATACAGATCCGGTAAGGTCACTCTTTTTAACCGAGCCATATCCTACAACAACAACTTCTTCTAAACCTAAGGTTTCCTCTTCGAGAGTAACAGTAAGACTACTTTGATTTGTCACAGGAATTTCAAGCGTTTTGTAACCTACAAATGAAAATACAACGATTGCGCTTTCCGACGAAACTTGAATATTAAATTCACCGTCGATATTTGTAACGGTACCATTTTGAGTGCCTTTTTCAACCACACTCACACCTGGAATACTTACTCCACTTGCATCGGAGACTACTCCATTTACATTTTGAGATTGAGCTTTTGCCTGCAATGTCACCATCAAAAGGCAACAAAACATCATTAATAAACTCAATATCCGGTTTCTTTTTTTCATAGATATAGATTTCTCGTTTCTAATAAAATTATCGATGTTTCAAAAGTAGCACTCAACTTTCAGTAAAATTTTACTTTTCATGCTCTTTACCTATACTTTAATGAATTATTAATTATACTAGAATTCAACAAACAAGTAGAACACAAGCGTAAACAACTGAATTTACTAGCATTACACAAGATTATAAAGCAATACTTTTATGAATATTTTATTACATTTGCACAATAATATTAATCATTTAATAACTTATAACGCAAACTTTTTAATTTATGACAAGAATTGTACGTGAAATTACGCCTTTATCAGAACACGATTTTTTTATTGTTCTTGATCATCAAAATGCCAAGTTTGATTTCCCTATTCATTACCATCCTGAGTACGAATTAAACCTTGTCCTTAAATCCAAAGGAAAACGTATCATTGGTGATTCTATTAAAAACTACGATTCGGCAGATTTGGTATTAATTGGTCCAAACACACCTCACGCATGGAGTGGCAGTACTGATGACGCCAGGGTAATTACCATTCAATTTCAAACCAATATTTTAAGCGAGCAAACCTTAAATCGAAAAGCTAGTCTTCCAATAAAAGATTTATTGGAGAAATCGAAAATGGGAATCTTATTTTCTGAAGACACAACTCATAATATAACTGATCGCATCTTAAAACTATCAGACGTTACTGGATTTGATTCTTTTCTTGATTTTCTATCCATTCTATACGATCTGTCCATTTCCAGAAATCAAATGACCTTATCGTCACCTTCCTATGTAGAACAGTTTGACACATCAAAAAGCAGACGTATTAAAATGGTGAATCAATTCTTAATTGAAAATCTTCACACATCAATAAGAATTAATGAAGTTGCAGAAATGGTAAACATGTCACCATCGGCATTCAGCCACTTCTTTAAAAAGAGAACACAAAGATCTTTCTCAGATTATCTTTTGGAAATTAGAATCGGAAATGCGGCAAAACTATTGATAGACACAGAAAAGAATATTTCTGAAATTTGTTTTGAAAGTGGATTCAACAACATCTCTAACTTCAACCGATCATTTAAAAAATTAAAAGGATGCACACCTAGAGAATTTAGGTCTCAACAAAAAATGATCACCAAACATTAATTTTAATACAATTTCTTCACCTTTATTAATCTTTTGTATAAATCGACATTACACCTTGTAAATACAGCTATTATTAGATACTTTTGCTATCACCCTCCAACATTTTAACTTATCTTGAGCAAATTGAAATTCCTCATTTGAATTTCGAATTGTTGATATACAAAAGTAAAATGAACTATAGATTTCTGAATATTTTATTACTACTATTCTTTCTTCTGGCAGGAACACTGACTGTAAATGCTCAGCAGTTTCGACATCTTAATGTTGAACAGGGTTTAAGCAGCAGGCAAACTGTAAATATCAAACAAGACAAAAAGGAATTTATTTGGATTTCGACAAAAACAGGAATTGACAGGTTTGATGGTAAAACATTAAAAAACTACACTTTGCCTGCTACTCCGCGGGAAAATGCTCCAGAAAATTTTTATCTGCAAATAGATAATGACTCTTTACTTTGGGCTTATAGTGACATCGGACAATTTTATAAATACAACTACCAGAACGATAAGTTCGAAATCTATTTTAATTTACACCGAAACGAATATTACTCGGGATTATGGGTAAACTCTACAGGCTTCGATTCAAGTAACACCCTTTGGCTGGGAACCGATAATGGTTTATATAATTTAACAAAGGGCAAATTAAAACAGTTTGAAAAATACCCTTTAAAACAAGATTATACAACTGCCATTTGCAAATTGGATAAGAAACAAATGCTATTTGCTACTTTTAACAAGGTATATCTATATAATATTTTTAATAAATCATTACAAGAATTAAGTATAAATTTAGGTGAAAACCAGAGAGTAAACAGTTTGTATTACAATAAAGACACCAATAGAGTATGGATTGGAACTTTCTCGCAAGGAGTTTACTGTTACGATTTAAACACTAAAAAACTAAGTGATTTAAAGAAAATTAATTCAAATTTTCCGACTGTACCCATTCGTAAATTTGAAATGTTCGATTCCGGATCTATGCTAATAGGATCTGACGGTATGGGTGTATGGATGGTTGATTTATTTTCTTTTCAGGTAAAAAAAATATTCCATGAAAATGAAGACGAGAAATTCTCCTTAAATGGAAATGGTGTATACGATATCTATAAAGACAGAGCCAACAGAATTTGGATAGGTACTTATACGGGTGGAGTAAATATTCTAGATCCGGCAGCCATAAAATTCAAAATTATCACTCACCAAACAAACAACAATCAATCATTAGGCAACAGCATTGTAAATAGTGTATTTGAAGATAAAAGTGGTAATTTATGGTTTGGCACCAACAATGGAGTTAGCGTACTGCAGAAGAAAAATAACAAATGGCGCCATTTCTTTACTGGAAAAGGGAACGAAACCAATGTTTTTCTCGATTTATGCGAAGATGCCGATGGCAATATATGGGCCGGATCATACTCAAAAGGTGCTTATCTAATTAGTCCTGATTTTAAAATTAAAGCACATTTCCTTAACGATGCTTCTGATAAAAACTCTATTGGTACCAACTATATTTTTGACATTTTCATGGATTCAAAAAAAGACATTTGGATTGGTGGTCGAGATGGAAAATTTTGCCAGTATAAGCATGAGGATAAAAAATTCTACAGATATTATAATCTAAGTATAAATTCCTTTACCGAAAAAAATAAAAATGAACTTTACATTGGAGGTATACAGGGGGTTTATCTGCTAAACAAAAAAGAAGGTTTACTCGATTTAATTTCGAAACGATACTATGTATATTGTGTATATCAAGATAATCAACAAAACCTTTACTATGGAACAAGGGGCTCTGGATTATTTTATTACAACACAAAAAATAAAGAAACAAAATCGTATACCGTTCAAGATGGCTTACCTTCAAATCATATTTATGCAATAATTGCCGATCAGGAATTCTTATGGTTAAGCACCGAAAATGGAATTTCGCGTTTCAATACTAAAGACAATAGTTTCCAGAACTTTTCTACCGAAGATGGGATTTCGGATAAAACATTTAAACAATGTGCTGCATTAAAAAATAAATCGGGAGATATCTTTTTTGGATCCTATCATGGTGTCACCCAATTTAATCCTAAAGACATCAAAATAAAAGAGAAGAAGGCCAAAATATACCTGGAGGAATTTGGTCTGTTTAATAAAGTCGTTTACCCAAATGAAAAAGGTTCGCCCTTAAAAAAATCAATTAACAACACAAAGCAGCTTATCCTTAAACATTACCAGCACTCGTTTTTTATAGCCTTTACTTCAATCAGTTTTTTTAATTCAGATAAAATAAAATATTCGTGGAAACTGGAAGGTTTGGACAATAGATGGAATACTCCTTCTTTTGCAAAATCGACCAATTATACAAACCTTTCGCCAGGAAAATACAGACTCCATTTAAAAGCCATAGATTATTCTTCCGATAAGGTTCTGGACGAAAGAATGATTGAGATAGAAGTAGCACCACCATTCTACAATACAATATGGGCCAAGCTTTTATACTTGATTTTTACAGGTATTATTATTCGCTGGGTAATAATTTACTTACAGATAAAAATGAGCAAGAAAAGCTCCGAAGAAAAAATTAATTTCTTTACCAATACGGCACACGATATTCGTACCCCTTTAACCCTTGTAAGTGCTCCTCTCAACGAGCTGAAAATGGAGAATGGATTATCTGAAAAAGGAAAATATTACCTCAACCTATCGGTGAACAATCTGGATAAATTAAATGCACTGGTTTGTCAGCTACTCGATTTTCAGAAATCTGATTTAGATAAGAGTCAACTAGTATTAAGTAAAGTTGAAATAGTTGATTTATTAAATCGGAAGGTTCTGAATTTTCAAACTCTAGCCAATAGAAAGAAAATTAATTTAAGTTTCTCTTCTTCGGTAGAAAAATTGGAAGAATGGATTGATCAGGCAAAAATGGACAAGCTGATAGAAAATTTACTATCGAATGCCATTAAATATACACCCTCGGAAGGAGAAGTTAAAGTATCTTTAGAACTGGATAAAAAATCGTGGACTATATTGGTTAAAGATACAGGAATTGGAATCTCTAAGAAAGCACAAAGAAATCTGTTTAAAGAATTCTACAGAGGCGAAAATGCCATTAACTCTAAGGTTCCGGGTACCGGAATTGGCCTACTTTTGGTAAAAAACTATGTTCTTCTTCACAAAGGAAAAATACAATTCGAAAGTGAAGAAAATAAAGGATCGGAATTTAAAATAAGCTTTAAGCATGGCAAATCTCATTTTGGAAAAGATGTAAGTTTTATTGAACCCAAAACTCTTACCGAGGTTAAAGTTGATCATTTAGATATTAATTCAGATCCTACTCAGGAAAATAATAAAAAAGGAAAAACAATATCAAATATTTTACTTGCCGAAGATAATGATGAGCTTAGAAACTATTTAAAAACCACACTCGAAGATCAGTTCAATGTTTATGTTGCTGAGAATGGAAAAATAGCATTAGAACAAATTGGTAAGGTAAAACCAGATATCCTTATTTCTGATGTTAAAATGCCCGAAATGGATGGCATCTCTTTAAGTAGTAATGTGAGAAATAATTTCGAAACGTCGCACATTCCAATTATTCTACTCTCTGCTTTAAACGAGAAAGAGGACATTATGAAAGGACTACAAACAGGTGTTGACGACTACATTACCAAGCCATTTGATGTTTCCATTTTAAAAGCTAAAATTGACAATTTAATAGACAATAGAAATCGTGCTAAAGAGAATTTTCTAACAAGTGCAGAACCAATTCAGCAAGATCGATCCTATGCCAACGAACAAGACGAGATATTTATTAAAAAAGCAATAGAATTGGTAAATCAGCAAATGGATAATCCAAAATTTGCAGTAAATGATTTTGCTCAGGAAATGGGAGTTAGTAAAAGTTTACTTTACGAAAAACTAAAAGCTTTAATAGGACAAACACCAAACGATTTTGTGAAAGTAATCCGATTAAAACACGCCATAAAATTATTACAGGAAGGCAGATATAATATTACAGAAGTAGCTACCTTATCGGGATTCGATGATCCAAAATATTTTAGCACCTGTTTTAAAAAGCAATTTGGAAAAACACCAAGTAAGTATTTTGACAACTAACAATAATACAGTTATTTATTTGGCATTCAACTCTTACTTTAAGCTAACTATAATTCTAGATTTATTGAGATAGATCAAATTTTAAAAGCCCGTAAGAATTAAAAACCGCTGACGGGCTTAATCTTTATTTCCACTCACTTAAAATCTTAAAGAATGCTTTTTTACGTTCTGAGTTAATTCCCCAATCCACAGGTGGGTTTTGGTATCCACATTCAAAAGCTTCTCCTTTTCGGCGATAATCGAAATAACCCCAGGATACTTTCTGACTTGTTGCAGCCACAAAATTATTCATTGGCTGATCAAAATCTTCATGATCATCTTCGTTGTAAACAATTGGTTGCCCTTTATAACCTTTTAAAGCTTTGGTTTTATTTACTTGCTCAACAATTCCTTCCCACTTCTCAACTCCATTGCCATGGATTAAGATAAAATCGGAAACTGCAACAACTGTATCCGTAGGAATATGATTGCCGAGAAAACTAGTTCCTACCAATAATCGTCTATCGTTTACCTGACACGATTTTGCCAAATGAATTAATTCATGAACCCGCTCTTCTTTAAGAATGGAATGGAAATAAAGAAATGAACTCTCATTACAAACTTCGAGCAGGACATTTCGAAAATCATTTTCTAAAATCCAATCAACCGCATTAAGTAAACCCGTTTTAATGGCTTCTTCACTTTCCATTCTTCGCTCTTGTCCAAAATAGTACACACCAATAATGGCTACCATTCCTAAGCGATCTGCTTCATTTAAAATCAACTTCAAACGATTCATATATTCTGGACGCAATTCTCCTTTTTCGGTAATTGCAGAGTTATGCCAAGGCTGTGTTTTCGAATATCCTTCGGGACTACCACCCTGCAAATTTATTGTAAAAGCGAGTAAGCCATTTTCTTTCCATAAAGGCATTGCTTCAATAAACTCTTTTGTATTTCTATTGGCATCCCAAACTTTGGTATCCGGATAAGCCCAACGATTTACTGTTTCGAGATTTAAATCATCATAAATTCCTTGTACCATTCTCACGTTAGGCAATAATCCTTGAATGGAATAATCTCGCCAGGTTTTACCTTCAAAAGTTGGTTTTCCATTAATGTAAAACTCACTTTCTACAATGCTAATTGTCGTTTTATATTCCTGTTTTTTACACGAAACAAGAAGAAAAAGAACTAAAGTAATTAGTAAAAATTTATTTTTCATTTTTTATAATTAATTATTATTTATTCGAATTGTACTACTCTAAATATCTTCTCACTAAAGTCTGCAGTATATATTATTCGCATAAAACTTATAAACATAACTTCTTTATATTTCTCCCAAATCGAAACGTTTTCATTTTTTTTTGCATAAAAAGTAAAAAAAAGGTGCATTGAAAAAATTCCCCAACACACCTTCACTAACTTTTTTATGAAAAAATAAAACTCATTACGCCATTCCATCTAATGGTTTAATGGTACCATCTTCGTTGTATTCTAACTCTACAACTTTCACGCTGCGCAACCAGGTTTTACCTCCTGAGGGTTTACAGTCATGATAAAAAAGATACCACTTGCCCTTAAACTCACAAATGGAATGATGAGTTGTCCAGCCTACCACTGGTGATAAAATCTCCCCTTGATAGGTAAATGGTCCGTAAGGATTGTCTCCTATGGCATAGCACAACAAGTGTGTATTACCAGTGGAATATGAGAAATAATACTTGCCCTTGTATTTATGCATTTTTGCGGCTTCAAAAAATCGACGATCATGATCTCCTGCTTTCAGAGGATTTCCATCCTCATCTACAATTACAACGTCTTTTGGCTCTTCGGCAAACTCCAACATATCATCAGACATAAGAGCTACTTTTGCACACAAAGCAGGTTCTTCATCAGTAGGCTCTGCACCAACTTCAATGGCTTTATTATCGCGATAACGCTGTAGCTGTCCGCCCCAAATACCACCAAAATACATGTAATGCTCGCCATCTTCGTCCTCAAACATGGCAGGATCGATACTGTAACTTCCCATTATTGGGTGCTTTTCAGCAATGAATGGACCTTCCGGAGTATCGCTTACGGCAGCACCTATTCTAAAAATGTCGTTTTTATCTTTTAAGGGAAAATAGAAATAATATTTTCCATTTTTACAGGCTGCAGCAGGAGCCCACATCTGTCTTCCCGACCAAGGCACATCGTCTACATCTAAAATTACACCATGGTCTGTTACTTTTCCATCGATCTCCTCCATAGAGTAAACATGATAATCGCGCATGGCAAAATGATCGCCATTGTCGTTTTCTGGCATTCCGGTTTCGATATCGTGCGATGGATAGATGTACAACTTTCCATTAAAAACATGTGCCGCTGGATCGGCAGTATACAAATCTTCTACTAAGTACTTTGGTGTTTTCATATTGATATAATTACATTCACTTAAGAGGATGATCAGAAAAACCAATCGCGGCGTAAGCCAGCCAAACCTTATTAAGCACACGATCGGTATCCAAACTCTGACTTATAATCCCAATTAAGTGAATTATGCTATAATTCTTTTCTTAAATTAATAATTGCCTGAACAGCACCTTTTGCCTTGTTATTTCTATCGAAAAGCAATGGGTAATCAGTTCTCCCAGCTACAGGCCAATAGTTACGCCATGTTTGTCCATCGTGAACTCCCCATAAGGTAACACGACTTATTTTATCTTGATGTTTGTTGAATAAACTAAAAAACTCAACATACCTGTCAATCAACTTATTATTAATTGAATCGGGTAAAGACGTTGGATATGGATTCAATTCTGATTTAAACTCATAACTCTTTGCAACGTCGGCTCCAACGTTTAAATCTGGAAAAGGCAAAACCGAAATATCCAATTCTGTAATCATTACCTTCACACCTAAACTGGCAAATTCTTCGATGCTTTTTTCAAATTCACTCATCTCAGGCTTAGTAATTGAACTGTGAGCCTGCATTCCGATGCCATCAATTCTAACACCGGCCTCTATTAGTTCTTTTACCATTTTAATAACGCCATTTCGCTTTGCAGGAATAGCCATTGAATAATCGTTGTAATACAATTCGGCTTCAGGATCGGCTTCGTGTGCAAATTGAAAAGCCAGTTTCACAAAATCTTTTCCTATAATCTGAACCAACTTGCTATCGCGAAAAGTTCCATCTTCCATAATGGTTTCGTTTACCACATCCCAACCTTTTACACGTCCTTTGTAACGGCCAACTACTGTTGATATATGTGTTCTCATGCGCTCGATCATCACATCACGACTAACATCTTTTCCATCTTTATCAACAAAAAACCATGTAGGAGCTTGCGAATGCCAAATTAATGTGTGACCAATGATGAACATGTTGTTCTTCTCCCCTAACTCAACAAACTTATCCGATAAAGTAAAATCAAACTTTCCTTCTTTAGGTTGTATTACTTCGCTCTTCATACAATTTTCGGCAACTATAGAATTAAAATGTTTCTGAACAATTTTAATGGCCAAACTATCTTCCTGAAGAATTTGCGGTGTATTTAATGCTGTACCAATTAAATAGGAATCTTTTAAGGCATCTTTAAGTCCAATTGTTTCACTAGCTTTTTCTGCACAAGAACTTATTAAAACACTTATAATTCCAGCTAATAATATTCCTTTCGTATATTTTAAAAAATTCATTTTTATTGATTTTTTTAGGTTTAGGCAATTTTTCTTCTCTCGCTTAATTCTCTTTCAATTTCAACTTCTTTTTTCTTATCGATACCATAGAAAAACAAACATGTAACACTCACACAAAAAGTAAGGGTTGGCAATACACTCATTGCTAATTTTATTCCCCCAATTGTTTCTGGTGTTTGAGTCAATAATTGTTCATTATATCCGTACATAGCCAAAATACCAGCTACCAAAGCGCCACCAATACTCAATCCAGCTTTCAGTCCGAAAATCATTGCTGAGAAAATAATTGCGGTTGCTCTTCTGTTATTTTTCCATTCCGAATAGTCTGCTACATCGGCTATCATCGCCCAAAGAAGTGGCGTTGATATTCCATAAAAAAAACCATGGATCATCTGACTAATAAAAACAAGAGCAATAGATTTTGGCGAATAAAAATAAAATGCCAACAAGCACAAAGCAGATAAAAACAGACTTATTCCAAATACATCACGTTTCCCAAATTTATCCGCAAAGTGTTTCGAGAATCCAATACCAATAATCATAAATATAATTCCACCAGCATTAAACAAGCTAAAACCAGAAGTAGAAACATCTTCGGGCCAGTGAAAACCTACTAAACCCATATTGGTTAGCAAATTATTTAAACCTTGAATAAAATTGTTAAAGCCAATGTCATTAAGAAAGCCGGATAAAGCTTTCGCATCGAGGTAATTTTCGAAATAGTAAACATACATTCCACCTTTTAGGGATAGAGTAATAAAAATAAAGATGGTGATAAGCAACATGGCAATCCACGGTCTGTTTTTAAACAAATCTGAAAAGTCTTGTTTCACACTTGTATTTTGCTCCGAACTAGGTGTTATTCTTTCTTTGGTAGTTAAAAAAGTGATAAGAAGAAATACAACGCCTACCACAGCAAAAACACCAATTGTATTTTCAAAACCAAGCGTTTTATCGCCATCGCCAAGAATCAATACCAATGGTAAAAGCAATGCCTGTACAATAAACTGAGCAAGCATTACCGCAACAAAACGATAAGATGAAAGACTGTTTCTTTCGGCCATATCGCCGGTAATTACACCACTTAATGCCGAATAGGGCAAATTGCTTGCCGAGTAAACCAAAACCAGCAAAATATAAGTTGTAAAAGCATATATTATCTTACCATTCGGACCAAAATCAGGCGTACTAAAAGCCAGTAAAGCCATGGCACCAAAAGGAACCGCTGTCCATAAAATCCAGGGGCGAAACTTTCCCCATTTGGTATTAGTACGATCGGCTATTACACCCATTACTGGATTAAAGAAGGCACCTATCATTCCACCTGCAAATATAATTGCAGAGGCGGTAGCTGGAGGAATTTTATATACATCGGTATAAAAAAATGCCAAGAAAGTCATTAAAGTCTGAAAAATCAGGTTTGCAGCCAGATCTCCTAAACTATAACCAATCTTTTCACTTATTGATATTTTATTTTGGTTGCTCATTTTTACTTTTTTTGATAGGCTTATAGCCTGTATAAACACAAAAAATCAGGCTGTACAATCCTCATTTAAAGCAACAAGTGAGTTTAATTATAGGCAACTCACTTATTGATTTATTAAATTTTACAAGCAATCTATTTGTGATTTTTATTGTTCTGCTACATAAGAAGTTCCTGCTACTTCAATAACTTTAGTTATAACTTTCGCTTCTTTCTCTCTTTGCTCTGATGCTTGAAAACCTCCTACCGAAATAACCAATTGTCCCGATAAAACAACTTCTCTAAATTGCTCATCAACGATGGTTAATTGTTCGGGTTCAATTGACATTTCAATGGTTTTACTTTCTCCGGCTTTTAACATGATTCTTTCGAATCCAACCAAAGATCGTATTGGGTTAACACCTCCCGATTGTGGATTTGAAGCATAACACTGCACCACTTCTTCACCATCTAAGGAACCCGTATTGGTAACTTTAACCGATATTTTTACAGGATCACCCGGAATAATTTTATCAGGGGCCTTCAATTCTGAATATTTGAAATCAGTATAACTTAAGCCATACCCAAAATCGTACAATGCCTCACCTTTAAAGTAACGATAAGTTTTGCCGCGCATATCATAATCGCTGTATGCTGGAATGTCGTTTACACTTTTGTAAAAAGTTAACGGCAAACGACCTGCTGGGTTATAATCTCCAAATAAGATATCAGCAATTGCAGTTCCTCCTGCTTGTCCAGGATACCAGGCCTCTAGAATAGCTGGTATATTTTCGTTTTCCCAGTTAATTGCAAGGGCACTTCCATTTAGCAATACCAAGACCATTGGCTTGTTCAATTTTTTGATTTGCTTCATGAGAGCAGTTTGTGGAGCCGGTAACTTTATATTTAATCGGTCGCCATGTGCAAAACCATCCACTTTCACCTTCATTTCTTCTCCTTCGAGCAATGGACTAATTCCCATACAGAAAATCACCACATCCGATTCTTTTGCAATGGCAATGGCTTCTTCTTCCAAATGATTATTAGGTTTTTCCCAAAGCAGACGCATCATTGCATGCTCGGTATTATCCTGAACATACTCCAATTTTATACTATATGATTTTCCTGCCTGTAAATTAACATACTCATACTCCTTACGAGGATGATGCACTTCACTGCGACTTAGCAAAAGTGAATCTTCAAAGAAAAGTTTCATACCTAAAAAGCCTTCACCTCCTAAAGCATATCTACCACTTTCTTTTACTTTTAAAACTCCAGTCCAGCAAACAGAAAATTTATTGTAATTCATATCATCAAAAGGAGCTTGTGTTCCCCAGATATAATCAACATTAGAATCTATTCTGGTATGAACTGGTGTTCCTTCGCATTCTGTATTGTTAAAATATTCAGCTTTTAAACCCGAATGAGAAAATGAGTTATCTGTAAATAAAACAGAATTTGGAACAGCCTCAAATATTGGTAATCCTTCGGCCAATTTACATCCTGGTGCATATTTAACTTCGGCATTGGGTAATTTCTGTTTAATTCCTTCCAAGGGACTTATAGGCTTTGAAGGATATCCATTGTAATTTCCCAATAGCACCTCTAAATCATCGGCATTAGAACCAATAACGGCAAGCTTCTTAATCGACTTATCAAGAGGTAAAAGTTTGTTTTCGTTCTTTAACAGCACCATCGATTTACGTGCCGTACTTAAGGCTAACAATCTGTGTGATTCTGAATCAACTACATCATAAGGGATTTTTTCGTACTTAACAGCCCCTTTGGGTGCAAACAAACCCAATTTCATGCGTGCAATCATTAACCTTTCAACAGAAACATCTAACTCGGCTTCGGTAATTAAGCCGTTTTTAACCGCCTCGACTAAAGCCGGATAAGAATCGCCACAATTTAAATCGGTTCCTGCTTTTACTGCCATAGCCGCCGCTTCCTGTTTCGATGAAGTTACAGCATGTGCATCAGGCATATAAAAATCGTTAATTGCCCAACAATCGGAAACAATATAACCTTTAAAGCCCCACTTTTTGCGCAACAAATTACTTAACGATTTATTTCCACAACAAGGCAAACCATTAAAACTATTGTAGGCACACATTACTGAATAAACACCGGCATCCTGCACTACTTTTTTAAAATGCGGACTGTAAGTATTCAGCATATCATATTGCGAAGGTTCGGCATTAAAACTATGTCTTTCAGCCTCGGGACCACTATGAACAATAAAATGCTTAGCTGTAGCAATAAGTTTATAATAATCTTTATCATCGCCCTGCAAACCTCTAATAAACTGAACCCCAAGTTCACCTGTTAAATAAGGATCCTCACCATAGGTTTCCATTCCTCTTCCCCAGCGCGGATCTCTAAAAATATTGATATTAGGAGTCCAAAAAGACAAGCCCTGATAAATTCCACGTTTGTTTCTGGATGCAAACTCGTGATGCTTGGCGCGCGCCTCATCCGAAATGGCATTGGCTACTTCAAACATTTGGTCACGATCCCACATGGCTGCCATTCCTATTGCCTGGGGAAATACCGTTGCCAAACCTGCCCTGGCTACTCCATGCAAACATTCGTTCCACCAATTGTGTTCGGGAATTTCCAATCGTTCAATGGCAGGAGAAGTGTAACTCATCTGAGAAATTTTCTCTTCCAGAGTCATTTTGGCAACCAGATATTCGGCTCTCTCTTCAAATGTGTATTTTGTATCCTTATGCATTTCAATATTTTTTTGGCAAGACATTAAAGATATAAAAATACAAAGGGTTAAAATTTTTCTTATGTTCATAGTCAAAAATCTAAGTTCAGTTTATTGCAAGCCTTCCAAAAATCCGTAGTAGGCATCCTTTTTCTCAAAATTACTATCGAATAGTAATGGCCAATCTTGTTGTCCGTGAAAATTGATCAACCACGATTCGTTATCTACTAATCCCCATACGGTTAATGCATAAGCATTTTCTTCAGGTATCGATTTTAATATCTCAACCATTTCTTTATATTTTGCTTTTTGTGCTAAAGATCTATCTTGGCTTAAACTTGTTAAATCGTTATTCGGATTTACTCTGATATCCAGTTCAGAAAAATGCATTAACAAATCTCTGTCGACCACTTTTTGAACTGCAGCTTCTATATCAGCTTTAGCTGGATAATCGTATTGAATGTGTAACTGAAAACCAAGACCATCAATTGGGATATCCCTGGCAATAAAATCATCTACCATGGAAAAAACAGCATTCTGCTTGGTCTGATCGCTTACCATACTGTAGTCGTTATAAAATAGTAATACATCAGGATCAGCAGCTCTCACAAACTGATAACATTTGGCAATATAATCGTCGCCCATACGCTGACGGTAAATTGAATTTCTCAGGTTTCCCGAACCATCTTCAAAAGCCTCGTTTACCACATCCCAGGAGGTAACTTTTCCTTTATAGCGAGTTACTACTGTGGTGATATACCCTTCAATCATATCTTCAAATTCCTGATCGCTTCCCTGGAAGTTTGTAACCCAATCGGGCGTAGAATTGTGCCAGATTAAAGAATGACCATGTACATTAATTCCATTTTCCTGAGCATAATCAACAATCGCATCGGCAGGACCAAAATCATAGCTATCCTGAGATGGATGCATTACATTCATTTTCATTTCATACTCTGAAGTAAGACTGCTAAATTCTCTTTTATAGATTTCATCGTAATTGCCATTCAGTTTTGAAGATTGAAGAGCAACTCCAATTAGAAAATTATCTGAAGAATTTTTTAGTGTTTGATCAGGATCGGGCTCAAAAGAAGTTGTAAGCTCGATAAGATTAGAATTATCGGATACGATGCTACCACTAACCGCTCTTACCCGGTAATAATAAGAAACATTACCATCTAAATTTGTAATTTCTTCGTTTAGATTGCTAACAGCTTTAGATTTGTATCCTGATAAAAAAGTAGTAAAATCAATATCTGTAGCAACATCAAGCAAATAGCTCTCTGCTTTATAAACTCTCGACCAATTGGCAGTAAAACCACTGGAAGTAATATCTGTTGCCTGTTTGGCAATTGGGGCACCCAATTCAAATTCTTCTTCGCTTCCGCCACTGCCAGAACAGCTTGCCATTATTAATGAACATGCAAAAAGCAGCCAAATGCTAAATCCCGATAATCTTTTCATTTTCATGATATTTGAGTTGGTAAAAATCAGGTAAAGAAAAAAATTCCTTTACCTGAGTATTTTAAACTTACCCATAAAGTAAGTTAGACATGTATTTTTTAATAGTATCCGTGAAAACGAATATTATCGAATTGAATTAGAGACGGATTTGCACCCCACTCTGCAATGGTTACTTTAACCTGATTAATTTGTGTAGGATCAACATCGCCGCTATCTTGATTACCTGGATCATAATTTGCTCCGAATGCAGAAACCGGAGCTTCGATTGTGTGCCATCCGTCTTCGGTAAATTCATGACGGAAAGCCCAGTTGCCACCATCACGATCAACAATAAGGAATTCTGCTACTGTACCAATGACTCCATTACAATTAACATCGATTAAAAACATCACCTTTTCAGGATCTGATTCCACAACCATTGTTTCGGTAGCATCGGATTGACAACCGTTGTAGCCATTTGAAGTATCACCCAACCATTGAAACTGAGCAAATGTTCCTGTAGGTCCGCCAGTTAAATAATCAAGAGGTCCTGCATCACCATAAGCAACCCAATTGTTATTCGGACGCAATCCACCGCCATCAAAATCGGCAACTAAATACAGGTTGTATCCTATATCGATATCCAAAAATGCTGATACTTCGCCAGCTGCAGTTTCAATGGTAACATCGGCACCAAGCTTTGTTCCATCGGGTACTACCATAGAAATTTCGGTGGAAGAAATTTGTGTATATTCGACAGGAGCTCCAGCAAATGAAACAGAAACCAAATTTTGAAACCATTCGCCAGAAATGTTAACTGTTTCGTTTGCCTTTGGACGCTCGGGAGAAAATACTCCGATTGTTGGTTCAGGCTGAACAATTGTAAAATCATATGTAATTACATCATCATCTTCGTTGGTTATTGTTACTACATTGGCACCAAATACCGATCCTTTTGTTTCATCGAAAGGCACATTAAACATGATTGCTAAATTAGAGTTCAATACTGGATTGAATACTACCTCAACAGTCTTCTCTTCAGCTTCGTTTACACCTCTAAAAGTAACTGTTTTAACATTTTGTAAATCCGATCCCTCTGCAACTACCAACTCTTCGGGCATACCAGAGTTTGTATTTAAATCGGAATTTTCAGATACCATTACATCAATGGCAGGATTTAAGTTTGAGTCATCGTCGCAAGAATAACTTAAAACACTCACCATCAGCACAACAACCGCGCTAAGGATTTTATTTATTTTATATTTAAATTTCATAGTAGGAGACTTTTAGTTGTTAAAATCAAAAGGAACTGGTTCTTCTAACAATAGTGGATTCAAATCTGCTTCAGAACCTGGAATTGGCAGTAAGAAATCACCTGCAGAAGGAGTTACTTTTCTGCTAATGATATCATCATAATTACCATCGTTATAATCGCCTCTTTCCTGATTAGATATAATCGCTATTGCTTTTGTTCTATCCATACGAGCTAAATCGTACCAATATTTTCCTTCAACAGCAAACTCTACTCTTCTCTCCTGAATAATATCGTCGAAAGTAATAGATGTTTTTGCATCTAAACCGGCTCTAGTTCTTACAGCATTAAATGACTCTAACGCTTTAGAATCAGTTGTAGATTCACTTGATCCTAAAATTGCTTCGGCATGAATTAGCAATACTTCTGCATAACGCATAATGTAAGTATTCATATCTGTTGACATAAAACCAACACCTTCCCACTCATCTTTAGAACCAACAATATATTTTCTCCAACTAGCAATGGTACTTGTCATTCCATTTTCCGGAACCGTATAACCACCATCAGCAGTTACCAATTCAGGATAAAAATCGCCTGGCTCCATAATTGTCTCATGCTTTCTTAAATCACCATCTTCAAATGCATTTTGAAGATCGATACTTGGCTGAAAAGTTCCCCAACCATCGCCAGCATTGGTTAATTTTGGTGATGCAGCTAAATAAGCTTGATTTGGATTTTGGTATCCCCAACCTTGATTGGCAACCCATTGCAATGCAAAAACAGATTCTCGACTATTGTTGTTACGAGGATGAAATACATCTCCATAACTATCCAACAAACCATAGTAACCTGAATTAATTACCAATTCGGCTTGCGCTTTTGCATTGGTATAATCTTTTAAAGTAAGATAAACCGAAGCCATCATAGCATTACAAGCGGTTTGTGTTACTCTACCGGCTTCGCTATCTGCTCTTTGTAATGGAAGTCTGCTTAAAGCTCTGTTGTAATCGTTTAAAATAAATGTATAAACATCCTCAACCGTATTTCTATATACTTCTGAATTGGCATTATACTGATCCATAGAGTAAATTATTGGAACAGCCCCCCAAGTTCTTACTAGGTAATAATAAGCACTTGCTCTCATAAAATAGGCTTCTCCTTTTACTTCTTCGGCAACAACTTCATCAACATCACCCGAAATTTTATTTTCGAGGTTGTAAATTAATGTATTTGCAGTCGCGACTACATTGTATAAAGCATCCCAACCTTCTGTTGCAAATTGGTTTCCCTGATTTACAGAGAACAAAGTAAACTGAGCAATATCTGAATAAGTTCCTGTTGAATTACCACTGTAATTATCACCAACACAAATCAGGAATTTTTCATTGAAATAGAACCAAGGATATCCGTAAAGGGGAGCTCCTGCGCTTTTAACCTGCTCATTGGTATTGTAGTAATTATCAACTACCAATGAATCTTCAGGTGAATTCTCCAGAAAGCTTTCTGAACATGATGCAGAAAGAAAAAGGAGTAATAATATGAATATTTTATTTTTCATGATCGTAATTTTTTGACGTAAACAAGTAGATTTAGAATTCAACATTAACACCCATCATAATGGTACGTGGAACTGGGTAACGACCATTATCAACTCCCATTAGAAGAGAATTTTGGTTGTAAGCACCAATTTCAGGATCGTAACCAGAATAATCGGTAAATGTGTACAAGTTCTGAATGGTAGTATAAACTCTTAGTTTATTAACAAAAGGCAATTTATTTAACTGATTTTTATTAAAAGTATAAGCCAATGTTACATTTTGTATTTTCAAGAAAGAACCATCCTCAACAAAACGATCGGAAACGCGACTATTATTGTTTGGATCACCAAAAGCAAAACGTGGAATATTAGTATCTTCATTAACACCAGCTATAAAACGATTTGCTACTACTTTGGCCTGATTACCTGTAATCTCTTTCATTCCTTCGGTTAACTTGCGAGTCCAGTTGTAAATGTCATTCCCCTGAGATCCTTGCAATGTCAAAGAGAAATCGAAATTTTTATACGAAATTTCGTTGGAAATACTGTATGTAAAATCAGGGTGAGGATTACCAATGTATGTACGATCGTTATCATCAATAACACCATCTTCGTTAATATCTTTAAACTTAATATCACCAACCCAAACGCCATTTACTTCACCTATATCTCCCTGTGAAGCACTTGAATATAAATCAGCCTCGTCTTTAAAAATTCCATCGGTTACAAAACCATAAAACTGACCAACAGATTCTCCTTCAGCAGTTTTTGTTAAGGTATTATTAAATTCAAAAGTCTGGAAAATAGCACCTTCGTCGCTATTCATACTAATTAATTTGTTTTTGTATTTTGAGAACACAAAAGTAGTAGACCATGTAAAATTAGGTTTGGTAATATTTCTTGTTGTTAAAGAGATATCAATACCTTTATTTTCCATTTCACCCAGATTCACCATTGGAGGATTTAATCCCATGTATGAGGCAGAATTCATTGCTCCCAAATAACTTGGAAGAGGTTGTGAAAACAAGAAGTCTTTCGATGTTTTCTTATAAACATCAACATCTAATTTGATTTTATTGTCAAGAAATCCAAGTTCTAAACCAACATTAGTCGATCTTGTCGATTCCCATTTTACATCAGGATTTGCAATGTTTGCTTGGGAAAAACCAGTTCCGTAAACAGTTGTAATACTTCTAAGGCTTGCACCATAAGCATATCCACCTATATCCTGGTTTCCTACCTCACCATAACCAGCACGCAGTTTTGCATAGTTTAATACATCTGCAGCTTTCTTCATAAAAGGTTCTTTTGTAAGTACCCAGGCACCCGAGAATGATGGGAAATATCCCCAACGGTTATTGGCACCAAAATTTGAAGAAGCATCGGCACGTAATGTTGCAGTTAGTAAATATTTTCCATCAAAACTGTAATTAAAACGACCAAAATAAGATTCTATATTATGAGTTCCCTGCCAGCTTCCATTGGTTGCTGTTAATGCATCACCAGCATTTAAGGCAGTAATATCGTTGGTTAAAAACCCTGTTCTTGCTCCAGTTAAACCTTCCCATTTCGACTCTTGTGCTTCATGACCAGCCATAAGGTTAATGGAATGTTTATCGAAAGATTTAAGATAATTCAGATAATTTTTTAATACCCAAAAGAAGCTATCATTACTGGTTTTTGAAGAAGTACTTATTTCGTTTTTCTCGTTACCAATTTCATAGGTCGGATTAAAAACACTTGTTTTGTTAAGATTAAAATCGTAGCCAATCTCACTTCTAAAAGTTAATCCATCGGCAAGAGTTAAATCAACAAAGAAATTCCCATTGATTTTATAACGCTCAAGCTCACTGTTTCTAATTTCTGACCAGGCAACCGGGTTTCTACCGTTTCCAGATCCGATTCCATCGGATGGCCCTCCCCAACTTCCGTCGGAATAGTGAACAGGTACATTGGGAGACTGTCTAAGTGCAGAACTAATTACACCCGATTCATCATCGTTTAAAGTGATATGCTCTTTCGAATTACTCATTGAAACATTGTTTCCAACTTTAATCCAATCGTTAACCTTATGATCCAGATTTAAACGCATTGAAAATCTGCGAAAATCAGAATTTAATACAATACCATCCTGATCAAAATACCCTAAAGAAGTATAAAAAGTCGTTTTATCGTTACCTCCCGAAACTGAAATCTGATGATTTTGAATAGGAGCTACACGAAAAATTTCTTTTTGCCAATCGGTTCCCTCACCTAATATAGCAGGATTTTGAAATTCGAAAGGCACACTTTTACCTTGTGTAGTTAATACATCAGCATAATACTCTGCATATTCCTGAAGGTTCATTACATCAACATAATCTGAAATTTGCTGAACACCATAATAACCTTCGTAAGAAACTTTCGATTTTCCTTTTTTACCCCCTTTAGTTGTAATGATCACTACACCATTCGCACCACGAGATCCGTAAATTGCGGATGCCGATGCATCTTTTAAAACCTCAATTGATTCAATATCAGATGGGTTAATACTTGACAGTGCACTTACTTTAGTTTGTCCGTTACCACCACCTAAAGCAGAAAAAGTATATGAATCGTTATTGGAATTACCTTGTAAAGGCACACCATCGATAACGTATAATGGTTCATTATTACCAGTTAAAGAAGTAATACCACGAACACGTAAAGAAACACCTCCACCCGGAGCACCAGAGTTTTGGGTAACTGTTACACCGGCAACACGACCTTGCAAAGCCTGATCAACACCTGCAAATGTCTGATCTTCCATTGTTTCTCCTTTAACAGAAACTACAGATCCGGTTAAGTCACTCTTTTTCATTACACCATAACCAACAGCAACTACTTCGTTTAAGCCAATGCTCGATTCAGCCAGCTCAACATTTATCACAGCTTTATCTGTTGCAAATTCCATAGTCTCGAAACCAATAAAGGAAAATACTAAAGTTCCGTTTGCTGCTACAGAAATACTATAGTTACCGTCCATATCGGTAGTGGTTCCATTCGTAGTTCCCTTTTCGACTACAGTAACACCCGGTAAGGCATCCCGAGTACCTTTTACACTTACTTTACCCGATACTACATGTTGCTGCGAATAAGCTGTAAAGCTTAAAACTAGCATTAGTAGTAATAAATTAAGTCTTCTTTTCATTGTTTAGTAATTAGATTAGAATAGGAATATTGAATTTATTTCAACATTTTACACTTAGCGAATCTTAATTTTATTTGGTTTTCAACATGGATTTCTACCATTACAAACCTTTGCATAAATCAAGACTTTCATGTACCGCAATTTTAGCTATTCCTGTTTGGTCCGATGTTTAAAATATTCCAAAGAAGGTTTAATTTCTTCCAGAATACTATCTATCAGTACATTAAAAATACACGGTAATACTTTCTATAAAATCTAATTAATTTGGAAATTGTAATCTTTTGGAGAATAAAAAGACGGTAAATAGTTACCGTTTTACTACTTCAGTTTAAATTTATCGAGCTTATTGGCTGCAGTCGTTTGCCTCATTTCACTTTCCAGCTTACTAAAATCTTGCTTACCTGCTTTCTTTATAAACTCTCCATCTTTTAACAAGTGTATTTCATCACAAGTGTCGCGCAGTGTTGAAAATATATGAGAAGAAATTAGTATAGTTTTGCCTAAATCTTTTAGTTTATGGATTATGTCGGTAATTAGGATAGTACTTTGAATATCTACACCATTAAAAGGTTCATCAAGTATCTAGCAATCGTTCTTTGAATCACCACTCCCCTAATCCATACAGGAACAGTACTACTCAACAATAAGAATTCATAAATTTATTAAAGCAATATATTAGTAAGTAAATGGTATTTTTTATTTGGTTGACCAATAAGTTTCAAAGAAATATATTCTCTTATAATTGACAAGATACTATTAGCAGAAGATTTACTTTGCAAACATATAAGCAAATAAATTCTGATAATTAACTATGATACTACTCTAATACTATTAAAAATCAATCTAAATAATTTCAGAATCATAAACTTTTTAATTAGGTTTGCGCTCTAATTAAAGACTTACACATCTTAATCTATTAATTGATACACCATGATAAATCCATATATTAAAAAGCACCATGAGATAATTCGGAACAGAGTAAAAGAATTTGCTGAAAATGAAGTTAAACCATTAGCTCATGAATTGGATGCAAAAGAACAATTTAGCCCGAAACTTACAAAAAGAATGGGTGAATTGGGTTTATTCGGTATGTTTTTACCTAAAAAATATGGTGGGCAGGAAAAAGATTATTTATCATTAATAATAGCAATAGAAGAGCTTGCAAAATATGATGCATCACAAGCCTCTACACTGGCGGCTCATAATTCCCTCGGAATTGGACCAATTTATAATTTTGGTACCGAGCAACAAAAACAGAAATACTTACCTCTGTTAACAAGTGGTAAAAATATTTGGGCTTTTGGACTAACAGAAAATAGTGCAGGTTCAGATTCTCGAGGAACAAAAACAAATGGTATTTTAGAGGAAAAATACTGGTGTATTAATGGCAGTAAAAAATTTATTTCAAATGCTTCTTCCGAACTGTCATTAGGTGTAACTTTACAGGTAGTAACAGCAAATAATAATGGAAAGAAAGAACTATCTGCTATATTAGTGGAACGAAATACCAAGGGTTTTAAGGCAGAACCTTTAAAAGGAAAAATGATGTGGCGAGCTTCGGATACTGCTCAGTTAAATTTCGAAAACTGTAAAGTTCCGAAAGACAATCTATTAGGAAACATAGGTGAAGGATCAAAAATTATGCTCGAAACTTTAGATTCTGGCAGATTAACTATTGCAGCTATGGGACTAGGTTTAGCGCAAGGAGCTTATGAAATGGCTTTAACTTATTCTAAAAAAAGAGAGCAATTTGGTAAACCCATTTCAAAATTTCAGGCTATTGCATTTAAATTATCGGATATGGCCACAAAAATTGAAGCTGCCCGTAATTTATTGTATCATGCATGTTGGCTAAAAGACAATGGGCACAGCTTTGGAAAAGAAGCAGCTATGGCAAAGCTATTTTGTTCGGAAACCGCTCAGGAAGTAGCCAACGAAGCAGTTCAAATCCATGGCGCTCATGGTTTAATTAAGGAATCGGAAGTGGAACGATTTTATCGCGACCAAAGAATACTGCAAATTGGGGAAGGAACCTCAGAAATTCTTAGGTTGGTGATATCAAGACATATTGGTTGTTAATTTAAAAGTATGACAGACAGAAAAAAGGATCACATTGAATTGGCTTTTCGTTCTCAAATAAAGAACGCCTTAAGAGATGATAGATTTAATTATGAACCTATGATTAATTCTCATCCTAAGAAAGAAGATACTAACTTTACTTTCTTAGGTAAAAATTTACAAACGCCAATTTGGGTTTCCAGTATGACGGGAGGCACCGAGTTAGCAGGTAAAATAAATAGTAATTTAGCTCGTGCCTGCGCCGAATTTGGCATGGGAATGGGCTTAGGATCCTGTCGCTCTCTTTTAGATAACAATAAACATTTCTCAGATTTTGATGTTCGCTCCATTATTGGCGATAGTTTACCTTTGTATGCAAATCTGGGCATTTGTCAGATCGAAGAATTAATTCAAACAAAAGAGACAGGTAAAATCGTTAATCTGATTAATCGTTTACGTGCCGATGGATTAATTATTCATGTTAACCCATTACAGGAATGGCTTCAGCCTGAAGGCGATCTAATAAATCAATCACCCATAGAAAGTATCAAATACCTACTTAACAACGTAGATTTTCCAATTATTGTGAAAGAAGTTGGACAAGGAATGGGGCCTGAAAGTTTAAAGGCATTGCTGCAGCTTCCTCTTCAGGCAATTGAATTTGCAGCTTATGGAGGAACTAATTTTGCCAAAATAGAATTGATGCGAAATTCCGATTCTCAGAATAAACTATTCGAACCTTTGTCCTTAATTGGACATTCGGCCAATCAAATGGTAGATTGGGTAAATGAAATTGTGGCTACTAATCCTCAGATAAAATGTAAAGAAATAATCATTTCGGGAGGAATTCAAAATTTTCTGGACGGATACTATTTCATGGAAAAATCAGGGCTCCCGGCCATATACGGACAAGCCTCCTCTCTATTAAAGTATGCTAAAGAATCTTACGAAGAACTAAGAACATATTTAGAATTGCAAAAAAAAGGCTTACAGCTTTCTAAAAGTTTCTTACATCTAAAAAGATAAGATTTTCACCTAAAAAGGCATCCGTTTTTTGGGACATCTGCATAAAAAATCTAATTTAGGACTTTCGGATGTTTTATTATTTTTCTAGCTGGTTTTAAATCAGTAAAAAATTAACATGAAAAGATATGAAGCGAAAAACAATCATTTCAGGTTTTTCAAAATTATCTCGCGAAGAGAAAATGGAAAAAATGGGTGAATTAACTGGGAGTGCTGAGCAAATTAAAGCCAAGCTCGACAGTTTTCGTCTACAAAATACAGAGCAGCAAAATCTGTTGGATGAAATTAGTGAAAATACTCTTGCTAATTTTTACCTTCCCTTTGGTGTTGCTCCTAACTTTCTGATTAATGACCACTTGTATCACATTCCAATGGTTATTGAAGAGAGTTCTGTGATTGCTGCAGCATCACGATCGGCAAAGTTTTGGGCCAGGCATGGAGGATTTAACGCGCAGGTTGTTTCTGTTGTAAAATCGGGACAAGTTCATTTTATCTGGAAAGGTGAAACAAATAAATTACATAATTTGC
The DNA here is from genome assembly GCF_052400665.1 of Marinifilum sp. RC60d5. Taxonomy (NCBI): domain Bacteria; kingdom Pseudomonadati; phylum Bacteroidota; class Bacteroidia; order Marinilabiliales; family Marinifilaceae; genus Marinifilum; species Marinifilum sp. RC60d5. The sequence goes on from NZ_JBQTGK010000008.1 coordinate 109,869, forward strand.
TACCTGAATTAAAATTTGACCTGTTTAGGGCAAGTCAGGAATTAACAATAAATATGCGCAAAAGAGGTGGCGGCATTCAGAATATAGAATTAATTGACCTTTCTGATAAAATGGAAAATTATTATCAGCTGCATGTTACTTTCGATACTGCAGATTCTATGGGTGCTAATTTTATTAACTCATGCCTAGAGAAAATAGCTCAACAAACGAAACATTTCTTTAAACATTATGAGGGACTCTCTGATGTTGAACGGGAATGCGAAGTAATTATGTCTATACTCTCTAATTACACCCCCGACTGCCTGGTAGAATGCTCGGTAGAGTGCAGCCTAGATGAATTAGATAATATTCATCCAGGAATTAGCGGAAAAGAATTTGCCAGTAGATTTCAAAAGGCTTCTAAAATTGCAGAACTCGATATTTACAGGGCCACAACTCATAATAAAGGAATTTTTAATGGCATTGATGCAGTAGCTTTGGCCACAGGAAACGATTTTCGCGCCATTGAGGCAAACGGGCATGCTTACGCTTCTAAGACCGGAAAATATAAAAGCTTAAGTAAGGCCAGCATATCAGATAAGCGATTTCATTACCAGGTAAAAATGCCACTCTCTTTAGGAACCGTTGGTGGCTTAACAAGCTTGCATCCTTTGGCAAAATTTGGACTCGAATTGCTAGGTAAACCTTCGGCAAAAGAGTTAATGATGATTACGGCTGCCGCCGGACTGGCAAATAATTTTGGTGCTTTGCGTTCTTTAATCACCACTGGAATTCAAAAAGGACACATGAAAATGCATTTAACAAATTTATTGAATGCTTTAAAGGCAGATTACGAAGAAAAAAAACAGGCCTTGGAATATTTTGCACACAAAACTGTCTCTTACAACGAGGTAGAAACCTTTATAAATTCACTCAGAACTAAGCTACAATAGAATTTGAAATCTTTACACAAATATTATTCGAATGCTAAATTTCTGCTAACAGGTGAATATCTTGTTTTGCATGGAGCCTTAGCACTTGCTATTCCCTTAAAGTATGGACAAGTATTGGAGGTTTTCGAATCAGAGAAATCGCATTTGGAGTGGCAAGCCTACGAAAAAGGTAAATTATGGTTAAATTTTTCAATTTCAAATCAAGAGATTACAAATCAGACTGATGAAGGAGAAACAGCAAAAGATTTTGTTTGTTTTCTTTTGAATAAAGCCAAAGTTTTAAATCCTGATTTTTTAAGAATTTCGAAGCTAAAAGTAAGAACTGAAATCGATTTTGACCGGAATTGGGGTTTAGGTAGTAGTTCTACTTTAATCAATAATGTAGCCAAATGGGCTGAAGTTAATCCGTACCAGTTGCATTCACTGGTTTCAAATGGATCTGGCTATGATATTGCATCGGCAAACAATCGTAAACCCATTTTATTTCGCAGGAATGGAAATTACCCTTTAATATATACTGTTAATTTATCTCCCCCTTTTGCCAATCAGTTATACTTTGCTTATTTAGGAAAAAAACAAAAAAGCACAGACTCGGTTCGTAGCTTCCTAAAAAACAACACTTTAAAAATCGAATTTATCGATCAGATAAGCCAAATAAGTAAAGATATTCTTTCGGCTGATAGTGCTGATGTTTTTGATAATTTAGTTGAGATACATGAACAACTAATATCTAACATATTGGGACAAAAATGTATTAAAGAAAAATTATTTCCCGATTTTAAAGGATCTGTAAAATCACTGGGAGCCTGGGGTGGTGATTTTATTATGCTGAGAAGTAATTTGAGTAGAGCTGAAATTCACTCTTATTTTTACAAAGCAGGACTAACAAAAATATTATCCTGGAATGAAATGGTACTAGGTACAAACTAAATAAATTACTTGCTAAACGATGACAAATAGTTCAAATTCAGGATCTGTAGGTTGGGAAAGTCCTTCGAATATTGCTTTAATAAAATATTGGGGCAAAAAAGAGAATCAGCTCCCTTGTAATCCATCAATAAGCATGAGCTTACAGAATTCATTTTCCCGTACTAAGCTCACATATCAGGCCAAAGGGAAAGAAAACTTATTAAGCTTTTTATTCGAAGGTAAAAAGCAAAAGCAGTTTGAACTACGAATTGCAAATTTATTTGAGAACCTGTCTGATCATTTTAATTTTCTTAAGGAATTTCAAATCACTATTTCTTCCGAAAATACTTTTCCACATTCGGCAGGAATAGCCAGCTCGGCTTCGGCAATGAGTTCTTTAGCACTTTGTTTGTGCAGCATGGAAGAAGAAGTAAAAGGAATTAAAATGAGCAAAGCTGAGTTCCATAAAAAAGCAAGTATTATTGCCCGATTAGGTTCAGGAAGTGCTTCCCGATCGATTTATGGAGACTTTGTTGCCTGGGGAAAAAGCAAGTCTCTTTCCAATTCGTCCGATGAATATGCAATTCCCATTTCACAAACTACTCATCCTGTTTTTCAGGATTTTCAGGATACAATTTTGCTGGTTAGTTCTAAAAAGAAGGAAGTCTCGAGTTCGGTAGGACATCAATTAATGAATAATCATCCTTATGCATCGTCTCGTTTTGCTCAGGCAAATACAAATTTTGATAGAATGATAGCTGTATTGCAATCGGGTAATCTGGACGAATTTATCGAGATTATGGAAAATGAAGCATTAAGTCTGCATGCTTTAATGATGAATTCGACACCTTCCTACACATTACTAAAGCCAAATACGCTTGAATTAATCGAAAGAATTAAATCTTTTCGTTCGAGCACTAAAATTCCTATTGGATTTACTTTAGATGCAGGACCTAATATCCATTTACTATATCCTAAATCGGAAAATGAAAAAATCATACCTTTTATTAATTCGGAATTAACTTCCTTTCTTGAAAAAGGGAAATACATTCTCGATAAAAGAGGAAAAGGACCACAAAAACTTAAAATCTAGAAAATAGTGAGAAAACATCCGAACATATTTTATGCAAAAATTCTTCTTTTTGGCGAGTATAGTGTTTTACTAAACTCAATGGGCTTAAGCATTCCGTACACTCATTTTAAAGGAGAATTAAGTTTCATTGGTGAGGATAAATATACCGATCGCAATTTTGCCAAACGATCTAATTCAGAATTACTCAAATTCTTAAAGTATCTTAAGAGTAATGCTAAAGAATATGATTCTTTACTTGATTTATCAACCTTTGAAAATGATATCAACAATAAATTGTATTTTGAATCGAGTATTCCGGAAAGTTATGGTTTAGGTAGTTCGGGAGCTTTATGTGCATCTGTTTATAAAAAGTATGGCATTAAGCCAATTGGAAACAGTAAAAAACTGAATAATAGAGAAATAATACAACTAAAAAGTATTTTGGCTAAACTCGAATCTGGTTTTCATGGTAAAAGTTCAGGTTTAGATCCTTTAAATTCTTACTTAAAAGTTCCTCTACTAATTCATAATCAAAATAACATTGAGCAGGTTAGCTTACCAGGAAAAAAATTTGGTAAAGACAGTGCAATCTTTTTAATTAACTCACAAAAGTCGGGAAATACAGAACCTCTGGTTCGTTCTTTTTTAAATAAATATGAAGATAAAAAGTTCGCCAATTTAATGGAGCAAGAACTAATTCCTAAAAATAATAAATGCATTCAGGAATTGGTCAATGGAAATGCAGACTCTTTTTTTTCAGAATTGAATCAATTTTCAGAATTTCAATTCACCCATTTTAAATCGATGATTCCCGATAATTTTATGGATATCTGGCACGAAGGCTTGCACTCACAACAATTCTGGATAAAACTATGTGGCTCGGGAGGTGGAGGTTACCTATTAGGTTTTACCAAAAACTATTCAAACACAAAAAAAATTATGCAAGGAAAAGGATATGATATTGTTACCGTTTATGAGAATGAAAAGTAGAGAAAAATACCTGATCTGCATAATAATGCTCTATTAATTTTCATAAGCAAAAAAAGGTGAGCAAAAAATAAGCCCACCTCATCCCTTTCCTATAGTTGCCCATATTTTCTGATTGACTTAGTTTTATTTGCCTTTTTAATGAAACAAAAGCCAGATTTGTGTGGTAAAGAACGTAACGATGAATCCTAAAACGACAGGTAAAAATGTGGAAACCAATGTCCATTTAGTACTGTTTGTTTCTTTATATATAGTATAAATAGTAGTAGAACAAGGATTATGCAACAAACTAAATAACATTAGATTAACAGCAGTTAACAGAGTCCATCCTCCTGCATGAAGAATGTTGGCGGTATCAGAAATAGAATCCAATTCAAACATTACACCCGAACCGGCACCCAAACCCGTTAGTTTTGTTGTTAAAACCGTAAGCATTAAAATGGTAGGAATAACAATTTCATTTGCAGGTATTGCAATGATATAAGCTAACAGAATTACCCCATTAAGTCCAAAGATGAGCGAAAACGGGTTCGACCATTCTATAAAATGTTCGGCAATGCTCAAGTCTCCAATATGAATATTAGAAACGAGCCAAATAAGTATTCCGGCAGGAGCTGCAAAAACAATCGCACGCCATAAAACAATTAAAGTACGGTCAATCAAAGAGGTGTATAAGGTTTGCCAAATACGAGGTGGACGATAAGGAGGTAATTCAAGGCTAAAAGACGAAGCCTCTCCTTTTAGTACCGATTTACTCAAGCCCCACGAAACCACCAGGCTAAAAAAGATACCTAATAAGGCAACAGCAACTACTGCTCCGGCAGATACAATACCAGCAACACCGGCAGGAACCATTCCTCCAATAAAAATTGAAGCAATAAGAATCTGAGTAGGCCATCGACCATTACACAAGGAAAAGTTATTGGTAATAATGGCAATTAAACGTTCTCTTGGACTATCAATTACCCTTGCTGCCACAACTCCAGCGGCATTACAACCAAATCCCATACTCATAGTTAAGGCTTGTTTACCATGCGCCCCGGCTTTACGAAATAAATTATCCATATTAAAAGCCACGCGAGGCAGGTAGCCCAAATCTTCAAGCAAGGTGAAGATAGGAAAAAAGATGGCCATAGGAGGTAACATCACTGCAATAACCCAGGCCAATGCAAGGTAAGCACCATCAATTAGAACACCATCTAACCACCAGGGCATATTTATATATGCTGCGAAATCCTTTAACAAGGGATGTACTGTATCAATTAGCAAAGAAGCCAGTAAGCCCGACGGATAGTTTGCCCCAGCAACCGTAAGCCAGAAAACAACTGCTAAAAGCAAAAACATAAGCGGAAAACCAAGCAACTTACTAGTCACAACCTTATCGATTTTTAAATCAAAACTATAGGCTTCTTTTTCCCCTTTTTGCTTTACTGTTTTGTTAGATATTCGAGAGGCGTCTTTATAGATGGATTCAATAATGGAATCGTGAAAATCAGTACCTAAATCCCATCGGGCCGAATTTGCTGCTGAAATTATTTCTTCGCCTTTTGATTTTATCTTTGTGTTTTTCATGTTGTGTGAACTAATTTTCAATGGTTAAATCGTCCTCATGCAAATTTCCAATTTCACCTGATCTGATGGCTTCGATAATACTATTATCACCTTCGAGCAAACGCATGGCCACCCAATTTACATTCGGTAAATCAGGATAAGCCTCCCTGATTTTTTCCGATAATGATTCTATGGCATGATTCAATTTTTTTGAACTGCTTTTTATTTTAGGAGGTTTGCACACGTATTTACCGGTTGCCACTTCTTCAATGGCCTGAAGCAACTCGTTCATCCCCTGATTTCGTCGGGCAGATGCCGGTATAACGGGGATTCCTAGTTCTTTGGATAAAGCTCGCACATCAATTTCGAGATTATTGCGTTTTGCTTCATCTATTAGGTTTACACAAAGTACGGCTCTGTCGGTCAGCTCCAGTATTTGTAAGACTAAATTTAAATTTCGTTCCAGGCGGGTAGCATCGGCAACAATTACGGTAACATCAGGTTGACCAAACAAAATAAAATCGCGGGCAACTTCTTCATCGGTACTTGTTGATAATAAGGAATAAGTTCCGGGAAGGTCAACAATCTTGTACCTTTTTTCATTAAAAACAAAGCCTCCTTCAGCTCGTGATACCGTTTTACCCGGCCAGTTTCCTGTATGCTGTCGTAATCCTGTAAGGTTATTAAAGACGGTACTCTTTCCTGTATTCGGATTACCTGCCATGGTAATCACGTAATCTACATTTTCGAGATTAACACCTAATTTTACCAGATTCGCCTTATTATGTGCCGGACAATTGGCACAATTATTTGGTGTGTTCATTTTCTTTTAATTTTTGGCGTTAATAAATACCTGATCGGCATGTTGTTTTCTAATACCAATAGTTGTACCCATTACTCTATATCCAACAGGGTCGCCCGATGCACTCCTCATAACAGCTGAAATGCTACTCCCGGGAACAATTCCTAAATCCATTAATCGCCGGCGCTGCTGTCCTCTGCAATTTGGCGAAATCCCCATAATTTCAGCCTGCTCACCTATTTTTAGCGATGACAATAAGTCGTGCTTCGGTATTTTTGTTAATTCATCAACTGTTTTTTCAACGGTTATATTACCAGCAAATAAGGGGGTTAGCACACATTCTTCATCATTGGCAACAAAGGTTATTTTTTTATCGCTAACTTCAGTAACATACACCGGGAGTCCCGGATATAAACCCAATACCGCTAATTGTTCATAGATGCTTTTGGGTTCATCTTCCAAATGAATAATTCGTCCCATTTCTCCTTCCTTCAGGGCACTTAAAAGCATGCCTTTAGGTTTAGGCAGTTCACCTTTTATGGTGGGTATGGGGTCGCCATGCGGGTCAAAAACCGGATTCCCCATTTTTGCAGCCAGCTTTTCTGTTTCTTCTTCAGTTACAAGGTGCTCAATTCTGTCCGCTTCGTTATGCCAATCGCTTGGAGATATACTTGAGTGGTCGGCAAGATAGCGTTCCCATATCCTGTGAATCCTTACAATACGCAATGCGTAAGAACGTCCGGCATCGGTTATGCTTACTACCTGATTGTTAACCTTAACCAATTCCAGTTCTGTTAATCGATTAAACAACCTGCTGGCTTTATCTAAAGTAATATTTAAATGTCCGGCCAAGCCATGAATAGTACAACTTGATTTGGTGTATTCACAATTGAATATAAATTTTAAAGCATCTTCTATTAAAACGCGTTCATTATTATTTCTGAACCTGGAAATTAAAGCCAAACCCCCTTTTTGAGGCCATAAAAACCAAAAGAAAACTATTGTAGCCAGTAGTCCTATTAAAAGCGCTACCCCCGGTTGTATTAATAAAATGGTTAACATTATTATAAAATTTGCTCGTTAAACTTAAAATCATTTGGCTAATCAATAAAATCAATAACCTTAAATTATTCGATATCTCCTTTTTCAGGAAGCAAGCCGTTACATATAACAAACATACCCAAATTGTCTGATACTGCAATCCTCAGGCAAAAGAATAAAAATAACCTACAATTACAGTGCCTTCATTCCTTTATTTCAAGGCTTTTATTTTAAACAAGGGTTGACACATGTTTTGGTTGCCCATTTTGCAGCTATTCACTTTCAAATGATGCTTAGGTTTACAACAAGCACAACCATCAAATACCCTAATTAACAAGTATTTAAATAAAACACTCTATAGCAATTTTTGAATTATTTTTTGATTGATAAAATAATTTTCCTGTCAATAATAATCCTATAAATACAAATATTGCAAAGGTCAGGCTACTAAAAGCTAACTGCATTCCTCCTGATAAATACTAAAAAATAATACATGAGTTCCCAGCCATGAGTTTAATGAAATAGCTCCTAAGTTTAAACCAAGAACAGGCGTTATAAAAGGCAAAATTAAAGTATATACAATGCCTCCGAATGTTCCACCAAGAATACCGATAAATGCATCAACCGACCCCTGACCAAAGGAAATAGCCAATGTTCCCGGACAATAGCCTAAAATCGCCATCCCTGAACCAAAGATTAAACCACAAAAATACGGTCGACAATATTATAAAGTGCATTTATTAAAAGACCTAAAACAACAGAACCTGCATAAACCAATAGTAATTTTAATATCGCACTGTCTTTTAGAGAATATTTTGGATTCATAGTTGTAAGCTATTTATCTTTTTAGTCGACCTTAGGGTGTTTGATGAAAGGAAGGCGAATACCGTGCTGCGCTGCCAATGATAGTTTTTAACAAAGACCCTGAAACGAGTTCAGGGTGACGTTCCCAGCACGTATTGCAGACACCACCATCTACGTTATGCTGAACTCGTTTCAGCATCTTTGTCCTGACCTCATTATGCACATTCAAAAAGGATGAACCGACCATGTGAAATTTAATTATTCAATCTTTCACACAAGAGAATGAAATACGAAGTATTCATAAATCCCTTTGAATATATAAAATTCGTGAATATTAAATTGCCTTGAGAGTTACATGCAACAAAAGAAAATTAGTAATGCATGAAACTAGTTTTATTATTCTTCTCTTCCTCCACCCAAGGCCTGATACAAATTGATGACCGATTGTACCTGATCGTACCAATCGTTTGTTGCAGATAATTGCGCATCCAGCAAATCTTCCTGAGCCGTTAGAACTTCCAAATAAGTTGAAGATGCCAATTGAAATAACTCACGTGTGTAGAGCACCGAACGTTCGAGAGCCTCCAGTTGTTTGTTACGATTTTCTTGTTTCTGTATGGCGGTAGAATATTGAAATAGAGCGTTGCTCACTTCGCTGCCGGCATTCAAAAGGCTCTGTTTAAAATTAAGTAAGGCTTCCTCCTGTTCAGACTTCGCTATTTTTAAATTGGCCTTGTTTAATCCTTTGTTAAAAATTGGAGCCGTTAATGAGCCGATGGCACTGGATAAAAGTTTTCCAGGATTGGCAATGATTCCACCATTACTATTGGTCCACTCTGTAGAAGCACTTATCGTAATATTGGGATAAAAAGCTGATCGTGCTACGTTGGTATTATAGAAAGCTGTAGCCAAGGCCATTTCGTACTGTTTTATATCAGGACGATTCGCTAACATTTGTAAAGGAACACCAACCGATATCTGCTCTGGAAGCTTTAGGCTCTGCCACTCGCCCCGTTTTATGGTCTGAGGCGCTTGTCCTAAGGTGATGGAAAGTGCATTCTCTGTTTCACGTATCGACTGTTGTAAGTCGGAATAGGAGGTTTTTAGCTCGTAATAACTTGCTTCACTTTGTGTAATTGAAGCTTCATCGGTCATCCCTACTTCTTTTAAAGCTCGCATGCTTTCAATCCTGTCTTCCCAGCTTAAAATTGTTTTAGCGGTAATATCTAGTTGCTTATCTAGCATCAATAAGTAATAGTAACTATCTGCGATGCTGGCAATCAATTGTGTTTGTACGGCTTGTTTGTAAGCATGGCTTTGTTCCAAAGTTGTTTCAGCTCCTTTTTTTGCATTGCGTATACCACCAAATAGGGGAATCTGCCAGCTTGATGAAAGCCCTGAATTATATGTTTTTGATGTTGAGTCATCGTAGTCAGATAGTGTTCCCGTTGACGAAAAAGATAAATTGGGTGTATAAGCTAAACGAGCCGATGAAAGTGATGCTTCGGCTTGCTCTATGCGAAGCAATGCAGTTTGTAAATCTACATTGGCTTCCAGTCCTTGTTCAATAAGCACCTGTAATTGAGGATCGGTAAATAGTTCCCGCCATGGAAGATTCCCTAAATTCACACTATCCTTTGGCATTACAGCATCAACCGAACTCGTGTCGCGATAGAGATTTTCTGTTGTGACTTCTGGTGTTTCGAAGGTTTTATATACCGAACAACTGCTTAGCAGTACTAGGCCGATAAAATATATGATTATCTTTTTCATCTTATTTAAGATTATTTGTTTTCTAAGATATAAGATGAAACTCGCATGATATTAATTAGTCGCATTTGTGTGAAGAATTCCCTCATGCTCGTTTCATCTTTTGTTTTCTTATTGTGTGATACTTGCGTTTTCGCTGGCTGTTTGGGCAAAATCCTCAGTCATGGGTTTAAATTTTTCCTGAACTTTTTGGAAGATGACAAACAAAGCAGGTGTAATAAATATCTGGCAGATCATACCCACAAGCATACCTCCAATAACACCTGTACCTAAAGAGCTATTACCATTAGCGCCAACTCCACTTGCAAACATCATGGGCATTAAACCAACAATCAGCGTAAGCGAAGTCATCATAATAGGTCGAAGACGTGCTGCAGCGGCTTCAATAGCGGCTTGCATAATCGATAATCCTTGTTGACGGCGTTCTACGGCATATTCCACAATTAGAATGGAGTTTTTAGCAATCAACCCAATCAGCATAATGAGTGCTACTTGCAGATAAATGTTATTATTGACACCCATTATATTGGCAAACAGTAAACTTCCTGCTAGTCCCATTGGAATGGAAAGTATAATGATGATAGGAAGTATATAACTCTCGTATTGCATACTCAACAAGAGGTAGATAAACAGAAATACGATACCTAAAACAATCGCTGTTGTATTGGCACCCGTGTTATTTTCTTCACGTGTCATTCCTGCGAATTCATAGCTATAACCGGTAGGTAACTCTTTCGCTAATTCTTTAATGGCATTAATGGCTTCTCCAGAGCTGTAGCCATCGGCAGGCGAACCTGTAACAGCGATAGAGGTATACATATTAAAACGACTAATGTTATCAGGTCCATATGTTTTACGAAGCGTTACAAATTGTGATATGGGCGCCATTTCTGTTCCATTACGCACCATTATCTTATTCAGACTTTCGGTATTGGTACGATAGTCTGGACTTGCCTGAATCATCACACGGTACAGTTTACCAAAGCGATTGAAATTAGAGGCGTAAAGTCCACCATAATAACCTTCCAATGTAGATAAAATGACACCAGGACTGATTCCTGCGATTTTACATTTCTCCACATCCACATCGACCCTGTATTGTGGTGTAGTTGCACTAAAAGAAGTACGTGCACTTGCTATTTCAGGAAGTTGATTAAGTTTCTGTATAAAATCCGTAGCGACTGTTTCGAAATCATTTAAATCACCACCTGTTTTATCCTGCAACTTCAATTCAAAGCCATTGGTTACACCATATCCTGCTACCATAGGAGGTGCTAAATAGATCATGTTCCCATTTTTAACGACTTTGGATGTCTCTCTATATAACTGAGCAATAACCTCATCTACACTTTCTCCATCACCTCGTAAGTCCCAATCTTTAAGTTTACAAATTAGATTTCCATAGGCATTACCGGAACCATCAAGAAGGCTATAACCATTACTTATGGAATACGATTTGATAGCAGGAATGCCTTGTACTATATCGGATATCTTTTCCATTTCTTTGGAAGTCTCTTCCAATGACGTTCCCACAGGCATAGCAAGAGCACCAAAAATAGTTCCCTGATCTTCGTTGGGAATTAAGCCCGTTGGAGTGATACGCAATAAAAACACAAAAGCAATGATTATGATGCCAACAAGCGATCCACTCATCAGTTTATGAGCCGTAAAAAAGCTTACTCCCTTTTTATATTTGTTAGTTAAACGTTTAAAATTATCGTTAAAAGAGGTGTGAAAGCGTTGAGCAAAAGTCTTCTTCTTTTCGCCATCATTATCCTTCGGTTTTAGCAGTAATGCACACAAGGCCGGACTTAAGGTTAGTGCATTTATTCCTGATATACCAATTGCGAAAGCCATGGTTAATCCCATTTGTTTAAAAAAGATACCAGAAGTTCCTCCTGTAAAGCTAACGGGGATGAAAATAGCCATCATCACTAAAGTAGATGAAATAATAGCACTGGATATCTCACCCATGGCATCAATAGAAGCCTGACGCGCAGAGGTGTAGCCGGCATCTATTTTAGCTTGAACAGCCTCTACCACAATAATGGCATCATCCACCACCGTACCAATGGCAAGCACCATAGCACATAAAGTAAGTAAGTTCACACTAAAGCCGAATATCCACATGAGGAAAAACGACCCCACTAAGGCAACCGGAATAGCAATAGTAGGAATAAGTGTGGAACGGGTATTTTGCAGGAAGATATAAGTAACCAGGATAACCAATAGAAAAGCTTCGAGCAATGTTTTTACCACTTCCCAAATGGAAGCATATAAAAAATCGTTGGTATTCATCATGATAGCGTACTTTACGCCCTCAGGAAAATCCGCTTCTGCCTCTTCTAAGAAATTTTCAATACTATTGTTAATATCCATCGCATTGGAACCCGATGTTTGGAAAACCATACCAGTGACACCATTATGACCGTTTATACTAGACGTAATCGTATTTGACAGACGTCCCAATTCTATGTTGGCAACATCTTTTAGATGGAGTACCTCCCCATCTTTGGTAGCCGAAATAACAATATTTTCGAATTCTTCTTCACTTTGTAATCGACCTTTGTACTTTAACACATATTGAAATGATTGATTGCCCTGCTCTCCCAATTGTCCGGGAGCAGCTTCAATATTTTGTTCGTCTAGCGCTGTGGTTATGTCGCTGGGCATAAGGTGGTATTGTGCCATTACGTCGGGCTTCAACCAAATTCGCATGGAATAGTTTGATCCTGTAATAAAGACATCACTAACACCACTAATTCGTTTGATTTGTGGAATTAAATTGATATCGGCATAGTTCTCCAAAAATGAATAATCATATTGATCATTTTCGCTATAAAGCCCCCAGGTCATCAAGATACTCGATTGACGTTTGCTGGTAGTCACCCCAATTTTGGTGACTTCAGAAGGGAGTGACCCTTCAGCTTTGCTGACTTTATTTTGCACATTGATAGCAGCCATATCCGGATCGGTGCCCATCTCAAAATAAACCAATATCGTGGCAGTTCCTGTATTGGTTGCCGTAGAGGTCATATAGGTCATATCCTCTACACCGTTGATTTCTTCCTCTAAAGGCGCAACCACACTATTGAGCACCGTTGGTGCATTAGCACCGGTATAAGTGGCCTCTACCTGAACAGTAGGTGGCGCTATGCTCGGGTATTGTGTGGTAGGTAGAGAAACTAAACCCAGCACCCCTAAAATGATAATGAAAATAGATATGGCTGAGGATAGAACCGGTCGTGTTATAAATTTATCAAACTTCATGATCTATAAGGTATTTGATTTGATTTTAATAATGGTACCATCACGTAAGGAAGTGATTCCTTCAATGACGATTTTATCTCCTGCTGATAATCCTTTTGTTACAGCATATTGACTGCCGTTGTCTAGTGGATAGATTTCAATTTCTGTACTTGACACTATTGAGTTTTCATCTACGGTGTACACAAATTTTTTGTCTTGAATCTCGTAAGTGGCACTTTGTGGTATTAACAAACAGTTTTCAAGAGAATAAGGCAGAATAACAGAAGCTGTACCCCCGCTACGTAAAATTCCATCTTCGTTGGGAAAGGCTGCACGAATACTGGCAGCACCTGTCGATTCATCAATGGTACCACTAATGGTTTCAATAGTTCCTGGATATCTATAAATATCATCATTGCTCATCTTCAATTGCACTTCCGGCAGATTTTTGATGATGCCTGTTGTTAAATGATTCTCTTTAGCGAGGGCAAGAATTTTTTTCTCGGTAAGAGAAAAGTTGGCATATATGGTGGTAAATTCCGAAACCGTAGTGATCGCATCAGTCATGGTAGGACTGACCAAAGCTCCAACACGAGATGATATTTTACCGATGATACCATCAGTAGGACTCGTTATACGAGTGTAGGATAAATCTTTTTGAGCACTCACTAATTCCGCCTTTGCTAAAGCGAGTTGAGCATTACAACTACCCAATTCGTTTTCTGAAAGTTGTAGTTCATAAGCGCTTATAATTTTTCTCTCTGCTAAGGATTTTTTATTTTTAGCGGTTAGTCTAGCTGTTGCAACATCAGCTTCAGCAACAGCAACATTGGCTTTTGCTACATTTACAGCCTCTTGATATTGCACCTGATCGATCTGAAACAAGACCTGACCTTTTTTTACGATTGCTCCTTCATCTACATTTACTTTAGTGATAAAGCCCGTTATTTGCGGGTGTATATCAATGTCTTGTTTCCCTTTTAGGGTGGCCGAATAGGATTCGTAGAACTTCTCTGTACTTGGCTTAACTTCCATTACAGATAGTTCAGGAGTCTGCTGCTTTCTATTATTTTTCTTTTGGTTGCAAGAAGCGAGTAGTACTATGCCTAAACATAGCAAGATGATGCCTTTTAATTTCCTAATTTGAATATTCATATCTTTTATTTTATCAATCCATATAACCAAGCTCGATATAGCATGGCTGCTTCAATTTGTTGGAAGCAAAAATAGTATGCTTAAATAGTTAATTATGAATTGTAATTTGGGTAAAACGGATTACTATTTAGGTTTTTGTCTTATCTTTGAAAAAAAATGAGAAGAATATGAAGATATACGACAACATAAAGGGCTACTTTTTAAATAAGGACAACGGATGTAACGATTATTCGAATCGCTTTTATATTCGATCAATAAAAGAAGATAGCAGTATAGGTCTCAAACCTGATGACATCTATTTAGAACCTCACAAAAGAGACTTTTTTGAAATCGTTATTTTGATTAGAGGTAGTGTTCCTGTTAAAATTGGAGAGCAAACGCTTAAGAAAACCAATAATACTTTGGCTATCGTTTCACCTTTTCAGACGATTAACTATAGTCGACTAGCAAAAGAAAATACGGATCATGGTTATATCATTAATTTTAAAGCCTCTTTGTTTGAAAATTTAAATAATTCGTATGATGTGCAAAATGAATTTCCATTTTTCAAACTCCACTCTTTGCCCATATATCAATTAGGCGACGAGGATTTCTCAGGATTAGAACCCCTGGCAATGGAGATATTTGAAGAGTCGCGAGAAGACAGGATGAATAGCTTTCATATTATAACACATCTTCTACTTATTTTGCTTTATAAAATAAAGCGAATAACGCATAACAACCAGGGCATTGTTAGTATGAATCGTAATGATACTATTCTAGCTAAATTTGAACAGAAAATTCTTTCAAACAATAATACATTTTTATCTGTAAAAGAATATGCTTCGATGATGAATATTAGTGCCATTTATCTTTCGGAGTGTGTAAAAAAAGCGACAGGTAGAAGTGCGCAAAAAATAATTATCGATTATAAAATTTTGTCGGCCAAAGTATTGTTGCACCAGAAGAATAAAACGATAACAGAAATAGCTGATATTTTAGGTTTTAATGAAGCGGCTAATTTTAATCAGTTTTTCAAGCGCAATACAGGAATGACAGCTACACAGTTTCGTAAGAAACAAAAAGTTGAATAGTAGCGGTTTGTCTTTTGCTGTTGAAAGGAATGAGGATAACATCTATACAGTTGATATTAAATTGAGCTTTTGTAGTATCTCTGTTCCAGATAATTCAGGATAAGTTGAACGGACTTATCAATACCTATTTTGCCCGTATCTATTGAAAGGTCATAATTCAGGGCACTTATCCATTCTTTGCCGGTGAATCTTTTACAATAGGCAGCCCTTTCCCTGTCTTTTTCATCCAGCATTTTAGCAGTTGTATCTTCTTGAATTTTATACAGCTTACTCACTCTTTGGATGCGATTATCGCGCCCACTATGGAAAAATATTTTAACATGGTTCGAATAGTTCCGAAAGATATGAAATCCACATCGTCCGATAATAACTGCAGAAACTTGCTCTGCAATATGCTCAATTATTTTTTGCTCGGTTTCAAACAATTCTCTGCTTGTAGGAGGCAGCACAATTTGCGAAGGAATATAAGCACCAGGAGCCATCTTTATGTTTTCTAAAAAGTAGTCCCATAATGAGGGCAACTTTTCATCACGCGAGGCTAAATCTCCGGCGGAGATTGAAAATTGAGTCGCAGCTTTGTCAATAATTTCACGATCAGCATAAATAATGTTCAGCTTTTTAGATAGCGCTTGTCCAATCATTCGCCCTCCGCTGCCAAACTGACGGCTGATTGTTATAAGCAATGGCTTTGTTTGTTTCATTGTCGGTTCCTCCTGTTTTTCGTTCATTTAGTGTTCAATTTGTGTTAATTTTCGAATGCTGTTCTTTGTCGCCGTTTGATAAAAAAAGACAGAAGCAAACCGGTTAAAACAACCACCAAGGCTACGCTAAAGGATGTTGTGGCACCTTCAATGGTGGCCAAATGCCGTTGTATAAGGTCTGGTTTTTCTATACGTGCAAGATATTTGACATATCGGGCGCCCATTAATCCAATAAATAAGGAAGAACCAAAAGCCGCCGCAATCTGTTGCGAGGTATTTAGAATGGCTACACCATGAGCCATATATTTCTTTGGAAGCTGATTTAACGAGTTGGTTTGTAGGGGTGTGATAATTAAAGCTATTCCAATGCACATTAAAATGTGAAAAGCAATAAGTGTTGACAAAGCTGTGGTATTGGAAATACGAGTCAAAAAGAACATGCTTACTATTAAGGGGATAAAGCCAGCAATAACAATAGGTTTTGCGCCTATTTTGTCAAATAATCGGCCCGACAAGGGAATAACAAACACCATCATTAGACTACCTGGTAACATGGCCAATCCTGCAGTACCTACATTTATATCTAAAGCATTTTGCATATAGGTGGGCAAAATTATATTTGTAGCAAAGGGTATTAAAAAAGATAAAAATAAAATGATTGTACCCAGTAAAAACATGGGATAACCGAAAACCCTAAGTTCCAGCATAGGTTGTTGCAGAGCTGACTGTCGTTTTGAAAATATAAACAAACCTGCAAGCCCACAGAGCAGCGGAATAAAAGTAGCCACATTCCACAAACCCAGTGTTTCTATGGAAGCCAGGCCAAAGATCAGCCCTCCAAATCCTATGGTAGAAAAAAGGATGGAAAAAATATCAATTTTGGGTTTGGTTAAGGTAGAATAACTTTTCAAGTATAGTATTCCTAAAACACTTGCAACAACTGCTATCGGTAGCATAATAAAGAACAGCCAATGCCAGTCTAAATATTTCAATACATAACCCGACAAAGTTGGTCCAACTCCTGGTGCTGCAATTACCACCATCATGCTAATTCCCATGGCAGCCCCCCGTTTTGCCGGAGGAAAAATAGCCATCACCGTATCCATCATAATTGGCAGCAGCATGCCTGTACCAACCCCCTGGAGTATTCTTGAAATCAATAAAAGCGTGAAATTTTGTGAAATGCCACATAGTGTTGTTCCAACAGTGAAAAAAATCATAGCAAATAGGTATAATTTTTTAGTCGAGAACGTTTTTATTAGAAATGCAGTAACTGGAACCAAAATACCTATTATCAAAAGGTAAGCCGTTCCTAACCATTGCACAGTACCTAAAGAAACCCCCAAACTTGACATCAAATTTGGAAAAGCTACATTTAGAATCGTTTCGTTTAGTAATGCAATAAAACCACCAATTAGCAAAGGTAGCATAATTAGAATCTGTTGTTTTCTTGTATACTTCGGTGTATTTTGCTGCTCGATAGTAGGTTTTACGATGGCTTCTTTATTTGCTTTTTTAATAAAGTTTCCTTCGCAGATATCAATATTGTTTTTAGTCATTTTGTTACTTTTAAACTTGCTCACAAAGCAATAGAATTTCCAATGATAATCGCTGTTCTATTTTTCATTTAATATTGTCATTTTTTCCAGTACATTTGCGTTTTAGTAGTAATTAACACTTAATTAATTGTCATAAAAAGAAATAGCACCCATGTTGACAGATTTTAGATTGCCAGAATCAGACATCTCTTTAGAAGGAAATTTCAGCCTTGGGTTTTATTCCACTAAATTTCCAATTAAGGATTCTCCTGAACGTTTGCAATGGGGAATGACATGTATATGTACTAGCGGGTATATAGATTTAGAAATAGATTTCATTACGTATCGTTTAGAAAAAGGTGTTATCCTTACAGCTTTTCCGATGCAGGTTGTAGAGCAAAAACAGCTTAGTGAAGATTTTTCTTTAATTTACATTACTTATTCCAAGGAAATATTACAAAATGTACTGTTTCGATTTTCTTCCGGATTTGAAGTGTTTTTAAAAGAAAACCCAGTGTTTAATGCTCCGGAAGAGATATACACATCTGATATCGAATTTCTGAAACTGATAAAAAACAAGTATGAAGAGATTAACAATATCTGTCGAAACGAAATTATTATAAGTCTGGTGCGAGTTTTTTATCTTAACATTTACAATGGCATTTATCAAAAATTGTTAAACGATTCGATAAAGCTTACGCGTCAAATGGAAATATTCAGACTATTTCTGGATCTAATAACGCAATATTATAACAAAAGTAGAGAGGTAGCTTTTTATGCAAAAAAATTAAACATAACGCCTAAATATCTTTCGATTGTAACACAGGGAGTAAGAGGGCAAAATGCAAAAAAAGTGATTGACGATTATATAATGACAGAAATTAAATTGCAATTAAATTCAAGCTCAAAATCTATATTGGAAATTTCTGAGGAGTTAAATTTTCCTGACCAATCGTTTTTCTGCAAGTTTTTTAAACGTCATTCAGGCTTATCTCCAAAACAGTTTAGAGATAAATAATGCTAATTTATTTATAAGATGGTAGGGGTTCTGTTTCAATAAACGTTAACGACAGTCTGTCTAAAAACTCAGTAAACTGCTCCAGTAAATGTTAAACACAACAGTTTTAGGATACATAAAAATTGAGAAATTATTTAATTTGAAATAGAATTGAAGTTTTTATTTGAACGACACTATCCCGCAAAGTGTGTAAATGAAATTTATAGGGTTAGGCGTTTAGTCTGACCCTATCTTCAAATATAGTTA
>NZ_JBQTGK010000009.1:0-121723 GCF_052400665.1 Marinifilum sp. RC60d5
AAGATGAGATTTCCTTTAAGGGTCGTTGGAGACTACAACGTTGATAGGTTGCAGGTGTAAAGGTGGTGACATCAAAGTCGAGCAATACTAATTACCCAAAAGCTTCTGAGTGACAAGGTCAATGGCTGAATCTAACAAAGGTTCTTTTACTTTATTTTTTTCGATATGTTATGATATTAGTTATCCACTTGGTTTAAGATCAAGAAAAAGGATACAATGATTTTAGGTGTTTATAGCGACAAGGTTCCACCTCTTCCCATTCCGAACAGAGAAGTTAAGCTTGTTAGCGCCGATGGTACTGCCGAAAGGTGGGAGAGTAGGTCGACGCCAACCTTTAAAAGAGTCTTATTCTGCATGAATAAGACTCTTTTTTTATTTAACTTGATTTTTATGTATCTGGTTAATTTTTCTTCTTTATGGAAATTTATTCCTTTAGCACTCTCTTAAGTTTTTTTAACCTATATTTTAATTCAATTTCTTCTCGTTTTACCCACTTTGTTTATCTTTGTAGGCTATGAAACAATATTTCATAATATTCGCATTTGTAATTGGATTTACATCTTTAGCTGTTGGACAGAATACCATTAGTCGAACTCCAATTGGTAAAAGGCAAAATAAATTTTCTAAGGATGATGATTCAAGTCAGCTTGATAGTTTAGGCTATAATGTTGATTCTATTATTAAAGCATGGAAGTTAAGGGATTTAAATTCGAGCAAACTATTAGTTAGTTTGGATACAATATTAGGTGAGCAGCAAAATTATAATCCTATTTATAAAACTAGTCTCTCTAATTCTTATCTTGGGAATTTGGGCTCAGCTTATCAAAGCAATATTTATATAGATAGAGTAAAGGATGAATCATTTCTTTTTTTTAAGCCTTATCGTACATATATGATAAAGCCTGAAGATATTGTCTATTTTAACACAACGACTCCTTATACCCGTCTATCCTATGAAACTGGTGGACCTAAAGGCCAATCTGAAAATTTACTTAGAGTATTACAAACTCAAAATATAAGTCCAAACTGGAATTTTGGAATTAATTATGATCTTATATCTAGTGATGGACAGTACCAGAATCAGAAAACAAAACTTTACGATTTTACTTTATTTTCTTCTTATAAGAAGAGAGAGTATAGTGTAGATGTGGTTATGAACATGAATCGTATGTTTAGTGAGGAAAATGGAGGGGTTTATAATGACTCATTAATTACAGATATAAATGAAGAGCCAGAGAATATTCAGGTTAATTTAAGTGATGCAAGTAGTAAGCTTACAAATTTTAATTTTTTTATGAATCATTCTTATGGAATAGGAAAAGAGACTGAAAAAATTGTAGAAGAAGACACAACATATACCTATGCAATTAATTTATTGTATAGCCTAAATTACGAAAATAATAGCTGGAAATATAAAGATGACGATTTGAGTAGTGATTATTATGATACTTCTTATCTGGATCAGAGTGCTACTTTTGATAAAGTTGAGCAATCTACAGTTAAGAATTCATTTCAGGTTGTCTTTAACGAAAATGAAAATAAATGGATCCGACTTGGTGCCAGATTTGGCATAGTGAGTGAATTTACTAAATATAATTTGCGTCGAAATGTGAGCCAATATGCATGGCAGCAGAAAGATGAGAATATTCATAGTAACGAGATACTAGCAAGTTTATTTAGTATGTCAGGGAAATCCTTAAACTGGAAGGCATCAGGAAACTATGTTTTCGAAGGGTATAAACAAAACGATTTTAAACTAAATTACGATCTTACGAAATGGCTTGGTGAAAAAAATCAAGGTCATGGATTCTCTATTTTTGGAAAACTGGAATCAAGAACAGCTGATTTTATGTTGAAAGAATATTATGGTAATCATCAGAAATGGAATACTGATTTTGATAAGATTACAGAGTTACAGGTTGGTTTTGAATATTTTAACGAAAAATATAAATTCAAAATTGGAGCCCGATTAAATCAGATTGACAATTATACTTATTTCGGTTTAGAAGCCTTACCGCAGCAATCGAATAGTGGGTTGACTATTGTTACAGGTTATGTAGAGAAAAATTTTAAATTAGGGAACTTTCATCTAAACCAAAAGTTGGTTGGTCAAAATAGTTCTAATGATGATATTTTGCCTTTACCCTCTTTATCAGTCTATAGTAATAACTATTATAAGAATGAATTTTTTAAAGGTGCTTTAGGTTTTCAAACTGGTGTTTCTGTACATTATAATACCGCTTTTTATGCTCCTGATTATATGCCTTCCACAGGGCAATTCTTTTTGCAGGATCAGAAGGAGTTGGGTAATTATCCTAAGATTGACGTGTATGTTAATTTTAGAATTAAGCGAACCAGATTGTTTATAATGTATGAACATCTAAATTCATCTTTTGGAGACAAAAATTATTTCACTACATACCACTATCCAATTAATCCAGGAATGCTTAAATATGGTCTTATATGGACTTTTTACAATTAAGAATTCTTTAATCTAAGCCAGATTTTATATCAAATTTATTTTGGTTGGCCCCCTGTTTATTTCTAATTTAACATTAGAAAAGGAAAATTATATGCCATATATTAAATATATAAAACTTGTTATACCTTTGATTTTCATGGTATTTCTGCAAACTTGTAATCAGCATAGAAAGATGGCTGAATTGCAAATGCAGGATAAACCTGTGATGGAATTAAAGCACGTAAAGCTGCGTGGTAAGTTAAGGGTAATGACAGATTACAATTCCACGAACTACTTTATATATAAGGGTAGAACAATGGGCTTTCAATATGATATGCTACAAGCTTTGGCAAAACATTTGGGAGTTAAGTTGGAATTAACAGTTAATAACGATCTTCGCGAATCTTTTGAAGCCCTCGAAAGAGGAGATGTGGATTTATTAGGGATGAATTTGGCTGTGACCAATCAGCGCATTGACAAGTTTAATTTTACGGTTCCGCATAGTCAATCGAGACAGGTACTGATTCAATTAAATGATTCTATACAACCTGTTAGCTATATTAGCAATCAATCTCAGTTGGTAGGAAAGGATATTCATGTATCTGAAGCTTCATCCTTTGAAGAGCGTTTAAAAAGCTTATCAAAGGAGTTAGGAGCAAGTATTAATGTGATACCTGAGAAAATGGAAGTTGAGCAACTTATATCGAAAGTTGCTAGTGGAGAATTAAAATACACCATTGCCGATGAAAATGTAGCTATGGTAAATCAAACTTATTATCCTGAAATAGATATTAAAACAACTGTTAGTTTTCCACAAAATCTTGCTTGGGCTTTGCGAAAGGGAGCTAATCATTTAACTCAGGATGTGAATATGTGGTTAATTGATTTTCAGAAAACGAAAGAATACAAACGAATATATCGCAAGTACTTTCATAGTTCACGAATAGAAGCTATGCTCCAGAGTGAATATTTTACACTAAAAAGTGGAAAAATATCTGAATATGATGATTTGTTGAAAGAAAAATCGCAGATTGTTGATTGGGATTGGAGATTATTATCTGCATTGGTTTATCAGGAGTCTCATTTTGATCCGAAAGCAAGATCGTGGGTAGGAGCTTTTGGTTTAATGCAATTGATGCCCGAAACAGCCTATAGATATGATGTTGATACTTTATCTCCGGCAAGGGATAATGTTGATGCGGGTGTTAAGTATTTAAAGTATTTAAGTGGGCGTTTGGATAAAACTCTTGATGATAAAACAGATCGTTTACAATTTTTACTTGCTTCCTATAATGTTGGCTTAGGCCATATTTTAGATGCACGTCGTTTGGCGCTTAAAAATGGTAAGAATCCCGATCAATGGAAGGGGAGTGTGGATTATTACCTATTGAATAAATCAAAGCCCGAATTTTTTAATGATCCTGTAGTAAAGTATGGATATTGCCGAGGAGAAGAACCCTATTTATATGTAAGCAAAATATTAGATCGCTACGCGCATTATAAAAATATGGCCTTATTAGAGTAGCCCGGCTCGTAATAATATGGCTCTTATTTCGGACAATATCATTGCGGTAGCTCCCCAAACTTTATGTCCTTTTGCATCGAAATAAGGTGCCGTAATGGTTATATTCTTTTTCTTAAAACTAAAATTGAAAACATTTTCCTGTGAAAGAAGTTCTAGAACTGGCATTTCGATAAGTTCTTCTACTTCGAATTTACTGATTTTAAAATCGGGTTTTTGAGTGCAGTACCCTAATACTGGAAGAACCATAAAATTACTTATAGGAATATACAGTTCGGTTAAAAGACCAAGAATATTAATTTTCTTGCTATCAACACCTAATTCTTCATTTGTTTCGCGAATAGCGGTAATAGTTCTATCTGAATCATACTTTTCATATTTACCGCCGGGTAGGCTAATTTGTCCACTATGATTCGTGCTTCCTATTGTTCGCTTTATAAATGGAAGATACAATTGACCATTCTTCGGATAAAAAAGTAACAGAACACTACTGTCTTTGGCTATGCTTTGGTTACTTTCTTTTAATGCATTTTCTCTTAATGAGGGGGCCATGATTTTTTGAGCATCAAATCCGGGAAGACCTTTGCTTAATTCCTTATTTATTGTTGAAGTAAATTGTTGTAAGTCAAATGCTGTGTCCATTATACTCATAAGCGTTTTTTTTATTTTACTTAAAGATAAAAATAAAGTTTCCTCGATTTGTCAAAAAATTATTAATCTTTTGTGATATTATTTAAAAACCCAGTGTTTAAACCGGGTTTATACTTATTTCCTAAAATTTTTAACAAACTGTTCTACCTCCGGAACACCTCCCTGATAAAGCAAATATCCGTTATAGGGTTCTCTTTTGGTAATTTCATCGTTTACAGGAGTCTTCATAATTTCAATTACTTCTTCTCTTTTCGTAGTTTGTCCTAAAGTCCAGCCAAGTTTTATGTACGCTGCTTCGGGTAACATATTATCTAAAGGAATTACGCCCATTGCCATTAAATCACGACCAGTATCGTACACAAACATGTGTGTATAACCCCAAAGTGTTTGAACGGTCATAAATATATTAACACCTTTCTCTATGGCTCTTTTTAAAGCCGGGTAAACAGGTTTGTTAACATGGCCAAGACCGGTGCCGGCTATAATTATTCCTTTATAACCACAATTTACAAGAGCATCGATAATATCAGGTTGCATATTAGGATAATAATATAGGATGGTAACTTTGTCTTCGAAGTAAGGTAGAATTTTTACATTTTTATCTTTTCTGCGATGGTTAAATTGTTTTTTTATTGATTTTACTCCTTTTCGGGTTACAGTAGCTAAAGGAGTATCGCCAAGAGTTCTAAAAGTAGACCGATAGCTGGAGTGCATTTTTCTGACTCTGGTTCCCCTGTGTAAAAAGCCATATTCATCTGAAGTTGGTCCAAACATACAAACCATAACTTCTGCAATTTCACCATGTCCGGCAGCTACGGCTGAATGCATAAGATTTAAAGCGGCATCAGAGGATGGGCGATCTGAGGATCTTTGTGAACCAACAAGAACAACAGGAACAGGTAAATTTTGAACCATGTAAGTTAGTGCTGCGGCGGTGTGATGAAGTGTATCTGTACCATGAGCAATAATAATTCCATCTACTCCGTTTTCTATTTCTTTGCCTATTGCTATTGCTAAAGCTTTATACTGTTTTGGCCCCATGTTTTCACTGAAAACGGCAAATACTTTTTCGGTTGTTAAGTTACAGATGTCGGCTAATTCGGGAACAGAACCGTATAATTCACCTGGAGAAAAGGCTGGGATTACAGCTCCAGTGCGGTAATCTAAACGAGAAGCAATGGTACCTCCTGTTCCAAATAGTTTTACATTGGGCTGTCCTTCGGTGTATGGAAATTCTTTCTCGGGAACTTTATAATTGGCTTTTTTATAGCCGGTTTCCTTCATTTCTGTTATTGTATTTATATTAATACCAATATTATAGCCAGTAGAAATTTTTAGAACGATATGTTGATCGTCATCGTTTTCGGCTCGCGGTAATATTGTACCATTAAATTCTCCTCTTGTAGTTACGATATGTGTTTTTCCCCACACTCTAACATTGTATTTTTTTAGGCTTTCTAACGAATCGCCTTTATATCCTTGAAATAGATCTTCCATTATTGCAGACGTTTATCGATAATTGTACGTAAATCCTTTAAGTCAATATTCCCAATGGCTTGTTTATGAAGCTGACCCATAATCCAGTTGGCAGCTTCTTCTTTTTTTTCAATGTCTTTAAATTTTTCAGAAAGAAAATCAATAGGAGCAGCTAACTCATCCAGACTTCTTTTTCTAAATTTTAAAGCCGTTAGCATCGAATTAAATTCCATGTTAGGATGTTGACAAAGAGTAGGAAGTAGATATCTGGCTATATTAGCATGTAATCCTTGTTCGTGAATATACCTAAAAAGAGCAATCAGCTTTCGAGAATTTAATTCGGGATTGGGCTTTATCTTACCTATAATATTTTTGTATGTGTGTCCAAAAAATATTGAAATCTGCTTAGGATCAAATTTAAAGCGATCGCAAATTTCTGCGATTACAGGATATAAATTTTCACTTAAAATAAAGTGATATGTATCCATTGGTACTCCCCATTTCATGAGTTGTTCAATTCTTATTGAGGTGTCGTGAGGTAAATTCTCCCTTAATTTATTGATATATTGATCTGATAATGGAATTGGAGCAGAATCGGTATCCGGATACATTCTATCGGCTCCGGGAAGTACTCTTTCGAATATTGTGGTTCCATTCGAAAGTGATTTTCGTGTTTCGTTGGGTACACCTTCAAATGCCATTTTGCAACGCTCATTTATTGTTTCCAGGGCAGTAGTAATATCTTCCTTAGGTCCCCAAATAATTAGTTGAGCATCATCCTTAGCGCTATTTAGTATTTTTTTTATTTTATTAAAATCGATTTCAGAAATTACAGTTTCATTTTGTTCGCTATGTGCCATATTTGGAATTTCCAGGCAGGCAATAACTTTTAATCTTTGCGAGATTTCATCGGCAAAAACTTGATCTGGTTGGGTAAAGTGCGATAGCAGGCCTTTAAAATAGGGAAGATTAATGGCAACCATTTTAAGGTTTTTTTCTTTACAATCGATAAGTGGCTGATAGGAAAAATTATAATCGTGAATATCAATTTCCTGAGCAGTATATTTCCACTTATCTTTATCTACTTTTTGTAAAAGTAATTTTTGGATATGCAATAAAGCCCATTGCCTGAATGCCTCGTTATGAGAAAGCTCTGGAATCCATTTGTTATGAGCTACACCTTTTATTTCTACGCGTGCTCCACCTTTGCAGCTTACATTTACATCTTCGCGACCTGCCCCCATTCCTGTGCGCACTAAGCCAGTGCTTCGGTTAAGAAATCGAATGTATTCTGCTGCTTCTCTTAATTCGTTGGGAGTCTTAAGTTCTGGGGCAGTAACAGTTTCGATTAGTGGGGTACCAAGACGGTCGGTTTTGTACCATCGTTCATGGCCAATATCGGCAATTTCGCGACACGAATCTTCTTCTATACTTAATTGTATAATATTGACTTTTTTATTGGTGAGTTGAATATGACCATTAACACCAAGAATTGCAGTTCTTTGAAATCCTGTTGGAATGCTTCCATCGAGATATTGTTTGCGGGTGATGTGAACTTCTCCAACAATATTTAATTTGCACATTAAAGATATTTTAAGTGCAATTCCTAAGGCTTCAGAGTTGATTTTAAAGGGAGGTGTATCATCAATTTCATAGGTGCAGGCTGTCTCATTATTTATTCGATAAATAATATTCTTACGGGTTTTAAATTCCATAAGGGCAGTGCCATCGTATCCACCTAGTTCGCTCATAGCTGGTCGCATGTGGCGAATTATTTCTGCATCGTAATCTTCGTTTTTCTGAAAAATTCCGCAAGGACAATGGCAAAACAACTTTTCTTTTGTGTCGAGTTGCTGATGAACCTCTAAGCCCGACATAAATCCTATTCGTTTATAGTCTTCAGGTTTTGCATTTCTGCGATTTACATAACCAATTTGCTGTCGGCTTAGCTCGTAGTTTTGTTTGGGTGTGATATTTTTATCCATTTTAGGCTTAGGTTATTTTTAACCGTAAAATGTACAAATTATCAGAGTATTATGATATGATTTTATTCATGTTTGCCTTTGGAAATAATCAGGGAGTAAATGGCAGTCTTATTTTGTAGCCTTTACGTTCGATATCTTCATATATTTTTTTGCCAATTGTTTGTCCCCATATCATTCCGGCCTGCATACTTTCGGTTGTGATTTCAGGAATTTTTTGTGCGATTCTTTTTCCTGCTTCCGATTCGAAAAATGTAATCATCGCCAATAAATCATCATGAGACATATTTTTCTTATAAACTGGGACAATCATATCCATTAAATCATCAATTGAGGTATTTAAAAATTCGTGTTCAGCTTTTTCCCAATATTTTTCGGGAACATCAGATTCTACACTTTTAAGTTGTTTAATCATTGTTTTTACCGATTTTGAAAAGCTTTCGGCAGATCCATTAATTTGAAAAAGGTATTTTACATCTTTTGTAAAGGCATCTTCTTCGTTATTTATAGGTTTAGTGTGGGCATTACTGTTTAAAGAAATGAATATAACAGATATCAGTAGTAAGGCTTTGTTTAGTTTCATTTTTTTGTGTTTTATGGAGAATATATGTCTAGGTTTAAAACTTTAAGTCACGGGTAAATATATGGTAACCTGTTTTGTTGGATTAAGATTTTAGCAAGCGATAATCCTGTTTTCGGTAGATATACCAAAATAGAATAATACAAGCAGTACAAAGAATACTGGCAAGTAAAGAACCTTCAAATCCAAATTTTCCACCAGTAAGTATCTCGCTACCATTAATAGTTTGAGAAATTAATGTATTAGTTTTTGTACCACTTACTTCGAAACCGAAAATTGGTCCCTGAAAAAAATTCCAGCTAAAATGAAGGGCAATTGCGAACCATAAATTTTTGGTGAATATATATCCAATTCCCAAGAGAATTCCGGCAAGTAGAATATTTGTAATTCCTAAAAATGAAACATTAGGATTAAATAAATGAAGGGCTGTAAATATTAGTGAAGAAAGTACTAGTGCAAGATATCTGTTCATTGAATCCATAAAGTTTGGTAGGATGTAACCACGGACAAATATTTCTTCGTTAAGTGCAACAATAATAAAAAGGAATAGCGATTGCAAAAGGCTTATTCCCGAAAATTTAATTGAATCAATTGTTAGGTTTCCATTTTCTTTAAGGATAATTAGTCCAAGTCCCATCATTACAATTCCCGCAAGTAATCCGTAAAGAATATCTTTGTATCGATTTTTTAATAAAAATCCTAAGTCGATAAATTTTTTTCGATCAATGAATCTAGCAAAAATCCAAACAATAAGTATTGTGCCAAGAGTCCCTGTAAACTGCGTTGTTAGCATTTTACTTTGCGATAAGTAGGTTTGACTTATGTTTGGTTCGATAACTATTTCGTTTATTATCATTCCAAATAATTGAAAAATAGCAGATACAATTAAAAAAGGAATAATAATTAGAATAGCACGCAGCCATCCTTGTTTTATAGCTGGTATTGGGTTTAATTGGGACATAATGGTTAAAATTTTATCAGGCACTAAAGTTAACAAAATAATTGAAATGGATTGTGGGCAATAAAAAAAGCTTGCTTTCAAACAAGCAAGCTATCTATGTTTTAATGTCTTTTTTTATACAATTCCTTGTGCTATCATTGCATTTGCTACTTTAACAAAACCTCCAATATTTGCACCATTTACATAATTTACAAATCCACTTGAAGTTTTTCCATATTTTACACAGCTTGTATGAATATCTTTCATGATTCGCTTTAAATGTTTGTCGACTTCTTCGCGAGTCCAGCTTATACGCATTGCATTTTGCGACATTTCCAGACCTGAAACAGCAACTCCACCTGCATTAGCAGCTTTACCTGGGCCAAATAGAATTTCGTGTTTAATATAAACCTCAATCGCTTTAGGAGTAGAAGGCATATTGGCTCCTTCCGAAACACAAATACATCCATTATCGATAAGTGTTTGGGCTTCTTTTTCGTTGATTTCGTTTTGGGTAGCACTTGGCAAAGCAACATCGCATTTTACTCCCCATGGTCTTTCGTTAGGAAAATATTCTACATTATATTTTTTAGCATATTCCTCAATTCGTCCTCGTTTACTATTTTTTAGACGCATTACGTACTTAAGTTTATCTGCATCAATTCCATTAGGATCGTAAATATAACCAGAAGAGTCGGATAAGCTTAGCACTTTTCCGCCAAGTTCATTTACTTTTTCGACCGTAAATTGTGCAACATTGCCCGATCCTGATACTGTAACAAGTTTATTTTTTAGACTATCTCTTTTTGCCATGAGCATTTCCTGAGCAAAGTAAACATTCCCATATCCTGTTGCTTCGGGATGAATTAAACTTCCTCCCCATTCGGCACCTTTACCCGTTAAAACTCCGGTAAATTCATTGCGAAGGCGTTTATACTGCCCAAATAGATATCCAATTTCACGACCGCCAACACCAATATCACCGGCCGGCACATCGGTGTCTGGTCCTATGTGTTTGCTT
Organism: Marinifilum sp. RC60d5; assembly: GCF_052400665.1. Taxonomy (NCBI): domain Bacteria; kingdom Pseudomonadati; phylum Bacteroidota; class Bacteroidia; order Marinilabiliales; family Marinifilaceae; genus Marinifilum; species Marinifilum sp. RC60d5. Next base: position 10,634 of record NZ_JBQTGK010000009.1, read on the forward strand.
AATTCGGTCATAAAACTTTGGCAGAAACGCATAACTTCTCCGTCTGACTTTTGCTTAGGATCAAAATCAGATCCTCCTTTTCCTCCTCCCATTGGAAGTGTGGTTAAACTAATATCTTAAAATACAATTATATTCCTTTATCTAAGACAATTGAGTTGGTTTTAGATATTGTAAAAGAGGCTATGGGATCTCCAATAGAAATTGAATTTGCAGTAGACTTAACAAAAGATAAAGATGGAAAAGCATCATTCTATTTGTTACAGATAAAACCTTTAATTGGAAATGTTGATGACTACAACCTTAAGTTAGAAGAGCTTGATAGAAATAAATTGATGCTTTTATCAGAGATGAGTATGGGAAATGGCCTGGTAGATGATGTTTTAGATGTTATTTATATTGATCCGGTATTATTCCGCAGAGACAACTCCCGAAATTGCTTTAATAATCTCAAAAATAAATGAGAAAATGCGATTGAAAAAGAAACATTATGTTTTAATTGGTCCTGGCAGATGGGGTACCCGAGATCGCTGGATTGGTATTCCAGTGAAATGGAAGGATATTTCGAATGCTAAATTAATTGTAGAAACCAGTTTTGAAGCATATCCTTTGGATGCATCATCGGGTTCCCACTTTTTTCATAATGTAACCTCAATGAATATAGGATATTGCTCTATTCATCATCATTCCGAAACTTCCTTCGTTGATTATAATTTATTGAATAAGCAGGAATTAATTAACGAATATGGAGCAGTAAAACACATACGCTTTAACAAGCCATTAAGTATTAAAATGGACGGTAAAAAGCGATTGGCTGCCGTAAATTGGAAAATATGAAGTTAATCTAATGCTTTAAAATGAATGATTTCTGTTTTCAGGTTTTGTTCCTGATATCCGGAAACTTTAACAAGTAATTCGAAATATTTTGGAAAATTAGTCTGGTATTCGGGTTTATGTTTAAGTATTGTTTTTTCACAATTTTTACTGGTAAGTAAATCCATAAGTCCCTTGTTTCCTATGGAGTGGGAGTCGGAAAGAATGGATAAGGTTTTGCCTTTGGGTGTTGGAATTTTTATGAAGAAAGCATAATCTGTATAAAAATCGTTGTAAGATTTTATGGCAGAATATATAGTTGTATCGTTTTCTGATATTAATTGAAGGCTGAGACCACTTTTATGGGGGATTCGTATTGAACTTTGAGCTAAAAATTCATGGAATATTCCAATCGATTTTAATGATGTTAACACAATTGTATTGTTATTTATAATATTTTCGATATTAATATTTGATCCGGATTTTAGCTGAATTTTATTATCACTCTCCGATAAAACCTGAAATAAAAAAGGCAAAGAGTTGATGTTGTTGTTCGCGAAATAAGAGATGTCACTTTTTTTAATTTCATACTTATTTCGAGAGAATAATTCATTAGTGTTTACCAATTCTTCTTCAGAATTGATATTGAAATCGCGAATCACAATAGTTGAGTCGTTTTTTAGATTTCGAACGGTAAAAAAAAACGGATTAGCAAGTATAAGGTTAATATTACTTTTTTCAATAATATATTCCTTCCAAATTGAGTTGACCAATTTTTCTGACTTAAAAAAACCAGTTTGCCAGAATATCAGTAAATTAAATATAAGAAGTACACTTAAGCTGAGTAAAAATAGTTTAATGAGATTTGTATCTTTTTGTTGACTTCTTTTGCTTTCGGGTAAATGAAAATTAAGTTCGTATTTTCCTTTAGGAATTTCAATAATTATTTTTTCTTTTTCACCTTCTTTTTCGTAATAATCAGCAAGTTTTGTTCGTAGTTTATGAACATATACTCTGGCTATTGTTTCGTCATTCTCTTTTAAATCACCTTTTCTGTCGAACAAATCAATTGCAATGTTAATGGCTTTAACATGCTGCTTTTTTTCATGAGATTCGAATAGGTATTGCAGAAGTTTTCGAAGCATTTCTGACCTTGAAAATACCTTTCCTGTAAGTATTCTAGTTATAATTTCTTTTTTGTCTGATTCTGATATCTCCATTCTTATTATTCAGATATATAATAATTTAAGACCATTGGTTACGGTAACCGGTTACCGTTTTTAACTTTTAAGAGTAAATAATAACTCCTATTATTGTTTCAAATCGAAAGATATAACAAAACTAAAATATAATATCATGTTAAAGCAGAAATTGCATTATTGCCTTATTGTATTCATCGGAATTTATTTTTTATCCAGCTTTACAGCTGCCGCTGATAAAAGAATTAAATATTCGATTAATAATAATGAGTGGAAATTTAAAAAAGAAGATGTGAAAAATGCACATAAAGTTTCATTTAAAGATAGTGAATGGCTGAGTGTAAATATTCCTCACGATTTTAATGGCGGAAGTGATGGGGTAAATAATGATGTGTTCGAAGGAAGATTCGATTTTGAGAACGATGTTCGTACAATGTACAAAGGACCGGCTTGGTATCGCACAAAATTTAAGATAGATGAAGTTCAGAAAGGAAAACGTGTATTTGTAGAATTCGAGGCTGTTTCCTTAGAAGCTCAGGTATGGGTAAATGGAAAAAAAGTTGGTACTCATAAAGGTGGATATACGGCATTTTCTATTGATATTACCAATTTTATAAAGTTTGGGAAAGAAAATATATTGGCGGTAAGAGCCGATAATACTAACAATTCAGGGATAGCACCCTGGATGTCTGATGAAAAAGGTTCATTCCCATTTAGTTTCGATTATGCAGTTTATGGAGGGATTTATCGTGATGTATGGATTCAAATTACAGATCCGGTAAAGATTGAAAAGGTATTTAACACACCAGTATGCGGAGGGCAGGCTCCAAGTGTTTTATCTATTGAAACTCGTGTAAAAAACTATTCCAAAAATACTAAGAAGGTAAAATTAAGTTCTAAAATTTATTCTCCGAATGGAAAATTACTGGCTGATAAGATTATGAGTAAGACCATTGAAGCTGGTAGTGAAAATAGTTTTTTACAATCGGAATCGGCTTTTGGGGAGGTTAAATTTTGGAGTGTAAATGAACCTAATTTGTATAAGGTAGTTTCTACAATTAGTTACGATGGAAAAGTAATTGATAATTTTGAGAGTAGCTTTGGATTTAGATATTATACTCTGGCAAATAATGAGGCTTTTAGTTTAAATGGAGAACAAATGTTATTAAGAGGTGTAAACCGACATCAGGATATGGAAGGTTTGGGCTATGCTTTGCCGAATGAACAACATTATGCCGATGCACAAATAATTAAAGATGCCGGATTTAATGTGATTCGTCATGCTCATTATCCTTGCGATAGAGAATTTGCTAAAGCTTGTGATGAGTTAGGTTTACTATTGTGGTTAGAAATTCCCTTAACAGGTAGTGTTTCGGATGATCCGGCATTTTTGGTAAACTGCAAACAGCAGATGAAAGAAATGGTGGAACAATATTATAACAATCCTGCAGTAATAGTATGGGGTGTTGGAAATGAGTCTGATCGCTCGGGAGCAAATGAGGCAGGATCGAATAAAGTGTATCAGGAATTGGTTAATCAGACCAAAGAAATTGATCCCAACAGACCCATAACAGGATGTAATTTTAAGTACAAGTCGAATCAGCAAATTGTTGATGTTTATGCTCCACAAGACTGGAGTGGCTGGTATATGGGAGAGATAGATTCATATAATCCGTCTCAAATAATTGGAGAATATGGAGCTGATATGGAATATACGACCCATAGCGAAGAAAAATTTGATGTGAGCAAAAATTATTATTCTTCCGGAAAAACAGAGTTTTGGTCGCAGGAATATGGATGCTTACTACACGAATACAAAATTTCTGTTGGAGAATCGAATAAAGGTAAATTTCCCGGCCATTTTGTTTGGGTAGCTTTCGATTTTGCTTCTCCAAGAATTGGTCGTGACATAAATCCAATTCCTTATATGAATCAGAAAGGATTGATTTTGCATGATCACAAAACAAAAAAAGATGTTTATTACTTGTACCAGAGTATGTATAGAAAAGCAAGCGATTGTCCGATGGTTTATATTGTTTCTAAGTCATGGCCCGATCGTTTTGAAGAACCAGCAGAAAAAGATGTTTGGGTATATAGTAATTGTGATTCGGTAGTTTTGTATAAAGATTTGAAAAAGAATGTTTCTTACGGATCGAGAATTAAAAATGCGGGTCCCAGAGGTGATACTCGTTTTCAGTGGGATTCAATAATGGTGGATACCAAAGTTTTGTACGCTGAAGGATGGTTTGGCAATAAAATTGTAGCAAGAGATACCCTAAACCTGGGGAAACGATCCGATGTAGAAAAATAGAAATATTAAAGATTAGGGCAGGGAAATTACTCTGTCCTTTTTTTTTTAATCGAAACGAATAGCTTTGGACGGACTAATTTTTGTGATTAGATAGGAAGGAATTAGTAGCATAGATATTGTTGCTATTAAGCTGCCAACATTTAAAAGTAAAATATGGGTGAATTTTAAATTAATAGGTACAGTATCAACATAATAACTGGTAGGGTCGAGAGGGATAATTTTGAGATAATGTTGAAGCAGGCAAATTGTAATTCCAATAATATTTCCCCAAAGCATACCTTTTCCTATTATCATCGAAGCCTGATACAGAAATACTTTTCGAATAGACCAGTTTGCGGTTCCCAGTGCTTTTAAAATACCAATCATGCTGGTTTTTTCCAGAATAATAATTAGTAACCCCGAAATCATATTAAAGCCAGCAACCAGAATCATTAAGGCCAAAATTATCCAAACATTAATGTTTAGTATTTCCAGCCAACTAAATATTTGTGGATATTTACGGTCTATACTTCTTACTTTTAGGCTGCCGCCATCCTGGGTATAAGAACTTGCAGTAATTCCTTTAACCCAGTACGTAATATCTGCTAAATTGTCAAAATCATCAATAAAAATCTCATATCCACTTACCTGATCATTGCTCCAATCGTTTAGTTTTTGAATGTGCCTCATATCACAAAGCAGAAAGAGTTTGTCGAATTCGGCCATCCCGGTATCGTAAATCCCGCCTACGGTAAATCTTCGTTGCCGTGGAGGTTGCTGAATAAAATACACCGATAATTTATCTCCAATATTTAAATTTAGTAAAGAAGAAAGCGTTTTAGATATCAGAATATTATTGTTTTTTGTGCTGTCGGCAAGATGAATTATCTCACCATCAACAAGGTGTTTATTAAAAAAGCTCCAATCGTAATCTTTGCTCACTCCATTAAGCACAATGCCTTGTATCTCCGATTTAGTTTTTAAAATTCCGGGTTTGGTTGCAAAAGTTTGGATGTGAGTTATTCCATTAATTTGTTGGATTTTTTTGCTATCGATAATCTCTTTATTGATGGGTTGAGTCTCAAAAGAAGAATTGTTGTCGTAATTAGTGATTTGAATATGAGATCCAAAGCCAATTACCTTATTGGTAATTTCCGATTTAAAACCAGTAACTATGGCTACGGCCAAAATCATTACGCAAATCCCAAGCGAAATACTAACTTTGGCAATGCTGATGATTGGGTGAGAAATGTTTTTTTCTCCCTTTTCGTTAGTGGTAATTTTTTTGGCTATAAATAGTTCGAGGTTCAAAATTGAAATTATTTTGTTGCGATTCATACAAAAGTAGTAATTTCATGTTAACCCAAACGGAAAAATATTAAAATGAAGTCTACTGTTAGTTATTATTTGTTCACTTTTTTGTTGAGTATTATTTCTATTACTTCTTCCTGTGCCGAAGATAAGGATACTAGAATTGTTGTTGGTGCAGAAAATACCAGTCAGTATCTTTCTTTTTTACACGATAAGAATATTGCTTTGGTAGCCAATCAATCGTCTCTGGTGAATGGAGAACATCTGGTAGATTTTCTTTTGAAGAAAGAGATTAAAATTAAACGAATTTTTAGTCCCGAGCATGGCTTTAGAGGAAAAGCAGATGCTGGTGAAAAAATTAAAGATGCTAGGGATAAATTAACCGGAATAAAAATAGTTTCGCTTTATGGCAAGCATTATAAAGCATCGCCTGCCGATGTAAAAGGTATTGATGTTATGTTATTCGATTTGCAGGATGTTGGGGTTAGATTCTATACTTACCTTTCTACTTTGCATTATGTAATGGAAATATGTGCCGAACAAAATATCCCCTTAATTGTATTGGATCGGCCAAATCCTAATGCACATTATATAGACGGACCCGTTTTGGAGATGAAATACTCCTCCTTTGTGGGAATGCATCCGGTTCCTGTTGTTTATGGAATGACCATTGGTGAATATGCTAAAATGATAAATGGTGAAAAGTGGTTAAAAAATGGAATGCAATGCGATTTGCGAATTGTTCCCTGCAAAAACTGGATTCGTAATCAGAATTATAAATTGCCTGTAAAACCATCGCCTAATTTGCCAAATTCGTTAGCCATTACACTTTATCCTTCCTTGTGCTTTTTCGAGGGCACTCCTGTTAGTGCAGGACGAGGTACAGATTATCCGTTTCAATTGTATGGTCATCCTTTAATGAATAAAACCGATTTTACTTTCACACCACGAAGCATTCCGGGAGCCAGTAAATATCCTAAGTTTAAAGGAAAATTGTGTAATGGATTTGATTTACAACAGATAAACGAAAACGAATTTAGAGCAAAGCAAAAACTAGATTTATCTTATTTGATAACTGCTTATTCGCAATTAAACAGGAAAGTGAAATTTTTTAATGCATTTTTTAAAAATCTGGCTGGAACCGAAAAATTAAAAATGCAATTACAGCAGGGTATGTTAGAAGAGGAGATACGTGAAAGCTGGCAAAAGGACATTGCTAAGTTTAAACATATAAGAAAGAAATATTTGATTTATGATGATGTTAATTTAAATCATTAGGCTCGCAATAAATTATTTGTCAGTTTAATAAGTATGGGAAGTAGCTTTACTAAGTATTCGTTTTCAGGTAATAAATCAATAAAGCAAGTTTTGTTGTAGTGGTAAAATGTTGTGCAATTACGTAAAAAATTGGATGTTATTATTTAGAACTTTTCAAAATAATAGGTAAATTTAAGGGAGTATCAACAAAAAAAAAGAAAATATGGCATTTACCTTACAAATTGGCGATAAAGCTCCCGAGTTTAATTTAATTGCAAGCGATGGTATCAGATATAAATTATCCGATTTTAAATCATCGAAACTATTGGTGGTGTTTTTTACCTGTAACCACTGTCCGTATGTTATCGGATCGGATGAAGATACAAGAGCAATTGCAGATAAATATATACCTAACGGAGTAGAGTTTATAGGTATCAATTCAAATTCTCCTACTACTTATCAGGAAGATGATTACCAGCACATGGTAAGTAGAATGGAAGAGAACGATTTTCCCTGGGTTTATTTGTATGATGAAACACAGGAAGTAGCGATTAATTATGGGGCCTTACGAACCCCGCATTTTTATTTATTTAATGAGAATAGAGAGTTGATTTATACAGGGCGAGCTGTCGATAATCCCAAAGACACCTCAAAAGTAACAGTTCGGGATTTAGAACGTGCAATTGATGAATATTTAGCTGGAAAGGAAATTTCGGTTCCGCTTACCAACCCAATTGGCTGTAATGTAAAATGGGATGGAAAAGACAAACATTGGATGCCTGCAGATTCGTGTGATTTGATATAGAAGAATTTTAAGTATATCAATCTCAGAATAAAAAAACGGCTCCCAAATAAGGAGCCGTTTTTATTATGTATTAAGCTAATACTTTCGTTACAAAGTTCTTCCAGGGTAAACTTTCAATGCAGCATCAAGAGTTTCCATTGCTTTAGCTAAATCTTCTTTTTTTAATACGTAAGCAATACGAACTTCATTTTTACCTAAACCAGGAGTTGCATAAAATCCTGTAGCAGGAGCAACCATAACAGTTTGGTTTTTGTACTCGAAATCTTCCAAAATCCACTGAGCAAATTTATCAGCATTATCAATAGGAAGTTTAACTACAGTGTAGAAAGCACCTTTAGGAGTAGGACAGTAAACACCTTCCATTTTATTCAGGGCTTCTACCATAAAATCGCGACGAGCAATATATTCATCGTAAACTTCGGTAAAATATTCTGGTGGAGTATCTAATGATGCTTCGGCAGCAATTTGTCCGAAAGCAGGAGGACACAAACGAGCCTGAGCAAATTTCATTGCTGTCTTTATTACTTCTTTATTTTTAGTAATCATGGCTCCAATACGAACACCACATTCGCTGTAACGTTTCGATACAGAGTCCATCATGATTACATTCTGCTCTAAACCTTCTAAGTTCATTGCCGAGAAATGTTCTTCACCACCGTAACAAAATTCGCGATAAACTTCATCAGAGAACAGGAATAAATCGTGTTTAATGATTAGCTCACGCAATTGGTTTAATTCCTCTTTTGAGTAAAGGTAACCTGTTGGATTGTTAGGATTACAAATAACAACAGCTTTGGTTTTTGGAGTCATTAACTTCTCAAATTCCTCAATTGCTGGTAAGGCAAAATCGTTTTCTATATTCGATGTAATAGGTACTACATTAACTCCGGCCGAAACAGCAAAACCATTATAGTTAGCGTAAAATGGCTCTGGAATCAGTACTTCATCACCAGGATTTAAACAAGTCATTAGCGCAAAAGTAATTGCTTCCGATCCTCCTGTTGTGATCAACATTTCGTTCTCGTCAACATTAATACCAATGTTTTGGTACATTTTTGCCAATTTCTTGCGATAAGAAATATTACCTGCCGAGTGAGAATATTCAATCACTTTTTGGGTACAATTTCTAATAGCATTCATTGCAACCTCAGGGGTTTTAATATCAGGTTGACCAATATTTAAATGGTAAACCGTTCTACCTTTTGCTTTTGCACCTTCTGCATAAGGAACCAATTTACGAATTGGTGACTCAGGCATTAATCTTCCTTTGTCTGATATTTGTGGCATTTCTTATTTGTTTATGTTGTTTAAGAATAAGTATTTCTTTAGCGCCAAAAGTATATAAAAAACTATCTAAAAAAAATGATTTTTACTGCTTTTCAGCATTGCTTTAAAAATCTGACCTTTAGGAATCAAGTAAATTAAAATGGATATTTAAGGAATTTAAATTCACAGCTAAATAACTCATTCACACATTTACTTAAAATCTCATTCACACTTCTCTTCATTTTATTGTCATTCAGTGAAGTAATATCCGCTAGAATTTCTTAATTTTGAGCCAAATTTTTTGAAAATCTAGAATTAATAAAATATAGTTAACACATGGAAATCCCAACTAAGTACAATCCTGTTGAATCTGAGGATAAATGGTACAAGTATTGGATGGATAAAGGATTTTTCCACTCAGTACCAGACGAGAGAGAGCCGTATACAATTGTGATACCTCCGCCAAATGTTACCGGAGTATTACACATGGGGCATATGCTGAACAATACAATTCAAGATGTATTGGTCCGCAGAGCCAGATTACAGGGAAAGAATGTCTGTTGGGTGCCAGGAACCGATCATGCATCTATTGCTACCGAAGCAAAAGTTGTAAATAAACTAAAGCAGGAAGGTATCGCTAAAGCTGATATTACTCGCGATGAGTTTATGAAACATGCCTGGGAGTGGAAAGAGAAACACGGAGGAATTATTTTGGAGCAGCTGAAAAAATTAGGTGCTTCATGCGATTGGGAGCGTACTGCTTTTACCATGGACGAATCTTTGTACGAATCGGTAATCGATGTATTTATTGATTTATATAAAAAAGATAAAATTTACCGCGGTATTCGTATGGTAAATTGGGATCCTTCGGCGCAGACTGCTGTTTCCGATGAAGAGGTGATTTACAAAGAGCTGCAATCGAAGCTTTACTATTTAAGATATAAGATTGAAGGAAGCGAAGATGAGTACGTAACCATTGCTACCACTCGTCCGGAAACCATTTTAGGGGATAGCGCAGTTTGTGTGAATCCTAATGACGAGCGTTTTACTCACTTAAAGGGTAAGCGTTGTATTGTTCCTTTGGTAAACCGATCTATTCCTATTATTCAGGACGAATATGTAGATATGGAGTTTGGTACCGGAGCACTAAAAATTACTCCTGCTCACGATATTCATGATTACGAAATTGGTGACAAGCACAACTTAGAAACCATCGATATTTTTAACGATAATGGTACCATGAGTGAAGCCGCTCAGCTATACGTAGGAAAAGATCGTTTCGATGTTCGTGATTTGATTATTCCTGATTTGGAAGCTGCCGGTAACATGGTTAAGATTGAAGATTACGTGAATAAAGTAGGTTTCTCGGAGCGTACGGATGCGGTAATCGAGCCAAAACTAAGTATGCAGTGGTTCATGAAAATGAAAGAGTTGGCACAGCCGGCTTTGGAGCATGTAATGAACGATGATATTCAGTTGCATCCTGCAAAATTTAAAAATACATACCGTCACTGGATGGAAAATGTTAAGGATTGGTGTATCTCTCGTCAGTTATGGTGGGGACAGCGAATTCCTGTTTTCTATTTGCCTGAAGGCGGATATGTAGTTGCCAAAACTGCCGAAGAAGCGGTTATTGAGGCGAAAGCTAAAACCGGAAAAGAATACAAAGCTGAAGACATGCGCCAGGATGAGGATGTGTTGGATACATGGTTCTCTTCATGGTTGTGGCCAATTTCGGTATTCGATGGAATCCGTAATCCGGAAAACGAAGAAATTAAATATTATTACCCAACTAACGACCTGGTTTCTGGTCCGGATATTTTGTTTTTCTGGATCGCACGTATGGTGATGTCGGGATATGAATACAGAGGTGAGAAACCATTTTCGAATGTATATTTGACAGGTATTGTTCGCGATGCACAGCGAAGAAAAATGTCTAAATCATTAGGTAATTCTCCTGATCCTTTAGATTTAATTGCCAAGTATGGTGCCGATGGTGTTCGTGTGGGTATGTTGCTTTGCTCGCCTGCTGGTGGTGACTTGCTGTTCGACGAAAATTTGCCTGAGCAAGGTCGTAACTTTACCACTAAAATCTGGAATGCATTCCGATTGGTTAAAGGGTGGGAAATAGCAGATATCGATCAGCCTGAGTCTGCAAGAATTGCAACCGAAGTATTTCATGCTCGCATAAATAGCACAATGGAGCAATTGGATGAGCAGTTCAAGCAATATCGCATTAGCGAAGCATTAATGACTGTTTATACTTTATTCCGCGATGAGTTCTCATCCTGGTATTTAGAGATGGTAAAACCAGCTTATCAGCAGCCAATTGACAAGAAAACTTTCGATTCAACTGTTGCTTTGTTTGAGAAATTGATGCAGTTATTGCACCCATTTATGCCTTTCTTGACTGAGGAAATTTACCATTTATTAGCGGATAGATCAGAAGAGGATAGCATTATGGTTTCGGTAATGCCTAAACCTGAAGCTTATGATTCTGCTTTGTTAGAGAAGTTTGAGCAGGTAAAAGAAGTGATTGTTGCAGTTCGTAATATCCGTAAGCAAAAGAATATAGCTTTTAAAGATGCATTGGCAATGAATTACAAATTGGAAGAAGGAACTTACGATGCTTCTTTCGATTCGGTAATTGCTAAAATGTGTAATCTTAGCGAGATTTCTGTAGCTGAAGGTGATATGGCTGGTGCAATGTCATTCATTGTAAAAGCTGTTGAGTATTTTATTCCTCTTGGCGATTTAGTTGACGTTGAAGAAGAGTTGAAGAAAATGGAAGAAGAGTTGAAATATACCAAAGGCTTCCTTACTTCTGTTCAGAAAAAAATGAGTAACGAACGTTTCGTAAATAATGCACCTGCCAAAGTGGTGGAAATGGAGAAAAAGAAAATGGCCGATGCCGAAGCTAAAATTAAAGTTTTAGAAGATCGCATTGCAAGCATGAAGTAAAAGAGTTTATCTCTGATATATATAATGCCGTTCCTTGGGGAGCGGCATTTTTTTTAATAGAACACGGATGATACGAATGGCACGAATAAAATCTGGGCAAATCCGTTCCATCTGTGTTTCATTTCTTTTCCTTTTTCATATCTTCGCTCCACAAAATAACTTAAACAGATACCAAAATGACAATCAAAAGAACAGATTCTACTCCAAGAATGAGCCGTATTGTTGAGCATGGAAATACCATTTATTTATGTGGACAAACAGCTAAAGACGCTACAAAAGATATAAAAGAACAAACCATAACAACTCTTGAAAAAGTAGAAGAATTACTAGAGAAAGCAGGTTCTGACAAGAAACACATTCTTTCTGTAACCATTTACGTGCGCGATATGAAAGACTTCGCTGCCATGAACGAAGTTTGGGATGCCTGGGTGGTTGACGGATACCAACCTGCACGTGCTTGTGTTGAAGCTCGCATGGCCCGACCAGAGTTATTAGTGGAAATGTCGGTAGTGGCTGCTAAGAAATAAGATTAGGTTTATAATTTTTGGCGAATCCAGATTTTAAATTAAATCTGGATTTTTTTTAATTAATTTTTCCCGCAATCGCTTGTAGTTTTTCGTGTATTAGAATATTAGAGAAATAATTCTTTAATTTGTAATAAGAGAAAAGAATCTTAAAATACGAAAATAGATTGAATGATGAAAACTATTTAATTAAGTTTATGGATACGATAAAACACATTCCCGAAAATGGAAAATCAAGAGTTGTGATTGTTGGTGGCGGTTTTGCAGGTTTAAAATTGGCGAGACAATTGGCAAAAACTAACTATCAGGTTGTTTTAATTGATAAAAATAATTTCCATCAGTTTCAGCCTCTTTTTTATCAGGTGGCAACCTCCGGATTAGAGCCAAGCTCTATTGCATTTCCTTTACGTAAAATTTTTCAAAAGAAAAGTAATGTTCATTTCCGAATGGCCGATTTGATAGAGGTAAATCCTAATATGCAGGAAATAATTACTAGTCTTGGTAGTTTAAAATATGATTATTTGGTTTTGGCAACAGGTGTCGACACCAATTATCTTGGGAATAAAAATATCGAGGAGTTTGCGATTCCCATGAAATCGGTATCCGAAGCAATTTTTCTGAGAAATTCTATTTTAAGAAATTATGAAAAGGCATTAAACGAAGCAGATCCTCAGAAAGCGGCAAACTATATGAATATTGTGCTGGTTGGTGGTGGTCCCACTGGCGTTGAATTAGCCGGTGCATTGGTCGAAATGAAAACTAAAATTCTACCTAAAGATTATCCTGAGTTGGATTTTTCCCTAATGAATGTGTATCTATTTGAGGCTTCGGGTCGTTTGTTGAGTGGCATGTCGGATAAAGCATCCGCGAAAGCAAAAGCTTACCTTGAAAAACTGGGAGTGATTGTAAAAACAGAAGCTCGCGTGGCCGATTATGATGGTTTGAAAATTAATTTGGCAGATGGTGAAAGTTTTAATTCGTACACACTGGTTTGGGCTGCAGGTGTTGCAGCAAGGTCTATAAAAGGAATATCAGAGGTTGCCGCAACAAAAGGAGGAAGACTTCGTGTTGATCGATTCAATAAGGTTTATGGATTAAATAATGTATATGCTATAGGAGATCTGGCTTTTCAGAAAGAGGGCGAATTTCAGAATGGACACCCGCAAGTTGCTCAAGTTGGTTTGCAGCAGGCTGGTAATTTGGCTTTTAACTTTAAAAAAAACTTATCTGTTAACAAAATGAGACCTTTTCATTATAAGGATAGAGGATCATTGGCAACTATTGGTAAAAATCTTGCTGTTGCCGATTTGCCAGGAATAAAAATGCATGGTTTTATCGCATGGGCACTTTGGTTGTTTGTTCATTTAATGGCGATTGTTGGTGTTAAAAATCGATTTTTTATACTCATTAACTGGGTGTGGAACTATTTTACTTCCGATCAATCTTTGCGTGTTTTAATAAAGCCAAACAAAAGAAGTTTTATTGATAGAGCAAATAAGAAAAATAAAAAGACCAATACAATTGGTTTAAATTGAGAATAATCTGTAGAATTTGAAAGTACTGTTTTTATTCAAGAATAGTGCTTTTTTAATTTTTGGCATGGGCTTTGTTTTTTAATCTTTAAAGTATACCGGTAAAATACTTTTACAAGATTCATCCCTACCATAGGATGACGAATTAGTAGCCTAATATATTTAGGAAGTTTTGTTGTAAAACTTGTCCTGTATCCGAAAAGGATTAATTGGCTTTCACTAAAAAGAAAAGCTCATGAAAAAAATTATATTCTATAAGCTGATATCCGGTATAGTATTGGTGTCAGCCATAATTTTGTCTGGTTCGAATGTTAATGCACAGAGAAGATCCGACAAGGAGAATAAAACGCGGTATGAAGAACGAAATAAGATCAATGAACTGAGAAATCACGATCGCAGTGACAGATACAATAAGAGTACGTATCGAGCCGATCGCAAACATGCTAAAGGCAAAACTTATAGTGCCGATAAGAATAGGTTGAAGCATCATAAAATTTATCATACTCATAAAGGCCATAAATATTATGCAGATAAGCATTATAGAAAACATAGATCAAATCATAAGCATGGGTATTATTCTAAGCACCTGAATTCGCACAGTAGATCTCCTTATTTCTATAATAATTACGGACATAGTTGTTATCATCATTCAAGATATGGGGATGTGGTAATGAGATTTGCATCGGAACCACTTATTATTCGCTATCGAAACGGAAAATATTATTATTCGGATGGATATTATTATAGATTTTACCCGGAAATTGGATTTGTAGCGGTTAATCCTCCAAGTTCAGTTTACTTCTCTTATATTCCTGATAATTGTCGCAGAGTATCGCACCATGGCAATGTGTATTATTCCAATGGGGATCTTTGTTTTGAAAGGCATAGAAAAGGATTTAGAATTGTAAAGGCTCCTTCGGGAATACGTTTGTCACTTAAGTTTTAGTATTTAACAGTATTAAAATAGATATTTTTTGCTTTTACTAAAAATTAAGGGGTGTTTTTTATTTTTAGATAAAAAACACCCCTTAATTTGAATAAAAATACACCCTTGACACATAAAAATGACGTTTTTGGTCTTGCCTTGTTGAAAATGGGGTATTTTTATCTGTCTGTTTTTTCTTTTCAATACAGACTCTATTTTTTTAGGGAGTGTAAGGAGAAAAAGTATTTCTTTTTTTTAGAATGGCTATTGCCTGTTGGGGGCTGTCTAAATATCTTCAAAATTTAATCGCGAAAACGATTTCGACAACCTGTTGTAGAACACATTTTGCTTGTTCGTGAATTTATATAAAATGAGGTTTAATGCTTTGTTAATCAGAGTTTTTAAATGTGTATATATATGTTCGCTTAAATGTTCTTATCTTTTTGGAAATTCAATATAAACTCGGCTATTTTATCTCTCAAGAACTAACAATGACAACAAACATTATAAAAAGGGGAATATCATGAAAAGGAAAGCTTATTTATTGGATCCGAATAAGCTGGTTAAATATTTACAGAAGCCAGCAGAAGAATTTACAAAAGAAGATTTGATTAAATATATTGTTGAGAACAATATTGAAATGATTAATTTTCGCTATGTAGCGGAAGATGGAAAACTAAAAACTCTCAATTTTATTATAACTGGAGCAGATCATCTTGATAGTATTTTATCAACAGGAGAAAGGGTAGACGGATCGAGTTTATTTTCTTTTATTGGTGCCGGATCGAGTGATTTATATGTTATTCCTCGATTTAAAACTGCATTTCTAAATCCATTTTCGGAAGTTCCAAGTTTAGATATTCTTTGTTCGTTTTATACGGCCGAAGGAAAACCATTGGAAAGTGCACCTGAATATATTCTTAAGAAAGCTAACAATTCATTTACTAAAGCAACAGGTCTTCAATTTAAGGCTATGGGTGAGTTGGAATACTATATTAAGAGTGAAAATCATACTTTATATCCAGATGTGGATCAAAAAGGATATCATAGCTCTCAGCCTTTTACAAAATGGGAAGGGTTGAGGAAAGAGGCCATGGTGTTAATTGCTCAATGTGGAGGTAAGATTAAATATGGACACTCCGAAGTAGGAAGTTTCTCTTCTGGTGATGATGGATACGAGCAACACGAAATTGAATTTTTACCTGTGAATCCGGAGGAGGCAGTTGAGCAGTTGATAATTGGTAAATGGATTGTAAGAATGCTTGCCGCCCGTGAGAATGCTTTGGTAAGTTGGGCTCCAAAAATTACTGTGGGTAAGGCAGGTAGTGGTTTGCATATTCACATGCTGGTAGAAAAAGAGGGTAGAAATATTTGTATTGAGAATGGTAAATTAAGCAATACAGCAAAAAAAATGATTGCTGGGATCATGAATTTGTCGGGAGCGCTAACAGCTTTTGGAAACACAATCCCTACTTCATATTTGCGCTTGGTTCCTCATCAGGAAGCACCGACTTATGTGTGTTGGGGAGATAGAAACCGATCTGTTTTGGTACGCGTTCCTCTTGGATGGGTAGGAGCATCGGATATGATAAAAGATGTTAACCCACAACAGGCTGCCGATCCAAGAGATTTTTCTAGTAAGCAAACTTTTGAATTTAGAGTGCCCGATGGATCTGCCGATATTTATTTATTGGTGGCTGGTTTAATTGTTGCTGGTCAGCATGGATTAGAGATGGAAAACGGACTGCAATTGGCCGAAGAATTATATGCGGATGTTGATATCTTTACCTCAGAGTATAAAGAGAAACTTGATAGTTTAGAGCAATTGCCAACTTGTTGCTGGGAAAGTTCAGATGCTTTAGCTGCCAAAAGGGAAGTGTTTGAAAAGAATGGAATATTTCCTAAAGGAACAATTGATGCGGTAGTAAATAACCTCAAACTTTATAAAGACAATGGTTTAAATGATCGTATTTTGGGTAAAGTAGATAAGATTATGGAGATTGTTGACAAATATATTCATTGTATGTAATTAGAATGGAGGCTAATTACATTAAAAAAAAGTCCTGTAAGCAATATGCCTACAGGACTTTTTGTATTAACAGAAATAGTTATTCTTTATAGGCAAAAGAATATGACTCATCATGTTGTGAAATATCCAGACCTTTCTTTTCGGAGTATTCGGATACTCGTAATGGAACAATCTGATTTGTTATCCAGTACAAAAGGTAAGAACCACCAAAAGTGAAAATTCCTACGATTAGCAGTGCAAGAATGTGCATTAAGAAAGTGTGAAATTCTCCATGAATTAATCCAACATTGTGAGCAAAAACAGCTGTTAGAATCATTCCGGTAATACCTCCCATTCCGTGTGCTGGAAATACATCTAGCGTGTCGTCTAGTGAAGTTTTTCCTTGCAATGTAATCGCATAATTGCTAATAATAGAGGCAATTACGCCAATGGTAATAGATGCTCCAACATCTACAAATCCTGCTGCAGGAGTAATGGCTACTAAACCAACAACAAGACCAATTGCGGCTCCCAATCCCGATGGTTTATTTCCTCGTGCTCCATCTAAAAATACCCAGGTTAGCATAGCTGCAGCCGAAGCAGTATTGGTATTTAAAAGAGCTAATACTGCAGTTGATGAGGCTTCCAAAGCAGAACCTGCATTGAAACCAAACCATCCAAACCAAAGCATACCGGCTCCTAGTAAAACGAATGGAATATTAGATCGTTTTTCGTTGTATTTAGAGTTGGTTCTTTTTCCTAAGAACATTGCTCCTGCAAGAGCAGCAAAACCTGCCGACATGTGAACAACTGTTCCTCCGGCAAAATCTAGCACTCCCATATTGCGAAGAAAACCATTTGGGTGCCAGGTCCAATGAGCAAGCGGGGCATAAATAAATATTGTAAATAAGCTGATAAATATGATGTATGCGCGAAACCTCACCCTTCCTGCAAATGATCCGGTAATTAGTGCAGGAGTAATAATTGCAAATTTTAATTGAAAAAGAGCAAACAGGGCAAAAGGAATTGTTGGCGACATTTCGGGATGTGTAAATCCGCCCACGTTTTTAAACATTAAAAAAGTTAAGGGATTCCCTAATAATCCATATCCTTCGCTACCTATACTTTCACCAAAAGCAATGCTAAATCCGCATATTACCCAGATGATACTTACAATTCCCATTGAAACAAAACTTTGTAGAATTGTAGAGATAATATTTCTGGGATCTACCATTCCTCCATAGAAAAAGGCTAGGCCGGGAGTCATTAGTAATACCAAAGCAGTAGAAGTTAGCATCCATGCCACATCTCCAGCTACAATATTTGGATCAGTTGATCCGAATTCTACGCCGGGTGCAAAAATCCCAACGATCGACACCACTACTAAAAATAGCAGGGCATATAACCACTTTTTACTGTTTTTCATCTTTGTAAAGATTAATAAGGTAAAATAATCTGTTAGGTGTGATTATTATTATGTGGTCCGTCAAATTTACGCTTCGGGGTCAAAAATAAAGTAAAATATTCAATATAACAACAAGTATGTAGGGGGTGTAATTACAAAAACATCAATAAAAACCATTTTAACCCCTATTATTAGCATGGTGTGTAATTCTGTTTTATTTTTAAAAATCAGTATGGTGAGTTTTTAGAAAGGATATAATATTGAAGAATGCAAGTATGAACCGATGTGCAGAAATCAATTAGATGGTTTAAGGGGTTATAAAAAAAGCTTCATGTAAATGAAGCTTTTTTATTAGTCTTTTTCTATATTTAGTTGATGTATTATAAACTTTCCATTTTGTTCTTTAAGAAGAAAGCTTACCCTAAATTTACCTTTTTTGGTTTGTAAATCGCCGGTTACATATCTTGCTCCGGTTTTACCGCCTGTATGTTTCCTGATGAAATTGACAGGTGGAAAATCATTAAAAAATTTTGACATAATTTGTTTAGCCTGAGATTTACTGTAGCTTGATTCTTTATCCTGAATGCTTAAAGCAACTCTATCGCCAAAAAAATTAGATAAGCTAATGCTATTTCCTTGTTTAAAAGCAAGAATTAAATCTCCTGGTAAATCATTTCTATTTTGGGATATAGTATTTGAACAATTGCCCAATATAAGAATACCTATAAATATGTATTTTATAATTCTCATCTGAATAGTTTTAATCTAATATCATTTACCTTTATGCAAATTCTGTGCGAAAAGTATATCGCAAGATAAAAAAATCTCATTAATGAAGATGACTGATTGGTAATAAATCATTAATGGTTTTAAATATTATATTGATTATGTGCTGTTTATGGTGTTTGGTTGAGTTTTGTTTCTAGGTGTAATATAGAGTTAAAAAACTGATAAAACAGATTAAAAATTTAAAAATGAAAATAACTCTTCTTGTAATTGGTAAAACGGATAAGGATTTTGTGATAAAAGGAATCGAAGAATATAGAAAGAGGTTGGTGCATTATCTTCCTTTTGAATTGGTCATAATTCCTGATTTAAAGAATACTAAAAATCTGTCAGAAAGTCAGCAAAAGCAAAAAGAAGGTGAATTAATTCTGGATAAAGTAAAAACGTCGGACACCTTAATTTTGTTAGATGAAAATGGAAAAGAATTTTCATCGGTGGGCTTTTCGAAATTTATTGAACAGAAAATGATTGCTGGAGTTAAGAATTTGATTTTTGTTATTGGAGGACCTTACGGTTTTTCTCAGGATGTGTATAATAAAGCCCAAGGGAAAGTGTCCTTATCTAAAATGACCTTTTCGCATCAGATGATTCGAATGATTTTTGTGGAGCAACTTTACAGGGCAATGACAATAATTAAGGGAGAACCTTACCATCATGTTTGATGATTTAATTGAATTATGCTAATTTGGGAGAGGTTTAGCACGAATTTTGTTAAATGAAACAAGAATCTTAAAATTTTCTCTCTTGAAAAAAGAACTTCTCAAATATGTTTTGGGACTGTTATTGTTAGTTTTTCTGGTACTGGCAATATCGTCTGATTATTTTTTTAGTCGTAACAATAGTCTCATTCATTCTGCTGATCGTATTCAGGAGGTTTTTCAAAAAAAAGAATTGCTCCTGTCAAAGGATATAGCTGAGCTTCGTTCCGCTATTAAGAATGGAAACTTAGGCTTAAATCGGTACAAAGATTTTTCTGAATTCGAGCACGACTTGAAGGATGATGGTTTTGTTCTTTTGGGATTTAAAGAGGATAGTATTATATTTTGGAGTGATAATTCCTTTATCCTGCCAAAGGATTGTTCGTTGAAGAAAATGGAAGCTTCGGTTGCAAAATTTCCAAACGGCTGGTACTATATTGAAAAACAAAAGCAGGATTCTATTGATTTTTATGGCTTACTTCTACTAAAAAAGATATATCCATATCAAAATAAATTTTTACGTAATTACTTCGATAAAGAATTTAAAATTCCTGCAGAGTACACTATTTCATTAGATAATGAAAGTGGAGTGCCAATAAATAATAAGAATGGCGATTATCTTTTTTCTATTAACGAAAGTGATTTAAGTTTTGTTACGCAGAAAGAAGAAGACGGAACAGGTGTGTTATATGGTATTTTTACTATTCTCGCACTTATTTTTTGTACTATTATAATTACCAATATACGAAACAAAAAAATTGGAGTTGTCTTGCTTATTGTGTATGCTCTAGGATTATTTTTTGTCAGGTATTTTATGTTGTTATGGAATGTTCCAGGGGTATTATCCGATCTTGAAATTTTTTCTCCATTATTATTTGCCAGTTCATTCTTTTTTCCATCGCTGGGAGATTTTGTGATAAATGCAGTATTTCTTTTTGCTCTAGTTTATGCTTATTCGGTTTATGCAATAAAAAATGAATTAAGTAAAAACATTACAAAAGTTTGGTTTTACATATATATTATTTGTCATTTAATTGTTTTTTGGATTCTTTACTATTGGATTGGTGAATTAATTGCCAGTTTGGTGATTGATTCTAGCTTTAGTTTGCAGATGTTTGTTTTTCAGGATAAGGGAATGTATATTTTTACAGGTTTCTTTATTTTATTGCTGCTTCTGTATTCTCTTGGTTATTTAGCATATACAACAGCTGTGTTGGCAAAATATAGTTGTGCGCGTAATAGGTATTTCACCGTCGTTTTTGTTGTTGCAGTATTTGCTTTAGCTCTTATTTATTTTTGCGATTCTGTTGATAAGGATATAAGCTATTATCTGTTTCCTTTAGCATTGTTCCTGTTTACTGGTTTTGTTGCTTATTGGGAAGATAAGAGAGCCAGATATTCATCACTCATAATTTTATTGCTGCTGGTAGCCGTTGCTATTACTCATCGTATTAATGTTTTATCAGAGAAAAAAGAGGTGCAGAATAGAATGGTTGCTGCCATGAACCTCTCAACAGAGTACGATCCAACTTCTGAGAATCTTTTGATTGATATGCAGAAAAAACTGGATGAGGATAAAATGCTAGCAAATCTTTGCGATAGGCCATTTCGAAATGAAATGAAAATAATGGATCATATCCAGTCAAAATACTTTACCGGATATTGGGAGCAATATCATTTACAAATAACCATTTGTAATGATAGTGATGACCTAAATATTGAGCCCGATAATGAAATAAGAAATTGTTTTGAATTTTTTCATGAGATGATTTTAGAGGCCGGAGAAGCTATTCCCAATACTGATTTTTACTATCTGAATGAATTTAACGGAATGGTATCCTATTTAGGAGTTATCGAAACAAAATCGAAACGGAACGATTTGGTTAAAATTTATATTCGTTTAGACTCAAAAGTGGGCAATGAGGGATTGGGTTATCCCGATTTATTATTGGACGAAAAAGTTGCTCTTCGTCCTCGGGGAAACGACTATTCTTACGGAAAATACCGAAAGGGAAAGCTAATTGCATCTTCGGGAGACTACTCCTATTACATGAGTAATAAAGTGTTTGGAAAGTCGGATAAAAATGTATTTAGAATTGAATTAGATGGATATGATCATTTGGTATACAAATTTGGCAGCAATGCAGTTGTTGTAAGTAGCAAAATTGTAGGTTGGTATAATCGAGTAATTACAGTTCCATATATTTTTGTGATGCTCTATATTTTTGGATTTCTAATTTGGTTCTTAGAAAAGTGTCCCTGGAAATTTAAATTTAATATGAGTTTTAAGTATCGAATACAATATTCGATACTTGGTTTGTTAATGCTATTTTTTATTTTGCTTGGAGGAGGAACAGTTTACTATACGATTGAGAGAAGTGAACAGTTAAATAATAGACAACTACGTGAGAAACTGCAGTTGGTAAAAAGAGAGGTTATTGCAAATCTGAATAAGGATAATAATGTTGATTTCTTAACAGACCAATTGCGCCGTTTGTCTGAATTAATATATGCAGACATACACATCTACGATCTTTCAGGGAAACTGGTGTCATCGTCGCGACCCGAGATCTTTGAAAAAGGATTGCAGCATACAAGAATGAATTTTGCAGCCTATTATCAATTATTCTTTCAGGAGAAAACCAGTTTTATACATCGCGAAGAAATAGGATCCATGTCCTATTTATCGGCTTACGAAGCAATTTTTGATGAAAACAACGAGTTGGTAGCTTTTATAAATTTGCCATATTTCCTCAAAAGTCAGGAGCTGGAGAAGGAGATGTTTAATCTTGTTTTGGCAGGAGTAAATCTTCACGTATTCATGATTTTGTTGGCAATTTTTCTTTCTGTATTTATTTCCAATAAGATTACTAATCCGCTTAGATTAATTCAAAATCGCTTAAAAGCAACACGCTTTGGATCTTATGGCGAAAAAATTGAGTATTCTAAAGATGATGAAATTGGAAGTTTGGTTAAGGAATACAATCAGATGTTGCTGGAGCTGGAGGAGAGTGCCGAACGATTATCTAAATCGGAAAGAGAGTCGGCCTGGAGAGAAATGGCTCGCCAAATTGCTCATGAAATTAAGAATCCGCTTACTCCAATGAAGTTGAGTATTCAGTTTTTACAGAGGAGATTCGATGAGAAATCAGAAAATAGAGAAGAGCATCTTAAACAAGTTAGTAAAACTTTAATTGAGCAGATTAATGCTTTGTCGTCTATTGCAACAGCTTTTTCTAATTTTGCAAAAATGCCTAAAGCTAAAAGCGAGAGTTTAAATTTGGTTGATATTATTTATCATGTAATATCATTATTTAAAAATGATAAATTTGATTTAAAGTTGGTGTTGAATGATATCGAAAATGCAAATGTTTTTGTCGATAGAGAGCAATTTGTTAGAGTGTTTGTAAACCTGATAAATAACGCAATACAATCTATTCCCGAAGATAGACCAGGCCAAATTGTTTTGGAGCTCGAAGAGCAAGATAATTTTTATCAGGCATCGGTAATCGATAATGGTTTAGGAATTGATGATTTAGTAAAAGAAAAATTATTTTATCCTAACTTTACAACTAAATCGGGAGGAATGGGGCTTGGTTTAGCAATTGTTAAAAATATTGTAGAAAATGCAAATGGAAAAATCTGGGTTGATTCTGAAGAGAATGTAGGCTCCTGTTTTTTCGTTAAAATTCCAAAATATAAAGAGCTATGAAGATAAAGATCTTAATGGATAATACCGCTAAGGAAGGATTTGATTCGGTACATGGATTTTCGTCTATTATTGAGGCGGGGAAAAAAATACTGTTCGATTTAGGACCCAATGACCTGTTTCTAAAGAATGCTGAGAAGCTGGGTGAAGATCTTAATGATATTGATACAATTGTGTTAAGCCACGGGCACTGGGATCATGGCGATGGATTGGCTTATCTTTCGGATAAGAAATTGATTTTGCATCCAAGTAGTTTTATCGAAAGATTTAGAAAAAGGAATAATACCCATGTTGGCCTTGCTATGTCGAAGGAAGAATTGCAGGCAAAATATGAAATAATAGAATCTAGTGAACCATATTGGCTTTCTGATCAGATGGTTTTTTTGGGTGAGATACCTCGTGAAAATGATTTCGAATCGAAGGAAAGTCCTTTTCTTTTGCCCGATGGATCGTCGGATTTTGTACCTGACGATTCGGCCATAGCCATTAAATTGAGTAAAGGATTGGTTGTGATTAGTGGTTGCGCACATGCGGGAATTTGTAATACAGTATCCTATGCACGCAAAGTATGTGGGGAAGATAAAGTATATGCAGTTTTAGGTGGTTTCCATTTGAAAGAAATAGATGAGCTAACAAAGAAAACCATTCAATTTTTAAAAAATGAAAAGGTAGAATTAGTGGGGCCAACTCATTGCACGAGTTTTAAGGTTCGCGACGAATTTAAAAAACACTTAAAAGTGATAAATCTAGATGCCGGAGCCGTAATGGATTTGTAGTTAATTTACTTCGTCCATAGAAATGAGATTGTGTAAAATGGCATACACCGTTAATCCGGAAACAGATTTAATACCAAGTTTATGGGTAATGTTTTTTCGATGCGTTACAACTGTGTGTATACTAATAAAAAGTTGATCGGCCATTTCTTTATTTGTTAAGCCTAAAGCTATATGCTTTAGAATGTTTTTTTCGCGGGCACTTAAAGGGTCGTTCGATTTTTCAGTAGGGATGTCTTTATTTATTTTATTGATAAGCTCTTGTATTCTGTCCAAAATATAAGTTTGGGAGTCGGAATATAGTAAATAGGCATCCGCTTTGTATTTTGTTTTTATTTCCTGATTGTCCGAAATGAGCACCAAACTCATACTTTTCCCATTCTCGAAAACTTGTTTCAAGTTACTGGAATTGGAATCCATCATATTTGGATTTACAATTAAAATATTCGGCTTAATACGATTAAGCGTATCAATAAGTATGTCTTTATTACAAATGGTTTGTACAACCTCGGCATTTTCTAGTTTTTGTAAAATAGAATACAAGCCTTTTCTAATCAGACAGAGATTTTCAGCTATAAGTATAGTTGTTTTTGGCATAGAATCAGGAGTTTAAAAAAGGTTTTTAATAGATTTCTCCATTAATATAATCTTAGGTGTTAAAACCTTGTCTTCTATGCGCGAGTGGTAGTTTAAATCTTCTTCCAGCCTGAATAAATCCTGAATAATGGAATGATATAGGGTTGTATTTTCTGGCGGCCTAAGGTATTTAATCATTATGGTTCGTAAGTCCATTAATTTTTCTTCTACATCATCATGACCTTCTTCGTATTCTTCTATTGAGAAGGATTCGAATATTTCTTGATTTTTTTCTGAGAAATCTTGATTGTTAATAATCTCATTTACTGTTAGGGCATAAGGAAAAACAGTATCTTCCTCGTGCATGATGTGCGCCGTAAGTTCGTTTTTATAATCTTCAAAAAAGTTTTTAATTAAATCAATAAACTTTTTATTTTCAGACTCTTCTGAGGCTAATCTCATTATTTTCCGCTCTATTTCGCGCAAAGTAGTATTTAAATAACTAGCATGAGTCATTCTTAGGTAAGCCACAATGTTTTTAACCGAAATACTCTGAAGTTCTTCTTTAGGAAAATAATCCTGATCGTGATATGCGTTTACCAGCTGTAGAAAAAAATTCAGGTCAACATCATTTTCTTCACAAACATCTGCTACGGTTTTTTCTCCAAAGCCTAAATTAATTCCAAATCGATGAATAACAGGAATTAACAGGTAATTCATTTGAATTACGTCGGCTAATTTCATATTTTGGCTTAAGCGCATATCTTTAATATTTTTAATCAGTCTAAATTAACTAATTTTTGCGAACTACAAATGTAGATTTTAAGCTGCTTGTATGCAATCCCCATTATTAGGTATAATGCGAGTGTTAACTACTTCTCAAAATGGATTTTTTCTTTGATATGAAGAATTCTTGATTTCGCATACTCGTACCTTTCTCCACCAATATCGCTGGTTTGTTGTATGTATTTCGAATAATATTTTAAAGCTTTAGATTTATTGTCTCCGAACTCTTCGTATGTGCTTGCGATCTCGTAAAGGGTTTCAGGATTAGAATCATCAAGTTCGATATTTTTAAGATATTCTTTCACTGATTTTTCGAATTCTCTATTTGCTCCGTACGCTTTTGCCAAATATAGGTGTATTGAAGCTTTAATAGGGGGATTAATATAAAATAAGGCATCTTCAAGAAATTTTATTCCTTTTTCAGTGTCGTGTAATCTCGAATAGCAAATGCCCAGATAAAAGTTAATCATAGGGTCTTTTTCTACTGCTTTATTGTATTTTTCAAGCCAGTTAATTGCTTTATTATATTGCCTTGTTTGCATATAACAAATGCCAAGTTGTTTGTAATCGCTAAGTTTTAGTTTATTTCTTTCGTTTAAATTTTCAAAAATATTTAAAGCATTCTCATACCACTCTAAACCAATTAAGCATTGTGCTTTTTTCTTTAAAATAAGATGATTGTTGGGGAAAGTATTTAGTCCGTTATTGGCAAATGCTAAAGCTTGTTCATAAGCAGCCATTTCATAAAACTTTTGCATGATATGAAGAATTACTGATAGGTCAGCTTCGTTTAGTTCGTAGGCTTTTAAATAAGATGCCAATGAACCCAGATAATTTTGCATCTTATTTTTTAGACTGCCAATTTGTTTGTGTAAGTATGGATTTAGGGAATCTTTAGATATTAATCGCTCATAAATATTTAAACTTTTATTGTAGCTGCCTAAAATTGTATAGGTTTTTGCAAGTAATAAACCGCCTTGATAGTTAGTGCTA
The DNA here is from genome assembly GCF_052400665.1 of Marinifilum sp. RC60d5. Classification (NCBI taxonomy): domain Bacteria; kingdom Pseudomonadati; phylum Bacteroidota; class Bacteroidia; order Marinilabiliales; family Marinifilaceae; genus Marinifilum; species Marinifilum sp. RC60d5. The sequence continues at coordinate 37,248 of NZ_JBQTGK010000009.1, forward strand.
TCAAGTTTCTGTATTTTTTGTAATGTATTTCTGGCAGCAGGATAATTGCCCATAGCGTATAAACAATTGCCAAGATTGATTAGCGTTGGAACCGATTTTGAATTTAATTGATATGCTTTTTGATAATTTTCGACGGCAAGCTTGTTCCGGTTTAAATTTTGATATGCTTTGCCCAAACGAAAATGTAATTGGCTATTGGTACTGTCTTTATCGATTAACTGATTTAATAGCGGAATTGCACTTTCATATTTACCTGAAAACAATAGCTGATCGATTTTATTTACTTTTTGCGGGTATACTTTAAGTGAAAATATAGCAAGTGCTACAATTAAACTTATGCTTAGTTTTATCATTGGGTTTAGGGTTTGGTAATTATCAGTATAAATATAACTAAAAGATTAGTTATAAAAAATTTTATCACTTAGAATAAAAAAATAGCCGACTCATAATTTCTGAGTCGGCTAATGAAATTGCATGTTTTAGCAATTTATTTTTTTCTGATAAATATCTGAATAGGAACTCCGGTAAATTGCCAGTTCTTTCTAATCTGATTTTCAAGATATCTTTTGTATGGATCTTTAACGTATTGTGGTAAATTACAATAAAAGGCAAATGTTGGAGCTAAAGTAGGTAGTTGAGTAACATACTTAATTTTAATAAATTTTCCTTTTACCGACGGAGGAGTAAAGGCCTCAATAGCAGCTTGCATGACTTTATTTAATTCAGAGGTTGTAATTTTACGAACCCTGTTTTCATAAACATCAAGAGCCGATTCCAATACGTTAAGTAATCTTTGTTTCTCGGTTGCCGATGTAAATACAATTGGCACATCGTTAAAAGGGGCAATTCGATTTCTGATTTGTTCTTCGAAATCTTTCATGGTATTGGTTTCTTTTTCTATCAAGTCCCATTTGTTAACCATGATTACAACACCTTTTCGGTTTTTAATAATCAAATCAAAAATTGCTAAATCCTGAGCTTCAACACCACGGGTTGCGTCTAATATCATAACACAAACATCAGCAGTTTCTATGGTTCGAATCGAACGCATTACCGAGTAAAATTCTAAATCTTCATTTACCTTTGGTTTTTTACGAACTCCTGCCGTATCAACCAACATAAAATCGTGTCCAAATTTTTGAAAACGCGTATGAATAGAATCTCGTGTGGTTCCTGCTACATCGGTAACAATATTTCTTTCAACACCAATTAAAGCATTTACGGTTGATGATTTTCCAACATTAGGACGACCAACAAAAGCAATTCTTGGTAATTCAGAGTTTTCTTCCTCAGGCTTTTCTTCAAAATCAGCAACTACTGCATCCAGTAAATCTCCTGTTCCCGAACCATTAACCGAAGAAATTGGATAAACAAATTCACCAATTCCAACAGAATAAAACTCGTTGGCAGAAAACATTAATTCGCTATTATCTGCTTTATTCGCAACTAAATAAACTTTTTTATCTGTTCTACGAAGAACACGAGCAACTGCTTCGTCTAAATCGGTAAGTCCGTGTTGTACATCTAAAACAAAAAGAATAGAATCAGCTTCCTCAATGGCAAGAAGTACTTGTTTACGAATTTCGTCATCAAATACATCTTCCGAATTAAAAGAGTATCCTCCCGTATCTATTACTGAAAATTCCTGTCCGTTCCAGTCTGCTTTCCCGTAATTACGGTCGCGAGTTACTCCGGCAGTTTCATTTACGATAGCTTGTCTTGTTCCTGTAAGTCTGTTAAAAAGTGTAGATTTTCCAACATTTGGACGACCTACGATTGCAACGATATTGCTCATTTCAATTATCTGTTATCTGTAAATGGTATCAAATGATAGCCATTAATTTCATTATTGCTGATAGCCGAAGCCTTTCAACTTATTTTCTTTATTTCTCCAGTCCTTAGCAACTTTTACATACAATTTCAGAAAAACTTTCTTTCCAAAAAATACTTCCATGTCTTTTCTTGCTTCGGTACCTACTTTTTTTAGTGCTTTTCCCTGATGTCCAATAATAATTCCCTTTTGAGAAGTTCTTTCAACATTAATCACCGCCATAATGTTGATAATTTTTGGCTCATCCTTAAATTCTTCCACTTCTACCTCTACAGCATAAGGAATTTCTTTTTCGTAATTGGTTAATATCTTTTCACGGATAATTTCATTTACAAAAAATCGAGATGGTAAATCTGTCATTTCATCTTTCGCAAAATAAGGAGGTCCTTCTGGTAAAAGCTCTAAAATTCTATCAAATAAATTGGATACATTAAAATTCTCTTTGGCAGACATAGGGAAAATTTCTGCTTTCGGAAGCTTCTCTTTCCATACATCCATCATTTCAACCAACTTTTCCTGATTGGTTAAGTCGATTTTATTGAGAATTAAAATCACAGGCTTATCTGTGTTTTGTACCTTCTTTAAAAAGTCTTCATTTTTGTCGATTGTTTCAACCACATCGGTCACATATAAAATAATGTCAGCATCTACCAATGCCGAGGTTGAAAACTTCATCATCGATTCCTGAAGCTTGTAGTTGGGTTTTAATACCCCTGGCGTATCAGAATAAACAATCTGAAAATCATCTCCATTTACAATTCCTTTAATACGATGACGAGTGGTCTGCGATTTCGAGGTGATAATCGAGATGCGTTCGCCAACCAAATTATTCATTAAGGTTGATTTTCCAACGTTCGGATTTCCAATGATATTTACAAAACCTGACTTATGAGGCATACCTACTCCAATTTAGTGATTTAAAAATTTTTGCAAAGATAGAATAATTAATATCATTTACGAAAAAGTATCAAATGTGACAGAAATAAAAGAAAGCAATTTTGTGAGTGAGCAAGTTTTTTCAGCGATTATGGAGAAATAGAATTTCAATCCGAAAAAGTACCCCTTGATGGCGTAATCTTTTTCAGCTCGTACTCTGCAAAGCAGAAATTTTATTTTACGGCAATTCCGTGATTTATATACCTGTTTAGGTTATTTACCCTTCGGTTGTGGTTTATTATAGATGCGTTTAGGTTATTAATGTATATTTTGAGGTTCCGAAATGATAATTTTAGGTTGACTAACCCCAATTTTGAGGTTCCAAACCTAAAAAATGGGGTTAAGTACCGAAGTGTTGAGGTTTGGAACCGAACGGTATCAAAAAACAACCTAAATGCATCTATAAATAACCTAAACGTATCAATAAATCATCCCAAAATATAATTTCGCAAGCGCAACAGATCAATGATGAAGCTCATTGGTTGGGTTTGTTAGAGGGCGATTTTTAATTCGAAAAAAGATCCGACTTACAAACAAGATCCAGCAAGCGAACTGTTAAGATTCTTTAAAGCACATCAGCTTCATTTGTTTTTAAATGCGAAAGCTCTATATTTGTATCGTAAACATTGTTTAAAACTTTGTTTCAATACATTTTATTGTTTCTTCAGGGCAGGGTGAAATTCCCGACCGGCGGTGATAGTCCGCGAATCTGTAACAGGATTGAACTGGTGTGATTCCAGTACCGACAGTACAGTCTGGATGGAAGAAGAAAAACAATTGATCGATTTGATTAATTCATGCCAATGGAAATAATTTTCCGTGTGGTGAACTTATAATAGATGCCCTGAATAGTTTATGAACTGTTCAGGGCTTTTTTATTTTTTGATCTTAGAAATGAGATTTGTATTTACTCATTAACTAAAAGAATGAATAGAGATTACGAATACATGCAAATGGCTTTTGAGCTAGCCAAAAAGGGGGTTGGGAAAGTAAACCCAAATCCTTTGGTTGGTGCAGTCATTGTAAAGAATGATAAAGTAATTGGTGAAGGTTTTCATGAATACTATGGTGGGCCGCATGCCGAAGTGAACGCATTTCGTTCTGCTAAAGAATCGGTAGAAGGTGCTACAATGTATGTAACACTTGAGCCTTGTTCGCATTATGGAAAAACACCTCCTTGTGCCGAGGCAATTGTAAAGAACAGGATTTCGAGAGTTGTAATTGGGATGTTGGATCCAAATCCATTGGTAGCAGGTAAAGGTGTAAAAATTTTAGAGGACCACGGAATTAAGGTTGATTATGGCTATCTGTGTGAAGAATTGACCGATATGAATCGTGTTTTTCTTAAGTATATCCAATGCAAATTACCTTATGTAGTGATGAAGACGGCCATGACTTTAGATGGAAAAATTGCCAGTAGAACAGGAGATTCTCGTTGGGTTTCCAATGAAAAATCGAGAGCTAAAGTTCACGAATTAAGAAATGAACTTTCCGCTATAATGGTAGGTGTTGATACAGTAATTGCTGACGACCCAATGCTGACAACCAGATTGGAATCAAATAAGGGACGTAATCCAATTCGTATTGTTGTTGATAGTAACTTAAGAACTCCTTTGGATTCGAAGATTTTAAATAGCAGCGATGAAGCTAAAACAATAGTTGCCGTTACAAAAAGTGCCAAAGCTGATAGAATTAAAGCTGTTGAGGTTTTAGGGAATAAGGTGCTGATGTTTAATTCTTCAGATGGAAGAGTTCATTTGGCGGATTTGATGGCGAAATTAGGTAAAGAAGGAATTGATGGTATTCTTTTAGAAGGTGGAGCTACCCTTAATTTTTCGGCTTTAGAAGCTGAGATTGTTGATGAGGTAGTTGCTTTTATTGCTTCAAAGATTATTGGTGGAGCAGGCGCAAAATCGCCAGTAGGAGGAGATGGTATTGAATTGATGAAAAATGCGATTCAGTTGAATGATATAAAAATTGATCAGTTTGATCAGGATATAATGTTAACAGGAAGAATTAAAAAGAACTCTGAAAATATTATGGAGTGTAATTAGAGTAAAGGCATTTGAAGTATTAATACTTTAAATTTTGAGCTTGTTACTTGATACTTGAAAAATATGTTTACAGGATTAATTGAAGAAATAGGAAGCATAAAATCTATTAAACGAGGAGGAGAATCGATACGATTAAGTATTGCTGCTCACAAAATAATGGATGACGTGAAGTTGGGCGATAGCATTGCTACAAATGGAATTTGCCTAACTGTAGTTAGTTTTACTTCTACTGGTTTTTCGGCCGATGTGATGCCAGAAACCATGAGCCGAACTAATTTTGGATTGCTCGGAACAGGAAGTCGTGTGAATTTAGAACGAGCCGTTCGTGTTGGTGACCGGTTAGGTGGACATATGGTGAGCGGACATGTTGATGGATTAGGCGAAATTGTTGGCAAAGAGCAAGACGATAATGCCATATGGGTGAGTATTGCCGCTCCTAAAAACATCCTGAAATATGTGATTGAAAAAGGATCGGTTGCCATTGATGGTATCAGCTTGACTGTGGCTTATGTAGATGATAAAATGTTTAAAGTATCGATTATTCCGATGACACAGGAGGATACAACATTAATATCAAAGAAAGCAGGCGAAAAAGTGAATTTGGAATGTGATATGACCGCTAAATATATTGAAAAATTCATGTTTCATAAAGAAGAGGAAAATCAGAAAACAAAATCAGATATCTCGATAGACTTTTTGAAAGAAAATGGTTTTGCTTAATTAAAAATAAACAACAATAACATAAAGCTATGGATTTTAATACTATAGAAGAGGCGATTGAAGACATCAAACAAGGGAAGATGATTGTGGTGGTGGATGATGAAGATCGTGAAAATGAAGGTGATTTGTTAATGGCAGCCGAAAAGGTTACGCCAGAGGCAATTAATTTTATGGCTCGACAGGCTGGTGGTTTAATTTGTATGCCCATTGTTAAAGAACGGTTAGATGAGCTGGACATTGATATGATGGTGTACAACAATACCGATGCAAAGCAAACAGCTTTTACCGTTAGTATTGATGCAGCAGATTGTGCAACCGGAATTTCGGCTCATGAAAGAGCACACACCATTCAAAAAATATTCGATAAGGATGCTAAAGCAGAAGATTTTACGCGTCCGGGACATGTTTTTCCTTTGGTAGCTCGTAAAAATGGTGTGTTGGTACGTGCCGGACACACCGAAGCAGCAGTAGATTTGGCTCGAATGGCTGGTTTATTTCCTGCAGGTGTGATTTGTGAAATCATGAACGAGGATGGAACAATGGCTCGTGTTCCGCAATTAAAAGAATACATCAAAAATCATAATCTTAAAATGATTACGATTGCTGATTTAATTGAATATCGTCGCCAGACAGAAAGCATGATTGAAAAAATAACCGAGACCGAAATGCCAACTAAGTATGGAGAATTCAGAGCTCATGGTTATATCAATAAAATTACAGGTGAGCATCATGTCGCTTTGGTAAAAGGTGATGTAAATACCGATGAGCCTGTATTAACGCGAGTGCATTCGGAGTGTTTAACAGGAGATGCTTTTGGATCATTGCGTTGCGATTGTGGAGATCAGTTGCAGGAGGCTTTAAAAAGAATTAATAATGCCGGACGTGGTGTGTTGTTATACATGCGACAAGAAGGAAGAGGAATTGGTCTGATTAATAAATTGCGAGCCTACCAATTACAGGATATGGGTATGGATACTGTTGAAGCAAATTTGGCTTTAGGTTTTAAAGCCGATTTGCGCGATTATGGTATCGGTGCAGCAATTCTTGCCGATTTAGGGATTAAAAATTTGAGACTGATGACCAATAATCCTCTAAAAATAGCAGGCATAAAAGGATACGGAATTAAAATTGTTGATCGGGAAGAGATTGAAATGTCGCATCATGAGAAAAATGAATTTTACCTGATGACGAAGATGAAAAAAATGGGTCACATGTTGCATCAGGATGTGAAGTGGAATCTTCAAAACGACGATAAAAAAATAAAATAAGTTAATGTGTAAATGAGAATATGAGGAATCTCATTTCTCACATCTAAAATCTAAGATAAAATGAATACAATTGAAGGTAAATTAATAGCTGAAGGTCTTAAGTTTGGAATTGTAGCAGGCCGTTTTAACGAATTTATTGGAAGCAAATTAGTAGGTGGCGCTATAGATGCAATTAAGCGTCATGGAGCATCCGAAGCTGATGTTGATCTTGCATGGGTTCCGGGAGCATTCGAAATTCCATTGGTTGCTAAAAAAATGGTGAAAAGTGGAAAATACGATGCGGTAATTTGTTTAGGAGCTGTAATTAAAGGTTCTACTCCTCATTTCGATTACGTTTCGAACGAAGTTACCAAAGGTGTGGCTAGTGTTTCTTTAGATTCTGAAGTTCCTGTTATTTTTGGGGTTTTAACTACAAACTCTATCGAAGAAGCAATTGAACGTGCGGGTACAAAAGCAGGAAATAAGGGGTTCGAGGCAGCGGTTTCTGCTATCGAAATGGCTAATTTGTTAAAACAATTCTAATTTAATATACAGCTCTCTTGTGAGTTGTCAGAATACAAATAAAAAACTGCAATCTGCTTTGAGTATATTTCTCAATAGTAGATTGCAGTTTTATTTTGTTAGAGCTTAATGCTTTGTGCTGATTGGTCTGTTAAAAATTCTTCAGCATTCTAACTTCTTCCTCGCTTAGGAATCTCCATTTTCCTCTAGGCATATTTTTCTTGGTAATTCCTGCAAAAAATACCCTGTCAAGTTTTTCAACTTCGTAACCCAAATGCTCGAAAATACGACGAACAATTCTATTTTTTCCAGAGTGGATCTCTAAGCCTACTTGTTTTTTGTCTTCCGAATCGGTAAAACTAATGGCATCAGCTTTTATTAGGCCATCTTCCAGTTCTAAACCTTCTAAAACCTTATCAAGCTCTTCCTGGGTAATTTCTCGATCAAGAAATGCATGATAGATTTTTTTCTTGTTATAGCTTGGGTGAGTTAAGCGTTTTGTTAGATCACCATCATTCGTAAAAAGTAAAACTCCGGTTGTCATTCTATCTAATCTTCCTACCGGATAAACTCTTTCCTTACAAGCATTTTTAATTAGGTCAATAACTGTCTTGCGTCCCATAGGATCATCTAGGGTGGTAACAAAATCTTTAGGTTTGTTTAGAGCGATGTAAACTTTTGCTTCAGGATGAAGAAGCGTTCCATCCATACATACCTTATCCTTAATGTTAACTTTTGTACCTACTTCGGTTACAACAGTACCATTAACAGTTATTCTGCCATCGGCAATTCGGTTGTCTGCTTCTCTTCTCGAACAAGCACCTGTGTTCGAAATGTATTTGTTTAGTCGTAGGATTCCATCAGCAGGGCCTACCATTTTTGCATGTTCTAACTGTTTCTTTTTGCTATAATGCTTACTGCGAAGCACATCTTTACCTGGTTTATTTTTAAATCGCTCCGCCTTTAGTTCTTCTATTTCTTTTTCAGATTTTTCTTCAAACGGTCTTTTTCTGTTAGCAAAGTTTGATCTTCCTCTGTCGTCTTTACGGTTTCTCGATTTCCAATCTCTGTTACCTCTGCGATCTCTTGGCGAATCTTCTTCCGAATAATTTGAGAATGATTCCCCATCGTTTTTTCGATGGTCTTTATTAAAGTTTCTTTCGCCTTCGTCTCGGTGTCTATTAAAATTAGAGCCGCGTTCCCTGTCAAAGCGTCTTGCTCCTCGGGAATCTTTATTCGATCTTTTAAAATCTCTTGTCTGATCTTTGTCCTGAGAAGTTGAAAATGGTTTTGAGTCACCATCCTTTCTGCGATTACTTTTTTCAAATTTTCTTTTTCCTTTAAAGGTTTTCTCGCCTTCTTCCTTGTTTCTGTCGAAATTAGAGCCACGCTTCTTGTCGAATCTTGAATTCGAGTCTTCCGATTTTCTATTGTCGTATCTTTTCGACTCAAATGAAGCTCTTCCTCTACTTGGTCTTTCTTTCTTATTCTCTTCCATTTCTGATTAAATCATCTGTTCTGAACCTGCAAAGGTATTAATAATCAAAGAATATATTAATTTCGGATGTTAATAAATATAAATTAATAGCATTAAAATTTAGTCTTGGCATTAAATTTTGCTTCTGACTAATTCTGTGGTAAGACCAGTATGCATTTAGATATCCTTTGAAAATAAGGTCTAGATCAATAACTTTTAAACAATAATCGACATAAAAAGGAATAATGGCTTGATTTGTTTTATTAAATTTGATCCGGAATTTATTTTTTAGTTTTTAAAATTGTGTAGGAATTTTAAAAGCATATCCATGTTATTTAACTGATCTGTAAACTTTAAACAAAATTATAATATGACATTAATTAAATCTATATCGGGAATTCGAGGAACCATTGGCGGACAAGTTGGCGATGGCTTAAGTCCTCTTGATGTGGTAAAATTTGCTGCAGCTTATGGAACCTGGGCATTACGCCGACACAATGGCAATAAAATTAAAGTTGTGGTAGGTCGTGATGCTCGTATTTCCGGCGAAATGGTTGATAAGTTAGTTGTTGGAACTTTATTAGGCCTTGGAATTGATGTTGTAGAGATAGGATTGGCATCAACACCAACAACAGAATTGGCTGTGACAGGAGAAAATGCTCATGGAGGTATTATTCTTACAGCAAGTCATAATCCAAAGCAATGGAATGCATTAAAATTATTAAACGAAAAAGGCGAGTTTCTTAACGATGAGGATGGAAAATTAGTTCTTTCTATAGCCGAAAACGAAGATTTTAATTTTGCAGATGTTGATGATTTAGGAAAAGTTACCAGCATAGATAATTATACTCAAAAGCATATCGATCATGTTTTAGCTTTAAACCTGGTTGATGTGGAAGCTATAAAAGAAGCAAATTTTTCTGTTGCTATTGATGCTGTAAACTCGGTTGGTGGACTTGCAATACCAGAATTATTAAGAGCCTTAGGGGTAAAAAATGTTATTGAATTGTATTGTGAGCCAAACGGGCAGTTTCCTCATAATCCGGAACCACTTCCCGAAAATCTTACCGAAATTGCTAAGGTAATGAAACAAGGCAAAGCCGATTTGGGTTTTGTTGTGGATCCTGATGTAGATAGATTGGCCATTGTGAACGAAGATGGAAGCATGTTTGGTGAGGAGTATACTTTAGTGGCTTGCGCCGATTATGTTTTGGCAAATACTCCGGGGAATACGGTTTCTAATCTTTCTTCAACAAGAGCCTTAAGTGATGTTACGAAAAAACACAAAGGAGAATATGAAGCATCGGCAGTTGGCGAGGTGAATGTTGTTACCAAAATGAAAGCTAATAATGCAATTATTGGTGGAGAAGGCAATGGCGGTATTATTTACCCGGAAAGTCATTATGGAAGAGATGCATTGGTAGGAGTTGCTCTGTTTTTAACTTATATGGCTAAATCAGGGAAAAAAGCATCTGAGTTAAGAGCATCATATCCAAATTATTTTATTTCAAAAAATAAAATTCAATTAACACCAGAGATCGATGTGGATGCTGTTTTAATTGCCATGAAAGAAAAATATCGAAACGAAAAAGTAAATGATATTGATGGTGTTAAGATTGATTTTGCAGAAGAATGGGTTCATTTAAGAAAATCGAATACCGAACCGATTATTCGTATTTATTCTGAAAGTGAAAGTGAAGATACAGCAAATAAACTGGCTGAAAAGATCATTTCTGAGATAAAAGAGATTATAAAATAACTACTATTCATAAACTTATGAAAAGTGTAGTGGGCTCTCCGCTACACTTTTTTGTTTTATAAAAAGAAAAAATTCCGTAATCGTTTGCGTGGTGATTTGCCGATGCTTTTCACGGTATTTTTTATATTGTTTTTTTGATTTTTTTTAGGAATTTATTTTTAGTAGATGGTCTTATAAATACTGTAAATATTAGCAGATCCGAATATCTGTAATTGAGCTAAAGTGTTGTGTGGGTGTTTTTACCCACTGTCGGAAGTTTCTAAATAGATAGAAAAGTGTATGTATGTTTTTAAAATTTTATATATTTAATGAATCCTGTTGAAAAGCAGGTTTATTTCTAATTTAAAATTCATCATTGTATATATATTTGTCACATAATAAAGAAAAAATTCTTCATTAGAGAGATAAATTATATAATCATAGACTAAATGCTTTATGAAACGTTCATGATAAAATGAAATTGAAATTATTTGATTCATGATTATTACATATTGCTTTATTAAAAACTTATTGACATGAAAATTACAGTTGTAGGTGCAGGAAACGTTGGCGCAACTTGTGCTAATTGCATTGCTCAAAAAGAATTGGCAAACGAGGTAATTGTTGTAGACATTAAAGATGGTTTGGCAGAAGGAAAAGCCTTAGATATGTGGCAAACTGCTCCAATTAATTACTATGATACAAGAGTAAAAGGTGTAACTAATGATTATGCAGCTACTGCAGGATCAGAGGTTGTTGTAATTACTTCGGGTCTTCCTCGTAAACCAGGTATGAGTCGTGATGACTTAATCGCGACCAATGCAGGTATCGTTAAAATGGTTACCGAAAATGTAATTGCTCATTCTCCAGATGCAATCATCATCATTGTATCTAATCCATTAGATGTTATGACTTATGCAGCATTTTTAACTGCTAAAAAAGCATCGAATAAAGTATTTGGTATGGCTGGTGTATTAGATACAGCTCGTTACCGTGCATTCCTTGCTGAGGAATTGAATGTTTCTCCTAAGGATATTCAGGCATTACTTATGGGTGGACACGGTGATACAATGGTTCCATTGACTCGCTATACTACTGTTGCGGGTATTCCTGTTACCGACCTAATCGAAGAAGATAAATTGAATGCTATTATCGAAAGAACTAAATTCGGTGGTGGTGAGCTAGTGAATTTAATGGGAACATCTGCTTGGTATGCTCCAGGTGCTGCTGCAGCTCAAATGGTTGAGGCAATTGTTCGCGATCAAAAAAGAGTTTTCCCGGTTTGTGCATTGCTTAATGGCGAATACGGAATGAAAGATATTTATCTTGGAGTTCCTGTAAAATTAGGAAAGAATGGTATCGAAGAAATTATCGAAGTAAAATTAAACGAAGAAGAAATGGCTATGTTGAAAGATTCGGCAGAAGCTGTTAAGTCTGTTATGAAAGTATTAGATGATATGAATATCGTATCTTAATTGATTTATTTTATTAAAAGTAAAGAGGTTGTTTCTAATTTGAAACAACCTTTTTTTATATAAAATTATTTTGAATGTTACAGTATCGAACCTCATTTAGATTTTGTTTAGTAATGATAGTGTAAATATCTCATGATTTGGTATATTTGCTATCCTTTGTAAATGCATATAATGGATTTTGAAATACCCATAGAAATTATAGAACTTGAAAATAACAGTTATCACCTGCTTGTTAAGTGTAAAATTAATTCATCACAGGAAGGCGATTTGGTGATTGATACTGGTGCATCAAAAACAGTTTTAGATAAAAATTTTGTTGACATTTATGAAAAAACTGAACAGGATGAAGCAGAGATGCAATCAAGAGGATTAGGAGAAGGAAGCATTGAAACACAGATGGGGAAAATTGAGAATTTTCAGATTGGTGAATTAATCGTTGAGAATTTTTCCTGTGCATTAATCGACCTTTCAGGTATTAACGAAATGTATCAGCAATACTGTGAACGAAAAATTTGCGGTTTATTGGGCAGCGACTTCCTTTTAGAGCATCGAGGAATTATTAATTATAGAGAAAAAAATCTGAAATTTGAAAGCTTCTAATTCTCCCAGATTTCAAAAAGTCTTAAAATGCAGTAAACGCTTGAAAATATTGAACAAAGGAATTTGAAAAAAATTGATATATTTGTGCGTTAATTTGAGGGTAAAAATATAAAATACCACATATAATAAGAATTTTTTAAACCTAAACACATGCGAAATAAAGGAGCGATTCGTCTACTCGCTATTGTCTTTGCGTTAGTGAGTTTGTATCAATTGACTTTTACTTACGTAACGAAAAAAGTTGAAAAGGAGGCTCAGGAATTTGGAGCCGGCGACATTAAAAAGGAACAAACTTATCTTGACTCGATAAGAGGAGAAGAGGTTTATAATTTCTTTTGGCTGAAAAAGTACACTTATAAAGAGTGTAAAGAGTTGGAAATGAATCTTGGGCTTGACCTAAAGGGCGGTATGAACGTTACAATGGAAGTTTCTGTTGTTGATATCATCAAAGCGATGGCTAACAACAGCAAAGATAAAACTTTCAATGCTGCAATTGCCAAGGCAAAAGAGATGCAGGCTAACAGTAACAAAGGATTTGTTACTCTGTTTGGAGAAGCTTTTAATCAAATAGATCCTAATGCTCAGTTATCATCTCCAGATATTTTTGGAACTCTTGAATTGAAAGATAAAATTCCATTTGGAGCTTCTAACGCTGATGTGTTAAAAGTAATCAAGGAAGAAACCGATGGTGCGATTGATAATACATTTAATATTCTTCGTTCTCGTATCGACCGTTTCGGTGTAGCACAGCCAAATATTCAAAAAGCTGATGTATCGGGTCGTATTATTATCGAACTTCCAGGTATTAAAGATGCTGCTCGTGTTCGTAAGCTTTTACAGGGAACTGCAAGTTTGGAGTTCTGGGAAACTTACAGTACTGGTGAGGTAATGGGGTATCTTAATGCAGCAAACTCTAAATTGGTAGAGATTAATGCCGCTTCGGATGTTGTTGATGAAGAAGCTACAAAGGTAAAAAAAGAAGTTAAAAAGGAAGCAACAGATAAAGAGGCTTCTCTTTTAGATAAAATTGAGGATGAAGGTGCACAAGATACTTTGGCAACTCAGGATGCTAAAGCAATGGAAAAAATGTATCCTTTGTTTTCAAAATTAAATCCAGCTCAACAAGGCGGATCGTCAAAAGCTGTTGTAGGTAGATCATTAGTAAGAGATACTGCAGAAGTAAATAAGTTGTTGGCAATGCCAGCAATCAAATCGGTTTTACCTCGTAACTTAAAATTTTATTGGGGAGTTAAACCAATTGATGAAGGTGGAAACGTATTTGAATTATTCGCAATTAAAGTTACCAGTAGAGATGGAAAAGCTCCTCTTGATGGTGATGCTGTAACTTCAGCTCGTGAGCAAGTAGATCAAAATACTGCTCGCTATGAAGTATCAATGAGCATGAGTGGTGAAGGTGCTAAAACCTGGGCTCGCTTAACAAAAGATAACGTAAACCGTGCCATTGCAGTTGTTTTGGACGGATATGTATATACTGCTCCTAATGTAATGGGAGAAATTAAAGGTGGACAATCAAGTATTAGTGGTGATTTTTCGGTTACTGAAGCGAAAGACCTTGCAAATATCTTGAAATCAGGTAAATTACCTGCTCCAGCTCACATTATTGCCGATGAGGTTGTTGGACCATCATTGGGTAAGGAGTCTATTGAGAAAGGGATGTATTCTTTCATTATCGCCTTCCTTTTGGTATTGGTTTACATGTTCTTCTTCTATAGTAAAGGTGCTGGTTTAACTGCAAATATTGCTTTGATTGCCAACTTGTTCTTTATTTTTGGTATTCTTGCTTCTTTAGGTGCTGTTCTTACTTTACCAGGTATTGCCGGTATTGTACTTACAATTGGTATGTCGGTCGATGCGAACGTACTTATCTATGAGCGTATTCAGGAAGAATTGAAATCAGGTAAGGGATTAAGCCTTGCGGTAAGCGATGGTTATAAGAATGCTTATTCTGCAATTATCGATGGTAACATCACTACCTTATTAACTGGTGTTATTCTTTACTTATTTGGTGAAGGTCCAATTAAAGGTTTTGCAACTACATTGGTAATTGGTATTTTCTCTTCATTATTTGCAGCAATTTTCATTACTCGTTTAATTTTCGAAGCTTCTTTAGCACGTAATAAAAATATTACTTTCTCAACTAAATTTACCGATAATTGGTTGCGTAATGCAGGAGTTAAGTTTTTACAGAAAAGAAAAATATTCTATGTAATTTCTGGAGTAGCAATTGTATTGAGTATTGGTTCTCTTGCAACAAAAGGTTTGAATCAGGGTATCGATTTTACTGGAGGTAGAACTTATGTTGTAGCATTCGATCAGCCAGTAGCTGTTGAGGATATTGCTCAATCTCTTGATAAAGTATACGGACATGCTCCAGAGGTAAAAACTTTTGGTGGCGATAATCAGGTTAAAATTTCTACAAAATACAAGATTGAAGAATCGGGTACAGAGGTTGATGATGAGGTTGAAGGCTTATTATATGATGGTTTGAAGTCATACTTAGCTGATGGAACATCAAAAACTGATTTCTTAGAGAACAATCGTAAAATGTCACAAAAAGTAGGACCAACCATTGCCGATGATATTCGTACTTCTGCATTTTGGTCTATCATAGGAGCATTAATCGTGATCTTCCTTTACATCATGTTCCGTTTCTCGAACTGGCAATATGGTTTAGGTGCTGTTGCTGCATTAGCTCACGATTCAATTATCGTATTGGGTATTTTCTCTATTGGATATGGCATGTTGCCATTCTCATTAGAGATCGATCAGGCATTTATTGCGGCTATCCTTACGGTAGTGGGTTATTCGATTAATGATACCGTGGTTGTATTTGACCGTATTCGTGAGTATTTGGGATTATATCCTAAACGCGATCGCGAAGAGGTTGTAAACAATGCTTTGAATAGTACAATGCGTCGTACATTTAGTACATCGCTGTCTACAATGGTTGTATTATTGGCAATCTTCTTGTTCGGTGGTACTTCAATTCAAGGATTTACATTTGCATTATTAGTCGGAGTAATTGTTGGTACATACTCTTCACTATTTATTGCATCACCAATTGCTTACGATACCAGCTTACGTGTACAAAAAGTAAAAGCTAAGAAAAAATAATATTTACTATAAAATATTTAAACCTCCGGATCTTTTGATTCGGAGGTTTTTTTTATTCTAATTTTCTCATAGGAAGTGGCAAGAAAAATGATTTTCCTATTGGCAAGTTTATCTTAAATCTACTATCACTTATCTATTTAAAATTTCTTAGGTATATTTGTACAAAATGAGTTTGATATCGATTACTATTTTATCAATTCTAGTAGAAGAGCAATACAGATAATTCTTTATTTCTCGTTGTAAAGTATTCATTATTCGATTCTAAAGGAGTAATTTAAATGGAAAACATGCTTTTATTTATCAGTGGAGGAGAAATTGTTGTTGTATTTATTGTTGTTCTCTTGCTGTTTGGATCTAAAAAGATTCCGGAACTGGCGCAAGGGCTGGGTAAAGGAATGAAAGAATTTAAGCGAGCAGCTGACGATATTAAAAAGGAGATAAAAGATGAGACTGATATTCTTGATAACATCAAGGATTTTAAGGATGATATCAGTAAAAAATTATAACTTAATTCGATCTTACCTTAATTCGGTAAATTTCTTTATATAAATGGATTATTTATTTTTAATTATAGGATTCATAGTCCTGTTATATAGTGGTGACCTACTGGTTAAAGGTGGAGTAGCGCTTTCTTCGCATTTTAAAATTTCAACTTTGGTTGTGGGCGTTACTGTTGTTTCGTTTGGTACTTCGGCACCTGAATTATTCGTTAGTTTAGATGCTGCTTTATCTGGGAGTCCTGATATTTCGATTGGAAATATTGTTGGTTCTAATATTTCAAATATAGCTTTGGTGCTTGGTTTTACAGCCATTTTACTCCCCTTGCCAGTACGCAGTAATTCCATAAAATTCGACTGGCCTGTTATGATGGGAGCTTCAGCTTTATTTTATATTTTCATATTAAATAATAAGCTAGAGACCTACGAGGGAATTATATTTGTTTTGTTATTGATTTCGTTTATGGTCTGGACGGTTTGGAATTCGAGGAGAGAGAGTAGAAGTATGGTTGAAAGTTTTAAAGAGGCAAAATATTCTATTCCTGTCTCTATTATACTTTTGTTAGCATCATCCTTGGGTTTATATTTCGGGGCAAATTTATTAGTAGATAGTGCCAAGAATATTGCCATAGATTTTGGGGTGAGTGAGCGCGTAATCGGTCTTACTATTGTTGCTTTTGGAACATCGGTACCTGAATTGGCAACCTCGGCAGTGGCAGCATTTAAAAAAGAAATGGATATTTCTATTGGTAACATTATTGGTTCTAATATTTTCAATATCCTGGGTGTATTGGGTGTAACATCCATAGTTAAAAATATACAGGTAAGCGAGGCAATTATTTCATTTGATGTATTAATTATGCTTGCAGTGTCTTTCTTACTTTTCTTACTGATATTGCCACTTAAAAATGGTAAACTTCATCGTTGGAAAGGTGTTCTGCTTATGGCAAGCTATTTTATTTATGTATATTTGGTTTTCAAGCAATAATTGAGTCTATATGATCAGTGCAGAACAAATCAAAAAAAGTTTTGGAAGCGTAAATGTTTTAAAGGGAGTTGATCTTTGTATTAAAAAAGGAGAGATTGTTTCGGTGGTTGGAGCCAGTGGAGCAGGAAAAACAACTTTATTGCAGATATTAGGAACTCTGGATCGACCCGATACAGGTTCCATTTTTTACGGTGGAACAGATGTTTCCTTATTAAATGAGAATGATTTATCGGCTTTTCGAAATTCCAACATTGGGTTTGTTTTCCAGTTTCATCATTTGTTGCCTGAATTTACCGCATTAGAGAATGTTTGTATACCTGCTTATATAGCTAATAAATCCAAACACGAAGCTACCAAACGTGCCAAGGAGTTATTAGAAATGCTAAGCTTAGGGCATCGTTTAGATCATAAGCCCTCAGAATTGTCGGGTGGAGAAAAGCAAAGAGTAGCTGTGGCACGTGCTTTAATAAACGATCCTCTTGTAATCTTAGCCGATGAGCCATCCGGAAATCTTGATTCTAAAAGCAGACAGGAACTTCACGAACTTTTTTTTACTTTGCGCGATCAGTTTAACCAGACGTTTATTATTGTAACGCATGATCCTGAATTGGCCGAATTATCGGATCGGAAAATTGTAATTTCGGACGGACAGATTGAAAAAGATGCTTGATTTAACCCCATTGGAATTAAAAGACTTTTTGGAGGAAAAGTATGATTTGTATAATCGTGAATCTTTTATAGGAAGCGATCCTATTCAAATAATAAAACAATTTAAGCGTAAAGAGGATATTGAAATTGCAGGATTTATGAGTGCGAGTATTGCCTGGGGACAGCGACAAACTATTATTCGTAATGCACAGCAGTTAATGGAGCTAATGGGGCAGCAGCCTTATCATTTTGTCATGACTGCTTCCGATTCCGATTTTGACGTTTTCAAGGGTTTTAAGCACAGGACTTTTAATGGAGAAGATTGTATTTTCTTTTTAAAATCATTGCGAAATATATATAAGAATCATGCAGGTTTAGAATCTGTTTTTACTTCCGGAAGAAAACAAACGGGCGATGTAAAAGGTGCGATATCTTACTTTCGTAAGGTTTTTTTCGAAATTAATCACCCGCAACGAACCGAGAAGCACATTTCTAATGTGGATAAAAAGTCGGCTGCCAAGCGTATAAATATGTTTTTGCGCTGGATGGTAAGAAAAGACGAACGTGCTGTTGATTTGGGCCTGTGGACCGGGATTAAGTCTGCCGATTTATTTTTGCCTTTAGATGTTCATACCGGAAATGTGGGGCGAAAGCTAGGTTTACTCACAAGAAAACAGAACGACTGGCCTGCTGTTGATGAAATAACTTCAAATTTAAGAAAACTTGATCCAAAGGATCCTGTAAAATATGATTTTGCTCTTTTTGGATTGGGGATTTTTGAGAAATTTTAACAGGAAAATATAATCGAATTACCTCTATATTCAGGCTTTAGAAGAATTTATTCTTTTTTAAATCTACTCAATAAAATACAATGTCGAACAATTACTTTAAATTCAAACAGTTTAGAATTAATCAGGAAGGGTCAGCCATGAAAGTGGGAACCGATGGGGTTTTATTGGGTGCATGGACTGAGATTGATGGGACTGATAGAATTCTTGACATTGGAACTGGAAGTGGATTAATTGCAATTATGCTTGCCCAGCGCACAAATGTTAATGCGAAGATTGATGCAGTAGAAATTGATGATTCGGCTTATGAACAAGCCTCCGAGAATATAAACAATTGTTTGTGGAGCCATAAAATTCACGCTTATCATCTTTCTTTTCAGGATTTTTGTAATAAAACAGAAGCGAATGGTTACGATAGAATTGTGAGCAATCCGCCTTATTTTATGAATGGCTTAAATGCCAAAGGAGAAGCGCGGACAAAAGCCAGAAGTGCCAATCATTTGCCATTTGAGGAATTAGTAGTAGGAGCAAAAAAACTCTTAAAACCAACAGGTACATTATCGGTTATTTTACCAATTGAAGAAGGAGAATATTTTGAGCGTATTGCCAGATTAAATGGTTTTTATGCCAGGAGAAAAGTTTCTGTTTTGCCAAATCCAGGAAAACCGGCAAAAAGATATTTGTTGGAATTTTCACTGCAAGAAGTTGTACTACAAGATTATAGTCTTGCAATAGAAAATGGACAAAGGCATGTTTATACAGCCGAGTATATGACTCTTACCAAAGATTTTTATCTTAAATTTTAACACATAAGATTTCTCTATTCTTTTGATAGTAAGCGAAAATTAGTCCAGTATTCTTCCAGTTCATACTTACTTTCATAAGCTCCGGCTTTTAGTTCATCCACTCTTTTTTGAATGTACTCTTTACTGCTTAGGGCCGAATAATATTCCTGATCAGCTTCGTTTACGCTGGCGATACCAATACTAAGAATCGAATTTGCAGGTTTTTTATCGAAATATAATTTTTTTAGGGGGATATGAATCCGGCAGCTAAATAAAACCTGTTTGTTTGTATTTAAAAATACTTTTACCTCCTCATTTACATAGGTCGTATTAAGTAAAACACTCTCATTAATTTGTCTATCTATAATTTCATAATCCTGAAACCTATCAATTAATTCTTCCTGAAATTCAACGGTAGTAAACCTTTTTAAGTAGGATCTGAATTGTTTGTCGGTAAATGGAATATCAACTGGCATTGGATAATTTACAGCAAAAATATTTTTCGATTTTCCATTCGGATCTATCCAGATACTAAGTCCCAAATTGTAAATTTTTCGTAGGGTAATTGGAGAATTGGTCTCCAGAATAATATCAATAGATGTATTGTTGTTAAATACTTTCAAGCTTGTTTTATCGCTTGGATGATAATAAATTGCTTCGGTAGTTTTAAAATTTTCTTTAGAAGATATCGGGTTCCAATAACTGTTAAAATATTGAACAGATGAACAGGATGTAACAGTAATTACAAAAACCGATAGTAAAAGGTAAATTCGAAGCATAAAAGCTAATATTAGATTTTATTCAAAAATAGGAAAATACGAATCTAATTTAAGCGAACAAATCTAAAGTTTTTAAAAATTATAAAATGATTTCTTTTTCGATAAATTTAACACCTAAAGTTTCCAGTTCATTTAAGATAGGTTCGTAAAGTTCGGGAGTAGTAGGAATGTGAACCCCAGGTAAATTTAGCTTACCTATTGCAAGAAGTTTGGTTGCAATGGCCAAAGGAGTACCAACCGTATACGACATTGCAGTATTGTTTTTATCTTTTCCTTCGCAGCACATCGATGAGATGATCTGTTTTTTCATGCCTGTATTTGTAAACTCAAACTGATGCTGCATAACCAATAAGTCTCGGTCTTTTTCGTTTAAGGCCCATTTTTTTTCCAGAATTGATTGCAGGATCATCGCCGGACTAGCATCTTTAATGCCAATAGTTTCATTTGAAAACAAACCAAGCCATTTTAGTTTATGAAAAGCTTCAGAATTTTTATTTATGTTCATAAATTCATTTAGATTTTCTTCGGTATGTTCCAGATCGCCAGGAAGAAAACTATTTAAAAATGATCTGCCCGATAATAGATGAGAGTTTTTTATTTTGTAGGAATCGTCGGTGCAACCTAAGCGCACCAATATGTTCCAGGCTTCGCAATATCCGGGGCGACGCAATGTGCCTCTAATAATGGTTGGTATATCTTCTAATCCGTAAAGCTTACAATAGTGCAAAGAATCTCTGTTTGGATACACTTCAAATTCCCCGTAAGCATCAATTTCAGTTTTGATAATATTACTGAATAAATTGTAATAAGGAATGTATTTGTAATGCCCATTTTCTTTGTATTGGGCTATGCCTTGTCCGGCAAGGACTACATTTTTTGGATTCCAGGAGAATTTATAATGCCATGGGTTGTCATCGCAATCGGGTGCAACTAAACCGCCACAAAATGATTTAAAAGAAAGCAATTTGCCACCCTCTTTTTTAATTTTATTGATAACTCTCATGGCCGACATGTGATCAATTCCAGGGTCTACACCCAATTCGTTCCAAAACGATAGTCCTTGTTCTTTTGCTTCTTCATGTAGTTCCTGCATTTCGGGAGAAACATAAGAAGGAGTTAGCAGATGTTTGCCATATTTTAAACATTCCTTAGCAACAATAATATGTAAAGAGGCAGGTACCATACTTATTACAATATCGGCAGCCGAAATTTCACTTGCTCTTTGCTCTAAATCTTTTAAGTTAAATCGGAGAGCAGTACCATTAGGATGAAGACCTATCTTTTTTTGTGCAGCTTGCAGCGACATGTCGCCAAGGGTAATTTTCCAATTATATTTATCCGATTGTTTAAGCAAGTACTGTATTAGATTGGTAGAAGAAAGACCAGCTCCAATAATTAGAATGTTTTTCATATCAATATTATTTGTATCTAATTTAAGATGTAAATCATCAATAAAAAAGAGATTATTCTACTGTTTAAGGGAATAAATTACCTGTTTTTGTATTTCAGCCTTGTTTAAATTTACAACAATACAAAAGTAAATACCATCACAATTGATAGATTTTTTAATATTTTTTTTTCGAAAGAGATTTATAATCATCATGTATTTGAATATATATCCTATCTATTTTTAAGGAATGAGTATATTTGTTCGAGATAATAAAAGAGAGTAAATTCTAAATATTTTTCCCTTGGCAAAACAAAAAAAAGCTGTCGAAACGCCCCTAATGAAGCAATATTATCAGATGAAAGACAAACATCCTGATGCAATTTTACTTTTTAGAGTTGGCGATTTTTACGAGACATTTGAAAATGATGCAGTTCGGGCATCCGAAATTTTAGGAATTACATTAACAAAGCGGGCCAATGGTTCGGCATCTTATGTTGAGTTGGCAGGATTTCCGCATCACGCCATAGATACCTATTTGCCAAAATTGGTTCGTGCAGGAATGCGTGTGGCTATTTGCGAGCAGCTGGAGGATCCGAAAAAAACCAAGAAAATTGTAAAACGGGGAATTATTGAGTTGGTAACTCCCGGGGTTTCCTATAATGACAATGTGCTTGAGTATCGGGAAAATAATTTTTTAGCCTGTGTTCATTTGGAGAAAAAATCGGCGGGAATTGCTTTTCTAGATGCGTCGACCGGTGAATTTCTTACTGCTGAAGGAAGTTTTGAATACATCGATAAGTTACTGGGTAATTTTCAGCCCAAAGAAGTATTATATCAGAAAGGAAAAGAGAAAATTTTTCATGAATTGTTTGGTGGCAAATTTTACACTTTTACCATGGACGATTGGGTGTTTACCGAAAGTGCTGCCAAGGATCGTTTGTTGCGTCATTTCGAAACGTCCTCGCTAAAAGGATTTGGTGTTCAGAACCTCAGGAATGGAATAATTGCTTCGGGAGCTATTCTTCAATATCTGGATATTACCAAACACAGTCAGACCGGTCATGTAACTCAGTTGTCTAGAATTGAAGAGGACAGGTATGTGTGGCTTGATAAGTTTACGGTTCGTAACCTTGAATTATTTGGTGTTTTAAACGACGGAGCACATACTTTATCGCAGGTAATGGATAAAACCTTATCGCCAATGGGATCGCGTTTGTTAAAACGCTGGATTGCTTTACCTTTAAAAGATATTACAAGAATAAACAGCAGATTGGATGTGGTGAAATTTTTTCATTCAAGAGAAAATGAAGCCAGCACAATCGAAGATGAAATTAGACAGATTGGTGACTTGGAGCGGATTATTTCTAAGGTTGCTGTTGCCAGAGTGAGTCCTCGTGAAGTGATTCAATTAAAGAATGCATTAATTGCCATTGAACCCATACGCGATTTTTGTTTGAGTAGCGGAAATAATGGTCTTTTGAAAATTGGTGATCAGTTGAATCCCTGTTTAAGCGTACGAGAGAAGATAGAGAAGGAAATAAAGGCCGATCCTCCTAATATGGTAAGCAAAGGGGGAGTAATTGCCAATGGAGTTTCTAAAGAGCTCGATGATCTTAGGAAAATTGCCTTTTCGGGGAAAGATTATTTAGTGCAAATGCAGGTTCGTGAAAGTGAACGAACAGGAATTCCATCGCTTAAAATAGGTTTTAATAATGTATTTGGATACTATATAGAAGTAAGAAATACACACAAAGATAAAGTGCCCGAGGAATGGATTAGGAAGCAAACTTTGGTTAGTGCAGAACGATACATTACTCAGGAGCTAAAAGAATACGAAGAAAAGATATTAGGAGCAGAGGAAAAAATTCTGGCTCTCGAAACTCGCCTGTATAACGAGCTGGTTTTAGGAATTGCCGATTATATATCAACAATTCAGTTAAATGCTGCCATGATTGGGCGTTTAGACTGTTTGCTGTCTTTTGCACGTTTAGCCAGAGAGAATAAGTACTCATGTCCGGAAATTAACGATACACAGGTAATTGATATTAAGCAAGGGCGACATCCGGTAATCGAAAAACAATTGCCAATTGATGAGCAGTACATTGCCAATGATGTTTATCTCGATAATGAAAACCAGCAGGTAATAATTATTACAGGTCCGAATATGGCTGGTAAATCGGCTTTGTTGCGTCAAACAGCCTTAATCGTACTTATGGCACAAGTGGGGAGTTATGTTCCTGCCGAGTCGGCAAAAATAGGCTATGTAGATAAAATATTTACTCGCGTAGGAGCGTCAGATAATATTTCATCAGGAGAATCTACCTTTATGGTAGAAATGAACGAGGCAGCCAGTATTTTGAATAATTTGTCTTCCCGAAGTTTAATTTTATTAGATGAGCTCGGAAGAGGAACCAGTACGTACGATGGAATTTCTATAGCCTGGTCGATTGTTGAGTATATACATGAAAATGCAAAGTCGAAAGCGAAAACATTATTTGCTACGCATTATCATGAGTTAAATGAGATGGAAAAATCGTTTAACAGGGTAAAGAATTATAATGTTTCGGTAAAGGAAGTAAATAACAAAGTGATTTTTCTTAGAAAGCTGATTTCCGGAGGGTCGAATCATAGTTTTGGTATTCATGTGGCCCGAATGGCAGGTATGCCTAAATCGGTTGTAAAGCGTGCCGATGAGATTTTAGAGCAACTAGAAGGAAATAAAAATGAAGAGTCGTTGGCTAAGCCCATTGGAAATATTGCACAGCAAAGAGAAGGATATCAAATGAGCTTTTTTCAGTTAGATGATCCGGTTTTGGAACAAATAAGAGGAGAGATTTCTGATTTGGATATAAATAACCTAACCCCAATCGAAGCATTAAACAAGCTAAATGAGATAAAAAAGATCTCAGGATTGTAATCAGATAAAAAAAATAAAAAAAAAGTGAGTCTCCCATTTATAAAGGCTTTCGGCGCGTACTATCTGAATTTCAAGGAGTCAGAAATGTGAAGTTGCAGAAAGATTTTCTGCTGATTTAAAAAAAATAGCAGAAATGTTTTTTTTCTTTTGCAGAATCAAAAAATACGCATATATTTGCATCGCAATTGAGAGAACAACGGTTCACTTTTAAAGCAAATAATGCGAGAATAGCTCAGTTGGTAGAGCATAACCTTGCCAAGGTTAGGGTCGCGAGTTCGAGTCTCGTTTCTCGCTCAAAATCCAATAAGGATGCCCAGGTGGTGGAATTGGTAGACACGCTGGACTTAAAATCCAGTGGCCTTTAGGCCGTGCGGGTTCAAGTCCCGCCCCGGGTACAATAACCCTCATAAACAGCAATGTTTATGAGGGTTTTGTTTTTTTATAGAACGAATGGGGAATGTTTAGATCAGTCACAAAAATTGAGCCTCTAAATAAATTAACGGATCAATTTTTTTAATCTGTATAGAATACTTTTAGACTTGCAAGACCTTTAAACTATCTTCTAAAGCCCCTACTATTCGTAGTAAAAGATTATCATCGGTAATTACCTTACCTTTTAGCAGAATCATTTGTGCTGCGATTTTATTT
The DNA here is from genome assembly GCF_052400665.1 of Marinifilum sp. RC60d5. Classification (NCBI taxonomy): domain Bacteria; kingdom Pseudomonadati; phylum Bacteroidota; class Bacteroidia; order Marinilabiliales; family Marinifilaceae; genus Marinifilum; species Marinifilum sp. RC60d5. The sequence continues at coordinate 62,423 of NZ_JBQTGK010000009.1, forward strand.
CCTATCTTATCCGATCACCCATTTAAGCAAATTTCTACTATTTTTAGAATCCAATTTTGTGTGATTTCAGAATAATTACTGGATTATTTATGAATAACAGGCAGGTGAGTGATAATGATTTGAAGTTTAAATACATCCAGAATCAGGGAGGTGTTACCTCTAGAGTTTTACTAAAACTAGATACGATTTTTAATGTGAATCGTATTGTATATTTTATAGATATGAGAATTCTTGTTCCTTCAGCAATTTTAAGCCTTTTAACTGGTTGGATTTATTCTCAACTAACTCCATGGGGATACTTCAAACATGGTTGGTTAATATTCAAATGGGTAATTACGGTTCTTATAATAGTGCTTGGTACTATATTCTCCGAACCATGTATTGCAAAAACTGTAGAAATATCTGGACAACTTGGTTTGGATTCAGTAAAAAACTCAGACTATCGATGGTATATGAATAGTCATCTTACTATGGGAGTTTGTATGACAGGCACGCTTATTATTGCAGTTTTTATTTCCATATTAAAACCTAAGAAAATAGTAAAGAAGAATGCTTAATATTTAAGCTTTATTTTGCTAAAGGCAATATATGAAACGAATTCATTCTGAAGAAAATGTGATTGATAATATAATTATAAATTTTTTATGTTATCAGGATAACTTCTGGAATTTTTTATCAGTTAATTGACAAATCGATACAGAAGAAGTAGTATTATTCGTTAAACCGTACTTCAATTAGTTTGGGTAATATTTACATGGTTTTCATTTATATTGCTTCTTTTTTTGTGAAATGAAAATAATGTTAAAAAATCAAAATTTACTTGCTGTGGAATAAAAATAAATTACATTTGCACAGAATAAACTAAAATAATATAATTGGTTTACTTGTTATGAAGTTTGGAAACGAGAATATAGAAAAAATTGTTTTTGAAAGTACTAAAAACATTTTGCTAAAACGAGGAGTTAAGGGGTGGAATATGGATGATTTGGCAAAAGAATGCGGAATGTCTAAAAGAACACTTTATAAAATAATAGGTAGCAAGGAAGAATTATTGTACAGGTGTTATCAGGATACTTTTAATTTATATGCAGAGAATTTTAGAAAGTTTATAAAGCAGGATGTTGATTATTATACTTTGCTTGATAATTTGTCGGATCAGATTGCAAATGGAATTGACGAATATGTGATTGCCAGTTCGAAGACTATAAGAACAGAATATCCTCAAATATCAAAAATGATTGATGAGAAAATTGATATTCATCATGAGTTAATAATTGCATTTATTGAAAAAGGATGTGAGAAAAACTTACTAAGAGATGATGTGAATCCTAAAATTATTGATCATATAGTGGAAGCCTTGATGAGTTATAATGTGATGAATAGTAAAGGTAAGGCTGATTTTGAAATTAAAATAAAAGAGCAATTAAAATTTTTATTTGAAATAATTAAAAAATAGAGATAATTAACTAAAAATCTTGGGGATACTTAAGCATTATAGCTAAAGTAAGCCTTATTTTTTTGAACAAAAGTAAACTAAGAACACAAAAATAGTTTACACAGTGGTGTAAATAAATTAATATTGAAAATCTACTAATGTTTGAGTAATGAAGTATTTAAAAGGTATCAGCTATTTGCTGATAGGAATGTCGATTTTTGTTGGTTGTAAAGAAAAAGCCAAAGAAAAAGTACATGTAAGATCGGTTAAAGTTTATCATACAAGTAGTAAGGTAAATCAGAACAATGCAACAATTGTTCCTGCAAGTATTAATGAGAAGCGAGAGACAAAGCTTGCATTTAGAGTAAATGGTCCGTTGGTTAAATTGAACGACATTATTGGCGATTATGTATCAAAAGGACAGGTAATTGCTAAAATTGATACACGTGATTACAAAATTGCACTAGAATCGACACAGGCAGCTTATAAATTAGCTAGTGCAGAATATAAGCGCTATAAGACTTTATTGGAAAAAGAAAGTGTATCTGCAAGTACTTACGATCTTATGGAATCGAATTATACTGCAGCAAAAACGGCTTACGAGTCGGCTAAAAATGCATTAGAGGATACTGAGTTAAAAGCTCCGTTTTCCGGATACATTAGTGATGTATACGTGAATAATTTTGAAGAAGTAAATCCTGGACAAGCTATTGTCTCGTTTATTGATCTTTCAAAATTTGAAGTGAAAGCCTGGATTTCCTTAGAGGATTTAGATAAAATTAATGATAGCACTCAATATGCTTGCTTAGTAGAAGTAGGGAATAAAAAAATAAGTATTCCCGGAACTTTAAAAGAAGTAGGACACAAAACTAGTATCTCAAAACAATCTTATCCTATATCAATATTGATTGATGCGCCGGATAATGTAAAGCTTCGTTCAGGAATGACAACACACCTTGAGATTATTGAAAATGGAGCTGATTCTGTAGCTTCTCTGGAAATTCCTGTTACCTGTGTATTCAATAAAGAAAATAAAACATTCGTATGGCTATTTAACGAAAATTCAAAAACTGTTTCTGCAAAGGAAGTGGCCAGTGGAAAAATATTGGCTAACGATATGATAGAAATACAAAAAGGATTGACTGGTGGAGAAAATATTGTTAGCACAGGAGTTAATTATCTATTTGAAGGCCAAAAAGTAAAGAAGTACGAAGGATTTTCAAAAACAAATGTAGGTCACAAATTGTAAGAAAATGAATTTAACAGAATATTCACTAAAGAACAAGATTGTAGTTTACTTCTTGTTGCTGATTGTAATGGTGGGAGGAGTTTCGTCTTACTTCAGTATGGGTAAACTCGAAGATGCCGTGTTTACTATTAAAACAGCTTTGGTTGTTACACAATATCCGGGTGCATCCCCTCACGAGGTGGAACAGGAAGTAACCGAGGTAGTAGAGCGTGCAGCTCAAAGTATGGATAATATCGATGAAATATTTTCGAGTTCGTATGCAGGTCTTTCTATCGTTGAAATTGAACTGGAAGATAAGTTACGATCAAAAGAAATGCCACAGGTTTGGGATATTCTTCGTAAAAAACTAAAAGATGCAGAAGGAAATTTACCTTCAGGAGCAAAAACTCCTCAGGTAATTGATGATTATGGTGATGTATATGGAATGTTTTATGCAATTACCGGCGATGGATTTACTTACGAAGAACTAAACGATTATGCTCAGTATTTGAAACAGGAATTATTACCGGTTGACCAAGTTGGTAAAATTACCTTGTTTGGAAATCGTACCGAAGTTGTTGATGTGATCATTAAGGAATCAAAAAAATCGGAATTGGGAGTTAATCCCGGTATTATTGCTCAGGCATTTAATTCTCAAGCTGAGATTGCTGCCGCTGGAAGTATTGAAATCAACGATCGTTACATCAGAGTTTCAGGTAATAATGCCTTTAAAAATCTGGAAGAAATTAAAAACACGATTGTACAGGTTGGAGAAGAACAGTTCTATTTAAAAGATGTAGCGGAAATTAAAAAGTCTTTTCTGGAACCGGCTCAGGGTTTGATGAAAAGAAATAAACAGAATGCAATTGGCTTAGGAATTTCTACAACCAAAGGGGGAAATGTACTCACATTGGCCGAAAATATTAATGCTAAGTTAGAAAACATCAGACCTAATTTACCTTTAGGAGTAGAAATAACATCCGTATACAATGAGGCCAAAGAGGTAGAGAAAGCTAATGATGGTTTTATTATGAACCTGATTGCATCGGTAGCTATTGTTGTAGTTGTATTGTTATTGTTTATGGGATGGCAATCGGGATTACTAATTGGTAGTGGTTTGGTATTCTCAATTTTGGGAACTCTTATTGTAATGAATGTGATGAACATTAGTCTTCATCGTACATCGCTTGCAGCTATTATTATTGCAATGGGAATGTTGGTTGATAATGCTATTGTAGTTACCGATGGAACTTTGGTTTCCTTACAAAAAGGAATGAATCGCAGAAAAGCCATTGTGGATATTTCAAGTTCAACATCGCTTCCTTTGTTAGGTGCAACACTGATTGCTATATTGGCATTCTTACCAGTATTTCTTGCGCCTAATGCAGCTGGAGAAATTTGTCATGATTTATTTCTGGTATTGGCCATTTCGCTGATTCTGAGTTGGTTTTTTGCCATGACACAAACAGCTATTACAAACGAGAAATTCCTGAAAGCACCTAAAGAAATTAAAGATCCTTACGCTAGTAAATTTTATCAGAAGTTTAAAGGTATTTTGTTGGGAACCTTAAAGCATCGATGGATTTCATTGTTTGGAGTAATTGGATTTCTAATTATTTCTTTAGTGGCATTTACCAATTTAAGGCAGTCTTTCTTTGATCCTATGCAAAAGCCATATTTTATTGTGGATTATTGGTTGCCCGAGGGAAGTTCGGTAAACAAAGTTGAACAGGATATGCTTATGGCTGAGAAAGATCTTCTTGAAAATTATCCTGAGGTGGTTAATGTTACAACAGCAATAAGTCAAACACCTTCTCGATTTTTATTAGCTGCTCAGGCCGAAAATTATAATACGAGCTTTGGTTACCTGGTGGTTGAAACGCATAGTTCGGACGAAACCGATGAAATGATTCCGAAGATTACAGAATACTTTAGAGACAATTATCCACAAGCCAGAGCAAGAGTAAAAAAATATATTGCAGGACCGCCAATTGCTTACAAAGTTGAAGCCCGATTTATGGGACCCGACCCTGCTGTCTTAAGAAATTTATCGGAGCAAGCCAAAGCAATTATGCACAACGCACCCGAATGTGGTGACATTTGTGATGACTGGAGAAATAAAGTGCTGACCTGGGCTCCAAAATATTCACAAGTAAAAGGTTCGCGTGCAGGAATTTCCAGAAGTGATTTGGGAAATGCCATACAACAATTAACGAGTACAGGATTAGGTATTGGTTTATATCGTGAGAATGAAGAAAAATTGCCGGTCATGTTAAAAGTAGATCAGACAGCCAAAAATAGCATAGAGGCTATTGAAAATACAAGTGTTTGGTCGCAGACTGGAGCATATTCAGTACCACTGAAAGAAGTGGTTGATAGTATTAGCGTATCATGGGAAAATAGTGTGATCAAACGATATAATCGTCAGCGTGCTATTACGGTACAATGCGATCCTGCTAATTCCGATATGACAGGTGCAACGCTATTAGCTGCAATAAAAGATAAAATCGAAGCTATTCCATTACCATCAGGTTATGGCATTATGTGGGATGGTGAATTAAAACCTTCTACAGAATCGAAAGAGGGTACTGGAACATTTTTTCCCATGGCCATGCTTTTAATGGTATTTATTATTGTTATGCTTTTTAATAGCGTACGTCAGTCATTGGTCGTAATTGCAATTATTCCTTTGTCGATAATTGGTGTTGGAATAGGACTATTTGTAACAAATAATGCCTTTGGTTTTATGGCTATTGTAGGATTTTTAGGCTTAATAGGTATGGTGCTGAAAAATGCCATTGTACTAATGGATCAGATTAATATAAATCTGGAGTCTGAGGGAATGAAACCTTTGCCAGCAGTTGTTGATGCAGCTGTTAGTCGTTTACGTCCAGTATTCTTAGCAGCCGTTACTACAATTTTAGGTATGACACCAATTATTACAGATGCTATGTATGGTTCAATGGCCATTACTATCATTTTCGGCTTACTGTTTGCAACAGTTCTTACTCTTATTGTAGTGCCATTGCTTTATGTGATTTTTTACGGAATAAAAGTGACTGAATAATCCTAAAATAAATAAAGATGAAAACTGAAATAAATACGAAATATTTCTACTCAGAATTAAACGAAGGAACTCTGGTTCTTTATTTGAACTATAGTTTAATTCTGGAACAAGAAACCTTTGATCATAGAAATCAGTTATTGAGTTTTTTGGATGAGGTAAATGAAAATCAAGATGTTAAAGTTTTGGTTATCAGAAATAATCATCCGGATTTTAACTTGGATAAATACAAAGAAAAGTGGAATGCATTATACGAGGCTAGTAATTACGAGGGTAATATTTTAAGGGTATTTAGAACATTTAATCAATTGCTTCTGAAAATTAAATCGATGCATAAGATTGTTTTTTCAGTTTACTCGAAGCCTGTTAGTGCTATGTTGTTTAGTTTAAGCATGGCTGCAGATCTGAGATTTGTTTCGCGTGATTTTTATATTGATAACGACAACTACAATTTTGTGAATATCCCCAAAGGAGGTGCAACTTTTGTAGAATCGAACCTGATGTACGTAAATCCGGTAAAAATGCTTTTCCAGTCTGATAAGGTTCATTCATCCGATTTGCTTCAAAAACATATTATAGATGAGGCTTATAACCAGGAAGAGTTAAAAGAAAGAGTTCTTAAGCTTGCAGAACGCTATTCAAGGTTCGATTATATCGAATTTGAAGCAGTAAAAATAGTTCAGCAAAGCAGAATACAGAAACTTGATATTTGTTTACAAGAGGAAAATGATTATTTATTAACCTGTATTCGCAAGAAGAAAAATTTAAATGATCGGAAAATATCTCGAATTAAATAATTTCAAATCCAATGAAACGAGCATGATTAAAAAAATCATTAAGACTATAACAATGATTATTTTAATCTTGTGGCTTCCATCTGACAATACAAAAAAAACGATAAACAGATGAATAATATAATAGTAAAGATATCAATGGCCCTTTTTCTTGGGCTGTTGATGATTCCAAAAATAAATGCACAAGAAGTTTTAACACTTCACGATTGCAAACAAAAAGCAATGGACCACAACCAAACGGTAAAGTCTGCTTTATCCGATTTGGAGTCGAGTGAGGCTTCGCTAACATTGAGTAAGAGATCTATGTTGCCTGCATTTGATATATCATCAAGCTATACTTATTTATCCGATCCTAATCAGATGATTGTTCCGGGCTTTGAGTTGCCAACAGTTGATGGATTACCAAGTGGAGTATATTCTCCGGCAAGCATAAGCGATTTGGCTTATGAAAATTCTTATTCAGCAAGTTTAGGAATGAGCTTGCCTATTTATATGGGCGGAAAATTAAGACATGCAAATAAACTGTCTTCTCTTTCTTTATCAATGGCCGAGGATAATGTTGATTTAAGCAAATCTGATTTGTTATTAGATGTAGAAACAAAATACTGGAATGTTGTGTCTTTGCAGGAACAAAAAGGAGTAGTAGAGAAATCTATTGCACTTTTAACCGATGTATTAAAAGAAGTTCGCAACAGATATGAAACTGGGGTTGTAACCAAAAACGAAGTGTTAAAAACACAAGTGGAGTTAAACAATTCAAAATTGTCATTGATTGAAGTATCCAATAATTTAGAATTGGCAAAAATGAGTTTAAATCAAAGTATTGGTAATGGAATTACATCAAAAATTAACATTCAGGACTCTATAATTAATATACCAGAGCAATTAGCTGCCATTTCGTATAGTGAAAATCATCTGGATAGCCGACCAGAAATAAAAATGCTAAACAATCAGGTAGAAATGTCTAAAGTTGAGAAAAAGATAACAAATGCTGATTATCTGCCTCAGATTGTATCTTATGCAAATTATGTGTCACAAAATCCAAATCGCTACGCACAGCAGGAAAATGAATTTACCTTTAATGCTGGTGTTACAATGAGTATTCCGGTGTTTCATTGGGGCGAGAAAAAGCTGAAGAAAGTGCAAAATAAAATTGCAATTCAAAAAGCTGAACTTGATTTGGAAGAGAGTTCTGAACTAATCATATTAGAAATAAGACAAGCAATTTTTCGTTTGAAGGAAGCTTTGGTGAAATTAGATTTTACAACAACATCACTCGAGCAGGCAAATGAAAACTTAAAACTTGAGACAAATCGTTTAATGGAAGGTGTAACAACTACCAGAGATTTATTAGATGCGCAATTGCAATGGCAACAATCACGTGCCAGTTATATCAATGCAAAAACAGAAGTAAAAACCAACGAAGCTAAATATTATAAGTCAATTGGAGATTTAAGACTTTAGTTTTTGAAAGCAAAACACAAATTAATCTAGATAATAGATATATAATTTTTTAAATAGTTTTTGGTTTAATTAGTAGGTTTGGACAGGTTGGTTGTACTAATTATTATTAGAATTTAAGATATATTCGATTTAATATTTGCGTGTTATTCGGAGGTCTAAATAACTTATTAGTGGGTATTAAGTTATTGGTTTAGGACTAAATGTCAAGTGTAAATTTTTTAATAGTAGATATTCATGTTACAGCCAGCCTGTTCTTTAATCTTTAAAATAAGTTATTTCTTTTGTATGGCTTCAGATAAAAATTGATTGAATAATGTAAGGTTAAAATATCTTAATAAAAATTAAACAAGCTAAATTAGAGAACACCCAATTGAAATAATAATTAGTTTTACTTCGATAATTTGAAAGAATAGAACCACCTCAAAAATCTGCAATAAGCACAGATTTGATTCTGAATTCTACAGATAAATTTTAAGATTGAATAAAAGTAATGAATAATATTTTTCAATAAAGCAACAGAAGTAAACTAAGTAAACAAATGTAGTTTATAAGGTTATATTGATATTAGAAAATCTGAATTATGGATAGTAATAATAAAAGAACAGGAAGCCTTATTTCAATTCAGGATTCTTTAGTTAAAGCTAGATTCCTGGGAGAAGTAATTATGGGGGAAACTGCTGAAATTTCAGTAGATGGAAAACTCCTTCAGGCAGAAGTGCTGCAAATAATTCCTGATCATACGAATGCAAATGCCGGAATTGTAGAAATGCAGGTGTTTGAAGATTTAACCGGAGCACAAATTGGTGATTTGGTTGAATTTAAAGGAACGCCTTTGTCGGTGCTTTTAGGTCCGGGACTTTTAACCAGTATTTGGGACGGACTACAAAATCCATTGTATAAACTAGGAGAACAGAATGCTTATTTGGTGCCGGGAATGAAAGCGCCAGCGCTTGATGAGGAGAAATTGTGGGATTTTACACCATCTGTAAAAGTTGGTGATATCCTAAGTGGTGGAGATGCTATTGGGTCTGTTCCGGAAGGTAAATTACTACATAAAATTCTTGTGCCATTTAGCTTTGGCAAATGCAAAGTAGAAAGTATAATAAATAAGAATTCTGTAAATATAACACAAGAAGTTGCTGTTGTTAGCGATGAGCATAAGAATAAGCACGTTCTGAAACTGGTATTTCAACAGCCGGTAAAATCACCAATTCCGTTTAAAGAGCGAGCAATTCCAAGCCAGACCATTTCGACAGGTGTACGTGTAATTGATTTGCTGGCACCAGTAGGATATGGCGGTACGGTAGGAAATCCAGGACCATTTGGTGCAGGAAAAACAGTTTTGCAACACTCGCTTTGTAAATATGCTTTAGCTGATATAATTATTATGGCTGCATGCGGCGAACGTGCAGGAGAGGCCGTTGAGGTGTTTAAAGATTTTGCAGAATTAGACGATCCTACAACAGGTGAATCTTTAATGAACCGGATGTGTATTTTTGGTAACACCAGTTCTATGCCGGTTGCAGCACGTGAAGCCAGTGTATTTATTGCGCTAACTGTTGGGGAGTATTATCGATATCAGGGATATAATGTAATTCTTTTGGCCGATTCAACTTCTCGCTGGGCTCAGGCTCTTCGCGAACGTAGTGGGAGACAGGGAGATATTCCCGGACCGGAAGCTTTTCCGATGGATATTCCCGACCAGATTAAAGGTATGTATCAACGCGCCGGTGCTGATGTTGCAACTGGAGGTTCATTAACATTTATTGGAACAGTATCTCCGGCAGGAGGTAACTTTCAGGAACCGGTAACACAAGCAACAATGGATGCCACCGGAGGTTTTTGGGGATTGTCTCAGGATCGTGCCGATGCAAAAAAATATCCGGCTATCGATCCGTTGGCTTATACCACTTCGGTTTACGACAGTTTTATTTCGTGGAACGATAGAAACAAAATGTTGCAAATATTGCAGGAAGCAAATGGAATCGACCAAACCATTAGTACCATTGGTTTGAAAAAAGTACCAGTCGAAAAATATGTTCTTTATCAAAAAGGACAAACCATCGATTTTTGTGTAATGCAGCAAGATGCTTTTCACGAGCTTGATGCTTGTACACGACCCGAACGGTTGACAGTTATCAATCAGGCAGTTCAAAAATTAATCGATAATCCGATTGAATTTTCACAAAATGGAATGGAAGATGAAGAGCTGAAAGAGATGGTGAAAGCAAAATTCGACGAATTGCGCCAATGGTGGAAAGACTGGAACAGCAGTGCTTATGATGAGGAGCAAATTGCATTGTTACCACAACAAATTGAACAGTTTATTTTACAAGAGGAGTATGCATTATGATACGAAAAGAAATAAATAAAATAAGTGAGGTTGGAAAAGCTTTGATTTCGGTAGAAGGAAATCCGGGTGTGGCGCTAAATCATGTGGTAGAGCTGCTCGAGGCAGATACAAATCAAAGTCTTTCCTTTGCAAAAGCCATTAATATTACCGAGGATTCAACTCGTTTTCAGGTGTTTAATGGTACGCAGGGATTGAGTACGAAAACAAAAATCCGAATGCACGAAGTTCCCTTAACAGCGGGTTTTTCGCATAATATGCTGGGGCGTAGTTTCGATGGAATTGGAAATGTTGCTGATGGAGGTCCTGAAGTTATTTTTGAGAAACAGGTGTCCACACGTTTGGATACTTTGAATCCTACAGCCCGTTTGGTGCCCAAGCAGGCATTGTGGACGGGTATTCCTATGATTGATGTGTTTAATACTCTGTTAAAATCGCAGAAGATTCCAATTTTCGCAGGTCCTACCGAACCTTATAATCGTTTGCTTTCTCAAATTGCAAAAGGAGCACAGGCCGATGTAATTATTTTTGCCGGAATTGGATTAAAGTTCGATGAATATCAATATTTCAAAGAACAGCTTTCTCAATCTGGAAACATCGATAAAACCATCATGTTTACTCACCTTGCCGGCGATTCTCAGATTAAAGGATTAATGTTGCCAGATGTAGCTCTGGGAGTAGCGCGCGAATTTGCTGATCAGGGACAAGATGTATTGGTATTGCTTACAGATATGACCAATTGGTCGAATATTTTACGAAATGTAGCCAACTATCAGGATCAGATTCCATCCCTACAGGGATATCCGGGATCGCTTTATTCTGAGTTGGCCAAGCGTTACGAAGTGGCTGCAGATATTGAAGATTCAGGTTCAATTACCATTATTGGAGCAACAACACTGGAATCGCTCGAAGATCCTGTGCCTGATAATACAGGTTACATTACCGAAGGACAGTTTTTTCTTGAGAATGGTAAGTTGAAGTTAGCACGTTCGCTTTCGCGATTAAAACAAGCTGTTAACGGAAAAACCCGAAACGATCATCGCCCGATAATGACTGCCATGGCATCTTTACTTGCCGATGCCGAAAAAGCTTATGAAGCAGCAGAAGTTGGAGCCGCAAATGATGCATTTTCACAAAAACTTTTGCGCTACAGAGAAGATTTTATTGCAAATATGGAAGAACCATTTGGCGAACCTATTGAGCTGGAAGCTGCTCTGGATAAATGCTGGGATATTCTGAAAAGACATTTTGAACCAAATGAAACAGGTCTAAGTAAGAAACTGATTGAGGAATATTGGAGTGAGAACTAAGGACTAAGCATAAAAACGACAGTAAAGATGACTGATAATACTAAAGAAAATTTGGAGGGTATAGTTTCCAAATTAAAAGAAAAAGGAATAAACGCAGGAGAATCGGAAAAACAAAGAATTATTGAAGAAGCCAAAAAGCAGGCCGAAGTAATTATCGCTGAAGCGGAATTGTTAAGAAAAAATATTTTGAATGATGCGAAAATGAAAGCCGAACAGGTGGAGGGAAATTCTCGCAAAGCTATTGCTCAGGCTTCGAGAGATATGGTTGAGGCAACAAAAATATCAATTCTTCAACATTTAAAATCAGTTTTTGGGAAACAATGCGAAGCTTTATTTACTCAGGAACAATTTTTACAGGAATTGGTAAAGTCGGTTGTGAGTATAATTTCGGGAAATAAAACAGTAGCAGTGCCACAAGATACAATAAAAGCAATGGAATCATACCTATTGAAACAATTGTTTTCGGAGCAAATTGTATTGAAACCGCTTGGCGATAGTAGCGCTAAAATTATTATGGATTCGACAGATAAAAAAGGAGTTCAGTTTGTTTTAAGTGCGCAGGATGTGGAAGAGGCTTTGTTTTCCTTATTGAATAAGGATTTGGTTGAACGGATCACTAACAATCAGGAGGAGTAGTTATGTCGAACATGGTATATCTTATGAGTAGTTTGCCATCTTTGACATTTGGGCATATTCCACCAATTTCATTGAGCGAGTTTAATAATGATGCTAAAAATCAATTGTCGGCGAAGCAGTTTAGAATGTTGGAAGCGCTTGATATAGTTGGTATAAAAGGAAATGACAATGCAGGATTGAAGAGTGTGAATAGCATGTTGGAAAGTGTGAATCGTGACCTTTCGGAAGTGCGAAAAGCCAAAATGCAAAATCGACAGCCTACTTTGGACCGATTACCAGTATCTGTTACATCAGGAAATCCGTTGGAGCGTGAAAAACAAATCATGAAATACGTATGGGAGGAATTAGATTCCATAGAATCGGGTAAAACATTTACAATGACCGAAGTAATGGTTTATAAGCTAAAGCTACAGATTTTATGCAGGATAAATTCCTTTGATTTGAAACGAGGAGCAGAGGTTTTGGCATCGGTTGTAAATCCAACTAAAAAAGAGGAGGATGAATAATGGCAGGTGTAAAAATTAAATATACAAAAACCGAACAAGCTCGTCAGAAAAAGATTTTGAAGGTGTCGGAAAGGATGTTGCCTTTATTTGAAGCCATGGAAAAATCGTTGATGGCAACTGTAAATGCAATTTCGGAGCGGATTGAAGACATTAAAGAACAGATTGAGTGGAACAGAAAAGCTGCGGAAGCATGGCTTGCCGTAATGAGTGATTCGTGGGTTGATATTGATGAATTTATATCAGTAGATAAAATAATTACCAAAGCGGTTGATGTTGCCGGTGTGCGGGTGCAGCAATACGAAGGTGTTGATTTTAAAGTGATGCCCATTAACGAAGATACGCCTTTATGGGTGGATGATGCTATTGTTTTAATGCAGGATCAGTTGCAGTTGCGGGCAGAAATAAAATGTTTGAAAGATCAAATTGATTTGCTTGAAGAGGAATTGCTTGATGTTCGTGCAAGGGTAAAATTATTTGAGAATCGTCGCATACCGAATGCAAAAATGGCCATACGAAAAATTGGTTCGAAACTACAGGATGATGAGCGATTGACAATTGCGACTGCAAAAGTTGTTAAAACCAGTAAACAAGGGGAGGCCAGGCTATGATAATAAAAATGAAAAAGCTAATGCTCCTGATGCCCGAATCGGCAGTTGATGTAGATGCCAATCTTAGGGTTCTTGGAGAACTTGGTGTAATGCATGTTTCTCCCTTGCAGGTCGCTAAAGATGAGTCGATTGATAGAGTAGATGCGCGGATTAAGCAATTCGAAAAAGCAATTGCAATTCTGGATAGCTACGATGAAGAAAAAGATTCAAATTTGGATCTTACAGAAATCAGAGATTATTCAAAACTTGAAAGAGGTGAGATTCTTTTAATGGAACGGGTTTTAGAGACCGAGAACAAGAAAAAGACTTTAGAGAATACAAAGCTGAACCTAAAAAATGATTTGGATTGGTATGGCAATTGGGGAAAGGTATCGCTTCAGGACATTAAAGAACTCAATGAAAATGGTATTTGGATAAAATTGTATCTTCTTACTGATAGAGAATTAAAACAGGTTTTTGGGCGCGAGGATATTTATGTTGTTGGTAGATGTAATGATTTAAACCAGGTAGTATTTATTAGTGAAGATGCAGATAAAAAACTGGACTATCAGGAAATTTATTTTCCATTGTCGGACTTTTATCAGGATAAAATATCAAATGAGAATACCGAGAAGCAACTGGAAGAAAATAAAAAGATTTTGCTTCACTTGCAGGCTCAAAAAGATGTATTGAAAAATGCGCTCGATGAAAGAAAACGTCGGTTAGATGTGCGTAACATTCAATACGGAGGAATTGCTATTGATAATCAGGTGCGCTGCTGGAAAGGATTTATACCCGAAGATCGAGTAGATGAATTTGTGGGAGTAGCAGAGAAATATAGTTGGGGCTATGTAATTGAAGAGCCAACAGCCGAAGAAATAGACGAGGTTCCTACTCTTGTTCGCACATTGCCCTGGGCAGAACGAATTAAACCTGTAATGGATTTTATGGGATTGGTTCCGGGCTACAAAGAGCTTGATGTTTCGAAGGTGTTCATGATTTTTTTCACCTTTTTTAGTGGAATTCTTGTGGGAGACGCAGGCTATGGATTGGTATTTTTATTGATTACCTTTTTTGTGCATCGTCAGCAAAAATTTGCAAAGAAAATAGAGTTTAATTTGTTCTATACACTTTCAGTTTCCATTCTATTTTGGGGAATATTAACCGGAACCTATTTTGGATCGGCAGCCATTGCAGAAGTACCAATATTGCATAGTTTAAGAATCGAAAAGCTTGCCAGTTTCGGGGGTGATAGTCTTTTTATACAGAAATTAATGTTTCTGATTGGTGCCATTCATCTTACCATAGGGCATTTTCAAGTAGCCTGGAGATACAGCAATAGCGTAAAAGCCATAGCGCAGTTGGGTTGGGTGTCAATTATTTGGGGTTTGTATTTGGTTGTAAATCAAATGGTATTAGGAATCCCTGCTCCGGGGATCATGATTTGGCTTTTTGTTGCAGGAGCTGTATTAATAGCATTGTTCTCTAATCCGGGAACCAATTTTGTAAAAGGAATGCTTTCGTCGCTGGCAAATTTGCCACTTAGCATTATCAACGGTTTCTCGGATATTATATCATACATAAGATTGTATGCTGTGGGTTTATCAACAGTATTAATGGCAGCAAGTTTTAATCAAATGGCATTGGGCGATGGTGTTACTACGCTGGCATCGGGATTGGGTGCTGTTGTCGTACTAATCCTAGGACACGGATTAAACATGATTCTTGCATTAATGGCAATACTGGTTCATGGTGTGCGCTTAAACATGCTTGAATATGCGGGTCATGCATCGGTAGAATTTTCGGGGAATGAGTACACCCCATTCAAATTAAAAAATAAGTAAAGTTTTAAAAATTCAATAATATGTTATTAACAGTAGTAAACGGCTTTGGTGGACATGCTATCGCCTTAGGAATTGCAGGTGTAGGTTCGGCAATAGGAACAGGAATTGCTGGTATGGGAGCTTTAGGGCTTTGGAAACAGTCTATAAAAGACAAGAAGAAACTTCCTGCATTGGCATTAGCAATGGTAGGTATGCCTTTAAGTCAGGTAATTTATGGTATGATATTTATGAACTCATTGATGGGTGCAAATCTCAATCCGGATAGTTATATGAATCAGATGATTTGGGCATTTTTTGTAGGTATTGCTATTGCTGCATCGGCAATTATGCAGGGTAAAGTTGGAGCTGCCGCATGTGCAAATTTAGCTGTTGACGATAAGCAGGGGTCTGGAATGTATATTGCAGTTATGGGTGTTATAGAAACAGTTGCTCTTCTTGCTATGGTATTTGGAATGGGAGGTATTCCTGCAGCATAATTAATAATTTTGATTGGTAATTAACTTAGATTTGTAAAGCAGTTCCTTAAATTAATAAGGGCTGCTTTTTTTGTAATAGTTAGGATACAGCTTTTACTTCTGTGTGAAATCAGGATAGGGGTTTGCTGTAGATTGATTTTAAAATCTGAAAATCGATGCAAATAATAGAATTGTTTTAATTGTAGATTTGATAAATATGTGTGAGAATATGAATCAAACTTATTTCATGTAATCTTGTTGCTGTACAATAAGAACTTTTCCATCTTCTACTGATGCTGTATATCCATAATCGTAACAGAAATAGTATAAAATGCCATTTTTACTTTTCCAGGTATGGGTTAGATGTTTAAAATCCATACCTAATTTTTTGAGAAATGATTTTCGAACCGTTGCTTTGCCCGACGGACAGGCTTTGTATAAAGCTCTTCTGTTTGCTCTTAATTGTTTGTTTATAAGTCGTATGTAGGATTCGTACGATTGACTAATTTGGTTGTGATAAGCACTTTTACACTGGCTATTGCAAAATTTTTTATCGGCACGACCCACAAATGGTTCTTTGCAGTATAAACATTTTTTTTGTTGCATGGCTTAAAGCTTTACTATTCGTTTTATAGACGTTTGTAATCGTTTATAAGCGTCTGTAAAACACTTAATATAAGAATTCAATTTATATTTCCAGTAAAAAAGATGAAACAAAATAGGCCTATCATTTATTTAAATCACGTAAAAAATAGTAATGAGGATATTTCGATTCTTTATTTTAAGAGCAATGATGCCATTGTATCACGAATTGCTAAAAACAGCTGGATTGTATGGAGTGTGGAGCATAAGGCATATAAAGTAAAAAATACAGCGCAAACCATAGGACTACTAAAAGATCTTTTTTACGATATCGCAGATGTAAGTACAAAATATTTTGAGGCAAGTATTAAAAATAATACCAAATCTATTTCGATTGGGAGTGCTACTTATTTTAAGGGAGTGTTGGAACCGGCATCAAAATTGGCTTGCATTACACTTGTGCCCTATAAAAATGAGGAAAATAGATGGATAGTTGTGAAGTACAATAACAAAGCTCGTATTAATAAGATACTGGTTAAAAATAAATATGCGCAGTGGAATAAAGATTTACATTTATTTGTAATAAATCCTAAGGTAAAAGAGATTGCTTTATTTCTTAATTCGGTGACCAATTGTTTAAAAATAAGATTGCATAACGAGCTGGAGATAAGAGATTACAGAATAATGCAAATTTTATTCGAACAAGCCTATGTAAAGGGAGTTTACTTTAAAAGTTGTCCGATAGAATATCTGCAATACATGGTGCTTAAGGGCTATAGTATAAATACAATTACTACATATTATTATTTTTTACTGCGTTTTATAAATTCATTTAAACATGATAAGATAAATAGGATAAATGAATTTAATTCGGAAATAATAAATACCTATCATCAGAATATGATGGCCGAAAAATCGTGTAGTGAACAAACTATTAATCAATCGATAAATGCCATAAAATATTATTACAGCAATATTTTGGGAAAGAATATTGAAATAAATCAGGTAATAAGACCAAAACTTGGACGAAAACTCCCAAAAGTGTGGAATAAGGAAGAGATTCAGCAAATATTTAATGCTGTTACCAATGTAAAACACAAAGCCTTATTGTATTTGGTGTATGGTAGCGGTTTAAGAATAGGCGAAGCATTAAACCTTAAGATAGAGCATATCGATTCGAATAGAATGTTAATAAATGTGTGCAAAGCCAAAGGCAAAAAGGACAGATCGACCATTATGGGCGAGACAACTTTGATTACACTTAGAGAGTATTATAAAAAATACAAACCAAAAGATTATTTGTTCGAGGGTCAGTTTGGAGGTAAATATTCATCGTGCAGTGCAGGAAAAATACTTGCTAATGCTATTGCAAAATCTAAAGTTCCAAAACGAGGAGGCCTTCATTCTTTACGTCATAGTTTTGCCACTCATTTATTAGAATCGGGTACCGATTTGCGTTATATTCAGGTGCTTCTAGGTCATAATTCTTCTAAAACTACCGAAATATATACCCATGTGAGCAATAAAAATTTGCGCCTAATAAAAAGTCCATTAGATGACATTACCTTATAAAATATTTATTATTTTAGCTATTGCATTTAAAAGTAACTTAACACATAATAAATATAAGCCTAATATAGGTAGGGTTACTGAATAGTTGTACAGCATTAGGACAGACCGAATCATGAGAATTTTAACAACCATATTATTATTTGGAACATTTTTGAT
Organism: Marinifilum sp. RC60d5; assembly: GCF_052400665.1. NCBI lineage: Bacteria > Pseudomonadati > Bacteroidota > Bacteroidia > Marinilabiliales > Marinifilaceae > Marinifilum > Marinifilum sp. RC60d5. The sequence continues at coordinate 80,406 of NZ_JBQTGK010000009.1, forward strand.
AACCAACGCTCAGAAAACAATTACCTATGAAAAGCTCTTAGATGAATTGATAAATTCTTCTGAACCTGATATCATTTCTATTTATTCATATCAGTTGGAACAAAAGGCCGAGTTATATCTGATTGATTTGGTTATGGACGGCATATTATCGGAGCCTCCTTTATATAACACAGAGACAAAGACACAATTGACCGCTGAAATTGTAACAACTGCAGAAGTGAGAAAACGGATTGTCAACTCATTAAATTCAAATGGATTTTTGGATAGTTTATATTTGAGGACTGATACCGTTTATACAAATCTAAAGGTTCATAATGACTATTTTGTGATTGAGAGACCTTTGATTGTTCTCGAAATTCTGCATGGATATGAAGGTGGAATAATGCAGACATATATAAAAGTGGATAGTGATATGCGAGTTGATAAAATTCTTGAAATTTTAAGTGCAAACTTGAACAAGAAACAACAAAGGTTTTTTAAGCAATTCGGGGAAAACATCAAAAGACTAGAACATTGATGATTAAAAGAAAACAGTTAAGTTTTTTTGGATTGGCATTGATTGTCATTTCAGCAGGATTGATAGTGAGAGAAATATTACAGTACGATAAACTTCCAGGAATGGATGACCCAATCAGTCAGGTCGCTGATTTTTTTAAGTATAAGGAAAATGCCGTTACGAATGGAATTATATGGTCTGGTTTATTAATAATTGGATTGATTATATATTTGAAAAACAAGGAAATAAAGGAATAACGCTGTACAACAATAAATATGCGTAATGCGGGGCGATGTGGTAAATTTGAACATTAAAGCATTAAATAAACAAATTAGCGGTTTGATAGTGAAGTGCCTTGAAATCCCGCACTACGCATATTTGAGCCGTTGTATGCAAGCGAAAAAAAACGTTCTTCGTGGGTATATAGGAGCGAGATTGAAAGAATTTATTTTGTTTTCCTTCCCTTTAAAAAAAAGCCATCGCACAAACAGCACATTTGCAAATCGCACAATCCATCCCACAACCAAAATTTGCAAAAGAGCTGTTTCTCCTATCCCTCTGTGTACGAGCATAACGACTGTTGTATAAAAAGAGATAAATAATTAACAAATAACATCTCAAAAAAAGAGATAAATAAAGAAACTATTGTATTTTAGCAGTCAAATATTTCACGAAATGAATAGAATAAAAGAGGTATTAGAAGAGAAAGGGATTAAACAAAAATGGCTTGCCAAAAAACTGGATAAGAGCTATAATATGGTAAATTCTTATGTGCAAAACAGAAAACAACCTCGCATAGAAGTATTATACAATATTGCAGAAATACTAGATGTTGAAGTTAAAGAATTATTAATAGAGAGAAGCCAAAATGATAAATAAAATCATAAGAAATAAGACTATCCAGTGGCTTCAAAAACCCGATTGCCCTGCTGCTAATTTACTTAACTATATTCGTAAGGAAGATAAGCTAAGAGAAACGCAAATTGAAGCAATTGAGACTTATTTATTTTTAAAGATTGAAGGTGAGAACAAACCACTTTGGCAACTTTTTGCAGAAGGGTTTTTTACAAATGGAACGGATTTGTCAAAGCTAAATATAAATGAAAATGCTCGTTCGTATTTAGCTGAAAACAAAGATGCTTTTGCGTTGTTTGATTTTTCGAGGCAATTAAGCGGAGATAAAAAAATATTACCAAAACTTGAAACTTCCATTAAAGATTCTCCTGAAAGTTTAGATTATGAAAAAATCATAAAGAAACTTTTCTATGGTGTAAATTACTCTGATTATTTAATGAGTTTGCCTATGGGGTCAGGAAAGACTTACCTGATGGCTGCATTTATTTACATTGATTTATATTTTTCGGCTAACGAACCTGACAACAATAATTTTGCACACAACTTCCTTGTTTTAATACCGTCTGGTTTAAAAACCTCTATCGGTCCTAGTTTGCGAACAATAGAAAAGTTTGACCCATCGTGGGTAATTCCAGAACCTGCTGCAACAAGCCTAAGAAAACAATTAAAATTTGATGTGCTTGACGAGGCAAAATCAGCAAAGCAAAGTAATAAAGCAAGAAATCCGAATGCAAAGAAAGTAAATGAATGTTTACCAAATCCTTTTGGGCAAGTGTTTGTTGTAAATGCAGAAAAGGTAATATTAAACAGGCTTAAAGATGAGCAACAGTTGTCAATTTTTCAAGATGACGAAGATAGAAAAGCAAATGAATTAAGAGCCTTAATCGGAGATATACCAAACTTATCTATTTTAATTGACGAAGTACATCACGCTGCAAATTCCGACATAAAACTACGTCAGGTTGTAAATAAATGGAATGAAAAAGGAAATATTACTACTGTTCTTGGTTTTTCGGGAACACCTTATTTGTCCTCTGCCGAGAGAATTACGCTTACCGAAAACGAAAATCTGCGAATAGCAGAAATAACAAACACGGTGTATTATTATCCATTAACCACAGCAATAGAAAAGTTTCTAAAAAATCCCACTGTTAAAATTGCTGATAATTTAACGCATCTAGAAATAATAAAAGGAGGCATCACTGACTTTAAAAAACAATATGGTGACCTTGTTTATGAAGATGGCACTATTGCAAAATTAGCCATATATTGTAGCGACATTGCTATGTTGGAAGACGAAGTTTATCCTTTTTTGCAATCAGAACTTAATATATCTTCTAATGAAATACTAAGGTATCACGGTGGTAATAAGACCTATACTTTACCTAAAGAAAATGCACTTGATTTTAAATCATTAGACACTCCATTATCCAAAAAGAAATATATTCTACTTGTTGCAATTGGAAAGGAAGGTTGGGATTGTAAAAGTTTAACTTCCGTTATATTGCCTCAAAAGAGCAAGAGTGCTTCTAAGAATTCCATTATTCAAACCACTTGTCGTTGTTTGCGTCAAGTTATAAAAGGGAATGACGAAACAGCTCTTGTTTGGCTAAATCGTGAAAATGCAAACATTTTAAACAAGCAGCTAGAGAAAGAACAACAGACGTCTATCGAAGAAATAAATAGTTTAAGTAAAAATACTAGTTCTGAAATAGTTGAACGAACATCTAGAATGGAGTTCTTGAAAATTCCTAAAATAGACTTTTATCAACTAAAAGTAAGATATCAATCTATTGAAGAAGAGGAAAGTGAGAATACAACAGCAAAATTAATTTCTTTAAAGAACAGTATAAAGGAGTATAAATCTTCTGCTGTGGTTACAACTACAGGATTAGATAAGCTTGAGGATGGGGAAATTGAATATATTCTTGACACGAGCAATAGTATTGCAAACTACAATACGTGGATTTTTGATATAGTTAAAGATAGTTTTATGACAATATCGACAACTGAACTTCACAAGTTTGATATTCAGCTATCAGCTATTTTTAAAGCAATTACAATAAAGAAAAGTGAGGGTTTATTTTGGAATACTCAATACGATACCTACAATATCGAAAATCAAATTCGTTTAGCATTTAGTATTAAAAAACACCTTAAAACAGATGAAGAAATTATTCCCAAAGAAGCAAATCTCTTAATAGTAGATAAACTAAGAGCAATAGAGAACAACAAATATATATATCCATCGGCAGAAGTTAGTGAACAGATACTTCAATTTGACAAATCTCCTTTAAGCGAGCAAGAGTTTAACAAGCAAAAGCAAGATAGAATATTGGAACTTACAAGCGAGGGTAAGTTTGAAGAAATAACAAAAGTAGCAGCAGAGAAGATTAATCCTTTGGTTACTCAAAAGGACAAAACTTTTCATCTTATACCCTATAATTTCGATAGTGGATTCGAAAGTCAGTTTTTAAACAAAACACTACAACTTAAAACATTTAAGGAGAATAATCTTGAAATATATTTTAATGGTGAGCGTGGATTGAGCGAGTTTGTGATAAATTGTTTTGCTAAAAAAGGAAAATATTGGCGTAATGTAGGAAAATACACTACCGACTTTTTAATAATAAAACGTAGCAGTGATAATAAAATTCATAAAGCATTAATTATTGAAACTAAAGGAGAAGCTTATGCTGATGATAAGAGTTTTCTGCGTAAAAAGAATTTTGTAGAAACAACATTTTTAGAGCAAAACAACGAAAAGTTTGGTTACAATAGATTCGACTTTTTATACCTAGAAGATAGCGATGATATTATAGAAAATATAGCAAGTTTGGATAATAAAATAAAGGAGTTTTTTTATGAAAGATAAAACTAAAAAACCTTATTTTTTTGATAAGGAAAAATCGGGTTTTTCAATAGAAGATTTTGAACAAATTAGTTCAGAGCTCTTTCATTTCAGCAATGATACAAGTGCTCTTACAAATGTGTTGCAAAATAATATATATTTATATTCATCGTCTAATGATAGAAACAATACTCAATTCTATTATATTGATTGTAATATATTGACAAAAAAAGAGTTAGAGGCGGTTCATCTTAATATTTTTAGTGAGGATAAGGCTGAATTTTATGTGGTAAAACAGCAAAAAGATAGTGCTGAAGAGTATTCTATAAAGTATGCAAAAACAACTCCTAACAGAATAATTGAACTTGATTCTATACCTACAAATTCAGAAGATGAAGAATTACTAAATATAATAAATAAAAACAGTATTGATTCTGGTTTATTTTGGGTGTATTATAGTAATGAATTACGAAAAGTTCAAAAAACGAATGTTAGAAATGAGCTAGTAAATATACTAACTGAACTTAGAGTAAATCTTTCAAATGAGATAAATTCAAATGATAAAATTCCTGTAGAAAAAAGAGATGAATTTGTTCAAGCTCTAATAGACAGAACATTATTTATTAAGTTTTTAGAAGATAGACACATAATAAATTCATATTTCTATGGTGATAATATTGTATATAAAGACATTCTGAAAAAAGATGCCAAAGAGGTAAATCAACTTTTTACTAAAGTTCACAGCATTTTTAATAATAATCTTTTCGATGACCCTACAATTGATGATTATGTTTTAACCGATGGTGTTTTGAAAGCAATTATTAATTCAATTGAAGGTGTAAAGAATGGTCAATTATCACTATTCGATTTAAAGTTCGACATAATCCCAATTGAATCAATTAGCTTAGTTTATGAAATTTTTCTTGATGAAAAACAACGTAAAAATGGGATATATTATACTCCGCCTCAGTTAACAAATTTTATTACAGAAAAAACCATCACCCATAAAGGGAAAATTATCGATTCGGCTTGTGGGTCGGGAGCATTTTTAATTTCAGCTTACAAAAGATTATTGCAATTAGATAATAGAAAATTCGAGTATGTAATCGATAAAATTAACCATCGAACAAAGCTAATTAAGGATAATATTTTTGGTATAGAAAAAGAAGAAATTGCTCGCAGATTATCTGTATTCTCTCTTTACTTATCAATACTTGATGATTTAACTGTAGAGGAAAATCATACGCTAAAAAAACTTCTCGAAAAAGAAAATAACTATCCATTATTTCACGAAAATATAGGAGAAAATATTATTTGCAGCAATACTTTTGAACCAAATAAATTTGATAATGAAAAATTTGATTTTATTGTAGGAAATCCACCTTGGAAAAAGGATTTTAGCAAAGAAGATGCTTTTGCTGTTTTATATCTAAAAAATAATGAATCAGACTTTAGTGGTAAATCTGAATTATCTCAACTTTTTCAGCATAAAGCTAAAACTTGGAGCACAGAAAGCACAAGGTATGGTTTTGTAGTAAATACATCTAACTATACAAACGAAGACAGTAAATTCCAAGACTATTTTTACAGAAATTTCAATATCGAGAATTTCTATGAAGTAACAAACTTAGAGCTTTTTACAGCCTCTGAACCAGCAATTGTATGTATTTATACAAATGGACTTAAAGAGGGAAATAAATTAACACTCAACGTCCTTAAATCAAATGACTTCACAAAGCTATTTAAGAAGATATTGATATCGGAGGCGGACAACATTATAATTGCACAAAAAGATTTAATCAATTCAGATAATCAAGAAGCAACTCCATTAAAAACTCTTTTAGTTGGTAATACTGGCGATAATAGAATTGTTGAATATTTGGAAAGTCAAAAGTTTGATAAGTTTGAGAATTACATTTTGAAAGATGAAACAGGAAAATGTTTTATCAGACAAGGTGTAACCATTTACGCAAAAGACATACTGCCAAAGTATTTTAAAATACCTAAAGATGAGTTTTCTAAATATAAAGCTTCAAAAATTCAAGAACTAAAAGAACTATTTCATATAGAAAACACAAGTACAGATAAATCTGATGCTTTTAAGTATCCATACTTAAGCCCTAAGCATATATCAAATTTTACATTTAGTTTTAAGGATGTAAAATATTATTTAAATGAAAACATTTCTAACTTAAGGCGAAAAGGGAAAAGGGAGAATTTTATTGATAAGAGAATTTTATTACCTAGAAAAACAGATAACCTTAGAGCTTGTTTTCTTGATTCAAATAGTGTAGAAAATTATCCTAGTGAGGACGTACATACAATAAAGCTAAATAACAATAACTATTACCTATTTACAGGAATATTAAACTCGAAACTCTCAGAATATTTCTTAAAATTAAAATACTGGCATAGAGCAAAAAGTGGATTCCCTCGGATTAACGAAACAGCAATTTCACAAATCCCAATACCTAAAAATAAAAACGAAGAACTCGTTAATCAAATTGATGAACTAAGCGAAAAATTCACAAAAGGTGAGCTTTTGTTTGAAAATAAAGAAGATGAGTTTAACGAATTGATTTTTAATCTATATGGCTTAGGTATAATTGAGAAGCAGCGAATTAATGACTTCTTTATCAAGGAAAAAGAAAAGGTTAAAACGGTTGATTTAATAAACTATGCTAAGGAAGTTTGTGAGTATTTTTCTGATTTTACGAAACAGGGCATTAATGTATTTTACCAACCTTATAACGAGCAAAATCTAGTAAAAGGTGTTTGTATTGTCAAAGTTTATTTTGGAGAAAGAGAAAATATATATCCAAGTTCAAAGAAAGTTGGTCGTCATTTATTACTAGAACTAATAAAAAATGTAAGCGAGAAAAATATATTAAGTCTTAGAGAACGTATTTATGGTAAAAATACAATCTATTTTATTAAAGATAATTACAAAAGTAGTTGGTCGCTAACTAAAGCCAGCGAAGATGCTATAGAAGAGATAAATAAAATTAATGAGTTCAATACTAAAAATAGCAACAATGACAAACGATAGTATGAACGCTTTTAGCTCGGTTGCTAGTAATTTTATTCATCCCGAAGATGATAGTGCTTGGATTGATTTTATTTGGTCAAACATTATTGAATATTATAACTCTATAAACAATAAAAGTTCTTTTGCTTCTCTAACTGAAAAAGAAATAACACAGAAAATATATTTCCACCTAGATAACAAGAAAAGCTTTAGACGTAAGGTATTCGTTAATTCAGAACCTCGTTCCAATAATGAAGATATTGAAGGGTATTACGACTTGAAATTTGAATCTCATTATTGGAGACAGGGAGATGTTCATTATGTGATAGAAAATAAAATTTTAGACCATACACAAACCAGTATAAAAGAATACACTTACTATCCCAATAAATCTAAAACGAAAAAAGGTAAAAAAACAACCTTTAACGATGGAGGAATGTATCGCTTTTTATCAAATAAATATGCTGTAAATATGTCTTATGCAGGAATGATGGCTTTTGTTAAAGGCAATAACATTAATACTGTAATTGATAATGTAAAAGAGGAAATAAAGAAATTAAGTATATCTGGAAATAATACTTCTTACGGAAAGTTACTTGACGAAAAATTATTAAACAAAAAGGTTAACGGGTTTCAATACTCATTTTTATCAAGCCATACCAAGATAGACAAAACAGATATTGAATTCAGACACTTTTGTTTAGTTTTTAATTAGAATCAGAAAATATAAAACAATGCCAGTAAAATATATACCATACACGCCAAATACCGTTGAGGGTGAAGCCATACTTGATAATATTACACGTACACAGCGTGTATTGCGCTATCGTGATAATAATCAAGTGTATAATCGCATTAAACGAGGAATGCCATATTACGAAGTAGAAACAGTTGAACAAGTAGGTAATAAAGATAATACTGATAACCTTGTAATACGTGGCGAGTGCATTTCTGCCTGTGCCTACCTAAAAGAACAAGGCGTAAAAGTAGATTTAGTTTATATAGACCCACCATTTGCTTCGGGTGCCGACTATGCTAAAAAAGTACACATACGCAGAACCCCTAAGCTTGCCGAAAAGATAATACAAGCCGAAACTCAGCTAGAAGCCGAAGAACTACAAGCTTTTGAGGAAACAATGTATGGCGATATATGGAAAAAAGAAGACTACCTTAATTGGATGTACGAAAACCTGCAAGCCATTAAAGCTGTTATGAGTGATAATGCTAGTATTTATGTGCATTTGGATACAAAAATCGGACATTATGTTAAAATTCTAATGGATGAAGTTTTTGGAGAGGAAAATTTCAGAAATGAAATCATTTGGTGTTACAAAACTTCATTACGTGCATCTAGTAAGTCATATGGCAAAGACCACGATATGATTTTTTTCTATTCAAAGAGTGATACAAATGAAATTCATCCTGACAAGAAGGATTTTCCATCAAGCGAAAGTACAATAAAACGTTGGAAAGAATATGCTGATGAAAATGGTTTTGTTAGTAATAAACATTTTGCAGGGAGTAAAAGTACAATTATCAACACTGATGATGAAAGCAAAGGGTTTAATATTTATAATGGAATTCCACGAGATTGGTGGGAGATTTCTGCTAATGTTTCGAAAGGAAATACTGATGAAGTTGTCGCAGGAAAGTATGCCACTCAAAAACCCGAAGCCTTACTCGAACGCATAATAAAAGCATCCTCAGACAAAGGAATGGTAATAGCTGATTTCTTTGGTGGTAGCGGTGTGACAGCCAAAGTTGCCAACGACCTTGGGCGAAAGTTTATTCATTGTGATATTGGCATAAACTCAATACAGACGGTTCGCGACCGCCTTGTGGCAAACAAAACAAGTTTTATCATAAAAGAAATAAAAGATGGAGTTGCACTTTTTCGCAATCCACAGCAAACTATGGATAAATTGGCTACGCTAATCACTGGCTTGCAACAAAAAGTAGAAGGCGTTTCTAACTTTTGGTTTGGTGCTATTACAGATAGTAAAATGGGCACTATGCCTGTTTACGTACCAGACCTAATCAATAGTAAAGAAAAGGTATTAGATATTCCGACAATTAACCGAATAATAAATGAAGAAATTCAAAACCTAAACATTACTGCTAAAAAAGTAATTGTTTACTATATCGATATAGATGACGAAAAAGAATTGCGTAAGTTTATAAAAGACAACAATGCCACTACTGTAGATATTGAACTAAAAGACCTAAAAAACCTACTACACGAAGTTGTTGTAAACGACGAAATATCCTTGACTTGTAATAAAGTAGAAATCACTAACGAAAACAAATCGCTTTTCGATACCGCTGACAATAAAGAGCTTTATCAAATTAGCATCGAAAAGTTTGTTAGCGACCGATTAAATCAAAAAATTGGTGCTTTTAACGATAAAGGTAATTTACAATCTCTCAATAAAGGAAAAGCATTTAATCCAATAAACATTAGTGAAGAGGGCTTGGAGCTTATTGAGCTAATAGCTGTAGATTGTGAAAATTCAACAGGCGAATGGCATTGTAGTACAGAAATAAAAATTGATAAACTAGGCTATGTCATTTTAGACGGAGAAAAGACAAACAATTTTTGGGATGGGAGAATATTATCTAAAAAGAAACCATTACGATTAAAAATTAGGAATATTTCTGGAGATGAAACAATTGTAACAGTTTAGCCAACCCATACTTGTAAGCACATTGGCAAGTCGCACAAGCCAACGCTCAAACCAAAACTTGCAAAAGAGCTTCCAAGTGCTACCCACTGTGGCAAAGCCATTTTTTGCCAACGCTAAAACAAAATAAATTAGTGCTTCGTACAAGGTCTGTGCAGTTTTGATTAGATATAAAACAAGCGTTAATGTGCAGAATAATAGATGAATACAATAAACGCCAGCATACAACAATATGTATAGTGCATAGCGGGTTCAGTGCTTATTTGAGAGTTTATCACTCGCCCGTATTTCGGTGCTGTTTTGAAAGGTAAATCTCACGTAATCCGCTACGACACCATACACGAGCCGTTAGCAACAAGGCGAAAAAAGACATGCAATTATAAAAGTTCGGTGTAAACTTGGAGGAATTTATTTTGTTTTTTTCTCCCCCCCGCAAAAAGAAGAAGAGAAACCCCGACCCACATTGCAGCACATTTCCAAGCCCCCACAAGCCAACGCCCAAACCAAAGGCTTGTAAAAGAGCTGCAATTCTGCCTACGCACCGGTGCTTAATTGTTACATTTGAGCTTTGAACAAACCGAGATTATTGAAATTAGTATAATGAAAAAGGAAATAGACAACAAACTCAACTTGAAAAATATCAAACCAACCGCAATGCGAGAGTTGGTATTGCAAGTTTTAATCGAACAAAAAACGGCTATTAGTTTACCTGAATTGGAGCAAAAATTTGAAAAAGCCGACAAAGCCACCCTTTACCGAACTTTAAAAACTTTTGAAGAGAACAAACTGATTCATTCCATTGAAGACGGTTCGGGTTCTTTGAGATACGCACTTTGTCAGGATAATTGCCAGTGCGACCCCGAAGACCTACACGTTCATTTTCTTTGCACAAAATGTAATCAAACGTTTTGTTTAAATGACATCCCTGTTCCAACAATAAATCTTCCTAATAGATTTTCCCTCGAAAGTGTGAATATGGTTGTGAAAGGGATTTGCTCCAATTGTGAACGGTAACTTTGCAACCCGGTTGCATGAACTTTGGTGTATATTTGTCGTTATAACTTTAGAACAAACATTTTAAATCTCTGATAGATTGAAATTAAATGGAAAACATACAAGCAAATTTCTTATCCTGATTGCAGGACTAATTATTTTTGCCCATGCTGTTATTCCACATCACCATCATTTCGATTCCATCGAAGCTCATCCCGAAAATTTAAAATGCGAAACTACTAATTCGGACAGGCACAATGAAAACCCGGATACGCATTGTCATGCATTTAATATTATCGTTTCAGAAAAATCAAGCGATATAGTTGTCATTTCATCTACAGTTTCTCATCTCCATTTCGACCTTTTTAATATTGGAATAAAACCAGACATAGCATTATATATAAATGATGTAAGAACTACCATTTATTTTGGTTTCTCACCACCCAAACCAATATTCCTTTCCACCCATTCATTAAGAGCGCCCCCGGCTACTGTTTAATTTCTTTTCGAATTATCTACCGATAGAGCATTTTATCGGCATTACTAATCACTTAATCTTTCGTGTATGAAAAAAAAGAGATTAAGCAAGCAGCAGCTTCTTGAAAAGCAAAAGCTTGATGAAAAAAAATTTAACAGGACCATACTGATAAGTTTCAGCATCCTTTTTCTATGCTCAATGTCAATTTTAGTTTTCTATACCTATCGATGCGAAACCAGGTTAGCCTGGCGTAAAATGGCATGGTATGGTAAAGTAGTACCTAAGAATTGGATATGCATGAATGGGGATAATCTTCAAATCCATGAAAGCACCAAAGCGGTTTTTGATGACAAAATTTACTATTTCTGTAGCCAGCAATGCTTCAATCATCTCGCGAAGCATTTCAGGAAAGTTGCTATTGTCGCTGATGCCGTTTCAGGAGATTCAATAAATAAATCGGATGCAATTATCGGTCTTAAAAAAAGAAACAAGCCCGAATTGGTTTATTTCAGAAATAAAGAAAACTTCAAAGAATATTATGAATCAAAACACTAAAAATAAAATCAAGTTTCAAACAAATAAAACAGATATGAAATGATAAATAATATAATATCTTTTTCAATAAAGAACAAGGCACTTATCGGGCTGATGACAATCGGACTGATTATTGGCGGAATATATTCCATGACCAAAGTGCCGCTTGACGCCACACCTGACATTACAAACAATCAGGTATTAGTGATTACCACCGCACCCAATTTGGGCACGGAAGACATTGAACAGTTTGTAACCTATCAGGTAGAATTGGCAGTAGCGAACCTGCCCGACGTGACTGAAATACGAAGTGTCTCAAGGTTCGGGCTTTCCGTAGTTACAATCGTTTTTAAAGAAAGTGCGGGAACCTATTTACCCCGGCAATTGGTAAGTGAAGCCTTGGCAGAAGTAAAAGAAAAAATTCCCGATGGTTTTGGACAGCCTTTTATGGCTCCAATAAGTACGGGTTTGGGCGAAATCTATCAATATACGCTTGAAGTAAAACCGGGTTTTGATACCATTTACGATGATATGGAACTCCGTACCATACAGGAATGGATTGTAAAAAGGCAAATGGCAATGCTTCCGGGTGTTGTTGAGGTAAACTCTTTTGGTGGTAGGGGAAAGCAATACGAAGTGGCTATTAACCCGGATAAACTTCGGAGCATGGGATTAACAATTTCCGATGTTTTTGAAACCCTTGAGGATAACAATCAGAATACCGGTGGTGCTTATATCGAAAAAAACTTTCAAGCCAATTTTATCAGGGGCGAAGGATTAATGAGGTCGATTGATGATATTAAGAATACTTTAGTTGCAAACATCGATGGACAGCCTGTTTTTATACGGGATGTGGCAGAAGTTAAATACGGTAGTTTTGTCCGTTATGGGGCTTTTACTAAAAATGGAAAAGGAGAAGCAGTTGGTGGAATTGTGATGATGTTAAAAGGGGAAAACTCGAATGATGTGATTAAATCGGTAAAAGAAAGAGTAGCCTTAATCCAAAAATCACTTCCCGAAGGCGTTGTAATAAAACCTTTTCTCGACCGAAGTAAACTCATTAAAAGTACAACCTCTACGGTTGCCGAAAACCTTTCGCTGGGTGCTTTAATTGTAATATTTGTACTCGTAATATTTCTGGGAAATTTAAGGGGCGGTTTAATTGTGGCATCAACCATTCCATTGGCATTACTTTTTGCATTTATAATGATGAACCTGTTTGGGGTTTGGGCAAACCTGATGAGTTTAGGAGCATTGGATTTTGGAATTTTGGTTGATGGTGCGGTAATCATTGTTGAAAGTATGATTTTTTACCTTCATCGAAAGAACCTTATAGGCACAAAACTTGACCAGACCAAGCGCAATGAAATTGCCTATAATTCGGCAAGTAAAATGATGAACTCAGCATTTTTTGGGCAGCTCATAATTCTGATTGTTTTTATACCCGTATTAGCCTTGCAAGGTGTCGAAGGTAAAATGTTCATCCCTATGGCAATGACATTTGGTTTTGCTGTATTGGGCGTGGTAGTATTGTGTCTTACATATATTCCTATGATGGCAGCTCTGTTTATTCAGCCGCCTAAAACAGATAAAAAATCATGGGGAGATAAAATAATTGGAAAACTTGAAAAGATATATACTCCTGTAATTGTATGGGCACTGAAAAGAAGCCGGATTGTTATTGTAATCGCTTTGGTCTTGTTAATCTCAGGGGGATTCGTGTTTACACGAATGGGGGCTGAGTTTATTCCCAAACTTGATGAAGGCGATTTTGCTTTTCAGGCTTTTTTAAAGCCGGGAACTTCCTTAACTGAGGTTACTAAAGCTTCAACTCGTCTGGAACAAATTGTTCTGGAAAACTTCCCCGATGAAATAGAAAGTATCCAAAGTAGAATTGGGGTGGCAGATTTACCTATGGACCCGATGCCAATTGATATTGCTGATATTTTTGTGATATTAACCCCACAAGACCAGTGGACAAAAGCTGAATCAAAAGCTGAATTAATTGATAAGGTGAGAGAAAAAGTGAGCGTATTGCCCGGTATCAATTATGAATTTAGCCAGCCCGTTGAAATGCGCTTCAATGAATTGCTAACTGGTATTCGTCAGGATGTTGCCGTTAAACTATATGGCGATGATTTGGAAATGCTGGCTGACAAAGCAGAAGAAATTGCCGGGTTAATTTCTGGAATTGATGGTATTGCAGCCGTGAAAGCTGAAGCAACAAGAGGATTACCTCAGATTACGGTTAATTACGATAGAAATAAGCTTGGTCGGTACAACTTGAATATTAAAGAACTTAATACTATCGTTGAAACTGCTTTTAGTGGCGGTGTTGCCGGAAGTATATACGAGGGTGAGCGGATGTTCGACCTTGTTGTTAGATTGGACGAAGAACATCGAACAAGCATTGACGATTTGCGAAACCTGTTTGTTAATCTTCCCGATGGTAATCAAATACCATTAAAAGAAGTTGCTGAAATTAGTTATCAGCCAGGACCGATGCAAATTAGCCGTGACAATACCAACAGGCGTACCTATGTGGGGATTAATGTTGAAGGCAGGGATATTAAGTCGCTCGTAGAGGAAATTCAAACAACTTTAGATGAAAATTTGGAGCTACCGACGGGTTATTATATTCGGTATGGGGGAGCATTTGAAAACCTCGAAAGAGCTTCAAAAAGATTGACTCTGGTAGTTCCACTCGCTTTAGCATTAATTTTCATGTTGGTGTTTTTTGCGGTAAAATCGTTTAAACAAACCCTCATGATTTATGTAGCTGTACCATTTGCCGCTGTAGGTGGTGTATTCTCATTATACTTAAGAGATATGCCATTCAGTATTTCTGCCGGAGTGGGATTTATTGTTTTGTTTGGTGTGGCTGTGTTAAACGGATTAGTCCTCATATCGGGTTTTAATGAACTCAAGGCAGAAGGGAAACTCCATATCAATGATATTATTATAAAAGGTTCTATCAGGCGTATCCGACCAATACTGTTAACAGCATCTACCGATATTTTAGGGTTTTTACCTATGGCTGTGTCGGCTTCTGCTGGTGCCGAGGTACAACGACCACTGGCAACTGTGGTCATTGGTGGAATGCTTACATCAACTTTGCTAACCCTTATTGTGCTGCCCATTCTCTATAAGTTTGTTGAATCGGGAGTTAAAAAAATTAAGTTACCTAAACCGGCAATGGGTGTACTTTCTGTCCTTTTTATAATGGTAGGTTTGGGGATTTCAGGAAATGCCAATGCGCAGGATTCTTCACTAACATTGCCACAAGTCATTGAAAGGGCAAAAGAAAATTATCCTTCAATTAAAGCAGCCCAATTGGAAGTTGACAAACAGGAAGCTTTAAAAGCAACGGCTTACCAATTGGGTACAACCTCTGTTTACACGGGTAAAGAAGAAGTGGGAAACGGTGCGCCCGGTATTCAAAACAGAATTGGGATTGGTCAGTCGGATATCGATGTTTTTGGCATTCCGGCAAAGAGCAAGTTAGCAAATGCTCGCACCCAACAAGCTGTTTCGGGGCAGAACCTTACCGAATATTCGTTAACCCGTGATGTTAGTATCGCCTGGTACAATGCGGTTCATGCCAAACAGCAATGGCAGCTTTATAAAGAACTCGACACCTTGTACGCCGACTTTCAGAAAGCTGCGGAATTGAGGTACAAAACACAGGCTACTTCTAAAATCGAATACCTTTCCGCTTCGGCTAAATACAAAGAATTGCAGGTTAATTTAAAGAAAGCTGAAAGCAACTATTTTGCAAGCTTGCAAATTCTGAATCAATACCTGTTATACCCGGTTGCGGTAGATGTTAATATACAGGGTTTGGGGCAATATGCTTTCAATATCGTTTCCGAAATTGATT
This sequence comes from Marinifilum sp. RC60d5, assembly GCF_052400665.1. Classification (NCBI taxonomy): domain Bacteria; kingdom Pseudomonadati; phylum Bacteroidota; class Bacteroidia; order Marinilabiliales; family Marinifilaceae; genus Marinifilum; species Marinifilum sp. RC60d5. The sequence goes on from NZ_JBQTGK010000009.1 coordinate 96,202, forward strand.
CATTGAGCGAAAGCCCGCTGCTGAATTATTATTCAACCGGAATTGATGTGGCTGAATCGGCATGGAAAGCGGAAAAAGCCAATTTCCTTCCAAAGTTAGACCTGGGTTATAAATGGCAGTCGGTTGACGGCAATTCCGGGTTTTATGGTTGGGAAGCAGGTATCTCTGTCCCGTTGGCATTCTTTTCACAATCGGGAAAAACCAAAGCTTCAAAAATTGACTTCCAAATTGCCAATCGGCAATACGAGCAAAAAGAACTGGAAATAAAAGCTGGGTACAATCAGCAAATTAGCCGTTACCTTACCTTGCAACAGGTTATCGACTATTACATAAAAGAAGCGTTGCCCTTGGCAGATGAACAAATTCAGGCATCCAACCTGGCATATCGGCTCGGAAGTATTGACTATGTTCAATTTATTCAAAACATGGCTACAGCAATCAACACAAAACAAGAATTTTTAAACCAGCAGGCAGAGTATTATCAATTGTCTGCCCAATTGAAATATTTAACAGGTAAATAATCGAAAAAATTATATAAAATGAAGACAAAAATATTTTTAGCATTTATCATGGTGGCTACAATGTTATCGTGTAATTCAGAAAAAAAAGATAGCCATGAAGGTGAGGAACATGAAGAGCATGGTGTTGAAGGGGCAGTAGTTTTAAATGCCAGACAACGTGAAGCCCTAAATTTAAAATTGGGGTCTTTTCAAATGCGTAATCTAACAACGCTTGTAAAGTCAAATGGTCAGTTGGAAGTCCCCCCGTCAGGCAGTGCCGAAGTTACAGCCATTATTGGTGGCAATGTAAAAACAATTAATGTTTTTCATGGCGATAGGGTAAAAAAAGGTCAATTACTGGCAGTGCTCGAACATCCCGATTATATCTCTTTACAGGAGGGCTTTGCTGAAATATCCAGCAAACTCGAATTTATCGAAAAAGAGTATGCACGCCAAAAAGAGCTTTTCGAGAATAATGTGGGAGCTGGTAGGGATTATCAGCAAACAAAATCTGAATACAATACAATTAAGGCTAAATATGAAGGCTTAAAATCACGATTGCAGTTGTTGAACCTTTCTCCTGATAAAGTTAAAGAAGGTGAGATTTCAAGCACAATAAGTATTCTGTCGCCTATTAACGGTTTTATAAATGACATAAATATAAAAGTTGGAACTTACGTTGATGCAAAAGACATATTAATTGAAATCACCGACAACAGCGCAGTTCATGCCGATTTTATGATTTACGAAAAAGACGTTCATCTGATTAAGGAAGGGCAGAAAATACATTTTATTGTTTCTAACCGACATGATGAAGAATTAACGGCAACAATATTTGCAATTGGGAAAGAATTTGAGACTGATTCAAGGGCAGTTCATATTCATGCAAAAATAAATGAAAAAATTACAGGTTTAATCTCAGGAATGTACATTTCCGGGCATATTCATACAGATGAAAACTATACACGTACTTTGCCCAACGATGCAATTGTTACCGAAGGAACCAAGTCATTCATTTTTGTATTAGACAATGAATCTATGGAAGAACATGACCATGATGGACACGATGACGGGAATGATGGTCATGAAGATGATGGTCATGAAGATGATGGTCATGAAGAGGTGGAGAATCATGACAATGATAACGACGAGGGTCATAACCACGATGAGCATGCCAACGAATTAAATAAAGAGAACGATGAAATGACTTTCCGTATGGTAGAGGTTATGACTGGTCTTAAAGATGAAGGTTATACCGAAATAAAACTGATTGACCCATTACCGGAAAATACGCAAATTGTAATGAACGCAGCATATTATCTACTGTCGGACATGGGCAAAGAAGAAACTGAACATGACCATTAAAATTAGAATCATGAAAGAAATAAAAGCATTTATAAGACCAAACAAAGTGAATGAAATTGTTCAACAACTTAAAGAAAAAGGCTTTGAGAACATGACCATTTCAACTGCAGAAGGAACAGGGAAATTTCAAGATGACAAAGCATTTGTTTCCCAAAAATTCTCGATTACTGATAGCCCAATGGCAAAAATTGAAATGGTAGTTGCGAAAGAAAAGGTAAACACGGTAGTAAGCATCATTTCGAAATATGGTAAAACATTAAATCCCGGCGATGGGTTAATTTATGTTTCCGATGTCGAAAAGGTGTACCGTGTGAAAACGGGTTTGGAAAATGGAGAAAAATAATTTATAACTTTAAGGGCAGGTTGCCTTAATATATCGGGCAACTTGCTTTTTTAATAATTCACTTTAAAAGCAAATGAGATGAAATACTATTTTGAAAAAACATTGAATTGCTCTTTTGAAGAAGCAGTAAAAAGGGTAACAGAAGAACTCAAAAAGGAGGGTTTCGGGGTTTTAACTGAAATCAACATCCACGAAAAACTAAAAGAAAAATTGGGAGTAGATTTCAGAAAGTACCGCATACTTGGTGCGTGTAACCCTGCTTTTGCCTACAAAGCATTGCAGGAAGAAGATAAAATCGGTACAATGTTGCCTTGCAATGTTATCGTGCAACAAATTTCAGAAAACCAAACAGAAATTGCTGCCGTTGACCCGATGGCATCAATGCAATCAGTTGAAAATGAAAAATTGGCAGGTGTTGCAAATGAGGTTCAACAAAAATTAAAACATGTCATTCACAATGTTTAAAAGCACCTTTAAAATTTCCAAAATGGATTGCCCTTCCGAGGAAAACCTTATCAGGATGAAACTCGATGGGCTTTCCATGATTAAAAGTTTGGTGTTCGATATTGAAAACCGAAAACTTACTGTCTTTCATTCCGAAGAAAGCCCTGAAATTGAGAATCACCTGAAAGAACTCAATTTAGGGTCGCAACTCCAAGAAACAATTGTTGTCCAAGCGGATGAATTCAAGGACAATTCATCGGTACAGTCGAAACTCCTTTGGACGGTTTTGATTATCAACTTTGCATTTTTTATTATTGAAATTACCACGGGTTTTATTTCTAAATCTATGGGTTTGGTTGCCGATTCGTTGGATATGCTGGCAGATGCACTCGTTTATGGTCTTAGCCTTTGGGCGGTTGGTTCAACTGTGTTCCGCAAGAAAAAAGTAGCAAAATTGAGTGGCTATTTTCAACTGGCTTTAGCACTGATTGGTCTTATAGAAGTAATACGCCGGTTTATCAGTTTTGAAGCTGTGCCGGATTTCAAAACCATGATTATTGTTTCCATATTGGCATTGATTGCCAATTCCATTTGCCTATATTTATTACAAAAATCAAAAAGTGAAGAAGCACACATGAAAGCCACGATGATATTCACATCAAACGATATTATTATCAATACCGGTGTTATCGCAGCAGGTGTATTGGTTTTGTTGACCCAATCAAAGTATCCTGATTTAATCATTGGTACAATTGTTTTTTTAATCGTAGTAAGGGGGGCTTTCAGGATATTAAAACTTGGTAAATAAAACATTATGGCACACTCGCATGAACATACTACTCAAAAAGGTCACGGCAAAGCATTTGCAATTGGTATTGGATTAAACATCGTCTTTGTCGCCGTTGAAATATTTTATGGTTTAATTGCCAACTCATCAGCATTATTAGCCGATGCCGGGCATAATGCCAGTGATGTTTTAAGTTTGGTTTTTGCATGGGCTGCTATTTGGCTTGCCTCCATAAAACCAAAAGGGAAATACACCTATGGCTTGCGAAAAACAACTATTCTGGTATCAATCCTGAATGCACTTTTACTGTTTGGGGCGGTTATCGCTATTGGGTGGGATGCCATTGGTAAATTTAAAAATCCTGAACCCGTGGCAGGAACACAGGTAATGATTGTAGCCGGAATAGGTGTGGTAATCAACACCATCACAGCCTTGTTATTTATGAAAGGGCAAAAAGACGACCTGAACATCAAAGGAGCTTTTCTTCATATGGCTGCCGATGCCGGAGTTTCCCTCGGAGTAGTTGTTGCCGGGTTATTGATTAACATCACCGGAATCCAATGGATTGACCCGATAATGAGTTTCATTATTATTTTGGTAATTCTTTGGGGAACATGGCGTTTGTTTACCGATTCCATTGATTTGGCATTGGATGCTGTACCAAAACACATAAAGCTTGAAAAAGTACGTGACTTTCTTTCATCTCAAAACGGGGTTGAAGATATTCATGATTTGCACGTTTGGGCAATGAGTACAACCCAGGTTGCATTAACTGCCCATCTGATAATGCCAAAAGGATTTAGCGATGAATTTATTTCTGAATTGCAGGAAGCTCTTAAAAATGAATTTGGCATAGGGCATACCACTTTTCAAATCGAAAACGAGAAGATTGAAAAAGAGTGCAAAACCGATTGTTAAAATTTTATCAAAATGAATCTTCAAACCCAATCAATAATAACCTGTCCAAATTGTGGTTTTCGAAAGGAAGAAACCATGCCCATGGATTCTTGCCAATTCTTTTATAAATGTGAAAATTGCCATACCATTCTGAAACCAAAACAGGGAGATTGCTGTGTGTATTGTTCGTATGGTTCGGCAAAATGCCCTTCCATTCAAAAGAATGAAAGTTGCTGCTGATTTTTTTTAACAAAATGGAAGTACAACTGAGTTCTAACAAAAAGTATTTTCGTTATATTTAACATTTAGTTTTACAAACACAAAATCAAGTTGAAAAATAGCAGGTGTAAGTTTGGAAAATGCAATAGTAGAAAGGAAAAATAGACTGGCAGGGAAGGAAAATATTGCAGTACGTACGAAAAATACAATTCCAAATCCGAAAAGAGAAAATGTGAGTGGGGAAAACGCAATTGTAAAACTGAAAAACAGAATTGTAAAAGCGAAAAAACCAAAAGTAATTAATTATAAACCTTTAAAAATTAAATTATGGCATCACGAACAAAACTTACAGACTCAGCAACATTGGAATTGTACCGGGTAGCTTTGGAAAATGCAGAAACCCAACCTGAAATTTCAGCAATCATGGCAGATTTAGGCTTCGATTCGGCAGTTATCGCAGAAGGTAAAGCGTTGCTAACAAAAACCCGAACAGCATACGATGCAAACAAAACCGAAGACGATGAAACATCTGCCGCTTACGCCGATTTTTCAAGTAAAAAGGAACAATTGGAGGATACATTCAACATTCACCGCAAGAAAGCAAAAGTTGTATTTCGTAACGATTCATTAACCGCCGACAAATTGGCAATTTCTGGAACAATGCCACGGACTTATATCAAATGGTTAGAAGCTGCAAAGAAATTTTATTCCGTGGCATCAGCCGATACAGCGGTTCAAGGTAAATTATCCCGTTTAAAAATCTCCGTTGACGACTTGACAGCGGCAAACACATTGATTTCTGAATTAGAAACGGCAAGAGCAGTTTACCTGAAAGAAAAAGGGGAATCACAAGATGCAACCAAAGGCAAAGATGCAGCATTTGCAAAGATAGATGATTGGATGAGTGAGTTCTATGCCGTAGCAAAGATTGGTTTAGAGGACAATCCACAACTATTAGAAGCATTGGGCAAAACCATAAGAGGATAGTGGAATTGCCCTCCCTATTTGTAAGCACATTGGCAAGCCCCACGAGCCAACGCACGACCAAAGCTTGCCAAAGAGCTTACAAAGCCAGCCCAAGTAACCGCCTTTAAGGGCGGTTTTAGGGTTGCCCTCCCACAAAAAAACAAAATAAATTTGTGCTTCGTTGAAAAGTCTGTGCTATAATAAAGACTAATAAATAGACTTAAAACGCTGACTGTCAGGACGAAAAATGAACGCCCAGTTGCTAACAAAGTGTATAAATCATTGGGCGGATAGTGCTAATTTCAAGGGCGTTACATTTAATAAACATATCAGCGGTTTGACAGTGAAGTGCTTCGAAATGCCCAACGCTTCATACACCAACCGTTACAGCCAATTAGTTGGCTAAAGCCTAATTTGTATAAGCCCAAAAACTTTATGGAATTATAGTTTCGAATTGATTGGGAATTGACACGTAAAAAAAATGAGTAGATTATTTTAATCGGCCTAGCGAGCTGATTTACAAACGCGGCAAGGTGCATATAATGGAGCAAGGCGCTTATTGTGTAGCATTTTGAGCTAAAAGAATGCAAATTTTTGGTTTGTAACACTCATATCGGGCTTTTTTTCGGAAGCTGATTTGCATACGAAGGCCTCAGCATCCCATAAAAGTTTTTGTTCTAGCTCATTAAATTTTTTATGTTGAAGTTCGATCGGGGATTAATAACTGGCTGTAACACGCTGGCAAAAAGCATAAGTTTAGGTGTTTAATTTTAAGGAATGTTAAAATATTAGGTTCCGCCAAACATTTGCTTCAAAAAATTTATTAAGTTTAATGCAGAAACAAATATTTGGCTCGCTAGAAGTTTTGAGTTTTGTTCACAAATTACTTACGCTTCTTCCAGCCACCGTTACAAGCCATTAAAAAAAAAAGACACAACATACAATAATATGATAGATTGGATTGCTGCATATAGAAGACTTTATAAATTCCTTGACGGTTATACAGGTTCACAATTTATAAAGACAGTTCAACAAGTTGACCCTGACTTGCTTGACTATAATGATTACATTGAAAAAAGACGAAACGAAGTAAAAAGCACGACAAAAAAAGATTACTTTAAGGACATTTTACTTTCTTATCCTGATGACATTAAGCACCATTTATTTGAAACTTTCTTAAAACCAATAGAAGACACATCTCCTGATGAAGTAAAGGATATTAGAACAATAATTGGTGGCGGAAAAGTTGACATTAGAAAAGCTATATATGCAAAAGCAGTTGCATCGAAAGAAATAGATGAAAAATTAATTACCGATACACTCAATGGACTTAAAGCATTTCCAGAAGCTTACAAGTTATACAATAGAGCTTTGAAGGATTTTAATAGCGGCAATAATGAAAGACATATTTTAGATGACCTAAGATTGTCAGTTGAATGTTTTTTGCGAGCTATTCTTGGGAACGAAAAGACTTTAGAGAATCAAGCTCCGTTTTTGGGTAAATATCAAAAAGATAAAGGTATTTCATCAGAGATAAGCAACACCTTTTTGCGACTAATAGATATTTTTAGTAAATATCAGAATAACTATGTAAAGCATCACGACAAAGTAAAACACTCTGAAATTGAATTCATTTTTAATCTTACAAATACATTTTACCGCTTTTTACTTTCTCATTGAATATGAAAAATAAGAATGAAAATAATTCTTCATTAATACCTATTGGCTCGACTGGCTTAGTTAGAGTGAGTAATTCTATTTCTGTTACTAATAAATTACTGGCAGAAAGCAAATTCCAATTTAGCGGAGACTTCAAAGGTGAACAAATATGGAAAGTTGATGGACATAAAATGGCAGTCAGACAAATTATTATCGCTGATAACATTTTAAACAACAAATCTTGTTTGGTTTCCGCTGGTGAAGATGGATTTATTAGCCTTTACGACTTATCAAATGGTGATTGTTTTTTTAAAGAGCAGATAGAAAATAATTGGCTGACATCAATTGCTGTTTGGAATGAGAAGCTTCTTTGTGCTGGCAGGTCTGGAAAATTATTTCGGGTTACGTTTGATGAGGATTGTATCAGTAGAGAAGTAGTTCAAGCTCACGAATTGATAATTAAGAATATTGTTGTCAGCCCTAATAATAGGAGTATTGCAACTTGTAGTTGGGATGATACAATAAAAATTTGGGAACCAAAGAAACTAAAAGAAACTAAAAAAATACTAGCACACAATTTTGGTGTTAACGATGTACTTTTTTTACCAAACAATGAGACTGTTATTAGTTGTGGAAAAGATGAAAAAATAAAAATATGGGATATAAAAAGCAAGGCTCAATTAGGTCAATTCGATGGACACAAACATTGGGTAGAAGCTATTACATTTAATAGTTCAAAAAATATTCTTGCAAGTGGTTCTTGTGACAACACAATAAAAATATGGGACATTGATAAACAAGATTGTCTCTTGACAATAGAAAATGAGGAATGGATTAACGATTTAGTTTTTTCAGATGATGGAAACTATTTAGTCGCTAACTGTTACAACGGAATATCAAAAGTATTTGACACAAAATCATTTCAATTGATTTGTGAATATAATGAACATTCAAAAGTATTTCCTTATCACCATTCAATTAAAAGGGAAGCAACAAATTGGATTTACTCAGTTCTCTTTGATAAAACTAATAAAGCAATTTATACTGCAAGTGTTGATGGTAGTATTCATAAATGGAAATAAATATGCAAACAGAAGCAGTATTTGAAAATATAGCAGAACGAATTCAACAGGAAATTAGCAAGGCACAGAAATCTGTATTTATTGCGGTTGCTTGGTTTACCAATAAAAATATTTTCAATGAATTAGTAAATAAAGCAAGAAACGGTTGCACCGTTTCTCTTATTATTTCTAACGATAATATCAACCTTAATTCATACATTGATTTTGACCAATTGGCTACTGGTAAATCAAAGGTCTTCAAGATTGGTAATGGAGATACAGAATTAATGCATAACAAATTCTGCGTTATTGATTATTGCACTGTAATTTCAGGTTCATATAATTGGAGCTACAAGGCTGAAAACAATTTTGAGAATGTAATTATTACCAGTAGCGACACAATCTTAGCAAAACAGTTTATTGCTGAATTCGATAATATCCGTAAACTATATTATCCCGATGCTGCAAAAGAAGAAATTACTTTCCCGTTAAACAAAATTATTAAACGATTAGAAATTCTAAAAAACTATATACTACTTGAAGATATTGAAGAATTGGACAAGGAAACCTACAAATTAAGAGAATACGAATTTAACTCTGATTTACTTGAAATTATAGACAATGTTGAAAAAGAAGAATTTGCATCGGCAATAGCAAAAATTCAAAACTTCATTTCAAAAAATCAACAACTTTCTATTTGGACAGACCCTGAAATTGCAGCTCTGAAACTTGAAATTAAGAATTTAGAAAACCAACTTAACGGATATGACAATGAAAAGATAGAACTTGAAAAATTGCTGTCAGAATTTCAACATCAACATACAATTGAACTGGGTGATATTATCCTCGGTATTTTAAAACTGCGTAAACAGAAGTATAAATCTGACAAAACAAAATATGAAGAGGCTGAAAATGACGAAAAACAATATCGCGAAGAGGTTAACACGGAAAAGGAAAAGGAAATCTATGAATTAACAGATGAGCAAAAATTAGAACTGAAAAAGAAATTTAGAAAAGCAACTGTTTTATGCCATCCCGACAAAGTTAGTGATGAGTTTAAGGAAACAGCTCAAAAGATTTTCATTGAATTAAAGCAGGCTTATGATTCGAATGATATAAAGAAAGTTTCACAGATACTTGAAGAACTTGAAAAGGGTAATTTCTTCAAAGCAAAATCAGAAACAGTTTTAGAAAAAGATTTATTGAAAGCTGCTATTGCTAAATTACGTAGACAAATAAAAATTCTTGAAACAGATATTATCTCAATTAAAGAAAGTGAAACATTCAAGACAATTATTGACATCGAAAATTGGGATGAGTATTTTAATAGTATAAAAGAAAAATTACAGAGAGAATTTGAAGAATTGAAACTTGAGATAGAAGTTTAAAGCTTTGAATAACAAGGAAGTCGAGTAGGTAAAGGGGAATTTCACCCCTAAACCTCTCACAGAACCGTGCGTGAAAGTCTCCCTTCACACGGCTCCTCGCAGTCATGAAACCATCTCAGGTTTCGCATGTAAGTTAGCTCATCCTCTTTCAAGTTGGCAAATATGCTCGACTGCGCCAACCCCTTCGCTATGGCAATAATTACAAAGCCTTTACTTGACACAAGTTGCTACTACGGGTTAGTCCGCCCCTATTCCACTGTATTGATACTCTCTGGCTTGCCCGAAGGTTTTCGCCATTCTCTCTTAACACCAGCAGATAGGTTCTCCTGTTCCTTAAATGAGCCAAGGTATAGTTCCTGCCGTCTTTACTCCGGATACCGATGCAGCCAATAAACTGGTAATCTCTGCACTTATCCCAATGTACCGTCCGACCATTGGTTCTCAGTATCGCATACGTTATTATCGAAGCCTCTTCGAGCGGTTCACTTTCGTTCAGCTCCTATACCCATTCCTGACAGATTTCCCACTAATAAGTGGGTTTTCAGCCTTTTCCCGTGCTGTTCAGTACCAACCCCTTGAAAGGGAAGCACCGCAGGATGGATTGAAAACACTTCCAGCAAAGCGTTTCCGAGAGACCAAAATATCATGCCAGCCGTGTCAAAATTGCATTAGGACAATATTGACAGCATGATAAATTCCTCTCATCTCATTTAAAGTTATGATGAATCAATTTCAAAGAACTTACTTTCTGGTTAACAGAAAGATTCATTATATTTGAAAGTGCCCTGATTCATCGCAGGACACACAAACGGCTTGTAACATTTTGTATAAGTAATGGCAGGCAATGTGCTAAATATTAAGGTTTGTAGCCCGCTCAAACTGTATAGCGGTTTGACAGGAAACTATCACGCAATCTGCCACTACTCATACAATTTACCGTTAGGGGGCATAAAACGAACTGCTTGGCAATAAATATTAACAACGATGAGAGATATTAATGCTATAAAAACAATTCTAGAAGATTTAAAAAACAATTCATTAGATAAGATTGACCATTTTGCTCTTTCTAGTATTGACAAATTACCATTGAAGGTTCAATTATTTATTGAAGTAATAAGCAAAAGAATGATTGATTTTAGTGAATCAGTTATTATTTTACTAGAAGGGAATCATATAATACCAGCTATACCGCTAATCCGTGCGATTATAGAAAACCTTGCAATTACAAATAAAGTATTTGTTTCGTTTGATAAATCAATAAGTAATAATCAGTTGACAAATGGTTTTGATGAAGATATAACTAAAATAATACTTGGCACTCGATATTGTGAAGAGTATAAATCCACTAATATTCTAAACTATATTGACAAGCTAGATAAAGAGATTAATGGTATTAGAAAATATTATGATTCTCTTTGTGAGTATACTCATCCAAATTGGAACGGTGTTGAAGGAGCATATTTAATAAGTGATAATAATTCGAATGTTACCGAAATAACTAAAGTAATTAATAAAGAACATGATTTAACCAATTATTTTATAGGATGCTTTTTGTTGGGTGTGACATATTTTTCCGCTAAGACACTTTATATGAGAGAACACTTACATAGTTTTGTTTCTCTTTGTGAGCATGACCTAAATCGCTAATCATAAGCATAAAAGACTTATAATATGACAACAACATCAACATCAAATACAAATGATATTAACTACTGTTATGATTTGATAGATTCACTTAAATCACTAATAGAAAATAACAAACAATCTTCAGGTGGACACATAAGTGAAACATCAGATGGCAGAGGACATATGACTCCGATTAGAACAGGAATTGATAGTATTGCGGTAAGTGAATTACTTAATGAAGTTTTAATTGGAGGAAAAATTAAGAAAATTGCCCATTCAGAGAATAAGAAACTAATTTCTAGTTTTTATAAAACTCTTCAAGATATATACATTGAACTAGAGAAACTAAGCTTTGGGTTTACACCTGAAATTGAAGGACTATTAAAGCAAATAAGAAGTTCCTTTGCAAAGGCTCTCCCTAATGAGGATTTAACCAAAAAAGAAATTGAGGATAACATCAAGATAATTCATAATCGAGAACAGAATAATCGTGATAAAAACAAACGCAATGAAGAAAATAGAAAAATAAAAGAAATAATTACAGGTAATATTACAAAAATTTCAATCCTGCTTTTAGGAGTGGCTTTATGCTACTTATGGGGTAAGACTATATTGCTTATTTATGTTTTAATTATATGCGTTGGGCTACTTACTGGTATAATTTCACAACTAAGAAATAAAACAAAAAATGAAAAGGACACTTTAAAGCCTGTAAATAAAACACATAAAACAAGTAACCAGACAGATGAAGAATCGCTTCAAGAATGCTTCAAATTAATTCAATCCCTATCATCCATCACGGAGACTTATTCAGAAATAGAAGCATGTCATTTTAATGAAAAAGGGGAGGCCACTAGATTTCAGGAAACCATAAATGTAGAGAAAGCATCTCATTTTTTTAAAGACGTTCTAACTGGTGATACTATAAAAACTATTGCTAACTCAAAAAAACAAGACCTCATTTCGGATTTCTATAAAACTCTTCAAGAAGTTCTTTACAAGATTGAGACGTCTCGCGGCTCTATAGATGGTTTGCCTGATTTATTAAAACAAATACGAAACTCTTTTTGCATAGCACTGCCCGATGGTAATAAAACCAAAATTGAAAACAACATACAAATTATCCAAGAGCAAGAAATAAACAAAAGAAATAATGTACAGAAATCAAATAATCAACCATTAAAAGCAAACGCAGTAAAAAACAATAGAAGTTATTTGCCAAATGAGATTATCGATATTGCTTTTAAAATCGGTGCGCAGACTTACTCTAATTTCTTGACATCTTTTAAAGCAAATGCGAAAGATTACGGTAAGGTAAGCAAATTTGAAATCGACTTGTATTCCTTTTTTATTTGCGATATGCTTTCATATTCAGTTTATAAGAGTGAGAAACTAAGGGCAGAAATTTTGAATACTTTTTTAAGGAGAATAAATGACAAATATACTGTCTTGTTGAGTGGAAATTCTAGCGTAATAAAAATTAGACTAGAAAAATATTTCAAGACATACACAATGATTCTAAATCAATCATCAGAAAATAATGGTTTTAAAAGTATTGAGGAGCAATTATTGTATGTTTTACTTAATACTTCGCAAGAAACACAAATTCAAGAAAACTATGCTCCTAAACCGCAGGACATGTTTGAAAAAATGACTAATACAAAAAGGTTTATAGTGCAACACAATGAATATTTTAACGGATTATTTGAAGAACTTGAAAGAAAAGTAAGCAATTACGCCCCCTAACATTTTGTATAATGCATAGGGCAGAATTGCTGTATTTGAAACTTTTGCGCTTTCTTCAACCCCGCCGAAGCGCAGCTTCGACGGGGTGTCTAATTTTGCAGGTGTCAAACCTGCGCTTCGGCTACTTAGCGGCTTGACAGGAAAGTGCTTTCTAATGCCCTACGCACCATACAATTTACCGTTGGCGTTCATTGCGAGAACCGACTGCACAATATTAAACGGATTAGAAAACAAGACAATTAAATATGAAAAGACTAACAGTATTTTTTATAATCGGATTGATAATATCAAGTTGCTCTGTAAATAATAAGGAGATTATCATTCTTAAAACCTTAGACCAATTTGAAAGACAGGAGGAAAACGAAAGACTTGGAGTTGATATTTTGAATTATATGTTCCCAGTTTTTTTACAACAAGAGTTCCCTGACTTTACCCAGAATGATTTAAAAAATATCACCTGGCAGTATTTCATTCGTGAAAGTGATAAGCAGGTTTCATTCCGACTAATCTTGAGTAATGAGGTTTTATCACAAAAAGACAAGATTACTGATTTCTTCGAAAAGACGGTAGATGAGCAGGTTGAGAGACAAGTACAAGACAGGGAGATTTTTGATAAGGCAGTAAAACTTACGGAACAAAGTCTTGAGCAACTTGACAATGGAGAGTTTGATGAATTTTGGAGCAATTCGGGTTCACTAATGCAAAATATGACAACTAAGGAGGATTTTTTTGCGACAATAACAGATAGAAAGAAAATTAATACGATTGGTGGAGACAGAGTATATCATAGCAAACAATACTATAATAAAATGCCAAACTCAGAGAAGAAGGATTTTTATGTAGTAAACTTGACATTTGAGAAAGACAAAAATATGATGGAGCAGATTACTTTTCAATTGGAAGATGGAGAGTTAAAAATTGCTGGATATACAAATAGATTACCAAATTAATTTAAGATAGGAACGATAAACAACGAAACGCCAACAATGTATAAAAAACATAAGTGGCTCAGTGGTTTACGGAGCTTTGGAGCATTTATTCAGCTCCGCCAAATCTGCGATTTGACGGTTGCTTTTAAAACATTAAATTTGTGTCTAATCGCAAATTTGGCTCAGTGTAAATTGATAGGTAAGTGCTTCGAAATCACTTACGTTTCTTATACTAACCGTTAGGCAAAATTGAAAGAAACAAACCTGCAAGCATGATTAGGTACCAAAAAAAGATATATTATGAAATTTAAAGTAAAACCATTTGATAGAAAACTCTTTAAAAATTATTTAGAAGTATTATCAGTTGTTGGTTTACTTTGTTCATTTGCTCTAATTGTAATAACTATTCCAAATTGTTTAAAAATATATGTAGGGATTGGATTGGTATTGTTGCTGTTGATTATTTATATAATCATGTGGTTAAATGCCAACAAACAAGACAAAACTAAGCTAAACATTAATAATTCAACAATAATTATTAAAACTGGCGATATTTTCGAAGAAGATGGACTTAAAGTGATTGCATTTAATGAGTACTTTGACACGCAGGTTGACAATAGAATAATATCAGAGAATACCCTTAATGGCAAATATATTAACTCAAAAATTAGTGATGTTAATGTACTTGATAATTTATTAAATGAAGATGAACATTTGAAAGATAAGGTAATTGGTGAAAACAATAGACTTCATGGTAAAAATAAGAGATATAGTCTTGGAACTGTTTTTTTGCATGAAGAATACATTCTGACGGCTTTTTCAAAATTTGATAATGATAATAGAGCATATCTATACATCAATGACTATATAAGTTTTCTTATAAATTTTTGGAATGAAATTGATATAATTTATGCTGGTCGTTCTATTTCAATTCCGCTTCTTGGTTCTGGAATAACTCGTTTTAAAGGATTTGATTCCGTAACTGAACAGGAATTACTTGAGCTTTTGATTTGGTCATTTAAAGTAAGTAGAATTAAATTTACTTATCCCTCAAAAGTGTCTATTATAATACATGAATCAAAAAAAGACAAAATCAATTTTTATAAATTAAAAAAGGATTAAGATATGGCATACAGGACAAAAACATACTTAGCAGCAGAATGGGATGGTGATAACGATGCAATTGAACAACTTCATAAATGGAAGAAAAGTAAATATTGGAGCTTAACATTTACAGATGCTCACGATTTGACTCAAGCAAGAGATAGTAGCTTAAATTGTAGTATCAAATCATCACTTGCGAACAGACTTGATTCATCAAAGACATTTGTTCTAATTGTTGGGTCGAATACAAAGACTGTAAGGAATGGCAGCTGTCAATATTGTTCGTGTTATAATAGTTGGACAAAAGCGTGCTCGCGAGGGAAAAATGTAGATTATCGAAGTTATATAGAATATGAGTGCGCAAAAGCTATTCGGGATGATTTGAAAATAGTAGTTTTATATAATGCAGCATCTGTAAATAAAAATAAGTGTCCTGAAATAATTAAGAATGTTGGATTACATAAGGCCATGTGCTATTATGAAAACGGGACTTGTTACTGGGATTATCAAACGGTGAAAAATGCTCTTGATGAATAAATTGATTTTATAAGAGGATAGAACAACTTTGCCTAACATTTTGTATAAGTAATGTCAGGTAAAGTGGCAAATATCAAGGTTTGTAGCCCGCTCAAACTGCATTGCGGTTTGACAGGTAAGTACCACGCAATCTGCCACTACTCATACAATTTAGCGTTAGCAACAAGCGAAAATCCGACACACAAGCAGTCAGGACATTATTAATTAAAATCTTAACATATTAAATAGAGATTTTTTCAATTATTTTTTAATGAAAACACTATTAGTATTCTACACTTTCACACTTATATCACTTAATCTTTTAAGCCAAGAAATGATAAGCGGTTGCGTTTTAGCAGAAAATGGCAAACCCATACCTTACGCAAGTATTAGTATTAATGAAACGATTGGAACTATAACTAATACAGATGGTTTTTTCAATTTAGAACTACCACAAAATAAACTTGATACACTTTTGGTTAGATGTTTAGGATATAAATCGAAATCATGTACTATAGATGAAATAAAAGAACGAAAAACTGTTCTACTATCTCCAGTATCTTACCAACTTGATAATATTACAATTTCACCTATTGATCCTGAAAATATAGTAAAAGAAGCTACAAAAAAAATTAAGACTAATTACAACAGAAATATTAAATTATACGGAGTATATGGACAAACATTTCTCTCAAATGGAAAATACCAAGGGATTTTTAAAGCAGATATAAATGTCAATATTAAAGGATTTAATAAGAATAGACCATCAAAAATTGAAACTGAAGTTCTGAAACACGAATTGTACTTATCTGACACATCAAGACATTTTATATCAGAGAATGCATTATTAAAAACAATGTGTGTGTCTTATAAACATTTTATTCTTTTAAAAAACTCTTACACATTTACATATGAAGGAAGATTCTTTAGTAATAATAAAGAAATAATAAAAATAAGCTTTAAACCGAAAGAAGTTGACACCGGAAAAACACAGGTAAAAGGCTATATGTTCATTGACAATGTTACAAAAAGCTATTTATACTTTGATTATTCCCTCGTTAGTAAAGAAGATAATTTCTTAATTAACAACGACATAAAGCAAAGAAGAACAGGTTATAATGCGAAAATATCATATGTAGAACAGGAGCATTACTACTCTGTGAATTATGCCATAATTACACATGAAATGGATATTATGTTTGATGATGGAACTATAGCCAAAAATCACTCAATATTCAATTTTTTCAGTAAAAACAGTCAAGAAAAGCAGTCAACTCCCGACAGTACATATCAGTCCATTTCTGATATTCTGAAAAACTCTAAGGGTAAAACTCTCTCAAAATCTAATGATAAAATTAAGAGCTACGTTATAGAGTCGGATGATGCCCTTGAATTTAAAAGGAGTATTGAGTAACCATTATAGATTGCCGCTGATCATAATTATTGAATATTTTACGGGAAGATTAAATGATAACGCAAGTTGCTAACAAAAGTAACCGTTGCACAACCGATTAAAATTTCTGATATTACGATAAGAGCCTTAAATATTTGTTATTTGACAGATTTTTAAGGCTTCATTTTTTAAATGATGATGATATGAGTTTTAAATTATTAAGTTCTTAGAGGGAAGCTAAACGAGCCAAATATGCTTTTTAAAATAGCGAAATGACTAATCGCCTGATTGGTCATTGTTTCAGCTGTTTTACTCATAAACTTCAACATCTTTTTAAGATTATAAGCAGTAGCTGACATATGCATCACTTTATTGGCCTGAGCAATTCCAATGGTGTTGATTTTTCTTAGTCCCATAAACTGGGTTAAGGTTCCGAAAACAGGTTCGACAGTAGATTGTCGCTTGCCTTTCATTATTTTTCCAAGCTTACTTCTAACCCTTTTATTATTGCGTTCATATTGATCTTTATACACAGTAATGGCAATTTTTTTCTCAAAACCTTTACCAATGCATTTTTGTTTAGTCGGACAATTTTTACAATCACTTCTTTTGGTTAGGTAATGATCTTGCAAAGAGTTTTTCATCATTTTTCGTTTGCGAAAAGTAACTTTCTTTCCTTGTGGGCAAAGCCAGTAGTTTTCTTCTTTACAAAAGATAAATCCTGCCGGACCACCTTTGTAAGTTCCATGCTGTGGAATGTAGCTTATAATGTTTTCTTTTTCCAAAAACGCGTAGTTTTCTCCACTACTGTAACCTGCATCAGCCAAAAGAGTAGTCCACAATAAGCCTTGTTCTTTTAGTCTTTGTTTCAAACGCTTTGTGGTATCCTGCAAGTATTGACTGTCTTTTTTGTCGGCATGATAGGCTTTTACATCAGTGATTACATGATGGGCAGTATCAACACTGATATTGTTTAGATAGTTAAGTTTCCTTGCTTTCCCTGGCTTTACACTTATTCGTGCATCGGGATCGGTGGGACTGTAATGGGTTTTATTACTGGTATACTTGGCTCCTTTATTGCTTGCTCCAGGTCGTTGATCCTGATTCTTTTTCCAATTTCGATTGCGACTTTCTATCTCCTGTAATTCTCGCTTACTTGCCGTAATTGTTTGTTGTTTTTCTGGGGCTTTATTCTTTTTAGGTTTACGATCTTCCCGACTTTGGTAACGAGCTTTTTGAAGGTAGGCTTCCAATTGTTCTTCAGGAACTTTCAGCTCCAAACTATCCATACTTGCATTGGCTTTAATTGGAGCAGAATCGATCGCCTGAGTGTGACCGCTAACAATTCCTTTTTCTACACACATACTTAAAACATGAGTAAAAACCTGCTCAAATAAATCCTCTGGAAATAACTGACGAGTTCGACTTAGTGTACTGTGCCAGGGTAGCTGTTCGTCAATATCGAAACCTAAGAAAAATAAGATGTCAAGCCGCATAGAGCAATGCTCCATCAGCTTTCTATCGCTGATGATATTTTCCAAATAACCAACCAAACAGAGCTTATAGAAAACGACTGGATCGATACTTTTCTGTCCACATTTACCGTAGTAAGTATCCGTTTGTTTATATAAAAAGGATAAATCTAAAACCTCTTTTAACCTGCGGTAGAAATTATTTTCAGGAACCCGATGTGAGAGTTGAAAGCTTGAAAATAACTTCTCTTGATAAAGCTTCTTCCCTTGCATGTTTTGTTTACAAGTTATGCCTTTATTATTGAAAAGTAAAGATATTATTGTTAGATTTATAAACAAGTTATTAAGAGTTGTGCAACAAGCACAAAAGCTAAATTTCATGGGCGCTGGCGAGTCACCTGAGAGTTAGTTCAATTAAGAAACACCAGCAAGCCAATTAAATTGGTTTGCTGAGAAATATAAACAAATTTATGCGGCTTGCTTTCGCGCGGTTTGAAAAGTAAATTCTTTGAAATCGCCCATGAAACTTAGCAAGACCGTTGCCATTCATTGGCGAAACGCACTCAAATTGAAAAAATCGAAATAATGAAAAAAAATAATTTACCTTTAATTTTAATAATCGTGAGTTGTATATTAATAATCTTGAATTTTATTTTCACCTCTGATGAAATGAATTCAGGTTTTTGGTTAAGAATTGCTGCAAGTGTATTTTTGATTTTAGCGATGGTTCTTACAATTCGTGATAGAAAAAAAAATAACGCTGAATGAAAAATTACAATGAAATTTCAGAAAGTTTGCAGAATTTAAAAAAACTGAACTAAATGCGGAATTTAGCAAATTGCGGAATTTCTCACTCAATCGGAATTGAAAATGTTTGCGGAATAAAACGCTGACTGAATTTAATCAAACGCGAAAAGGTAGAAAACGGAATTTAGTCGAATAAATTGAATCCGAAAAGAAAACAACGAAATGGCAACACCGTATAAAAATAATTGCGGTTCAGTGCTAAAACAAAGGTCGTTGCGTGTTTGTAACGTCTGATTTTCCTTCGGAAAATCCTCGTATACAAACCCGCAACTATTCTTATACAAGACCGTTATACACCAAAAAATCAAAGCTTATAAAATTACACTTAATGAAAGCGATTATTTATTTTGCAGCAGCCTTACTGTTGATTTTGTCTTGTAGTAAAGAACAAGACGAAAATTTAAAATCTCCAGAAAAAATAAATCCTGATTTTTTTGAACATACTTATTCTAACGACAATTTTAAGGAATACGCTATTAATTATCTGCAATATTCAGATTCTGTCATACAATTCTCAAACAACTTTATCCAGTTGTATGGATATCCTAAATGGGACTATGGCGATTCATTTAAATATGAACAAAAAATGTATTTGTATGTTCCTGTTGTTTATAAATCCAACAACGATTTAGTAGGAATTCTTGTTTTATCGTACCATGAGGAAAAAATAGAATCGAAATTATTACTTAACGATACTGATTTTATTTCTTCTATTCAATCGGAATATGAACTTTCGCATTTGTTTGCCTATTATGAACAACGCATGTTTGGTTCTATTACAGCTAAAGACTTTAGAGTTAGACTTCCCGAAGATTCTAAAAATAGAACAAAAGCAGGGATAATGACGTGCTATTATACAGATGTACTTATCGATGGAAAGTGGGTTAATACTCATTGTGAATGCATATATCACTTTACAGGTCCTAGTAGTGAAGGAATAGATGCTTTTGGTAATTCAGGAGGTGGTGGTCGGCCTAGTGGTTCTGACCCTTATACTGGTGGTACAGGAAATCCAATTACTACTCCAGACCCCATACCAGAAATTTTACCAACTCCAGAATTTAAAAATGAAAAAACTGGTTGTGTCTACGATAGATTGATGTTAGAAACTAGTTTTATGAAAAATTTGATAAAAGAATATGTTCCAACCAATAGTAAACTTGATTTAAGAATTGAGATTGACGGCGACGGCGTATACGACGACCTCCCTTCTAATGTAGCTGGGAGAACATATAACGAAGATAGTCCTAAGAATCCTTACCATAATACTATCTTGATTAGAATTAACAAAGATATATTGAACCAATCTCCATTGAAGTTAGCAACAGTTATTGCTCATGAGCTTATTCATGCCGAAATTTATCGTTGGTTAGCAGAAAGTAACAATAAAGGGAGTATTCTTAATGAGAGTCATCCTGGCTTATGGGATGAATATCAAAATAAGAAAAGGGTTGGAACGGCACAGCACGAATTTATGACAAAAGAGTATGTAGAAGATTTAACTCAACTTTTACAATGGTTCGACAGAGGAAGACATTCTGATGCAGAGTACAATGCTATGGCCTGTAGGGGTTTAGAGAAAACAAGTGCTTTTGTAAATACGCAAGACGAGACTGCAATTAAAGCATTACAAAAAAAGATTAAAAATGAAGAAGGAGATTGTGATGATATATAAAATAGCTTTGAGTTTAGTTTTATTAGTTCTTAGTAGTAGTGCTTTTTCTCAGAAATATGACAGCATTGAGGTTTCTAATTCTAAGGAATCAGATGAAATTAATATTACTTCAGTTGGATTTCGCACTGGGAATTTACTTTGTGTTGAGATTGTAAAAACGTTACCCTTACCTAAGTTTGGAAATAAAGAAGATTATAGATGGGAATATATTTATCAGCAACCCAACAGTCAGAAAGCGATCTTGAAAATGTACTTTCTAGATGGAAAGTTTCTAAAAGGAGATATTGAAAGAAAGGCTATGAAAAAGATTTTTAATGGCTCCTTTCAAAAAAGAGGAAGGCTCGTGGAAAAAGATGTTTCAACAGAGAAGTTTCTTGTCGAGGAAAATAAGGTGGAAGGCATTTTTAAAATCAAGCTCCCTTTTAGTTTTGGCTGGTTAAATTCTGATACTTTGGTAAAAGTGGATTTTAAAACAAGAATTTTTGATACCCCCTCAGAACAAGTATTAAATCCAGGTTTAGTTCAATCTTATTCGATTAAACCTAATTTAATTGATGGTTTAGCTAAGGTTTATTATGAGTCTTGCACTGTAGAGAAGGATACCCTTAATCCCATACTTAATTTTACCATTGGAGTTTCTAACGATATGGTAAGTAGCCTTGTTTATATCAAGCTTCCTAATGAAAGAACAAGAACAGTTAAAATAACCTCCTGTGATTATAGCGATATAGAGGAGGAGAAAACTTATTATTACCCTTATTATAAGTTGGAATTTAATCGTAATCCTTTTATAGAATCTGACATCCCCCTAATTGGTAGATATTTAATTGCAACGGATAGTTTGCCTGGTAAATATGGTGATCCAGAAATACGTTCAGGTTATTTTAAATGTGAATAAAATGCGTAGTGTTTTCGGTGTATAACAAGATATAAAAATAATAGCCGAGACAGTAGTGATTTTAGGAATTGTAGCCCGCTCCAACTTTCTTGTAACTTGATACGAAATCACCACGCTGTCGGCTACATATTCTTATACGAGCCGTTAGCAAGTGGCAAGTGTAACATTGTGAAGTGTCGCATGAAGGCAGCCAGACTGCAAACCTCTGGACTGACGGACAGAAATCGCCCATTGCTGGTGCGCGATTGTATCGCGTTCCTTTGATTTAATTTGAAAGTTTGATTGAATGAAGTTATTTTAGGAGAAGTCACAGCTCTAGAGGCAGTAAAAACAGCCATTAACAAATACAACAATCAAAGACCTCACAGAAGTATAGATATGATGTTTCCAAGTCAAGCACATAAGATGACAGGTAGTCTTAAAAAGCATTGGAAACAGAAACCATTACCATTGAATAAAAAATCACTAGAGCCTAAAAACCCTGTAATGATAAACAAGGAATAAGAATAAATATAGAATTAAAATTCAGTAATTATATTTTTTAAAGAGTACAGTTTCAGGAGGTAACCTCAAACTGCAATATCCAATAAGAAGTAAGTTTATCTCCTGAAAATGAAAACAGGAATAAGATTTTAATATCTTTGTAAAATCGTTACTGGATAAAAATAAAATACTACAATCCAAAAAACAGTAATAATCTGTCAAGTTATTTTAGGAGAAGTCAACTTCCGTGACACGAGGTACCCCTTCCGTGACATGAGGTACCCCTTCCGTGACAGGGGTTTTTGCTTTCCGTGACAGCAGTTATGCCTTCCGTGACAGAGGTTTCTTGTTCCGTGACATACGGAAGAGCAAGTTTGTGTCGCGGAAGCCCTATTTTCACCAACGGAAACACAATTGCAGGTAACGCAAATAGTAGCCTGTATAACTGAACATCTATTTTTAGATACGGAAAGCCTGCCCAATTCGAAGTTTAAGCCCCCGATAGCGCGAGCTTTTAGCTCGTGCTTTACTTTGCAAAAGTAAAAACACAAGCTAGCAAAAGTCTAGAATTTCCAATCTGCAATTTAAAACCACCACCATTCCATTTCACCACCTTACTTTAGCTGAGGCTCCGAAGCATACCTCATAATAAAACCTACATTAGAAATCGTGTAGATTAACTAGCTCATTAGATAACAATACAAAGGGAGGTATGCTACAATAGTAACACACTAAAGTTTTCATAAAAAAAATAGTTTCGCTATAGTTATGCCACATAAAATAGTTATTATATTTATAACAAAAACAAACAGCAACTCTTCCTAAAGGAAATGTATCGATAGTATGGGTAGGGTTACTGAATAGTTAGCATTTATTTAAAACGACAAGATTCTAATTCTACTGCAGCTGTGAGAGAAATGAATTTTATAAATATCTATCACAACTGTGAGAGATTTTGAATAAATTTGAGCATGAACAAATTATCAGCATATAACAGCTTTTTCGAAAAAATAATCGACACGATTAATTCAGCAAGGTATCAGGCTTTTAAGTCTCTGAATAAATTTCATATTGGTCAAAATTTTGAAATTGGGAAAATAATTGTTGAAAATCAGGATAAAAACCACTGGGGACAATCTATTGTTGACACTCTGTCGAAAGACATTAATAAACAAATAGATGGAGTGAAAGGCTATTCGCCTCAAAATTTATGGCGAATGAGACAGTTTTACCTGGAATACAAAAATGAGCCTGAACTTTTAGAAATAGCAATGAAAATTCCATGGGGACAGAATATGCTTATTATTCAGCAATTAAAAGACAATACGGAACGAAAATATTATTTACAAGCTACTGACCAATTAGGATGGAGTCGAGCTGTTTTACTTAATCAAATTAAAGCAAATGCTTATCAACATCAGTTAACAAACAAAAAGCTGACTAATTTCAAAAAAGCTCTTCCTATACATCTGTCAGAACAAGCGAACGAAGCCCTGAAAAGCGAATACAATCTTGACTTTCTAGGAATCACAAAACCTGTTTTAGAGAAAGAATTAGAAAATAGACTTATTGAAAATATCAGAGACCTACTTTTAGAACTCGGTTACGGATTTAGTTTTATTGGAAATCAATACAGGTTAAAACTTAATCAAAAGGAGTATTTTATTGACTTGTTATTTTATCACCGGATATTAAAATGCTTAATTGCCATTGAATTAAAAACTGTTGAATTTGAGCCAGAATTTGCTGGCAAAATGAACTTCTATCTTGAACTTCTAGACGAACAGGAAAAACAAGAAGATGACAACCCTTCGATTGGAATAATACTATGCCCTATAAAAGATAATCTGGAAGTTGAGTATGCTTTGAGAACAAGTAATAAACCAATTGGAGTTTCAGAATATAAATTGACACATAGATTACCGGAGGAATTTAAAGGGAAAGTTCCAACTTCAAAAGAATTAAAACAAATGCTAACAAAAGCTATAAATAATGGCGGGAGAAGTTCATAATTGAGAGTTTTGTTGCCCGCACAAACAATCGTATTGGCTGACAGAAATGAAGCCCGGAAACCGCCACTATTCATAGCCCAGCCGTTAGGCATTATTAAAAAATCATAGATAAGATGTTTAGTCGATTATTAAGATTAATTCAAAGTAATACAGAAAGAACACCATTAGAAGATTATACAACAGAATTATTGGTTGGAGTTTTAGAAAATGATTGTGAGCTAAGAGATTTGTTTTGTAATAAATTTCTCGGACTTGAATCTAAAGAATTCATTGTTGAATCTCAGAAGAGGTATAAATTAGAAGGAGATAAAGATTGTATAATTGATGTAGTGATTACAGGAGAAAATGAAATTTGTTTTATTGAGAATAAAGTAAAATCTAAAGAAGGCGAATTTCAATTAGAAAGGTATTCAAAGGTTCTTAAAGGATTAAATAATGGTGGGCTTAGAACAAAACTTGCATATTGTACTGAGAGATCTGACCCAAAATATATAGAGAGTCATGATTTTATCCAATATAAATGGCACGATGTTGCCTGTTTTTTTAAAAATAATTCTGAGAATATATTGACAAAGTTATTTATAGATTTCCTAATCGATAATAAGATGAGTAGAGATATGACAATAAAAAGTATAGACCTTGTGACAATGGAGAATCTATTAAATGTAGTAAGTTTAATAGACCAAACAATTGATAATGTTAAAGATGAATTCGAAAAGAAATTCGGTAATATATCAGACTATAGATCAAATAGTAATTTTAAAAAGCAGATAGTAGACCATGAAAGAATGTGTGTATTATCAGAACCTGCTGTAAAAGGAAATGGCTGGTCAGAAATATTATATGGAGTTGAATTAAATGGAACTTTAGTTACTCAAATTTATATTGAAGCTAAAAATGAAAACCATGATAATTTCAAAATTGAAGTAGCAAAACAAGATGAATTTGAATATGATATTTTGGATGATGGTACTCTTATGTATTTAGCACAACCATTAGGTGATTTTCTTAATAATGAAGATTCTGAATCTGAAATAGAAGAATGGTTTTTATCCTCTTTTAATAAAATAGAAGAATTTATAGATAAAACGAAAGGAAATATTAATTGGAATAACAATGCCTAACAAAAGTAACCGTTGCACAACCGATTAAAATTAGTAGTATCCCATAAAGTGTGTAAGTAAAGTTATTCTGATTTTTTCGGAGCCTTTTTCTAGCTCAAGAAAAAAATT
>NZ_JBQTGK010000010.1:0-111745 GCF_052400665.1 Marinifilum sp. RC60d5
TTTCGTGATTATTCTAGATCAGGTAATCTCCAAATCCTCACAATCAAGCTGCAAAAAATATCCCGAACCATAATTACTCCACGATTAGCTCGATCTCATGATTTTCCCAAAATCAAACATTCCCATAATCTTTTAAATCATGGTTCCGACATTTTTAACAAGTGTGAATTTATAAACAATAATGCTTAAACAAAATAATTTTAGAACATAGCTAAGGAACATAGTTGTGATTTGCTTACAAAATGTATCTTTGATGTGTTAACTTACAACGTTCAGAAAGTATTGGAGTACTTCGGGCCTGTTGTGATTTGCTTACAAAATGTATCTTTGATGTGTTAACTTACAACTTGAAACGACGGCAGCGGTTGTGGCACCTCGTTGTGATTTGCTTACAAAATGTATCTTTGATGTGTTGACTTACAACGATATGTTTGCAGGTGATTTCGATATTGGGGTTGTGATTTGCTTACAAAATGTATCTTTGATGTGTTGACTTACAACCATGCGGATAAGCTTTTGAACGAAATCAATGTTGTGATTTGCTTACAAAATGTATCTTTGATGTGTTGACTTACAACAAATCTTCCTTCTTCACTTTTACTTCGCCAGTTGTGATTTGCTTACAAAATGTATCTTTGATGTGTTGACTTACAACTTTGCAGGGATTAGAAGAAGAAATTAAGAAGTTGTGATTTGCTTACAAAATGTATCTTTGATGTGTTGACTTACAACCCAACCAACATACTAGCCGATCTGAAAACTGTTGTGATTTGCTTACAAAATGTATCTTTGATGTGTTGACTTACAACGTGTTGCATTTACATTCATTAAGGTTGTGTGTTGTGATTTGCTTACAAAATGTATCTTTGATGTGTTGACTTACAACAGAAAACTTTTTCGAAGTGTTAGGGCATGGGTTGTGATTTGCTTACAAAATGTATCTTTGATGTGTTGACTTACAACAGGGGAAATAAAAACGATTGAAAAGGCTATGTTGTGATTTGCTTACAAAATGTATCTTTGATGTGTTGACTTACAACAAAGAGAGTTCTAGAATTATTCAAGAATTGTTGTGATTTGCTTACAAAATGTATCTTTGATGTGTTGACTTACAACCGGAATTAAGGAGAATTGAGGATATTGAGGGTTGTGATTTGCTTACAAAATGTATCTTTGATGTGTTGACTTACAACGCCGTGTACATTGTCATACGTGGCTCCGTAGTTGTGATTTGCTTACAAAATGTATCTTTGATGTGTTGACTTACAACTTCCCTGTGTTTTCAAATACAGCCTTGACTGTTGTGATTTGCTTACAAAATGTATCTTTGATGTGTTGACTTACAACCCCACTCAGGATTATTGATTCTATTCTTAAGTTGTGATTTGCTTACAAAATGTATCTTTGATGTGTTGACTTACAACTGAAAAACATATAAATACAACTTTATCACAGTTGTGATTTGCTTACAAAATGTATCTTTGATGTGTTGACTTACAACGGTACATCAGAAAGCAATCCTGTTGCTGATGTTGTGATTTGCTTACAAAATGTATCTTTGATGTGTTGACTTACAACATCCCGAATAGACGGCATTCACAAATTCACGTTGTGATTTGCTTACAAAATGTATCTTTGATGTGTTGACTTACAACCGAAACAATTAACGAAGGTGTTGCAAGTAAGTTGTGATTTGCTTACAAAATGTATCTTTGATGTGTTGACTTACAACTATCAAATTATTCAATCTTTACAATTGGTTGTTGTGATTTGCTTACAAAATGTATCTTTGATGTGTTGACTTACAACAGCGTATGAAGAAATAATTGCAAAGAGTTGGTTGTGATTTGCTTACAAAATGTATCTTTGATGTGTTGACTTACAACTGATTGTGTTGTAAATAATTCCCATCCATTGTTGTGATTTGCTTACAAAATGTATCTTTGATGTGTTGACTTACAACATAAGGTGTGCAGCATCGAAAAACAATCGCGTTGTGATTTGCTTACAAAATGTATCTTTGATGTGTTGACTTACAACGATTTACGATGATTCGTTAGGTGATTCTTGTTGTGATTTGCTTACAAAATGTATCTTTGATGTGTTGACTTACAACAATACTTGATGCTTCTATTTGATTTGCCAAGTTGTGATTTGCTTACAAAATGTATCTTTGATGTGTTGACTTACAACCAACGGAATTAAAAGTGCATGAGTTATCAAGTTGTGATTTGCTTACAAAATGTATCTTTGATGTGTTGACTTACAACTTTGCTCTCATGTTAAAAAACCGGATGTTTGTTGTGATTTGCTTACAAAATGTATCTTTGATGTGTTGACTTACAACTTGGTTATTGTTGATGAGGTTCACAAGCAAGTTGTGATTTGCTTACAAAATGTATCTTTGATGTGTTGACTTACAACTGCATTACAGGGGCTAACATTGGTGCCATTGTTGTGATTTGCTTACAAAATGTATCTTTGATGTGTTGACTTACAACTCGCCTGTGGAGAAGTAGAATCAGTACTAGGTTGTGATTTGCTTACAAAATGTATCTTTGATGTGTTGACTTACAACAATAAAAGTAATTAGAAATAATAAAGAACTGTTGTGATTTGCTTACAAAATGTATCTTTGATGTGTTGACTTACAACTAGAAAAGGAATATTTTGCACACCATCACGGTTGTGATTTGCTTACAAAATGTATCTTTGATGTGTTGACTTACAACCTGGTATCCCGAATCAGTCGTTAACTATTGGTTGTGATTTGCTTACAAAATGTATCTTTGATGTGTTGACTTACAACAACATTTGGAATTTGGGCTTGTCCGGCATTGTTGTGATTTGCTTACAAAATGTATCTTTGATGTGTTGACTTACAACTTCGTTGAAAAAATAGATTTTGATTTGGAGGTTGTGATTTGCTTACAAAATGTATCTTTGATGTGTTGACTTACAACTTTTTCGTTTGTTAGTAAATAGATGTAGAAGTTGTGATTTGCTTACAAAATGTATCTTTGATGTGTTGACTTACAACTTTTGTGCGTTCGGTAACCTCTCCAAATAGGTTGTGATTTGCTTACAAAATGTATCTTTGATGTGTTGACTTACAACAAAATGGTTTTGGATATCCTTGTAGGTATCGTTGTGATTTGCTTACAAAATGTATCTTTGATGTGTTGACTTACAACATCTTCGAAATAAGGAAGTTTAAATACTAAGTTGTGATTTGCTTACAAAATGTATCTTTGATGTGTTGACTTACAACAGAATTAAAATAGGTCGATTGGCAGTTAAGGTTGTGATTTGCTTACAAAATGTATCTTTGATGTGTTGACTTACAACTCGTAGGTTTTAAATGTTTCTGTAAAGATAGTTGTGATTTGCTTACAAAATGTATCTTTGATGTGTTGACTTACAACAGTCATTTCAACCTGGGAACACAAAGAAGTGTTGTGATTTGCTTACAAAATGTATCTTTGATGTGTTGACTTACAACCGTAGGCGGGTTGTCCGTTTGGCTTGTTTGGTTGTGATTTGCTTACAAAATGTATCTTTGATGTGTTGACTTACAACAAAGGCGGTATTTCCGAAAGAACAAAGCCAGTTGTGATTTGCTTACAAAATGTATCTTTGATGTGTTGACTTACAACTTTAAAATCTCGTGTTGGTATCTACACACAGTTGTGATTTGCTTACAAAATGTATCTTTGATGTGTTGACTTACAACCAGAAGCTTACGCCGATCACGGAATACGAAGTTGTGATTTGCTTACAAAATGTATCTTTGATGTGTTGACTTACAACTCATAAACCAGGCACCGACGATGGCGATGTGTTGTGATTTGCTTACAAAATGTATCTTTGATGTGTTGACTTACAACCTATCAAAGAAAAGAAGCTTACAGTCAGCTAGTTGTAAAACGCATTAGAAATGAAAAAACCGAGGCCTTTGGGCTTCGGTTTTTCTTTTTGCGCTCGTTTTTTTGATTCTGTTTATATTACAAATTGAACAGATTGCTTCGTCGTTCCTCCTCGCAATGACAGTAAAAAATTAAGCAAAGCCGTACTAAAAAAGTTGCAATTGCTGCACCACTTCAGGCTTGTCTGCCTCTTCCCTACTGTAAAACAATTCCATCATGGCAAATTGTTTGTCGGTAATTTTCAGGATACCCACATGCCCATGCTCTGGCAACATATACTTTACTCGTTTGCTATGTACTTCGGCATTTTCGCGGCTGGGACAGGTTCGCATGTAAATCGAAAATTGAAACATGGTAAAACCATCCTGCAACAGTTCTTTTCGAAATCTGCTGGCTGCTTTCCTATCCTTTTTGGTTTCGGTAGGCAAATCGAAAAATACAAGCACCCACATACTACGATATTGACTTAAGGCTTCGTGACTCATAAAAATCGGGATATATAATTTTACGTCTATCTCCGGAAAAACATTCGTAAAGAGAACTGGTAGTGCGGCTTATGGCAACTAGTAATGGGCTTTTTTTACCACCAATTTCAACATCGGCAGTTAATACATTTAGCAATTTTGCTTTTTGTAAGGAATTTAGTTTGTCGGTACAAAACTCACCTTTATAATACATAGGCAAAACAACATCGTCGCAAAAGGGACGGTATGGCTCCATAATATCATCGGCCAAACAGTAGGCATTGTATTTGTTCCGATGAAAAATTCCAAAAGTAGGCAACAGTCCGCTGCTTACCAAAGCTCTGGCAACTGCTGCCCGTAATATGGCATAAGCATAATTCAATTGCGAATTGGGCGCATAACCAAAACGTTCGCGAACAAAATTGTCTTCCCCTAACAGTATCTGCCAATAGACTCGTGCCGCCCTTGCTTCCACATTATCGCTATCGCCCGATTTTATTTGCGGCAAAAGTGCAAACAAGCGTTTGGCATCTTTCCCCAAACGTTCCAGTAATTTGGCCTGATTTTCGACCTTTGCAGCCACAGTTTGCGCCCACAATTGCTTTTTTAAAGGCTCCGAAGCTGCAATTTGTACCCGAAAACGCTCCGTTTGCAAGGAGTTCCCCGCCAAAGGCAAAAACAAACCCACCGGATGGTGTTTATCGTTACAGGAAAGTACTGCCACATTACTGGCAATTAACTCAGAAAGTAAAGCCTGGCTCAAAGTAACCTGCGGATGATCCAATACCATCACCCCAATGTCTTCGATAGGAATACTGGCCAACTCTTTTCGAGGATCGGGCTGAATTACTTTTAACTGGCTATCCTGCCTACGCAAATAGGCAGGATTACCAAAATACAAAGTGCGTTTGATCATGATGATTTATTTTGATTTCACATACTCATTTCCAATTTTTATTTTTGATAAACTTCTTCTCCCACATATATTACTCTTCCTAAATGATCTAACCTAATTTTTACTACCCCTTCAAGATATGGAAGACTTTTAATCATCTTATATGAACAATCTTTTAATTCTTTTTTATCTAAAATCTGACTTTCGAGATGATGTCTAAACACATAATCTCTAACAGCACTTTTTCCATAAACTACTTTCGAAAACTTCTGAACCCTAAACAAATGCTTCGAAATCACCACTGCCTGCTTCTCATCCATTAAATCAATTTTATTTGGATCGAAACCATCAGCAGGAAACACAAACATTTCATTTTGTTTCATGGTAAACAGAAACTGCCAGCCTTCTTTCTTTTTATAATCGTAATCAATAACAGAAACCCCTGCATTTACCCTTGCTACAGCTTCATAGAATGAAACTACGACATCTTGCAAGTTTCCTTCTGAATCCCTGTAAATAGCCACATGATGATTATTTCCCGTACTTACAAAATCAACAGGTTTGGTTTTTCCCTCTGTATCTAATATCACATTACCTTTGTGATCTTTTTGATCATGTAATGCTTCTGCATTTTTCACGCCTGATATACTAACTCGTTTAATTTCTATACCTGCTTCCTTATTCATCCAAATTGGATTCTTTTCAAGATTGGAAAATGCTTCTTTAGCATTTCCTCCATATTGTTCCAATCTAGTTTTCAGAATTCTTTTAATTCCTTCATCAATTACCTTATCTAGCTTTAAATCTGGTCCAATTTCCTTTCTAATTGTATAATTCTCTTCTACTACATGAACTTTTACCTTTTCAGGTACTTGTTCCTGTTTTGAAATATCTGTGAAAACAGGATTTTTGGATATTGTGTTCTTGCCAGAAAAAGCCTTTTTAGGATCATTACCGAATTCAGCCAAGCGTCTTAAAATAGCATCTTTGTATTTAGGCTTACATACTTTTAATGCCATTTCAAAAGTCATTTTAGAACCCAGTTTCTCTTCCTTTGCTCCTTGTTCAATAATTCTGCTATATACTGTTTCTTTATGCAATTGCCCGCGCGGAGTCAACTGAACTTTTTTAATGGATTCTCCTCCTTTTTTATAATAATTCACATTCTGAGTTACCACCTTATTTTTGGCTTTAAACGAGATCAGCACTTGCTCTAAGTGGTTTTTGGCTTCTTGTCTAAAATTGCGCATTGGTGATTTAAATACACGTTTACTGTTACCAGAGCTTGTTTCACGTAACTCAGTAATTTTTTTTCGTATTCCATATAAATCACTTTGGGTATTACGCGATGCATGCAGATTATTCAGATACTGAACATGCGAATGAGAAGTAAAAGCAACAGTTAAGGCATCCATAGCATGATGACGATGATCATTACGCTTGGTCCAATCTTTAATTACCAATACTTTTTGATCATCCTTTCTCTCTTGTTCTTCTGTTAATCCTAAAGCTTTGTATTTAGGTAAATTCAATTCCTTCATTACATTTACCAAACCCCAATCCTCACGCAAACGATCAGTAATACTTCCGGAAGTAGAATTTACAGTTCGAATTACCTCCATTAGCATTTGCTTGGCTTTTTTGGCAATGTATTGACTGTTTCTAAGATCACGTTCTATAAAATCTTGAGGTAAATCTGCTTCTTTCATCAATAACTTCTCATACTTGCCCTTACTAATCCCTTTTACCTG
The DNA here is from genome assembly GCF_052400665.1 of Marinifilum sp. RC60d5. Lineage (NCBI taxonomy): Bacteria > Pseudomonadati > Bacteroidota > Bacteroidia > Marinilabiliales > Marinifilaceae > Marinifilum > Marinifilum sp. RC60d5. Next base: position 7,037 of record NZ_JBQTGK010000010.1, read on the forward strand.
TTTAGTATTGTGTGTTTTTAACCAAGCTGCATATAAGCTTTCTACCCTTTGCTTGTAATCTGGTAAATCAGAATGATATTTTTCGGTAATAAAATCAAGGGCAGTAGAATCATCTTTATCCAAATTCACTTCCCGATAGGCAAGGGTTTTATTGGTAAAGGAATCGTCAAATAATTTTGCTTTAGGGATGATGTGCTCAATATCAATGTCTTTTGAAAACAATTGAGTTGGTGCAATATAACGATTGGTAAAAACCGTCTTATAACCTATTTCGCTTAGTTCCTGATACAAACGATACTTAATTATATCATTTCTCGTTGGATTTGGTAAATTATATGGCGCTTTGCGAAGAATTTTAACAATTTCTTCATTTCTGCGTTTGGCATCATTAATCCCTTGGGTCATACGTTTGCGTTCGTCTGCATTTTTTTTCAGTTCGCGAGCCAATTCAACCCTTACTTCATCGGGCTTTCCATACACCTCAATCACTTGGTTTACCAAATTTACCATTTGGTTCAAAATCTTTTCAACCACAGGATTTCGCAAGCTATTTTTTGGCAGTAACTTCAACTGGTTCTTCAGTTCTCTACTTGCTAACTCTTCTGCATTTAATGAATGTGAATGATTATATCCTGCTTTTTCGCAAGCTTCAGAATACAAAAGCCCTTCTTTCAAATAAGGATATATTTTTTTGATTGCTCTTGCACTCAAATTTCCATAATCCTGTTGCAAATTCAAATTAGCTAGCATAGAAGCATACTCAGGTTTAAAACCAAAATCCTTATGTAATTTCTTTTTTAAAGCAACTGCAGAATTTCCATATATAAATTGATCTTCCTCAGATATTTTATCGTCATCTTCAACAGAATAAATCAAATGCCATAACAGGTAAGCTGCTTGCTTATCGAAAGCATTTCCTTTTACCTGTGCATCAAAATGCAATAAGTCTGCCGATAGACCTATTTCCGGAAATATTGCCTCCAATTCACTATTAATTTCTCCAGCAGTTTTCTTTGCCCAATCAAAGCCATACCCCTCAAAATCAGCAATCATCTGAAATGTATTATATAATTGCTGATTGGTTGTATTGCCCGATAAGCCATCCTTATAATTCAGTTTCCACTCCTTTTTAGATAAACCCAAAAGTTTTAAAACCTGATCTGATGTAAAGTCACCTCTAACATTCAATTCTTCAAACAGCAACTCCCTTTCTTTATCGTCTAACTTTCTTTTTTCTCTGTTTTTCTGATTTTGTATTTCAATACTATTTACCAGGCAAAGAATTTTAAATTCCTGAAACAATGGAGACGATTTTGGTATCGCTTTGTGCTGCTTTTCAAATTCACAATTACTTATTAAATGCTTTTGTGATTTGAGTTTCCTTTGGTAAAAAATAATAACATCTCTTACCTCTTCTTTTAAATCTGCTGTCAATTCAGAATGATATTGTGCCTGAGTTTCCCAGATCTGTTCAAACTCATCCAAATAATCCTGGCGATAGAACACTTTATTTTTTAAGCTGGTATGAAAATTCTCCTGTAATTTTCGATACAAATTTTGCCCAACAGTTTCTTTGTTAAAACGCAACTCTTTGCTTCTATCACTAATTGCACCTAAATAACCACTTGATTGATTTAAATTATTATTGATTTCTACTAATACATAAGCAACAATTTCTATTGGCAATTTTTGATTTACAGCATCAGCTCTCCATTGATAATGTTGTAATCTTTTTTCTTCTCTTTTTCCTTTATTTTCAGCAGTATAAATTTCGTGAATAGCTAAAAATAGTTTTCTACTATTTTGCAAACCTTGTCCTTCCAGTTTCTTATAGAACTCATCGTTTAAAATTTCAGGATAAAATTGCTTCTGAAAATCCCACACTTTATCAAACTCTAATCTCAAATCGGAGCGATAGAAGTCTGGAATATACTTTCTTCCTTCTTTTAATATATTCAACACATACTGTCCAGGAGTAAGTTCATTATCATACAGTTCTTTTGCAACAGACATTCCATCTATCACACTCCCTTCCTCTTCATTTTTTGCCTTTCGGCTACTTCTGTAACCTCTCTTTTTATTAATTGCAAACAATACTCTGGCAAAATCTTCTAGTTCTATTCTTTCACTTGCAGATTTTGATCGTAAATGCCAGGTTTCATGTGTTGTGAAATTTCCATCTTCAGTTAAAATAGTATCTTCAGTTATAACACCTGATTTTAATAGAAGCTCTTTGAGATTTTTTCTTCTTTGTTTGTAGCGTTGCAAATTTCTTCTGGCACCACGTTTTAACGTTCTGTCTGCATTTACCGATAAAGGGTTTCCCTTTTCAAAATCAGTTTGTTCGTCTGTACTTAGAGGATTAACACGAACACCTAACTTAATAATTTCAGATTTTTCATGTTCACTCTCTGCTTCATTTACCAAAGCCCAACCAATGGATGTTGTTCCCAAATCAAGTCCTAGTATTTTTTTCATGGTAGTATGTTGTATATTTAATTTATTGTTTCTATTTTTGATCTACATTTTGTAAGCAAATCACAATAAGGATTATTCCGTTGTGAAAACATTTAAGCCGCCTCGACTTTCCATTCGGGGCTTTTTTTATGCTTATATGTTTCATGAACTCGTTCAAAAAATTATATTGTAAATAAACATGTAAAACGGCTTTTGTTGCTTTTTTTATGCCTGTTATTTTCCGAAGTACATTTCCAGCTATAAGTGTCCATAGCAACTATACAGGCTGTTTCGTACAGACAATCAAGGTAATTATGAGAAGTTGTAATCATTTTTTTAATTGTTATTATTGGCACTTGCTGTTAACAGTATCTAAATATATAAATTTTTTTTTATGATCCCTTCCCACCCCAAAAAATCCCTTTGTAATACCCTAAAATAGCTTATCTCCTGAAAATGAAAACAGGAATAAGATTTTAATATCTTTGTAAAATCGTTACTGGATAAAAATAAAATACTACAATCCAAAAAACAGTAATAATCTGTCAAGTTATTTTAGGAAAAGTCAATTTCCGTGACACGAGGTATCCTTTCCGTGACACGAGGTACCCCTTCCGTGACAAGACCTTACCTCTTCCGTGACATAAAAAAGCTTTTCCGTGACAAGCTTTTGCTCTTCCGTGACACGCGGTGCCTCCTTCCGTGACACGATTTTCTTGTTCCGTGACACGATTTTTGCTTTCCGTGACAGCAAAAAGTTATTCCGTGACAGAGACTTTCTTATTCCGTGACATACGGAAGAGCAGGTTTGTGTCACGGAAGCCCTATTTTCACCAACGGAAACACAATGGCAGGTAACGCAAATAGTAACCTGTATAACTGAACATCTATTTTTAGATACGGAAAGCCTGCCTGGTGCAGCAAGCTAACAAACAAAAAAAAGGGAAGCACTTCTGCTCCCCTTACAAGTAACTACACAAAATAGTAATCATTATTACATCATTAATTTAGAGACTCCTAGTTTAGTTCATAATCCTCCTCGGCTTTTGATCTTCGATATTCTGCCTGACGATTTCTATTGTACTTACTGGCATAAGCTCTACGTTTCTCTTCATTTTTTCTGAAAACAAACTTTCCGTAAGACCGAACTTCGTCGACCACAGCTTTTGTAAGCGTGTAAGCTTTGTCGCGAATTAACTTGATATCATCTTCGAAATACATTCTACCATTAATTTCACCTAGCAATGTTCCCATTCGGTCGGCTATTTCGGCAGCGGTATCCAATTGGGTTAAATCAAAATTAATAGCCGTTAGCAAGTCGGGGTTTTCTTTTCCTAAAACCGATAAGCTGGCCATATCCTGTACGGTATCGGCATTAGAGTCTCCCTCTTTAATTTCTGCCAATTTCGCCAGCAAGCTATCTTCAGCTCTAAAGGCAAACTCCATATTGTCAATTAAATCATCGTGAAGGGCATACATAGCCGGGGCCTCTTTTTTCCAGTTCTCGAGGGCCATCGCTTTGGCTGTTTTTTTGGCTTCCCAATTCGATTGAGCGGTGCGCAAAGCTCCTGTACAAACCAGAAGCCGATCTAATTTTGCAGCATCAAAATTAAAGTCTTGCAGCAAAGGCAAGTCGAGTGTTGCACGAGTGTGTAAGCCCTCCGCTTCGCTAATAAATACGTTGTATGGGATATCACAATACAACACATTTTCATCGGAAACGGCTGTGATCTCTTCTAAAAGATCTGTTAAATTCTGTTGATCAGACATTGTTTTTAAATTTTAAATGAATATTATCTTCCCACAAAATCTTTCTCTTAACTATTTTTTTGATACAAGTGCCCCGGCCGAAAGCAAATGTCACTAAAACACCAACCAATTTATAACATAAATTTTTTAATTAAAAATATTTTTTAAAAATTTTCTCTTTCCTTTTTAAGTTTTATGTATGCAATAGTTAGCAGCAAACAACAAATACAAGCCTTTGCGGCTATTTAACCAGTCTGCAAAAACTAATGTAAATTAAAAATCAACAAACAATTTTTTAAATACAATTCAATGTATTTTTATTGCTGATTAAATGACGATTAGTAAACACCAAGGTATTTTTTACCCATTTTTTAAAATGCATAAAAATCACAAATAAGCACCCTTACAGTACAAAAAACCAGTAAAACAAAGTGTTTATCATTGCATCGAAAAATAAATTTTCATATTCTTATGATTATATTTAAATTGCTTTTAATTTTAGTAGTAACACAAAAAACAGCTTATGTATAAATTCGGAAAACAATCGAAGGCACGACTGTTGGAGGTGCATATTTTGCTTCAAAAGCTTGCCCATGCTACCCTCGAACAATCGAAATATGATTTTGGTATACCCAGTACGGGAGGTTTACGCACTGCCGAAATGCAAAACGAATTGTATAAAAAAGGCTTCTCTAAACTCGACGGTTACCAAAAGAAAAGCTACCACCAAACCGGTTTGGCTTTAGATTTGGTACCCTATATCAACGGAAAATACACCTGGCAAAACAAGGAAGCATTTCTTCATATTGCCCATACAGCTTTCCATGTCTGGAGTGAGATTACTAGCAGCAAAGACATCTACCTGCATTGGGGTGGTTTTTGGAGGGCCAAAGATTTAAATCAAAATCATTTTCTGGACATCAGCGACAAACTGGGTTGGGACTTGCCGCATTTCGAACTAAGAAACAAAGCTCAGGCCAACACCATGAAAATTGCTGATTTGATTACTGATTACAAGTTTTCTGACAAATTAAAAACTACCTAATCGCTTTTTATTCATGGAAAAATTTAAAGATGCACTACAAATTGTAATTGCACTATTGGTAGGAATCCTGCTAATTCAATCGTTAAGAGGAAATCCTAAACTGGATGCGGCCATTGAGAATATTGGTCTAATTAAGGCTGACCTAAGCCACTTACAAACAGACTTAGAGAATACCCGAAGCTCGATGATCGATTTAAAGAACAGGCTGATCAAAAGCGATGAAATTTTCGCTGCTCTTAGCAAGGATCGCAATAAATTATGGCTGGCAGAGAAAAACAGAAGAATAGAACTAGAAAAAGGACTAAAAAATCTGGAAGAAAAACTTGAAAAAAACAGGAAAGAAAGAATCCGTTTACTAGAGAAGGCAAACTCGTTTAAATATTAGCCGTTGCACCTGCGAACCTAGCAGGCACATCAGAAAATCAGAAAGCTTTTCCCTTGTTTTATTTGAAATTTGGAGCTTGGAATTTAGATTTTGTAGCACCCTTTGCAATTGACAATTGATCATTTACAACAGTAGACTAACGAGCTTTATACAAAACTATTGGTCGAACATCTTAAAACTTTCACCTTGTTAAAATCCTTACTTATGAAATACACAGTTCTATTTTGCCTGGTCGTTCTCAGTTTTACAGCCAAAGCACAACTACAAAGTAAAATCACCTTACTTCCCAACAGGTACAGCTCAAGTTACGAAAAACCACTTCTATTTACTGCGGGCGATACCTTACTTGTTCAGACAGATACGATTTATGTAATCAACAAAATACGTTACCAATTCTATCAAAATCTGCATAAAAACATTTTTAATGATTCGTTTATGGATTGCGAATCTACCATTGAAACACTCAAAAAACAACTGGAAGCAAGCAATTTAGCCTACGACCAATTGTATGCCAATTGCGACCAAACAGGCAAGGCTGCCCGCGAAAGCATTGCCACATCAATACAATCACTAAGCAGTATTGAAAGCAAGCTAACACATACAGAAAGCAAGCTTACTCAATCGATCTCTAAACTCGATACTACCCATGAACTGATGAAGCAAATTAAAAAGGACAAGAAAAAAGACAAGCTTCTATTTGGTATTGGCGGTATTACCATAGGAATTTTGTGTGGGATACTTGTTGGTGGCTGAGCAAAGTTAGAAGGTCTACAATCAGACATTATCACACCTTAGGGCACTAAGAATGAACACTACATCAGAATAGAACTCATTTTGTTTTACAAGTTATCAGATGTTTCTGTAAAAAAAAGAGAGGGCATCCAAAAAATGGATGCCCTCTTTCAGTATATTTAATCGAAAGCTACCTAAATAGCGTCGATAATTGCATTTAATGTAGCCGATGGACGCATCGCTTTAGAGGCTAATTCGTCGTTTGGAAGATAGTATCCACCAATATTCATTGGAGATCCTTGTGCCGCATTTAATTCAGCAACAATTTTCTCTTCGTTGGCTTTCATGTCGGCTGCAACCTTAGCAAATGTTGCTTTCAGTTCAGCATCTTTATCCTGCGCAGCCATGGCTTCTGCCCAATACATTGCCAAATAAAAATGAGAACCACGATTATCCAGCTCGTTAACTTTACGTGATGGAGATTTTCCTTCCTCTAAAAATTTACTGATTCCAGCATCTAAGGTATCGGCAAATAGCTGAGCTCTTGGATTGTTAAAGTTGTTAGCAATGTGCTCTAAAGAAACACCCAATGCAAGGTATTCACCCAATGAATCCCAACGCAAGTGACCTTCGGCCATAAATTGCTGAACGTGCTTAGGAGCAGATCCTCCGGCACCTGTTTCAAACAATCCACCACCATTCATTAAAGGAACAATAGATAACATTTTCGATGAAGTTCCTAATTCTATAATAGGGAATAAATCTGTTAAGTAATCACGCAATACATTCCCCGTTACCGAAATGGTATCTTCACCTTTACGGATTCTTTCCAAAGAGAAGGCAATAGCTTCGTCGGGAGTAAGAATGCGAATATCCAAGCCTTTTGTATCATGATCGGCAAGGTATTTTTTTACTTTAACAATAAGCTGAGCATCGTGGGCACGCTTTTCGTCTAACCAGAAAATTGCAGGAGTATGGGTTGCTTTAGCTCTGTTTACAGCTAATTTTACCCAATCCTGAATTGGCGCATCTTTTGCCTGACACATTCTGAAAATGTCTCCTGTTTCAACAGCCTGTTCCATAATAAGAGTACCATTGCAATCTACCACTCTAATTACCCCTTCGCCAGGAGCATAGAATGTTTTGTCGTGCGATCCGTATTCTTCGGCTTTTTTAGCCATTAAACCTACGTTCGATACCGATCCCATTGTGGCCACATCGTAGGCACCATTTTTCTTACAATCGTCGAAACAAACCTGATACATCGTTGCATAACATCTGTCTGGAATTAATGCTTTGGTATCCTGAAGTTGTCCGGCAGGATTCCACATTTTACCACCATCGCGAACAACAACTGGCATGGAAGCATCAATAATTACATTATTAGGCAAGTGTAGGTTGGTAATTCCTTTATCTGAATCAACCATAGCGATATCAGGACGTGATTTGTACACTTCCATGATATCAGCTTCGATTTCAGCTTTTTTATCGGCAGGTAATTTTTCAATTTTAGCGTAAAGATCTCCAAGTCCATTGTTAAAATTAACGCCTAACTCTTTAATCGTATCAGCATGCTTAGCAATGGCTTCTTCGTAAAACACCTCAACCGCATGTTTGAACATTTCAGGATCCGAAATTTTCATCATGGTTGCTTTCAGGTGAAGAGACCACAATAAGCCTTCTTTCTTAGCAGCTTCAATTTCCTTTTTATAGAAAGCGCGCAAAGCTTTTACATTCATTACCGATGTATCGATAATTTCACCAGCTAAAAGTTCAGTTTCCTCTTTTAAAACCGTTATATTTCCTGCTTTATCAGCAAACTCAATGCGCACTTTGCCAGCATTTTCCATGCATACCGATTTTTCGGAACCATAGAAATCGCCTTCGTTCATATAAGCCACATGAGATTTAGAATCTGCCGACCATTTCCCCATTCTATGAGGATTTTTCTGAGCAAATCTTTTAACAGAAGCAGCAGCTCTACGATCTGAGTTCCCTTCACGTAAAACCGGATTTACAGCACTACCCAAAACTTTAGCAAAACGTTTTTGCAATTCTTTTTCCTCAGCAGTATTTGCTTCTTCGGGGTAATTTGGAATATCATAACCATTTGCTTGCAATTCGCTAATAGCAGCTTTTAACTGCGGAATAGAAGCACTAATATTAGGTAATTTAATAATATTAGCTTCAGGAGTTAGTGTTAGTTTTCCCAACTCTGCCAAATTATCAGGAATTTTCTGATCTTCAGTCAAGTTATCAGGAAAATTAGCAATAATTCTTCCCGTCAACGAAATGTCTTTGGTCTCGATATCAATGCCCGATGTTTTTGTAAAAGCTTTAATAATTGGCAACAATGAATAGGTTGCTAAGGCTGGAGCTTCATCAATCTTGGTATAGATTATTTTTGATGTCTGTGCCATGGTGGTTGTTGTTTTTGTGTGTTAATTAAATTAAAAAAGTTTACTTTATTTGTTTACGTTAGAATTTAAGCACAATTCAAACTCTTGATAAACATAGATATTTTTTTTAGTTCCCAATTTAAAAGTGTCGTTTTTTTTAACGATTTTTTTCTTTATTTACAACTCCCTCTTACTAAGATATCTATGCGATAACAGAAGCCTTATTTGCTTTGTTTTTTTTATCCTCTAAGTCAATTTTACTTCATTTATTCGAAATCGAGTGAAAATTTCTGCTTAAGTAGTCCTAAAACCGGATTTTGTTTGCACAAATAGTTAAATCTATCGGTATCGGTGAACACTCTTTTTGTAGTTTTCGCTTTTGATAATTTTGTTTCAACTTCTATTTCTGACTTGTTAAAAACTCTTCTCAAAAAATTCTGAAGTTCAATTTTTACACCATTTATATCATCACCTTGTAAGGGATTACTGACTTGCAAAATTACTTTGTGATCTACAACTTGTGGTTTATTTACAGTAAGAGCTAAACGAACTCGATCGCTTTTCCCTTTTACCTGAATAAAATCCTTTAATTTTTTAAATACATGAGCCTGATCAAATTCAACAGTCTCAGCTATTACTTCGGCCTCTGTTCCCTTTTTATTCTGGTATTTTGATTGGGTATCTACCTTTGGCTTTTGGAATCCTTTTTGCAAGGCTTGCTTAATGGAAACCGTGCCCATATGACCATTACTCCTGCCAGAGGATACTACTTGCTTAGCTTGTGTAGTAACAGGCTTTGCTGCAGTATTCGAACTTTTAACTGCCTGCTTACTGCTATTCTGAGCTACTCTGCTTTGAGCGGGAGCAGCTTCTCTTCCCTCTACAATTATCTTAAGTAGTTTCTTCGAAGTTTTTTTTAGACTAGCTCCTTTTTTTTTTGATTCAATTATCTGGGACAATTGAATTAAACTAAGCTCTATTAACAAGCGCGGGTTTTGGCTACTTTTATAACCAATATCACATTGATTTAATATTTTGAGGGCTTCGTATAAAAAATCGACCGAACATCGTTTTGCCTGATCTACATATTTTTGTTTTACACTATCGCTAACTTCCATTAGCTGTATGGTTGCCTGATCTTTTCCAACTAACACATCTCTGATGTGTGCACTTAAGCCTCCAACAAAATGATGTCCATCGAATCCTTTTTCGAAAATCTCGTTTAGCATTACCAAAACATCAGTAACTTTTCCTTCTAAGGAGGCATCTACTATTTTAAAATAGTAGTCGTAATCCAATACATTTAAATTCTGAATAACATTGGCAAAAGAAATATCTTTTCCCGAGAAGCTAACAATCTGATCGAAGATAGACAACGCATCTCTCATTGCTCCGTCGGCCTTTTGTGCAATCACATTTAAAGCCTCTTCATCGATAGTTACAGACTCTTTCTGAGCAATATTCTGCAAATGTTTTACTGCATCATCAACTTTTATTCTGTTGAAATCGAAAATTTGACAACGCGATAAAATCGTCGGTAAAATTTTATGTTTTTCGGTAGTTGCCAATACAAATATTGCATGAGCTGGCGGCTCTTCCAGTGTTTTTAGGAATGCATTAAATGCCGATGCCGATAACATGTGCACCTCATCGATAATATAGATACTATAAGAACCAATTTGAGGTGGTATTCTTACCTGATCGATTAGAGTACGAATATCGTCGACCGAGTTATTCGAAGCCGCATCGAGTTCATGAATGTTATAAGAACGATTTTCGTTAAATGCCTTACAGGATTCACACTCATTACAAGCCTCAAAATCGGCAGATATATTCGAGCAGTTTATTGTTTTTGCAAAAATACGTGCACAGGAAGTTTTTCCAACACCACGAGGACCACAGAATAAGTAGGCGTGAGCTAAATGATTGTTCTTAATGGCATTTTTAAGCGTAGTGGTTATAGACTCCTGTCCTACTACTGTTGAAAAAGCAGAAGGACGGTATTTACGAGCTGAAACAATAAAATTCTCCATATACTATTTAAAATCGTCGGACGATTAATTTTCTTTTTTTGAAGTTCAAATATACAGAATCAATACAAATAAAACATCACGAAAGCAGGAACATTTTTCAAGCAATTTTAGATCGCTTTTGTTAGTGCCGATGCTCCAATATTTTAGCTTTTAAAATAGCGATCTGGATTTTACGTTTATCACAATTTACACCTGCAAACAAAAGCTGAATAATTTGGAATTCGAACATCAGCCCGAATTCCAAATCAAGAACACCTTTAGCTTACAGTATCGAAACGAGAGACTCTGTGAACTCCTTTAATTCTTTTTAATTTTACGATTAGCGTATTTAAATGGTCAATATTAGAAACCACAACGGTAAGATTCCCCTCAAAAACACCCCCATTTGATTCCACAGATATTGATCTCATCTGAACCCGAAGATCTTTGGTGATAACCTCCGAGATACTACTCATCATCCCTAATTCATCGTCGCCCATAATATGAAGAACAGCCTGATAGGATGCCGCACCTTTTTCGGACCAGTTGGCTTTTACTACTCTGTAAGGATATCTGCTCTGCATTTCTTTTGCATTCGAACATCCTACGCGATGAATACTAATTCCTTTTCCTATGGTTACAAAACCAAAAATATCATCCCCAAAAATCGGATTACAACATTTTGCCAGTGAATAATCCACATTTGCAATGTTCTGATCTACAATCAAGACATCCTCTCCTTGTCCTTCTACTTTTCGTTTCGAGTAGTCGGGCATATCTTCAGGACTAACTTTTTCGCTTTCAACCTCTTCGCGGGTTAATACTTCCTTAATTTCCGATAAATCATGAAGTTCTGTCGCAATGCCATAATACAAATCAACAGCTAATTTGTATTTATAGGTATTCATAAGTTTACGGATATTCTCATCGCAGAAATCAATTTTCCAGTTTTTCATTCTGCGTTTTAACGTCTCCTTACCCAGATCTGCTTCTTTCAGCATTTCTTCTTTCATCGACTGGCGAATTTTATTCTTCGCTTTGGTTGTAACCACAAAGTTCAGCCAGTCGGATTTGGCTTTTTGCGTGTTCGAAGTCGTTATGGCCACCTGATCGCCATTACGCAAAACCTGACGAATCGAAACATTTCTTTGGTTTACTGTTCCACCAATACACTTTCCTCCCAAATCGGAGTGTATCGAATAGGCAAAATCGAGCAAAGTCGCTCCCGCAGGTAATTGCTTTAAATCTCCTTTGGGTGTGAATACATATATCTCTTTATTGTATAAATCAGCCTTAAACTTATCAATTAAGTCAATTGAGTTGCCTTCCTGACTTTCTAATACTTCACGAATATCCTGAAGCCAGTTGTCCAATCCACCTTCTGCTTTTCCACCTTTGTATTTCCAGTGAGCTGCAAAACCCTGTTCGGCAATTTTATTCATTCTTTTGGTTCGAATTTGCACTTCGACCCATCGATTTTTAGGACCTAAAACTGTAGTGTGTAAAGACTCATAACCATTCGATTTTGGAATGGTAATCCAATCTCTTAGCCTTTCCGGATTTGGGCGATACAAATCGCTAACCGCAGAATACACTTTCCAGCATTCGGATTTTTCCTTTTTATGCGATGTTTTTAAAATAATACGCACAGCAAAAATATCGTAAACCTCGTCGAATTCGACCTGCTTTTTCTTCATTTTATGAAGAATAGAAGCTACTGTTTTAGTACGAGCCTTCACCTTATATTTTAAGCCCAATTTATTGAGTTCATGTTTTATTGGATCAATAAAATCCTGAATAAATTGTTGTCGCTGCTCTTCCGAATCTTTCAGTTTCTGAACAATTTCGAAATAAGTATCAGGCTGAAGGTAACGCAACGCTAAATCTTCCATATCAGATTTAACATTATACATTCCCAACCGATGAGCCAATGGAATATACAAAAACTCAATTTCCTTAGCCAGTAATTGTTGCTCCTCAACGCTTTTATGTTCCATATTTCTTATGTGGAACAAACGATCGGCTAATATGATAAGAACGACACGCACATCGTCGGCAAAACTTAGTAATAGTTTTCTAAAATTATCGGTATGCTGCGTAAGGTTCTGACTATAGATATTCGTTACTTTTACCAAGCCCTGGATAATTTGAGCCACTTTAGAGCCAAAAAGCTCAGTAATCTCATCTATATTAATACGCTCTTTTTGAACAATATCGTACAATAAGGCACAAATGAGCGAAGTTCTTCCCAGTCCTAATTCTTCTACAGTAATCTGAGCTACCGAAAGAGACCTGTATATGGCCGGATCGCCATTGCTACGCCTCTCTCCTTCATGATCTTCCAGGCTTAAATCGAAGGCTTTTCTAATCAATTTAATATCTGCTCTTGAAATTATATTTCCACAGGTTTTTAGTAAATGTTTATACCTGTATAATATCTGTCTTCTTTCCTCTTCTCTATTATTTTCTATCATAATTCTCTTACTTAAACAAGAAATATAAACACAATTGCATTTTATTAATATGCATTCCTTAAAAGGCCTGTTTTATTTTTAAATAAACTTAAAGCACTTGTTTTTGTTTAGGACTTTAAAAGTATAAAAGCTATTAAGACTTGCCAAGCAGATTAAGACTTTTTAACCTTAAAAACTCAATAATAAATGAATAGAAAAACTCGAATCAATCTGGTTTCACTCAGAATCAATACATTGCTAATTTTATTGCCCTAAGAATATAAAAAGCTGCATGGATTTATTAAATTTGTTAGCTCAGAAAACAAATAATACCGATTCATTTTTGACTATTTCATTATCTATCGGCATTAGGCTATGAATAATCGATATTAAAGTAGTACAGCGAAAAATGACATCTGTTACACCCAAAAAAATACTTTTTACACGTTCTCTATCAGAATCTCATTACAAATTCGGTAAAGATTTAGGTTTATCTTTAAGTGATCATCCTTTTATCACAATTAAAATAAATGAACTTAAATCGTGCGATATTGAGACAATCAATGCATTTCCTGATTCGGCATGGATATTTACCAGTAGAAACGCTGTTAAAAGTGTTGCTCCTATTTTATCGAAACTATCAGTAAACGAAAAAAGAAGAATATATGCAGTAGGCCAAAAAACGGCTGCCGAACTTGCAAAATTAGGCTTGTACGCAAGTGTACCATCAAATCACAATGCTAGTTCTCTGGTCGACTTAATGTCTCAAAATAAAGAGGAGTCTTACATCTATTTTTGTGGAAATATTCGCAAAAATACAATTGTTAATTTTTTCCACGATCAGGAAATCGATTATCAGGAAATCGAGTGTTATCAAACAAAACTGGTTCAACCAGATGTTACTATTGATCTGTTCGATGCCATTTGCTTTTGCAGTCCGAGTGCTGTAAATAGTTTTTTTAAAAAATACAAGCTCAGCAATTCTGTTCCGTGCATAGCCATTGGGAGCTCATCGGCCGTTAAGCTTTTAAATTATACCGAGCATGTGGTAATGTCGGATACGGCAACTATTAAATCCATGCTCGAAATTTGTAACGAATATTTAAATTATTAAATCACACAATATGTATCAATACAAAAGAAGCTCGGAGCTATTTACCGAAGCTAACAAATACATTCCCGGAGGTGTAAACTCTCCGGTTAGAGCATTTAATTCTGTTGGTGGAACTCCTGTTTTTATCGAAAAAGCTAAAGGCAGCATCCTCACCGATGTAGATGGAAACGAATACATCGATTTTATTTCTTCGTGGGGTCCAATGATTTTAGGACATGCTCAGGAACAAGTAATTAAAGCCATAAAGGCTAAGGTCGAAAATTCTACCTCTTTTGGCGCTCCTACCGAATTGGAAGTTAAAATTGCCAGGCTTATTGTTGATATGGTTCCAAATATCGATAAGGTAAGAATGGTAAATTCAGGTACCGAAGCGTGTATGAGTGCCATTCGTGTAGCCAGAGGTTATACCGGAAAAAACAAATTTATTAAGTTTGAAGGATGTTATCACGGTCATGCCGATTCTTTCCTAATAAAAGCAGGAAGTGGCGCGAGTACTTTTGGCATGCCAAATTCTCCAGGAGTAACTCCAGGAACAGCAAACGATACGCTTACAGCAAAGTACAACGATATTGAAGATGTAAAACAAGTTGTTGCAGATAATAAAGGTGAAGTTGCAGCTATTATTGTAGAAGCAATTGCGGGTAATATGGGTTGCGTGCGTCCTAAGAAGGGATTTTTAGAAGATTTACGAGAACTATGCGACAAAGAAGGCATTCTTTTAATTTTTGACGAGGTAATGTCTGGTTTCCGTTTGGCTAAAGGTGGTGCTCAGGAATATTTTGGTGTAAAAGCCGATTTACTAACTTTCGGAAAAGTAATTGGTGGTGGCATGCCAGTTGGTGCTTATGCCGGATCGAGCAAAATTATGGACGTAGTATCGCCTGCTGGTCCTGTTTATCAGGCAGGAACCTTATCGGGTAATCCTATTGCCATGATTGCTGGTTATACCCTATTAAATCAGTTAAATAATAATCCTGAGGTTTACACTGAGCTTGCCGATAAAACAGAATATCTGCACAAAGGTTTAGATAAAGTATTTACAGAATCGGGATTTAATTACAGAATTAACCGCTGTGGTTCTATGATTAGCATTTTCTTTACGGATATTGATGTAGTCGATTTTGAGACTGCAGCAACTGGTAACAACGAAAAATTTCCAAAATTCTTCCACGAAATGTTAAAACGAGGTATTTATTTGCCACCTTCATCATTCGAGAGTTATTTCCTATCGAATTCCCTGACTTACGAAATGCTGGATAAAACAATTCAGGCTGCTAAAGAGTCTTTAGAAGCTATGAAATAAAAAATTTATTAGACCTTAAAGGTTTTAAAAAACCTTTAAGGTCTCTTAACAACAACAACAACAACAACAACAACAACAACAACAACAACAACAACAACAACAACAACAACAACAACAACCAATTGTATTGACTAATCTATTTGTTTACTTTTAGTACAGGCAACTAAAACCATAGCAATGCACTCAATCCTTCCTCGAGAGACTGGCCAATAGTATCACATTTACAATCGCGGAATTAATAGTTGTGACCTATTTTCTGAAGAAGATAATTACGCTTATTTTTTAAATTTATACGATAAGTACATCCATCCGATTGCTGATACTTTTGCGTGGGTTTTGATGCCAAACCATTTTCATTTATTGGTTCGCTTAAAGGATAATGTTACGTATAAATATACCAACGCAGACGGGTCTGTCGACCCTGTCCGGTTTAATGAATAAATAGACCAAAGAATTAGTCTTGATGAAAAATTTAGTAGATTTATCCCATTCATGATTAAATAAACGCATCTAAAGAGTCCTACGAAATGAATATCACAAAAGAAATATTACTGGAAACTCACCAAAGAATAAAACCTTTTGTTCACAGAACTCCAATTATGAGCTCTCAACTGATAAATGAAATTGCAGGTTTTGAAATCTATTTTAAATGTGAGAATTTTCAAAAAATGGGTGCCTTTAAAATGCGTGGTGCCACCAATGCAATTCTTCAATTATCGGAAACAGCAAAAGAATTTGGTGTTGCAACACATTCGTCAGGCAATTTTGCACAAGCATTGGCTCTTGCTGCAAAATTACAGGGAATTAAGGCTTATGTAGTCATGCCATCGAACGCTCCCGAAATTAAAAAAACCGCTGTAAAAGGATATGGCGGAGAAGTAATTGAGTGCACTCCCACTCTTGAGGCCAGAGAAACAACTTTAAATGATGTTGTCAACAAAACCGGTGCTATCTTCCTGCACCCCTATAACAATTATCAGGTTATTGCAGGACAAGGAACCGCTGCAATGGAATTAATTGAAGAGCAAGATAATTTAGATGCTATTTTTACTCCTGTTGGAGGTGGTGGCTTGTTAGCTGGTACGGCTATGGCTGCTCATTATTTTTCTCCACATACAAATGTAATTGCTGGCGAACCTATGGGCGCTGATGATGCCTGGCAATCTTTCCAAATAGGTGAAATTGTACCGCAAACCAATCCTCAGACCATAGCCGATGGCTTACTCACCTCTCTTGGAGATAAAACTTTTCCAATTATTAAGGAACATGTAAAAGAAATTATTCGTGTGGAAGAAGAAGAAATTATTGATGCTATGCGTTTAATTTGGGAACGAATGAAGATTATTGTAGAGCCATCGAGTGCCGTCGCTCTTGCTGCCATCCTTAAGGAGAAAGAAAAATATCAAGGTAAAAAAGTCGGGATTATCCTTTCTGGTGGTAATGTGGATTTGGGGAATTTGCCTTTTTAATATGAATTATAATGGTAGAGACGCGATGAATCGCGTCTTAAACTAACAAAAAAACACCAAAATAATGTCCGAAAAATTCCAAGGCAAATACCGAATTAAATCTGCCAGGTTGGAAAATTGGGATTATTCGGAGAATGCTGCCTATTTTATCACTATCTGCACGCAGAATCGTGAATCCTATTTTGGTGATCTATCAAAGGGTAAAATGATTTTGTCAGAAATTGGTGAAATTGTTGATGCCGAATGCTTAAAAACATTTGAAATGCGCCCTGATATGAATTTAATGATGGACGCCTACGTTGTAATGCCCAATCATTTTCATGGTATTGTTACTATTGGGGATAATCCATATAATACCGAATTGGTGGTGAAACATAGAGACGCAATGCATTGCGCCTCTACCGATACAACAAAAAACAAATTCGGACCACAATCCAAAAATCTGGCATCAATAATTAGGGGTTTTAAAATTGGTGTGACCAAACATGCCAGAAAAATTCATGCGGATTTCGAATGGCAATCCCGATTTCATGATCATATCCTTCGAAATGATAAATCGTTTCAAAGAATTAGAGATTACATCAAAAATAACCCTTTGGCATGGGCAAAAGATAAATTTCACACCACAGTTTAAGTTATCATTCGTAAATTTGTTATCCGACAAAAAACAGACTGAAATATATAAATTCATGGACTTTGAAGCAATCCTTTCAACATTCCCGGGTAAAGATGCCGCTGTTCTTATAGCCAAAGAAATAGCTAGAGAGCCGAAGCACATGCCTAAACTATGGAAATTTGCCACAGGCGATCATGAAAGGTCTTGGCGAGCAACTTGGTTGATGGATAAGGTTTATGATGAAGCTCCAGACTTGATTAGACCTTATATCCCCAAAATAATAGAGCTTATGCCTAGCTTAAAGTGTGAAAGCAAACAACGTCAGCTGCTCAAACTTATTAGCTCTGAACCGCTTCCCAAAAAACTTTCTGGTGAGTTTATTAATTGCTGTTTCGATTATTTACTATCAAGTTCAACTGCAGTAGCAGTAAAAGTTCACGCCATGCAGATTCTATTCAACTTTGCACAACAAGAACCTGATATTAAAAATGAATTGGCTTTAGTGATTGAAGAATGTATGATTCATGGCACCACAGGATTTAATGCTAGAGGTAGAAAATTGCTTAAGAAACTACAAGTTTAATCCATCTAAGTTTCATTTTTATTACAGATTGATATACTATACATTTTTAATTGCCGTTAATACAATCAGCATAAGAAAATCATATCATCTTGCAAAATCAATCAAAAATGGAAGCTAAAACAAGCTATAAAAACCGTTACCACTATCTTATATTATTCACCATTTGCTTCTCATTAGTTAACTGTTCTTCAAGTGATAATGATAGTCCAAGTCAAGATTTAATTGAGATATCGCATAATGGACCCGCTGCAGGAAACCCAGATGGAGACTCTGCCATTCCTACCGAAGCAGGACTCGAAGATGTATCTCAGCCCGATCGGATTATTGGCGATGGTACTCCCGAAAGCTGCACGGCCGAAGCATTTATTGATGCAGTTGCCAAAGGTGGGAAAATTGTTTTTGATTGCGGAACCGAACCAATTACCATAAAACTAAAAGAACCTGCGAAAATATTCAACGATGCCAGCAAAGAAATAGTAATTGATGGCGGCGGACTGGTAACGCTAAGTGGTGAAGGAAAAACCCGTATTTTATACATGAACACCTGCGATCAGGATCAACATTGGACTACTTCGCATTGCCAAAATCAGGATCATCCAAAATTAAGTCTGCAAAACTTGACATTTATCAATGGAAATTCCAAATCGGAAACAGAATATGACGGTGGAGGTGCAATTTGGATTCGTGGCGGACGTTTGAAAATGGTAAACTGTCGATTTTTTAATAATGTATGTGCCGATTTAGGCCCCGATGTTGGAGGTGGTGCCGTTCGAGTATTTAGTCAGTATGAGAACAAACCAGTTTATGTGACGAACTGTACATTTGGAGGTGCCGAAGGCTATGGAAATACAGGCTCGAATGGAGGTGCAATAAGCAGTATTGGTGTTTCCTGGACAATCACAAACAGCTTATTTTCTCATAATAAAGCCATTGGGAATGGTGGTAATCCGGCACAGTCGGACACTCCAGGTGGCGGAAGCGGTGGCGCTATTTACAACGATGGCAACAGCATGAGTTTAAATATATCAGGTTCGAAAATAGAGTACAATGAAGTTGTGCAGCATGGATCTGCAATATTTTTTGTTACGAATGATCATTCCGGAGATATTAAAATTAACAATTCGGTAATTCAAAACAATATTGGTGGTTCCTGGTATCCTGTTTATCCAGCTATATCAATGCATTCCGATACGCAAATTGAAGTTAACAATTCGATTATTGAGTAAAATTTAGATTCTTCATTTCTCACTCAATTTTAGTAACTTATACTAAAGGAAGATTTATTGTCGAATTAAAAGTCTGGAAAATGAGAAAAGAAGAGAAATTATACGAAATATTCGGCGAGTTACTTTATGCAATTGCTAAAGCCGATGGGGTAATTCAAAAAGAAGAAAAAGAAAGGCTAATACAATTACTAAAGGATCATGCTCTTGGCAAAGAAATATTATGGTCTTTCGAATTTGAAGAGTCGCACAATTCGTCGGTTGAAGAAATCTACAATAAAGTAATAAATTTTTGCCATGTTTATGGACCAGCACCGCAATATCAGGAATTTATAAGTGCTATGAAAATTGTTGCCAAAGCCAGCGAAGGAATTAAACCCAAAGAAATGAAATTAATTAATTCGTTCTCAGAAGATTTAATGGAGCGCTTTCAGCGTGATATTGATAAACTGAAACAATTTGAGAAAAAAGAATATTACAGGTAGATTATTTCTATGCAACAGAATAGTACTTCCAATAAGACAAAGTTCTCTCTTCACTTGTAACAAAGAGCGTTTTACTAACAAAATAGAACCCCAAAAATAGAAGTCGATTTTTGGGGTTTATTTATGATCTGATACACTAGCAAAAAATAGCCATTTCTTTATTCCTGGGCTGCTAAAACAGCCGCACCATAGGCACCTACAAACTGTGGTGATTCCGGAACAATAATATCCTTACCAAAGGTTTTTCTTAACAGATGAACCATGCATGAATTATTGGCTACACCACCTGCAAACATTAATGGAGAGTTTAAATTCTGACGTTTGATCATCCCCACAGCACGACGACAAACAGACTGATGAATTGCCAATGCAATATCGGCTCGCTGACAACCTTTAGCCAAAAGAGAAGTAACTTCCGATTCGGCAAAAACAGCACACATGCTATTAATTTCTATTCCTTCCTGCCCTTCTAAAGCCGAAGGTCCAAGAGAGTTTTGATCGTAACCTAACGTTGTGGCCATCATCTCTAAAAACTTACCCGTACCTGCAGCACACTTATCATTCATCTCAAACTTAAGCACTTTGCCTTTTTCATTAAGAGAAATAACCTTAGTATCTTGTCCACCAATATCGAGCACTCCCCTAACTCCCGGATACATAGCGGCAGCTCCTGTTCCATAGGCTTTTATCTCGGTAACAGTAGGATAATCGAAAGCAATTTCTAGACTGGCACGGCCATATCCTGTTACCATAATTTTATCAAAAGAAATATCTGCAATTAATTCTTTAACACGATCCACCGGATTATATCCCGATTCGCTTTGTTTGTTATGAATTATTTGTCCATCCTCCAATACAATTAACTCAATACTTCGGGAACCTATATCAATACCTGCCTGTTTCATTACTTAAATTGCTTGTGTGAAAAACAAAACAGAGAAACTCACTTGCTTCTCTGCCTTTGTTCTTTTGTATCTTTTTTTTTATTTAATGATCTCAACAAATGCTTCTACTCGTGTCGATAACTGCCCCATATCTTCCTGACTATAATCAGTCTCCAGGCGCATTATTGAAATACCATCTTTTTCTAATAATTTTTCAACCGAAAATGATTCCATAATATAAGGCTGACAAAATTGAAGTCCATAATGAATTACACCATCAGCATTATAATTTTTAGTCATTTCTTTGATGTGCTCAACACGTTCCTGATTTGGAGTAAACACAGCACAATCGATTTTAAAGTATCGATCTACAACTGCATCAATTAAACCTTCAAGTGTATCGGCAGAATCATCTGTGGTATTGCGCTGTCCGCGTTCGCCAATACAAGATTCTTCGCCAACAATAACAGCACCTGTTGCTTCAATAATTGCAGGGACTTTCCAATTTGGAATCGCCATAGGACAACCAGAAATAAGAATACGAGGAGCATTTTTGGCTATTGCACCTTTCTTTTCTTTCACCAATACTTCCAATTCGTCGCAAAGCGCATTTAATTTCTCAGTAAAACGAGCTGGATTATCTAAAAATGCAATTTGATTAATTAATAAAGCATCTAATCCTGATATTGGACAAGGATCGGCAGCACGTAATTTAGCCAATCGGCTTAAAGCGGCCCGTTTAGCATTTACAGTTGCAATACCTTCTTGTAAATCTTTCTTAGTAATTTTCTTACCAGTCATTTCTTCCAACTTTGCAAGAAAAGATTTAAACTCGTGAGTTAGTAATTTTCTACCCATTGGAGCCTTATTTTGAGGCATATCCATTTGGTAAAAATTAGGAACCATTTCTTTAAAAGTCTCAAAAGCTTTTTTCTTACCATCGCAGGTGTTTTCTCCAAC
Organism: Marinifilum sp. RC60d5; assembly: GCF_052400665.1. Taxonomy (NCBI): domain Bacteria; kingdom Pseudomonadati; phylum Bacteroidota; class Bacteroidia; order Marinilabiliales; family Marinifilaceae; genus Marinifilum; species Marinifilum sp. RC60d5. Next base: position 28,906 of record NZ_JBQTGK010000010.1, read on the forward strand.
AATAAGATCGGAAACTTCCATGTATGGACAAACCTTAGCCAAACTAAAGCCAAAAAATGATTTAATTAATGAACATGTGTTGCGAGGCAGAACCTTTTCTACTTCTTCCTGAGCAAAATCGGCACCAGAACACAATCCTACCGAGGTACATCCTGCAGCTAATATAATTTCTTCGGGAACAAAAACACAAAAAGAGCCAATAATCTTTCGACCTGCTTCCTGCTCCTCTCGTAGCTCCTTAATTCGGAGTCCGTGAGCTTCGCTCATCACAAAATCGAAATATCCCATAGCCTCGGGACGATGCTTTTGCGACATGAAAATAGATTGATATGCTCCACCTAAATTCTCAAGTAAAGCATCATGATTATCAAGGTCTAAACCAAGACCAGTCCACATTTTTGTGTAATCTGCCATTGTAATGTATATTTTATTTATTTGGTGTGCAAAAATAAAAAGCATTACGATTCATTCCTAACAAGTGCCTAAGTTTTTCAACATAAAATATAAATCTTCATCCCATTATATAAAAATATACTTCAATTATATGCTAGCTACTTTCACTTATTACAGAACTTAATCATTGTTAATGAATTCGTATTTTCCGAGATTTACACATACAACACAAGTATTCCTAAATAATTCACTTTCCCCTTGATTTGTCGATTAAAATTTATAAATTGCTTATCATTATAAATCCGTGTAAGTTCAATAAGAACTAATAATGATAAAGAAAAAAATCACAGAAAAAGAAAGAAAAGAATTGCGTGAAAATGCCGTAGCAAAAGAGTTCTACAGACTTGGTAAATTGTTACGCAAAAAAAGCAGAGCAATAATTTTTTACAGGTTTTTTGTTGCACTTTTAGTCCTATTTTTTTGTTCCTTCCTATATTTAAGAAAGCATTCTGAAACAAATATAGAAGTAATGCAGGCCAAGTTAGTATCTAAAAAAGATCGTGTTGTAAAAAAGGACAGCCTGCCACTTAAATCATCTCCGGTACTTAATCAAAAAACCTATTATACTGTATTTTTTAAAAATGAAAATTCTCATGCTTTAGCTCAGTTTGAGGAACTAAAAAGAAGCCAGAAATTTTGCAGGTTAATAAAAAAAATGGAGTTGCCTGATACAGAAATAATTTCAGATACAATTTTTAGAGATAGAAATAAACTTGCTAAAAATACTTATCCTTACCGTTATGCTGTTCAGTTAGGAGCTTATGAGTATGATTTTTTAAAAGATTATAAAGAAAATTTAATTTGGATGATTAGTCTTGAGGATAATGATTATTACAAATACAGAGTTGCTCCTTTTTACGGATATTCGACAGGCAAAGATTTTTTGAATAAGATTAAATTAAAAGAGACTTATATTTTACCTTATGTAATGAATTAAATTTTCATATCTGCAAAAAAAGAGGTGACGTTTTACTGCCACCTCCATTACTATATTTTACTGAGCTTATCGCGCCCAATCTGCTTCTTTTACTTTTTTCACTAAATATTTTACATTTTCGACCGGAATTGTTGGTAACAAACCATGTCCTAAGTTAAATATCCATTTGTGATCTTTTCTACCATAATTAAGATAATATTCAAATTCTCTATCGATAGCTTCGGGAGTTGATTCCAAAATGCGAGGATCGAAATTTCCCTGTATAATCATCTGCTCACCTACAATTTTACGAACTTCGTGCAATGGTATTTGCCAATCGACACTAATACAATCGCATAAATCGTAATTTACCATATTGATTCCTGTTCCTAAACCTTTAGGCAGATAAATGGTTTTTACACCTTTTTCGCGCACAGCTCCCAAAATGGCCTTAACCGATGGTAAGAACACTTCTTTGTACAATTCTACGGGAATTAAACCTGCATGTGTTTCAAACAATTGAAAAGCCTTAACACCATGTTCTACCTGTTTTAGTGCATAATGAATACTCATTTCAGTGATTTTAGCAACCACTTTCTTCATTACTTCCTTATCGCGATAAATAGCAGGAACAAAATCAGGAAAATTCTGATTTCGACTAAATCCCTGATACATGTAACAAAGTGTTGTTAAAGGTCCTCCACAAAATCCAATTAATGGAATTTCAGTTGGCTTAATTTCTAAAATGCGATCTATTGCCTGATAAATATGCTCTAGTTTTTCAGGTTTATCGTTCAAAAAAGTCAATGGATCTTTCACATCTTTAAGAGCCGTAGAAAAACTTGGACCTTTTCCTTCAAAACTAAGCTCCATTCCTAAAGCCTCTGGAATTACCAAGATATCTGAAAACAAAATTGCAGCATCTACTCCTAAATCGTAAATAGGAAGTAAAGTTACTTCTGCAGCCAGATTAGGAGTTTCCATCATCTCTTTAAATCCGTATTTTTCACGCAACTTCATATAGGATGGTAATACTCTCCCCGCCTGACGCATGAACCACACAGGTGGTCGCTCTCGCTTAATGCCATTAATGGTATCCAGAAATATTGAATTTGTCATATTCTTAGTTATCAGTTATCAGAAGTTATCAGTTGTCAAAATTAAATCGCTTAAAAAGCGGGCAATTGAAAACTAATAACAGAAAACTTATATTTATCTCTTGTTTAAAATTTCGGCTACTTCCTGAGCGTGATAAGTGATAATAATATCAGCACCCGCTCTTTTAATAGAAGTCATTATTTCCATCATTACGCGCTCAGCATCAATCCAGTCTTTTTCTCCTGCAGCTTTTACCATAGAAAACTCTCCACTTACATTATATGCAGCAACAGGAATATTAAATTCGTGCTTTGTACGGTAAATAACATCAAGGTAACTTAATGCAGGTTTAACCATAACAATATCGGCACCTTCGGCAATATCCATTTCAACTTCGCGAATTGCTTCATCGCTATTTCTAGGATCCATTTGGTAGGTGGAACGATCACCAAATTGAGGAGCACTATCTGCAGCATCTCTAAAAGGACCATAAAAACCAGAAGCATATTTTGCCGAATAAGCCATAATTGGAAGTTTCTCGAAACAATTTTCGTCCAATGCTTTTCTCATGTATCCAATTCTACCATCCATCATATCCGAAGGAGCTACCATATCAACACCTGCTTTTGCCATCGAAACAGCCTGAGCAGCTAAAGTAACCAATGTTTGATCATTATCAACATCTCCATCGACAATGGTTCCACAGTGGCCATGAGTAGTATACTCGCAGTTACAAATATCAGCAATAATATACATTTGAGGATATTTTGCTTTTATTGCACGAATTGCCTGCTGAACAATACTATGATCGTGAGTTGCTACGGTACCATCTTCATCTTTCGATTCGGGAATTCCAAAAAGTAAAACTGATTTTACTCCCGATTTAAGCAAGTCTCCACATTTTTCGACTAATAAATCTACAGACAACTGATCGTTACCTGGCATACTTTTAATAGGATTTTTAACTTTCTCTCCCGGACAAACAAAAAGTGGCATAATTAGATCGTTTACAGAAATTGATGTTTCTGCAACCATATTGCGCACAACTTTACTGTAACGCAATCTTCTCATTCGTGTTTCCGGAAAAAGTGGACGTAAACTCATAGTGTATGTATTTTGTAATTTTTTAATATAATATTTGAATTTTATCTTTTAACTGTTAAAGATAAAAATTAATTCCTTTGTCTTTACAAATGGCCTTCATTTTCACAGCCAATTCTTTAGCCTTATTTACCGATTCTGCTACACCCACCTCAATCTGTTCAACAATATATTCGTTGGTTTTAACATCACCCACAATAGCAATCATTGTAAGTACATTATCCAACACAAGAGCATGAGCTGCTAATGGAAACTTACAACCTCCTTCTATTTCGGCCATAAAAGCCCTTTCGGCCAATACTGCCTGCATGGTAGGTTTATGATTTACTTTTTCTATAATTTGGATGGTTTGCTTATCATCAGCTCTGCATTCTATGGCAATTGCTCCTTGCCCAATTGCAGGAATACTCTGATCTACATCTAAAAGTAATTTCTCATCATACGTCTTACCCAAACGATTCATTCCTGCTGCTGCCAAAATAATCGCATCGTACTCTCCATCAATCATTTTCTGTATTCGTGAATCGATATTGCCTCTAATTTCTTTAAATTTAATATCGGAACGTAAAGCAGCCATTTGTACTTTTCTGCGTGGGCTTCCTGTTCCCAACACAAAACCCTGTGGCATATTTTCTATGGTTTGAGCATTTCGGCTTAGAAATACATCTCTAACATCTTCGCGCTGAGGAAAGGATCCCAATTTTAATCCTTCCGGGTGAAAACTAGGAACATCTTTAAGGCTATGAACTGCGATATCTGCTTCTCCTTCGAGCATGGCATGTTCTAATTCTTTTACAAACAATCCGGTTCCACCAAACTCTGTTAACGAACGGTTTAAAACCCGATCTCCCTTGGTACTAAATTTCTTTATTTCGAATTCTACATCAGGATTTGCTTTTTGCAATAAATCAACTGTTTGTTGAGTTTGCGTATATGCTAGCAAACTTGGGCGAGTAGCGACTACTATTTTTTTTTGAACGGACATAAAGCTTGTATCTCTGCTTGTTTATATTCTAATAATTATGGAATAAAAAAGCCATATAAAACCAGGTTTATACAGCTTTTTATCGAAAGCTTCTAAGGGCTTCACGAATCCATATCTTTAAATATCATATTTAATGTTTCCATTGGACTAGATTGCTGTTTGTGATGATCTTTAAGGTGATTGATACATGCACGTGCAATTTTATTCACAATATTATTGGTAATGTGTTCAACTTTTTTTAGTTCCTCATCACTCAATTTATTTTTGTGATAATCCAATTCTTTTTGCTGTACTTTATGGAGATTTTCTTTTAAAGCGACTATAACAGGTGATAAATATTTCACTTCCAGCCAGGCATAAAACTCACCAATGAAAGATTGAATTATTTTTTCGGCATCGGGGATACATGCTTTCCTTTGCTCTATAGATTTTGAAATGTGTTTTGATAATTCATCAACCGTAATAACCAAAACATGATCTAAATTATCAATGGCACAATCAACATTTCGAGGCACCGAAAGATCTAAAATAAGCTTACACGATTCTGCTTTTTCTAAATGATCTAGTGTAACTGTAGGTTTAGGAGCACCTGTTGCAACGATAATAACCTCGGCCTTATTAATTTCCTGCGATAACTTCTCAACGGTTTCGTACTTAATATCGAATTTATTTGCCAGAGCTTCGGCTTTTTCAATTGTTCTGTTCACCAGTGTAAGCGAACGATTATTCATGTGTTTCAGTAAATTCTCACAGGTATCTTTTCCGATATCTCCTGTTCCATACAAAAGGAAATTACTAGATTCAAGCGTACTTACTTTATCTTTAATGTATTGAACTGCAGCATGAGCTACCGAGGCAGCACCTTTGCTTATTTCTGTGGTATTTTTAATTTTTTTACTTGCCTGAAAAACAAATGAAAAAAGTCTGTTTTGAAATGCATTTACCATTCCAAATTTTTCTGATTTATGAACAGCATCTTTTACTTGTCCAACAATTTGGAAATCTCCTATAATTTGAGAGTCCAAACCTGAAGTTACCCTAAAAAGGTGCTGAATACATTCATTTCCAAAAAGTGTATAACCGTTATTGCTAAAGTCTTCGCGACTCCCTTTGCAGTATTTTAAAAACAAATCAATAATCAGATCCAGTTGCGATGAATGAGCATATATCTCAGTACGATTACACGTCGATAAAATAACCATACTATCGAGTGCATTCTCCTTAGCTTCTTTCAGTATTTTCTCCTGATCATCAGATGTTAAAGAGAACAATCCCCTAACATCTAAAGCTGATTTTCTATAGCTTATTCCTACAACAAGTAATTTTTGTAGGTTTTCACGAATTTCTTTTGACATAAAAACGCAATTTGTTTTCCGATTTACTCTTGTACTTTATATTTACAATACCAGAGCCAGGGCCAAATATAACAGTATTTATTCAAAAAACCGACCATTTTCGATAAGTATAAGTGTATTTGCTTAGCACTTTAATTATTATGAAAACAATAAAAACCCTAAAAGGATTTTAATATCTTAAATGCCAAAATAATCGAAAGCAGTTTAATAATTTTACTACTATTCATATATTTATTCATTTAAAATAAATATAAGTTTTAAGTTAGGTAATTTTACATTTTAGATATGAAAAAAACAGAAAATACAATTGGAATACTTGGATGTGGTTGGCTAGGATTACCCTTATCTGAATTTCTCATTAAAAATCACTATTTTATTAATGCTTCGGTACGAAAAAAAGAAAAATTTAAGCAACTTAAAAACTTAGGAATTACTCCTTATCAAATTCAGCTCAACCCTCACATTAATATTAATTACGACAAAAGTTTTTTTAATTCTAAAACTTTAATTGTGAATTTCCCAGCCAAAGGTAGAGATGATATTATTGATTACCACAGTCAGCAAATTGTATCGCTATTAAAAGAAATAAAAGGCACCCCGATAGAGAATGTGATATTTATAAGTTCTACCTCGGTTTACGCCAACAGCAACTCTTCGCTTGATGAAACTGATGTTATAATTCCTGAATCGAAAACGGGAAGAGCACTTCGAATTGCTGAAGATCTTTTTCTTAAAGAAAAATCATTTCGAACGACTATAATTCGATTTGGAGGATTATTTGGTTATGATCGTAAACCTGGTCGATTTTTTGCCGGTAAAAAACAAATTAAAGGCGGCCAGGCTCCTGTTAACTTAATTCATCGCGACGATTGCATTGGTATAATCCATCATATCATTAAAAATAATTATTGGAATGATATTTACAATGCTTGTTGTCCGCAGCATCCTAAAAAAAGCGATTTTTACTTACAAGCTGCAAAACGAGAAGGATTCGATTTACCAGAATTCATAAATTCACTAGATCAGTTTAAAATTATTAGTCCGGAAAAATTGATTAGCAAAACTGGCTATCAGTTTAAATTTTTAAATCCTATTGATGCTTTGTAAATAGTAAGTACAATAATTTTAATATTAACTAAAATAGAATTGACTTAAAAGATTAATTTTTTTTAAATATATCGGTCTGATTTTCTTGTTAAAATAAAAAAAAGATCTAATCATCCTGTATTTTTATCGTGTTATCAATTTACTCTGAAGACTTCAACTATTTTAATTATTTTTGATTTATATTAAGAGAAAGAAAATGGTTTATATACTTTTAAAACAGCCAACAAAAAATATTGTTTCCTGGAAAAAGGCCTTCAACAAGTTTTGGGAATACCGAAAAATTGGAGGTGAACTTTCTTGTAATATTTATCAAACTCCAAAAAAAGAAAACGAATTAATTGTTCTTTCGCAATGGACAAGTATGGATGATGCCATTGAATTTCTTGCTTCACAATCTTTTGAGATGATAAAAGATCTGGAATCGGAAAAACCATTAACGGTAAGACTACTAAATCAACATACGATAGGACATTTTATTAAAACACTACACTAATTCCTCCACCAAAACAATAAGCTCCGAATTTATTTGTAGAACCAAATTCATAAGAGCATCGCAAAGAATTAAACCAAATTTATCGGAATACAATTCCTCTTCAAGTAAAATAATCTCTTCTGATAAATCAATACCATTTTGTGCTGACTGATTTATATTTTTAAGATATTCTATGATCTGAATAGAATGTAACATACATTTGTCATCGTAGAAAAGCGGATTAATATTCAGATTATTATCTGGAAATATTTTTTTCATTTGATCGTTTACCGAGATTACATACGAATTTAATGCATCAAATAAATCTGTAAAATTTTCCTGCAAATCTTCATTTTTCACTTCTTCGAGTTCCTCAAGAGTATTAATTACCAAAGAACTCATAACAAGTAAATACTCTTCTATTTTAACCAAATCATCATCCGATATTCCTGGCTGTAATTTGTAGAAATCAATAATTTGCTGAATAATTGCATTCCTGTTTACTCCTGCTTTTCCCAATTTACAATACTTATTATATATATTTACTCAGATAAGTTTAAATGTGTAGTTTCAAAAAATTGTGGCCCTAATTTGCCAATTACATCACCTACTTTTCGCTTTTCTCCTTCTATTCCTAAAATTGCATAACCTTTATTTCCGCGGTGTCCTAAGCGTAGATCGAGAACATTGATATTTTGCGATGCCAGGGCCGAAAGTAGAATTAATAATACTCCTGAAGAGTTGTTGTGTACCGATAAAATCATCTGTTCGCTTATTGCTATTGGCAAATTAACTCCATCAACTTCGAGAAGATAATTGTCTGCCTTTTTGAGGTCAGGAATGTCAAGATTATCTCCCACTCTTATTTCAATGAAACTATTGCCCCCGGTTCCTTCAACAAATTCTACAGCTTCACGAATACCATTATCATCACCCGAAAGGGTTAGAAATGCAGTTGCAGTACCATCATTATTCGAGTTAAGATGAGCTGTTTCCACATTAATTTCTTCGGAGGCCAAAGCATTAAATATCATTGACAAAACTCCTGGTTCATCTTTATGATGAGAAAATAGTCCTTTTTGTCTTTCTTTTTGATGTACTGGTAAAGTATGGCTAATGCTAACCGACTTATTTCCTTTACGAATTCGAATAGCGTCAAAATCGCCTAAAGATGTTGAACTTTTATGATGCTCGAGAAAGGTACGAAACGATCCACCGAAAGAAAATTTAGGAATTCGCCTTTGTTTTCGATCTTCAAATCTTAAATTGAGCATTTCAATCCCCAGATTCATTACTTTATATTTGTCCTCTTTAAAACCTGTATTTCTTAATGGACGCTTTTCTGGTATGCATTTCGAGAAACTTAAATAGTGCTTGTATCCTGCCTTATAGGCAAATTTAACTCCTTCTTCATAATGATTTCCCAAATTCTGCAAGCTATGAGTATCGGTTCCTAAGGCTATTGGAATATCAAGATGTTTTGCTCTTTGCAGAATACTTAAATCGGGGTAAATGCCACAACCTTTATTAATTCCTGCCAGATTTACATCTAATGCCAAATTATATTCACTAATCATTTCCAGTAGAAAGCGCATGCGACGTGCTAAAATATGATCAGAAGTATCGAGTTCTATTAAAGCTTTAGGCATTGGCACAAATAATTTGGGCAAATCTATATGACCAACAACTTGTATCATTTCCCATGAAGAATCGACCATTTCAATTAATTCTTCTATGTATCCGGCCCAGTAATTTTCTACTCCCCCCCGTAATTTTATTAACTGATTTGCTTCCTCAATTGATCCATCATAAGGGATTCCTTCTTTAGAAAAATGCAGTGAGCCAATTACAAAATCGGCATTTTGAGCCTGAAAAATTTTTGATCTGTTCCATTGCATGCCTAAATCAGGCCCCAGCCATTCCAATTCAATTCCAAATCTTATGTTTATTTTATCTCCATATTTTTGTTTCAGCTTATCAATTTGACTGGGATAATTAAAATATGCATTATCGCCACGAATAAACTTAACACCTAAACGTTTTTCGGCAGCATACCGAAAGCGTGTTAAACGTGGTGTGTGAATTATAAATGTTATATTAGGATGAGCTTTTTCAATAGCCAGTTCGGTAATCTTTTCGAATTCATCAACCCCATGTTTAACATGATCATTGCCTGTTCCGGCATGAATTCCATGAGTTTCCCATATAAAATATTCGTGGTTTTTGTTTCTACTTTGAGACATCTACTTTTGGTTAATGATTAATTGATGAGTAAAATTAATCATTTGCTCAGAATATAAAAGACTAAGTAAAACTGATTGCATAAAAAAACCCGTCTCTCAATAAAGAAAGACGGGAAACCGAAGTACCCACTACAATAACTTCGGTTACCAAACAAGGCGTTTTTATCTACTAATAAACAGTAGTTTAGTGCTTTTATTTACATCTGTGTTTGTCATTATTTCAACAAGGTTCCGCTAATTTTCTTAATTGTAACCTCCGATAATTTTGCATCGTAACGAGCTGAAGACTTACTATTTCTGGCTTCGATCAGATTTTGTTGCGCTTCACGAAATGTTGTTGATGTTACCTGACCTAAATTGTAATACTCTTTGGTTTGGTCGAAATTTAGCTGCGCAGCTTCCAAAGCATCCTCCTGTAATGATAAAATTTTAAGGTTGTATTGATAATCAGCGTAAGCATTTACCAGTTCTTTTTCCAGTTCCAATTCTGTATTTTGATATTCAAGTTCAGAATTTAATTTCTCAATTTTTGCATTGGCAATTTGTGTTTTCTTGCGCTTACCATCGAATATGTTAAAACTCACAGTTACTCCTCCTGTTAATTGTGTATTTGAATTGGTTCCTGCAATTTCATTTTCATAATAAGAATAGGAAGAATTCAAACTCACACTTGGCAACTGTCCTGATTTTGTTTCTTTAACCTCAGTTTCTTTTTGGCGCAATTGATTTGCCGCTATTAAATATTCTGCATTTTTCTCTAAGGTTTCTTTTTTCAGACCAAGCAAACTAAACACCTGAAATTCTGAACCATCGGGTACTAACTGAAATTTCGTTTCGGCTTTTCTTCCCAACAAAACATTCATTTCGCGACTTGCTTCCTCATAACTTTGCTGAGTTTGAAGATATGAGGTACTATCGCTGTTAAAATCTACTTTAGCATTTAAAACCTCGAGTTTATTGATATTTCCAAATTCATATTTCGATTCGCTTCTTAACAAGCGCTCTTTTGATATTTCCAGATTTTTCATTGCACTTTCAAAATCGTCATAAGCTTTACTCAATTGGTAAAATCCGGAAATCACACTCGAAATGGTATTCTCAATGTTATATCTTGCCATAAGGCCGCCCTGTTCTTTTTGAAGGTTTAAAATTTGATAATTATATTTTCCTCCAAAACCATCAAACAAAGTATAAGAAAAGTTCAAGGCTCCCGACGAGCTCACTTCATCGCTACTATGTTCTGAATAATTAACACCACCACTGGCATTTAAATTTGGCAGCAAACCCGCATTTCCTTTGGTAGCATTGTTTGCACTTACTTCAGCATCATTTTTTGCCACCTTAATATTTAAATTATTATTCAATGCAATTTGCACGGCTGTTTCTAAAGTTAAAGCTTCCTGAGCTTCAAGTTTAAAAAACGATATCATTAAAATTACAATTATTATTATCAGCTTATTTTTCATCTGTTTATTTTTTCATTTTAAGGTCATTTTTATTACCTCTAAATTTCTAATCAACATTATTGATTAAGTTCCTGAACAGCTGTCTCTACACTCTCTCTTGAAGGCATTACACCAGTAGTTAGCCATTTAACTTTACATTTTAAAGAATTGACTCCTACCAGTAATACAGGCAACAACAAAAGGTTTAAGAAGGTGGCCGTAGCCAAGCCATAAGCCATAGCAATTGCCATAGGAATTACCATTTTTGCTTCTGGTTCATTCGAAATAATTAGTGGAGCAATACCTACAATAGTTGTTAAAGATGTTAACACAATGGGTCTGAATCTTGATACACTTGCATCGTAAATGGCAGTCATAAAGTCTTTTCCGATTTTCAACTGCTCATTAAAAGTACTGATAAGTACGATTGAATCATTCACCATAACTCCCATTAATGCAACCATTCCCAAATAAGACGGCATATCAAGAGCAGATGCATGAAGCCAGTGTCCCCATCCTACGCCAATAAATCCTAGAGGTACAAGGGCAAAAATTAACAGCGTTTGAGAAAAGGAGCGGAATGTAAAGATTACAATGGCAAATAATAGAACCAAAATAATCGGAGCAATCAAAATACCCGAATCTTTAGCTTTTTGCAAGTTTTCTGCATGTCCACCATATCGGAATCTCAGTCCTGGGTATTTTGCTTTTAAATCAGGTAAAATATGATCTTCAATTTCATTGTTTATTTCCGTCATATTAACACTTTCATTTGCAGCATCAGCTTCAACCGTTATTTCTCTTTGTCCTTCCAGGTGATTGATCTGAACTAAATTTCGTTCATAAATTATCTCAGCAACGTCTTTTAAATAGTACTCTCCTCCATCAGAAGTTCTGATTCTCATATTTTCAAGATTTCCTACCGACGAACGTTCATCTTTTGGGTAACGTACCCAAACTTTTATCACATCAATTCCACGTTGTAAACGCTGAACTTCTTTTCCGTAAAAACCTGATCTTACTTGACTGGAAAGACTGCTTTGTGTTAAGCCCAACTTATAAGCACTCTTTTTTAATTTCAGTTTTACTTCACGCATTCCAAGCTCATCGTTATCCAAAACATTCATCAATCCCTCCATTTTAGAAAGTTTGGCTTTGAATTCATTTTTAGCTTGATATAAATCTTCCAAGTTACTACTCTGTAAAGAAACAGATACTGCTTTTCCAAAATGACTTTCCTGAGTATAACTAAGAAGTTGAGCTTGAGGGATTTCTCCAACCTTATCTTTCAGTAAACTACTAAATTCAGTTGATAAAAAACTTCTATCCTGTGTGCCTAATAAATAAACTCTAAGTTTCCCAACATTTGAAGCAGTAATATTAAGTCCCGTTCCTTTAATAACAGGTTCTCCTGTATAACTCTTATCTTGCCACTCTTTTCCCACTTCAATTGCTGCATCTTCAATTCGTAGCATGTAACTAAGAGTTTCGCTTTCAGGCGTTCCTGCAGGCATTTCCAGCTCTACATCTATATAGTCCTTATTATCAACCGAACTGTCTCCGGTTCTGATAATTCCTCCTCTTAATCCACCAATAGTCATGGCAAATAAACCGATAGCAAAACCTACTGTTACCAATTTGTTATTCAAACAAAAACGTATTAAAGGTTCATAAGTCCATCTTCTTAAGTAGGTAACAGCCTTTAATGATATTCTCTCAATTTTCGATTCTTTTTTATCCGCCCGAAGTGCTTTCGAATGCACCACATGCGCAGGTAAAATCAGGAATGCCTCAATTAAAGAAAATGCCAGAGCAAAAATTACTACAAAAGCCAGCTCTAAAAAGAACTCTCCCATAACACCATCAATAAAGAAAAAGGCAGAAAAAGCCACAATGGTAGTAAGTACAGCCGAAAATACGGCAGGCATTACCTCTAAGGTTCCATCAATACCGGCTTGCAGCGCCGATTTCCCCCTTTCGTAGTGCTGAAATATATTTTCACAAATAACAATTCCATCATCCACCAAAATTCCAATAACAATAATCATCCCGAATAAAGAAATTCGGTTTAAAGTAAGTCCGTACATTCCTGCAATCATAAACATCCCCATAAACGAAATTGGAATACCTATAGCAACCCAAAAAGAAAGGCGATGATTTAAGAAGAGAGACAGAAACAGTAAAACAAGTATAAAACCTACAATGCCATTATCGGCTAAGATTTTCTGCATCACTTTAATTGATGAAGAGTTATCCTGAAGCACAGATAACTGCACCGTTTCATGTTGCTTATTATATGTTACGATATACTTTTTTATTGCTTCGGATATGTATAAAATATCCTCACGAGAAGTTTGTGTAATAGAAATTTTTACTGCCGGATTTTTATCAATATAAATACGGTTTGGCGTTTCGTTCCACTTGTCAGTTACAACAGCTAAATCGCCTAACAAAATAGTACCACCATTCTCTTGCGATCGAACAACAATATCTTTAAAACCTTCGGCATAATATTGCTTTTCGCGTACACGAATTCTCAACTCTTCGTCTTCACCACGAATGGTTCCTCCTGTTTGCTCTATATTTGCTGCAGCTACTGCGCTATAAATCTCATCTATAGTGATGTTGTATGCTTTTAACGCATCCTCGTTAACACTAACTTCAATTTCTTCGTCGGGGAAACCATACAAATCTACCTGCGAAATCCCATCAATTGCTCTTAAATCGTTCTCTATTGCGCGAGCATAAGTCTTCAAATCTTTTAAATTGATATTGCCACTTAAAGCCATTGAAATAGCAAGAATGGTAAATTCTTTTTTCGATACGCTGATATTCTCTACAGCTGCCGGAAATGAACTAATTCCATCAACCGCATTTTTCACATCCTGCAATGCAACATTAGGATCGTATCCAGATTCCAATTCTACAGAAATAGAACATGCACTCTCAGTAGATGATGAAGTAACCTTCTCGACTCCACTAATTCCCTTTAAATTATCTTCAATTTTTAAGGCAACCCCTTTTTCCACTTCTTCGGGCGAAGCACCAGGATAACTTGCAGTTACACTAAGCATTCCCGGGTCAATTTGCGGCATCACCGAGGAGTTTAGTGAATACAATCCAAAAATTCCAAGTAAAACAAATACTCCTGCCAGCAGATTTCCTGCGAAAGGATATTTTAAAAAGTAATTTATTAATGATTTCATACTATATTTTTCTAATGATCGTCAGGTATATCTGAACTTCTCTAAATTCAAAAAATTTATTGTTCGCGTGCACTTACAGATATTCCTTTGTGAATTCCTGAAGTTTTCAACACAAGTTGAACTCCATCTTGCAAGCCTTCAATAACAACTGCATCTTCTTTCTTTTGAACAATAGAAACTTTTTGCTGATTAATGATTCCTTTACTAACTGTAAAAACATACTCCGAATCCACCAAAAGTTTACGAGGAATTTCGATACCAAATACGTCTCTTTTTAATTGAATATCAGCATTTAAAAACATTCCTTCTTTCAAGTCACTACCCAAAATAGCAATATAAACATTCACCATTTGTGTTTCAGTATCAACCTTTTTACTAATACGGCGAACCGACCCAGACCAATTTCCATTTGTGTTGTTTGAGTAAACATTTACTTTATTACCCACTTTAATTCCGGCAAGATTATTTAAGTCGATACCCACAACCAAATCGTAAGCATCTGTATTAACAAATTCTCCAAGTTTTTGTCCACTCATAACCAAAGTTCCCGGCTTAATATTCGACTCGATAATTTCTCCTGTAAAAGGAGCAGAAATCGTATATTTATCCAACTGTTCTTCTAAACTTTTAATGTTATAATAAGTTGTATAGATATTCTTACCTGCCAAATAATATTTCTCTTTATCGTTTTTTGCATCAGGAATTGGGGCTAACTTCTTTTCCACATCGAACTCCTGCAGGTATTTTTCCCAAGCCGAATAACTTTCAGGATAATCGAATTTTAAATCTGGTAACACAGAAGCAATCTCAGTCATAAAACTACTTCGCGTAGAATAAACTTCAGCTTTGTAAGTATCATCCTGAATTGATATTAGATTCTCTCCTTTTGAAAAACGAACGCCTTCCAAAAATTGTTTCTTCGAAGATTTAAGAATACCTGAAACCTCGGCATATACTTCCACTTTATCTCTAGCTTCTAAATTACCTACAACAGAAAGCTCTAAATCAATTTTACTATTTTTTATACTTTGTACCGGAACAATTATTTCTTTTGCAACAACCTCTCTCTCTTTAGGAGCTTTTTTCATACCTGCAAATACAAAGGCAAGAACCATTGTTACAATTATTACACCTATTCCTAAAAGGATACTTTTTCTTTTTAACATGACAATACTGTTTTAGAATCTTTTGCAATAATATGCTTAGGAGCTTTAAAAAATAAATTATATCGACTAACAGCCCTAATTTAACTGCAACAAAAGAAAAACTGCAGATCATTTGGTTTACCCGTAAAATAACTTGTGTTCACAAGCAGAATTTATGAGTTTATCGATAATTAGTTGATCTATTAAGATAATTTTGTTCTTTAGCTGTATCAAACTAAATAAGAATGAATTTAAAAGACAGATTATATCATATTTTCACAATACGATGGGTTCAACACCTTTCTTTCTGGTTAGTTTTTTTGTTGCTAGAACTAGGTCGATTTAATGAACTAAAGCCTGAACAAATCCCAAGAGAAATACTATTCGAAGGTATTAGAAATACATTTACAGCATTTCTAGTTTATTTTAATTTAAGGGTTTTAATTCCACATTTTTGGAATACTGGCAAGTATGGAAAATATCTATTTGCCTTTATTCTAAGCGAAATTTTTACAATCACAACTCTAAGTTTCATATTTTATTATTTTCCAGATTTGGAGTTCAAAATGTTTATCCGGATGAGTACCACAAAAATCATCATGATGAATACTTTTAAAACAAATTTATTTGTTTTATCAAGCACATTGTTTCATTTTGTAAAGGAATGGATTAAGTTAAAAGATGAAAATTTGCGATTTACAGAAAATACCCAAAAACAATTGGCAGCTGAATTGAGTTTGTTAAAAGCTCAGGTGAATCCTCATTTTTTATTCAATACACTAAATAATATTTATTCAATGAGTTTGTACGATTCAAACAAAACTCCCGAAATGATATTAAAACTTAGTCAGTTACTTAGTTATATGCTTTATGAATGTAAAGATGAAAAGGTAAACCTGGAAAAAGAAACTCAATTTATAAAAAATTACATAGAACTTGAAGCATTAAGAGTTGAAGATACGGCTAATATAAAACTAAATATTTCTGGTGAAAATCAGCTCTATAAAATTCCACCATTACTTTTTATTCCTTTGATAGAAAATGCATTTAAACATGGAATTTCAAATGAATTAGAAAAATCTGAAATTAATATCGACTTACAATTTAGTAAGAATAAAATATTGCTGGAAATTACCAATCCCTTAGATTATTATGAAACAACAAATAAAAAACATAGCGGATTAGGAATTGAAAATGTAAGAAAACGACTAAATTTACTCTATCCGAATAAACACAGCTTTGAAGTGTTACAAGAGAATCAAACCTATAAAACTATTGTTAGTATAATTTTAAATAACAACAATGAAAATTAATTGCATAATTGTAGACGATGAAATTCATGCCCGTAAAATATTGGAAAAATACATTACAGATATTCCTCATGTAAAACTGATTAAATCATGTAAAAATGCATTAGAGGCAATGGAAATTTTACGCACCCAAACAATTGATGCAATGTTTCTAGATATTAACATGCCTAAACTTACGGGTCTGAACTTTTTAGAAAGTTTAAAAAACCCTCCAATAGTTGTAATCACAACTGCTTACAGAGAATATGCTGTTGATGCTTACGAATTAGATGTTATTGATTATCTACACAAGCCAATTCCATTTCCACGTTTTATAAAAGCAATATCAAAAATTGAAGAAAAACTTCAAATAAGAAATAACCATCCCCTTGTTACACAAGAAAAAACAGAGTATACTGCTCAAAATTTCATTTTTATAAAAGCCGATAAAAAAACTATAAAATTAAATTTTGAGGATATTAAATACATTGAAGGACTTGGCGATTACATAAAGATTCATACAAAATCGAAAATTATTATAAGTAAGCTCACAATAAAAAAAATGGTAGACTTACTTCCGGAAAATAGATTCCCCAGAGTACATAAATCTTTTATTATTTCACTTGATTTAATTGACTCCATAGAAGGGAATCAAATACAAATTCAAGAACAAAAAATTCCTATTGGCCAAATTTACAGACAATCGTTTATAGATTTAATTAATACTTTTCTTAAAAAATAGTACTTCACTCCTATTCATTATACTCGTTTTTCTTGTTTTTTATTTTTCTAACGATTGCACAAATAAATTTTATTTTTTTTAACATTTTTTAGTTCGGAACTAACCGAACTAAGTATATCTTTGCGCAGTAAGTTTAAGAAATATGAAAAATAAACAAGAATTAGAGATTAAAAAAAAATTATTAGTAGAAAGATATGGCCTTTTTATGGAGAAACAAGATAAGTTAGCTCCCATAGCTGCCCGTATTTTTGCAACACTACTAATTAATAAGGAAAATGGAACTACTTTCGACGAATTGGTTACTTTTCTTGATGCTAGTAAAAGTACGGTATCCACTAATTTAAAAACGCTACATAAAATAGAATATATAGATTTTTTCACAAAACCGGGGGATCGGAAAAAATACTTTATTTTAAATCCAGACGGATTTCTTGCAAGAATTGATGAAGAACTAAAAATGTTCAAATTAGAACATCAGTTAGCTACAGAAATAAGCGAATTTAAAATTCAGGCAAATAAAATTCTTGAAAACCCTAATGAAAAGTATTCTATTTATGATAAAACACCATACTTAAACTACTTGTCAAGCACAATAAATATCCTTAAACAACTTCGAAATGGTATTGAATCTCAATGCCAAATGTTCCAAAAAAGGAAATAAAATATTTTAAGAAAACATATACCTACACAATAATAGTTCGACTTTATTCGAACTAAAAGAAAAGAAAAATCATGAATAGAAATTATTTATTTACAGGATTAACTATAGCCTTATTAGCATTATCATCGTGCAATGAGCCTCAAAAGCAACAGGCAAGAGGTCCAATGCCTTTCCCTATTGAATCTGCAAAAAAAGATAATATTACTGTTTACAACGAGTATGCAGCAAATATTGAAGGAGAACAGAATATTGAAATTCGCCCTAAAGTTGATGGATTTATTGATAAAATATACATCGCCGAAGGTGAAGAAGTAAAAAAAGGACAAATTCTTTTTAAATTAAGTGCCGAAACTTTAAATCAACAAGTAAATGCAGCAAAAGCAAATATCGAAGTTGCAAAAGCACAAGTTGTTTCTGCTCAGGTTGAAGTTGATAAAATTAGTCCGCTGGTAAAACAAAATATCATTAGTAAATCACAGTTAGCAACTGCCAAGAGTAATTTAAATGCTGCTAATGCACAATTAAATGCTGCTAAAGCTGATTATATGAATGCACAAGAAAATCTGGACTATACAATCATTAAGAGTCCGGTTAATGGTATTATTGGAAGTATTCCTTACAAAATTGGTAGCTTAGTTGGCCGCTCCGAAACACAGGCGTTAACAACTGTATCAAACATTAGTAATGTTTATGCATATTTTACCATGAACGAAAAGCAGCTACTGCAATTCAACCGTCAATTAGATGGCAAAAGTGTTAAGGAAAAAATTAAATCCTTGCCCGAAGTTGAATTGATACTTGCCGACGGATCAATCTACGAACAAAAAGGTAGAATTGAAACCATTAACGGCATGGTAAATCCAAGAACTGGTAGTATTGTCTACAAAGCTATTTTTCCTAACTCAGCTAATTTACTTAGGAGCGGTATTAGTGGTAAAGTAAAAATACCTTCTCTGGAAAATAATGTAATTCTACTTCCACAAAAAGCAACCTATGAGTTACAAGGAAAGAAGTTTGTTTACCTTGTAAATAAAGATAATAAAGTTGAATCGAAAGAGGTTAAAGTATCTTTAGCTGTTGGACAAAATTTCATAGTACAAGGTGGAATTAACGAAGGTCAGTCTTATGTAACTGATGGCTTAATTAAACTACGTCATGGAATGCAAATTCAGCCAGTTTCAGAAAAGCATCATACTCCTGATGCCAATGCTGCAATGTCTAACAAGTAAATTCCACACACAAAAATTTAAATTACATTTAAAATGTTAAGAAAATTTATTGAACGGCCGGTATTATCGACCGTAATATCCATACTTATCCTAATTTTAGGGATTTTAGGACTTAGTTCTTTACCTCGTGAGCAGTTTCCTGAAATTGCTCCCCCTACAGTTCGAATCTCAGCAAGTTACTCGGGAGCAAATGCCGAAACTGTGCTTAAAAGTGTTGTTGTCCCCATAGAGGAAGCCGTAAATGGTGTTGAAAACATGACCTACATGACTTCTACCTCAAGTAACGATGGATCGGCAACTATTAATGTTTACTTTGAACTGGGTACAAATCCTGATATTGCAGCTGTAAACGTTCAAAATCGTGTAGCAACGGTAAACAGTAAGCTTCCACAAACAGTAACACAATCGGGTGTTACCACACAAAAAGTTCAAAACAGTGTATTATTATTCTTCTCTTTATTTACTAAAAATGAAGATTACGATGCAACATTTATAGAAAACTACGCTCGTATCAACCTAATTCCTATGATTAAACGTATCAATGGGGTTGGTGATGCAACAGTATTTGGCTCTAAAGACTATTCAATGCGCATTTGGCTGAAACCAGAGAAAATGGCTGCCTTTGGTCTAATTCCACAAGATATTGTAGCAGCATTAAACGAACAAAATTTAGAAGCCTCTCCTGGTAAATTTGGAGAAAACTCCAATCAGTCTTTCGAATACGTTATTCGTTACAAGGGAAAATTATCAAATGTGAGCGAATATGAAAATATTATTTTACGCTCTGAAGGTAATAGTGACTTTCTTCGCCTAAAAGATGTTGCAAAAATAGAACTTGGAGCTTTTAGTTATGCAACCAAAAATATCACCAATGGATATCCTTCTGCTGCAATGGCCGTGTATCAAACTTCGGGTTCTAATGCACAGGAAATTATTCAGGAAATTGAACGTACACTTAAAAAAGCAAAGAAAGATTTTCCGGAAGGAATTGATTATGTAATTCCTTACAATACGAACGACTTCCTTGAAGCATCCATAAGTAAAGTAATTACTACTTTAATAGAAGCATTTTTACTAGTATTCCTTGTAGTATTTATTTTTCTTCAGGATTTCAGATCAACATTAATACCAGCCATAGCAGTACCTGTAGCAATTGTTGGAACCTTCTTTTTCTTGAATCTATTTGGATTTTCGATTAATATGCTTACCCTTTTTGCCTTAGTACTGGCCATTGGTATTGTTGTTGATGATGCCATTGTGGTTGTAGAAGCAGTGCATGCTAAACTCGATCATGGAGCAAAAAGTGCTAAAAAAGCTACCATATCCGCCATGAGCGAGATTACCGGTGCAATTATATCTATAACCTTAGTAATGTCAGCAGTTTTTATTCCGGTATCCTTTTTAAAAGGCCCAACTGGAGCATTCTATCAGCAGTTTGCAATTACCCTTGCTGTTGCCATTGTAATATCAGCAATTAATGCCTTAACATTAAGTCCGGCTTTATGTGCTTTATTATTAAAACCTCACAACCCTAGCGAAGAGCACAAAAAAGGTTTGGCAAACAGATTTTATACAGCCTTTAACACAGGTTTCGATGCCATTAACGAACGCTATAGTAATTCTGTTAGCTTCTTAACTCGTAAAAAATGGATAAGCGGTGCTATTTTAATTGTTTTTCTTGCTTTAACAGGATGGTTCTTTAGCACAACACCGACAGGTTTTATTCCTAACGAAGATCAAGGAATGATATTCTGTGACATCACTCTTCCTCCAGGAAGTACACTAGACAGAACTCACGAAGTAGCCGATAAAGTAGGCGCCATTGTTGATGAGATTGATGTACTACAAGAAAAAATGTTTGTAATTGGTTTTAGCATGTTAAGTGGTACCAGAGGAGGATCTAAAGCCTTTGCCGTAATCAAACTAAAAAATTGGAAAGAAAGAAAAGAAGACCATCAAAAAGTAAAGGCCATAATTGGACAACTATTTGCAAAAACAGCTGCAATTAGCGATGCCAAGATTTTATTCTTTGCCCCTCCTACTGTTCGTGGTTTTGGTAATTCCGATGGTTTTGAAATGCAACTACAAGACAAATCGAACGGCGAGTTTAGCGATTTAATGGCAAAAAGTGGTCAATTCCTGGGTGCTTTAAATCAACGTCCCGAAATTAAGTATGCCATCACCTCTTTCAATACAGGATTTCCTCAGTACGAAATGGAAGTAAATGTTGAAAAAGTAAAAGAAGCAGGCATATCGGTAAATAATTTATTTGCAACCCTACAGGGATATTATGGAAGTTGGTATGCAGCCGATTTTAATCGATTTGGAAAACAATACCGCGTTATGATTCAGGCCTCGCCCGAAGATCGTGAAACCATTGAATCGATGAACCATATTTATATTAAAAATGTACAAAACGAATTGGTGGCTGTTAGTCAGTTTGTTAACATGAAAAAAGTAAATGGTCCCGATGTTGTAAACCGATTTAACCTTTTTAATTCTGCAACAATTAACGGCAACGTAAATCCTGGCTACAGCACTGGAGATGCCATTAAAGCAATCGAAGAAGTAGCTGCACAGGTTTTACCATCGAACTATGGATATGAATTCTCAGGAATGACCCGAGAAGAACAAAAAGCAGGAAATCAGGCTATTTTAGTATTTGCCTTAAGCTTGATATTTGTATACTTCTTGCTAGCTGCTCAATACGAATCTTATATCTTGCCATTTGCAATTCTACTGTCTCTTCCTATCGGGATTTTTGGAGCCATCTTCTTTGTTAAGATAATAGGTTTGGAGAACAACATTTATTTCCAGGTTGCCCTAATTATGCTAATTGGTTTGCTAGCGAAGAATGCTATTTTAATTGTAGAGTTTGCCCTTCAGCGACGCCATCAGGGAATGGAGTTATTGCAAGCTGCTGTAGAAGGAGCTAAAGCTCGTTTACGTCCTATTTTAATGACTTCATTTGCTTTTATTCTTGGATTGGTTCCTTTAATGATTGCAAATGGTGCCGGAGCAGTTGGAAACAGATCGATAGGTACTGGTGCAGTTGGGGGAATGCTAATTGGTACTGTATTTGGAGTATTTGTAATACCAGCCTTCTTTGTAGTCTTCCAGCTTATACAAGAAAAAATTAGCGGAGCTCCAAAACCCGAAGAAACTGATGAAAATGAAATGGCAATTACAGAATAATCAATAAAAAATGAGGACTAAACAAATTATAATAGGATCGGTATTTACGGTACTTGCTTTAACAAGCTTACAATCTTGTTTTGTGGCAAAAAAATACCAGACTCCTGAAATCGAAATAGAGGATCAATACAGAAATATCTCAACCAACGATTCTACTACATTGGCAAATATGCCATGGAAAGAATTGTTTACCGATCCTAAATTAAATTCACTGATCGATGAAGCATTAAATTCCAATTTGGATTTATTAATGGCTGTAGAACGAGTAAATGCTGCCGAAGCATACTTTAAACAAGGAAAAATGGGCTACTTACCTACCCTTAATTTGGGTGGAAATGGCGGAAATTACGAGCTTTCTGATAATAGTTATTCAGGAGTTTCGGCTGGCAACGATGGCCCTAGTTACGAAAACTATCAGTTAAGCGGAACAATTTCGTGGGAAGCTGATATCTGGGGAAAAATCAGAAGTAATAAAAGAGCTTATCAGGCAAGCTATTTAAAAAGCGAAGCATCCAGAAGAGCTGTAGAAAGTGCTCTGGTTGCAAATATGGCATCGGCTTACTATCAACTTCTGGCATTAGATGCTCAGGTAAATGTAGCTCGTAAGACGGTAACAACCCGAAAAGAAAGTCTGAAAACCATGAAAAGCTTAAAAGAAGCTGGACAAGTTACAGAAGCAGCGGTAAAGCAAACCGAAGCTCAGCTGTATAGCACCCAAATATTATTGCTTGATTTCAAGCAAAATGTATCCTTGCTTGAAAATACCATATCACTTTTACTAGGTAGAAACGCAGGCACTATCAATCGTGGAACTCTTTCGGAACAAAAAATTAGCACGGAACTAAACACCGGGTTTCCTGCTCAATTGTTAAGAAACCGTCCTGATGTTATGGTGGCTGAATATGGTTTAATGAATGCCTTTGAGTTGGCAAATGTGGCTCGCAGTAATTTCTACCCCAGCATTAGCCTTAGCGCCAGCGCTGGTTTTGAAAGTATCGATTTTGAAGATTGGTTTAGCTCTACTTCTATTTTTAGCAATTTAATTGGTAATCTTACACAGCCCGTATTTAATTCGAGAAAAATACGTTCGCAATACGAAGCTGCCAAAGCAGGTCAGGTCGAAGCCAAATATAATTTCAAAAAAACTTTATTAACAGCCAGCAAAGAGGTTTCCGATGCATTGTATAAGTACAATACCGAAAAAGAAAAATATCAAGTTCGATTACAAGAATTAGAAGCCTTACAGCAAGCCGTGGTATACTCCGAACAATTACTAAATAGTGGTTATAAGAACACAACTTACCTGGAAGTATTAACAGCACGCAGCAATGCGCTTAATTCGGAAATTAATACAATTGATAATAAATTTCAGCAACTAAATTCTTTAGTAGATTTATACTTATCCTTAGGCGGTGGCTGGAATAAAAATTAGCCTAAAACTTTATACTTAGAAATACCCAACTATAAGTAGATTATACTTTTCAAAGTAAAACTTAGTAATATAGTTCGGTCAAATCTTTTTTAGCATATCAATAAAAGCATCAACTTTTTAATAGGTTGATGCTATTTTATTTTATACTGATTATAAAATCTATATTTTTTAATACTACTGTCATTAAAAAAATAATTACCTTAACTTTAAATACGATTATAAAATTCTCCTCAACGATGCACACAAATAAAGTAGAATATACAATTGAAGATTTATTTCTATACAGAAAATTTTATGGTGATATTAGAATAGAAGATTTAAGAAAATCATTAGACCATATAATAAAAAACGAAATGATACATAAATCACATAAAGGTCTTATTTCTGATTTTAGTGATGTGAATTTTCTATTTAGTCCAAAAGACTTATTATCTATAAAATCATTATTTACAAAAAATCACCAAATACTCAGTAAACTTAGACTGGCTCAAATTGTTACAAGTCCTCAAATCGTTCTTCCGGTTCTTTTTGCCGATGCAAATCCCGATGTTGTTTCAAAATCATTCAGCACTTTTGAAGCTGCCCGCAACTGGGTTATCGCTGAATAAATACCCTCATAAGCATTTTATTGTAATCTAACTCCTCTGTTTCTGCTGCATCCGATTATTGACAATAATTAGTCAAAAAACACCAATAATAGCATCTCACTTTTCTCCTTAACTATTTTACAGATAGATATTATCTATTCCTGCATTTATTATTTGAATTGAGAATATTCTCTTTTTGTTCGCAAAATAAATATCTTTACCAAAGAAATTAGATTCAATTAGTCAAACAATAAAAAAAAACAACAATGGGATGTGACACAGGTTTAAAACCTAGAAAAAAAATTCAATCAGAACAAACAGAAAATTCAAATCAACAATTAAAAGAAGAAAAAACTATGAGCTCAACAATGGTAAGACAAGAAATGCCTAATTTTACAATGGATGCTTACGATGCAGCAACCGGACATTTTAAAACAGTATCAAGTGATGATTATAAAGGAAAATGGGCTGTTGTATGCTTCTATCCTGCCGATTTCACTTTTGTTTGTCCTACCGAAATTGCAGCTATGAATGCCAAGTATGATGAATTTCAGGCTTTAAATACTGAAATTTTAGCCGTATCGGTAGATACTAAATTTTCGCACAAAAGATTTGTTGAAACAGAACCAATTCTTAAAGGATTAAAACTAACTATGGGTGCCGATGGAAATCAGGAAGTAAGTCGTGCCTTTGGTGTACTTGTTGAAGAAGAAGGTGTAGCTCTTCGCGGTAGATTTTTATTCAATCCTGATGGTGTTTGCGTTGCTCAGGAAGTACAAGCTGACTCGGTTGGTAGAAACGTTAATGAATTTTTACGTCAGGTACAAGCTTGGCAGCATGCAACAAAAACAGGCGAAGTTTGTCCTGCAGGTTGGAGACCAGGTAAAAAAACATTACCCGTTAATACCGATGTAGAAAAAATGACCGGACGTGTTGGAGACTACATTACTATTGAAGAGATTTTAGACTAAATTTATTTCACATATAATTATAAAGGCAGCTAAGAAGCTGCCTTTATTTTTTTATATCTATGCACTGATTAAAATTAAACAATATTTTTGTAAATCAACACATTAACAAAAAAAGTAAAATACATGATTCAATAAAAATATCACTTTTACAATAAAGCTAAATATTAATAATATGATTTTTATTACTTATTTTCCCGTAAATATCTTTGCTAAATATGTATAAGTTTGCAGGCTTTTTTGAATTCCCAATCCGCTTTTCATCCAAGCGTACAATATAGGTTTTACCAATAGCCTTTTTTCTAAAATTACGGTTGTCTATCTCAATATCAAGTACTGCTTCATAAGCAAGCTGTAATTCGTTTAATGTAAATTTATCAGGAAGGAACTCAAAAATAATAGGTTCGCTCATTACTTTTTGCTTTAAATCTTCAATAGCACGAGAAATAATTTCCTTATGATCGAAACCTAATTGTGGTAACTTTTTAACAGGAAACCAGCTTGTATTATCATCTTTTAATTCGATTAACTGGGCTGGCAATAAAAAATAATATGCTACCGACATTGTTCTTGGATTAACGCCCAAACTTTTAACCCACAACAAGTCTTTTTCATTTTTTATCCGTTCCGGATTCCCAAAAGTTCTAAATTGCTTTTTATAAACTTTTTCTAAACCAGTTAAACCTTTAAAAATACGAACTGCAGATTCATCTAAACGCTCACTCTTAAAAACATGATCGCCAGTTAAAACCCAATCATCAATAATCGGATATTTCTCGTCGTACATTTGCAATTTACGCTTCGAAAGAAGAATGTTAATGCAAGAGGTATCGAACCCCAAAACCACACAATCAACAGAAATATTAGGTATTTTTCTAAAATCCATACTAAAATTAAACGTTATTTATACGCTTTGTTTTTAAAAAACTCTTCCAAACAAATATAGTAATCTAATTTTTCATATCCCAATTTTTACAGATAAACAGCACAACACACAAAACGTACAAAAAACGTATTATAAAATACCATCACTTAAAAAAGGTTATGAATTATTAAGAATTACCGAATTAAAATCTATTTCAACACCATCACAACAACCTATATTTAAGTTGTATATATTATAAATTGTAATTTATTTTTGTATTTCCAAAAAATAATTTCATATATTTGCAACAATAAACGTACTTATTACGTTTTAACAAGTACAACAAATAACCAAATCAAAAACCTGGATGAAAACACAAAATGAAACAATCGAAAATCTGACAATAATTTGTCGGAGATTTAAAATCCATTTTATACGTTTAAAAATCAACAAAACTTTTTTTGTTTTAGTTTTACTTGTTCTTGCATTAGGCTCAACAACAACAAAAGCTCAATCTCTGGATTCTATTGCAGTTAATTTTAATATTAGCCTAAACCTTAAAAACATGCACCTTTGGCACGGATCAATAGTTACATCAGGAGCAATGATGGCTACCAGCTTAGAATATCAATCTACAAAGCAAAAATTTGTACTTGGATTATGGGGAGGATCAAGTTTCGATGGTGATTACAAAGAATTTTCCTATTATTCAAAATACAATTTTACTGATAATTTCTACACCGAATTAGTAAGTCATAATAATTACAGCGACAAAGAAAATCCAGATATATTTAGCTACAACAAACACACATCTCCTAACTTTTTGGACATTGCGTTAGGGTATACAATCTCAGATAATTTTCCTTTAAAAATATATTGGGCTACCATATTATTTGGAGGGGCAGGCGATTACGAAAACGATGTCGACGGATCTGAAAACAATTCCTATTCTAATTATGTAGAGCTTAGCTATCGTCTTTTTCAGAACAAAAACAGCAAAATAAATATTTTTGCCGGAGGTGCTTTTTCCTTTACTACCGACAAAACTTTTTACAGCGAAAAAGCAAACCTAATTAATTTAGGAATGAGCCTTGAGCATAAAATTAAAATACTTTCGAAAACCTTTCCGGTAACCGGGACAGCATTCTGGAATCCAGAAACAAAAGTCGGAGCTTTACAAATTGATATATCACTTTTTTAATTAAAAATTCCTCAATTTTATAGATATGAAAAATGAATCAACACGAAATTTCGCCCATCTGGATGAAGAACAATTGCCAATAGCACAGAATAAACTTCATGGCGGAAAACATTTTGCTGGTCTTTACGCCGGAGAACATGTAGCAGCTACAGAATTTGTAATCGGTGCTACTTTTGTTTCTCTTGGTGCCAGCACTCGAGATATATTATTCGGATTATTAATTGGAAACATCCTGGCAGTATTAAGCTGGACATTCTTAACCTCTCCCATTGCTGTTCAAACAAGACTTAGCTTATATACTTACCTGAATAAAATTGCTGGCGATTCAATGACCAAGCTATACAACTGGGCCAATGCAATTATTTTTACTGTCATTTCAGCAGCCATGATTACCGTATCATCTTCTGCTGTGCGTTTTCTTTTCGACATACCAGCACAATTAAACTGGTATTCAACAAATATATCGTTTTTACTTATTGTTGTTGCCGTTGGAATTGTTGTTGTATTTGTAGCTATTTATGGCTTTAATACGGTTGCCGATTTTTCAAGTATTTG
This sequence comes from Marinifilum sp. RC60d5, assembly GCF_052400665.1. Classification (NCBI taxonomy): domain Bacteria; kingdom Pseudomonadati; phylum Bacteroidota; class Bacteroidia; order Marinilabiliales; family Marinifilaceae; genus Marinifilum; species Marinifilum sp. RC60d5. The sequence continues at coordinate 57,156 of NZ_JBQTGK010000010.1, forward strand.
CGCTCCTTGGCTATTTACATTGTTTGTTGCAGGTGCATTCGCACTCTTACCTGCACTAGCTCACTCTGTTATTGGATCAACATCAATTACAAACTGGAATGAGTTTTTACAGATTGGAGATCAGTCGATATGGAAAGGAGTAACAGATACTGGAGAGTCAGGCATTGGATTACTCGAAGTAATTGGTTTTGCCTGGGCTGCCAATACAATTACTCACGTTGGACTTATAGATATGGCTATTCTTAGATATGCAAAAAAATCAAGCTATGGAGTTTATTCAAGTTTTGGAATGCTATTTGGTCACTATATTGCATGGATCGCAGCAGGAATAATGGGTGCAGGAGCAGGTGTTTTATTAAACAAACCTGTAATATCTTTAGATCCTGGTGATGTAGCCTACTACGCATTAGGAGCTTCGGGATTCGTTATTGTTATTGTTGCTGGCTGGACAACTGCCAACGCAAATTTATATCGTGCTGGTTTAGCTGCCCAGGCAATCTTTAAAAACCATTCACGAAAACGAACAACTTTAATTGTAGGTATCTTTACTGTAGTTATTGCATGCTTCCCTTTTGTTTTCTCTAAAATGCTACCTATGCTTACCTATGCAGGATTACTTGTTGTACCTGTAGGAGCCATTGTTTTTGCGGAACACTTTATTTTTCCAAAAATCGGATTAACCAGATACTGGGCATACTACCAGAACATGATAACCAGTAAGCCAGCAATTATTGCCTGGATAGCAGGACTTACAGTAGGTTTTGGCTTAAATGCTCTGGATATTATATCATTCTATTACCTGTTTATTCCGACCTGGTTCTTTACACTTATCCTATACACTTTTATGGCAAGTAAAAGTGGAGCCCGAGAAGAGTACACTCAGGAAATTAAGGAAGAAAAACAATTACAAGAGGACATCAGAATTTTTCAGGAAGAAAAAGCCAAAACAGAAAAAGTTCAATACAAAGACGAATCTATATTTTCAAAAATACTCAACACTTTATCTGTAATATGCCTTATAATTATTACGGCCTTAGCAATTAACACCATGTTTGCCAGCCCCAATTTGGAAATTTACAATGTAAATAAAGCACTTTTCCATAAATACGCATTCATTTGCACCATTGGCTATTTTGCTTTTGCCTACTGGAGTCTTCGCAGAAAAAAAGCATTAATTAAATAAACCTGAACATTTAAATTCAGCACAAAAAATTTAGGATTGTGCCATTAAAAAATATAAACATGAAAACATCAGTTGCTTTAAATCAAGAGAATCTAAATATCATGCCCCCTAACGTAAAAACACCATCATACGACAGGGATAAAGTAAAAACAAGCATCGTACACATCGGAGTTGGAAATTTTCACCGATCACACGAGGCTTATTATACCAACGAATTAATGGAACGTTATGGTATACTAGATTATGGAATTTGCGGAATTGGACTTCTTGATTACGACCGTAAAATTTATAATATATTAAAAGATCAGGATGGACTTTACACTCTTATTACCAAAGAACTTGACGGATCGCTTAGTGCTAATATTATTGGATCGATTGTAGAGTACATTTTTGCTCCTGAGAATCAAATTGCCGTAATCGAAAAAATGACAAATCCCGATATCAAAATAATTTCTCTAACCATTACCGAAGGAGGTTACAATTTGAACGAAGCCACAGGCGAATTCGATTTCAGCAATCCGGTAATTATCGAGGATATGAAAAATCCAATGTCCCCTAAAACTGTATTTGGATATCTGGCTCAAGCCATGAAATTAAGAATGCAGCGCGGTATTGGCGGATGCACCATTCAATCGTGCGACAACATTCAAGGGAATGGAAATGTTGCTAAGAAATCTCTATTAAACTACGTCGAAAAAGCAGAACCTGAATTAATTTCATGGATTGAAGAAAATGTATCATTCCCTAATGCTATGGTAGACAGAATTACACCAGTAACTGTTGCCAGCGATATAGAAAAACTACAAGAAGAATTTCTAATCGACGATCAATGGCCAGTAGTATGCGAGCCTTTTATTCAGTGGGTAATTGAAGATAAATTTGCCAACGGAAGACCCGAATGGGAAAAAGTTGGTGCTCAGTTTACTGATAATGTTGTACCATTTGAAAACATGAAGTTACGTCTATTAAATGCCGGTCATACTGTTTTAGGTATGCTTGGTGCTCTTCATGGCTACAAAACAATTGATGAAGCTGCTCGCGACCAGGATTTTAGTACCTTCCTAAGAGCATTTATGGACCAAGAAGCTACACCTACACTTGGAAACCTAGGCGATATTAATCTGGAACAGTATAAAATGAGTTTAATTGAACGTTTCCAGAACATTTACATTAAAGACCTTGTGGCAAGAATTTGCCTTGAAAGCTCGGCAAAAATCCCAATTTTCCTGCTAACAACTGTTAAAGCACAACTGCAAGCAGATAAACACATCGAAAGAGCTGCATTTATTGTTGCTGCCTGGTGTAAATACAACGATGGAGTTGACGAAAACAACAACACTTACCCTATTGAGGATGCAATGAGTAACGAACTCATCCGCATGGCTGCATTATCGCATCAAACACCTATTCGTTTTCTTGAGATAGAGCCAATTTTTGGTGATTTGGTTAACAACAAAACTTTCGTTGATGCTTTCTTATCGTCTCTTGAAATGCTACGAAGTAAGAAAGTAAAAGACTGTGTAAAAGAAATGAACGAAAAATTAGCTTAGATATGAAACAGATAATATGCTTTGGTGAAGTATTATGGGACATACTACCAACAGGTAAAAAACTTGGTGGAGCTCCATTAAACGTAGCACTCCGAGCACAATGGTTCGGAAATAAAGCAAGCGTAATTAGTAGTATTGGCAAAGATAATATAGGCAAAGAACTTATCGGAGAAATGGAATCACATTCTGCCAATCTGGATCATATTCAGGTAAGTAAAAATTTTGAAACTAGTCAGGTATTGGTTCATCTTGACAGGAATGGTTCTGCCACTTACGAAATAAAAATGCCATGTGCCTGGGATGATATTGTATTATCAAAAAATGATTTAGATGCAGTAAAAAAATCCGATGCGTTTATTTACGGTAGCTTAGTTGCACGCAGCAATACTTCTCGACAAACACTTTTCGAGCTGCTTAACAATTCAAAGTTTAATGTTTTTGATGTGAATTTACGCCCTCCACATTACTCACAAAAAATTATTGAAAGCCTAATGCAACTGGCAGATTTTATAAAATTTAACGACGATGAAATTTTTGAAATTTGTGCAAACATGGGATGCAAGGATAAATCGCTAGAAGAGAGTATTCGGTTTATTTCCGAACGGACAAACACAAACCAAATTTGTATTACTCTAGGTGAAAATGGAGCTGCATTCTTTCACAGTAACAAGCTCTACTATAACAAAGGCTATAAAATTACAGTAGCAGATACCGTAGGAGCCGGCGATTCATTTCTTGCTTGTTTAATCAGTAAACTGGTAAACAATGCCAGTCCGCAGGAAGCAATCGATTTTGCCTGCGTAACGGGAGCCCTTGTTGCTTCAAAAGATGGTGCAAACCCTACTATTACAATTGAGGAAGTTGTAAACATGATGCAAACATCATAATTCTTTCATTAGGATATCAAAAACAAAGGCAGCCTAAACAGGCTGCCTTTATTTTATATTTAAATTTATATTTATTTCTCAATTTTCTCAAGCTCAACAGCCAGTTGATCCACCAACTGATCTAACTGATTGATGACGGCTAAAATTGGTTCTGGTTTAGACAAATCAACACCAGCTTTTTTCAATAGCTCCATTGGAAAATCATTACCTCCCGATTTTAACATTGTAAGATATCTTTCTAAAGCTTCTTTTTTCTCTTTCTTGCTACCTTCCGTTACATCTTTATACAATTTTGCCGACGAAGCAAAACAGGTTGCATATTGATATACATAGAAAGGCGAATTATAGAAGTGAGGAATACGAGTCCATGGATAGTTAGAATACTTTGTTTTCTCAGTTGCATTACCATAGTATTTGTCAGCAATATCACCCCAAATTTTAGTTAAAACTTCTGCATTTACTGGTCGTCCCTGCTCAGCCAATGAGTGTGCCTGATATTCGTAATCGGCAAACATAGTTTGAGCATAAAAAGTCCCGATAATAGCTTCGATAGACTGAGTTAACAAGGCAATACGTTCTTTAGGATCTTTTGTGTTATTCATCATGTAATCCAACAACAAACGCTCGTTAAAAGTAGAGGCTACTTCGGCAACAAAAATAGTATAAGCATGAGTTGCAAATGGCTGATTCTCGTTCGCTAAAGTTGTATGCATTGTGTGTCCCAGCTCATGAGCCAAGGTAAATACATAATCAAGCGTTCCATTATAATTTAAAAGCATATATGGATGTACTCCATAAACACCAGCAGAAAAAGCTCCACCTCTTTTACCAGGATTCTCATAAACATCTAACCATCCGCTTTCAGTAGCTTTCTTTAATTTAGCCTGATAATCTTTTCCTAGTGGAAGAACCGACTCTATTACCTCTTCAACAGCATCTTCGTAAGGATAGTTTTTAGTAAAATCAGTTAAACTAACAGACCCATCGAAACCATAATATTTATCAAGTCCCAACACTTTTTTACGAAGTTCGATATATTTTCGAACAGGAGCTGTATTCTCTTTAACAGTGTTAATTAAGTTCAAATATACATCCTTAGGAATATTATTTCCTTCCAGCTCTGCATCTAAACACGATTCATATTTTTTGGCACGAGCACCAGCCCAATCGGCCTGTACAATTCCATTATAAATGGCTGCGTAAGTATTTTTATTCTTATAATATACATCGTACATTGCTTCGTAAGCTTTTCTACGATCGTCCTGATTAGGATTATTTGTAACAATTTGAGAATATACGCCCGGAGTAACTTTTACTTTTTTGCCATCGGATAATACTATTTCCTCAAACTCCATATCGGCAGTTGATAACGCTTTAAAAACATTACCTGCTGTTCCGCTTACTTGTGAATAGTAAGAAAGCAATTTTTCCATTTCCTCTGATAATACATGTTTCTGAAGACGATACATGTCCATTAGATCGAATTTATGATCTTTTAAAGCTGGATTTGCAGCCACCCAATCTTTCATGGTTGCTTCGGGTATCTTAATCATTTCTGGAGATATCCATGCTGTTGTAACACCAAACTGTGCAAACATTAATTGTACCTTTTGTAATCTGGCCATCAAATCCATATTTTTCTGGTCGACCGTACTCTGAAAAGAAACAAACTGATAAACTTTGTAGGCTTTTTTCATTAAATCTTCCTGAATACTCAATAGTCCTGCAAGATTTTCTGAACTCTCTCCCAGCTTGCCTTTAAAAGTTTGAATTTTTTCCATATCCACCGATATGGCTTTAAAATCTGCTTCCCAAGCATCCCAACTTGTGTAGATATCGCTAAAGTTCCATTTGTATTTAGCAGGAATTTCATCTCTTGTTTTATAATTTTCCTGAGCTATAGCTTGTAAGCAGGAACATACAATAATAAGAGCTATTGCAAAAATTTTACTCATCTTTCTAATTTTAGTATTCATGTTGTTTAAAGTATTTATTAATTTACTTCTACAAATATATACGCATTACAAGTCAAATCGCACAAAATACAATCTATTCTAATAAAAATTAGATCAATTTTTAAAATTGCTCCTTATACATACCTATTCAACGGTTATACTCAAATCAATAACAATGGGGCTATCTCTATAAGATTAGTGTAAAAAACTGAAATTTAAAATTATAAAACAGGCAAGACTTAACTTCTGAAACAAAACATGCTAATAAACCTATAAAATAATAAACAAATTAGCCATCAAAAACTTAATATTGTAACAAAATCTACAATATTAAAATAAAATTATGTCTGAAAACTATAAATTTGTTCAAAATAGAAAATGTGAATACTTTCCATGTCATAAAGTAAAAAACGAAGATGAATTTAATTGTCTATTTTGCTTTTGCCCTTTATATATGCTTGGCGATAAATGTGGAGGAAATTTTACATACACCGAAAAAGGAATAAAAAACTGTAGCGAATGTACTCTTCCTCATTGCAAAGGTGCTTACGAACATGTAATGAGTAAAATGAAATTAGTTATGGAAATTAGCAGGGAAAAATAGATATTCAAAAACTAATAATATGGAAAAATCACCATCTTTTTCCAATCATTCTTAATTATCAGTATTTTTTTAAACCAAAACATCAAGCTAATCCCCTACTGTTAAAAGAAGTAGTTTGAAAAATAGAATCCAAAGAAAGCGTATAACTAATTTTTAGCCCTGTTAAAAAAGATATTAATTTTGGAAAACTACTTTAAACTGCTGCACCTAGTAATATTCATAACAATTATTCAGAAAAATATCAAAAGTTTTGAAACTAGAAATAGAACAGCATTACCATAAAGATAATTTGTACGAGAAAATTTTAAAAAAACTCTCAGAACAACAAAGCAATCTTAAAAATATTACAAGAAAAGACATTGCCAGCGTAGATGAATTTCACGTAAGAGGTGAAGAGGTAACAAGAGAACTAGCCAATACTGCAAATGTAAATTACTCTAAAGTTTTAGATATAGGATGTGGAATTGGAGGTCCCTGCAGACTATTAGCCGACGAATTTAATTGTTCAGTAACAGGTATCGATTTATCTGAAGAATATATAAAAACAGCAATATCTTTATCGAAACTTGTAGGCTTAAGCAATGCCACCAATTTTATAAAAGCAGACGCAAGCAACTTGCCATTCAACAATAATTATTTCGATGTAGTTTGGACTCAGCATTTACTTGTAAACATAAGCAACAGAGATAAGTTATTCCGCGAAATTGAAAGAGTACTTACTAATAATGGAACATTTGTTTATTATGATATATTTAAAAAAGGAAATAAAAAGATTCGCTATCCTATGCCATGGGCCAAAGAATCGAAAATAAGTTTTGTTGAATACACATCTGAAATGGACATTACTCTTAACCGATTAGGTTTTATGAAAATAGAAAGTACCGATCAAACACAAGTCGGAATTAAGTTCTTTGAAAAATTATTAAAAAGAATAGCTAAACATGGAATCCCCGAAATGGGTTTAAGTATTCTTATGGGCGACTATTTTTTCGAAAAAATCAGTAATTTTTTAGATGCACTAAAAAAAGAAAGTATAATTCTTGAAAGTGGTGTTTATAAAAAACAAATTATTCAGTAGAATTTTACTTAATAAAAGCATGGATTATGAAAGGCGAAAAAGATCTATCAATATTAATAAAAGAAATGACTCCCATATTAAATCAGGGAGAGTATGTTTTTTCAACAGTAAAGGATATAAATAAAATTGACAGAAAAGATACAATATGCGAATTTAAAGAGAAAGAAGGAACAACAATAGTACTAGAAAAAAACACAGCCGATAAATTGAATCTTAAATATGAATATATTGCATCCTGGATTAGCTTGATGATACATTCATCTCTAGAATCTGTGGGTTTAACCGCTTTATTTTCGGCCGAATTAGCAAAAAATAATATCAGCTGTAATGTTATTGCCGGATATTATCATGATCATATTTTTGTTGACAAAACTAATTCAGAAAAAGCAATAAGCGTACTAACAAAATTATCTAAAAACTACAAATGAATTATGATTGAGGAAACAATACTAAAAATGATTCAATATTATGGTAATGATACAAAACGCATCAACCATTCGTTAAAGGTATTTGCTTATGCTAGTAGTATTTCCAATGCCGAAAACTTACCTGAACCTCTTTTACAAACCATAAAACTTGCAGCTATTTTTCATGATATTGGGATTCCTGAAGCAGAAAAAAAATACAATTCCAGCGCAGGACATTTACAGGAAAAAGAAGGTCCTTCTGTTGCCCGAAAACTGCTTGCAGACACAAAAATTCCCAATAATATATTAGAACGTGTCTATTTTCTAATTGGAAATCATCACTCCTATCAAAAAATTGATGGTATTGATTTCCAAATTCTGGTAGAAGCTGACTTTTTAGTCAATATTAATGAAGACGAACTATCGAAAAAAGCAATTATGGCCTCAAAGCAAAATATATTTAAAACCGCTACCGGCATAAAAATGCTTAAAACTATGTATTTGTCTGAATCATAAACCTTGCTTATCAATAAATATTCACTCTATAACAAAGATTTAAAGTCCAGTAATCATAAACGGCATATTTTGTCCGCTTTATTATAAGCTCACAATAAAAGTAGACGTATTTTTACTATTTTAGTCTCATAATTAAAATGGAAATGTGAAAAATCTATATAAATACATAATACTCATAAGCTCCTTTTTTATGCTGAGCCTATATGCATATTCCCAAGAAAAAGAATTGCATCTTATTGATTCTCTTAAACAAGTAAACAGCAAACTTTCTAATACTAATGAACTTATTGATAATTGTAATGAAATAGCGATTCATTATGGAAGTTTAAATATTGACAGCTCTCTATATTATAGTAGTAAAGCAAAAAAAATTGCTACAGATATTGATTACAAAAAAGGTTTAGCAACCTCCTACTCCTATTCTGCTCGTGCTTATATTGACAAATCGGAATTTAAACTTGCCATCTCAAATTTTCACGAAGCACTTAATTTATTTAAAAACTTAAACGATTCGATTAACATATTAGACACCTACCGGGGATTAGGTTATGTTGCCTCATTTAGTGCAAGTCAGCTAAAAACTTTAAATTATAACCTGTCAGCTTTAAATTATGCCGAACAGCTTAAAGACACTACAAGCATATCAATTATTTTAAATAATATCGGATCAATTTATAAAAAACTTAATGACTATGAGTCTTCCCTGAGATATTTCACAAAAGCAATGGAATTCGTTCCAAAAGATAACATTGACGACATTGCTCTTGCTCATTCAAATATTGGTGTTCTAAAAATAGAAAATGGTAAAACTGAAGCTGCCATCAATAATTATCATGAGCTTCTTAAAATTATGCCAAAGGTTCAAAGCTCTTATCTTTTAGCTTACTTTCAACTTTCTATTGCAGGATATTACAATGCTATCAACGATTTTAAATCTTCGAGATACTATTTCGATAAAGCTTTTAAAATTAGCGATTCTCTTAATTACCAGCACATAAAAGTCAGGCTTCTGCGTAAGGAAGCAGAAATGTATCTTAAGCAAAAAAAATACAGAAACTGTGTAATAAATTTCAATAAATGCATCGCACTTTCTAACAAACTTGGCATAAGAGAAGAGTTTCCCAGGATCTATAAAATGAGAGCACAGGCCTATTTTAATCTCAATCAACCAGCTAAAGCTTATGCATCATCTATGCAAGCAATTAATTTTACCGATTCATTGCAACTCTCTAAAGTTTCAGGCTTTTTAGATGAGTTTGAAGAACAAAGAACTAAAGATGAAATGGAGCGTCTCCAATTACAGGAAGCACTTAAGGATCAGCAAATAGAAAATGGAGCCTACAAAATGAAAGTAAGAAGTTGGTTGGCTTTTATTGCAATTGTTCTGCTCATTTTAATAATTTGTCTTATTGCCTATTCTTTTTTTAAGAGTAAAAAGAAAAATAAAATATTAACAAGTCAACACGCAACCATTAAACAGCAAAAATTATTACTCGAAGAAAACATCCAAAAATTAAAAGTGAGTGAAATTAATCTTAAAAAACTAAATGCTACGAAAGATAAGTTTTTTTCAATTATTTCACACGACTTAAAAAGTCCATTCAACTCTATTATTGGCTTTAGTTCGGAGCTATCGGACTACTACGACTCTTACGACAATAAGGAGCGCAAAACAATGATAGATATGATAAAAGACACATCTCAGGCAACCCTAACCTTGCTTGAAAATTTACTAAGTTGGTCACAATCTCAATCGGGACACATAAAATTAAAACCAGAATCGTACAAATTAAAATCTTTAATTAAAAATGGAATATCAGCTTATCTTGGTTCTGCTGATATTAAAAATATAAAAGTAACTAACAATATTAATAAGGACATAAATGTTTTCACCGATAAAGAAACTGTAAAAATAATTATCTCTAACCTGTTTAACAATGCTATTAAGTACAGTAAAAATGGAGGAGAAATTACCCTTTCGAGTAAAAATATCCAAAATCAAAAAATTGAGGTTTGCATAGCAGATTCAGGAATCGGAATGAATGAATCTATTCTTAAGGGGCTATTTAATATCGAAGATAATGTTAGCCGCCCGGGAACAGCAGAAGAAAAAGGAACTGGTCTGGGTTTAATTTTATGCAAAGAATTTATCACCAAAAATGGCGGCGAAATACGTGTAGAAAGCGTTGTTGATAAAGGAAGTAAATTCTACTTTACTTTACCAATTAATAAAGCGTAATCGTACTTTCCTTATAGTTTCCTCGATTGATTGGACCAGAAAACCTTATTCTTTAGTTGAACTTAAGCAGCATTACAATAGATTAATGCTGGTTTGTTTCTACCGATTCATTGATGGTCACGATTGTGGTACCGTTCCATCCATTTTTTAATTCCTTAATAGAAATCTAAGCCATTATCTGAAGAATTAAAATAAATGTACTGGTATTCTTATTAATTCCGGGTATAGCTTTAAGTGTAAGAAGATTGCATGATACTGGTCGTAGTGGCTGATTTTTACTTTTAGGAGTAATACCTTTTGTAGCTGCTATTATTTTATTCGTTTTCTTTGCTACCGATAATGATACTTCGGATAACGAATACGTTACAAACCTAAAACTTGTAGCTTCGGCTGTATAATGCAGAAATATCTTCTATTTCAAATTAAGGAATCTTTAAGATTCCTTTTTTTTGCCATCGAGAAGAATTAGGTAAAAACCTCTAGACCTAAAAAACTAAAACAGACTCTATATTCTCTCCCCTCAACTCATCGAATAGCTTTGTTTCCTTCTTAAAATTTTCCCACTGTTTGCTAAGATCATCACTTAACATATACTGTTCACATTCTTTAAATTGGCTAATTACTGATTGTGGAATATTCTTTTTTTCAGCCCAATCGTAAAATCTATGGTATTGTGCTATTACCTTTTTTTTGTAGCTTTTAGGCAATGCTTTTGTATTGTAATGCAAAGGCCTATCGAGCATATTAATGTATAATCCTTTAGCTTCTATAATCTGCTCGAGCAAACAAGTTTGATACAACTGTGGCAAATTAAAAATCGAAAATACCGATATGGTTGGCGCAATTAAAAAGCGAATGTGCTTATGCGGGCGAATGAGCTCTCTGTTCGCTAAAAATTGCTCCCAATTAAAGCCTTTACGAATATACTCCCCCAATTTTCCTTGTGCATCGATACTTGCCAAAATTTCTACTTCGGAAAAATGCTTCCAATATTCTAAAACATCATAATCTCCCATTTTTAACTGTGAAAAATTAGTGTTGTACCTCAATCGCATATTCCTTGATTTGTTTTTCACCAGCCAATCGAGCAAAAGATAATGCTCTTTGGTTGCTAGTGGTTCACCACCAGCAAAATATATCTCCTGGGCCTGCAGCAATGCTTCGCCCATCTGATCAATAAACTGATCGAAATTGGTAATATTTTGAAGTAAAGCCTTTTCGCCCAAGTTCCTTTTTAACTGCCTGGCTTCAGGAAACCATGCCGAACTAGCCCCATGCCAACAAGTACGACAAGCAAAATTACAAGCATTAGAAAAGCGAATGTCGAAATAAACAGGCATAGGATTTTCCATTCGTGCAAAATAGGCTCCAAACTTCTCGTGAGTTTCTTGTCGAACACTCTTCCCTCCTGCCTTCTCTAATCGCTCACAAACTCCACATCTGGTATCTTTTTCGCCATTAGCAAATTTCAATCTAAGCTGATTAATGGCCTCACCATTCCAAATCTCGTTAAAAGATTGTGTATTACAATCGCCAAAAGGAATATTGGCAAGACAACAGGCTTTTACTTTTCCGGCATTTCCTACGTGGTAATGTATCCACGGCATTAAGCAGTATGGGGTTTGTTTTGGCATACTGCAAATATATAAATTAGATGCTAATGATTGGTTAGAATTAGGTATGCTATAAATACACAATCCCAAATATTAATCTGATTATACCGAATCTGGAAGAATAATTGATTGTTCGAAAAAATGCATTCGATTAAACTTATTTTTCACCAAATGTAATTTTTAATCGATTATTTTAAAAAATCCCTAAGTGTTACTCATAAACTACTATTTTTCATTTAAGGCAAAATCGCTTAATTGCAATAAAGAGATACGATAGGTTCGCATCTCTTTCATTATTCATTTATAATTCTTAATTGTTTTAATCTGCCATTAAAACAGATAAAGCAATACAATAAAATTTCGATTTTTCGCTTTCACTTCTCGACATTACCACAACTGGTTTTGTAGTTCCCTGAATTAGTCCGCCAAGCTCGCCACCGGCAAATAGCATTAATCCTTTATAAAAAGAATTACAAGCCTCCAACGATGGAAAAATTAAACAATCTGCTTCACCATTAATTGGAGTAGAAATCCCTTTTATCTCTACTGAGGCAGGATCGCAGGCTAGAAATACATCCAATGGTCCATCAACAATGCAATTTTTAATCTGACCGCGATCGGCCATTTTACAAATAATAGAATCATCAACCGATCCCTGAAAAGCAGGATTTGGCTTTTCTGTTGCCGATATCAAGGCCACTTTAGGTTTATCAATCCCAAATTTCCGTGCCATTTTTACCGAATAATTTACCATTTCAATTTTCTGATTCAAATCAGGATAAGGCAATACCGCAGTATCCGACACAAATAATAGTTTATTGTATTTTGGTAAATCCAGAGCGCAAACATAACTCATTACTGCTTTGGGAGGCAACAAACCTTTCTCTTTATTAAGTACTGCTTTCAGAAATTTATCGGTTCCAACTAAGCCTTTCATTACCACATCGGCCTCATTTTCACGAGCCAGACGAACAGCTTCTGCAGTTGCCTCTACATCGTTGAGAATGTGCACTATGGTAAAAATATCAGGATTTATTCCTTCGGTCTCGGCTTTAGAGCGAATTTCCTGCTCATCACCAATCATTACTGCCTCAACAAAACCTTCGTTTATGGCTTTTGCAATGGCACCAATAGTATTGGGATCCTGGGCGTAAGCAACAGCAATTTTCTTTTTCTTTCCGCTTTGGCGAAGATGATCGACCATTTGATCGAGAGAACAAATTGGGGACATATATTTTTTTATTAGGTATTGAGTAAAAAAGACGCACAAAAGTACGTCTCTTCAGGTATATTTATTTTGATGCAACAAGAGCAGCTAAAGCAATAGAATATAATTTTGTTTTAACACTATCGCCACGAGAAGAAAGTATTGCCGGACACTTGGCACCAACAACCATAGCTCCAAGCTCCGATTTAGCTAATTTTGTATTTGTTTTATAAAATACATTTCCCGATTCGATATTTGGAAATACCAGGCAATCGGCATCGCCAGCTACTTTAGAGTCTAATTTCTTAATTTCTGCTGATTCTCTATCAATGGCTACATCAATTGCCAAAGGACCATCAACAAAAGCATTTTTAATTTGTCCGCGATCGGCCATTTTAGAAATTATTGAAGCATCGATACAAGCCTGCATTTTTGGTAATACCTGCTCCGAAGCAGCTATCATTGCTACTTTTGGGGTTTCAATTCCTAAAGCACGTGCTACCGAAACAACATAATTAGTTAATGCAATTTTTTGATTCAAATCGGGCTGAGGTATAACTGCAACATCACTACAAACCAGTAATTTATGGTAATTTAAATTCTCCATAACAGTAACATGACTTAAAACAGCTTTTGGTGGCATTAATCCGCTTTCTTTATTAAGAATGGCTTTCATGTACTTATCGGTACTTACCAACCCTTTCATAATCATATCACCTTGTCCATTATTAATTAGCTCTACTGCCTTTTGAGCTGCTTTTAACTCATTGGGTTCATGAACAATTGTAAATTTGTTCACGTCAATATTATGATCGGCACAAGTTTTTCCTATGATATCCTTATCTCCCACCAAAGTAGCTACAACAATGTTTTTTTCTACTGCATTATTCACAGCCTCAATAGTATGAGCATCGTTAGCATAAGCAGCTACCAGACGTTTTTTATCGTTATTTTTAAGAACTTCAATGATTTGCTCCAAACGTGTAATCATTACTTTTTTATGTTTTAGTGTTTGTTTCAGGAAATAAAAATCCTGTTTTATTTAGTTGTAAGGCAAAAATATGAAATAATTACGAATCGTCTCTTAAACAAGACACAAAACTTTCATTTATTCACTAAATAATCAATAATAATTACAATGTGGAATTTTACGAATTAAATTAAAGAGCTAAAATTTGAGAAAATAATTAATGAAAATTAGCTACCAATAGAAAATGAAAAGCATCTACTTTTTAGAGAGAGGAATCGTAAAAAAGAAAGAAGTACCCTTATTCTTCTCACTTTTAACATAAATTTCTCCACCATTAAGCTCAACAAACTCTTTACTTAACATTAAACCAAAACCTGTTCCTGTTTCGTTTGCTGTTCCTTCGCTGGTAAATATACTATCTATTTTAAATAATTTATCGACTTGTGCTTTTGTCATTCCCATACCAGTGTCTTTCACTTCAAGTGTAGCAAAATCATCATTTTTAAAAACTAATAACTCAATCGTTTGTCCGGTAAAGGAATATTTAATTGCATTTGATAATAAATTTCGAATTATAGTATCTATCATTGCTTTATCGGCATCAACCAAAACTTTTTCAATCTTTCCAATAACTTTTATTCCTTTTAGCGAGGCAAGACTTTTATGAAGTTCTAAGTTACTTTGAATAACAACTGACAAATCAAATTTTTCCTTATTAATCTTAAAATTACCTTTCTGTACATTGGCCCATTCTAGCAAACTTTCTAAAAGCTTAAAAGTATCATCCGAACTTTTATAAATAGTTTCGAGCAGTTCTTTTTGCTCTTCTTCGCTTAGCATATCTGTATCATGAATCAGCATTTTAGAAAATCCCCTAATGGCGTTAAACGGATTTCTTAAGTCGTGACCTATTATCGATAAAAATTTATCTTTTGCTTTATTAGCCAATAATAAATTCTCATTTGCATTTTGTAACTGAACAGTACGCTGAGAAACTAACTCCTCTAACTTAAGCATTTGTTTTTTAGCTCTTTGCTTACTATAAATATTAGTTAAAAATATTAGAATCAGAACAATAATAAGTTCGCTTAATAAAATATACCATCGCAAATACCAAATCTGATTTACTTTTAAAGGAACAATTTTATGATTACTCCATAAATAATTTCCTTCATGCTTGCATCGAATACAAATTTTATAGTTCCCGGGCTCTAAATCTGAAACGATAACCTGATTTTTATTGGAAATATCATTCCAGTCTCTAATTTTTTCGACTCCACGAATAATACAATATTGAAATTGATTTTGTTTTTGCGGATAAATACTCGCTGTTACATCCAATAGTAACATAGAACCCTTAGTAACCTCTAACTGAGCATTTGGAGTAATAAAATAATTATTTTCATTTGCAATATGCACAAGGGGTTTTGGTGTAGTAGGAATAGAATCTCTTACTTTAGCAAAAGCAAGTCCATTAGATGTACCAACCCATAAAAAACCTCTGTTATCAACCACAAGATTCCCAACAGTAAATGTTTTTGATGGCAAGCCCTGATCCGGTGTAAACAAAGAAATATCATTTTTCCTTTTTCGGATTACTCCTTTACTCGTTGTTAACCAAATTGCATTATACTGATCGACAGCAACAGCACCTATCTCACCCTGACTTAATTCACCTAAATCTACTTTCTCAACTACTGAATCGTGATATTTATATAAACCTAAAGAGCATCCAATAAACAAACTGTCCTCAACAGGTTCTAGATCTCGAATCCAAAAATCACCCACATTTTCAAAAGGGCTTTCATCACTTATATTCCGAAATTTATTATTTTCTCTATCGTATTTATAGAGATACGAATGTTTATACTCACCTCCCACAAACAAGGTGTTCTTTTTATCTAGGCAAATATCCTGTACAATTCTTCTATTTTTAAACTGATCAAAATAGCTTTTAAGCTTAGCATCGTTCAAATCTAATTTAAACAATTCCTTATTAGCTACAAGCCATATCTCCTTTATGGATACTATTTCAATATCACTTATGGGTTGTTGACAAACAGGTATCTTTTTAATCAATTCATCAGCTACGTAAACGAGTAAGTTCCCCTGCTCTGTTCCAATAAATGTATAATTTTTAAAAGTTTTAATTACGTTTAAAGTTCCTGTAAAACTTATATTTTGTTTTTTTAAAGAATATTGATCTATTGATTTGTAAACATGATTTCGACTGGCCGAAATAAGCTCTCCTTTACTATTTTTTCGAATACAAGCTACATATTCCGAGTTTGTTGTTAAAAATTGAGAAGTGAAAAATTTAGGTTTCATTACAATTGCACCAGAATTTGTAGATACCCAGAATTTTCCAAATTCATCTTTAATTATTTCATTTACTGTAAAATAAGGAAATCCTCCTACAGGATAAAAATTATTTTTATCACCCAATTTTATTTCTACAAGCCCCTGATACCAGGTACCAGCTAAAATTCTATTCTGACTCAATCTTTCAAAACAAGATGCTATAACTCCTTCCGAAATCATTTCATTATGCACCACTCTTCCATTAAAATCTACTATTATTTTTATGATCCCAACTGAAGTGCCCAATAAAAATTCATTAGCCCCAATCTTAAAGGATGAATGAACCAAGAAATCTTGTTTGAAATTACACTCTTCAAATGAGTTAGACTCACTTTCAAATTTGTAAAACCATCCTTTTTGAGAAACAACAATTAAATTTCCATTATCGCACTCTAAAAATTGAAATGATCGGGCATAAGAACTAGTAAGGTTCTTTTCATCCATAACATATTTTTCAAGCACTTTTCCATTCATTCGAAAAATATGATTGTAATCGCTTATCCAAATTCTATGCTGTTTATCTTCATATACATGCTTTGGATACTTCGGTGCCGCAGGATCTTTATTACATTCTATTAATAATTCAATTTCATTTTTTTCAAATGATGGATTGATCTTGTATATTGCATCATCAGAAACAGCTAACAAACTACCATCATGCAGTCTGAACAACTCCTTAAAATACTTAGACTTACCCTCGGGCAATTGAAACAAGTTAAACTCATCATTTATTAAGGAAAAAACACCGCCATCGGTTGCAAAGTAATAAGTCCCATTAAAATCCTGATTTATAGACTTTACCAGCTCCTCACTTAATTTATTTTGTTTATTATATTCATGAATACGAAAATCGGTTCGCTGTGCATTTGCAAAATTCCCGAATGCAGATAACAGTATAAATAATAATATGGGCTTGTATATAGAAAATAATGTAAGCATAGTTAGTATCTTATATGATTCACGCTGATATGGTAAATCTTAGCAACTAAACGATAATAAAATATTTTTGTTACATCAAAATACTTAAAATACCTTATTATACAAACACAATGATCGCTTAATGATTAATTAAAATGCAAATAGATTATTTATATGATTAGAAAAACTAAAATTAATCCATAAAAAAAGGTCTGATTACAATGAGAACCAGACCTTTTAAAAATATTTACTAAACCTAAATTAGTACTTTTTTTTATTTTATTTCACTAACAATTCTCTGAGTATCAGAAGCAATCACCAACTCTTCGTTAGTTGTAATTACCATTGCCTTAACTTTTGAACCTTCTTTAGAAATCAGAGCATCCTTACCTCTTAAACCATCATTCTTTTCAGCATCAAAATCTAATCCTAAGTATCCAAAATCTTTAATAATTTTTTCACGAGAAGCACAATCATTCTCACCAATACCTCCAGTGAAAAGAATCAAATCAACTCCTCCCATTGAAGCAGAATATGAACCTACAAATTTTTTCACTCTGTAAGCAAACATATCCAAAGCCAATTGAGCTCTTTGATTGCCTTTTTCAGCAGCTGTTTCTAAATCTCTCATATCAGAAGAAATTCCAGAAATTCCAGACAATCCACTCTCCTTATTTATTAATTTATTAGCTTCTTCGATAGAAAGGTTTTTCTTTTCGGAAATATAAAGTAATGCACCTAAATCAAGGTTACCAGTACGAGTTCCCATTAATAAACCTTCGTTTGGAGTAAAACCCATTGAAGTTTCAACAGACTTACCGCCATTAATAGCACAAACCGAAGCTCCATTACCTAGGTGACAGCTAATAATTTTCTTATCAGCAATATTCCATCCTAAAATCTCACAAGCTCTATTTGCAACGAATTTATGACTGGTTCCGTGAAATCCATATTTACGTACACGAAGATCCTCATAACAATCATAAGGTAATCCATACATAAATGCTTCAGCAGGAAGTGTTTGATGGAAAGATGTATCGAAAACAGCTACCTGAGGAAGACCTGGAAGCAACTTTTCAATTGATAAAATTCCTTCTAAATTTGCTGGATTATGAAGAGGAGCCAACTCGCAACAAGTAGAAATATTTTCTTTTGCTTTTTCATCGATAAATGCAGAATCCTTAAAGAATTCGCCGCCATGAGCCACACGATGACCTGCAGCGTCAATTTCTTTTAAATCGCTAATCACACCATGATCAGCATCAACCAAAGCTTTTAGTACCAAATCGATACCTACACTATGATTAGGAATATCCTGAGTAATTTCGTATTTATCTTTACCTTCTGGTTTATGAGTTAAGATACCATTTTTTAAGCCAATTCTCTCAACAAGACCTTTTGCCAATAAAGTAGCTTCCTCACCCATATGTAATAACTGATATTTTAAAGAAGAGCTACCGCAATTAAAAACTAGAACGTTCATCTGAATTTTATTATTTAGTTTGGATTATTTATTACATGCCTGCAGCCTGGTTTGCAGTAATTGCAACCAAGTTTACAATATCACTAACTGAACAACCTCTCGAAAGATCGTTAATTGGAGCAGCCATACCTTGTAAAACCGGACCTACAGCCTCGGCTCCTGCTAAACGCTGTACCAATTTATATGAAATGTTACCTACCTCTAAAGTTGGAAACACCAATACATTTGCTTTACCTGCTACCTCGCTACCTGGTGCTTTCTTAGAACCAATAGCTTCAACAATAGCTGCATCGGCTTGCATTTCACCATCAATTTGAAATTCAGGAGCCATTTCTTTAGCCAAACGAGTAGCTTCCACAACTTTATCAACCATTTCGTGCTTACCAGAACCCTTAGTTGAGAAGCTTAACATTGCTACTCTTGGCTCCATTTGTGCAATTGCTTTGGTTGTTTTTGCAGTAGCTACAGCAATCTCTGCTAATTCACTCGCAGTTGGATTTGGATGAACAGCACAATCTGCAAATACCATCATTCCATTATCTCCGTATGATTTATCTTTCATAATCATGATAAAAGCACCGGAAACAACAGAAATACCAGGCATTGTTTTCACAATCTGGAAAGCAGGACGCAATACATCGCCAGTTGCATTTAAAGCACCTGCAACTTCTCCATCAGCATCTCCAGCCTTAATCATTAAAGTTGCTAAATAAAGAGGATCCTGTACCAAACCCATGGCTTGCTCCATGGTCATTCCCTTCTTTTTTCTTAGCTCTACCAAAATTTCAGCATAAGCTTCCATTTTTTCATGACTTTTAGGATTAACAATTATAGCTTTGTCAATATTTTTTAATCCTAAACGAGTAGCTTCGCTTTTAATTACTTCGGGAGCACCAATCAAAATAATTTGAGCTATTCCTTCTTCTAAAAGAATATCAGTTGCTTGTAGCGTTCTTTCTTCTGTTCCTTCAGGAAGAACAATTTTTTTGTTGTGCAATTTGGCGTTTGCCTTAATTTTCTGCAATAAGTCCATTGTGAATCAATATATTAATCTATTTTGTAATCTCGACATTGCAAATCTAGGAATAAATCGTAAACTTTAGATTCCTAAATTCAATATTTTTTTCAGTTTTAGATCTAAACTTTTAATAAATATTCATTCTTGATAAGAATAAGTATAAAAATAAAAGCGTAATTTCATCTGTAGAAAATTTATTTTCCAGTAATCAGAAAGCCAATCTCATTTTTTATAAGAAATGTTAAGGTAAGTTTCATCAGTATCTTGTTTTTGAATCTGGACAATAAAAACATCATAATCATTTCGTATACTTTCGAGTATTATTATTGATGCATCACAGCTATAACTTTTACTTATTCTATGAATTCAACTCAACAAAACAATCGTTTCGCTGTATTACAGGAAAAATTTGAAGGAGAAATTCTTTGCGACTTAACAAGCAAATTGATTTATGCAACCGATGCTTCTGCCTATAAGGTTATTCCTCTGGCCGTTGCATATCCTAAAAATGAAAACGATTTGAAGGAATTAATACAATTTGCCAGCAAAGAAAAATTATCACTTATTCCTCGCGCAGCAGGAACCTCTTTGGCCGGACAAGTAGTAGGTAATGGAATTGTTGTGGATATTTCTAAATACTTTACGAAAATTATAGAACTAAACACCAAAGAAAAATGGGTAAAAGTTCAACCTGGTGTTATTCTAGATGAACTTAATCAATATTTACAGAAATACAATTTGTTTTTCGGACCGGAAACCTCAACTAGTAGCCGATGTATGTTGGGAGGTATGTTGGGCAATAATTCCTGCGGTTCGCACTCGCTAATATATGGAAGTACACGAGATCATACTTTAGAAGTAAGTACAATTTTAAGCGATGGTTCTAAAGTTGTATTTGGGGATTTAAACAAAGAAGAATTTATTAAAAAATGTAATTCTAATCTGGGTTTAGAGTCTAAAATATATAAAAACATTAGAGATATTCTTTCTTCAGAAGAAAATCAGAAATCCATAAGAAAAGAGTTTCCCGATCCAAAAAACAAACGTCGCAATACAGGATATGCAATTGATTTACTAATAAATTCGGCACCTTTTACCAATAGTAATAATTACTTTAATTTTAGTAAACTACTGGCAGGTTCGGAAGGGACATTGGCCTTTACCACAGAAATAAAATTAAATTTGGTTCCTGCTCCGCCTAAAGAAAAAGCCTTGGTTTGTGCACATTTCGATAGTTTAGAAGAAGCTATTAAAGGCAACTTAATTGCTCTAAAATATAAACCCGGCGCAGTTGAACTGATGGATGATCAAATCCTAAAATTAACAGAAGGAAATATTACACAGGCAAAAAATCGTTTCTTCTTAAAAGGAAACCCGGGGGCTCTTTTAATTATTGAGTTTGCCCGCGAAAACATGGAAGAAATAGAATCTTTAGCCACTAAAATGGAGCGTGAATTCAAAAATAAGAACATCGGTTTTCACTTTCCATTGGTCACCGGAGCCAGTAAGATAGCTCAAGTTTGGGATTTGCGTAAATCTGCTTTGGGCGTTTTATCAAATATGAAAGGAGATTCTAAACCCGTTTCTTTAATTGAAGACACATCGGTTTCGCCCGAGGTTTTATACGATTACATTATCGAATTTAAAGATTTAATGAAGAAACATGAGATCGAGTGTATTTTTCATGCACATATTGGCAGCGGAGAAATTCATTTACGTCCTGTTTTAAATTTAAAACTTGAAGCCGATCGAAAAAAATTCCATGCCATAGGTTTAGATTCTGCTAAATTGGTTAAAAAATATCGTGGCTCGCTTAGCGGCGAACATGGTGATGGCCGATTGCGTGGCGAGTTTATTCCAGTAATGATTGGAGAACAAAACTATCAGCTTTTACGCGATATTAAACATGCCTGGGATCCTGATAACATTTTTAATCCCGGCAAAATTGTTGATACGCCAAAAATGAATACCCATTTGCGATACGAAGCCAATCAGCAAACCAGAGAAATAGAAACTTATTTTGATTTTTCTGCCGATATGGGAATTGTTCGCGCCACCGAACGATGTAACGGTTCTGGCGATTGCAGAAATTCTCACTTAACAGGAAAAGGCTTATGCCCTAGTTACCAGGCAAGCCTAGATGAAAACCTAAGCACTAGAGCAAGAGCAAATTTATTTAGAGAATTCCTAAGCAATTCAGACAAAATTAATCCATTCGACTACAAAGAATTATATGATATTTTAGATTTATGTTTGTCGTGCAAGGCCTGCAAATCGGAATGTCCGTCGAATGTGGATATGGCTAAACTTAAAGCTGAATTTCTGCAACATTATTACGATTCCAATCCAATACCTCTTCGTACTAAATTAATTGCAAATATCAGTAAAATTAATAAATTGGGTAGCTATGCTCCTTCCCTTTTCAATTTTGTAAATCAGCATCCTACAATAGGTAAACTTGTAAAAAACAATTTAGGATTTGCTAAAGAAAGAAGCATTCCCAAACTACACAAAACAAGCTTAAAAAAATGGTTTAACAAAGAACATCCTCAAAAACAAAATGGTACGCAAAAATCAGATAAACTTGTATATCTTTTTGCAGATGAATTTACTAATTATAACGACACTCCTATTGGCATAAAAACGGTTCAATTATTAGAAAAATTAGGCTATCAAATTATTATCCCTAAACATGTCGAAAGTGGAAGAGCCTATTTATCGAAAGGCTTCGTAAAAAAAGCAAAATACCTAGCCATTAAAAATATAAATTTTCTTAAAAATCTGATCTCAGAAGAAACACCTTTAGTGGGAATAGAGCCTTCGGCAATACTGACTTTTCGTGATGAATATATTGATTTAGTTCCTGAAAACATGAAAAAAGATGCAAAAACACTAGCTTCGAACACTCTTATGATTGAAGAATTTATTTATCAGGAAATGCAAAATGGAAACATTACCAGTAAACAATTTACAAAAGAGAAAAAGGAAATTAAATTTCATGCCCACTGCTATCAAAAGGCTTTGGCATCGTCTGCTCCAATACAAAAAATACTTAGTTTACCTGAGAATTACTCAGCCATAGAAATAAAATCGGGCTGTTGTGGAATGGCTGGTTCGTTTGGATACGAAAAAGAGCATTACGATTTAAGTAAAAAGGTTGGAGAACTAATTCTCTTACCCGAAGTACGAAAAACTCCACAATCGGTTTTAATTGCTGCTTCAGGAACTTCCTGTCGCCATCAAATTAAGGATGAAACAGAACGGGAAGCCTTGCACCCAGTTGAAATTTTGTTGGAAGCTTTAGCTTAATTTGCACATAAAAAACAGGATATTCCTTTGGGAATATCCTGTTTTAATATTGAGATATTTGAAATTACATTTTAAAATAAGTAATTTTTATTTCTTAACATCAATTACAATTTTAGAAACGATACCAGGATTTTCGTCCCAGAATTTAAATGCTTCTGCAGTTTCATCTAAAGGAAAAATCTTGGTAATTAATTCCTTAAACGGACCTGTTTTTTTCTCGAACATATTAATTACAGAAGGAAAAACACGAAGCGCATTTCTCGATCCCATAACATCCAGCTCCTTGCGAACAATTAGGTTGGTATCTACCTCAACCTGACTTTTAGCATAACCAATAAAAGTCACTCTACCAGCAAAGGAAACCAAATCGATAGCCATTCCGATTGTTTGTGGTAATCCAATTGCTTCAATAACCGCATCAACACCTCTGTTATTAGTTAGTTTGGCAATTTCCTGTTTGATATCCTGAGTCATTGAATTGATGGTATAATCGGCACCAAACTTTTTAGCACGGTCCAATTTTGAATCATCAATATCGGCGACAATTACTGTTGCACCTTTACGATGAGCAGCACATAATGCACCCATTCCAATTGTACCACATCCTAAAATTAAAACGGTATCAATTTCTGAGATTCTAGCACGATTTGCACTGTGATATCCAACACTTAAAGGTTCTACTAATACCAATTCTTCTAATGATAGAATATCGCTTGCAAATACTTTCTCGTAAGGAACCGCAACCTTTTCGGTTAATGCACCTTCGCGCTGTACACCTAAAGTTTCGTTAAACTCACAGGTATTATCGCGACCTTGCATACATGCAGGACATACACCACAATTAGTGTATGGAGATAATGTTGCATTTGAACCAATTTTAATACTATCAGGCACATCGGCACCTTTAGCAACTACTACACCACTAATTTCGTGTCCCGGAATACGAGCTCCAACTACCAATGGCATTTTTCCCCGGTAAGTACTTAAATCACTACCACATAAACCAACATATTTAATGTCTATTAATACATCGGTTGATTTTAGTTCTGGTTCCGATATTGTAACCGGACTCACAACTCCTTGTTTTTCTATTGTATATGCTTTCATTTTAGTATAATTTATATTTTTAAACCGTATACCTTAATGGCATTAGCACCCAATACGGCTTCTTTTTCTTCTTTTTTTAACTTATCGATATAACTAATTACAATATTCATTACCTCATCGTAAGTAGCTGCCAGTTTACAAACCGGCCAATCAGAACCTATCATTAACCTTTCTGGTCCAAATGCATCAAAAATCACATCTAAATAAGGTTTTAAATCTTCGGCAGTCCAGTTTTTCCAGTCTGCTTCAGTCACCATACCCGAAAGTTTACAATGCACATTCGAACACTTTGCCAAATCGCGAATTCCCTGCTCCCAAAGAGTAATTTCACCATTTTTAATATCAGGTTTGGCAATATGATTTAATACAAACACCTGATTTGGAAATTGTTTTACAAATTGAACAGTATTAGGCAAGTGCCTGGCAAAAATCAGAATATCATAAACTAAATTGTATTTCTCTAAATAAGAAATACCCCGTTTAAAATCTTCACCCAAAATAAAAGCGTCGTCAGGTTCATCCTGAATTACGTGACGTATTCCTACCAATTTTGGATGAGAAGAAAATTCTTTTAATTGCTCTTCTATCTTTTCTGATCGCAAATTGAGCCAGCCAACAACTCCTTTCACCACCTCGTTATTATCGGCCAATTCTAATAGCCAACGGGTTTCTTCAAGGCTTTGTCTTGCTTGAACAGCCACTGATCCGTTAAATTGAAGTGTTTCCTGCTCTTTTTGTAAATCTACAGGAAGATGATCGGATTTAATCACTCCCATATTTTCATCCATCCAAGCATATTCTTCCTTACTGTATTTCCAAAAATGCTGATGACAATCTATTTTAAACGCCATAACTACTCTCCCATTTTATAGATTTTCTCCATTAATTGCCATTTTTCATCGGCACTGGCTGAACTGGAACTATTCTGAAACCGAGAAACATATTCTTCCCATTCCGATTGTCTTGGTTTAGTAGCAAGTTCCTGCATGGCTTTGTCGTGATCAAAATCAGCAAGCGTATCCATAATCATGAACAATTGGTTTTTCAACAGATAAATCTCCATATCTAAAATACCAACATCTTTCATGCCCTGAGTAATTTCCGGCCATGCCGCACCAGGAGCGTGAACTTCTTTATATTTTTTTATAAGCTCAGCATCATTTTTTAATGTCAGAGCTTTACAAAATCTTTTAATCTCCATAGTTTTCAGATTAATTCATATGATACTTAACAGTTCTAAATCCGAATATCGCAATTAATACAAAACAGATTAATGGCAATATAAACGAGACATTTACTGCAGGCATTGAAAATACAGTATCCATATCGATAATGGCTGCCTGAATTTTAGGTAAAAATGTTCCTCCAACAATTGACATGATTAATCCGGCTGCACCAAATTTTGCATCATCGCCCATTCCTTCCAGTGCAA
Source organism: Marinifilum sp. RC60d5 (assembly GCF_052400665.1). Classification (NCBI taxonomy): domain Bacteria; kingdom Pseudomonadati; phylum Bacteroidota; class Bacteroidia; order Marinilabiliales; family Marinifilaceae; genus Marinifilum; species Marinifilum sp. RC60d5. Next base: position 82,993 of record NZ_JBQTGK010000010.1, read on the forward strand.
TACCATAAATGGTTGGGAACATTAAAGACATACAAGCAGAAATTCCAATCAAACAATATAAACCTTCAATTCCTTGCAAGAAAATTGTTCCTGTAGCCAGGGTAATTCCTCCAATAGCTAAATATTGCAGCAATCTTCCCGAGTTAATATACTTTAACAGATAAGTACAAACAAAGCGAGCAATTAAAAAGAATCCCATTGCTAAGATATTGTACAACTGAGCAACATGAGCAGCATAACCAGCCGCCAAACCATTTGTTGCTTCGCCCGACATTATGCTGTTAGCAGCATCCTGAGAAAGGAATCCCATACTGTTCATTATACTTAACCATCCACTTTGTAAATGATCTGGAGTTAGTCCATCGCGCATAAATATTCTCTGTCCGTACTGAACAATAAATGTCCAACACATAATCTGGGCACCTACATAAAATAACTGAGCAATAACACCTTCTCTGTATTTAGGAATGGCAAATAACTTTTTAAGAGTACCGAATAAATTCATACTGCGATCTGCATCTTCACTTTTAGGCATTTTCATTAAAGCAATAACCACAAAAACAGCAATAATCACCAAACTGATGTAAATATAAGGAGTGCTTAATATTCCAAGGTCATGAGCTTTAACCGCTTCAAAATCGGCTGCAGAAAGCTGAGCACGCTGGGCCGCATCTCTAACATCTAATTTTGCCTGAATAACAGTGGTAGCCACAAACATACCTGTAAGCGATCCCATCGGATTAAAGGCTTGAGCAAAATTTAATCGTAAAGTTGCTGTTTCCGAGTCGCCCATTGAAAGAATGTACGGATTGGCACTTGTTTCCAGAAATGACAAACCACATGTCATCACAAAATATGCAATTAAAAATGGATAATACATTCCAATTGCTGCTGCTGGCATAAACAATAAACCACCCGTTGCATACAATCCTAAGCCCAAAAGAATACCCGATTTATAAGAATATCTGCGAATAAATAAAGCTGCAGGAAAAGCCATTGCGCCATATCCACCATAGAAAACAACCTGTACCCAGGTTCCTCCACTTGCTCCCATATTAAAAATACGCGAGAATGCTTCAACCATTGGGTTTGTAATATCATTGGCAAATCCCCATAAGGCAAAACAACTGGTAATAAGAATAAATGGAATCAGATATTCTTTCGAAATTACTTTTTTCTTAGTTTCCATATTTAAGATTTATGAGTTCTCCCATGTTAAACGGTGAACTGGTTTCAGGATTTCTTTAACATCTTCTAAAAGCTCTAAGTTAATAGGTTCGTTTGCCCATTTAATATTCTCCAAAATATTTTTTGGTTTTGCTGAACTTACTAAAGTAGTTGTAATATCAGGATGAGCAATAGAAAACTGAATAGCTAATTTTTCAATTCTCTTTCCTTTACTTTCGCAAAAATCTGCAGCTTTTTTACAGGCATCTAATAATTCTTGTGGCGCTGGATGCCATGCTGGTGCACCTCGGTGAGATAATAATCCCATGCTTAATGGCGATGCATTAATTACTCCAACATTATTTTCTTTAAAAAATGGAACATAATCCAACAAAGCATCATCGTTAATAGAATAGTGACAAAAGGAAAGAATTGAATCGACAACTCCTGGTCCCACCTGTTTAATTACTTTTTGTAATAAATCTAAAGGAAGTCCGGTAATACCAACATATCTAGCTTTTCCCTGCTCTACAATTTTCTGCAAAGTTGGAAGAGTTTCATTAATCACCTGATTAACATCACTAAACTCAACATCATGAACATTTAAAATGTCCACATAATCAACATTCATTCTTGTTAAACTTTCGTCGATACTCTCCATTGTTCTTTTAGCCGAATAATCCCAGTGGTTTTCGTTATTAAGACCAAAACGCCCCACTTTAGTAGACAGGTAATAAGAAGAACGATCCATTGTTTTTAAAGCCTTTCCTAAGACAGTTTCAGCTTTTGTATATCCATAATATGGCGATACATCAATAAAATTCATTCCATTATCAACAGCAACGTGCACCGTTTTTACTGCTTCGCTCTGATCGATATCATGAAACACACCACCCAATGAAGAAGCTCCAAAACTTAAAGTGGATAATTCCATGTCTGTTTTACCTAATTTTCTTTTTTCCATTTTATTATAATTTGTAGTTTATTTTATGCATACGTGTGCACAAGTGTGCAAATTTTTTATTTATGATGATTCTCTTTCAATTAAAGAGAAATCGAATACAGATGAATTGTTTTTAGTTGTTGAATTTTCCAATTTTATTCTGCTTAAAAGAATTCGAAAAGATGTTTCTGCTAAATCTTCTATGGGTTGTTCCAAAACTGATTGTGCTGGCTCCACCAGATCACAAAATCGTTCATTAGAAATTGTTAGTAAGCCCAAATCCTGTGGAATATGGATTCCCATTTGTTTACACTCCTTTAAAATTCCTGCTGTCAGAATAAACGAATCTACAAATAAAGCATCTGGTTTTTCCTCTTCATCCCATAGCTGCTTTAACAAAAAAGCTCCATCCTGCTCTTCAAATTCTTTTTTAATTTGTAAACTTTTGTGAAAAGATAAACCTAATGCTGCCAATGTATCTTTGTATCCTTTATTTCTCTCACCAAATACATTTATTTCGGTATTTCCTGTTAAGTGAGCAATTCTGGAAAACCCCTTATTTTTTAAGTACTTCACAGCTCTGGCAGCACCCTTATAGTTATTAACCTCTACTTTAGGAGCATTCACATCTTTACAATAACGATCGAAAAACACCAATGGAATTCCATAATCCATTAATCGATTAAAATGTGCTCCTTCTTTTGTATTTATTGATATTGATGCAATAACACCACCTACTCTGTTTCGAATTAGAGTCTGTACAATTTCCTGTTCCAGTTCATAGCTTTCTTTGGTCTGAAAAATAGATACTGTAAAACCTTCCTTACTCGCATGATCGGTTAATAAACTTACAAAACGAGCAAAAATCTCATGACTAATGTTAGGAATTATAATTGCTATGGTGTTTATGGTACGATTACGCAGATTTAGCGCATTTTGGTTTGGCTCATATCCCATTTTTTGTGCACAATCGAGAACCTGCTGTTTGGTAGTTTCACTAATTCTACTATCGCCACGTAATGCTCGCGATACAGTAGTATGGTGAACCTGAATTTTCTTCGCAATGTCTTTTATGGTTACTTTTGTCTTCATATCACATGATTTGTGCACACGTGAGCAAAAGTAGATCTTTTATTTGAAATACCAAGAAAATTATTGGAAAAATAAAAAGGCTAAATCCATTTTATGAAATCGTTTGTACTGATAACACGAGCAAATTCGCCATGTAAACTGGCTAAAGCTGTATCATGAATTAGTTGTGCCGAAAACTTTTCACCCTTAACGCCAATTTTATCAAAAGTTGCCGTGGCATCGCCAATTAAATAAGTTTCATATCCAAAATTACCCGCCATTCGTGTTGTTGTAGATATACAATGATCGGTGGTTAAGCCCACAATCACCAACTTTTTTATTCCATTACTATCCAGTTGTTCTTTTAAATCTGTACCAATAAATGCCGAATTTACATTCTTCTTTATAATAATCTCTCCAGCCCGCGGTTGGGTCAGTTCTAAAAATTCATTGCCTGAATTCTGAGGGTGTAAAGGAGATTCCTCAGTAGTTGAACAATGTTGAATATGATACAAAGGCCATTCATTCTCTCGCCAAATTTCCAGAATTTTTCCTGCATTCTCTTCTGCCTGCAAATTATTTCTTCCTCCACCCCAGTACGCAATATCATTAAATCCTTTTTGAAGGTCGATTAAAAGTAAGGCTGTATTCTCTGATATTTTCATGATTCCTGATTATTAAATAGCATTGATTCCTGAAATACATTTAATTCATGTTGTGTAGCTAAAACAAATGCTTCAATCATCTTATTTTTATTGCCTGAAAATACAGAATTTCTCTCAACTATTTCAATAAATTGATTGGTGTAAAATTCATATTCTTCTCCCACATAGGTATCTATAAATTTTTGATATGGATTATGATCCACATTCTGTTCTGATATACTGCTTCCCACAGCAGCATAAATCCAAAAACAAGGTAGCAAAGCAGCACAGGCCACTTCATAAGTTGATTCTTGAGAATGCTTTAACAGAAAGTCAGAATAATCAGCGAAAGCTGGTGACTGATTATTAACCTCCTTCAATTTATAATAGGATAAATATTCTTCTCTTACTATTTGTTCAATCTCCAAACCATCTGTTTGTAATTTTTTAAAAAAAGATTTATCCTCATTTGTGATTGCCAGATGACATAAATTTCCAAGAGCTTCGGCATCTTTTTTCAGATACAAAACATCCTGAGTTAAATAGTGAGCAAAACAAGCCTGAGACAAAGTTCCTGCCGCCAGTTCGGAAACAAAAGGGCAGGAAGTTATTTGCTTACAAATGGGATTTGCAAATTCCCAAATTTCTTGTGTAAAAGGCCCTGCAGCTTTCATTGTTTCCAATATTTATAAAAATGATTTACAGGTCCGTGGCCATCTCCAATTTTAAAATTGGCACCAGCCAAAATCGCTTTATCAATATATTTTTTTGCTAAACCAGCTGATGATTTTAAATCGAATCCCCTGGCCAAAAATGCAGCAAATGCCGATGACATTGTACAACCTGTTCCATGTGTATTTTGCGTATCTAATCTCTGCGATGCCATTTCCATAATTTCTTTATCCTCAAAACTATAAAAAATATCAATCAATTTTTCCTCGCTTAAATGCCCTGCTTTTAATAATACCGAAACACAAAATAAATCTGCTAATTCTTTAGCACAGGAAAACAATTCCGATTGATGCTCAATTTTTCTTCCCAATAGAATTTCTGCTTCAGGAATATTAGGTGTAAGCACACGAACTCTGGGAATTAATACTTCTTTAAGCGTATCAATTGCATCGGTTTGAAGCAATACATCACCCGAAGTTGCAACCATAACCGGATCGAGCACTATATTTTTGATTTCATATTTATCTAAAGCTCTGCAAACCGCATAAATTGTTTCTGAAGAATGTAACATGCCAATCTTTATGGCATCGGCACCAATATCGGAAAGTACCGATTCAATTTGTTCCTGCAAAATATTATTGGGAACAGGATGCACATTTGTCACGCCCAAAGTATTTTGAACTGTAATGGCTGTAATTGCTGTACTCGCATAACATTCACATGCCGAAATGGCTTTTATATCGGCCTGAATCCCTGCTCCTCCACCCGAGTCACTTCCTGCGATAGTTAACACCCTATTGTACTTCTTCATTGTATTCTAATTTTGAATTCACACTCCATTCCTCTCTTTTATAAGCACTATCCCAAAACATCCATTCCATTTTCGATGCCAGCACAAAAGAGTCTATCATTTTATTCTGCACAACTGGTGTAGCTTGGCCTGCTAATTCATTACAGATATTAATTGCACAATGAACGGCCTGATTAAATTCTTCGCTTCCATAAGTATTAATCCAGTTTTGATAAGGATTCTCTTGTGAAAATTGATGCGCGAGAATATAATCCCCAACTTGTTTATAAATCCAGAAACATGGCAATATTGCTGCTACCGCCTCCTCAATAGGTGCTGTAGCTAATTGTTTGTGAATAAAACAAGTATACAATAAACAAGAAGGAGAAGCCTCAACAACACTTTCTAAATTATTTACATAAGACCGATGAAGAGCCTGTTCCACCGCCACAGTATCTTTAGCAAAATTTAAAAATGATTCACGATGTTCGGCTTTTTCTAATTTACAGGCAATACCTGCTAACACTTTCCCAAATTCGGCCAAATACAAAGAATCTTGTTTTAAATAGAATTTGAATGTTTCCTGATTCAAACTACCATCAATTAATTCCTTTAAAAAAGGCAAATCTAAAATTTGAACATAAATCTCATTAATCGATGCCCATGCTTTCGTACTCCAATTCATTTTTCTATTTCCTTTAATAATTTACTAGCTGCAACTTGAGGATTATTACTGGAAATAACAGCAGAAACAACGGCAATACCATCGGCACCAGCTTTACATACAGCATTTGCATTTTGCTGGTTAATTCCTCCAATTGCCACCATCGGATGTCTTGAAAAGGATGCAATTTCTTTTACGCCTTCCAACTCCAATGGCATTGCAATATCACTTTTTGTTTGAGTAGAAAAAACCGGAGATAAACCAATATAATCAACATCTAAATTATTGGCTTCTTTTGCCTGTTCAATATTCTCAACCGACAAACCAATTATTTTATCAGTCCCTAAAATATTACGAGCCTGTTCATAAGGCAAATCGCTTTGCCCAATATGTAAACCATCTGCATTAACAGCCAAAGCAATATCTAACCTGTCGTTTATAATTAAAGGTACTTTATATGACATCAGAATTTTCTTGATACGAAGTGCTAAATCATAAAAATCCCTTGTACTTGACTCTTTATCGCGAATTTGAACCATACTAACACCACCTTTCACGGCAGCCTCAACAATTTCTTCAAGTGGTTTGCCCTTAGCCAGTACTTTATCTGTTACCAGATATAATTTTAAATCTTCCTTTATCATGATAATTTACAAATTGCCTGTTCAATTTCCACTGCCGATAAATTATAAAGGCAATCCAAAAAATGCATTTGCATGCTCCCTGGACCATCTGATTTAGCCGTTGCTAATTCTCCGGCAATTCCCATAAGCAGCATGGCATTGGTAGCTGCCTGAAGCGAATTTTTATTGCACGCTGCAAATGCACCTATAACAGCTGTGGCCGTGCATCCCATACCTGTAACTTTCTCCATCATAGATGTACCAAACTCAACCGATTCAAGTTTGTCACCATCGGTTATGTAATCTACCTCGCCACTAACAACAATCACACATTTAAGTTTTTTTGCCAAAAGCCTAGCCGAATCGATAGCAGAGCTTGTTGATGCAGTACTATCGACTCCTTTTGTGCACATTTCCTGATTTACCAAAGCCATAATTTCCGAGGCATTTCCTCTTATGATATTTGGACTGCAGATTTTTATTAGTTTATGTGCCGATTCGGTTCGATAAGGAGTTGCTCCTACTCCCACAGGATCAAAGACAATCGGAATGTTTCTTTCGCGAGCTTTTAGACCGGCTATAATCATTGCCTCAAACCAATTTTTCGATAAAGTTCCCATATTTAACACCAAAGACGAAGCAATTGCAGCCATATCCTCTACTTCGTTTATAGCATGCGCCATTACGGGCGAAGCTCCTATTGACAAAAGTGCATTTGCCGTATTATTCATCACAACATAATTGGTGATATTATGCACTAATGGAGAGTTTTCTCTAATTCGTTTCAGATTATCAATAATTTCTTTTGGATTTTTCATTTTTCCTTAGTTTTTAGTGGCACAAATTGCTACATAATCTCCACAATCGTATCCTTCAATAGGTTCTTCGGCAAGAGCATTAGAATACAAAGGATGTTTGGTTAAGGTTTGTGCAAATTGCAGATTCTTAAAATTTGCATTTTTTATCATTTTTATCTTCTCAGCAGTAGTTCTCCAATTGGCAACTTTTACCAAGTCAATAGGGTAAGGATCTCTTGGCTGAACACCTCCCAGCAATTCATGATCCCAGCTCCCTACAGCTTTAGCCAGATTATACAAAACACCATAAGAACTCTCTTTAGGCACATCTATTACAACAAGTTTTCCTCCCAGACGCAGTGCTTCATAGGCTTTGTTGAGTGCTTTCTGCAAATCGGTAATATAACTTGGTGTGCCATTAAAAAGAATGGTATCATAATTCTCTTTCTCCAATTCCATTTCTTCAGCTGTCGTAATACTTACCTTCAAGCCTCTTTTGCGGGCTATTGCTGCCATTTCTTTGGAAGGCTCAATTCCATTTTTTACCAAAATACCAAACTCCTTTTTCAATATGTTTTCAAATAAACCACTTCCGCAGCCCACCGAAAAAACCTCTCCAGCATCTTTTAAAAAGTGAGCTACCAATTTTACTTCGGAGTACAAAACGTTTTCGTTTTCGAGAAACCATGCATCATAGTCCGATGCATATTCATTAAATTTAGAACTCATTTTATCGATTTTATACAATTAATTATTTACTAATTATCTGCACACCAAACGATTCTAAACAAAAAAAACCGTTTCGTACATAACGAAACGGTTCAATCTATATAAAAACTAAAGTTATATTTCAGATGAGTCGTTTCCCTACGCTACTATTATGCAGATCAGGTTAAAGGGTAAAATCTCAGCCTGAGTATAATCTCAAGCACCCCTAACGGTAAAACAAAGGTATAATTATTTTACAAAATAGTTCAAATCAATTAATAATATCCATGAAGAAAATACTTTGCCGGATCTTTCCAGATTTCGTTTCTATATTTAGCATTTTCATGAATTGCTGCAGTTACATGCAAATCAACACCAATTATTTCCTGTCCTATAGTAAACGATTCTCTCTTATATTTTAAATCACCTAAACGAATTTGTTTTTCACTATTAAGTGATTCAAACAAGAATAAATCAGGTTTTTCCTGATTGAATGGAGCATTCTCTTTTTTAAATTCTTCCCACAATTTAAAATAATCGCCTTTTTTTTGCTGAGCAAACAAAGAAGAAGTAATAATCAACAATATTAAAACACTAAATATCTGTTTCATAATATTCTGAATACATAAAACAATTAACTCTCAAGTTAATAAACATATTTACAAGCTAAATGTAAATTAACTTTTTTTATCAACAAAAATAAAACAAAGCACATTTACTTTAACTTTGCAGATTCACACAATAAAATCATGCAAACAATACAAGAAATACTGGAAATTTATACTGGACGAATTCTGTCCACAAAAAAATTACCTGCACGAAAAGCCTCTTTTGCTGCACTTCCCGAGGAAATGAATTCTGAATTAAAAGAGTGCATTCAGCAAATGGGATATGAGCAATTGTATTCACACCAAGCTGAAATGTATAATCGTGCAATACAAGGCAAATCAGTGGTTATTACCACAGGCACTGCCAGCGGTAAATCACTTTCTTTCTATCTTCCGGTAATACAACGAATTCTTGAAAATCCCAGCCGAAGAGCTCTTTTTATTTATCCTACCAAAGCACTCACGAAAGATCAACTTCGAAATATAGTTGAATTTGTAGAGTATTTTGGCAAACATCGCATACAAGCAGGAATTTACGATGGTGATACTCCCGCATCGGAACGATCGAGAATTCGCGAAGAAGCCAATATTATCCTTACCAATCCTGATATGATTAATGCAACTTTTTTACCTAATCATAACCGATATGGATTTCCTCACCTGTTTGCTAATCTCGATTTTATTGTAATAGATGAATTACATGCCTATCGCGGTGCATTTGGTTCGCATGTATCGAATGTAATGCGTCGCTTGTTGCGAATCTGCAACTACCATGGCAATAAACCACGTTTTTTATGCAGCTCGGCAACCATTGCCAATCCTGCCGAACTGGCCGAAAATATATGTCATCAGCCCTTCGAACTAATTGATCAAGACGGATCTCCGGCTCCTGAAAAAGAAATTCACTTCTGGCAACCCGAATACATAAAAGAAGCACAACGAAAAAGATCGGTTACCGAAGAATTAAAAGGTCTTCTTCCCGATTTAATTGAAAACTGCATCCGAGTAATTACTTTTTGCATGTCGCGGCGCGAAACAGAAGTGGTAACCAAAGAATGCAGAGATATTCTAGCTCAGGATCCTTTAAAATTAGGTCCCGATTTCTCAGATAAAATATCGGCTTACCGAGGTGGATACACCCCTTTGGAAAGAGCCAAAATTGAGAAAGATCTGGTAGAAGGGAAAATATATGGTGTTGTTTCTACATCGGCACTGGAATTGGGTATTGATATTGGGGCTTTAGATATGGTTGTAATGGGTGGATTTCCAGGAACACGAGCCAGCTTTTGGCAACAGCTTGGGCGAGCCGGACGAAAAGGAAACAAAGCTCATGCTGTTTTAATGCTAAAAGAGAAACCTATGGATCAATATGTAGGTATGAATCCAAACTGGTTACTACAGTCGAAATCGGAAAATGCTGTAATTGATAAGAACAATTTATACATTCAATTGGCACACATAAGAGCAGCCTCGGCCGAACTGCCATTAAGCATTGATGATATTGCCAGCTTTCCAGATCTGGGAGAGATCATTCCTCTTCTGCAAAAAGAAGGAGAATTGAGCGAGCACAATGCTCAATATCAATGGAGTGGCCAAATATCACCTGCCCATGAAATCAGCCTGAGAAATATCACCAGCGATACCATTAAAATTGTAGACCAGGAAAAAGAGAAAACAATTACAACAGTAGATCTGGTTCAGGCCAAAAAAGAATTCTATCCGGGAGCCATATATCTTCACGACAGTGTACAATACAAAAGTTTAGATCTTGATTTGGAAACAAAAACTGCCTGGGTAAAAGAGGTAGAATCGAACTACTATACCGAACCACACAAACCTGGAACAATAGATATTTTAATGGAGCACGAGCAAAATGAGAAACATCGTATCTATTCTTGCTTTGGCGATGTTAGAGTTAGCGTACTGGTTTCGGGCTACAAAATGATTCAGTTTAATAGTCATCAGAATTTGGGATATGAAGGATTACAACAAATTTTGCAAACTCAAATGGAAACAGAAGCTTGCTGGATACAAATTCCCGATAATGTAGTACGTGTTTTTGTGGCTACAGGAAAAGCACCCAGTTTAGAACCTCCAAAACCAATGGGAGAAGACAAAAGCATTCCCCGTTTCGACTACACCGAAGGCTTGGTACATTGCTTAAAAGCAGCTGCTTCTATGCGTGTAATGGCTACTCATTCCTATTTAGGTGGCGATGTATTTGGTTTTGCTCACCCAAAATCGCATCAGCACAAACATGCTATTATTTTATTCGACGAATATCCCGGAGGATTGGGTTTCTCGGAAAAAGCCTTTGAGTTTATTGCCGAAATTATTCAAAGTGCAGGAAATCTGGTAAAAAATTGCTCCTGTAAAAATGGATGCCCTGCCTGTGTTGGCGATCATAGAATAAACAAACACCTTATTTTATGGGCACTACGATCGTTCTACAAAGAACTCGAATTGCCCCAAAATATTCACATTGATGGATTAACAAATTTTAAGAATACCAACAATTTAAAATTAAATTGGAATTTAATAAAAGAAAACTGGCATGAGGTACTAAAACGATTTGAAAAAGAAAACTTATTTGGAAGTAGATTCCTAAAACAAAGCAGTGATATTGAAATTAAGGATTCAAAGCTAATTTTATACTTTGCAGACAGTAGTTTAAAATTAGCTCAAAAACCTGATGTTATTGAAGGAATTAAATCTGAGCTTGCAAAAATAGTTGAACTGCCTGATGATTTTGAACTTCTGCTTCGCGCCGACAATGGAGAAGTTAACCTAAAAAATCGATTGAAATTGCAAAGAATGATGAATAATGGAAAAGGCTTCCTTAACAATTAAGATTTTAATAAAATTTATAATTTTAAAAATAATACATATCAGATAAATATTCTGGACATTACGAGTTTTAAATCATATTTATAAAGATTGAGTTTTAAAAACCTACATAGAAAATTTAAGAATACCGAGTTCTCGGATAAGGAATTTGATCCAATAAGTGCCTTCGAAACCGAAGGCACAAAGGAAAATACCTACTTAATTCCAGAGGAACGCTTTAGCGAACCTATTGCTGATTATTCTGAACTTTTAGCAGAAGTGAATTCGCTTAATTCGGCACTTGCAAAGGCATTGAGTAATTTAAATTTATATCAGCAACAAGCCATTTTTTCGAAAGATAAAAAACTACTTTTAAGTGCAATGGTAGGAAGTGGTAAAACAACAGTATTAACCTACAAAATACTCTATCTTCATTTTGTAAAAAGAGTTCCTTTATCGCAAATGGCTGTACTCACATTTACCAATAAAGCTGCCCGGGAAATAAAAGAAAGAATTCTATCTTTTTATACACAAAGCGTTATTCCTGAGAGTACAGAACTAAGATATTTTGGCACTTTTCACTCCATAGCACGCCAATTAATAAAAGAGCATCCCATGTTGGAAAAACTTGGTTTTACCAACTCCTTTTCCATTATGGATCAGGAAACAAAAGATGATTTTTTGCAGCGACTAATCCTTAGCAACGAATTAGACATAAAATATCGTAACAAACTTGATAAACGACTGAAACTATATAAACACGAAAAGCAGATTTTATATGGAAACATGAAAAATACAGATGATCTGCCAGAACTTTTAAAACTATCGCAAAAAGAAAAACAGACTAATAATTTAATGGATTTTGATGATTTGATATCTGTAGCCAACTGGTTGTTAAAGCGACAACAAATCTTTTTACCCGATTGGATTGTTATTGATGAGTTTCAGGATTGTAATGAAGATCAGCTACAGCTTATTAATTATTTAAGCAAAGAAAACACTCATTTCTTTGCCGTTGGTGATCCAAACCAGAGTATTTATGCATGGAGAGGAAGTACCAATAAAATTTTTCAGCAATTTGTAGAGGATCTTTCTTGTAAAATTATGCGATTACCTTTTAATTATAGAACTTCGGGCAGATTGCTCGAAGCTGCAGCAAGTTTATTGCAGCACGAAGGCAATAATTTACATGCTACTCGCCCAAAAGGGAATAAACTGATCATTAAAAATCATTTCGATGATAATCAGGAAGCCTACTACTATGTTCAAAAGTTTAAAGAATTACACAAACAGGGAGTCCCCTTTGAAGAAATAGCAATACTTTTTCGCACACGTCAGCAAATTGCAATTTTCGAATCTATTTTCGAGATGGAACACATTCCCTGTCAGGTGATTCGAAAAATTTCGCTACGAGAACAAACAGCCTTATTCTGGTTGCAAAAGCTCTTGCTATCAGCACTTCATCCTAACGATATAGATAGTATTCTTCAGGTTTTTACTTCAACAGATTTTGGGTGTTTAAAATCAGGAAAAAGAATGCTTACTAAATTTTATAAATTTAGCGAGGCAACAGAATATAAAACAAAACTAGAAGCCTTTGCAGATTTTCTTAAATGCAAGTACCCTGAACATGAACAATATATTATTCTGGCTTATCAATTAATACAATTCCCTTCCTTTTTACAAAATAAAAAACAAAAGGATATATATGATTTCTTAGCTCTTGATGTATTTTTAAAGCCAACATCGGTTCATTACAAAGAATATTCTACTGATATTAAAAATGCACTTTATGAGCTAAATTATTACTCAAACAAAAATTATTTTGGAAATTGGCTCGAAATTTATCAGGCCGCTATGAGCCAGGTTAACCTGGAGGGACATTTTCAAATTAACACGGGGCAGGATAAAACAACAAAAGGAGTTCATTTATTGAGCATACATACTGCAAAAGGACTCGAATTTGATTATGTATTTTTAAGTGGTGCAAATACTGGCATTATTCCACTGGAACGCAAAAAAGCAGCCTACGATCATTTAAAAGAAGAAAAACGACTACTTTTTGTTGCTTTAACCCGCGCCCGAAACCATATTGAAATTTCGTGGCATACACAAAGCAATGCCTGGAATGCACAGGAAGGCCCTTCTTATTTTCTAAATTCGATACCCAGTTCTCTGATTGAACGAATTGAGAATAATACAGAAAAGAATGTAACTAAGAATATCAAAAAAGAAATACAAAATCGTTCGGAAGAGAAATGGACTAAAGGAAGTAAAGTAAAACATCCAAAATATGGAAAGGGAATAATTGTATCATGTAATAATCAGGACGTAGTCTGTGATTTTGGAAAGTTTGGTGAAAAAAGTTTTGCCTCTGCCTGGGCTCCGTTGATAAAAATATAAATTACAATTCTCTAAAATTAATAAATAACAATAATATGTATCAAAAAGATTTTATTCTGCGAATGATAGAAATGATAGCCGAAGTAATTGCCCGAATTATTGGTTTAATAAAAAAAGGAGATCCAGAAAAGGCTTCACAATTACTGGAAAATGCATATCATGATTTTTTAAAAAAAGATGCTTCCTTTTTTAGGAGTATCCCAAAAGAGGAACTTAGCGAAAGCCTTCTCTCTCAACACAATTATACCAATGGTCATTTACAGATATTAGCAGAACTATTTATTGCTGAAGCAGAGTTGCAAATTTCTAGAAATCAAAATCAGGCTGGTATAGAATATTTCGAAAAATCATTAATCTTATTACGCTTTATTGAGCAAGAATCTACTGATTTTTCGTTGAGTTTAATACAGAAAATAAATGGACTTGAAAAAAGACTTGAACTTATCAATAGCTAAATATCAACACACATTAATAGTTTTCGCTTTTATCAAAAGGTAATACGTCTTCCATTAAAAAAAAAGCAAAAAAAAAGGATACACAAGGTATCCTTTAAAATTATTCAATTTAAAATTAAAACTTATACGCACTAATTAAATGATTTTTCTCATTTATTAAAACCACTTCATCAATTTCATCAATTACGTAGTTTGGTGTTTTATCCATCAATTCAATTTTAACGTCGCTTTCTCCTGTTGCTTTATTTACTTTGTTAATAAAATGCTTTGTAGGCATATCTTTACCAGAAACTTTCTCAACAATAAATTTATGTGATTTAATTGATTTCGAATTAGAATACCTTGTTTTTGTAATTTCAATAACGGGTACCATATCACCACTTGTCGATTCAAGATATAAACCACCAACCACACTTGTTTCTGCTGTAGCATCTGTTTGATCAGCAGAAGATCTGTATGCTCCATTTGAAAGCATAGATAACATTTTTATATTGTCAAGACTACCTTGAATATCAAAATCAACTCCTGCAATATACAATCCTAATTGAGCTGCTTTTTTAATTCCCCCCATTGTTGATGCTGGCTCGAAATACTTACTGTAAACAAGCTTACCCGAAGGAGATAACAATGACATGTGCTGCCCTGTATTTAATAAATATCCAGCACCATCAATGTACTCTGCAACTAATGGAGTTTTCTTTTTTACATGTTCTAATTGTACATCTTCGGCAAAAAGTTCAATTTCAGCAGTATTTAAATCGAATTTGTATGCTTTTTTATTCTCAAAAAGAATAATTTTTTCTTCTTTATTGTCATAAGTAACTGCAGGTATCGATTTAAATTTCACATCTCTATCCCAAACATCTTTTCCTTTTTTATAATCAAGAATGTTCGATCTCTCGGTAGAAATATATAAAATACCACTCGATGTTGGAGTTACAAAATAAGAATAACCTTTAATTTTACTTTGCCACAAATCATCACCTTCTTTATTTACCAGCGCTACAGAACCTTCTTTTTCATTTTTACCAATTGCAATAAATCCTTTTTCATGTGGAATAACTTCTTCTAAATAATCAATTTTAAAACTTCTTTTCCATAAGAAATTATTCGTTTTAATATCAATAATATTAAAACCTTCAGTTTCTACAAGAATTAAGTTTCCATCTTCGTTAACTCTTACATCAACAAGAGTACCTTTTAACTTTAATTTGCCCGGTGTAATATCCGATCCGTTATTAGGGTCAAGAACTAAAAGTTTTTTCGATTTTTTAATCCCTACATATAAACTATTGTTGGCCTTTGAATAAACAAGCGCATTAATCTTTTTATTTGCCTCATGTTTCCATAAAACACTACCATCAGTCAAGCTAATACAATAAATTTCATTTTTTAATCCAATAAGCATATTATTCTCACTATTGAAATAAGGTCCATGATCTATAAAACTAACTTTTGAATACTTTTTGATAATTCCTTTCGATTCTCCAACTGCAGAAATCCATTCTTTTTTCCAAGTTTTTAAACTAAAACTCATTAAGTTTCGTTCATTCCCTTTTAGAAGTTCAAATAAAATAATTCCCTTTTCATAAATTAAAGTAAAATCTTTAATTCTAAAACCCTCATCTTTTGTATCAAACAAAACCTCACCTGTACTCGAATTCATAAGTATACCTCTTACTTTTCCAACTACAGGAGTATAATCAAAATAAATTATCGGTAAACCATCAATTGTCATAAAAGAATTTTTATCTACAGATTTGAATTCTTTATTGTGCCATATCGTAGCTCCTGTTTTATTATTCATGGCCAAAAGTCCTTTAGCTCCCGAAGCAATTACATATCCCTCATTTGATTGCTTAATCCAACCTACCTCATATAAAGCCTCCTTTAAATCTACCTGCCACAACTTATCTTGTGCACTAGCAGTCAACAACATTATCATCATTAAAAATGACATTATAATACTTCTCTTAATGTGTAATTTCATAATTGTTTTTTTGTCTTTAAGCATTAAACATAGATTAAAAAAATAATGATTTAGTTTAGGAAAAATTAAATCAATTTCGTTAAAGATATACAAACCCTATAGAACATAGCTAACATATAATATTAGAATTAATATAAATTATACAACAATATTTTTTGCATATTATGATTAATTGTGCAGAAAAAAAATAAATACCTATTTTTTTAAAAGGAAAACCATACTTTTGTCTGTCACCAAGCCAAACAATTCAATGAATTTTTTCAACAAAAAATCCAAAGCCGATAAGGCACTAAAATATTTTCGTCAAGCTCCTGCTTACCACAACTGTGCACAAACTATTTACAAAATATTCCAGGATGAATATGGGATTACCAACGATCAAATTTCTGAACTTTCAAAACACGGAAATGGAAAAGCTCCCGATGGTTTATGCGGTGCCTATTTTGCTGGCATGGAATTACTAAAAAATAATCCTGAACTAAGAGAAGAATTTAGTAAACGCTTTAAGGAAAGATCTCAATATTTAAGCTGTTTTGATATCCGTTTAAATTATAGTATGTCGTGCAAAAATCTGGTATTTTTGGCAGCTAATTTATTGGAAGAGCTTACAACTGAGCAAGAGAAAAAAAATGAATAAAGTTGAGGTTACTGCTGCAATAATTAGAAAAGGAAATAAAATTCTGGCCGCTCAACGCAGCCATGCTGATGAACTTTCGGGCAAATGGGAATTCCCAGGTGGAAAAATTGAAGCAAATGAATCGCCTGAGGAATGCATTGTTCGCGAATTAAACGAAGAATTTGGAATAAACACTAAAGTTAGCGGCTACCTAGGAGAAAGCGTTTACGATTATGAGAATAAACTTATTTTCTTAAAAGCTTTTTATGTAGAACATATATCTGGAGAATACCAAATTCGTGTTCATGAAAATATTCGATGGATAAAAATTTCGGAACTAAAAAATATCGATTGGGCCCCTGCCGATATTGCCTTGGTAAAACTATTACTTCAAAACCTAAAATTCAAGTAACTGATCTACCGATTCACGAATAAAATCTCTTGTGTAATAATCATCATCTTTTATTTCTCCATTCCAAACCACAATATCTAAATCGATAACCCGCGGACCAAATTTTGGTAGACTTCTATCTCTGCCCATTTTATCCTCCAATAGTTTTAGATATCTGGTAAACTCCTCAATTCCATGATGCGTTTTTACATGAACAGCACCATTAATAAAATCATCCTGATCTTTTATACCAAGCGGAGCTGTTTTAAGCCAGGATGAATGTCGCCCAACCCAATGATCTTTATTCAGCACACATAACATTTTGCGAATATTCTCTTCTGGATTTATATTAGAACCTATTCCTATAATACATTCATTCATTGCTCTAATTTATTAATTTCTATTTGCTTCCAATTCAACAGAAACCGATTCTGCAAAACGCAAGGCATGAGGTTTATCAACCTCTACTCTAGCCCATTCAACCTGAGGATTTAAAAGAATCAGATTTAAAATTTGCTGAGTTAAATTTTCCAGCATTTTAAACTTTCCTTCCTGAACAAGTGCTATCACTTTTTTAGTTATCGTTTTATAATTATACGAATTATCAACATCATCGTTTCTAATTGCTTCATCAACATTAGCCCGTATTGTCATGTTAATAATAACATCTTGTTTGTTACGTATTTCATCGGGATTAAACCCAATATATGTCCTTATTAAAAGATTTTTTACACGAATAATCGCCATAAGCAATAATTTATAAAAGCTGTTCTCCCCCGTCGCAATATAAAATTTGACCGGTAAGATTCTTATTGTTTAAAATATAATCTACTGATTGTAAAATAGGTAGTATTCCACCTGGTACTTTCATTGGAGTATTTTCAGCAATTCTATTTAAATACTCATTTCCTTTGCCTTCAGGCGATAAACTTGCGCCTGGAGCAATGCCGTTTACACGAATATTAGGAGCAAATTCTATAGCAGCCATTTTTGTTAAGTGAGCTAAACCAACCTTAGATATATTATAGGCCGAATGAGAATTTCCATTTCCTGAAATTCGTGTATCTAAAAAATTAATAATATTCCCTCTAGTATTATTTAAAACAAAATCTCTACTCAAAACAAACGGAGCCTTTAAGTTTACATCAATCTGTTTACTAAATAGTTCCAAATCAGTCTCTCTAATTATCCCCTTATCAAAAACCGAAGCATTATTAACTAAAACATCAATTTTATCGAAATGCAACATCACTTTATCCATTAAATTCTCAAGCTGCCATTCGACCCTTAAATCACATCCGAATATTTTAAATTTTCCTTCCGGATATTTTTCCTGAAGCTCTGTCTGCAATTTTAAGGCTGGCATTTTTGAAATATTATAATGAATTGCAATATTGTATCCCCTTTGAGCCAAATGATTAGCAATATGCATCCCAATTCGTTTTGCAGCACCAGTAATTAAAGCGGTTTTATTTTGCATTAAATAAATAGTTTAAGGGTTTCATATAAAGTTATGCAATATCTTTCTGTTTTAAAATTTATGATAAAACTATTTTTAAGCTTAAGAACTTCTCTTCATAATTATTTTTAATTTTGCAGTTAATTATTACCCATAGCAACACTCTTACCAATATGATTAAAATTGAGATTGAAAATAAATTAAAATCAGCCTGTCCAAAACTACAATTAGGCTATATTCAGTGTAAGGTAAACACTCATGAAAATTGTCCTGAATTGTGGGTTGAAATTGAGAAAAATATTCTAACAAAAGAAAAAGACTTAAACATCGAAAAAATTTGGGCCATACCTACTATCGAAAGCTCAAAAAAAGGCTACCGATCAGTTGGTAAAGACCCAAGCAGATATCGCTTATCGGCAGAAGCACTTTTACGACGAGTGGTTAAAGGTAAAGGTTTGTATAAAATTAACAATGTGGTTGATTTGTTGAATTTAGTTTCCATAGAAAGTGGTTTTTCCATAGGAGGTTATAATGCCGATAAAATTGACGGAAACATAAAATTTGGAATTGGAAAAACAGAGGAAGAATATTATGGAATCGGACGAGGCAAATTAAATATTGAATATTTACCAGTATTTCGCGATTCTATGGGGGCTTTTGGAAGTCCTACCAGCGATTCTATGCGTACATCGATAAACAGCGAATGTACCAACTTTCTGATGCTTATTATTAGCTTTCAGAATGATGATGACAATAAGCTTAGCGAAGCCATGCAATTTGCACAAAAATTATTATTACAGTATGCAAATGCCTCGAATATTGAGACTAAAATTATACAATAATATCTCTTACTAATTAAATAGCATGAAAAAGTCCGCAGTAGTTTATGCGGACTCTATTATTCTAGTCTAATAAAATTGCTTATTGCAATACAAAATTAATCATCGAGGTATAGGAAACTTTAACCGGCTTACCTCTCTGCATTCCGGGTTGAAATTTAGGAAGATGTGAAATCACCCGAATAGCTTCCTTATCTAAAGAAGGATCGGCACCTCGAATCACTTCTACATTGTAAACTCCTCCATCTTTACCAACCACAAATTTTACAAAAACTCTACCTGTTATACCATTTTCCTGCGCAACAACAGGATATTTAATACTCTTGTTAATATAACGATAAAGCTCTTGGTCTCCCTCCTGTCTTGTTTTACATATATCGGGTCGGAAAATTGGCATTTCCTCAACAATTACAAAAATTTGAGCTTCATCCTCCTCCTCTTCATCAACAAAAATTTCGCGAGGAGCTTGAATCTCAACTTCAGTTTCCTGATCGATATTGTCTTCAACAATTTCTAATTCTTCGTCTATCTCAACATCGTCATCAACAATGGTAATTACATCGGTTACCCTGATTTTGGGAGGTAGTTTTGGCGGAGCCTTTATTTCTTCATCCTGTCGAGTAATAGGAACTATTTCCTCATCAATGGTAAATTCAGAAGTCTCAGTAAAATCGTTTACTTCCTTCACATTCGATTTCCATTCGAAAGAAATAAAAGTTATCGCCAGAGCCACGACCATCCCAATTTCAAAGAATAACGATTTACGCTTCTCCAAATCGGCATTTGGATTTTTCTTGGGAATCATAGCTAAAATTTTTTAATGGTAACATGATGTTAATAGCAGTGACCATTAATCGAACACTATATTCCTTATTATAATGCCCGATTACAGTCCTCGTGAGAGGATGAGTTCAAGGAACATTTTTCTTATTTAATAATACGAAAATTCTCTATTATTGTTTCGTAAACTTAATTCATAGTTAAAATCTGGATTAGTGAATATTATTAGAATTAATATTCACAAAACAAAGATTAACAATCTAGTTTACAAGTATAATTTACTACTTTTTTTTGAATTTAAACGAATCAAAATCAATTGGAATTTTACAATTTATGAAACAATAATTTACTCGCCAATACTATTTTTAAAAATCTTTATTTTTATAATTAGAACCTGCAACAACTAAAAGCTTAGTTATTGCAGGTAAAAAAATATTATTGCAAAACGAATGAGATATATCCACTAAACCAAACACTTACTGGTTTATTTCTCTGCATACCCGGTTTAAATTTAGGCAAGTTGCTAACTACTCGAACAGCCTCTTTATCAAGATATGGATCGACCGATCGTACAACTTGAATATTTGAAACTTCGCCAGTTTTGCCAACTACAAATTTCACGAATACTTTACCCTGAATACCATTTTCCTGAGCAACAACAGGATATTTTGTCATTTTTTGCATCGTAATAAACAAATCTCTTTGCCCATCTTCATAAGTTCTGTTTTTTTTAGGATTAAATATTGGCATATTTTCAACCCTTACAAAAGGTACATCTTCCTCCAATTCCACGTCCTCGGTTACTTCTCTAAAATCAATAGCATCATCTTCAGAAACATGCGAATCTATAATTTCTAAATCGATATCTTCTTCTTCATTTTCGGCAATAATAATTTCCATCAAATCAATCTGCTTAATTTTTACTGGCTCTTTAGGTTTTTCCTGTTTCTGAACAGTAACAGGAATTAGTTCATCCAACTCCTCTAAAGGATCATAACTTAAATCACTAACTTCCTCAACAGGCGTTTTATATTCAAATGCCACTAATACAATCATGAAACTTAAAAGAAAGCCTATTTGTAAAAACATTCCTCTTTTCTTCTCGAGGTCTTGGCGGGGATTTTTCTTTACTTCCATAACATTCATTTTTTTGGTTAGACAATAAATTGGTTTCTGTTATACGACTAAGGAGTTAGTTATATAACTAATCTTTTAGTTAATATACGTAAAAAAATTTATTAATTCAAAGAAAATCGAATAGGAATTGTATAACTAACATCAACTTTAGTTCCATGCTGCTCTCCTGGAATCCAATTTGGCATTGAATTTATTACTCTTAAGGCTTCATCATTTAACTCAATATTAGCACCTTTAATAATATGAGCATCGCTAACACTACCATCTTTATTCACCATAAATCTAACATACACTCTGCCTTCATATCCCTGTTCAACAGCAAGGACTGGGTATTTAACACTTCGTGCAATAAACTTTTTAAGGCCCATTCTTCCACCAATAAATTGAGGCATCTTCTCAACCACAACATATTTATTATGCTCTGGTCTTACATCTCTTAATTTCAAAATATTTTCCAGGTGATAATCCGATGCATTTTTGATTTCAGAATAGACAGGCTCTGGCACATTTAAAGGTTCTACAATTAAATTAGCAAGTTCAAAATTAATGGGTACCGTATATGCTACATTAACTAAATTATTCTTGTTTTCGCCAGGTTTCCATTTTCCCAAACCCGATACTACTCTTTTTGCTTCTTTATCCAAACTTGGATGTACACTACGAACAACATTCACATTTTTCACCTCGCCTTGTTTACCAACAACAAAAGAAACAAATACTCTTCCCTCTATTCTATTTACTGCAGCATCTTTAGGATAATTAGTATGTGTACTAATGTACTTTCTTAAAGCATTTATTCCTCCCGGATATTCAGGCATAACATCAGCAATACGATATACCTGATTAGGATTTATATTTTTTTTATGTTCCAAACTCTTAATTCCCTGTCCAATCTGATCAGTGGTAAACTTAAATTCATTCTGTTCTCCCAACAAATCTATTTTGCTGGAAAAAGCATAAAAGTGTTTTAACTCACTAGGAATAAATTCATCAAGTGATAGATCGTATGATAATCTTTCTTCCTCCTCTATAGTAAAAGCAAAAGCCGAAAACAACAAAATAAAGATTGGAAATAGTAAGAGAAGTTTAATCAATGCAATTTTTGGAGTTTTAATTTTCCCTAGCATAGAAATTCTCTTTTTAAGTGTAGATTGTCCAAAGTTATTGGCTAAACGGAACAATTCACCTCCTGCAAATTGATTTACAATGTGCATTTTATACTC
The DNA here is from genome assembly GCF_052400665.1 of Marinifilum sp. RC60d5. Taxonomy (NCBI): domain Bacteria; kingdom Pseudomonadati; phylum Bacteroidota; class Bacteroidia; order Marinilabiliales; family Marinifilaceae; genus Marinifilum; species Marinifilum sp. RC60d5. The sequence goes on from NZ_JBQTGK010000010.1 coordinate 105,799, forward strand.
ATTTGCATTTACCGAACCATTTACAACTTTATCATCTGCCAAATACTCATGAACTTCCTGTAAGGATGATTTATACATCCAAACAAATGGATTAAGCCAAAACAAAACGCTTAATACTTCCAGAACTATTAAATCGAAGGTATGCATTTGGTCAACATGTACCCTTTCGTGAGCCAAAATAGAGGTAAACTGAGGATTTGCAAAATCATTATTACTAATATAAACCGCATTTAGGAAAGAAAAAGGCGGGTAATTATCTTTCATAACCACTAGCTTTATACCATCCTTTACGATTCTCTTATTTTTACGGCTCCAATTTAATAACTGCAATAAGTTTTTTATGAATCGAAGGGATAATACAAAAGTCCCCAGAAAATAAATAATTCCAATATAATGGTACCAGGAATATGATTTCTCATCGGCAGCAGTAACGACAACTTCTTCGAGCATGTTTCCATTAAGATACTGTTGAGAAGTTAATACGAGAGCATCCAACATTGCAATATCAGATGAAACGGAATTTGTTTCGGGCTGAAAAGGAATTTTTAATGAGGGAATAAGTAAAGAAGCAGCTAGAGTTAGTAACAAAAACACACGATTAACCCTAAAGAAAGTATCTCTCTTTAAAAACAACCAATACAAAGCATAAAAAAATGCCATGCAGATTGCTGTTTGAAAAAAATATAGGATTAAAACTGTCACCATTCTTCTTTGCTAATTATTAGCTTGTTTTTTAATTTGTTCTTCAACCATGCGTTTCACCTCCTCCAACTCCGATAGACTTACTTTTTCTTCTTTTGCGAAAAAAGACACCATATCACGATACGAATCTGAAAAATAATTGCGAACAAAACCCTTCATAAATTTACGCGTGTATTCTTTTTTTGTAATTAGAGGGTGATAACGATGACTCTTACCATAGGCAACATGCCCAACAAAACCTTTCTTCTCTAAAATTCTTACTATTGTTGATACTGTATTATATGCAGGCTTTGGTTCGGGAATTCGCTCGATAAGCTCTTTTACAAATGCACTTTCCAATGCCCATAAAATTTGCATTACCTGTTCTTCTGCTCTGGTTAATTCTTTCATTTTTAGTTTTGTATAAATGTGGGACATTGATCCTTAAATAAGATAACTTTAAATATAGAGATCATTGACATAAATATAAAACTATCTTTTTAGTTTTACAAACTGAAAAAACAAATCTTATACAATACACAAATAATCATCTATTAATCAATAGAATAAAAAAGATTTATTCCTCTATTTGAAATAAATCTGCATCGAATAGTACCGGAAATTTCATTCTAAAATCATTAAGTTCCTTACGATCAATTACACAGAAAATTATTTCAGATTCATTTTCTTTAGCCTTCTGCAAAATTTTACCTTTCGCATCTATTAAACAAGAGTCGCCTGTATAGGTAAGATTTTGGGCATCTGAGCCAACTCTGTTTACTCCAACTACATAAGATTGATTTTCTATCGCCCTTGCTTGTAAAAGGGTATTCCAGACCGCTCTGCGCGCCGAGGGCCAATTGGCAACATATATTAAAAGATCATACTCATTGCTATTACGGCTCCATACCGGAAAACGCAAATCATAACAAATTAAAGGACAAATTCTCCATTTCCCGATTTTAAAAATACTTCTTTGATTTCCAGCTGCAAAATGCAGATGTTCCTCTCCCATTCTAAATAAATGCCTTTTATCGTAAGTACAAATTACTCCAGAACTATCGATCACATATAAGCGATTAAAGTAGTCCGTATTTTCTTTAACAATAATACTTCCCAGTACAACAGCTTCTAATTTAGTTGCCTGATTTTTCATCCAAGCTAAGGTATAATTGGCTTTTTGAGCAATAGCTTCCTTATTTTCCATTAAAAAGCCTGATGTAAACATCTCAGGAAGAACAAGTAAATCGGGACTCTCTTTAAGTTCATGAAACAAATTTGAAAAGTGATTTAAATTTGCTTCAACATCTCCCCAAACTAATTTTGTTTGAACCAGACAAATTTTTAATAAATCGGACATTTTTATAGAATTATAATCCTGTAGAAAACTTTTCGGGATATTTCGGTTTACTATTAAGATATTTGCTTTTTATGTAATGCATATCTTTTTCAGCATCACCAGTTGGATAAAAAGCTTCGCCACAAGTTAAGGTTTTTTCTTCGTAATTTATCTCCGCTAAATAAATAGGTACATTAGCCTTTAGGGCGATATAATAAAACCCTTTTTTCCATTCGGTTCTCAAACTTCGACTTCCTTCAGGCGCCAAAGAAAGATAAAGAGAATCTCTTTTTGCAAACTCTTCGGCCAACTGATCAGTCATATTTCCCTTTGTTGATCTATTTACAGGAATTACACCCCACGATTTTAACACATAATTAAAAGGAAAAACAAACATTTCCTTTTTCATTAATATAGTTGTTTTAATTCCATAAGATAAAAATGAGAGTTTTCCCCACACAAAATCCCAATTCGAAGTATGCGGCACAGCAATAACTACCGCTTTCTTAACCTCCGGAATGCCTCCAATATATTTCCAGCCAAACATTTTCATGATTAGTCTGCTAATTCCTGCTCTCATATTAAAATCGTATAAATGTGTTGCAAAAAAATCAATTCTTTACCTGTAAAACAAACTATCAGTCCGCTTTTTATTAAAAATATCATAAATCGATAAACTAATCCAAGGAAAATTATTATTTTATATTTAATCTTATTATTCTTACAATTTATTAGCAACCACAAAATTTACATACTTTGGCATTTATACAAAAAGACACACTTTTTTCGGGAAAATGGTTTTACAATTACTCCCTTATTGTGGCAGGTGCATTTATTATGGCCGCCGGATTTGTTTTTTTCATTATACCTCATAATTTAGTTCCAGGTAGCATTTATGGTATCGGAATTGTAATTAATAAATTAACATTAGGCTTATTTCCACACGGAATTTTTGGAGTACTAAATCCCGATGATTATACTGGTTTTTTCTCTGGATTACTTTATCATTTTATGGATTACTCCAATGACTTATTTAGAAAGTATGGTGGCGGAATTCCTGTTGGTATAGCCAGTTTGGCCATAAATATACCCCTTAGCTTTATTGGTGTTAAAATTTTAGGCCCTCGTTTTGGTATTAAAACAATAATATCGTTTATTTTATGTGCTCTTTTTATTGATACTGTTACTGCTTGGTGGGGCGTAATCCCTTTAGTTGATGATGTTTTACTTGCCTGTATTTTTGGAGGTATTTTAATCGGATTTGGCTTAGGATTAATTTTAAAAGCCAGAGCCACTTCTGCCGGATCGGATATATTGGCCATGATAACAGCTAAATATGCAAAAGTTCCTTTAGGCCAAATGGTAATCTATATTGATTCTCTTATCGTATTAAGTAGTTTGTATATAAAACCCGATTGGCAAATTCCATTGTACTCCTGGATTGTAATTTTTGTAATTGGAAAAGTTACAGATATTACTTTACAAGGATCATCTTACGAAAAAGCTTTGTTTATTGTATCGAATAAACATGAAGAAATAAGAAACAAAGTAATTAAAGACATGAATAGAGGTGGAACTTTTATAAAAGGAAGTGGTATGTTCGATGGAAGTGAAAAAAATATGATTTTTATGGTTGTAAATCGAAGGGAGCTTTCTATGCTCCAAGATTACATTCACTCTATCGATCCGGAAGCTTTTGTTACCGTAATGGAAACCAACGAGATTTTAGGAAAAGGTTTTAAATCGCTTAAAGACGATAAATTTATCTCTTAACAATAACCAAGAACAAATTACATATTATAAATCGGAGGAAACCTTTTTCTTCCGATTTTATTTTTTAAAAAACAAGCGATTTAAAAAACTTGTTTTTTGTATATTCTTAAGAGTTTCTCTTAAAATTTTAAAGTACTCGGTAGGCATTTCAGTTTGACTTATCTCAACAATTAATCTCATCAACTCACAATCCGGATTATGACAATCCACCATTTCCTTACGCAAAAAATAAAGTCGTAACTGATCTTCATCTTCAATGCTACTTACTCCGTTATAATATTTTACCAAGCGATAATCATCAACAAACTGATCCTCCACAGATCCTATTCTATCACGAATTAATCTTCTCACATTACCCAAAATAGATTGTATACTATTAATTCCCAATCCTACAATTATAGAGATATCATCAACGTTTAACCTAGAAAAAACACGCAAAGATACAACCTCCATCTGCACAGATGATAATCCCTTAGTTAACTCAAAAAATGTTTTTAAATTATTATCAGGATTATCAAAATTATTCTCTTTTCCGCTTTGCTGAGCAATTTTGCTATGCGAAAAATCGCGGACCTTTTTAAATACCGAATTTAAATTAGAAAGAGACATTTTCTTATGATCCTTATACGATAAATGAATCGCATCAGAAACAACTTGAAAAGCTCCATCTGCATTTTTAACAATACAATACGCATACAAATAAAATTTATCTGCCGACGATAATATAAAGGTGTTAAAATGAGATTTATCCATTACTTTAATGGCGAATTAGGCTCTTTGGCCATGTGATTATAAGCTAGTTTATCTAACAAAGAAGGAAACCATTTTTTTAACCATACAGTAAATTTTCCTTCTATAAAAGTCATAATTAGTTCACGCTTGCGTTTAACAACTGCATTTGTAATTAATCTTGCACATTCTTCTGCACTCATCATTTTATCTTCTTCACGAGGTGTTTCTCCTTGCGACGATCCATCAGCAGTTAAGGCAACACTTCTTACATTAGAAGCAGTAAAACCTGGAGCTGCCACCAAAACATGAACACCGGTTTTTAAATTCTCTACTCTAAGTGTATCTAAGAAGCCACGTATTGCATATTTCGATGCAGAATATCCGGTACGAGCAGGTAAACCAATATATCCGGCAATAGAAATTACGCCCACAACCGAACCTTTAGATTTTGTAATAAATGGCATAGCATATTTGGTACAATAAACTGTTCCCCAGAAATTAACATCCATCAGCTTCTTTAATACCGACAATTCCAAATCTTCGAAAAGCGCTCTCATCGATATTCCGGCATTATTTATTAAAACATCTATTGCCCCAAATGTTTCTACAGATTGTTTAATCAGATTTTTACAATCTTCCTCAATACTTACATCCGTTGTAACCGATAAAACTTCTGTTCCCTTGGCTCGTAATTCATTTTCCACCTCATTTAACTTCTCGGTATTGCGAGCTGCCAATACTATTTTCGATCCGCGAGATGCAAACTCAAATGCCAATGCCTTACCAATTCCGGAAGATGCTCCGGTTATAATTACAACTTTATTATTCATAAAGAAAAGAGTTAACAGTTTAGTCTATTTTTAATCGAATTTCACCTGGAAATAAAATATTTTAATTTTCCAATCGAAAATTCGAACACAAAATTAGAATTATTTTCCTTAATATCTGTTTTTTTCTAATTCCAGATATAGTTCTCAAATAAACCATATCGGCAAATAAAATCTATAAGCAGTCTTTTTCTCAATAAAAAATCCCCGTTATCATAAGCAAAACAAGAGCTTTTCACCGATTAATATTTTTTTTTACTTTTTTTTTATTTTTATATCAAATTGCCCGCCAACACAATAAAGTAAATCCACCTTGTATGTTCAAGAAAAAAACATGTATTTCAACAAATTTGAGTTTGCGATTTAAATTTAATCGCTCTATATTTGCATCGCTTTAAAAAACAAAGCATACACAATGATTCCTTAGCTCAGCTGGTAGAGCACAACACTTTTAATGTTGGGGTCCTGGGTTCGAACCCCAGAGGGATCACTTTTAAAGACAGCCTTAAGTCTTTCATAAAAAATTAGGATGATTCCTTAGCTCAGCTGGTAGAGCACAACACTTTTAATGTTGGGGTCCTGGGTTCGAACCCCA
>NZ_JBQTGK010000011.1:0-33474 GCF_052400665.1 Marinifilum sp. RC60d5
TCTCCTGTTGTTGGATTGATACTTACAGTTCCATTGCTTGGCCCTGAAACAACTTGAAGACTGGTTAAATCTAGTGTTCCATCCACATCGGAATCATTGGCTAGTACCAAAATGACAACTGGTGTATCCTCTTTGGTAATTGCATTATTATCTAAAGCTACTGGTGGATCATTCACTTCAATAACAGCAATACTTACGCTTGCTACATTAGATTCAGCCGCATCGTTATCCTGAATAGTATAAGTAAAACTATCACTTGCAGTTTCACTACCATCATGAGTGTATGTAATTGTTCCATCACCATTATCCACTATAGATCCGTTTACTGGTCCTGATACAATTGTTATGGTCGTTACATCAAGAGTTCCGTCAACATCAGAATCTCCATCTATCAAAGAGATCGTTACACTTTGTCCTTCATCTACGGTACCACTATCATTATCTGCCACCGGAGCATCATTCACTGAATTCACGGTAATCACAAAAGTTTGAGAATCAGAAGTATCGTCTCCACCATCATCAGTTCCGCCATCATCGGTAATGTAAACCGTAACAGTAGAGATTCCAAATGCATTTGGAGTAGGAGTAAATGTTAAGGTTCCTGCTGCATTTATTGCAGGATCAACACTAAATAATCCGGAATTGGTATGACTCACATGTAAGGTTAGATCCTGTGAACTCTCATCCGCAGGTCCTTCACTTTGTGTGACTACCTGACCAACTACGGTTTCTGTACCATTGTCTTCATCCACCTCAATATCTTTAGGCGAATTTAAGGTAAAAGATGGTTCATCGTTAACCGGAGTATAGTTAAGAGTCATTGTATAAGCATCCGCACTATATGCTTCTCCATCGTAAACTTTAAAAGTAAATGAATCGTAAGCATTTCCATTTTCATCAGCATTAGGAATAAATTTCAATTTCGAAATATCTACGGAAGCAATTTGTAAGCCAGTTGTTACTGGAATACCATCGTACTCGAGATTTCCAACATTTTCTAATCCTGTAATTTCAATTCCTGCAAATGCTGTTTCAACATCAGCGTATGAATTTGAAAAATCAGCTGAAGCAAAGGTGTAAGTTTGATCTTCCAGCTCTGTTACTGATTCATCTGCTGCAATTGGAATGTCATTTACCGAATTCACCGTAATCACAAAAGTCTGCGAATCTGAAGTATCATCGCCGCCATTAGCAGTTCCGCCATCATCTTTAAGAATAACAGTTACCGTAGCAGTTCCAAAAGCATCATCAGCAAGCGTGAAGTTTAAATTTCCACCAGCATCCATTGCCGGTTGAGAGCTAAACAAAGAATTGTTGTCATTAGTTAAAACAAAGCTTAAGTTCTGATCCGATTCATTTGCAGCTCCTTTGTTTATTGAGATAGCTTGCCCATTTAGAATTTTAAATCCAGAGTCTTCATCAACAGTTACATTTGGATCTGTTTTTAAAGAAAAGGATGGTTCGTCATTTACAGGTGTAATATTTACAGTCATTGTATACACTTCTGTACTGTAGTCTTCTCCATCGAATACTGCAAAACCAAATGTTGCATAAGCTGTTCCATTTTCATTTGCATCGGTAGAGAAAGTAAGATCAGCAATATCATTTAAATCCAAAATCTGATTTAAAGACACATCAGAACTTCCTACTTTCAAATAACCCTCAGTTTCAAGAGAAATAATCTTAATACCTGCAAATGCTGTTTCAACATCGCTATATGAATTTGAGAAATCAGTTGAAGCAAAGGTGTAGGTTTGATCTTCCAGTTCAGTAACTGAACCATCTGCTGCTGTTGGAATGTCATTTACCGAATTCACAGTTAATGAAACCGTAGATTCAGATGAGTAAACGGTTCCATCATAACCAGTCCATTTGAATGAATCGCTTCCAAACCAATTTTCGTTAGGCTGAAAAATCAAATTGGCTAAGTCTGCATAAGCAATTTCATCGTCTAGACTAACTGTTGTTGCGCCGTATTTTAATGTACCATTATCCGGAAGATCTGTGATTTTGATTTTCTCCATTGAATCATTTGCATCCACATCGGAGTAATTTGAATCAAAATCTGCCTGAGCAAAGACTACATTGTTATCCTCATCGACAGCTGGTTTTGAAAAATCAGATACAGTGGGAACAGAGTTAATGTAAGTAAAACTAAATGTTGCATTGCTTACAGCATAATCGGTTCCATCTTCAGCATTCCAAACCAGGTTAACAGTTCCATTTTCACCTGCAAGAGGTGTAAATACCAAACCGCTTACAAGTGCAGCATATGTATATTCCCCTGTATTTAAATCAGCACCATCCAAAGTAAATTTACCAATACTCACATCAGGAAGACTTATAATATTCACCTTTTCAAACTGCGTATCCGTTGCATTAGCATCAGAATAATTATCATCAAAATCAGCACGTGTAATGGTAAAAACAAGATCTTCTAATTTATCTCCAAAATCTTCATTCGTAACTACTGGAGGCGTGTTATTGTGAGTGATAGTAACCGTTGCTTCTGCATCGGCATAGTTTAATCCATCGGATCCATTCCAACCGAATGAAGAATCTCCTTCATATCCTGAATCTGGAATAAAGACTATACCTGAACCTGTATCAATATCAGCAACAGCAATTACATTATTTGTTCCTATAACAATTGCAGAACCGTTATATTCTAGAGTTCCATTTGATGGAAGAGAAGTAATTGTAATTTCAGATAATTCACTGTTCGGATTTCCATAAGGAGAATCGACATCGGTAAAGTTAGCAATGAAATCATCTTTCGTAATTTGAACATCCGCATCTTCCACAACCGATTTACTGATATCAGAAACAGTTGGTTTGTCCTGAACAGGATTGATTGTTAAATTAACTGTTGCCGTATTGGAAGAGTTATCCGTTCCATCATTTCCTTTCCAAATAAAACTATCTGTTCCATTAAAATCTGGATTTGGGAAATATTGCAATTTAGCCAAATCGTCAACATCAATATAATCACCATTAGAAACGGCAACTCCACTTAATTTTAGGGTTCCATTCGTAGGCAAACTTCTGAGTCTTATTTTTGTTAAAACATCAGAAGCATCAACATCTGCAAACTGATCGGTGAAATCGGCAGCTGTAAAATCAACCTGTGTATCTTCATCAACTGTTGCTTTAGTAATATTCGAAACTGTTGGAGGTGTATTTATATAAGTGAATGTAAATTTTGCTGGCCCTGTTGAGAGTTCTGTTCCATCGAAGGCATCCCATTCTAATGTAATAGTTCCGTTATAACCATTAGTTGGTGTAAAAATTACATCAGTAGCCAATTGCGCATAAGTAATTTCTTGTCCTACACTAAGAGCAGATCCACCAATACTGAAAACGCCACCTGATGATGGTAATGATATAACTTTAATGTAATCAAATGGATCGTCATTTACATCAGTATCAGAATGATTATCTATAAAATCCGATTGTGTAATGTTAACAACAACATCCTCTTTAATCGAATTTCCTAAATTCTCATCGGTCAGTTCAGCTTTAGTATTAAAATAATTAATACTCACTTGAGCATCTGCTGCCGCATAATCAGCTCCATCAGATCCATTCCAACTGAATATTGCATCTCCAACAAAACCAGCGGTAGGTTCGAAAACCAAATTTGTAATATCTGATTTATTAATTTCCTTAATAGCAGCAATTGCAACACCATTCAATTTTAGTACTCCCATTGCGGCAGTTGGTAAAACGGTAATTTTAATTTTTTGAAAATCCGGATTATCATTTCCAACTAGATCGACATCAGAAAATTTATCCTCGAAAGTTGCAATATCAAAAGTTGTATTTTTATCTTTATTATTACTGTCTGCTATATCGGTAACAACAGGAACATCCTGAACTTGATTGACTGTAATGGTAATGGTAGCATCATCTGCAGCATAATCATATCCATCATAGGCGTTATAATCAAATGATGTGCTTCCATTCCAGTTTTCATCTGGCACAAACTTCAAGTTTGCCAACTGGGCATAAGTCAACTCTGTTCCTATCGCCGAAATTTTTGTGGCACCTATATAAAGGTCTCCATTATCTGGTAGGCTCGTAATTTTAACTTTAGTAAGAGTCTGACTAGGATCTAATGAGGTATCAAAATTTGAATTAAAATTAGCCTGAGCAATTACAATATCATTATCCTCATTCCCTGAAACACCAAAACTAGTTACCAAAGGAGGATTATTGCTAACACTTACCTTTTTCGTTGTACTTGCTGTACAACCCTCGTTATTAGTAACTGTTAAATCAACATCGTAATCGCTTCCAATGGTATTGTAAGCAATACTTGGATTTTGAAATCCTGAAGATGTGGGTGTTCCTTCTTCGAAAGTCCATGCCCAAGCTGAAATCGTTCCATCAGTAGCGGCATTTATTTCGGTGGTAGATAAATCTGCGAAAGCAATATTATTTCCTCGTAACACAGGAGTACTCGTAATTGAAAAATCAGCTTCAACTTTATAAATGCTAACATCTTTTGTAATTACCTGAACACACTGGCTATTGTCTGTAACAGTAAGCGTCACTGTTTTGGTTAAGCCTTCGTCGGCTGTGCTGTATGAATGAGGTGCATTTTGTATGGAAGCCTCATTTCCATCACCAAAATCCCATTCCCATGCTGAGATGGTTCCATCGCCATTGGTACTTGTAGCAGAACCATTGAAAGTAACATTATCTGTAGAACAGAATTTGCTATTCTTTACAAATGGTTCTGTAATATCAATAGCTAAATCCTTCAAATTACTAGGAGAAACAACTGTAATAAAATCTGTTTTCGTAAGACTTGCTGTACATCCAAAAGAAGTGGTAACGGTTAAACTAACATCGTAAGTTTCGGCTGTTGTATAGGTAAATGTTGGATTTTTCTCAGAAGAATCTTCTATGCCATCCTCATCGAAATCCCACGACCAAGTCACAATTTGATAACGATCATCAGTTAATACCGAAAGATCAGAAAACTGAAATTCCACATTCTCACAGATATTATCGCCTGATGATTTACTAAAATCAACAGTTGGTGGAGTACTGGTATTAATTCTTCCCAGATCTTCGCGAATGTAGGAATAAGAACCACAAGTCCCATCATCAGTAAGAATTAATATAGGTAATTTTGTACCCTTAGAAGTATAGCTGTATTCTTTTGTTTTATCTGTTGTTCCTAGTGAAACATTTTCGTTTTCTGTAAATCCATTTCCAAAATCCCAAACTAAAGAAGTTACATCCTGCATATTTGAGGCTGCAAAAGTTACCTCATGATTAGGGGCGGCACAATCCTCTATATTATTGTATGAAAAATCTCCAACCGGACCTGCAACAAATATGGTTTGTTTACTTGTTTTGGAGCAGCCTCCTGTTAATACAACTGTTAGTTCAACTTCATAAGAACCAGGGTTCACATAAAAATGCATTGGTTCCCGTTTATCGGATGTTTCTCCATCGCCAAAATTCCATGTATAAGATTCAACTACAGCATCATTATCATTTGCTCTAAATGTTGTACTTGCAGGAGCACAGCCCAAGTTAATTTCATCGGGCGTAAAGCTACCGTTTCCGTCAACAATAGTTATTACTTTGCTAAACTCATCGGTACAACCAAGAGAACTTGTAATTCGTTGTTTTACCGTAAATGTATCTGCTGAAGTAAATGTAAAAGATTGATTGGCATTAGAAGCAGTGCTTATTTCATAAATACCATCTCCATCTAAATCCCACTCATAAAGGGTGATACTTGCAGACCCATTTGTGATGCTAGCGGTATTTGTAAATTCAACATTTGCGCCTAAACAGTATATATCTCTGCTGGTCGTGAAACCAGCAAGCAGATTGGGTACAATAACCGAATTACTTTCCGTAAAAGTATTTGAACAAGTATTTTCATCTGTAACCGTAAGGCTTACTGCAAAAACCTCTTTGCTTATATAAGTATGAGTAGGATCTTTATCTGTTGATGTACTTCCATCACCAAAATTCCATGAATAAGAATAATTGTCCTGATTGGCAGGATCTCTAATAAATTTAGATGTTGTATTTGTAAATGTAATTTCGTCGCCCAAACATGCTTCATCAGGAGATTTTGTAAATGATGCTACAGGTCCATTTACACTTAACCAACCATCTTTTTCAACAGAATAGACACATCCATTCTCTTCTGTAACTGTCATTGTAATACCATAGGAGTTTGGACTCGTATAGGTATAAGTCGGATTTTCTTCAGATGAATCTATCGTACCATCATTATTGAAATCCCACTCCACTTTGTCAATACTAAAATTTGCCGAAGAGTTTCCTGCAATTTGATTTGTAAATTCAATCTCTGCTGGATGACAATCTACAGTTTTATCGGTAATAAAATCAGGTGTAGAAGTTGTTACATATATTTTTTTTGTATTCTCATCTGTACAACCAGTATCAGGATTAAACACAATAAGTTTAACTGTGTAATCTCCTGCAGCGGTATATGAATGTGATGGATTTTCATCTGTAGAATCTACAATCCCATCACCATCAAAATCCCATTCGTAGGTAGTACCAGCTGCATCGGAATCACTATTATTGGTAAAAGTAACAGTCTCGGGAATCGAACATAATACCGTTTTAGAAGCAGAAAATCTTGCAACTGGCTGATTTACTACAATATCAGTTAACTCATAAGGATCTGAGGGACAACCATTATCGTAAGCAATTAAATTTAATACATGATTATCACTATCATCTGTAAAATTATAAGATACTGATTGAGGAGAATTACCATCAGTAAATCCAGAAGTTTCATCTCCCCCGTCCGAAAATTGCCAATACAAACTATCAGCCAATCCAGTAAAAGAAGCTGTAAATACGACCGGATCATTAGCACAACTAGACACAGGTTTAGTAATATTGCTTATTACAGGTTTTTGTCCAACCTGAACTGCTTCCGGTTTAGTTGTCGATAATGAACATCCATTTGTAGTAACAATACTTAGCGTAACGTCATACTCACCTCTTGTATTATATGTATAAGAAGTATTTTGTCCTGTTCCTGCTTCTGATCCATTTTCAAAAGTCCAGTTCCAACTCACAACCGGATCATTTACAACATCAGAATAAGAACCTTCAAAACTAACTGCCAGCCCCTCGCAACCTTCGGCTGGCGAAGTAATTGAAAAATCCAATGTTTTTTCATTAATGGTAACATCCTCAGAATACGTTGATTCGCACCCCTCGCTCGAAATAACTGTTAATTTTACAGTATAAGTTCCAGATGCATTAAAAGAATAGGTCGGATTTTCCACATTACTATCTTCAGTATCATCTCCATTAAAATCCCATGAGTACGAAGTAATTGTTCCTGTACTTGCTGTAGAAGTATTATTAAATACCACTTCGTATTCAGGAGCACACAAAGCACTAAAGTCATAAGTAAAAGATGCATTTGCACCCGACACAGGAATGGTTTTTGTTACCTCCATAACACATCCATCACTATGAGTTACACGAAGTGTTACCGACTTATCGCCAGCATTTGCGAAACTAGTTGTAGGATTCTGCTGATCGGAATCTTCTATACTATCGCCATTAAAATCCCAAGACCAGGCAATAGCACTCGCCGATGATTCATCTGTAAAACTAATACTTTGTCCGGCACAGTTTCCTGTGAAAGAAAAATCACTTGTATTCGCATCATTAAACTGAACCTGCTTGATTACTTCCGTTGACAAACATCCCTGATCAGATTTTAAGGTCAATGCTACATCAAATGTTCCTGCTGTTGAAAAACTATGAGTATAAGATTGAGAAACAGCTTCAATAATATCATCATTATCAATATCCCACTGATACTCACTAATTTGACCTGAGGAAATTGTAGCCAATGCATCAAATGTAACATTACCAACTCCACACGAATTCTCTTTTGTAAAATTAAAATCACCAGTAGGTGTTGGGTTAACCTGAAAAACAGTAGGCTCAAACTTTGTTCCTTCACAACCATTTTCATCCGTTAAAATTAATAATACACCATAGTCATTGGCCTGGAGAGCTGATAAAGATAAAGCAGGATCTGCACTTGTAATTCCATCTATTTTACCTTGAAAATCCCACTGATAATTTACAATAGCTCCGCCGGGAACACCACCAACAGAAGTTCCGTCGATAGTAAATGGAGCCACATCCACATTCTCGCCAAATCCGGTTAATAAAATATCCATTGGCTCGCAACCTACTGCATCTGAAACAGTGAAATTTGGTTCTGGATTTGGATAAATGGTAACTTCCTTAACTGTTGGATCTCCATCATTAACCGTCAAGCTTACCGTATACACCCCCGGCTTGGGATATATCGCAGTAACAGTACTCCCATCATCAGGAGCTTCGATCACAGTCGAATTAGAATTTCCGAAATTCCACTCCCATTTGGTGACCGCTATTCCTGATTTATCTTCAAAAGTAGCAGTTCCATTCCCACACTTATTGCTTAAATTAATGGAAAAATCGGCTGTTTGGGCAAAAACTCCTAAGTGGAGTAATAAAAAGAAAAAAAGTGCCGATATTTTTCTTTTTATTTCGTTCTTATTGCCATGTAAAACTCTCATCATGCGCAAAAACATATATTAATTAATTTAGAATTATCTATTTAATTAAATATACTAATTATCACGTCTATTTTTCTTTAATTTAAACAATTTTTACCAAACTACTTTTTTATGTGACAAAATTATATTTGGCAAACAATTATAAGAGTTTCGTAAAAGAATAATAGATGTTAATCAACATTACTAAATAAAAAGAAGTTTTAAAATAATTCACAATTTGCTTAAATTGTGAATAAAATTACTAACAATGGGCACCAGAAGGGTAATTACAAGGTAATTTATTGATAAGAAGGTAAATAACAGTAGGAATTATCTTAAACAAAATACAGTTACAAATTAAACAAGTGCAGATATTCCCATAAATAAAAAACCCGGTTTCGACGAGCGCCCACAAGTTCTTTAATTAATCCCGTTTGCTCGAACTCTTTCATTAACTGATTAGCTGACTGAAAACTAAGATTCAACTTGTTCTTAACCTCATTTACAGTTAAAAATGGTTGAGAATAAAACTCAGACATTAACAATTTGGCAGATTGATGTCTCTTTTTTCCCATTTTTGATTCGATGAGTTCATTATACTTGACTTTTAAATGACCTAAACTTTGCAGTATTTCTTTGCTATGTATCGCAGACTCTCTTATTCCTGTTAAAAAAAACTTGATCCATTGCTCAATATCATTTCTCGAACGAATTAAATTTAAGCGATGATAATATTCTAATCTGTTTTTCTCGAAAAAAACAGATAAACAAAATATGGGCTTGTGCACAAATTTCAACTCCAGAGTTTCAAATAAGATAAGTGTACGAGCAGTTCTTCCATTTCCATTTAGAAAAGGAAGAATATTTTCGAACTGATACAAAGAAATTGCCATTTTAATAAGCTGTGGCAACTCCAAGTTAGAATTTCGCCAAAACTTTTTACCATCATTAATTAAGATTTTTAATTCATGCTTATTGGGTGGCATGTATTCAAAACTGGAATTAAATTTACTATCATTTGAATCAAAGAAAGGTCTGATTTTACCCCCAAAATCTTCCTTCTGTGGCAAATCAGAACACAATATCCTATGAGCCTCCTTAACTAATCGGACCGACAAAGGAAACTGACAAAGTTCTTTTACGCCCCAATTAATTGCCTCTATATGGTTAGTAATTTCCTTTTGCTCATAAATTCGCTTAAAACTCCTTGAGGTTTCAGGAACAAAAGCCTGATTAAGATTACTCTTACTTCCTTCAATTAGATTTGAAGCAACAGCTTCCTGAGCAACAAATAAAGGAAGGTGAAGATCTATTTGCGGAAAAATTTTTGAATAAGCATTCAACTCTCCCAATTCTAGCATTGCCGATTCTAATAGAATATTAATCTGCTTATCCTTCCACTCAAAAGAACGGTTAATTAAAGAAGGAGTTACACTGCGATATCCTTCTTTAAAACTTTGGTATGCAAAATTACCTCGTAAATTTTTATTCAACTTTCGTTCCATATAACTGAATAAAGGTTCCTTATTCAAGGTAAAAGTATAAAAATTAAATAAAGACCCATAGGTCCAAATTATAATATTTTTCGTAACAACAAATGTAAATAATTATATACTATTAATTTACAGGTAATTATAATAGATATAAGCTCAATAACAAATTTATAATTCTTGTATGACATGGAAATTGATATATATTCAGGTCGAATTTTTAAAACAACGAATTATGATAAGAAAAATTTGTTTGGCACTTGCAGTTATTGCAATGGCATACAATGTAAAAGCAGAAGGATTTGCTGTAAACCTTCAGGGAAACAAGCAAACAGGTATGGGACATGTGGGTACTGCATTAAACTTTGATGCCAGTAGCATGCAATGGAATCCAGGTGCCTTAGCAACATTAAAAAACAAATACAGTTTCTCATTAGGAACATCCGTAACATTTACCAGTGCAGAATTTAAAGGAGCTTCAGGAATAACAGAAGAAACAGATAACGATCATAGAACACCTTTCTATTTCTATGGATCAATGAAAATTAATAACAAATTAGCCGTAGGACTTGGAGCGTATACTCCTTTTGGAAACACAATGCAGTGGGGTAATGAATGGTCTGGTAGATATTTAATTCAGGATATCAGCTTAAAAGCTGTTTACATTCAACCAACAATTTCCTATCAGTTAACCGATTGGATTAGCGTCGGTGCAGGTTTAAATATTGTTTATGGAGATGTTGACTTAAACAAAGCTATAAACTACGGTCCTCTTGTTGGATCAGCAACCCCAATTGACGGTCAGGTAAATATTGCAGGTAATAACATCCAGTACGGATACAACTTAGGCGTATTTATTCAGCCAACCGAAAAATTAAATATTGGTATTTCATACCGATCGCAAGTTGATGTTGAATTAGAATATTCTGATGCAGATGTTACTTTTTCGGGAATTGATGCCTCTGTAGCACCCTTATTTCCGAGTAGTGGAGTAGCTGCTGAATTGCCTATGCCTGCAAGTTTAAATGTAGGTTTTGCATATCAAATAAATAAAAAGTGGCTGGTTTCTGCCGATGTTAATTTTATTAAATGGAATTCGTACAAATCATTAGATTTTGATTTTGAAACAAATACATCAATTCCTCATCCTGCAATAGCTGATGCTGTAATTCCAGTTGTTGCAGATACAAAGAGTACAAGAAACTGGGACAATACAACAACCTGGAGATTCGGAACAAGATATACAACCAACGAAAAATTAGATTTATACGCTGGTTTATATTTCGATAAATCTCCAACTAATACAATGTATTATTCTCCAGAGACTCCTGGATCAGATAAAGTTGGTATCTCAGTTGGTTTCTCTTATAAATTGACCGATAAACTGAGTTTTGATGCATCTCTTCTTTACAACGAAGGTGAAAAAGTTACTGCCACAGAAGGAAACCCAGCAGCACAAGGAATTTATGGCACTGAAGGCTTTAAAGGAGAATATAAATACAAAGGCTGGTTACCCGGTATTGGTATTACATACAATTTATAATTCTACATTCACATATTAAACACTAAGCCTGATTTCACAATCAGGCTTTTTTATGTAAACATGTGATTTTTTTCAAAAAAAAATCATTATTACTTCAAAAATTCATATTTTGCGGCTTGTTAAAAACCACATATAACTACGCATGAAATCAATAGCAATAACCATAACAATAATTTTAATTAATACATGCTGTGGCGCAACAAATCAAATTATTAACAATAACCGAACCCCATTAAATCCTGAAGTTCAAAAACTAATTACACTATCTAAAAAACTAAGGGATTCCTCGTATCAGGCTAGTATTAAAACAGGCCATAAAGCCATTACTTTAGCAAAATCGAAAGGCAATACAAAGGATTTAGCATTATCATATAAACTACAAGGTGTTACCTATTTTTATCAGGGAGTATTTGACTCATCGGAATACTACTATGCAAAAGCCCTGCATGAATTTGAAGCAATTAATGATTCTCTAAATATCGGAAAAGTAAGTGGAAACATTGGAATAATATATCGCCGCAAAGGAAAATACACCATGGCGATTCAACAATATTTAAAAGCCATCAAAATTTACGAGTCGTTATACTACAAAGAAGGCATTGCTGGTGCATACATGAATATTGGCGGTATTTATCACATGAACAGAAACTTCGATAAAGCTTTAAAGTTCTATACAAAATCAAATGAAATATTTTCGAAACTTAATAACAACGACAAACTATCTAGAAACCTAACCAATATTGGTGTTATTAAATTTGCAAAACAATCCTACAAAGAATCATTGGAATATCAGCTTAAGGCACTTGAATTAAATCAAAAAGGTGGTATGATTCAACACAAAGCAACTATTCTGCTTAATATTGGTCAATCATACGAAAAATTAAAACTTCTTAATAGAGCTTTAGAATTTTATAATCAATGTGAAGATTTACGCTTAAAGCTTAACGATTACTGGGGATTAGGAAAAGTATACACCTCTAAAGCCGTAATATACAGTAAATTAAATCAAAACAAGTTAGCTGAAGAATATTTTAAAAAAGCTGAATACTCTAATCAAACAAATAATTTATCTGAAGATTTAATGGATACCTATCTATTTTATTCAGAGTTTCTGGAATCACAAAATAGAGATAAAGAAGCACTTAAAGCTCACAAAAAACACATACAAATAAAAGATTCTTTATGGAATATTTTTCAAAATGAAAAACTAGCTGAAATAAGCACTAAATACGAATCAGAGCAACAAAAAAAGGACTTTCAACTTCTTGAACAAAGAACTCAGATTCAAAATTTGGAACTCGGAAAGAAAAACACATTACTAATTATTCTTAGCATTATCTTTATTCTTGGAATAGTAGCCGTAATTGTTTCGCTTCGAATAAACCGCTTAAGAGCAGACCATAAGATTATGGATTTACGTCAAAAAGTTTTACTCACGCAAATGAATCCTCATTTCCTATTTAACTCACTTACAGCAATTCAAAGCTTTATATTAGATAATAAAAATGATGATGCGAATAGTTATTTATCGAGATTAGCAAGTTTGATTAGAGGAATACTAGAAAATTCGCGAAAAGAATTTGTCACTTTAACAACAGAATTAAATACCCTAGAAGATTACATTGGATTACAAAAACTTCGATTTGAAAATGATATTGCTTACCAATTTAATGTTGATGAAGAGTTAGATCAGGATTTGGTAGTTGTACCACCAATGCTGGCCCAACCTTTTGTTGAAAATGCTTTAATTCATGGAGGTTTACGAAATAATCCTGATGCACATATTAAAATCTCAATTTCGGTATCAGACAATAAAAAAGCAATCCATTTTAGTATTAGCGATAATGGAATTGGAATTAATGAAGCTAAAAAACAAGTTTCTCATAAACACCATAAATCATTAGCTACATCGATAGCATTAGACAGAGTTAAGATTTACAATTTTAAATCATCTCAAAAAATGAATTTTGAAATTATCGATTTAAAAAATATTGATCCTTCTACACACGGCACAAAAGTTACTTATTCTATTCCACTGGTTACTAACAACTAGTGCAACGTAAAAGTTTAATCTTCATTATTTTAATTTATTTACAAATAAGAATATATTTATTTTCTAATCTTCACAAATAAAATATTGTAACATAATTAAAACATGCTTCTTGTTTTACTTATATTATCGATACTACATGCTATAAAGTGCCAAATCATTGGCAACTTGTAAAATGAAATGAACTTGACACATTTGACACTTGGAACATAACATAACTTGTCCTAATTTTGCGAAACTAATACAAATACAATTAAATTATGATATTGGAAATTTGGCACTTATGGCTCTTGTTAACAATTAGTTTATTTGTGGTCGAGATATTTATTTCAACATTTACCTGTCTTTGTTTCGGCGCAAGTGCTCTTGTTACTGGATTACTAGCCTACTGGGGATTTGACTTCTACATTGAAATTATAACATTTTTAACGCTTAGCATAATAGCTTTACTATTGGTAAAGCCCTATTTAAAAAATAACATGGTAAGCCGAACTGCTCTGGAAATAAATTTTACCACCAATTTAATTGGAAAAGAAGCCTATGTAATAGAACGAATAGATCAATCTAAGAATCTTGGAAAAGTAATTGTTGGAGGATCTACCTGGAAAGCTAAAACATTATACGGAGAAGATATTTCTAAGGATACCTTTGTTAAAATCATTAAAATGGATCAATTCTCATTGACCGTTAAAAAGGATCGGGATTAAAAACAAAAATACCTAAAAGCTATATTTAGAATAAGAAATTAAAAAGCTCAATAAATAAAATTATTGAGCTTTTTTTATAACTAGTATTCAGATGCTTTCAATTTCTTTAATTGACGATTCCAACTATATAAACCACCTTTTAAATGTGCCACCCTATAAAATCCCATTTTACGAAGATGATTCCTAAGCTGCTTACTCCTGAATCCTAAATGACAAAAAACAACAATATCCTTATCTTTTGGTAACATTGGAATTTTATTCTGTATTTCTTCCATTGAAATATGAATTGCATTTTCTATCCCATTTTTTGCCAACTCGTTTGGCTCCCGAATGTCAATCAACATAATATCATCACGCTTCTGCAACTCATTCATCAACTCTATAGCTGTATAACTTGTTTTAGGGCCAATATTATTATTTGAAAATATAGTCATATCTGTAATTTAAATTTATACTAAAAAATATCAATCAGAAAATTAACAATTCTCTAAGTAATGCTTATCAAATATAAAAAAATATACCAGTATGCCTATTCTAAAAATTTCTAAATAATCGTAATAATAAATAAAGTTTGTAAATAACATATATTTCCAGAAATATCAATTAAAAGTACTCTCTGTAAACTTTACTAACAATTTTTTCGATACCTTTTTTTATGTTAGACATTAAGTAAATTTAAAATATAGTTTTCCATTTTTTTAAAGTGCGATCCTTTCCAATACACCTTATCACATTGTGAACAATAATAAAAAGTATCGTATAATTTCGCAATATTAGGTTCTACCTTATCTGCTATAGCGGGTTTACTCAACTCTGATAATTGGCTGTTACAACACATACAGCGTGTAAAGGATTTAAATTTATGGTATAAATTAAACTTTTTAACCACCTCTATTAACTGCTCATGTTTTAAAATTGAACGAACAAAATATCCTTGTACGATTTTACTCGATTTTAAGAGTAACTTATCACGAGTAAGAATAATTCTTTTCTCATTCACTGCCTTATCAATTATCTCATCATCATCCATTCTGTTCTTATAAATGGTATCAAAACCCAACATTCGCAGGTACTTGGACAGCTTTCCTAAATGACAGTCCGCAATAAATTTTGTTTCGTCAAATTCAAACTCACGTAGTCGAGATATTGAAGAAATAGTAAACTGCTCAAATTTTGGATATACAGCAATTCGATCATTTTCTTTTATTCCATCTGTAATTTTTACCGGATTTCCATTCACTAATATTAAATCTACCTCAGAAAAAGGAATTCCTAAAGATACCAGGGTATCATCTATGCATATAGGAGTTTTAAAAAGTTGAACAAAAGACTTACTCTTCTTTTGCTCTGGAAGAAAATCATTTAAACTTGCATAAAACCGAAAGGTAAAAGGTTTTTTCATGTTTATTCTTTGGTGATGATAAGAAGTACTTTTACCAATTTACAGAAAATAAAGGTTTTAGTATAGCTAAAATTATCAAATATTAAGTTTAAAAAATACTTACTCGACCTAATATTAATACAAACCATTAACTAAATTGAGATTTTTAGACATAAAAAAACGAAACCATGAAAGCATGATTTCGTTATTTTTGAGGTCTCTGGCGGACTGAAAAACACTTAAATTGCTGCTTTTCTAAACTATTCAACCACACTACAAAAACCGATACACCTTAACAAATACAATGCATGCAGGAATTATTAGGTGTAAAAGTAAATTAAGCCGATTAAGATAAAATAAAGAAAAAGCGGCAACAAAAGCGGCAACAACTTTAAAATAGTATATCTTTAGCAAATCAAATAAAGAGATAAGCTAATGTCAAATGTTCGATTCACTTTAAGATCTCCGAAAAGCGAGACCGAAACCCCAATACATTTAGTCTACCGTCTAAAAGGCGAAAAATTGGTATATCCAATTGGAATAAAAGTAATCCCTAAATATTGGAAAGATCAAAGGGTGCGAAATGTTGCAGCTGCAAAAAATAAAGTTTCAATAAATAGCTTGCTTAATAATCTTGA
Organism: Marinifilum sp. RC60d5; assembly: GCF_052400665.1. Classification (NCBI taxonomy): domain Bacteria; kingdom Pseudomonadati; phylum Bacteroidota; class Bacteroidia; order Marinilabiliales; family Marinifilaceae; genus Marinifilum; species Marinifilum sp. RC60d5. The sequence continues at coordinate 16,389 of NZ_JBQTGK010000011.1, forward strand.
AAATGAAGTAACTGCTTTTGTCGATGGATGTATAGTTGATGGCTTACCTTTATCGAAGCACAGTTTAAAAAAATTCCTTGATAACTATTTTTCACCAGTCAACGAAAAAGAAAAAAGCTTTTTTGGATTTATAGACAAAGTCATAAAAAGCTATGAAGGAAAAATAAACCCAAGTACAGGACGACCAATTACCCTAGGAACAATAAAGAGCCTTAAAGGAACTAAAGCAGTTCTAGAGCTATTTGAAACGGCCAAATATCACCTTTCCTTTGAAGTGATTACACTCGATTTCTATTATGATTTTATTGCATGGTGTAACACTAAAAACTATGCCACCAATAATACAGGCAAACACATAAAGAATCTTAAAACGTTTATGGGTGAAGCTGTAGAACAAGAATTAACCAACAACTTAAGTTTTAGAAGTAAACGCTTCGTAGTTCTTAAAGAAGAAGTAGACAATATCTACCTAACCGTTAACGAACTAAAGAAAATGTATAATCTCGATTTATCAGATAAACCTCTACACGAAAGGGCTAGAGATTTATTTTTGATTGGTGCTTTTACAGGCTTACGAGTTTCAGATTTTAATGATCTAAAACCCGAAAACATTATTAAACGACTTGACGGTTATAGGCTAAAAGTTGATACTCAAAAAACAGGACAAAAGGTCGTTATACCATTGCACCCGATTGTAGTAGCAATATTAGAAAAGAATGACGGGAAACCTCCTAAGAAAATGGCTGACCAATCAATTAACTATAAAATAAAAGAGGTAGGAGAACTTGCAGAGCTTGACGACATCGAAAGTACTAGCAAATCTAAAGGCGGCTTAAAAGTGAATAAACACGTTCCTAAGTACACTCTTATAAAAACCCACACGGCAAGACGTAGCTTTTGTACAAATGCTTATCTAGCTGGTGTTCCTGTTATCGATATAATGGCTATTAGTACACATACCACTGAAAGCTCATTTATGAAATACATCAAAGTAACCAAAGAACAACAAGCCGATAGAATGGCACAACATCCATTTTTTACGGATAAAGCCATATAGTTGAAAACATCTCGAAATGTTAAATTGCATTAAAAGTTCACAATATTGCGAACTTTTTATTACTTTTGTAGTATAATTTATTGACACTAAGTCAAATTTACAAGCTTATACTATGCATTGAAACCCAAACCATGAATATAGTTTTTAGCAAAAGTTATCTTGAAGACCTATTTATAGGCAATGTAAAAGCATACAAAGAATACAAATCTAACCCACAACTAGTCAAACAGTATGTTAAAACAATTAATAAATTAAAATCAATAACACGAATCGAACAGCTGCATCAAATAAAAAGCTTACGATATGAAAAAAAAATAGGTGATCTAAATGGCATTAGTGCTGTTTGGGTTAATAAGCAATACAGAATATTGTTTAAAGAAAGCTCCACCGAATCAGGTAACTTAAACATAGACCTACTTGAAATCGAAGATCTCAGCAAACACTACGAAAAATAGAAACCAGACCTACAGACTAACAGACCACAGACCATGAAAACAATTGATAAATTAACCCCATTTGTTGCAACACACCCAGGCGAAATTTTACTGGATGAATTGGAAGCAAATGAAATTTCACAGGTAGAATTTGCAAAACTAATAGGCATTAGAAAAAGTCAATTAAACGAAATAATAAAAGGTAAAAGAAACATTAATGCTGACCTAGCTATTTTAATTGAATCTGCTTTAGAAATTGATGCTGAATATTGGTTAGAACTTCAAAGAAATTATGATTTAGATAAGGCAAAGGTTGAAGCAAGAAATCAAAAGCAAATAGATGCTATCGAACAATTGAAATATCTCAAAACACTAATTCCCTATAATTTTCTAAAGAAAGAAAAAGTAGTAACAGGAGATCCTATTGAAGATATACCGAACATTAAAGCTATGTACGGCATTAATGAATTTGAGCAATTTGCTAGTTTATCTGTTCAGCCTAATTATGTGAGATTTAGACAATACAAAAGCGACAAAGTAGATAATAAAAATGTTATTGCTTGGATTAAACTAGTTCAATTTAAGGCAGATAGTAAAATCATAAGCAAATTCAATTACGATAATAAGGATAGAATTTTAACCTCAATAAAAGAAGTTTTATTTGAGAATGTGAATGTTATCAATAGAGTTGAGAAAATTCTATCAGAAAATGGAATTAAACTCATCACCCAGAATAAAGGTGAAAAAACACCTATTGATGGAGTTTCTTTTTGGAGTGATGGAAACCCAGCAATAGGATTGTCTTTAAGATTTAAAAGATTAGACTACTTTGCTTTTACCTTATTTCATGAATTGGGTCATATATTTGAACATTTATTGAATGATAATAAGGCTGAGTTCATAGACATCGACCCTAAATTAGAAGAGGAAAAATATAAAAAAAGTAAAGAAGAAATTGAAGCAAATCAATTTGCAGAATACAATTTAATATCTCAAAACAAATGGAAAGAATTTGTAGGTAATAAAGGTTCAATATATTGTTTTGATGATAACATTATAACTAGATTCTCGAATTCCAACAAAATAAACCCTGCAATAGTTAAAGGAAGACTCTGTAGATATTTTGATAATTATAAATTAAAATCAAGTATTATAAACGAAGTCTTTTAGAATTAAAAATACATTAGACTTAATTAGAAAAATTTACTGGCAATATTTTTAAGTTATCCCACCAATGCGATATCAAATAACAACATTTAAATAATTTAATCTAAAACAATGAAATTTATTGAAGTAAAAAATGTAAAGAACAAAAGAGTTATTGTTTTTGTTGATCAAATAAAAAAATAACTGAATTCACTAAGTATATATCAATATGCCTAGGAAACGATGTGCTAGTCAACACTCATGAGCCTATCGATGATATTCTTGGCAAGATCAATAAATAAATGCAATTACTTAAAACTAGTACACGAAAAAGCCACACAGTTTAACAACTATGTGGCTTTCATTTTATCTAATAAGAGCTCAAATACTGTTACTCTCTACTTTTTAAAAATTCCTCTGCATCTTTCTCAAAGTTATTCATGATAGAATCAAAGCATTCTTCTGCTTCCAAAAAAATATCTTCTGAACAATCGTACCCTTCTTCATCTACTGGATTAAAATCGTAAGTCATCTGACCTAAAAATTCAATAACTTCATATACTACACAGAAATAATTCTTAATACTCAATTTTACTTTATCAGATGCTCCATCATTTGGATCTATTGCATAATCTGCAATTTCCGAATTAACAGTAAATGACAATTTATTTAATCGACTAACATACTTATTAGTTTTACGTATTGTACTTTTTATCATTTCCACCAATTCATACTGTTGTTCTTTTGCAGAATAGAACATAAGTACTTTACCCCATGAGTTTATATACTTATGTATGATCATATCTACAAAATCAACTTGATGAAAATCCTTAATAAGAGATTTTAAATCATCTCTAGGGATCTTTTCTCCAAATAAAAGCCAATCAGCAGAGACTCCAAATTTATCATTCAGAACTTCAAGAATTTTGGTATTCACGTCTCTTTTCCCTTGTTCTATTAATTGATATCCAGATAATGATACACCAATTTCATTTGCAAATTCCTCTTGTGAAAAATTATTGCCAATTCTAATCTCTTTAAGCCTTTGGTTTGCAGATTGTTCCATGTTACACAAATAAATACATCTTATAGAACTCACAAATAAGTTGCAAAAGATGTATATAGCACCTACATTTGTGTGTACAGAAAAGTTCTAAAAGAACTATATGACGATTACTAATCGATTATTTAATAAGTTATGCGAAAGATAGACAAAATATTAGAACTAGGGAAAAATCTACCACGTGGAGCAAAAAAACGAATAGCAGAAAAGAGTGATTGTTCTAGATCATTGATTGTTCACTTCTTTTTAGGCACAAAAAAACCTACAAATAAAACTATTAAGAAAATATTGACTGCCACAGAAGAGGTTTTAGAGGAATATCGCAAAGAATCACAGGATATTGACTCTATGATTGATAAAATTAAATTGTAACGACCCCAAAAATTAATAACAAATGACAGAAAAAATATTACAAGTATCAGAAATGAGTTCAGCCGATATAATCAAACAATTTACGGCAATGAATAAAAAGCTAGCGGAACTAGCAGAATACGTTAAGCCAAATAATTCAGCTACTTTATTAAGCCCAAAAGAAGTAATGGAATGGTTGAGCATTACCCCTCCTACTTTAAACGATTGGGCTAAAAAAGGTATTCTGAACCGTTATAAACTTGGAAATAGAGCCTTTTATAAAAAAGAAGAAATCATGGCAAATCTTGACGGCACAAAATATGCTGACAAGCTATAAAAAACGACACACTAAAATTACAAGACACTTCTTTATTCGCAGGCAATACAGAATAAAAAACGCATATAAAATTGGTACGAATACACCATTTTCTAAAGTCTGTATATTTTAAAAAAATTACTAAAATAAATAACGAGAACGCACATTTTTTTAGTGACGCATACACCATTTTTCCAACAATTAATTAACCACTTTTATTACTCTTTTCTGACCCTTGATAGACGGAATTACCATAGAACTAACAGACTTTGATATCAGCCTTTGGACAAATCATTCAAAGCTGAAATTCAATGTTCTTACTTCTGTTGATACTGGTGAGTTAATAGGTAGTCAAAAGGCATATTATAATGGCTTGGAATTCATCATAGAACCAAAAGGGAAAGTTAAAATAAAAGGTTCTATACACAAATACTACAATGATGGTTTACACAATGGCGATCGCTTTACCTTTGATGATTTTACAAAGGCTGTTAGCCAATTATCAGAGTTTGGAGTTGTTCCTGAACAAGCAATTTTAAGAGGTTTCGAAATCGGTTTGAATCTTGATACTTCCAATTCCAAAATAGATACTAAAATTTTTCTGGATAGCATCTTATATTGCAAAGGTGTAGAACGTTCCGATATGGAAATCAGCGGAAAAGCAGGCTACGGTTACCGCTTTAAAACTGCAAATACTACCTATAAGTTCTACGATAAGATGGAACAATCTTGTTTACAATCTGAAATGCTTCGAATTGAAACCAAGTTTACCAAAATGAGAGCGGTTGAAAACTACGGTATCCTAACACTCTCTGACCTTCTGAACAAAGAAAAGCTATCCAAATTAATCAAAGACAAGTATTTGAAATTCATTGATGAAACTATCTTCTTTGAGTGGGATCAGATTAAAACAACCAGAAAACTACCAGTCAAGTACAAAAGCATATTTAAAGATTTAAGAAACCCCGATTGGTGGATTAAGGATGATCGTTGCAGAAAAGAGCGAAACAAAAACAAAAAGCTACTGGAAACGCTCATAAACAAGTATGCTAAACGTAACATTAAAACTATCCTGAAAGACCTGATACTATTAGAACTTCAAGCTTTTTCACGCACAAAAAAAGGGGACAGATACACCGAATTTGAAAGCCTTCAATCTTGGATTGAATCCAATAGCAAAAACGCAACAAAAAAGAAGACAGATACACCATGTATTGTATGGTGCGATTCGACCGACCAAGGGGAGGTAAAAAAAGAAAAAAGATATTGTGAAGTGTGTGGAAAGGAAATCACAGATCAAAGAAAAGGTTCAAAATACTGCTCTGATAACAGAAAATGCAGAGATAAAGCTTATAACCTGAAAATTTCAGAAAAAAGAAAAACCAAGAGACTAAAGCAGGAAAAAGAGATAACCAAAATCATCAAGGAAATCGGTAGCCAGTTACAGCTTGTTAGAACTACCAATCCCAAAAATAAAAGAAATCATCCTAAAGGAAAAACTATGAGAAAAACCTCAATAGTTGTTTCTGCTCATGGGAGAAAAAGATACTTCCACGGATCAGCAGCAAGGTACTTTATAAAGGAATTTGAAAAGAAAACAGAAACAAAAGATATCAACCCTAAAAATAAACTAAAAACAGCATGAACACAGATAAGAGAATCTACAAATATGCCAGAGTATCAACCGTAGGGCAGAATGAAGATAGACAGGTTGATGGACTAAAAGATATTAAAGGTGAATTAGTCATAGATAAATATTCTGGTATGATGCCATTTGCAGAGAGGCCAAGCGGTAAAATCATTATTGATGCAGTTCGAAAAGATAAAATATCCGAATTAGTTGTTTATGACTTTGACCGACTAGGTAGAAGCGTTCCCGATGTTTTAAATACACTGGGACTGATGAAAAAAAATCAGATAACAGTTACCATTTACAAAATTGGAATGAAAAGCTACATAGATGGTCATTATAACCAAATGTTTGATTTCATGTCTGCTCTTATGGTTTTGGCTGCAAAAATGGAATATGACAGAATCAAAGACAGACAGTCAGAAGGTATTGCCATTGCCAAGGCCAAAGGAGTTTATAAGCTTCATGCTGGAAAAGGAAAAATGACCAAAGAACAATTCGAGAAACAACATGCGGATATTATCGAACTATTGGAGGATGGAAAATCGATTAGGAATATTGCCAAACTGGTAAAAAAATCCAAGACCACCGTTCAACGAGTAAAAAAGTATATCGATACACAAAAAGCGTGTTCATTTTAGCAACACCCAAATGAATACACAAAACAGGGCTGTTTATACCCTATTTGATAAGTATTACTGTACAACCCAAAGGGTATACGCTAAAATGAATACAAATAGAGAAAAGACAGGAATTTTAAAATAAATCATTAACTAAAACTGAATTAAAAATGGAATGTAAAATTTGCGGAAAACCAATTGTGAACAAGAGACCCGATAGTAAATACTGTTCTACATCTTGCATCAACAAGGCAAAACGATTAAGAGCAAAAGAAAGAGAATTAGATAATTCTAATTTCGAAAATGAAATTGATACCTACGAACATCAGCAAATAAATCAACACCTTTCAGTTGAATTACGAACCGTAGAAAGAGAACACTTCAATTTTATTACAAAGCTAAAAGAAGAATACGAGGAAAAAATCAAAATTTTAGAAGAGAAAAATCTAAAACAGGAATTCACAATAGTAAAGCTGAAGGATGAAATTAGCAAGCTAAAAGATAAATATACTATAGAACTTGAAGAAGCCAGAACGAACACCACAAAAGAAACCGTTACGGCAATTACAAAAATGCCTGCTATTCAATCAATCTTAGGTGCTTTTACAAATACTCTAATTCCAACACCTACAAATGGTCTTGGCAAATTCTCAGATCAATACAGTACTGAGGAAAAACAAATTATTAATGCTATTAGAAAAATGAAACCTGATACACAGAGCAATTTTGTGCAAATGCTTTATGTCCTCTTTTCAAAATCCAATGAAGAGCAAATAGAAATATTTAGCACCTTACAAACCTACATGCTGCAGTCCGAGGAAAACGAAGATGTGTAATTACCAGGCAATTTTATATTTGTTATCGAGCCAACTAATATTTAAAACTTCGAGTCAGTTATGATCAGAGCCAATGAAATATTAATTGGCTTTTTTAACCCTTATAGCGAGATAAGAGATCTAGATACGATCGGGTTATAAACTGGATAAACACCCCTTAAGAACCCTTTATACTAGCTCTATTATTAGTATGTTTAATCTTTCTAACCTATTCCAATTATTCAATTTTATTAGGTTTGACAATATGAATCTTAATTAAAAATCTATAAATTGACTTTTTAAAAGAAATAATATTGATATTTCACTAACGTTAACACCAATTTAATTAAAGGAAATATGAAAAAATGCCTCATTATTTTAACTGCAACAATGTTCTTTACCCTAACAGGAAAAGGACAGGATTTTTTTTTCATTGGTGAAAAAAGCTATCCCTGCACAGAAACATTCACATTAAAATCCAATTCAGCCGATTCTGAGGTTACAGACTTGAAGGTGTTATTTGGTAAGAATGAAATGTCAGGAGTTTTTATTGTAAGTAAAAAAACTGTATCCACAGTAAGGATAAGTGGAAAACTAATTATCTATCTTGATGATGGAACGGTAATATCTTGCATTGACAGGGATATTAATGACAACGTTGATGATATTGCTTCATCCGCTTATCAATTGACAAATGAAGAACTACTTAAAATGAAAAATAGTAATATCCATACCGTAAGATATACAATAAAATGTGTTGAATGTTTTGGGCCAATATCTGCAGAAGGAAATTTTACTGCTTCAAATAAAGGCAGTTCTAAAACTGATTTTCCTACCTTAATAACTGATTTTTTTAGCGAATAAAAGTGTGCTTACAAAGTGTTACACTTTATAAATCCTTAAAACTATCACTTTGAGTATTTATCATTTTAATTTAAGAAAGCAAAACTACTTTTTCAATCCTCATAACTAGATAAGAGATCTAGTTAATATCGGGATGAAAACTAGTTAATATCTAGGTAAACACCCCTTAAATCCCCTTTAAACTAGCTTATCTATAAGTTTAATTCTCTGTAATTAGAGAAATGAAAATTAACACCCTGTAAAATTGCTTTGCCATTGGAAAGACAAATCAGGTAGGATAAATCATCGATGTAGATACTAGATAAGCGATCTAGATACAATCGGGATATGATCTAATTCATAACTGGATAAAAAACTCCTAATAACTCTATTATTCCATTTTATTCTCTGAAAAGTGGATATTCGTCTAATGTTATGCCCTTTTATTCCCGAATAGAAACACATCATTCCTTTTCTCAATAATTAGCTCATCTAATTATCGAGATAACGACTTCTTTAAAATGTAATTTTCCGAATTGAAAAATTGACAAGTTTGACAGTATGAATCTTAATTGAAATTTGATATTTTAGTAAGAATTTACAAACTCTTTAATGTATGATATTTAAAGTGAATCATAATTGAAGCAACATGAAAAAGAAGAATGTTAAAAAAATTATTAGAATATTGATTAAGTCAAGAGAATTGTATTTAAATCAAATTGATATGAAAATATCAAAACAAGAACTTGAATCTATTTTTAAATTACTCATTAAGAGTGGAAGTGTGATAGATTTATCTAGTAAGCAAAAATTGGGAATCGCTACATATAGGGATGTTAATTATAAAGATTTGCACAACAACCTAAATTTAGAAACTAAAGCACATAAGATATTCAGAGTATCATGGAAGATATTGGTTGGTATAGGGATTATATTAGGAATAATATTAACAATATTTCAAATTCGTCAACAATTTACAAATAGAGAATCAAAAGCTGTGTGTAGTTTACCAAAAGATGGCAATAATATTTAAGAAGATAGGTCACCCCATTATTTCCATATAAAGTTAGTATGATTAGATTTATGTTGGAAATCTAGTCTAACCACATACAAGAGAGGTTATTCAATTGTTATAAACAAAAAAAACAAATAATTTAAATTAATTATGAAAGCAATATTTGTCGGTTTATTTATTCTGTTTGCCATCAATGCATTAGGGCAAGAGAAAACAAATAATTTTATCTTGAATAATGATAAAACAGTTTCATGGCAAAAAGTATATCCATTAGATGGTTCCATAGAGGAACTTAAAAATAAATTAGATGTGTTTTTCAAGAATCAAAAGTTCACTTCTAATTTGGAGTATTTAGATAGTAGTTTTATTGGAAATTCAAACAGAACCAATGTCGCTATTCAAAGAGGTAATCGATTTGTCAACTCAGGTGACTTTACATGTTATATAAAAATAGAATTAAAAGAAAATAAATATCGAGTAACTATTAAAAACATAGTCTTTGAACCTGTATCGGGAGGAATAAATACTGGAGGAATAATATTAACGTCCAATGTATCATATTCATTTGGAGATTATACTGTAAAAAATAATAAAAATGAATTTAGAAAAAATAAACCTATTCAGGATATGATTACATCTTTTAATAATGATTTTGACAAATATTTCAGTTATACCGAAACTGAAAAGTCAGATTGGTAAATACTTTATTTAATAGCCGTTGTATAGCACAGGTTGTTATTCCATCGGTGAGGAAGTAGGTTGACCGATTTTTCTCAATTTTAACAAACAATAGAAAGATATTAAATCACAAATCAACTAAAGCATATACAATTGAGGTTATTTGTAAAATAGGCCTGAATAGTAAACTTGAGATCGACTTCTCTAAATTAGTTGGATTACGTCATGAGGTGGCTCATAATGGTAGATTTGGAAATGTTAATCCAATCAAAGATTTAAATAATGCTCAATTTGGATTGAGATTGTATCTTCTTAGGACTCTTGGGTATACCGGAGATGTTTTTGATAATCGAAACGTAATATCTTTTGAATCTGTTAATATTGGTGAATTTGTAAAAAAACCAGCTAACACACGCTAAACTAAATAATTAATGAAAATTTCTAGATGGGGACAAATATGGGGACATTAAAACATTCCCAATCCCATAAAAAACTAGTGTTCAGCATATAGGGGTTTTTGAACTGGGTTCTGTTGGGACTAAACTTCAAACGTCATATTTCATAAATTCTCAAAACTATCACTTTGAGGATTTATAATTTTATCTCTAAACCATTATAACTTAAAAAAGTAAAACGGCAACAAAAGCGGCAACACCTAAAAATAGAAAAGCCCCAACTCGTTAAGAATTAGGGCTTTATAAATTTATTTAGAGGTCTCTGGCGGATTCGAACCGCCGTAGATGGTTTTGCAGACCACTGCCTAGCCACTCGGCCAAGAGACCCTTTTTCCTTAAAGGCGTTGCAAAGATATAAATTTTGGTTTCATCTGAACAAACTTTTTTAAGCTTTTGTAAGAAAAAATTTACAGTAGAATTACAATCTAATCTTAATCAAACAATTACCTCGATAAAGTTAAACTAACTTTTTCTATTTGTCCACCCATTGGAGGGTTCATTTTAGATACTTTCACCTTTGCATGCTTTAATTCCGGGAAATTATCGTACAAAGTATCCAGTATTCTATTGCAAACATGTTCTAACAAATGCGATTTAATTTGCAGTTGTTCTTTAATCATCTCATAAGCCCGCTGATAATTCAATGCATCGTTAATATAGTCGCTTTTAGCAGCTTTTTCGGCATCGTATTCCATTCGCACATAAACTGTAAATTTATTTCCCACAATCTGTTCTTCTTTAAAACAACCATGATATGCGTAAAATTCCAGTCCTTCTAATTCAATAATTCCCATCTGTGTTTGCATTAATAATGTTTGGCGAAATTAAAGTAAGAAAATTCAAATTCCAAAACCCAAGTTCCAAAACCATTGTGAGATTTGGGATATGATTCTTGAAATTTTACCACTTTCTCCTTTTTACTTCAAACTTTATCCTCTACCAACTCTTCTTTATGACTTAATTTGAAACGAATTTAGTGTATTTTATCTACTTTTGTTTTTTCGTTCTGATAAAAACAGATTAATTTATTTATTATAAATTTAAATTTCTGCAGTTCAGTGCGAAAGGCAAGGCAAATAATGTATCATTTTAAATTGAGTAGTATGGATAACAAAAATGTAAAAGAAGAGAATGTTAACGAAAGCAAATCTCTTAATTTTATCCAGCAGATCATAGAAGAAGATCTGAAAAACAATGTGAATGATGGTAGAGTACACACACGATTCCCACCAGAACCAAACGGATACCTACACATCGGTCACGCTAAGTCGATATGCCTAAACTTTAGCCTTGCCCAGCAATACCAGGGAAAATGTAACCTGCGTTTCGACGATACCAATCCTGTAAAAGAAGATACAGAGTACGTTGACTCCATTATGGAAGACATTAAGTGGCTAGGATTTGAGTGGAGTGGGGATCCTTTATATACCTCAGATTATTTTGATCAGTTGTACACTTGGGCTGTTAAGTTAATTACCGACGGCAAAGCTTATGTTGATGATCAAACTGCAGAACAAATAGCCGAACAAAAAGGGACTCCAACGGTTCCCGGAACCGAGAGTCCTTTCCGAAATCGTAGCGTCGAAGAGAATCTTGATTTATTCGAGAGAATGAAAAAAGGTGAATTTAAGGATGGAGAAAAAGTGTTGCGAGCTAAAATTGACATGGCTTCACCAAATATGCACATGCGCGATCCTTTAATGTATCGTATTATGCATGCTCATCATCACCGTACAGGCGACAAGTGGTGCATTTACCCAATGTACGACTATGCACATGGCGAATCGGATTATATCGAAGGAATAACACACTCTATTTGTACTTTGGAATTCGAAGTTCACCGTCCACTTTACGAATGGTTTGTTAATAATATTACCGACACAGAGTATCGCCCAAAGCAACGTGAATTTGCTCGCTTAAACCTGAGCTATACAGTAATGAGTAAGCGGAAATTGCTGGAATTGGTTACAGACAATCACGTTAACGGATGGGATGATCCGCGAATGCCAACCGTTTCGGGTTTACGACGCAGAGGTTATACTGCTAAATCTATTCGTAATTTTGCAGATACAATTGGTGTAGCAAAACGTAACAATGTTATTGATGTATCGCTTCTAGAACATTGTGTTCGAGAGGATTTGAATAAAATTGCTACTCGCGTAATGGGTGTTTTAAACCCAGTCAAGCTGATTATTGACAACTACGAAGAAGGTACAGAAGAAATGTTAAGCATCGATAATAATCCTGAAGATGAGAATGCCGGAAAACGCGAAATTCCATTTTCCAGAGAATTATATATTGAACGCGAAGATTTCATGGAAGATGCTCCTCGTAAATTTTTCCGCATGACTCCGGGTCGCGAAGTTCGTTTAAAAGCAGCCTATATTGTAATGTGCGAAAATGTTGTGAAGGATGCCGAAGGCAACATCACTGAAATTCATTGTACTTACGATCCAAAATCGAAAAGTGGTAGCGGATCAGAAGAAAGTAAACGTAAAGTAAAAGGAACATTGCATTGGGTATCTGTTAAGCATGCTACTAAAGCTGAAGTTCGTATTTACGATCGCTTATTTAACGATGAAGCTCCAGATGGACACAAAGATGTGGATTTTAAAGATTTTATTAATCCCGATTCTTTAAAAGTTTTAAGTGAATGTTACGTTGAACCATTCTTGAAAGATGCAACACCTGAGCAAAACTTCCAGTTTACTCGTTTAGGATATTTCTCGGTGGATAAAGATACAAGTGCCGATAAGTTGATCTTTAACCGTACTGTTTCTTTAAAAGATTCATGGGCAAAAGCACAAAAAAAGAAAAAGTAAAAAAAGCGATCAGCACATAGCTAAAAGCATCACAATACAAACCTGTTAGGATCTGAAATTCTAACAGGTTTTTTTATTCGGTATTCCAACCAAAACTCAAACTACCAATAAAAATAGACTTAACCTATTCACAATATTTATTGAGGATATCACTCTAAGTAAAAACTGCAAACAAAAAAACCACCTCCAATACTGAAGATGGTTTATATTTTAGATCAATCTCAATTATCTTTTAATATTCGCCACAGCAAAATTTAAACGTGCAATGGTTTCTTCTTTTCCAAGAATCTCAATAATATCGAACATGTGAGGGCCTTTACCAGCACCAACCATAGCCAAACGGAATGGATTCATCACTTTACCAAAGCCAATCTCTTTAGCAGTAATCCATTCTTTCACTATTTCTTCAGTGTTAGCTGATGTAAAATCTTCAATTCCTTCTAATATACCTATTAATTCGGTCATTAATGCAGGAGTATCTTCTTTCCATCCCTTTTTAACAGGCTTGGCTTCGAATTCTTTAGGTGCTTCAAAAAAGAAGTTTACCTGGTTCCATAATTCAGAAATAAAATCGACACGATCTTTTACCATGCCACAAACACGATTAACAATGTCTTGATTTACTTCAATTCCTTTTGCTGTTAGCACTTGCTCAGCAAATAAAGATCCTATTTCTTCATCCGATTTATGCACTAAATACTGACGGTTGTACCATTTTGTTTTCTCTGGATCAAACTTAGAACCAGATTTACCTACACGGTCCAAAGAAAATGCTTGAGCCAATTCTTCCATTGAGAAAATTTCCTGTTCCGTTCCCGGATTCCAACCCAAAAAAGCCAGCATATTCACAAATGCCTCAGGAAAATATCCACCTTCTCGGTATCCCGATGAAATTTCATTTGATTTAGGATCTGTCCATTCCAATGGAAATACAGGAAAACCTAATTTATCGCCATCGCGCTTACTTAACTTTCCTTTACCAACGGGCTTTAATATCAAAGGAAGGTGTGCAAATTTTGGCATATCTTCGCTCCATCCAAAAGATCGGTATAAGAGTACATGCAATGGCATCGATGGCAACCACTCTTCCCCACGAATTACATGAGAAATTTTCATCAGATAATCATCAACAACATTCGCTAGGTGATAGGTAGGCATTCCATCCGACTTAAACAACACTTTATCATCTAAAGCAGAAGTATTAAACACCACGTGACCACGAATCTCATCATCTAAATGTAATTCCTCGCCAACAGGCATTTTAAAACGCACCACGTAAGCTTCTCCAGCATCCTTTTTAGCTTTTACCTCATCGGCCGATAAAGCCAAAGAGTTGTTTAAGCTCTCGCGAGTTTCATGATTGTATGTAAAGGTTTTCTTTTCTGCTTCGTATTTGCTACGGATAGCATCAAGCTCTTCGGAAGTATCGAATGCATAATATGCGTTATTCGAAGCTATTAACTGCTCGGCATACTCACGATACATCGGCTTACGCTCTGACTGACGATAAGGGCCATACTCTCCTCCAACTGTTGCACCTTCGTCAATGGTAATTCCACACCATTGTAATGCTTCAACAATATATTCTTCGGCACCTGGTACATATCTTGTTTGATCTGTATCCTCGATACGAAGTAAAAATTCGCCATTATTATGTCTAGCAAATAAATAATTAAATAAGGCTGTTCTTACGCCACCCATATGAAGTGGTCCGGTTGGACTAGGCGCAAATCGAACTCTGACTTTCTTTTCGCTCATCTTTAATATCCATTAATTGAACAGCAAAGATAAGAAAATGAGAAAAAAAACGGGATTGAAATTTCAAAAATGAGCAGATTATATAAATTTTGCGATAATATTTTTTAATCCGCCGATATCAATAGGTTTTGTAATGAAATCATCGCAGCCGGCAGCCATTATTTCGTCATAAGCTTCGCCATAATGAAAAGCTGTTTGAGCAATTATAGGAATTTCCTTTTTTATTTTTTTGATTCTTTTGGTCGCATCGTAACCATTTATAATGGGCATTTGCATATCCATTAATATCAAATCTATATCTGGATTACTTTCGAACAAACGGATTGCTTCCTGTCCATCTCTGGCTCGAATTAGGCGCACCTTCGTTTCAGCTAATATCTCTTCTAAAAATATATAGTTAAAATCCTCATCTTCTGCAATCAAAAGCAATTTGTCTTCCCAATTGTAATTTGTGGAAAAATCCATATCTCTGCGATTATAAATTTCAATTTATTAAGCCTATTATCAAAGTTAGGATTATTTATGATAAAATGTTAATAAATTTAGATTGATTTTATACTTTATATAATATTAATAAAAGGGCTTCCCTTGCGGTAAAACCCTTTTAAACAGAAATAAATTTTTAAACAATATTGTTGGCAAGTGTAGAATTAGTAGCTTAAAAATAACTGCAGATAACAGTTAATTTAAATATAGCTTAATGCCTAAAGAATCGTTATTGCATTTACTCAATTACAACCCTTCAACTAAATTGAAACAAATATAGCACTATATCATTACATAAAACATATTAAAGAGCATATTTAATTACATATTATCACTAATAACTATCTTTCGCTTAAAATTTGACAAAAAAAAAGGAATCTGTAAAACAGATTCCTTTCAATATATATTTATATGCTTACAGCATATATTATCCACATTTTGAAGTACCACAAGATTGGCAAATCAAACATCCTTCCTGATAAATCACCTGATCGGATCCACAATTAACACATTTGGCTCCTTTAGCTTTTGTACCATCAGGAATATACTTTTTTAAAGCACGCTCAACACCATTTTTCCAGGTATTAATATTTTCACTATCTAACTGAAGACCAGATACAAGATTTACAACCTGCTCAATTGGCATTCCATGGCGAAGAACTCCTGAAATTAGTTTTGCGTAGTTCCAGAATTCCTTGTCAAACTTATAAGACAATCCTTCAAATGTAGTCTTAAATCCACGTTTGTTGCAAAACTGGAAATCATATCGCGTACTTCCATCTTCATCTTTACGCTTAAGAATAATTCCTTTATTTACTGATTTTGGTAAAAGAATTCCCTCATCATCATCTACAATTCCGGTAAAAATCTCGTAAGGTGTTCCTTTGTACAATCCAATAAATGCAATCCATTTCTCTTTGTTATTTTGGAAACGAACCACCTCGGCCTCTAATTCTGCAGGACGTTTTTTTGGCATTCCTGTTTCTTCTTCCTTGGCATCATTCGAAATTAATACTCCCGAACGAGAACCATCGCGATAAACAGTACAACCTTTACATCCACTTTTCCATGCTTCAATATACAAATCGCCAACCAAAGACTCTGGCACATCGTTAGGAAGATTTACAGTTACACTAATGGAGTGATCAACCCATTTTTGAACCTTACCCTGCATACGAACTTTTTGCAACCAGTCTACATCGTTCGAAGTTGCTTTATAGTAGGGTGATTTTCTCACTAAGTCATCAATCTCCTCGTTTGTGAAATTCTGAGCAGCATTAATATTATTTGCTTCCATCCAGCTTACGAATTTATGGTGAAATACCACAAACTCTTCCCAGCTATCGCCAACCTCATCAACAAAATCAACTTTTACATCTTTGTCGTTAGGGTTAACTTTTCTTCTTCTTTTATAAACAGGCATAAATACCGGTTCAATTCCAGAAGTAGTTTGAGTCATTAAACTTGTAGTTCCTGTTGGAGCAATTGTTAAACAAGCAATATTACGACGACCATATTTTACCATATCTTGGTAAAGACTCGCATCTGCTTCCTTTAATCTTTTTATAAAAGGATTTTTAGTTTCACGATCTTTAGC
>NZ_JBQTGK010000011.1:33572-99398 GCF_052400665.1 Marinifilum sp. RC60d5
TTACCATATCTTGGTAAAGACTCGCATCTGCTTCCTTTAATCTTTTTATAAAAGGATTTTTAGTTTCACGATCTTTAGCCAAATATACCGACGAACGATAAGCCTCTATTGCAATTGTTTTATGCACTTCAACTGCAAAATCAATAGCTTTATCGGTTCCATAACGCAAACCTAAAGCAGCAAGCATATCCCCTTCGGCAGTAATACCAACTCCGGTTCTTCTACCTTCTTTAGCTTTAGATCTGATATTCTCCCAAAGTTTCGATTCCACTCTTTTTATTTCACTATCCTCAGGGTCGTTAACTATTTTCTCTAGAATGGCATCAATTTTCTCTAGTTCTAAATCGATAATATCATCCATCATTCTTTGCGCGAGAGCAACATGCTTTTTAAATAAAGTAAAATTAAATTTAGCTTTATTTGTAAATGGATTTTCTACGTAACTATATAAATTAATAGCCAACAAGCGACAACTATCGTAAGGGCACAATGGTATTTCGCCACATGGATTTGTAGAAACAGTTCTATACCCTAAATCGGCATAACAATCGGGTACCGATTCTCTTTCTATTGTATCCCAGAATAAAATACCTGGCTCGGCCGATTTCCATGCATTGTGTACAATTTTATTCCACAATTTACCGGCATCGATATCTTTACTATATGTAGGTGTTTTTGAATTAATCGGGTACTGCTGAGTATAAGGAGTTCCATCAATAACAGATTGCATAAAACCATCATGAATTTTTACAGATACATTTGCTCCGGTAACTTTTCCCTGTTCCATTTTAGCATCTATAAACTCTTCCGAATCGGGGTGTTTAACCGAAACACTTAACATTAAAGCACCACGACGACCATCTTGTGCAACTTCTCTTGTTGAATTTGAATAACGCTCCATAAAAGGAACAATTCCTGTTGAAGTTAAGGCTGAATTTTTAACTGGAGAACCTTTAGGTCGAATGTGAGAAAGATCATGCCCTACTCCACCACGGCGTTTCATTAATTGTACCTGCTCCTGATCAATTTTCATGATTCCGCCATAAGAATCAGAGTCTCCTTCGTTTCCAATTACGAAACAATTGGATAAGGAAGCAACCTGATATTTATTTCCAATACCAGACATTGGACTACCCTGCGGAACGATATATTTAAAATCTTTTAAAACGGCGAAAATTTCTTCTTCGCTTAGTGGGTTCGGATAACGTGCCTCTATCCTTGCAATCTCACTTGCAATTCTACGGTGCATATCATCTGGAGTCTTTTCATAAATATTTCCATAAGAATCTTTCAGTGCGTATTTATTTAACCAAACACGTGCTGCAAGTTCGTCTCCTTTAAAATATTCATAAGATGCTTGAAAGGCTTCTTCGGTATTGAATGTCTCTTCCATCTCTTCAACGTGATTTTGCTTCTCCTTAACTTCCATTCAGGGTATATAAAAATGATTTTTCAATTAGATTATTATTCTCTATAAATCAACAAAATGACCTATTTCACCTAGTTAGATTTTGTACTTCGCAAGGTACACAATGTGACACTACCGTACAACTTTAGTTTTGTTTTTAGGATAAAAGTTATCCACAAATACCTGTTAATATATTTATTATCAAATCTTTAATTTTTATAAAAAATAAAAAAGTTACCCAAAAGGAAAATTTTGTATTAATTTTTAGTTAGTAAAACCAACAGAATTAAACAAATATTTTCATCACCAAAAAATGCGCGTTCGTAAAAACTAAATGGCAAAAACGTGGCACCCTCAGTAAACACTAGGAAGTAAAATAAGCATCTATTTAAAGACCTTAATTTCTGATAATATTTTTGTACTAGCTCCTCTTTTTTCGTCTACATAATTCTTAGACTTTTGTCCGGATTCGGTTCTTTCTGGGACATTTTCATAGTAGGAGTCTAATAATTTAGATAGCTCAATAAAATTATCATAACTATTTGAAGCTCCAATTTCAATTAAATCTTTTGCCTCTTGAAACTTGTGGTAATTTGGACCGAAAATAATAGGCAAACCAAAGGTGGCAGCCTCTAAAGTATTGTGAATTCCTCTACCAAATCCGCCTCCAATATAGGCAAGTGTACCGTATCGATATAAAGAAGATAAAACCCCAATACAATCTATCACTAGAACTTCAGCATTATCAATTTCCTGTTTTGATGCTTGGGTATATCTCACCCAGCTTTTTGCAATTTTAGAGGTAATTGCATTTATATGACCTTCATCAACCTCGTGTGCGGCAATAATGTATTTGTAATTATTTTGAGAAGTATTAAGATAATTTATGATGTTCTCCTCATCTTTAGGCCAAGTGCTACCAGCTATTAAAACAGGTCGGTTTTGGCTAAAACCTTCAACTTTTGGTAATGTTTTAGATCCTTTGGCAATTGTATAAACCCGATCGAACCGTGTATCTCCGGTTAAGGTGACATTATTAAAACCGATACTATTTAGTAGGCTTACAGACTCATTATTCTGAACAAATAGATGAGTAAATGCCGTTAACATTTTTCGATGGAATTTACCGTATCGTTTAAAAAACAATTGATCGGGACGAAAAATAGTAGAAAAAATATAAGTTGGCACCTTTCTTTTTTTCAATTCCTTTAAATAGTGATGCCAAAATTCATACTTAATAAAAAATGCCATTTTAGGATTTACAATATCCATAAAGAGCTTAACCTGAGTAGGAAAATCGGGTGGTAAATAAAAAATAAAATCGGCACCCTCATAATTCTTTCGAACTTCGTATCCAGAAGGAGAAAAGAAAGTCAACAAAATTTTACACTCTGGATACTTCTCTTTAAACTTTTCAATTACCGGACGCCCTTGTTCAAATTCTCCTAATGACGCAGAATGAAACCAAACAATATTTTGCTCTCCTTTGACAGCCTTTTCTAGTTTTGCAAACAAATTTTTTCTTCCATCGACCCATTGTTTGGCTTTTGGATTAAAATTAGCTGCAATTCTTATTAAAAGAACATATATTCGAACCGACAGGTTGTAAAAGAAAACCATATTTGAAAAAAATTAATGTTTAACGCGATAGCTTCGTTATCTTTATTCTTTGCAAAACTAATAATTTTACGACTTAGATTCCGTTTAAAGACAAGCGATTTCTAATAAGAACATACACCATAAACCAAAGAAGAACAATTCTGTTGAAACAATTTATCCTCTTCATATTGCTAATTACCCCGATTTCAAGTTTGTTTGGCCAATCCGAAAACAACCTGAGATATAAGAAAATACTAATAAACAAAGACACTATACAAATAGATTCTTTACTAATACTACCATCAACAGTTAAGGTATTTTATGGAACCCAGGAAGTAAATAAGGGCTGGTACAAAATAAATAGTACGAATGGTGAATTTATTGCAAGTCCGAAACTTAAAGCTTTAAACGATACAATTACTCTTAAATACCGGATATTTGCTTACAATGTTAACAAACCAATTTATACCAGAGATATTTCACAAATAAATCTATCTGGAGATACTCGAAGAAGAACTTTTACGCTTCGGAAAAATGATTATTCCAGAGGAATTTTAAATAGCAGCGAACTCGAAAAGCAAGGAAATTATTCTCGTGGAATTTCTTATGGAAACAATCAGGATGTGGTAATGAATTCGAATTTAAATCTTCAGATATCGGGAAAATTAAGCGACGATGTAAATATTCTTGCAGCCATTTCAGACAACAACATCCCCATACAGCCCGATGGAAATACTCAAACCATTCAGGATTTCGATCGAATTTACATTCAACTTTACGATGACACAAAAGAATTAACATTGGGAGATTATGAAATTGAATCTCCAAGTGGAGATTTCATGCGCTTTTACAAAAAAGTTCAGGGAGGTAAATTTTCGGGGTTAATCAGCAAAGGAAAAAATGGACACACATTAGAATCTACTATTAGCGCCTCTATCGCCAAGGGCAAATTCAATAGAATGGAAATTCAGGCTTCGGAAGGAGTTCAGGGACCTTACAGATTAACCGGCTCCAACAAGGAAAGCTATATTGTAGTACTTGCCGGCTCGGAAAAAGTATTTATAGATGGTAAACAGTTAAGCCGAGGCGAAAAATACGACTATGTAATTAATTATAACACCGCAGAACTTACTTTTACAACACAACAACCAATTAATGGCAATTCGAGAATTATAGTTGAATTTGAGTACTCAGAGGAAAATTACTCGAGATACCTACTATTTAATTCCAATGTTTACAAAAGCAGGAAAGGTAAAATCTGGTTTAATATATATCATGAACAGGATAGTAAAAATCAACCTCTGGATCAAAATTTAAGCGAAGAGAATAAATTATTGCTAAGCCAAATTGGAGATAGTTTAGAACTCGCAAAAATTACAAAAGAAGAAATTGTTGAATATTCGAACGACTATGTTCTTTATAAAAAAATCAGTAAACAAATTAACAATAACGATTATGATATTTACGAATATTCGACCCAGACAGATAGTGCAATTTATAGGGTAAATTTTTCTTATGTAGGCAATAATAGTGGTAATTACATACAAACCAATAGTGTTGCAAACGGAAGAGTATTTGAATGGATCGATCCTGTTAATAATATCCCGCAAGGCGATTATGCTCCTTTGGCGCAATTAGTAAGCCCCAAAAAACAGCAAATGATTACCCTGGGTGCCAATTACCAGATTGGAGAAAGCACTGCGACCAAATTAGAATTGGCATTAAGTAATCGTGACCTGAACACCTTCTCCTCTTTAAATGATAACGACAATAAAGGAATTGCTGCCAATTTTGAATTAAGTAAAAAAACGAATGTTGCAGATACCAATAAATATCTACTTAACGAATTCAACTTTCATTTTATCCAGGATAATTTTGAGGAGATAGAAAATTTTCGCTCTGTTGAATTTGAGCGAGACTGGAACATCGACGAACTAAGCAGCACAAAAAATGAAAGCTACTACTCTTTAAACAATTCGTTTATTAATAACAATTGGGGTTCGGCAAGCTACAACTTATCTTTATTACAAAAGGAATCGAGCTATAGCGGAATAAAGCATGATTTTAGTTTAAAATACCAACAGAAAAAACTATCTGTACTTTTTACGGGAAACTCTCTGTCTACAACGCAAGAAGAAATAGAAAGCAATTTTTACAGGCACAAACTAAATACAAATTACTCTTTAAATTTTGTAAAAATAGGATTGGAAACCGAAAATGAAAATAATAAGTTTAAAAATAAAGACGAAAACACAGTATTAAACAATAGCTTTTCTTTTTACTCCTATAAATTTTACATTACAAACGAAAACTCTTCAGTTAATGAGTTTACTGCCTATTATAAAAAGAGAAGAGATTATTCGCCCAAAGATCTTAAACTTAAAATACAAAGTGAATCGGAAGATTTTGGTGGTAAAATATGGTTAAATAAAAATAGTAACAATCAATTAAAAGTAGAATCGATTTACCGCAAATTTTCAATTTTAGATGATTTGTACAGCTCCGAAGAACCTGAAAATACATTCCTTGGTAAATTGGAACATCAAGCTCGAATAAAAAAAGGCCTGCTACAAAGCTCAACTTATTATGAGTTAGGTTCGGGCTTAGAAAGTGAAAAAGAATATTCGTATGTTAAAGTAAACGACGGACAAGGAGTTTATCGCTGGACGGATTACAACGAAAATGACATTAAAGAAGTAAATGAGTTCGAAATAGCTAGTTTTAAAGATGAAGCAAACTATATTCGTGTGGCCACAAACACTACTAATTACCAAAAAGTACATACCAGCGAATTTCGTCAAACTATTAATTTGCGTTTAAAAAGACTAAAAGGCAAGTCAAAATTTACAAGCTTCCTTTCCAGATTTAACAATCGTTTTGCTTACCGAATTTCTAAAAAAAGCCTGAAGAATGATTTTAACTTATATGCGAATCCTTTTCAATCTCAATCATCAAACGAGTATTTAATTACCATTAACTCAAGCATTCAAAACACGCTTTCGTATCGAAAAGCAAAATCGAAAACCAGTTGGGATATTCTACACCTTAGTAACAAAGGCAAACAACTCTTGAGCCAGGGTTTTGAACGAAGAAAGTATCATCAAAACGGATTCCGTTTTAATTGGAGAATAGGCAAATCGAATCAGTTAAACAATCGAATCGATTTTGGAAAAAAAAGCCTCTACAGCGAAAATTTTACAAATCAAAACTATCGCATAAATGAAATTAAGAACGCACTAAAACTTAAATTTCAAACCAGTTTGGTATTTCAATTTGGCCTAAACTACACTTTTAATCAAAAAGAAAATAGTATGGCAACAGAAAAATCTATAACCCATAATGCTGGTGCCGATTGTCAATATTCTATCGTGAAAACCGGCAAGTTAAGAGCCAGTTTTAACTTTCTAAATATTGATTACAATGATAACTCAGGTACTTCTATTGCCTATGAAATGCTAGAGGGTTTTTTACCTGGCAACAACAGTACCTGGAGCCTATCTTACAATCAGCAACTCTCGAAAGTTTTTCAGATGAATATTAGCTACAACGGCCGCCAAAGTGAAGGTGGAAAAACCATTCATGTTGGAAGCATGGAGGTAAGAGCATATTTTTAAAAACAGCAAACTACTATAATTAAATTTAAATTCTGACATAATTCTCGTGCTAAAAATGTAAATTTAAAGGTTAAACTAATTTTAAATTTATGGTAGAACAGATAAAGATTGTGGTTAGCGATTTAGATGGCACTCTATTACCCTCGTTGGGAGAAATAAGTGATAGAAATTACAAATGCCTGGAACAATTAAAAGAATCGAATATCATAAGAGTTATCGCAACAGGAAGAAACCTGTATTCTGCCATGGCTGTTTTACCTGATAATTTCCCTATTGATTACCTGATATTTTCATCGGGAGCAGGAATTATGAGGTGGGACACAAAGAAATTAATATACTCGCAACAAATTGAAGCTAAAGAAGTACGTGAATTGTCACAAATTTTAGTCGATCATGAAATTGACTTTATGATTCTTGATCCAATACCAATGAATCATCAGTTTTGGTATTATCAAAGCGGACATAAAAATGCCGATTTTGACAGAAGATTAAACCTTTACAAACAATTTGCCACTCCTATAGGAAAAATTGAAGACACCCAAAGAGATGCCTGCCAAATATTGGCAATTTTACCCAATAAAGAAGATTGGTTTGAAGAGTTAAAAACCAAATTCGACGATATAAAAATTATTCGTGCAACATCGCCTTTGGATCATGAATCAATATGGATGGAGATTTTTCCTCTGCACATTTCGAAAGGACATGGTTGCCAATGGCTGTGTAATAAACTTGGAATTAGTCCCGAAAATTCCTTTGTAATTGGTAACGACTATAACGATATTGACCTGTTAGAATGGGGCAAGCATTGTTTTGTTGTTGAAAATGCGCCAAAACATTTAAAAGAAAAATATAAAACCACCAAAAGTGTGATTCAAGATGGTTTTGCTTTGGCAGTAGATCAAACTTTAAAATGCTTATCCTGCGAACAGATAAGCATTAAAAAATAATAAAACGTATTTTACAGCAATTTACATTGCTGCCAGCAACAAATCGATATCCTTTGCTAAAATACCAAAAGTATCGCCTAATTTTCTGTTTGTTAAAATACCCCGATATACATAAGTACCGTGCCGTAAACCAATATCATGTTTAATAAATTTATGAATTCCCCCATTTTGTCCAACATTTAAAAGTAACGGTGAACAAATGTTACTTAAAGCCAAAGAAGCCGTTCTTGAAACATGCGATGGCACATTAGGCACACAGTAATGTAATACACCATGTTTTTTATATACCGGATCTCTGTGGGTTGTAAGCATCGAAGTTTCGAAACATCCTCCCTGATCGATACTTAAATCAATAATAATAGAACCTGATTTCATAGACTGCACCATTTCTTCGGTTACCATATACCCTTTGTAATCGCTCTCATGTCGCATCGCACCAATTACCACATCGGCCGAAGCTAAAGCTTTCTGAAGCACATGAGGATGAAAAATTGATGTAAATACCCGGTGACCAAGATGATCTTCCAATCGGCGCAAGCGGTAAATAGAATCGTCGAAGACCTTTACCATAGCTCCCAAGCCAAAGGCGGCTCTGGTAGCAAATTCGGCTGCTGTGCCAGCTCCCAAAATAACCACTTCGGTTGGAGTTATACCAGTAATACCACCTAACATAACACCTTTTCCTCCATGGGCCTTACTCAGATATTCGCCAGCAATCATTATGGAAGAGATTCCTGCTATTTCGGCCATTGAACGAACTACCGGAAAATAATTGTTTCTGTCTTTTACCAGCTCTAAAGCGATGGCAGTCACTTTTTTTTGCATTAACTTACGCACATTCTCTCCACACTGGCTCTTTGTTTGTAAGGCCGAAAATAGAATCTGATTTCCTTTTAGCATGTCAATTTCGTGTCCTGAGAAAGGAGAAACCTGCATTACTACATCGCATTGATATACTTCTTTTTTCTGATTTACGATAAGTGCGCCATTCTCGCTATATTCTTTATCGGTATAATTAGATGCCAAACCCGCTCCGCGTTCCATGATCACTTCATGGCCATTACTCACCAAAAGTTCTACCGACTGAGGTGTTAAGCACACCCTATTCTCTCCTCTGTAGTCTTCACGGGGAATTCCAATCGCAAGTTTCTTATGTCTGCGTTCTAATTCCAACATTTCTTCCTTGGGCTGGTAAAAACCATGTCCCAATGGAAAATTCTTAGATCTATCACTTAACGGCGCCATACACAAAATTGTAAGATTAAAACAGGATACTTACCTATACTTAGGAATTACAATTTAAGAAAATTTTGGCTTTTTCTCACTTTTGATTTTAGCTAATAAATAATACGGATTGAACGGGCACCATCTGCTTCTTCATTAAAATGAACTTCAACCGTATCGTTTGGTAAAATAGAGGCTATTTTTTCGGGCCATTCGATAAAACATAAGGCATTACTATAAAAATAATCCTCGTAGCCAAAATCATAAGCTTCCTGCACATCATCAATTCTATAAAAATCGAAATGATAAATAACTGCTTCCTTAGCTGTATGATATTCGTTAACGATGGCAAAGGTAGGACTGTTAATCGTATCCGTAACCCCCAACTCTTCGCAAATGGCTTTTACAAAAGTTGTTTTACCAACTCCCATTGCTCCATGCATGGCAAATATTCGCTTGTTGCCAACCAGTTTTATAAATTCTTTGGCAACCTTATTAATCTCATTAAGTGAATTGATTTTTAATTCGCTCATTTCTCTTTTATGTATTGATAATTAAACCTTACGAGGACTAAGCGTTACCAAAGGAACAATCATCTCTTCTAAAGAAATTCCTCCATGCTGAAAGGTATTTCGATAGTAAGAACTATAGTAATTAAAATTGTTCGGGTAAGCCAAAAAGTCTTCGCCAAATGCAAAGATATAAGAAGAACTTACATTTACTTGTGGAAGCTGTGCTTTTCGAGGATCGGTAACTTCAAAAACTTCTTTCGATTTATAATTCAGGTTCTTTCCTTGTTTGTAACGAAGGTTGGTATTGGTTTGTCTGTCACCAATTACCTTAATTGGGTTTTGCACCCGAATAGAACCATGATCGGCAGTAATAATTAGTTTTACATTTTGTTCGGCCAGCTTTTTAATTAACTCCAAAAGCATAGAGTGTTCGAACCACGATAAAGTTAAGGATCGGTATGCTGCCTCATCGGCTGCCAAATCTCTAATCATTTCGCTTTCTGTTCTAGCATGTGAAAGTATATCAACAAAATTATAGACAAATACACTTAACTGAGAATTAAGAATAGAATTAAGGTTATCGAGCACTTTAGCTCCCATTTTCTCATTATTAATTTTCTCGTAATGATAAGTATAGTCTTTATAGTGTCTTTTAAACTGGAAACCTATAAAATCTTCTTCATGAATATTTTTACTTGTCTCTGCATCTTCGTCAATCCAGTAATCGGGGTATCGTCGTTGAATTTCCAATGGCATTAAGCCTGAGAACATAGCATTACGGGCATACTGTGTAGCTGTTGGTAAAATAGAATAACACATCGAATCATCTTCGAGCGTATAATACTGGTTAATAACCGGATATAAGGTTTGCCACTGATCGTAACGCAAATTATCAATTAAAATAAATGCTACTTTTTGCCCTTTATCTAATAGTGGATATACTTTTTCCTTAAAAACATTGTTCGACATTAAAGGAGTTTTATCCTCAGAATTATCTAACCACGACAAATAATTTTTCTTTACAAAACGAGCAAATAAATTATTAGCCTCGGTTTTTTGCATGCGCAAAACTTCATCCATTCCCGAGTCTTCGATATTAGATAATTCCAACTCCCAAAAAACAAGTTTACGGTACATCTTCATCCAATCTTCAAAATCGCGGCAATCGTTAATTTCCATTCCCATTTGCCCAAATTTAGATTGGTAAGCCATGGTTGTTTTCTCGGATACAAGGCGTTTTTTATCGATATGCTTTTTAAGAGTAAGCAGAATTTGCTTTGGATTAACCGGCTTTATCAGATAATCAGAAATTTGTTTTCCAATGGCCTCATCCATAATATCTTCTTCCTCACTTTTTGTAATCATTACAATTGGTAAGGCCGAATTAATAGATTTTATTTCGCTTAAAGCTTCCAAACCGCTCATTCCCGGCATATTTTCATCTAGTAAAACCAGGTCTAACTTAGTAGTGCGAACTATATCAAGAGCATCGTAAGCATTGTTACAGGACTCAAGCTTATAACCTTTACTTTCTAAAAAAATAATGTGGGGTTTCAATAATTCAATCTCATCATCAACCCATAGTATTGTTATATCTTTCACGTCTCTTAAATTTTAGTTGAACACATACTAAAGCAAACGGCAAGTTGAATTATTTATTTCGCAATATCTATTTCAAATAATACTTTTTAAAGAATTCTATATAGATAGCCGGATCGCTATTTTTCATAAACACCTCAAGATTTTCATCGGATATTATAAAGTTTCGGTAACCAACTTTTTCTATTGGAGCAAACAAATCGCGGTTTGTAACTATGGCTCTAAAGTACATCATAGCCTGCTTTTTATTGCGCATATTAGTTACCAGTAATATTTCTCTATTGTTGTCTAAACTACGAACTTCTATTTTTAAACTTCGGGTATTATACCTTTTTATTCCGTTTAACAATTGCTTGGTATTTACATTATCGGTAGAATAAACCAATGCAAAATAATGAGCTCTGTTTTCGTCGTATTTAAACAAACCATCTTCAATTTGCTTTGATTCTTTTTTAGCAACAATAAATTCTTTTTCTCCAAAGTAATTCTTTTTAAAAAAATCCAGGTAAGGAAACAAAGTTTTGTTCACATAGAAATTTTTAAAATTTTCTTCACTGATTATAAAATTTCGATAATCAACATCCTGCAGCTGAGTATATACCGATTTATCCACAATCAGTTTACTAAAATAGCTCATTGCATCGGATTTAGTTCCAATATTATTTACTACAATCATATTTAAATCGCTATCGTACTGATCTTTTAGTACGCTATAATCTTTATCGTGATTGTAAATATCATTTCTAAGTTTACCAATATTAACTTTTCGAACTGGAACAAGTAATATAAACTTATGATTGTCTTTCGCATTCATCTCGAATTTTACAGAATCGAGATTTGAATTTACAGACACCAGTTTTCCTTTTTTCTTAAGCGTTTCAGTAGTATGCTTGCGCTTGATATTAAAATACGTTTTAGTATAAAAATCGAGATACTGCTCAACTTCCTTGCTCTTCCTTAATATTTCAAAATTCGATTTTGTAATGATAAAGTTACGGTAATCGATATCTTCAATACCCGAAAAGGCTTTTGTACTTGTAATTATTCCATTAAAATAATTTAAAGCATCAGTTTTATCTTTTAGGCCTTTCACCATAATCATAATTTTCTCTTTATCGAGCGAAAGTCGATCTACTTTAAATGTACGGTTATTATAGGCATCGGAATTGTATCGCGAAATATTAAACAAACTTCGGTTAGGGTCGCCATCTTTTTTTGAGAACATCAAAACAAAATAGTGTTCTTCGTCTTTTGTGAATTTATATAATACTTTAGGAGCAGCTTTTTTCTTATCTCTGGTTTCGATTTCAACCATAGCTTGCTGATCTTCAATTCTCCAATTTCTTAATAGTCTATTCTGACGAGCCAGATCCATATCTCTGGCAGTATAAATCACTGGCTTAACCCCTTTCTCTAATCCGGTAATAATTGCTTTTACTGTTTGGGCAATTTCCTTTGTTGGATTCGCCTCTAACACTTGTTCTAAAGATTGTTTAAAGTTATTTGATTCCTGTGTTCTTCCAATACACAAAGCTCTTAAAAACAAAAATCGGGAACGCAAATCACTTTCCGGATATCTTAATAATCCATCGCTGCATAATTTTACAACTCTAAAATAGTAGAAATTCTGAAAGTCTTCGTAGGCTTGCGCATACAGTGCGTTTGCTTTTTGATCTTTGGCATCTAGTTTTAGTCTGTAATTCGGATCGCTTAATGCTTTTGCATACTCGCTACCTTTAAATTCTGTTAATATTTTCTGCTTGTATTTTTCTGCTTGTGTAGAGTTTCCTTCTAACTTGTTTAAGGAATAGCAATGATAATAAGCCGACAATAGATATGGATTCTCAGGATATCTTTCAATTAAGAGCATCATACTCTCTAGGGCTTTGGTATTATTCTGTAGTTTTTCCTCATAAACCAAAGCGGCCTGATAAAGTCCCTTCATTATTCTTTCATCAGATTTTACCATTGCAGCTTTTGTCATTGGTAAATCAAGCATATAATAATCTCTTGATTTTGGATCTTTCTTTTTCGACTCACTACTGATTCCATCACTTTTGTCTTCTTCCAGAGCTAACTCTTCATCCTCAATACTAAATGTCGATCGATTTTTTCTTCTCCAATTATCTTCCAGCTTTCTTCTTCCCCATTTACGTTGAAAATCGGCTTTACCAATACCTATATTCGTAGGATTATAAAAATACCAGTTGCCTTGAGACGAAGAACTACTAGTTGAATTTCCAAGCATATTATTTTGAGCATAAAATGCTCTATCCGACTGATTTTCTGACTCGATCAATCTTTTTTCTCTTTCTTTATCGTTAATCTCTTTAATCAACCCATTAATAAGTTTATCACGATCTTTAGGACTCATTAAAGCAACACGCTGCAAACTATCTTCGCGCACAACCATATTTAAATTATTAACCAGCTCGGTAAGATTTCCCACGCGATTCGATATTTTAGAATAGTTAGGGTAATCTTTCCCTAAATAGGTCATGGAACTATCGTAGCACATTTGTGCTTTCATATAGGTTTGTTCGCCAAAGTAATAGTCTGCCAATTTTAAAAAGGAAATTGCTTTCTGGTTTTCATTAAAAAGTGAAACCTCAGTAGATTTCCAGTAGTTAGGAATTGCAGCCTCTATATTTTCATCGACTACATCCATTTCGGCCATTGCAAAATAAATCTGATCCAGATATTCTTTATTTTTCTCATCTCTAAGCATTTTACGAAGGCCTTTTCTTATCTCTTCTCCATTTTCGTTTCCAGTATAGGATAAAGCTCGGCTAATTTTCGCATTAAAAGTCATTTCATAACTCGCTTTTAAATCTATTAGCTTTTGAAAAGTTCTGGATGCTTCGCTTGGATTTTCTATTTTCTGATATATTTGGGCCATTAAGTAATAGTAGCGCGCTTTATTTTGTTTTTTATCGGCTAAATTCACACATCTTTCCAGCTCTGGAAGCGCATTCTCCAATTCGTTTTGGCGAATAGAAGCATCGGCATTTAAAGCTGAGATTCTCAATAAATCTTCTTTCGATAAATCACTTTCATTTGATAATCGCTCTAAAATTTCACCTCCTGCAATAAACTCACCTCTATCAATCAAACTAGTAGCTTTCCATAATTTTGCTTCGGGTACTAGTTCAGAATCAGGATACTCACGTAAAATAAAATCGAATGCTTTCTCTGCAATGTGATATTCTCCCTTATAAAAACGAGCTTTTCCAATTAGTAAATAACAATCATCAATCCAGTTATTGTACTCTTTTTTCTTTCTAAACTCTTTATATTTATCCGATTGGTTATTCTTTTTTCGCTTAGGCTTACGTGTTATAGAGTGTATTTTAATTGCTTTGGTAGCTTTCTCTATGGCTCTATCCATACTCGAAAAAGATAAGGATCGGGCCGATACATTCTGATATTCGAAAACTGGAAGTAAAATGGTATAATTCTCCTGAATCCCATTTACAATCTTCTGCTCTCCTTCTTTAAGACTTTCTTTTCCGTTAAAATAAACATTATAGTGCGTTGTTAACGAATGATATTGTCTGCTCATAAAAGTATTCTTCTGATTTGAGCATGCAAATGCAAAGGTTAAACAGATTACTATCAGTAAAGCTTTTTGAATATTTGTTCGAGTCAAGATTGTATGTTTTATATGACAAAACCTATTTTTATAATAAAACCCCTTAGTTCTACCTATTTACCTAATGATTCTAAGATATTAATAAATTTAACGATAAAAATATCCTATTCTAAAAAAGTATAACAGTTCTCAGTAAGGTTTTATTTTATTAAGACTGAAAATTATTAAAACTTTTTAAAAATAAGCTTATTTAAGGGAAATAAAAAAAGGAGCATTAAGCTCCTTTTAAAATATCAATATAATTTATACTTATCGGGTTATTTCAACACGATGTGTAGGATCTTGATTTTTATTTCTAGCATCAACTACATTTATAAGTTTTTTAGCTAAATCAGCGAAAGCCATACCTGTTACCGAATCTTCGTTAACAGCTGCAGGAGTACCATTGTCTCCACCTTCGCGAATACTTTGAACAATAGGAATTTGTCCTAAAAGTTTCAAGCCTTTTTCTTCAGCAAGATTTTTACATCCATCTTTACCAAAAATAAAATATTTATTATCTGGTAATTCTGCTGGTGTAAACCATGCCATATTTTCAATTAATCCCAAAACAGGAACATTTACACCTGGTCCTTCGAACATACTAATCCCTTTAATGGCATCGGCCAATGCAACTTCCTGCGGAGTACTAACCACAATTGCACCGGTAACCGGAACTGTTTGCACCAAAGTAAGGTGAATATCGCTGGTTCCTGGTGGCAAATCAATCAAAACATAATCTAATGCACCCCAGTTACCTTCTTCTATCATCTGCTTTAAAGCGTTAGAAGCCATGGGTCCACGCCAAACTGTTGCCTGAGCAGGATCTACAAAGAAACCAATTGATAACATTTTAACGCCAAATACCTCGTGTGGTTCGATCATATCTTTTCCGTCGATATTAATCAATTTTGGGCGAGCATCTTCCGATCCAAACATTTTAGGAATCGAAGGTCCAAAAATATCTGCATCAATCAGTCCAACTTTTGCGCCAGTTTTAGCCAATGCAACTGCTAAATTCGTTGCTACGGTTGATTTACCAACACCACCTTTTCCTGAAGCAACTGCAATAATATTAGTAACATTAGGAAGAACTCCAGCTTCTTCAACCATGTGAACGGCTTTAACTGTAATGTTTCCCTTTATGTCTGCATCTTTATCTACAAATTTTAAGATTGTAGAAACACAGGCTTTTTTCAAAGGAATGATATTTGCATCATCTGATTTTTGAAAAATCAATTCGAAACTAATTTTCTTTCCTTCAATTTTAATGTTACGAACCATATCCAAACCCATGATATCCTTATCGGATCCTGGATACTGCACTAAACGCAACGCGTCAGTAACTTGCTTTTGAGTATAACTCATGATTTATGAAAATTTTGTTCTTTACTATTAAAATTTAATACCTGCAAAGATATATATTTAGAATCAATTCAAATAGAATCCAAGTCAAGTTCTTTCATTGGATCCCAAAATATTTTATCAAAATTTTGAATTTGATCGTCAATCACAATAATCCCCTCATTTTCGAGCAATTGCTGCATTAAATTTTCACCCGGAAAATGATGCTTACCACTAAGCATACCTATTCGGTTAACAACTCGGTGGGCAGGAATATATTCTTTACTAGAATAAGATCTATTCATTGCCCAACCTACTATTCTCGCCCCTCTAGGCGATCCTATAAACTTAGCTATTGCGCCATAGCTTGTAGCTCGTCCGAAAGGAATTTGCTGAACAACTTTGAATATTCTGTCATACAGATCAGACATTTATTCTTTTCTTTTAAGTCGGCCAAAACTTCTGTAGGCATCCAATTCGATTTCCACATCGGGTTCGATAAATTCTGACTTTCCTTCGAGCATAAACTTCTGATACTTAATAGGAATCCCCCTATCCAAAAATTGTTGTTCGTAAAAGGTTCTTATGGAAAGAATATCATCTGCAATATCAGAATTATACAAATCGTTTGTATCAATATCTACGGCAAGCGAATTTTCTTTAATTACATAAGAAGTGTACTCATACAAGAAGTTACTATCTGTTTTTAAATGAATAATTCCATTTTGCGACAAAAGATTCGAGTATAAAGAAAGAAATCTGGTTCCCGTTAACCTTTTTCTTTCTTTTTTCATTTGAGGATCGGGAAAAGTAATCCAAATCTCCGAGATCTCGCCCGATTTGAATATCGACTCGAGCAATTCTGCTTTTGTTCTAATAAAGGCAACATTAGAAAGACCTTCTTCAATAGCAGTTTTTGCTCCTCGCCACATTCTGGCTCCTTTAATATCTATTCCAATAAAATTTTTATTTGGAAATTTTCGTGCTAATCCAACCGAGTATTCTCCTTTACCACAACCAACTTCTAAAACAATTGGGTTATTATTTTTAAATACTTCCTGTTTCCACTTTCCTTTATATTGATAATCTGTCTCCCAAACTTCGTTATGAGTTGGTTGAAATACATTATCAAAGGTCTCCATTTCAGCAAAACGCTGTAATTTATTCTTTCCCACGATTAATCGCTGCTTTTATTAATTTGCTTTTTCTATACGAATTCCAACATTCACTACATTCTCCAACTCCTCTTCGCGCATTCCCTGAACAATTTCGAAAACATAGATTCCTGATTTAGGAAAAATAACATTTTGTTGATAAGGAATCTGCAAATCGAAAATATCGCCAAATCCACTTCCATACCACTCTCCTTTTTCCGATGCAAGTGGACATTCAAACTTCTCTTCACTCACAATTCCATCGGGTGTTGTTTTTTTAATAAACATCCACATATTACTATATGCATAAGCACCCGAGTTCCTTACATTAAGATATAAATTATGGGAACTTAATGTATCAGTTATTTCAACTTCAAAACGTAAAACATTTTTCACATTCCATTTGTAATCAGGAATTTTCTCATATTGTTCGTAAACTCTATTCGAATCGCACGAAGAAAATGCAATACTGCCAATAATAAGACAACAAATACAAATAAGTTGTTTCATCTGTTATTTTTTTTGTATTGGTTTATTGGGTTTTCGAGGCTTACGACGGAACTTTCGTTTTCCTTTTCGTTTGTTCGGATTTTCTTTTTTATCAAAACGATTCAAACTATCCTGTCCAACTACATTCTCGTAATCCAGAGCTTTTTTAATTTCAATATCTTTCTTCGAAACCAGCTCGTTAACCTTAATACCTTTTTTATTCTGTTTGATTACCTCTTTAACACGATCAACCGACATTTGAACCAAATTCATGGTACTAAACTTATCAAAAGAATACCACATGGTTCTTTTAAAGATATCTGTTTTCTGATGATAAGCGGTTCCATCTATTGTTTCAAGAGGAATATTTGTGTTCGGAAAATCTTTTTGAGCATCGATATAACAGTCGAGCTCAAAATTTAAGCAACATTTTAATTTTCCACATTGCCCGGCCAGCTTTTGAGGATTTAAAGAAATTTCCTGATAACGGGCCGAATTGGTTGTTACAGAAACAAAATTGGTAATCCAGGTAGAACAACATAGTTCGCGACCACAAGGACCAATTCCTCCAATTCTTCCTGCTTCCTGACGAGCACCAATCTGTCGCATTTCAATTCTTATTTTGAATTGTTCTGCTAAAACCTTAATTAGCTGTCTAAAGTCAACTCTATCGTCGGCAATATAATAAAAGATTGCTTTTGTTTTATCTCCCTGATATTCAACATCACCAATTTTCATATTAAGCCTAAGCTCAGCAGAAATCTGACGTGCCTTTATCATGGTTTTATGTTCCAGTGCAATGGCTTCCTGCCATTTTTCTATATCAACAGGTTTTGCTTTTCTGTATATTTTTTTTGCCTCGTAAGTATTCGGATCCAACTTTTGCTTCCGCATTTGCTCTACAACAAGATCGCCCGTTAAAGAAACAATACCAATATCGTGTCCTGGCGATGCTTCAACAGCAATAACGTCGCCTCTTTGTAATCTTAACTGATTTGAATTTTCATAGAATCCCTTACGGGTATTTTTAAATTTTACCTCAACAATATCAGGACATAGTGCACTTTCAGGAACATCATTTAGCCAATCATAAACATCCAGCTTACCTGCCAGGAGTCGATGATCTGTTTTATTGGATGCGCATGATCCGCATTTCCCTTTTGGTTCCTTATTTTCTATCATATATATATTGATTATAAGTCGATAAACGACCGCAAAATTAGCGAATTTAATTTACAAACCTTTAAAGGTAGTTAAATCGGATAATTAATGTGATTTAAGGTCTCAATAATTTAACCAATTTAAGGCCTAAATCGAGAAATACAATCTTCGCATTTGCATTTCTTTCTATATCGGTATAGGCCTTTGATAATTCATCAGAAATCATCCAAACATTATCCTCGTTTATAAATGGCGAAAATCGCTGAGAAAAATTCATCTCCTCACCATTTAAATAAACCATTTCGGGATGCTTTAAATTTAGAATAAAGTTCTCTCGAATCATTCTAACACAATAATTCAAGAAGCTTTTTTGTCGCTCTCGCCCAATGCCTGCAATTTTTTCGGCCCAATCCATAATATCCAGCACATTACGAGCATAACAGCGTCGCATAATCGAAACAAAATTTTCAAAGTTTGCAGCATTCTCATCCGAATTTTTAATTAAAATTCTGGCTTTTCGATAACTTCCTTCCGATAATCGAACTACATTGTTTAATTCCTGATTGCTTAAATTAAATTCTGTATTTACTGCTTCAGACAAAGCATTGGGCTCTATTGATGGAATTTTAACCAGCTGTGTTCTCGATAAAATAGTTTGAATAATTTTATCGGGCTCTTCGGCAACCATAAAAAACAAAGTTTTTACAGGAGGTTCCTCAATCATTTTTAACAATTTATTGGCACAGGCCGAGTGCATTTTCTCGGGCAGCCAAATAATCATCATCTTGTAATCCGATTCGTACGTTTTCAGGTTCAGTTTCCTTATTATTTCATTGCTCTCGCTGGCATAAATCATTCCCTGAGCATTATCAACTCCAATGGTTCGGTACCAATCGCCAATATCAAAGTACGGATCAGATTGAATTTGATTTCTCCATGAATCAATAAAATTATCACTTACCGGATGAGTAAATCCTTTTCCTTTTACAACTGGAAAAACAAAATGTAAGTCGGGATGAATCAGTTTTTCATATTTTCTGCAAGATGAACATACCCCACAGGAGTCGTCGCCTTTTTTATCGAGACAGGACACATATTGTGCAAAAGCAATAGCCATGGGAAGTTTTCCAACTCCTTTTGGGCCAATTAACAATTGCGCATGACTCACTCGGTTTTCTTTTACTGTCTGAATAAAACGCTGCTTTACGGCATCGTGTCCAATTATATCTTTAAATTGCATGAAAATATGTTCTGTTCTGATTTAGAGGCACTCATAAGCAAAGAGAATAGATCGCTTTACAAAAAACCTGAATTGATTGCAAAAATACATCAGGCTACCCAAAGTTAAAAAAATATAATAATCTTAGATCGTAGTGAATTACAAAAAACAAATTACTTGGTAAGTAAGAGAAATAATTTTTTTTGCAAATGAATAAATGCAAAGAGAATTAACGAATACAGCCTTAATTATTAAACTTGTTAGCAGTTACTTTCTACTAATGTAGATTTAAAAAAATGACGTTTTTATTGCAAATCTACATTAAAGAAAATTTTACGCAATCGTTTCAAAATCACATAATAAATCGTATTAAATACTGATACACTTTTAATTAACACTAATTGTTGTTTATTTTTTGCAGCAATTTGAATAAAAACAT
This sequence comes from Marinifilum sp. RC60d5, assembly GCF_052400665.1. NCBI lineage: Bacteria > Pseudomonadati > Bacteroidota > Bacteroidia > Marinilabiliales > Marinifilaceae > Marinifilum > Marinifilum sp. RC60d5. Next base: position 53,913 of record NZ_JBQTGK010000011.1, read on the forward strand.
ACCTTTGCTAGGCAAGAAAAAAAACTAAAGACTATTTCCAATGCAAACAATTGATTCATACAATTTTTCAGGAAAAAAGGCTATTATCCGAGTGGATTTCAACGTGCCTTTAAACGACAAGTTCGAAATTACCGATGACACACGTATCCGTGCTGCTCTTCCAACTATTAAAAAAGTTTTAGAAGGAAACGGATCTGTTATTCTAATGTCTCACCTGGGTAGACCAAAAGGTGTAGATGAAAAGTTCTCGTTGAAACATATCGTTTCTCACCTTTCCAATAAATTAGGTGTTGACGTTAAATTTGCAGACGACTGTATTGGCGAAAGTGCTAAAACAATGGCTGCTGATTTAAAAGATGGTGAAGTATTGCTTCTTGAAAACCTAAGATTCTACGATGAAGAGAAAAAAGGTGACGAAGCTTTTGCTCAAAAACTAGCTAATTTAGCTGATTTATGGATTAACGATGCATTTGGTACTGCCCACCGTGCTCACGCATCTACTGCTGTAATTGCAAAATTCTTCCCGGAAGCTAAAATGTTTGGTTACGTAATGGAAGGGGAATTATCTAGCGTTGATAAAGTGCTGAAAGATTCTAAGCGTCCGTTAACCGCAATTATGGGAGGTGCTAAAGTATCTTCAAAAATAGATATCATTAAAACATTAATGCCAAAAGTTGACCACTTAATTATTGGTGGTGGTATGACTTATACTTTTGTTAAAGCAACTGGTGGTAACATTGGTAACTCATTGGTTGAAGATGATAAGCTAGATATTGCAAGAGAAATTTTAAATGCTGCCGAAGAAAATAATGTAAAACTTCACCTTGCTGTTGATGCATTAATTGCTGATGATTTCTCTAACGATGCAAACACAAAAGAATGTAACGTATCTGAAATTCCAGCTGACTGGATGGGATTAGACGTTGCAGGAAAAACAATTGAAAACTTTAAGAAAGTAATCGAAGAATCAGAAACTATTCTTTGGAATGGTCCTGTTGGAGTTTTCGAAATGGATACTTTCGCTAAAGGAACCAAAGCTATTGCTGATGCAATTGTAACTGCTACTTCGAAAGGAGCTTTCTCATTAATTGGAGGTGGCGATTCTGTTGCTGCAATTAACAAATATGGTTTAGCTGACAAAGTAAGTTACGTATCAACTGGTGGTGGTGCTCTTTTAGAGTATATCGAAGGTAAAGAATTACCTGGTGTAGCAGCTATCCGCGGATAATTAATGATAAAAAATATAATCTCTTTTGAGATCTAAAAGCAGTCTTTCGGGGCTGCTTTTTTTATTTACAACCTAACAAAAATCAACTAACTTTGCCACTGTAGTAATTTTAACGCATAGGATACATGAATTGGAAAGAAAAGATATTTTCAATATCGAATGAAATTGATTTTGAAAAACTACCTTGGAAATTTTTCGCTATCAGGCAAATAACAATATCGTTTACAAAGAATATCTTCTGCATCTGAAAAAAGATGTAGAATCAATCTCGAAAATTGATGAAATACCCTTTCTTCCCATCGAATTTTTTAAATCACACAAAGTAATTTCTTCGAAAGATTCTGCTAAAGAAATTTTTACCAGCAGCGGAACAACAGGAGCATTTACAAGTAGACACTATGTGCCGGATGTTAGTATTTACAAAGCCAGTTTTAAACTCGGATTTGAGCAATTTTACGGTTCAATAAAAGACTATTGTGTACTTGCTCTGCTACCATCTTATTTAGAAAGAGAAGGTTCTTCTCTAATTTACATGATGAAGCATTTGATTAAAGATAGCAATCATCCTAAAAGTGGTTTTTATCTTCACAACCATAAAGAATTAATAGCTACCATTTCTGATTTGAAAAAAACGAATCAAAAAATTATTTTACTGGGTGTAAGTTTTGTACTGCTCGATTTGGCTGAAAAATACAAAATGGATTTCTCTAATGTAATTATTATGGAAACAGGTGGCATGAAAGGCCGAAGAAAAGAAATTACACGTGAAGAGCTACATGCTTTTTTAACTCAGCGATTAGGCGTTCAGAAAATCCATTCGGAATATGGAATGACCGAATTGCTATCTCAAGCATATTCGAAAGGTGACAGTTTATTTTTCACACCTAAATGGATGAAGATTTTAATACGAGATACGTACGATCCTTTTACTTACGAGAAAAAAGGCCGAAGCGGTGGTGTAAATATTATCGATTTGGCCAATATACATTCCTGTTCTTTTATCGAAACGCAGGATTTAGGGAAAATCCACCCCGATGGTAGTTTTGAAATACTTGGCCGCTTCGATAATTCGGACATTCGAGGTTGTAACCTATTGGTGAACGAGTAATATCATCAAAAAAGGCATAAAAAAACACCAAACAGAGAATAAATGAATGTAAACCAATTCTGTTTGATGTTTTAAATATCCTTATAATAAGGAAATTATAGTCTGTTATAACTACTTTTTATTTTAAAGAATTCAGATTAATCTGAAGTATCTCTTTAGCAAAATTTATAGATACAAACATGCTTGTATTTCTCCCCTGGCTTTAAAATAGCATTAGGATAATGATCGTGATTTGGTGAATCTGGAAAAATTTGAGTTTCCATCGCAATTCCAGCACACGCTTCGATCGGAGCACCATTTTTTCCAGTTTCAGAACCATCAAAATGAGCACCGGTATAAATTTGAATACCTGGCTGATCGGTATAAACTTCCATTTTACGACCCGACTTAGGATCAGCAAGAACACCAACTAATTTTACAGAACCATCAGAACCATCAATCACAAAATTGTGATCGATTCCATTAATCATGTTGATTTGCTCATGATCTGTATCACAAGCTACTTTTACTTCCTTTGGACTTGTAAAATCGAATGGTGTACCAGCTACCGGAGCAATTTCTCCGGATACAGTTCCCAATTCGGCCGAAATAGGTGTGTAATTTGAAGCATTTAACTGCAACTTATGATTCTCAGCTGAAGCTTTACCTGCACCACCTAAATTAAAATAAGCATGACTGGTTAAATTAATTACAGTAGACTTTGTTGTTTCTGCCTCGTATTCAATTACGAACTGATTATCTTCGGTAATACCATAAATAACCGATACATCTAATTTACCTGGATATTTTTGATCTCCATCTTCACTTGTTAAGCTTAATTGATAAGCTTGTACAAACTTATCGGAAGTAAGGGGGGCAACTGCCCAAATTCGTGAATTAAATCCATCATTACCACCATGCAGGTGATTGGTTTCATTGTTACAGTCCAATTGAAATTTTTCTCCGTCAATTTCAAATTTACCCTCAACAATTCTGTTGGCATAACGACCGCATAATGCTCCAAAATATCCATCTCCTGCAAGGATCTCATCCATGCTGTCGTAACCAACTACAACATCATCGATATTTCCTTTTACATCAGGTACTTTTATTGAAATAATCTGTCCTCCTCTTTCAATAAAGGTAACCTCTATGTTTTTGTTTTTAAGTGTATAAGAGCGCATTTTATTGTTTTTTTAATATAATACCAAATTAACATTAAAAATCTTCTTATAAAACCATAAGATCTTTTTAAAATTAAACTGGTAATAAATCCGTAAATATTAAGCTACTTGTTTTCTGATTTTGGCACCTTTTAATGCAAAGAAAATAATGTATGCATAAAAGAAAAAGAAAAATAGATAGGCAGCACTATAGTTACATGATGCAGCATCGATTGATCCATCAGGTAATAAAGTACCTGTAGCATCTACCACTTTACCCATGATAAACATCCAAATACCAACAAATACAACACCTGTACAGATAATACCTGAACCTAATTTTGCAGCTGCTGCAGGAATATCTTTCATAGAAAGATCGAAAAGTACCGACCACATAATTGATAAGAATAATCCTTGAGCGATTAATGGCCAAATTGAAAATGCAGAACCTTTAGTTAAAAAGAATGCACCCAACAAAACAACACAAATAAGCGAGTTTACCAATAGAACTTTTGATGCTTCGTATTTCTTTAAAAGACCAGCTCCCAATAATCTACCCACAAAGAAACCTGCAGGATAGAAACCTAAAATCATTGTAGCATAGGCCATTGTTTTTCCTTCAACATTGTATTCGACATAGTTTAAGAAATAGTTACCTACCCCAACTTCAAGTCCCATATACATTCCAATAGCAAGAAAACCAAGAATTAAGTGAGGAAAACTCCACGCACTACGTCCAGCTCCTTCGTTCGAAACATTATCCTCTTCGCCTTCAATGGCAGGAAGATGCATAAAAGTAAGAATTACTGCTGTTAATATGGATATTCCAGCCAATGCAATAAACATTATCTTGGCCATATTTTCATGAACGATAACGTTTCCTTCATTTGATTCAATAATAAATCCACCAATGATTGGAGCCAATACAGCAGCACTTGAATTGATAGCCATAGCTAAAGTTAAACGAGAAGCCGAAGTTTCAGGAGTACCCAAAGCAATTACATAAGGGTTAGCAGCCACTTGCAATACAACCACACCAATAGCTGTAATAAAAAGACCTGCCAATACCATATTGTAACCAATTCCTAATGCAGGAATAAAAATAGCACAACCGATACCTGTTATTACCGAACCAATGATTACACTCATTTTGTAACCAATTTTTTTAACAACTCCACCAACGGGGATGGATATGATATATGCACTAAAGAAAGCCGCACTTACCAACTGAGCTTGACTTTCAGTGATAGAAAACTGCGCTTTCATAAATGGAACCAAGATATTATTAATCCAAGTTACAAATCCTAAAAGGAAAAGTAGAAAGGACATAATTGCAAAAGGAACCGCGTAATTCGTTTTTGAATTTCCCATGATGATTGTATAAATGTTTTTTATAGAATACAAAAGCAGTTGGATAAACGAATCTACCCAACTACCTAATTCATTTTATTATAATTTTACTTTAACTGATCCTTCAGCTCTAATGAATAATTTATGACAATTACCTTTACCAAATACAGGTTCTAAAGTCGAAATGTAATCTTCCAATAGATCATTAGGAACGAAAGCCTGAATTGTACCTGCAAATCCACCACCATGAACACGCCATGCACCTTTACCTTTAAGTACTTGTTCACTTAAAGCCAATGCAAGAGCTACACTTTGATATTCAGGTTGTCCACCAACAAATATATTTTGATTGTACATGTATGAGCTAAATCCCGACTCAATTACAAGACCTAAGAATTTCTGGAATTCGTTAGCCTCTAAAGCAGCAACCTGATCAACTACACGAGCATTATCTCCTTGAAAGTGCATAGAACGAAGAATAGCACGATCGCCAACTTTTTCACGAATAGTTGGAATCCCTTTTATCACATCATCCATAGAAAGAGGACGAAGAACTTCCTGGCCTAGTTCTTTCGCTACTGCTTTCATTTCTCCTGGAAGAGAATTGTATTCAGCATCTAATCCGCCATGACTACCACCTGTATTAGTGATTACCAATGAATATCCTGTTTTAGCAAAATCAAAATCCAAAGCTTTTACGATAGGATTCTCAGGATTTTCAAAATCGATAGTAATAAAACCACCTACTGCACATGCTGTTTGATCCATTAATCCACAAAATTTCTTACAAGCATGCTCAGCTTTCTGACCAATTTTTGCATTGTCAACTGGATCTAATTTACCATCGTTAAACAAATGACTGAAAATAGCACCAATCAACACTTCGAAAGAAGCAGATGAACTTAATCCTGATCCTTCAGGAACAGCACCATCAATAACAGCATCGAAACCAGAAACTTCAAGTCCTAATTCTTTAATACCTGCAGCAATTGAACGAACTAAATTGGTTGGCGTTACTTCAAATTCAGTAACTTCAAGATTCGATAAATCTACTTCGAATGGAGGGAAACCAACTGAATTAATACGAACTACATTGGTACCATTCGCAGCAGCAACAGCAATATTATCTAAATTTACAGCACCTGCTAAAACTCTACCCAACTGATGATCAGTATGATTACCACCAACCTCGGTACGACCTGGAGAACTGAATAAACTTGCCTCATCGCTACCAAAAGCAGTTTGAAAATCTGCCAATTGCTTTAAATAACGATCTGCTTGCATTTTTAATACTGCTTCATCGTTTCCGTATAAAGCTGTGAAGGCTTTATTATTGCCTCCATTAAGTTTTTCGATTATTGTACTTATTTTCATCTTCGTATATTTTAATAAATTGTAGTTCTTAATTTTTAATCGATGCTCTGTAATTATTCTCCCAATCCCATGCCGATTTGGTCATTTCATCCAATGTTTTTTCAGCTTTCCAACCTAAAACGGTATTGCCAATAGTTGTATCGGCCCAAATTTTAACAATATCACCAGCTCTTCGTGGAGCAACTACATAATTTAATTTCTCGCCTGATGTTTTTTCGAATGATTTAATTACTTCGAACACAGAAAAACCATTACCTGTTCCAATATTGAACATCTCGTAAGAAGATTCATTTCTACCTTCGATCATGCGCTCTATAGCAATAATATGAGCCTTAGCTAAATCAACAACATGAATATAATCGCGAATACAAGATCCATCAGGTGTATCATAGTCGTCGCCAAATACACTTAACTGATCGCGCAAGCCATAAGCAGTTTGAGTAATAAAAGGCATTAAGTTAGCAGGAACACCAATTGGCAATTCACCAATAAGACCTGAATGATGTGCTCCAATTGGATTAAAATAGCGCAGTGCAATTCCTTTAATTTTTGCACCCGAAGCGATTGTATCTTTTAGGATATTTTCATTTACCTGCTTGGTATATCCATAAGGAGATTCTGCAGGCTTCACAGGTGCATTTTCAGTTACAGGTAACTCATCTGGTTGCCCATAAACAGTGCAAGACGATGAGAATACAAAATTCTCAATTTCATATTTCTTCATTCCCTCCAATAAATTTAGCATGGTAACTAAATTATTGCGGTAATAGTGCAAAGGAATGTTTACTGATTCACCAACCGCTTTTGCAGCTGCAAAATGAATAATTCCTTTTAAATCATTATTCTCAGCAAAGAATGCATCCAGTTTTACCTGATCAAGCAAATCCATTTCATAAAACTTAGGACGAATTCCCGTAATTTTTTCAATGCTATCAATAACTCTTACTTCTGAGTTCGATAAATTATCAATAATTACAACTTCGTATCCTTTGTTTATTAATTCAACTGTTGTATGAGAACCAATGTATCCGGTTCCTCCAGTTACTAATATCTTTCCCTTCATGATTATTTTTGCTTGTAATGTATATCAGGTAATTCTCTTAATCTTTTGGCAGCACCTTCAGCAGTAATATCTCTTTGTGGTGTACCCAACATTTCATATCCAACCATAAATTTTTTAACGCTAGCCGAGCGTAACAATGGTGGATAGAAATGCATGTGCAGGTGCCATTCAGGATGCTCTTCTCCATCGGTAGGAGCTTGATGTACTCCCGCTGAATAAGCAAAAGAAACTTCAAATAAATTATCGTATTTAATTGTAAGTTTCTTATAAATATCGGCTAAACCAGTTCTTTCCTCATCGGTTAATTCTAACAAGCTAGAAACTGCTCTTTTACTAATAATCATGGTTTCGAATGGCCAAACTGCCCAAAAAGGAACCAAAGCAATAAATGAATCATTTTCTACTACAATTCTCTCCTTCTTTTCCAATTCGCTAGTCAAATAATCGAATAACATGGTGCGTCCGTGCTTCTCGAAATATTCTTTCTGAGTTTCTGTTTCCTTTGAAGTTTCAAGCGGAATTAATCCTGAAGCCCAAATTTGTCCGTGCGGGTGAGGATTGGAACATCCCATGATTGCACCCTTATTTTCAAAAATCTGCACGTAACCTATGTCTTCACGATCGCCCAGTTCTTTATATTCTTTACACCAAAGATCAACTACTTTACGGATATTTTCCACTTTCATTTCAGGAACCGTAAGACTATGATCAGGGCTAAAACAAATTACTTTACAAACTCCTGATTCACTTTCTGCTTTAAACAAGTCGCCGTCGGCATATTCTCCTTTTGGAGTATCCTGTAAAAGTGCACTAAAGTCATTCTGAAAAGAATACACATCCTCGTAATTAGGATTCTTTTCTCCTCCAATTCTATCGTTTCCCGGACACAAGTAACAGTTTGGATCGTGAGAAGGACGTTTTTCTTCTACAACTTTCTCTACCTGTCCTTGCCAAGGTCTTTTAGATCTGTGTGGTGAAACCAATATCCATTCTCCTGTTAATGGATTGTATCTACGATGCGGATTTTCGATGTAATCAAACTTTTTCATGAGTAGTAAATTATTAAATATGAACGATGAATTGATATTCACCCCAACTATATTCAATTCAAAATTCTTTAAATATTTTATTTCTAATACTTTATACGAGTTGAGTTCTGTCGGGCTAAATTCACCTAAATTAGCTATCGATGGAGGGATGATTGCCTCATTAGTTGCCCGACATCAAGCAACTCGTTCATTGTACTTTCTATTTAAAACACTAATTATACCTTCCTGTATCGTAAACCTTTTCGATTTCTAATTTTTAAATCCGTCGATCTACAATATTTATCTTACTGGTTGGTACTGGTTGGTAAATTTATATTTTTTTTATTAAAATACAAAAGATCAAAATAAATAAAGCTCTGATTCCTAAGAATCAGAGCTTTTAATATCATCTACAAGTCAGGTTTTATAACGAATTCCGTCTTATTAAACTTGAATTATTTTCAATTAATTCTTTTTTTGAATTTAGAACCATATCTGCCAAAATTTTTCCCATCTCTTTAAAATCTGTACTTATTGTAGTTATCCCATCTACAACAATTTCTTTTAAAGGAGTATCATTATAAGAGATAATTCCCAAATCTGCACCAATGCTAAGATTTTCCTTTTTTGCCTCTTTTACAAGAGTTACCAAATCGATATCGTTGGGAACAATATACACTTCGCCGGCATTAATTTGCTGCTCTTTTAGGCTGTTGATAACCTCAAATTCCCATTTACCCTTATAAGTATTGATAAATTTTTTAAATCCTTTTAATTGTCCAAGCGGCTCTTTTCCTCCTGGATATACAAAGAAAATTTTCTTGTATTTTTCCAGTAAATCGACTCCCGACTCTAAAGCATTAAAAATATCTTTCTCGAAATTCTGATATACTGCAGGATAATATTTCTTTAATGTTGGATTCGTTTGATCGAGCATATATACTTTATCCTGAGGTAAGTTTTTTAATACATTGTATGCATCGTTAAACTTTGCGGGCATAATTACATAAGAGGTATATTTACCGTTACTATTCTCAATTAACTCTTTAAATACCGATCGGTTAAAGTGATGGAAATATATATCAACAGAAACATCACCTCCCAAATGTTCTAGAAAGGCATTGTATAAAATCTCTTTAAACACATTAAACTCCTCGAACAATAGAAATATTTTTTGCTTAAATTTAGTGGCGGTACTTTCTAAATAATATCCTTTTCCCGGAACTGAAGAGACAATTCCTTTTGCTTTTAACTCATTAAAAGCAACCAAAACAGTATCTCTCGATAAGCTAAACTCTTTGCAAATTGAATTGATTGATGGCAAGCGATCACCAATCGAAATATCACCATTTTCAATAGATTGAAACAGAGAATTAATAAGCTGTTTGTATTTAGGTGTTCCCGACTCACTTGATACTTGAAAAATTCCGGACGGCATATTATTTGTATTTTAATGTAAATGTTACAGATACAAATATATAAAATTTCATACCGATACGCACTGGTAGGGTTAATTTCGTTTAAATTAAGTAGAATATTTTTAATTAATGATTTGAATTTTAGATTGAATTGTATCTCTTAAATCCTCTAAGTTGATATTAAAATTCTCAGAATAAAAATTCTTGGCAAGTTCTAATTTTTGGCTAATTAGTATACGTCCGGCATTTATTTCTTCACATAGCTCCTGATCAGAATATTCAGAACAATCGAAATATTCGAGGTATAAAGAATTAAAGCTTTCGGGATCTTCAACTAAATACAGAGAAACTAACTGACAAAAATCCTCATACTCATTATTAGTAGCATAAGGAGTTAACATTCCCCTTTTTATAGCATCAGCATAAGATACCCCATTGCTCCAGCCTTGTCCCAAATATCCTTTATCAGAAATGGTATTAAAACCTGCTGGCAGTTCGTAATTTTGAAGCAAAATATGGTTAAATTCGTGATGCATACTTATTAATTGCTGCAAAATCCAATTTTTATCCTCTAAATCAAAAACATTTAAATTAGATAAACTTAAGCGTGAACCAGACTCTTCGTAGGCAATTATCCGTGTGCCACTGTTATTATAAATATACGATCCAAGAAATACTATTTCCTTAGGAATATATTCTCTAATAAATGTCTCCGAATCATCGGAAAGTACAATAAAAGGATTAATCCATAAATTTTCAATTAGCTTTATTACTGGAATTACGAGGTCCTCATCAATTGCCGAAGCAGTTTGTCCTTTGCTCAAAAAGCGGTCATCCCATCTCCATCGAATGGCAGTACCATAATTATTCAAAATGTTTTCTCTTATATAAATATCATTAGGATGCTCAGACAATTGTTCCTCTGGAGCTTCATAGTTAACCTGATCGGCAGAATTGCAAGCAGATAGAATGAAAACTAAAAAATTGAGAGATATCCACAATATGTTATTCTTACGATTTGTCATTACTCTCTTAAATTAGGTTCTAAACCATTATTTATGGCCGTTTGTGGTATTTGAACTGCAGTTTTGTTATCACCAGCTTGTAAATTAATAACTTCTCCGCCTAAGGTAATGTGGGTAACAGGAATAGAAAACCTTTTAATATCGAACCACCTCAGAGCTTCATCAACAAATTCTTTTCTTCTCTCATCAATTAAAAAAGAGAGCATTGCTTTTTTTGTGTCTGATTCCGAATAGTAGCTTTTAATAAGATCCAAATCTACAAGACCTCCATTTTCATACCTTTTTGCTGCCAGCACATGATAATCGTCCAAAGCTCTCTGAAATTCGCCAGTCATAATAAACGCTTCCATTCTATTTAGTAAAACCTCTTCACCTTTTAATTCGCACTGAATAAAATAGGGCAAGCCTGTATCATTAGTGGTATATCGAAATAGCTCATTATATTTAGGAGCAAACACAGCGCTTGTTCCCAAGCTCCATTGCTGATTTCTTATATCACTTTCGGCTTGTAAGTTATTCGAAAAAATCTCTGCATACTTCTCAGAATTACTTCTGTACCCATAATTTTCACGCGCAAAAAATGTTTCTTTTCTAATTAACAATAGATTTCCAATTTCTTTGGAATCAGAATATTTTGCAGCCATTTCATCAAAAGTAGTTCCCTTAAATATCTGATACAAATCCCGAACATATTCCGAATTTGCCTGACCGTCACCTAATATTTTGTTACAATACAACTTGCACTTATCATATTCTTTTCTAAACAAATAAAATCGCGCCGCAAAAGCATACGCAGCCTCCTTTGTAAAATGATATTTATTAGACTCAACATAAGAATAATCAGACAAATACCTCAAACCTATTAGTAAATCTCTTTCTATTAAATTATAAACCTGCTGTACCGATTGTCGCGTATATTTTTTTAGAAACTCATCTTCAACTTCCTCTACATAAGGAATACCAATATCGGTACCTGCACTTGCAGAATTATAGTGCTTTGCAAACACATTAACTAACAAAAAGTGGTTGTAAGCTCTACTTATCAGCGCTTCACCTTTTACTGCTGATCTTAATGCTTCATCGCCTTCGATATCATCAATTACCGCTAAGCCTTCATTGGTATGTGCAATGGCGTAATACGCATAACTCCAAAAATAAGTGGGAGACTCTTGTGCTTCGTAAGAATCTATCGGCTCCCATCCAAATGCTTCGCTCATGTGTTCCTGCTGGGTATTATCATCTATAGCAGTAACATTATCTGTCATCCACTCAACAAATAAATAAGTTGCCTGATTATATGAATTAGCCACTAAATCGGAAACATCCTCTAATGTTTCAATTTCCTTTCTGTCGTCAGGATTTTCATCCAGATACTTATCGCAGGATAAGCAAAAGAAACAAACCAATATAAGTGCGACTACATTTTTCATGATTGCAAATTAAAAATTTAAATTTACTGAAAATGTATAAGTACGAGCCATTGGCAATGAAATTCCTCCAGATTGAAAATATTCCGGATCAATTCCATTTAGTTTACTATCGGAATATAGTAATGCTAAATTATAAGCCTGAAAACGCAGGTTAGCAGAATTTATAAAGCCATTCTTTAGCCAATTTTGAGGAATTTGATAATCTAAACTTACATCTTTTAATCTAACAAAACCTCCATCAGCAACTCTAACATCACTTTTATTATACAATTGGTATGGATTTAAACCTGCATCGCTTAATTGCTCGGAGAATTGCCAACTTAAAATAGCTGGAATATTAGTAGAATTTTCATCTCCCGAGGATCTCCATCGATCTTTTAATCCACCTGGTAGACTGGAATAATCGTCATAAGAATCGCTATACGCATCTTCCAATCTTATTTTATTTCCATATCGAAAATGAATACCCACTGATAAAGAAAAATTATTATAGCTAAAAGTATTATTTAAACCGCCAAAACCCCTGGGTGTTACAGGTCCTTCGTATTTAAGATACTTAAGAATATCCAATCTGTTCTGCAAATTAATTTTTTGGGTAAGTTCTCCATCTGGTCCATAAAATTGAGGAACTCCATTTGTATCGAGACCGGCAAAAGGAATAGAAAATAAACTCCCTGCTGAGTAATCTTTTAGGTTTGTTCCGAGCGATTGTATGGCATCGGCAATTCTGGGTTCATCTGAATACTCTGTAATTTTATCTTTTGAATAACTAAAAGTAAATTTTGTGCTCCAGGAAAATTTTTCCTTGTTTATATTTTTAGTAAAAACTGTGGCCTCAAAACCATCCATTTTTAACTCTCCAACATTACCATATTTATAGGTTTCTCCGCCTATTCCGCTTGTTGTAAGCAATCCAAGTAAATCTTTAGAATATCTTTTATAATATTCTAAATCTAAATAAATACGATTGTTTATTAATCCCAGTTCAAATCCAAAATTAAATTCATACAATTTTTCCCACCTTAAATTCTTGTTAGCCAGATTTTCGATATACAGAACCGATTCCCTATCATTTTCATTTGGTCGCAAAGGCTCATAATCTCTTAACACCAATGATTTGCTTGCCCCAATGCCATTATCGCCCGATAAACCATAAGTCGCCTTTACCTTAAAAAGATCTATAAAACTGTATTTACTCATGAATTTTTCGGCGTGCAAATTCCAGGCTAAGCTAAAGTTCCAGGTTGGTAAATAGCGCGATTTAGCAATTTTCCCCTGCCTGTTATCTCCATCAAACCGGAAAGTTGCATTGAAAATATATTTCCCCAAATATGAGTATGAGCCTGTAGCAAATGCACCTATAAATCTATACCGATCGTCGGTATCATAGAAATAATCTAAATCCCTAAAAACGAGATATCGCTTAAAGTTAGGATCACTAACAACCAATCCTCCTTTATCGTACAAATAACCCCATGTCTCTTTATAAATTTCTGATCGGTTAGTATATCTTACTTCTTGTCCAATAAGAAAATTAGTAATATGCTCATCACTAAATTTAGGACTCCATTCCACTATATTTCTCATAAAATAACTAGTTAATGAGTTTTTTGTGGTATTGTAAAATCCCCCTTGAGGCAATACTGTATATGGATCCTTTTCTGGTGCTTCCGGATCATCAAATAAATATTTGTTAGAATTTACAAACAAAGGATTATCTGCTCTATATACTTCAGCCTGATTAGATGATTCATGAATTTTTTGTTCGCGCAGAGTATTTACCCAGCGCCCCTGAAATATTGATTTAACTTTTAATCGCGAATTAACTTTATATTGCAAATCGCCTTGAAATAAAAAGTCATCAACATCAATATTTACATAGTTATGATTTAACTCGTAAAGAATATTAAATGGGGCATAATCGTGTCTGAAGTATTCCAAATCACCATTATCGTCATAAGGTCGAATACTTCGGCCTGTATACAAAGCATAATTAAATGGATTAATATCAAAGTTTCTTTCGTAAACACCCGTAATTGGCTCAAATTTACGATCTCTTGATCCGGGCAATTGCTGATCACGTATATTCCCCGATAATTTAAAACCAAGTTTAAATTTTTCAGAAATATCGAAATCACCCTTTATGCTAGCAGTATAATTTTTAATCTTATCGGATACTGTTTGTCCCGCATCATTATAAAAACCAATGGAAGAAAATAAACGAGAATGATCTGAACCACCACTAATACCAAATGAATGTTGCTGAGATAAGGAATTGCGAAATAATACATCGAACCAATCGGTATTGCTATTGGCATATTTCGATAAAAAATCGTAGTTCAATCCTCCATCGGGTCCCCACGACAATTCGTTATTTGCAATTAAATGAAACATTTTACTTAATGCTCCACGATTTGAAGCACTTGCGGCGGTAGAAATATCAATCCAATCTTTATCATATAATTCCTGATAAACCTCCATCTCTTTATCAGAAGTCAATACATCGAACTGAGAATAACTTGGCTTTTGCTTTATACTTACACTTCCCGAATATGATACTGTAGGTTTTCCTCTTTTCCCTTTTTTTGTAGTAATAACAATAACGCCATTCATAGCTTTTGCACCGTAAAGTGCAGTTGCCGAAGCATCTTTCAAAATTTGATAAGATTCTATATCATAAGGATTGATTCCAAGCAAGCCAGAACTTAAAACTGTGGATAAATTTCCGGATGTTAAATCATCGTTAGTGAGTTCAATAATATCTTCCAGAACAACACCATCAACCACCCAAAGAGGTTTATTACTCCCATTAACCGAAGCATTTCCTCTAATTCGAACAATAGGAGCCGTTCCAAAAGTTCCAGAAATATTTTCAATTTGCATTCCTGCAACATGCCCTTGTAAAAAACGACTTGCATCGGGTATTCCATTTAATTCTATCTGTTTTTGATATATTTTAGACGCTGCTCCTGTAAATAACTTTCTATCAATTTTCTGATAGCCAGTTGTCACAACAACTTCGAGCAATTTTTCATCTGTATAATCTAAAACAGCATCTACTATTTCTTGATCTCCAATACTAATTTCTCTGGTTTTCATTCCTATAAACGAAAACACTAAAATACCATTAGAATTATTGTGTTGTAACAAAGAATAGTTACCATTAATATCGGTAGATGTACCAAAATTTGTCCCCTTAAATAAAACAGAAACACCCGGCAGTAATACGCCATTAGCATCGGTAACACGCCCACGAAGTTTTTTTACATATCGATCTGATTGAAAGGTTTTTATTTTATATGTTTGAAGATCAGAAATCGGTTTTATAATAATAAGCCTATTGCGTATTTCGTAAGTTAAGCCACTCTTAGAAAGACAATCTGTTAAAATGTCTTCAACACTTTTAGGAGTTCCGTTAAGCTTCAACCCTTTAAGCTTTTTAATATCATCAACATTATACAGGAAAGTGTAGTTGGTATTTTCTTTTATTGCAGACATGATTTGAATCAATGTTGCACTTTTCATTCGTAGCTCCAACTTTTTTTCCTGCGACTGAGCACTTACATATAAACCCGTAAAACACATTAGCAGGAAAAAAAACAGAAGTCTTAGCACAAAAATCTCTTTTCTTTTCTGCATAAAAGACTAATTCCGATTTTTTTTCATAATTTTGAGTGTGATTTGGTTAGTATTTCATTTCTGTAATTACAGAAATGTTTATTGGCTTTGTCCGGGGTTTGTGGCAGCAAATCCCGGTTTTTTTTATATGCTATCCACCATTAATTTTCTCCCTTTAATGGTAAATTTCACTTTATGTGTTATTTCTATCAATTCAAGAATTTCATTAATTTCCTCATATCTGTTTAAATCTCCCGAAAATCTTAAAGATTTACATGATTTATCCAGAAATAAAACATCAACATCATACCACCTCGACAAACGACTCATTATACTCTCAAGACTCTCATCCTCAAAAACAAAGCGTCCATCTTTCCAGGCTGTAAATAGTTTTGAATCAACTGTTCTTTTTTCAAACTTTCCTGTTGTGTGGTTGATGTAAAATTGTTCATTCGGAATCAATTTTTCCTGCTTCCCAATCAACTCATCACTTACTTCAACTATTCCCTCCTCTAATGTAGTTACAATTTTATCTAAATACGCGTTTACATTAAACGAAGTACCCAATACTTTAACCTGAGCTTTATTTAGATCAACAACAAAAGGATGAACCGAATCTTTAGCCACCTGAAAGTAAGCTTCCCCTTGCAACTCAACTTTTCTGATTTTAGATCCAAATTGTGATGGATACCTAAGCTTAGAACTGGAATTTAGCCACACTTTAGTTCCATCCATAAGTGTCAACTTATATTCTCTCCCCGAGGGAATAATAATTGTATTGTAAGATAATTGATTTGTCCCTTCAGTCTGTGATAACTTTTCGTAGGTCAGTTCATAAGAATCATTAGAAATAGCAACTCCATTTTCATTTAAAGTAAGTTTTTCAGCCAACTCATATCTTTGTCCATTTCCTAAAACAAGAATAGCCTGTTTATTTCCATAAAGAGCTTTATTAGGCATATTGATATGACTCTCCTCATTTAAATTAGAAAAGAATAAACTCGTTCCCAAAGCGATAATTAAAACTGCAGCAATTGCAATTAAATTATTTTTTATTTTTCGAGATCTGTTCTTTGCAAGTCTCGATTGTATTTTTCCCCAAATCTCTTCTTTATTTGTATTTTCAAGTTGTAATTCACGTAAATCATTTTTCCTTCCCGGATTTTTAGAAAGATTTTGGAACAAAAGCTGATTCTCTTTTTTTTCGTGTTTCCAATCTTCGAGGTACTGCTCTTCCTCTTTTGTTAAGCGACTTTCAAGTCTCTTCACAATAAGATCAGCAATTTTAAATCTCGAATGCAAACTATTCTTCATTTCTTTTTACTTGGAGTTATACAATATAAGAACAGGTAAACTAAAAAAACAGGTGACAAAAAGAATCTTTTTTTTAAATATTCGTTGTCTTCTACATAAAGAAAAGCATTGTGAATAAATCTTTTAAATTCTCTTTTAAAAATTTGTTAGCTCTCTGTTTTTGTGTTTTTACTGTATTCACAGATATATTTAAATCTTCGGCAATTTCGGCATTTTTTAATCCCTTAAGGCTTAATAAATATATTTTGCGAGCAGATTCTGGCAGTTTTTGAAAAGTTTCGGCAATCATACGATTTACCTCCTCTTCAATTACATTGTTCAGAAAATAATCATTGCTACTCACATCAGTATCGGCATTTTTCTCATATTTTTGAGTTACTTTCTGATGATCGATATAGTTAAGACAAGCATTACGTACCGATTTATATAGAAAAGCTTTTAAAGTAGCTTCATGATAAAAAGATTTCCTTCTTTCCCATAGCTTAATAAAACTTTCCTGAACCAAATCTTCTACTGCTTCGCTATTGGGAATAAATTTAAGACCAAAAAGAAATAGAGCATCAAAATATTTATCGTACAAATTTTTAAAAGCAGATTCTTTTCCACTTCTAAATTTATCGATTGCTATTTCGGTGATTAGGGTCATAGGAACTATTTTATGGGCAAACAATATTATAAAATAATTTCTGAATACCAATGATGTATTAGGCTCTGTTTCTTAAAAAGGAGAAACAGAGCCTAATTAAAACCATAAAAAAAGGGTGCCGAAAAGACACCCTAGAAACAAAAAATATTCTTTTTTACAATCCTAATTTCTTTTTCATATCTTTTGATAAAGCATCTTTATGAACCATAATAGCTACCGTTTTTAATCTTACATAAGCTTCACTCATATTTAGATATCCTCCGAATTTATTACTATCGTCAGCCCACGAATTCTTTGTCCTGTAATAAAGAGTTCCATTCTGGTCTTTTACAATGCCTGTTAAATGCATTAAATGATCATCAGTAGTTTCATAATTATCGAAAGTTTCCTGACGAAGTTCCTGATTCACTTTAGGTTCAGACATATTTACTGTTAGCTTCTCCCTTTTATTTTCAATCCCATCTTCCCATTTAGCAATTTCAGAATTACTCATGTCTGTTTCCTTAAGCGCTGGCAAAACAGCATATCCTTTGCGATGTGAAAAACCTTTTTCACTTACATCACCATCCCAACATACCGAATAACCACAATTTAATGCATTATTAATTACATCCATCAGTTCATCAACTGGTAAATTATAATATAAATCATCAGACCAATTATCCGGAATTTCTAAATTTATGGCTGTATAATATGGATGATGATTATATGAAGTTAATTCTACATAATCATCATAATTAATACCTAATTTCTCAACAAAACTCTGAGGTGTATATTCTTTACCCTCGTACTTAAATGTTTTTGTTAATTCCCCCATATAAGTATCTAAAACACCATTAACGGAGGCCAACCAAACAGGTGTAATTTTTTTATTTGGATTTTTTACAATTTCATCTATCATGGCTTTCGTAGAATTCACCATTTCGCTATGAATATGATAGCTACTGCCATATTTATTACCTTGATATACACTTTCGGGAACAATTCCTTTTGTTTTCATTACATTAAAAACATCATGCGCCTGTCCTCCTTCACTAAAATTACCTTTACCATGTAGTCGAAAATAGCGCTTTGCCTTTTGAGTATATGCTGCACGAACAACATACATTTCAGATAAATCAAGTTCAGGACCTCCCATTCTAAGTAATTCAGTTTCTATAAATGATGTTGTTGCATAACACCAGCATGTTCCTGTACTTTGCTGATTTTTTACGGGTGTTGTTTTCACCTCAGTAATTGTAGTAAACTTTTTATCCTTGTTGTCTTTGCTCTGAGCATTCACTAGGGTAAGGCTACATAAAGCAATGCAAACACTTACAAATAATAATTTTTTCATCAGTTAGTTTTATATTTGTTGGTAAGAAAATTCTACTTACAAGTTCTTAAGTTCCTCCTGTTTTCTCTTACTTAATTTTTGAACCACCAAATCATACGATTCATCAATCCATTCTTTTAATAAATTATCAGCTACAATATCATCAATAATTACGGTATTCCAATGTTTTTTATTCATATGATATCCCGGAATAACAAACGAATACATTTCACGTAATTCAATAGCTTTTTCAGGATCCGATTTTACATTCACACTTAAATCTCCACTTATATTAGTCAGCAAAAAGATCTTGTCCATGACTTTAAAAACAAGAGTTTCTTCATCAAAAGGGAATCCTTCGGTAACTGCTTTTTTCGATAAACAATAAATCCTAAGCTCTTCTATATTCATTACATCTATTTTATACTTGCATTAATTATTCTTTCTGAATTTTAAACACAAATTTACGAACGCTTAAAATTAATGGAATTAAAGAAATAATCGCATAATTAACATCCATATTAGAATTTTAAATACACCTATTTGGTCTATAAACTTACTCTTTTCTTTAACCTAATAGTAATTTTTGATAAAATGACTTTAATTAACCATTAAAAAAAGCCGACATACTGTCAACCTGCTAATAAAGCTGTTTAATTAACAGTAAATTCAATTTATGTTCATAGCAAAACATACTTTTAAAAAACTCTAAAACAGCCTATTCTTAATAAACACGAGTCGTATTTATGCTGAAAAAGAAGCAGTTTAAAAACCGGCATTAAAAATTGTTTTTTTTAGTTGCCGCAATCTTCGTATATTTATTTCAAAGAAGTAGCTATTAATAAACGTATATTTTTAATCATGGATCAGATAGGATACTCGCAAAAGTACAACTGGAAAGACAAACGAATTCTGATAGTTGAGGATGAAGAGATTAACAATATGTTTTTCGATGCAGCTCTTAGCAGAACCGAATCAGAATTATTATGGGCTAAAAATGGTAAAGAAGCTGTCGATATTATTGAAGTTTCGAAAGATGTTGATGTTATTCTTATGGACATTCGTTTACCAATAATGGATGGTTGTGAAGCAACTAGAAGAATTAAAAAAAGCCATAAAGAAATTCCTATTATTGCCCAAACAGCTTATGCTTTAGAAGGCGATCGCGAAAGAATTATGGATGCTGGCTGTGATGATTATCTCGCAAAACCAATACGTTTTGAAGAACTACTGTCTACTATAGACAAGTATTTAGCTGATTAATCTATAGGAGCAATAAATGCATTCTCGATATGTTCTATGGTAAATTTATCATCCTTTTTTATTACACTTATTACATCAAACCTAACCTCTTTTTCAATTTCTTTTAAATCGACATAAGCTTGAGTTGCTTTAACCAAAAATTTAATTTTAGATAATGTAACCGCATCAGCAGGATGCTCAAAATAATCTGTTGATCTTGATTTTACTTCTACAACTACTAAAAAATCATCCTTAAAAGCAACTATATCAAGTTCTTTTTTCTGATAAATCCAGTTTCTATCTACTATTTGATAGCCTTTTTTTAACAAATACTTAGCGGCAATATTTTCGCCTAAGTTACCTAAATCGTTGTGCTTTGCCATAACCAAAATTATTACCTTTTATCCCAAACCAGTTTCACCTGTTCTTTGTCTACACTTAATTTTACGTACCTTCCCAAAGGCAATGCCCAATTTTCCAGTATGTGTCCGGCAGGAAAACCATATACAACAGGAT
Source organism: Marinifilum sp. RC60d5 (assembly GCF_052400665.1). Taxonomy (NCBI): domain Bacteria; kingdom Pseudomonadati; phylum Bacteroidota; class Bacteroidia; order Marinilabiliales; family Marinifilaceae; genus Marinifilum; species Marinifilum sp. RC60d5. Next base: position 74,730 of record NZ_JBQTGK010000011.1, read on the forward strand.
AAGAATAAGCCTTAACCGCCTCATTTATAATTTGGTAAGCAGTTTTTCCAAAATCAGGATTCCCAGCTTTCATATCGCTCATTCCTCCAACAATTAGTCCCTTAATATCTGCAAGTTTATCACCCAATCTTAAGTTTTGCATCATACGATCTAAGTGATACAATTCTTCCCCAACATCTTCAATAAATAAAATTTTTTCATAAGTCTCAAAATCAATCTTAGTTCCCCTTAAACTATAAAGTATCGATAAATTTCCCCCCATCAATTCTCCTTCAGCATTACCAACACGATTCAATTTATTAGATTCAATTTCATAATCCTCAACATTCCCCATTATTGCATTTACCATACTTGTAAGCGATTTATTCTCCCCTGTATCCGGAAAATTAACTGGCATAGTTGAATGTAAACTTTCAATTTCAAGAATATTATTTATATAAGTATGAAAAATGGTAATATCACTATAACCTATAATCCATTTCGGATTACGAATAAACCAATCAAAATCTATATGCTCTAGTATTCGCACACTTCCATATCCTCCACGAGCACAGAGTATCGCTTTAATTTCAGGATCGTTTAACATCGATTGAAAATCATATAACCTATGGATATCTGTTCCTGCAAATTGATTATATTCATCGAAAACATGCTTTCCTAAAACTACTTTAAAGCCTATCTCCTCCAATTTATTTACCGCAAGCCCAACTTTTTCGGGGTCAATTTTTCCTGCTGGCGCTACAATTCCAATTTTATCTCCTTTTTTTAAGGCAGCTGGCTGATACATATCTATTTAGTTTTTTTGAAAAGTAAGTTCAAATTAAGAATAAAATACAAAGGGATAACAAATTTTTTAGCAATTCTATCTTATCTTTGCAAACAATTCGGTTAAAAGACTTTTTTAACCGAAAATGTAAGCAAAATTAAGGTAGGAAGATATAATCTTAAAGCAGAAAAGTATTTTCCTTTTGAAAAAATATTTTGAAACATACATCTGTAAATAATCAACAATACAGAAAAAAGCATGACTATTAACAAAAGTACAAGCTTAAATGTTACAGAATAAAAGTCACAAATGAAGCAAACATGAATATTATTATTCTATAATTACAAAATAGAATAGTAACGATACATCTGATATTCCATATTGCAAATGAATACAAATTATAATAATATGAAAAAATTTAACCGAACGCTTGTAACTACAGCTTTACCTTATGCTAACGGACCTGTTCATATTGGTCACCTGGCTGGAGTATACGTTCCTGCAGATATCTACGTAAGATACTTAAGAATGAAAGGAGAAGATGTTCTTTTAATTGGTGGTTCCGACGAACACGGTGTACCTATTACCATCAAAGCAAAAAAAGAGGGAATAACTCCACAGGATGTAGTCGACAAGTATCACAATATTATTAAAGATTCATTTGAGAAATTTGGTATCTCTTTCGATGTTTACTCAAGAACCAGTTCTAAAATACATGCCGAAACAGCTTCTGATTTTTTTAAAACATTGTACGATAAAGGAGAATTTATCGAAAAAACAAGTGAACAATACTACGATGCTGATGCAAATCAATTTTTAGCAGATAGATACATTACCGGAACTTGTCCTCATTGTAACAGCGAAGGTGCTTACGGAGACCAATGCGAGAGCTGTGGAACTTCTTTAAATGCTACAGATCTTATTAATCCAACCTCTTCGATTACTGGGAACAAACCAGTACTTAAAGAAACCAAACACTGGTATTTACCACTTGATAAATACGAGCCTTTTCTAAAAAAATGGATTCTTGAAGAACACAAAGAATGGAAACCAAATGTTTACGGACAATGCAAATCATGGTTAGATAACGGACTTCACCCTCGTGCTGTAACCCGCGATTTAAACTGGGGAGTTCCTGTTCCTGCCGAAGGTGCAGAAGGAAAAGTTCTTTACGTTTGGTTCGATGCTCCTATTGGTTATATCTCGGCAACGAAAGAATTAACTCCCGATTGGGAAAAATACTGGAAAGCTGAAGATTCAAAAATGGTTAATTTCATTGGAAAAGACAATATTGTATTCCACTGTATTATTTTTCCATCGATGCTAAAAGCTGAAGGATCTTATATTTTACCAGAAAATGTTCCTTCAAATGAATTTTTAAATCTAGAAGGAGATAAAATTTCAACCTCAAGAAATTGGGCCGTTTGGTTACACGAATATTTAGAAGAATTTCCCGAAAAACAAGATGTTCTTCGTTATGTTCTTACAGCAAATGCTCCCGAAACAAAAGATAATGACTTTACCTGGAAAGATTTTCAGGCAAGAAATAATAATGAGTTAGTAGCTGTTTTAGGAAACTTTGTAAATCGTGCTTTAGTTTTAACACACAAATATTACAAAGGAATAGTTCCTGCTCAAGGTGAGTTAAGCGATTTCGATAAAGAAACAATTGCTCAAATTCCTGTTTTAAAAGAGCAAGTAGAAAAGAATTTAGAAACTTACCATTTTCGAGAAGCTTTAAAAGAAGCAATGAACTTGGCTCGTTTAGGGAATAAATACCTTGCTGATACAGAGCCTTGGAAACTAGCAAAAACCGATCCTGAGAGAGTGAAAACAATCCTGAATATCTCTCTTCAGATAAGCACTAATCTTACAACTTTAATTGAACCTTTTTTACCATTTACAGCCAAAAAGCTTCGCGAATTTCTTAATATAGAATCTCTTTCGTGGGAAAATATTGGAGCAAGTGTAATTAAGGAAGGTCATCAGATTAACAAAGCATCTTTACTTTTCGAAAAAATTGAAGATGAAACTATTCAAGCTCAAGTTGATAAACTTTTGGCAACAAAAGCAGCAAACGAAGCCGAAAATAAAGTTGTTACTCCTGCAAAAGAGAATATCAATTTTGATGATTTTATGAAAATGGATGTTCGTGTAGGAACAATTACCGAAGCAGAAAAGGTGGCGAAAACCAAAAAACTTTTAAAGTTAACTGTTGATACTGGAATTGATCATAGAACCATTGTTTCGGGAATTGCAGAACACTACAAACCAGAAGAAATTATTGGCAAACAAGTTAGTGTTTTGGTAAATCTTGAACCAAAAAAATTAAAAGGAATAGAATCTCAGGGAATGATTTTAATGGCTGAAGATGCAGATGGAAAATTATCATTTGTTTCTCCCGACCAAAGCATAAAACCTGGATCTGAAATCAGATAAAATACAGACAAAAAAAAAGCGCTTTCTTATGAAAAGCGCTTTTTTTATGTGTTTTTATATTATTTCTTTAAAACCCAATACGATGATTTAGGATTTGCAGCAATTACCTTCTTTTTAAATTTATCAACAGCAGTTCTACTATTAAACTTATTAATTGCAACCGAATACAAATTCTTATTTCTGATAATAATTGCAGGATAAGACTTCGAAATTAATTCTTTCTGCAAAATCTTAGCATTATCGGTAGTAGTAAAACTACCAGCAATAAGATAATACATATTACTACTTACTTTTTGCACACTAACACCCGCCGATTTATTTTCAAGCTTAGGTTCATATTTTACCAATTCTTCAGGTGGCGAAATTTGAGCTTTTAACTGTACATGATTTTCACTAATGGCAGCTTTGCTATCAGAAAATCCCATTGATGCAGAATTTAAAAATGAAGATCGATCAGTATTTAAAGGCAAGAAAATTACTACTGAAATACAAGCTGCTGCGGCAGTATACCAAATTCTTTTTCTAGTAAAAAAACTCTTTACTTTAACCGAATTGGCACCAATATTATGAATTCTTTCCTCTACAGGTTTACTTAACTCGGTAAAAGATAGTTGTTCCAAACCAAAAGCATCAACCAAATAATTCATATTATTTGATGGCTCAAATTGTAAATTGTGCCTTCTATCATTAAAAAAAACACCAATATTATTCAATTCAACCTTTTCTCCTCGCTGAATTTTAACTTTTATATCTTCAACAAAAAACAGAATTGATTTTTCAGCCTCGGTATAATTTAAATTTTCCGAATCAGCTAAGTGATTAATCAATAAACCATCATTTTGGATTAAATTACGGTTAAAACCAATATCTTTCGAAGGGGGTAAAACAAGCTGCTGATTATCATCAAATTTTGCAGATTTGTAATTAGCTACAAACCCACCAAAACCTGGTAGAATTACACAGTCATGAACGAATAATAAATCTTCAATATATTTTGATACTTCAAGCATAATACACAAATATAATTAAAATTTTATGTCACTCAAATGGATTTTCTGCGTACAAGCAACAATGTTTTAATAATCAGCGATTTTCCTTTTAAAAAATAATTTAAATAAATTACTTAAGCTTATCAATAAAAAACTCCTTAATTTTACTTATCATTTACAATACATTAAATAAACTATGAAAAAACAAATACTTGTAGCGGGCGGAACTGGATATATTGGATCTCATACAACAGTTGAACTTCAAAATAATGGTTTCGAAGTTATTATTGCAGACAATTTATCAAATTCGAAAATAGAAGTTTTAGACGGTATTGAAGCCATTACAGGAATAAGACCTATTTTTGAAAAAGTAGACTTAAGTGTAATCGAGGAAACTGAAGCGTTTTTTAAAAAATACTCTAAGGTTCAGGCAATTATCCATTTTGCTGCAAACAAAGCAGTTGGCGAATCGGTAGCGAAACCATTAATGTACTATCGCAACAACTTAAATTCTCTTATGAATATTTTGGAAGCGATGAAAGAACATAAAATTCCAAATTTGGTATTTTCATCATCCTGTACTGTTTATGGTCAACCTGATAAGTTACCTGTTACAGAATCTACTCCAAGAAAAGAAGCTGAATCGCCTTACGGTAATACAAAATCGATAAGTGAAGATATTATTCGCGATACAGTGAAAGCTCATCCTGAACTAAAAGGAATTGCCTTACGATATTTTAATCCTATTGGTGCTCATCCATCATCAAAAATTGGTGAATTACCACTAGGTGTACCCAATAATTTAATTCCGTTTATAACACAAACTGTTGCAGGAATTCGTCCAGAACTTAGCGTTTTTGGCGACGATTACAGCACCCCCGACGGATCATGCATTAGAGACTACATTAATGTTGTAGATCTTGCAAAAGCTCATGTAGTAGCAATTGAAAGATTACTGAAAAACAAAAATGACTCAAACTACGAATATTTTAATGTAGGAACAGGCCAAGGAATATCGGTTCTTGAAATTATTGAGGGTTTTGAACGATCAACTGGAAAAAAAGTACCGCACAAAATTGTAGCTCGTCGTCCGGGCGATGTAGAGCAAATTTATGCAGACACCTCATTTGCAAATAAAACTTTAGGATGGAAATCGGAAAGTTCTCTGGATGACACCCTTTTATCGGCCTGGAAATGGCAGGAAAATTTAAAATAATAGATTCAATTAATTTCTAAGCTTTAAAATTACGACTGATGAAAAAGAAAATTTTAATTACTGGTGGTGCCGGCTTTATTGGATCTCATGTAATTCGACTATTTGTAAATAAATATCCTAATTACGAGATTATAAATTTAGACGCTTTAACTTACGCCGGAAATCTTGAGAACTTATGCGATGTAGACTCCAAGCCGAACTACAGTTTTATAAAAGGTGATATTACTGATTTAGAATTTGTTACAAACTTATTTAATAAATATAAGTTTGATGGAGTATTACATCTTGCTGCAGAATCGCATGTAGACCGATCAATTTCAGATCCATTGGCTTTTATCAATACCAATATTTTAGGAACAGTAAACCTACTAAATGCAGCAAAAGAGGTCTGGAAAGATGAAATGAGCGATAAAAAGTTTTATCATATTTCTACTGATGAGGTTTATGGATCGCTGGGAATAACAGGAAAATTTACCGAAACTACTTCTTACGATCCAAGAAGTCCATATTCTGCTTCAAAAGCAAGTTCAGACCATTTGGTACGCGCGTATTTTCATACTTATAAATTACCGGTTGTTATTTCTAATTGCTCCAATAATTATGGAGCCAATCAGTTTCCTGAGAAATTAATTCCTTTGGTAATTAATAATATTAAACATTCGAAAACTTTACCTATTTACGGTAAAGGCGATAACATAAGAGATTGGCTATTTGTAGAAGATCACGCTTTAGCCATTGATAAAATATACCACGAAGGTAAAGTTGGGGAAACCTATAATATTGGCGGTAATAATGAGTGGACTAATATCGATCTGGTAAAAAAACTTTGCGATATTATGGATAAAAAACTTGATCAGGCAATTGGTACTTCTCAAAAACTTATCAGTTTTGTTAAAGATCGAGCTGGCCATGATATGAGATATGCTATTGATGCTTCAAAAATTGAAAAAGAACTTGGATGGAAACCAAGCATTAAATTTGAAGAAGGTTTCGAACAAACCATTGATTGGTATTTAGAAAATACCGAATGGTCGGATCATATTCTCTCGGGAGATTACGAGAAATATTACGAAAAGCAATATAAAAACAGATAAAAAGAAAGAGCGATGAATAACAACATCGCTCTTTTTATATACTTAATTTTAAGTTTATTCTACAGTAACCGATTTAGCCAAATTTCGTGGCTGATCTACATTACATCCGCGCAATACGGCAATATAATAAGAAATTAACTGGAAAGGAATAACCGTTAATAATGGAGCCAAAGATTCCAATGTTTCCGGTATCTCAATAACATGATCGGCCATTTTACTAATCACCGTATCTCCTTCAGTAACAATAGCAATAACATGTCCTTTTCTTGCTTTCACTTCCTGAATATTGCTTACAATTTTCTCATAAGATTTATCCTTGGTTGCAGCAACAAAAACTGGCATTTGCTCATCAATTAAAGCAATAGGGCCATGTTTCATTTCTGCAGCAGGATAGCCTTCAGCATGGATGTATGAAATCTCTTTCAATTTAAGAGCTCCTTCCAAAGCAACTGGGAACAAGAATCCTCGACCTAAGTACAATGCATTTGTAGAATCTACGTATTTTTTTGATAATTCTTTAATGTCATCCACTTTATTTAAAATTCTTTGAATTTTTTCTGGTAAGTTTGTAAACTCCGCAATTAACTTATGATAATGATCCTTTTCTAGAGTTCCTTTTCTGTAGCCAACAAGCATTGCCATCATAGTTAAAACAGTTACCTGAGCAGTAAATGCTTTTGTCGATGCAACCCCAATTTCTGGTCCTGCATGAGTATAAACACCAGCATCAGTTTCACGAGGAATACTTGAACCAACTACATTACAAATACCAACAACTGTTGCTCCAGCTTCCTTCGCCAGCTTAATAGCCGCCAATGTATCGGCAGTTTCCCCACTCTGACTAATTGCAAGAACGATATCATCCTCAAAAATCACAGGATTTCTATATCTAAATTCAGAAGCATATTCTACTTCAACAGGTATTCTGGCAAATTTTTCGAATAAATATTCGCCTACCATTCCTGCATGCCAAGAAGTTCCACAACCAATAATTAAAATTCGTCGTGCATTTACCAGTTTTGGAATTACATCGTTAATACCACCAAGAAATACTTCTTTATTTTTAGCTGAAACCCTACCTCTAATCGTATCGTGAATAGAACTAGTTTGCTCAAAAATTTCCTTAAGCATGAAATGTTCGTATCCACCTTTTTCTATTTGCTCTATATCTAAATCTAAATGCTGAATATGTGGAATTAACTTATCGTTTTGAATCGTTTTCAATGTCAGTTCATCACGACTGATAATAGCTACATCATTATCGTTAAGGTAAATTACACTTTGAGTGTACTCGATAATAGGGGTTGCATCAGAAGCTAGAAAATACTCTCCATTTCCTACACCTACTACAAGCGGACTCCCTTTTCTTGCAGCAATTAACTGCTCTGGTTCATCTTCACTAATTACTACTAAACCGTAAGCACCCACAACTTTTGTAAGAGCTAAACGAACAGCTATTTCAGCAGAAACTTCTCCTTTTAAATAGATATACTCAATTAAATTAGCTAATACTTCAGTATCAGTATCGCTCTTAAACGTATATCCACGTTTTATCAGTTTTTCTTTAAGAAGTGCATAATTTTCAATAATTCCATTATGAATTATTACAAATTTACCATTCATCGACTTATGAGGATGCGCATTTTCATCATTAGGCTCTCCGTGTGTAGCCCAACGAGTATGACCAATTCCAATAGATCCGGAAATATCATGTCCTTTTACATGATTTTCTAAATCCTGAACTTTACCTTTACATTTAAACAACTGGGTCTGATTTGTACGAAGGGCAATACCTGCTGAATCGTATCCGCGATATTCCAACCTTTTTAAACCATTTACCAGAATAGGGTAAGCATCCTTACCTCCAATATAACCAACTATTCCACACATAAATACATAAGTTTCGATTTCGGTACCACGCAAAATCGGTTTATTACTTTTAATCAACAAAATTTTACTTGAATTTTATTTTAAAATCATATCAGGTAAAATATATTATCGATTCAATTATCATAAATTTGATCTAAAAATACAATAAGTTCATTTAGCCTCCAAACTTGTTATTAATTTAGAAACGGGCATAAAAAAGGTGCATAAAACATAGTTTAAATGCACCTATCATATTTTTAGAAAACCAACTTATTCTGCAACCAATTCGTCGTAAAAATCAGAATAAGCTGAAACATATTCATCTTTATTTTTATAGTCCATAAACGGTTTTCCACTTGCCTGAGCATAAGCTTTTATTTCTTCATTAATGCTTTCGCTACCCATAATAATAGCATCCGACTGATCGATTGCTAGTTTATGCAAAGAAACATAAGATGCATTTTCCAAAACCGTTACATCATCAGCTGTTACACCCTCAATTATTGCTTTATCTTTAAAATCAGCACTAAAAGGGGTAGTAAACTCATCATCGTAAATCGAGAATACAACTTTTGTATCGGTAAACAAAGGATCTTCGTTAAATGCCTTCTTAAGATACAAAGGCAATAATCCTGTGAACCATCCCTGGCAATGTACAACATCCGGAGCCCAACGTAATTTCTTAACCGTTTCTAACACACCTCTTGCAAAGAAAATAGCTCTCTCATCGTTATCGGCAAAAGCTTCGCCATTTTCATCAAGTAAAACTTTTTTTCTTTGAAAATAATCCTCATTATCAATGAAATAGACCTGCATTCTAGCAGCTTGAATAGAAGCCACTTTGATAATTAGGGGGTGATCTGTATCATCGATAATTAAATTCATACCCGACAGACGGATCACTTCATGTAATTGATTTCTTCTCTCATTAATACATCCGTATCGAGGCATGAAAGTTCTAATCTCTTTTCCTTTTTCTTGGATTCCCTGCGGTAAATGTCTTCCAATATCAGACATTTCACTTTCAGGGAGGTAAGGGGTAATTTCTTGTGAAACAAACAATACTTTTGTCTTTTCCATATAGTCGCTAAATATTAATACAGATTATCTGCGCAAAATTAATAAAAATATTTAATAATCATGATCTTGATTAAGCTTAAAGCACCTACAAAACAATTAAATGCACTTATTATTTCTATTGTAATCAATTATTTATTTTATTTGCAGTCGTAACTAAAAATCAAAATGATTTTGTAAGACTATTTTAACGGAATGAAAACAGTAAAGCTTGTAGCTGATACAAAAGCAATAATCAGCAAATATAAAGCAGAAGGAAAAAGTGTAGGATTTGTCCCTACAATGGGTGCTTTACACGCCGGACATTTATCTTTAACCGAACAATCTGTTAAAGATAACGACATTACAATTGTAAGTATATTTGTAAATCCTACTCAGTTTAATAATCCTAATGATTTAAAATCATACCCTCGATGTATCGATGAAGATCTTGATAAGTTATCAAAATTTAGTCCTGATATCATTTTTATTCCAGAAGTTGAAGAAATGTACCCTGAACCTGATACCAGAATTTTTAATTTTGGCAATCTGGACCAAATAATGGAAGGAAAAAACAGGCCAGGACATTTTAATGGAGTAGCTCAGGTTGTAAGTAAACTTTTTGATATTATAAATCCAGATAATGCCTATTTTGGTCAAAAAGATTTTCAGCAAGTAGCTGTTATTAAGCAGATGGTGAAAGATCTTAAGTTAAGCGTAAATATCGTTCCCTGCCCTATTATCAGGGAAAAAGATGGTTTAGCTATGAGCTCGAGAAATACGCTACTCAATGATGAGCAAAGAAAAAATGCATCAAAAATATCTGAAACTTTATTTAAAGCTCGTAACTTAGTACCCAAATTAAACGTAATTCAATTAAAGGATTGGGTAGTTAAAGAAATCAATAAAAACCCATATCTTTCTGTAGAGTATTTTGAAATCGTAGATGATACACATTTAAACCAGATTAAAAACTGGGATGAAGACAATATTAAAATTGGGTGTATCACCGTTCAGGTAGGAAACATTAGATTGATTGATAACGTAACTTTTTAATAATTAGTTAAAGGCGATATGTACATTGAAGTTTGTAAGTCGAAGATTCACAAAGCATCAGTAACTGGTGCTAATCTTCAGTATGTTGGAAGCATAACCATAGATGAAGATCTAATGGATGCAGCCAACTTGATCGAAAATGAGAAGGTTCAGATTGTAAATATCAACAATGGTGAACGTTTGGAAACTTATGTGATTCGTGGCGAAAGAGGTTCAGGGACAATTTGCCTGAATGGTGCCGCAGCAAGAAAGTGCGCAGTTGGTGATGTAGTTATCATTATCGCCTATGCATCGATGGAATTTGAGGAAGCAAAAAAATGGGAACCAAGTTTGGTATTCCCAGATACTGCTACCAATAAATTAATTTAGATTAATTTTAAGATACAAACAAAAGGCTGTTCTTTCGGGATCAGCCTTTTTTTATACCAACTTTAAATCTAATGCCCCAATACAGAAACTGCAATTCTATATTTATTACAAAACTTATATCAACTAAGTGCTACCTCTTTAAATAAAATAGAGTAAACCATCCACCCTTATTGCAGTTAGGCATTAGCTTTAATACTTGTTACTCTCTAAACGATACTGTAACTTTAAGCAAAATCTTATAAAATGGACAAATTACAATTGATAAAAGATAAAATTTTTTTTAAGCAGGAAGATGCTTATAATAAATTACAAACCTGGAGATTTAAAGAAGAAAAAATAGTATTCTCTAACGGATGTTTTGACATTGTACATCGGGGACATTTAGAATATTTAGCCAGTGCCGCTGCAATGGGAAATAAAATGATAATTGGTTTAAACACCGATTTATCAACCCAAAGATTAAAAGGTCCTACTCGCCCAATTAACGATGAATATTCCAGAGCCTTATTACTCGCTTCGCTTGGCTTTGTTGATATGGTAATTTTATTTGAAGAAGATACTCCTTTCAATTTGATAAACTTTGTTCAGCCCGATGTATTGGTTAAAGGATCGGATTACAAAGCAGAAGATATTGTTGGATACGATATTGTTAAAACCAAAGGTGGAGAAATTAAAACACTTGATTTTATCGAAGGGTTTTCGTCAACTGGGATTATCAAAAAAATACAAAACGAAAAATAATAAAGTTTCAGACAAAATATCTAAATACAAATTTTTCTAAATAAAATTATTTTTTCATTATTAATTACTCATTGTTAATTATTTAAACGTGGTTACGAAAGCTAAAACAAAAAGTGCATGGTTCTGTCAGAACTGTGGTGTCGAATCGGCAAAATGGGTAGGCAAATGCCCTTCCTGCGGCGAATGGAATACTTTTGTTGAAGAGATAGTTGTTAAATCAAAGGCTTCGAACATTGTTGGCACCAATGAAAATGTGAAAAACAAACCTCTAAAAATTTCTGAGATCTCATCATCGGAAGAAAAACGATTTAACACCGAAGACATGGAGTTAAATAGAGTTTTAGGAGGAGGATTAGTACCCGGATCTTTAATATTAATTGGAGGAGAACCAGGAATTGGAAAATCAACTCTGGCTTTACAAATTGCTCTTCGCCTTAAAAATTTCACGACTTTATATGTATCGGGCGAAGAGAGTGCCCAACAAATAAAATTAAGAGGAAACAGAATAAATTCTGATAACGAAAAATGCTTAATTGTGAGTGAAACAGCAATGGAGAATATCTTTACTCACATTAAGAACACACAGCCAAATATTGTGGTTATCGATTCGATTCAAACGCTGGCTACAGAAAGAATAGAGGCTGGTCCAGGCAGTGTTTCTCAAATTAGAGAATGTACGGCTCAACTGCTTCAATTCGCCAAACAATCGGCCGTTCCGGTTCTTTTAATTGGTCACATTACCAAAGATGGCAATTTAGCCGGACCAAAAATTCTTGAGCACATGGTTGATACTGTACTTCAGTTCGAAGGCGATCAAAACCACATGTATCGTATTTTGCGAGCCACAAAAAATCGTTTTGGTTCTACCTCCGAAATGGGAATTTATGAAATGCAGCATACTGGCTTACGAGAAGTTTCCAATCCATCGGAGCTTTTACTTTCTCAGGAAGATGAGAGCTTAAGTGGCACAGCAATTTCAGCTTCCATTGAAGGAATGCGTCCTTTTCTGATAGAAATACAAGCACTGGTTAGCTCGGCGGCTTATGGCACACCTCAACGTTCTTCAACAGGTTTCGATCTTCGGAGACTAAACATGCTATTAGCGGTATTAGAAAAAAGAGCTGGATTCAGAATTTCTACAAAAGATGTTTTTCTAAATATTGCTGGTGGAATAAAAGTTAATGATCCCGCTATCGATTTGGCAGTAATTATTGCAATTCTTTCTTCGAGTACCGACATTTCAATTCCCAAAGAAGTCTGTTTTGCAGGAGAAATTGGTTTATCAGGAGAAATTAGATCTGTAAATCGTATAGATCAAAGAATTAGCGAAGCCGAAAAGCTGGGTTTCAAGCAGATATTTATTCCAAAATACAATTCTAAAGGCCTGAACATCTCTAAATTTAATATCAAAATTCATTTGGTAAGTAAAGTTGGTCAGGTTTTTCAAACTCTTTTCAGATAAAAATAAAAGAGGATGTCTTGGCAAGACATCCTCTAAAGTAAACAGTTACTATGAATTTTTTTTATGATTCGAATATGGCATTTCGAATCTACTAGCGTCGGAATTAGAAAGAATAAAATGAATCTTTCCGCTTTTCTCGCCCGAAAGCTAAAATCCATTAATTTAGGCAGGTCTTCTGGCTTACTCCGGTTTTAAACTCCTTCCCATCCCGAATACTTTGGACAGTGGAACAATTGTTTAAAACACAGATCATTACTGAATCGGAGTTTACAGCTGCGGGGACAGCTCCTGAATTAAACAGGATTCCCTATTATTCCCTTTTCAGGGACCTAAATCACATTACAATTTTAAGAAAATAAATTGATCTTTCAATAAATTATCAACCGAATATTAAAAGAAATCCTCATCTTCAGAATCTTGTAATTCGGTGTTATTAGATTTATTAGATTCCGACTCACAATCAAGGTTAATAATCACCCCTCTAGGCTTTTCAAAATCTCCTTGTGATACATTTAAATCTTTGTCAGCATATACTTTTTTCATGTACAGCGCCCATATTGGCAATGCCATATTAGCTCCCTGTCCTAATCGGATTCCTTCGAAGTGAATCGCTCTATCTTCGGCACCAACCCAAACTCCTGATACCAATTCAGGAGTAATTCCCATAAACCATCCATCGGAATGATTTTGAGTTGTTCCGGTTTTTCCTCCAATAGGATTATACAAATTATAGGTAAACCTTAACCTCACCCCAGTACCTTTATTAACAACACCCTGCAACAAGTTTGTCATTAAATAGGCTGTTTTTTCATTCATCACCTCTTTCTTACGAGGAACCGACTGAGCTATCAAATTTCCTTTGCTATCCTCAATTTTACTTATAAATCGTGGTTTTATATAAACCCCTTTATTTACAAAAGAACTATAAGCACCAACCATTTCGTAAACCGAAATTTCTGAGGTTCCCAAAAAAATTGATGGAACAGGATCCATTCTACTTACAACACCCATTTTATGAGCCATAGAAACCACAGCTTTGGGTGTAGTTTGCTTTAATACCCAACCCGAAATATTATTTACCGAATTGGCCAAACCCCATTTTAGAGTCACCATTTCTCCTGCCTTTTTTTCGGTCGAGTTTCTCGATGCCCAAGGTGTACCATCAGGTAATATAAAAGTCTGTGGTATATTTGGCACCTTATCGCAAGGAGACAAACCATCCTGCATTGCCAAAGTATATAAAAATGGTTTAATAGTAGAACCTACCTGACGTTTTCCAACACTTACCATATCGTACATAAAATGCTTATAGTTAGGACCTCCAACATAAGCTCGCACTTCTCCAGTTTGGGGAACCATTGACATAAATCCTGCACGCAAAAACCCCTTATAATACAACATCGAATCCATGGGTGTTAAGGTAGTATCCCGTTCTCCCTGCCAGGTAAAAATTTTCATTTCTGTTGGCTTAGAAAAGGATTCTTTTATCGCATCAAATTTTAATCCCTTTTTACGCATTACTCGATATCTTTCACTTCTGCGTATTGATAAGTCAAGCTGATGTTCAACTTCTTCGGTACTTAAATCATCCGAAAAAGGAGGTCTTCTATGATGTTGCTTTTCTCTATCAAAAGCTTTTTGCAAATTAAGTCCCAAATGCTCTTCCACTGCCTGTTCAGCATACTTTTGCATTCTCGAATCAATGGTCGTATAAATTTTTAGTCCATCCTTATAAATGTTGTATGGAGAACCATCAGCCTTCTGATTTTTATTACACCATCCATAAAAAGGATTATTATCCCACTCCAGAGAATCTTCTTTAAAACGTTGTAAATTCCACGATGGATAATTCTTACGCTCAGGCTTTTTAGCTGTTAAGGACATTCTTAGGTATTCTCTAAAATAAGGCGCCATTCCCCTTTTATGATCTACTTTCTGATAATCGATACCAAGAGGTAAATTCTTAAGCGAATCGTAAACTTCTTTCTCTAGATAATCATATTTCACCATCTGAGCCAATACCACATTTCGCCTGTCTTTAGTTAATTCGGGTCTACGTAAAGGATTATAATAAGAAGAATTTTTAGCCATACCTACCAGCATAGCAGCTTGTTCAAGCCTAAGAGAATCGGGTGTAGTATTAAAATATACATTTGCTGCAGATTTAATTCCAACAGCTAAATTCAAGAAATCATATTTATTAAAATACATTGTCATGATTTCCTCTTTTGTATAGCTTCGCTCAAGTTTTACAGCAATCACCCACTCTCTAAATTTTCTAAAAACAATATCCAGCTTACTGTTAAAACTTTCGCGCGGAAACAACATTTTAGCCAATTGCTGAGAAATAGTACTACCTCCACCAGCATTTTTATTTCCTGTAATTAAACCTTTCACAACACGACCTAAACCACGAATATCAACTCCAGAATGATTTTCATATCTCACATCTTCAGTAGCAATTAATGCTTTTTGCAAATAAGGAGAGATTTCGTGGTATTCCACGTACGAACGATTTTGAAAATAAAACTTCCCAATCAACTCATTATCCACAGTGTAAACTTCAGTAGCTAAGCTACTTTTCGGATTTTCCAACTCTTCGAAAGTTGGCATAAAACCAAATTTTCCATTAGATACACCAGCAAAAAATAATACCATTGCTAATACCCCAAACAGAAAAACAGACCAAAAAATGATCAGCGATTTCTTGAATTTTCTCAGATTTGATTCCTGATTTGTTTCAGTACTTGGATTAATTTCAGACATTTTATACCAATTGTTTTTTATTGAGCTGTAAAAATAGCAAATTATATTCTAATAGGTAAGACGTATTTTTCTTGATTTTATTGGCTAAGAGTTATACAATATAAACATGTAATTGCAAAATAAATACAACAAAATTTTGAACTTAGGCTGCTTATTGTTTTACTTTGCAGAAAATTTTAACCTTAACTTTCCAAAGCACAAATACGAGATGGTAGAGAATTTAGTAATAGTCGAGTCCCCTGCAAAAGCAAAAACAATCGAGAAATTTCTTGGTAAAGACTTCTTGGTAAAATCAAGCTTTGGGCATATTCGGGATTTGGAAAAAAAGGATTTTGGAATTGATATTCAGAATAATTTCACCCCAAAATATGTAGTTTCTACAGATAAAAAAAAGGTAGTTGCAGAACTTAAAAAGTTAGCTAAAGAAGCTAAGGTTGTCTGGATCGCATCCGATGAGGACCGCGAGGGAGAAGCTATTGCATGGCACCTTTTCGAAGTTCTAAAACTTAAAAAAGAAAACACCAAACGAATTGTATTCCACGAAATTACAAAAGATGCAATATTAAAAGCTGTCGAAAATCCTCGTGATATCGACGATAATTTAGTAAATGCACAACAAGCACGTAGAATTCTAGACCGCTTAGTAGGTTTTGAAATTTCTCCGGTATTGTGGAAAAAAGTTAAACCTCAACTATCTGCAGGCCGTGTTCAATCTGTATCGGTACGCTTAATCGTTGAACGCGAAAGGGAAATTATTGCTTTTAAGCCCGAAGCTTTTTATAAAATTGTTGCCAACTTCATGGTAACTGAAGAAAATGGAACACAAAAAAACCTAAAAGCTGAATATCCAAAAAGATTTTCATCGAAAGAAGAAACCTTACAATTTCTTGAAAGTTGTAAAAATGCAGACTATAAAATTAATGAGATAGAGAAAAAACCTTCTACTCGTAAGCCTGCAGCTCCTTTCACTACTTCAACCTTACAACAGGAAGCAAGTAGAAAATTAGGTTTCTCGGTTTCTCAAACAATGGCAGTTGCTCAACGTTTATATGAAGCTGGAAACATTACATATATGAGAACCGATTCGGTAAACCTATCCGACACTGCACTAGCTGCCGCTAAAGAAGAAATTACCAGACATCATGGTTCAGAGTATGTTAAAATCAGAAAATACCACACAAAAAATAAAGGAGCACAAGAAGCTCACGAGGCCATTCGTCCAACTTATCTCGATAGAGAAGTAATTAGTGGAGAATCTAACGAAATTCGCCTGTATAATTTAATCTGGAAAAGAACCATTGCCTCACAAATGAGTGATGCCAAATTGGAGAAAACCAACATTAAGATTGTAGCATCAACCAATGGAAAACAATTTGTTGCAAGTGGTGAAATGATAAAATTCGATGGATTCCTGAAAGTTTACATGGAGTCTACCGATGATGAAAGATCAAAACAAGAAGAAACCTTACTTCCACAAGTAAAGGTAAACGATCCTGTAACTGAGAATTTTCTGAATGCAACTCAACATTTCACTCATCGTCCACCAAGATATACCGAAGCCAGTTTGGTTAAAAAACTGGAAGAACTTGGCATTGGTCGTCCATCCACCTACGCACCAACTATTACTACGGTTCAAAATCGTGGATATGTAGTTAAAGAATCGCGCGATGGTGTTGAAAGAAAATATGAAATTATTAGTCTGAAAGAAAACAACATTACCGAAGAAATAAAAACACAAATTACAGGAGCTGACAATAAAAAACTATTTCCTGCGGATATAGGAATGGTAGTAACCGATTTTTTAACTGAGCACTTTCCTAATGTAATGAATTACAATTTTACAGCCGATGTAGAAAAAGAATTCGATGATATTGCTATGGGAAAAATGATTTGGTATGAAATGATTGGTAAATTCTACAATCCATTCCATGATAATGTTGAAAAAACACTTGAACACTCTGCCCGATCAACCGGAGAAAGAATTTTAGGTGAAGATCCAAAAACCGGAAAAGTAATTTTGGTGCGAATTGGAAGATATGGTCCTATGGCTCAGCTTGGACAAACATCGGAAGATAAAGAAGCAGAAGCTCCAAAATTTGCAAGCCTCCGACCAGGACAGCATTTGGAAACTATTACACTAGAAGAAGCTATCGATCTATTTAAACTGCCTCGCGATCTGGGTTTGTATGAAGATAAAAAAGTTGTAGTTGCCATAGGTCGATTTGGTCCTTACGTTAGACATGATGGAAAATTTGCTTCTTTAAAGAAAGACATTGATGATCCAATGGAAATTGATTTGCCACGTGCTATTGAATTAATTGAAGAAAAAAGAAAAAAAGATCGTGAGAAATTCATTAAAGGCTTTGATGAAGATCCAGATCTTCAAATTCTAAATGGCCGTTGGGGACCATACATTGCATATCAGAAAGAAAATTACCGTTTAGCCAAAGATATCGAAGACCCAAAAGTATTAAGCTTTGAAGACTGCATGAAAATTATTAAAAATACTCCTAAAAAGAAAACAGGTAAAAAAACTGTAACTAAAAAAGCAACAGCAAAAAAAGCGACAGGAAAAAAGACAACTACAAAGAAAAAAACAAGTACCACCAAAAAAACGAAAAAATAAAATTTCTAATAAAAATAATCAGGGCTTTACATTTTAATGTAAAGCCCTTTTTTATTGTGTTTTTTTGAGCTATTAATATTTCTTCAAGATATACTTATTGTTAATCAAGATTAAAAAAGTAAAAAAAACATTAACAAAATAAATAAATCGACGTAATAAAGAATTACAATATGAAGTAAAAGTTATTATTTACCGTAGCCTTTACACATTAACTTATTTAATTTAATATTAAGACCCTTAGCAATTCTAAGAAAGTAAAATAATAAATTTTAATGATTAAAGTGCTTGAATCTCTGATAAAACTTGTAAGGAATATTTATTTTTATTTACTTTACTCCTCACAGTTTTTGACCGTTACTGAACTATAAAGTATTTCATGAAAAAATTATTGTTCTTCATAATATTTTTTTGTTTTGCCCTGAAAATGAGAGCTCAACAAGATCCACAGTTCAGTCAAAATATGTTTAATATTCTCGCCATAAACCCTGCTTATGCAGGATCCGAGGATAATATTGTTGTATCTGCAATAAACAGACAACAATGGGTTGGCTTCGATAATGCACCTGTTACAACTATTGTAAATCTTAGCACACCTGTTCATATTGCAGGCACAAAACACGGTTTAGGCTTAAGTGTAGTTAGAGACGAACTAGGTTTAGAAAAAAACACAGGAATCCGATTCAGCTATGCTTATATAAAGAAACTAAACAAAGGTTCTTTGCATTTTGGAATTAGTGTTGGATTTCAAAATAATGCATTAAAAGGTGAATGGTTTATTCCTGAAGGAGACGAATTTACTTCTGCAGCAGAAGATTTGGGGTCAGCTACAATTGATGAAGGTAAAATGATTTTTGATCCTGGATTAGGGATTTTTTATCAAAGTGATAACTTTTATGCTGGTCTTTCCGTATCGCATGTCACAGAACCAACTGTTTCGTATAACGAATCGGTAGAAACTTATTTGGCAAGACATTATTATGCCACTGCTGGATATACAGTAAAACTTGATGAAACCTGGGAAGTAATACCTTCAGTATTTTACAAAACTGATGCTGTTGTTTCTCAAATTGATATAAACAGTTTGATTCGGTACAATAAAAAGATTTGGGGTGGCGTTTCATATAGAGTGGATGATGCAATTGTTGGCATGATGGGAGTTTTATTTAATAATGGAATTCAAATAGGATATGCTTACGATGTTTCAACATCAAAAATTGCTAAAGGATCGCATGAATTTCTACTAATGTATAAATTCAACACTAAATTAGAAAGCCGAAATCAAAAATATAAGAGTATTCGATTTTTATAAAAAATTTAAAAATCTGTGCTAAAGCACAATTTACAAAACCACTATGAATAAACTATTTACAACACTTTGTGTAATTGTTTTGTTATTCTTATCCAGCTGCGGAAGCCGCACTGGAAACGGAGAGCTTGTTGGTGCGGGTCCTAGAGGAAAATGGTTCGAACCAAAACCTTACGGTATGGTATTAATTCCTAGAGGAAGTTTTACAATGGGACCAAATGACCAAGATGTAGCTTGGGCATTAAATGCAACAGCCAAAACTGTTTCGGTTGAATCTTTTTGGATGGATGAAACAGAAATCACAAACAACGAATATCGTCAATTTGTATATTGGGTACGAGATTCAATTGCAAGACAATTATTAGGACAACAATTCGAAGAATTTTTAATTGCCGAAGATCAAAACGGAAATCCTATCGATCCGCCTTTTATAAACTGGGAAGAGCGATTAGAATGGAACGATGAAGAATATGTTGAAATTCTGGAAGAAATGTATCTGCCAGAACACGAAAGATTTTTCCGCAACAAAGAAATTGATACTCGAAAATTAAAATATCAATACCAATGGGTTGATCTGCAACAAGCAGCTAAAAAATCGAATCGCTATAATTACGAAACAGGCGAATACGAAGGAATGGTTGATGACTACAAAGGTGGAAGAAAACAAATTGAAGACCGATCTTCTTTTATCATGAAAGAAGCCTTGAATATTTATCCTGATACTTTATGCTGGATTCAGGATTTTACCTACTCTTATAATGATCCATGGACCAAACAATATTTTTGGCATCCTGGTTATGACGATTATCCTGTAGTTGGTGTTTCATGGAAACAAGCAACAGCCTTTTCTATATGGAGGACCCGCTTCCATAACTCAGCTTTAAAAAGAGAAGGAGACTACCCAGTTCAAGATTATCGTTTACCAACCGAATCGGAGTGGGAATATGCTGCTCGAGGTGGTTTAGCTCAAAACATGTACCCTTGGGGTGGTCCTTATACAAGAAACGATCAGGGATGTTTCCTTGGTAATTTTAAACCATTACGTGGTAATTATATTGATGATGGTGGTTTAGTAACACTTCCTGTTGGTAGCTATGAGCCAAACGAATTTGGATTGTATGATATGGCAGGTAATGTTGCAGAATGGACTTCGGGAGCTTATGATGAATCAGCATTTTCTTTTACGCATGATATGAATCCAAATTATGAATATAACGCACTTCCGGATGATGCTCCTGCCTTAAAAAGAAAAGTAATAAGAGGTGGATCGTGGAAGGACATTGGATATTATTTACAATGCGCTACCAGAACATACGAATATCAGGATACTTCTAAATCATATATTGGTTTCCGATGTGTTCGAACTCATTTAGGTAGGTAATCTACCTCTAAACTATTTTTTTTAGACCTATTCAATAAATCTGATATGAATATTACAGAACTTGTACAATCACCGAGATGGAAAAAATTTATGGGCTACGTATATGGCTGGGGTGCTTCAGTTGTATTGATTGGTGCTTTGTTTAAAATTATGCACTACACAGGAGCCGGAACTCTGTTAACAATTGGTATGTCTGTTGAGGCAATAATTTTCTTTTTCTCAGCATTTGAACCACCGCACGAACAACCAGATTGGAGTTTAGTATATCCAGAGCTTATTGGTTTAGAGCCAAGACAACAAGCCGGTGGAGGTGTTGGCGTTCAAGCCGAAGGATTGGAACAATTACAGCAACTTCTCGAAAAAATTAGTGTTGAACCAGATAAATTGTCTCATTTAAGCGCTGGATTGGCAAAATTAACCAATGCAACAGATAGTCTTTCTAACCTTTCAGATGCTGCCACAGCTACTGATGGATATATTCAAAGTATGAATAAGGCATCAGAATCAGTAGGCGAATTTTCAGGTAAGTATGTTGATTCTACACAAGAGATCTCTAATTCTGCACAAAAACTAAGTACATCTTATCAGGAGACAGCTTCAGCAATTGAAAATTCAGGTAAAGATTTTGCAGGTAAAGTAAACGAATCTGGAAATAATTTATTGAACTCTTACCAAAAAGTAGATCAGGCATTGCAAACTGATTTTAGTAAAATTTCAGAGAATAGTAATAATTTCAATACATCTATGGAATCAATGAATAATAATTTGTCTTCATTAAATGCCATTTATGAATTGCAATTAAAACAAAGTAATCAACAAATAGACAATGCTAAGAACCTACATCAGGATTTAGATAAAGTTCTTGAAACGCTTACTGCTACTCTTGACAATGCACAAACATATCGTAAAGAAACTGAGCAATTAAATACTAATCTTTCTGCACTAAACACTATCTACGGTAACATGTTAAGTGCAATGGATCATAAAAAACAGAACTAGTCTAACCAATCAAGCTAAGCTGAAATGGGAGCAACGAATTGTAAAGAAACGCCACGGCAAAAGATGATTGGAATGATGTATTTATTTCTAACTGCAATGTTAGCCATAAATGTATCGGACGAAGTATTAGATGCTTTTACCATTATAGATAATGGTTTGTCTAAAACAATCTCAACTTTTGAACAAAAAACCGAAGCTACTTACGGAGAATTTGACAATGCCTTAAGTGCAAATGAAAATAAAGTGCGGGAATCATGGGAGCATGCACAAGAAATAAAAGCACAATCTGACACACTCTATAATTATATTCAAGCACTTAAAGAAAGAATTGTAGAAAAAGCTGATGGCCCAGAATATGATATGAATCAGATTAAAAGTCGTGATAATATCGATATTCCTGGCGAAGTAATGCTTATTAAAGGACATGGTAAAGATTTAAAAGAATCGATAGTAGCATATCGTGAAATGGTTTTAGCACTTATCGATGAAAGTGATGAAACTCTGCGAAGTGCAATTAACGAAACATTAGATACATCTAAGCCTAAGAAAAAGAAAAAAGATGATCCTAATTACACTTGGGAATCAAAACAATTTTCACATACTCCACTCGTTGGTGCAGTAACGCTTCTATCTAAAATTCAATCTGATATTAGAAATACTGAATCAGATATTGTTAATTATCTTTTTAATCAAATAGAGGCAGAATCATTTAAATTTAACAAGTTAAGAGCTGAAGTTTATGCTCCATCAAGTTATATTTTAAAAGGTGACACTTATCAGGCACAAGTATTTCTTGCTGCTGTAGACACCACTCAAAATCCTAAAATCGTAGTTGACCGAAGAGGTGAGTTAACTAATTTTGATAAAGATGGTAGAGCTATGTACACAGCTAAAGCCGATAAAATTGGACCTGTAAAATGGGGTGGAATATTAACCTATAAATCACCTTCTGGAATTGAGAAAGAGTTAGAATTTTCTGCTGATTATATCGTTGCAGAACCAAATGTTGTTGTTTCGGCAACCAAAATGAATGTATTCTATGTTGGTGTAGACAATCCTGTTAGTATTTCTGCACCAGGATTTTCATCAGATAGAGTTAGAGCAACAATGACTAACGGCAAGCTGCTTAAAAAAGGAAATAACTATATTGCTAAACCAAAAGCCGCATTCAAAAATGCTAAAGTTAGAGTTGAAGCCGATTTTGATGGAGAATGGAGACCCTTGCGGACTGTTGAATTTCGTGTAAAACCTATTCCCGACCCTATTGCTAAAATTGCTGATATGAATGGCGGTAAAATTAAGAAAAACCTATTATTGGCTCAATCAGGAATCGATGCAGTAATGGAAAATTTCGATTTTGATTTGAAATTTGATATTAAAAGTTTTACTGTTTCAACCATTGTGAAAGGCTATACAGTTGATCAATCTTCACGTAGCAGAAATTTCACCAACGAACAAATTGGAATGCTTCGAAATCTAAAAAGAAATCAGAAAGTATATTTTGAAAACATCAGAGCCGTAGGTCCTGATGGTGAAGAGAGAAATTTAGCTCCAATTATCTTTAAAATACAGTAATAAAATTTACATACAATGAAGAAAAGCTTATTACTAATTATTGGTCTTGCATTATTTTGTACCGCAAATGTATCGGCACAAACAAATGCTACTAGTGTATACACTAAAAATCATATTAAAAATCGTAAACCAATTCCGTTCTCGAATATTCGCGAATCGGATGTAATGTGGTCTAAATTGGTATGGCGGATTGTTGATCTAAGAGAAAAAATGAACCTTCCTATGTACTATCCAACAGAACCGCAGGATGATCGTTATAGTTTAATTGATCTTTTGATGTATGGAATAGAAAATGAAGGATTAACAGCTTATGGGACTAACGACGATGAGTTTAAAGTGCCAATGACGGTAGATGAAATCTATGCTAAATTTGATGCACAAAATGATACCATTACTCAACGAGATATTACAGGTAAACTAGTCAAAAAAATCATACCTGGAGAAATGCATACCGATGATGTAAAACGCTATATCATGAAAGAGCAGTGGTTTTTCGATAAACAAACCTCTACAATGCAGGTTCGTATTATTGGTATTTGTCCGATTAGAGAGTATGTTAAAGATGGAGATTCTGCAATGGATGGAGTTCAGAAAAAGAAATTATTTTGGGTTTACTTTCCTGAAGTAAGACCTTTACTGGCTACACACGAAGTGTTAAATCCTTTTAATGATGCAGCTCGATACTCTTTCGATGACTTATTTATGAAAAGAAGATTTGCAAGCTTTATTACTCAAGTTTCAAACGTTCATAACAATAGAAGTATTAGCGAATATACTGTTGGTATAAACTCAATACTTGAGGCTGAAAAGATTAAAAATGATATTTTCACGTACGAGCACGATCTTTGGGAATTCTAAAACTTATATTATAAAAATAAAAAAGACACTATCCCGCAAAGTGTGTAAATGAAATTTATAGGGTTAGGCGTTTAGTCTGACCCTATCTTCAAATATAGTTA
>NZ_JBQTGK010000012.1:0-97776 GCF_052400665.1 Marinifilum sp. RC60d5
AAAAAATGGACCATGCCAATCAGAAATTGGGGAGTGATCTTAAATCAGTTTTTAACTATATTTGAAGATAGGGTCAGGCTAAACGCCTAACCCTATAAATTTCATTTACACACTTTGCGGGATAGTGTCTTATAAAGCAGTAAAAAATTGATTTATTCTTTTTTTTACTGCTTTATAAATTAATATTTAGGCTAAATATTATAGAATAATAGTAATCCTTTAATAATATATATGTGAATATTCTTAATCTCTGTCTTTAATTTAGAATACAAAAAAAGCTCCCAAAAGGAGCTTTAAACTTATTTAGATAATAGAACTAAATTAATGATTTTGCAACTGTAAGCGCAGCATCATAATTAGGTTCATTTGTCATTTCGGCAACATATTCCACATATTTAACTTCGTTATTTTTGTCTATAACAACAACGCCTCTTGCCAGTAAGCGTAATTCTTCTACTACAAAGCCATATTTTAATCCAAAGTCTAAATCTTTATGATCTGATAAAGTTACCAGATTTTCGATGCCTTCGGCACCACAAAAGCGTCCTAATGCGAATGGTAAATCATTCGATAAAGTAATAATTTGAATATTTTTATCTAATGAAGCAGCTTCCTTATTAAATCTATGAGTTTGAGCAGAGCAAACACCTGTATCAATAGAAGGAAATACGGAAAGAACTTTTACTTTCCCATCGAAATCGGATAACTGAACAGGTTCTAAAGATTGATTTAGAGCTGTAAAATTCTCAGCTTTTATTCCTGTTTTGATTTCTGTTCCTACTAATGTCATCGCATTTCCTGCGAATGTTACTTTGCTATTGTTTTTTTGCATGATTATGTAATTTTATTATTTAAATCAAAGATAAAAATTATTTTGAATCTGTCTAAATAAAATACAAAAGAATCTAAAAAAACCGGAGTTTAACTCCGGTTAATATTTACTCTAATTCTTTTTGTGCTTTTAAAATTTTTGTAGTTATTTTTTGCTTGTTTTTATCAAGACCAACAGAGATAGTATCACCTTCAGAGATACTTGCCCGAATAATTACTTCAGCCATTTCGTCTTCTAAATATTTTTGGATTGCACGCTTTAACGGTCTTGCACCAAATTGAACATCGTATCCTTTTTCTGCAATAAAATCTTTTGCTGCCGCAGATATCTTAATGTTATAACCAAGTTCTTCAATTCTTTTGTATAAACCATTAAGTTCTATATCGATAATCTTATGAATATCTTTCTGTGTTAAAGAATTAAACATCACTAAATCGTCAATACGATTTAAAAATTCAGGAGCAAAAGCTTTCTTTAGTGCTTTTTGAATAATACTGTTCGTATAATCCCCGGATGCTGACGAACCAGACTGAAAACCAATGCCTTTCCCAAAATCTTTTAACTCACGACTTCCGATATTGGAGGTCATAATTATAATGGAATTTTTAAAATCAACCCTTCGTCCTAAACTATCTGTAAGTTGTCCATCATCCAGCAATTGTAATAAAATATTAAACACATCGGGATGAGCTTTCTCAATTTCGTCGAGCAGAACCACAGAATAAGGTTTTCTTCTTACTTTTTCTGTGAGCTGTCCACCTTCTTCATAACCAACATATCCTGGAGGAGCCCCCACGAGTCTTGATACAGCAAATTTTTCCATATATTCACTCATATCAATACGAATTAGAGCATCTGCACTATCAAACAAGTATTCCGAAAGCACCTTTGCCAATTGAGTTTTTCCGACTCCGGTGGGGCCTAGAAATATAAAAGTACCAATTGGTCTGTTTGGATCTTTTAAACCTGCACGATTTCGTTGAATTGCTTTTACAATTTTTGCAATAGCATCATCTTGACCTACAACCCGACCTTGTAATTCTGCATCCATTTGTAACAAACGAGAACCTTCAGCCTGAGCAATTCTTTTAACTGGAACGCCTGTCATCATTGCAACAACTTCTGCGATATCTTCTTCAGAAACTTTTTCTTTTTTCAGGCTAAGTTCCTTTTCCCACTTGTCTTTCTCATTTTCAAGTTCTACAGAATAATTTTTCTCTTTATCTCTATAGCTAGCTGCAAGTTCAAATTTTTGAGCTTTTACAGCTTTAATTTTGTTCTGACGAGTATCTTCAATCTTTTTCTCTAGTTCCTCAATAATAACAGGAACGTTAATATTTGAAATATGAACCCGAGAACCTGCTTCATCTAAAGCATCAATAGCCTTATCTGGAAGATATCTGTCACTAATATAACGAGAAGTAAGTTTTACACAGGCAGCTATTGCTTCTTTGGTGTAATATACATTGTGATGATCTTCGTATCGCTCCTTAATATTATTTAGAATTTCTACAGTTTCTTCAGGTGAAGTAGGTTCCACCATTACCTTTTGGAAACGGCGTTCTAAAGCACCATCTTTTTCAATATTTTGTCTGTATTCATCTAAAGTTGTAGCTCCAATACATTGTATTTCGCCTCTGGCTAAAGCTGGTTTTAGCATATTTGCAGCATCAAGCGAACCTGTAGCTCCACCTGCACCTACAATGGTATGTATCTCGTCGATAAAAAGAATAATGTCAGTAGTTTTCGAAAGCTCATTTAAAATAGCTTTCATCCTTTCTTCAAATTGTCCTCTATATTTTGTTCCTGCAACAATAGATGCTAGATCAAGAGTAACAACTCTTTTCCCAAAAAGAACACGAGAGACTTTTTTCTGAACAATACGTAAAGCTAATCCTTCAGCAATAGCAGATTTTCCAACCCCAGGCTCACCAATTAGAATAGGATTATTTTTCTTTCTACGACTAAGAATTTGAGCCAAACGCTCAATTTCTCTTTCCCTACCAACAATAGGGTCTAAAGTTCCTTCCTCTGCAGATTTTGTAATGTCAATGCCAAAATTATCCAGAACAGGGGTTTCTGACTTACCTCTGCTTCCAACACTTTTAGAGCCTCCTCCGGGAAGTCCGCTTTTACCTTCATTCTCTTCGGGATAATCGGCTTGGGCCTTAGGAAATAAAGTCTTTAGATTTTCTTTTACCTTATTATAATCTATCGTTTGGTTATCTAAAATTTGAGTAACCATACTGTCATTATCTTTTAAAATAGCTAGTAATAAATGACTTGTATCAATAGTGTTGTTTTTTAATGCTTTTGCCTCCAGGTAAATTAATTTCAATACTCTTTCTGCCGATCTTTGCAGTGGAATATCATTCTGATCTAGGTCAGTGATGGAATCAGATTTGATTTTCTTTTCAATATTTTTTCTAATATCATATAGGTCAACGCCTAAAGAAATAAGAATATCAACGGCAATTCCTTCACCTTCACGAAGAATTCCTAGGAATAAATGTTCTGTACCAATAGCACTATTGCCAAGCCTTTCGGCTTCCTCTTTGCTAAATGAAAGAACATCTTTTATTCTGGGTGAAAATTTTGAATCCATATATGTAAGTCTTTAAGTTTTTAAATCAATAATTTGTTTTGCTATCATTCAATTATTTTAAGAATTGATTAAAGCATCATTAAAATAACAAAAAAATATTAGATACAAGGGTATAATACCAATCTATTTTTTAATAAGAATTCAAATAAAACGGGAATTAAACTAATAATCAAGCTTTAAAGTGAGAAGCTTTAATATTTATCTTAATCTACCCTTAAATATAGCATATTTTCTTACGCGAAAATGACATATTTTGTTACTTTTGTAGATCTGAGAATATTATAGAATTTAAATTAATAATAGATGTCTACGGGAGAGAGAATTATACGTATCAATATAGAAGAGGAAATGAAATCGGCATATATCGATTATTCGATGTCTGTGATTGTTTCCAGAGCTTTGCCGGATGTTAGAGATGGCCTAAAACCTGTTCACCGGAGAGTATTATTCGGAATGGGCGAGTTAGGTATAACAGCCAATAAGCCTTATAAAAAATCAGCAAGAATTGTTGGTGAAGTATTAGGTAAATATCACCCACACGGAGATAGTTCTGTTTATATGACTATGGTTCGTATGGCTCAACATTGGTCGCTTCGATATCCGTTAATCGATGGACAAGGTAACTTTGGTTCTGTTGATGGTGATAGTCCGGCGGCAATGCGTTATACCGAGGCTAGAATGGACAAAATAGCAGAGGAAATCTTATCGGATCTTGATAAAGATACCGTTGATATGGTTCCTAATTTTGACGAGTCTTTAAAAGAGCCTACAGTTTTACCAACTCGTATTCCAAACTTATTGGTTAACGGAGCTTCCGGAATTGCGGTAGGTATGGCAACAAATATGCCTCCACATAATTTGTCCGATACTATTGATGCTATTATTACTACCATTGATAATAAAGAGGTGGAGATGGACGAGTTGATTCGTATCATTAAAGCACCTGATTTTCCAACAGGAGGTACTATTTACGGATATCAAGGCGTAAAAGAAGCTTTTGAAACGGGTAGAGGTAGAGTTGTTGTAAGAGCAAAAACAAATATAGAAACTACAGACAATGGTCGTGAAAAAATCATTGTAACTGAAATACCTTATATGGTTAATAAGGCAGAGCTTATTATGAAGGCTGCCGATTTAATTAACGATAAAAAGATTGACGGTATCTCTAATGTGAACGATGAATCGGATCGTACAGGAATGAGAATCGTTTTTGATTTGAAAAGAGATGCTATTGCAAATGTTGTTTTGAATAAGTTATTCAAGTATACACAAATGCAAACCTCTTTTAGTGTAAACAATATTGCACTAGTCAAGGGGCGTCCTAAAATGTTAAATCTAAGGGATTTAATAGATAATTTTATCGAGCATCGCCACGACGTAGTAGTTAGAAGAACTCAGTATGAATTACGTCAGGCAGAAAATAAAGCTCATATCCTTAAAGGGTTAATTATCGCATTAGATAATATTGATCAAGTGATTGCTTTAATTAGAGGATCAAAGACTCCTGAAGAAGCAAGAAATGGATTGATGGCTAATTTTGAATTGGATGATATACAGGCCAAGGCAATTCTTGATATGCGTTTGCAAAAACTTACGGGATTAGAACGTGATAAATTGCATGCAGAGTATGAAGAGTTAATGAAGTTAATTGATCATTTGAAAGAGATTCTTGCCAATGAGCAGATGAGAATGGATATCATTAAGGAAGAATTAATTGAAGTAAAAGCTAAATATGGTGACGAAAGAAGAACCGATATTGTTTATGCTTCTGAGGAATTTAATCCTGAAGATTTTTATGCTGATGAAGAAATGGTAATTACTATTTCGCACATGGGTTATATTAAACGTACACCACTTGCCGAGTTTAAAACACAGCACAGAGGTGGAGTTGGATCGAAAGGAAGTATAACGCGTGAAGAAGATTTCCTTGAACATATGATTATGGCTACAATGCATAATACAATGTTGTTCTTTACTGAAAAAGGAAAGTGTTTCTGGCTAAAAGTTTACGAAATTCCTGAAGGTACCAAGCAATCGAAGGGTAGAGCAATTCAAAACTTATTAAATATTGAACCTCAGGATAATGTGAAAGCTTATATTAATGTCCTTAATCTAAAAGAAGAAGAGTATATTAATAATAACTATATTGTTTTATGTACTAAGAAAGGAGTTGTTAAGAAAACTCCACTTGAGGCATATTCACGACCAAGAGTAAATGGTGTGAATGCAATTACTATTCGTGAAGGCGATCAGTTATTAGAAGCAAAACTTACCAATGGCGAGAACCAAATTTTAATTGCTGTACGATCAGGAAAAGCCATTAGATTTGCTGAAGATCAAGTTCGTTCAATGGGTAGAACAGCATCAGGAGTGCGAGGAATTACGCTTAAAGATGAGAATGACGAAGTTGTTGGCATGATATGTGTTAAGAATGAAGAAGAGAATATTCTTGTAGTATCGGAAAATGGATACGGTAAGCGTTCTAATATTGACGATTACAGAATTACTAATAGAGGAGGTAAAGGTGTTAAAACAATTAGCCTTACCGACAAAACTGGAAATTTAATTGCAATTAAGAATGTTACCGACAATGACGATTTAATGATTATCAACAAATCTGGAATCACCATTCGTTTGGCTGTATCTGATCTTAGAGTTATGGGGCGTGCAACACAAGGAGTACGTTTAATTAACCTAAGTAAGAAAAACGATTCAATTGCTGCTGTAGCCAAAGTAAACTCTTCTAATGATGAAGAAGAAACTACTGAGGATACAGTAACCGAAGGTGGTGAAGAATAAAAATTATAAATTAAGAATAATTATAAAAGTGGTTAATCTTATCTCAAACTTAAAAGAAACATTTATTTTTGAACTAAGGTTATTATAAAAACTAAACATTGATTATGAGAAAATTATCATTCATTCTAGTTATGCTTATGTGTGTTTCTTCTGTATTCGCACAGAAAAGTAAAGTAACTGGGGCACAGAATTATTTAACCTCAGGTAAGATAGACAAGGCAAAACAAGCTATTGATGAAGGAATCAAAAACGAGAAATGTGTTGCTTATCCAAAAGCATATCTTGTAAAAGGTAAGGTTTATCAGGGGATTTTTGAAAGTCCACTTCCTGCATATAAAAACTTATCTAAAACTCCATTGGAGATAGCTTATGAAGCTTATTTAAAAGCTTTAGAGTTAGATGCTAAAGGTAAAATGAAGAAGCCTGTTAAGGCACAAATGACTAATATGATTCCGGATTTTACCAACGAAGCGGTGAACCGTTACAATTCTTCTGATTATGCTGGTGCTTTAGATGCTTTTGAGAAAGTACTTGAAATTGAAGCAATGGATATGTTTAAAGGAGAGCTTCCTGTAGATACTGCTATTATTTTCAATGCAGCAATGGCGGCTCAAAAATCAGAAAACTTCGAAAAAGCAATTAAGTATTACAAACAATCTATTGAGTACAATTATGGAGGAGCAAAATCTTATGCAAATCTTTCTAATGTTCTTAAAAATGCTGGAAACGAAGAAGAATCAGTAAAATACCTACATAAAGGTTTTGAATTATTTCCTAACGATTCATGGATGTTAGTTGAATTAATTAACTATTACATGTTAGGTGGAGAACCTGAAAAAGCTGCCGAATATCTTGACAAAGCAATTGCTTTAGATCCAAGTAATGGATCGTTCTACAGAGCTAAAGGTACATTGTACGAGAAGACTGAAGAATTCGAAAAAGCTGAGAAAATGTATGTTAAAGCTTTAGAATTAGATCCTAAAGATTTCACTTCTCAATATAATTTAGGTGTTCTTAAATTAAATATGGTAAGTGTTAAGCACAAAGCAGCCAATGAAATTATGGATGCTAAAAAATACAATGCAGCAATTAAAGTAGTTTTTGCTGAGTATGAAAAAGTAATTCCATATTTCACAAAAGTTCTTGAAATTAAACCTGATGAGAAAAACTCTATGATGTTATTGAAAGAACTATATTTTAAACTTAGAAACGAAAACGAAGCTTATCTTGAAAAATATAACGAGATGAAAGCAAAGTTAGACGGAATGGAGTAACTTATAAAAAAAGGGATCTAAATGCGGGTCCCTTTTTTTAATACATATCCTATT
Source organism: Marinifilum sp. RC60d5 (assembly GCF_052400665.1). NCBI lineage: Bacteria > Pseudomonadati > Bacteroidota > Bacteroidia > Marinilabiliales > Marinifilaceae > Marinifilum > Marinifilum sp. RC60d5. Next base: position 7,565 of record NZ_JBQTGK010000012.1, read on the forward strand.
AAACATAATATGAATTATAAGACTTTTAATGATTCTAGCCTATTTGAAGTTTTACAAGTACTTATTGAATACTAATCGATTTATTTAAAATCTAAAATACTATAGATATTGTTTTAGAATTTTAATTATAGTCCGAGGATCAATAGGTTTAGTAATAAAATCATCAGCGCCTGCATTAATACAATCTTCACGTTCATTATTCATTGCAAAAGCAGTTTGTACAACAATTGGAAGATTTTTATTGTATTTCTTAATGATTTTTATTGCTTCTAATCCATTAATTTCTGGCATTTTAATATCCATTAAAACCAAATCGATCTTACAATCATCCTTTTTACAAAGCTGAATTGCATCTTTACCATTTTTAGCCCAAATGACCTTAGCATCGGTTAATTCAATAATAGAATTCAGGTAATTAAAATTAGACTTTACATCTTCAGCAATTAAAACAGTTTTTCTGGAATATTCAATTGCTGTAATTTGCTGTAATGGATTTACATTTTCTTCAATCAAATTATCATTAATCAGATCCATTTTTACCTGACCTTTTCCTGATAAACGAAAATAAAAATTACTCCCAATATTTTCCTCAGAATCAAACCAAATTTCGCCATTCATTAAATTTAGTAGCTTTTGGCACAATGTTAAACCAATGCCTGAGCCTTCAAATTTACGTGTAGATTTACCATCGACTTGTCTAAATAAATCAAAGATATTCCCCTGTTTATCTTGAGAAATACCAACACCTGTATCTCTTATGTAAAATATAGGAATATTTTCTTTTTCCAGATAATACCCAATTTCTACCGAACCTTTTTGGGTAAATTTGATTGCATTATCTAGTAAATTTTCAATTATCTGTATGAATTTATTTTTATCAGCTTTAAGAATATTATTTTCACTGTTTGGAGGAAAAACAAAGTTTAGCTTAAGCGATTTACCCTGTATTTTAGAAAGATATCGAGTGTGAATATCATTAATAACCCGATTTAAGTTAAAGTCTTCTTCAATTATTGCTAATTGATTCGAATCAATTTTTGAAACATCTAAGAGATTATTTATCATTCTTAGAAGTTTATGACTGTTCTCAGAAATATGAACTACAAATTTATCCTGTTGTTCCTGGGAAATATTTTTATCGGATAATAGATTTGAAAATCCTACAATTGAGTTAATTGGAGTGCGAAATTCATGACTAATATTAGATAAAAAAGCAGATTTTAAATCATTGGCTTCTTCTGCCTTAATTTTTGATTGCTCTAAAGCTTTCTGTGTTTTGGATATGGTAATTAAATCTTGTATTGATTTTTCATGAAAAAGACAAGCTTTTATTGAAATGGTAAATTTGTTAATTACATTTTTCAATTTAGTTTGTTCTTTAGTGCTCCAGGTATTATTTGCTGATGAATAAAGAACCATAAAACCTAAATCCTGTAGTCTGAAAAAGGTGATATTACCACTCTCCTTCATTTTAAAACCGATAGCCTTACTAACTTCGGCTGTGAGCTTTATAGAAAAAGAATCGTTATTATTAAAACAATTTTTTAGATATTTTGATTTTGGAATTGTTTCGGTTTCAAGCTTGATATGAGGATGTGAAAATATTGCACGATATCCCGATGTATTTTCCGAATAAGGAATTGAATAACTATTGATCCAAATAGCACCAAATTCAAGGTTCTTTCGAGACATTAGCGTTTGTAGAAATTTTTTACAGTTTTCTTTTTTATCTAGTGACTGTCCTACAGATAAGGATAGCTCGTAAAGAAATGATATATCAGTAATTATATTATTTGTATCCATAGATAAAAAATTAATAATAGCAACCAAGCACTATTGATTTGTTTAGAAACTCCAGATATCCTTCACCATTAGAAAAAATTTCTCCAACCGACAAGGCTCCTTCCAAATCTTTAGAAGGGTAAATCTTTTTTATTTCCGAATAAATCCCATTTAATTCAACCGAAAAATTGTCTTTTAAGTGATTTACTCTCGATATACAGTCAAATAATAAAATATCAGGATGATTCTCTCCCTCGAATTTACAATTTTCTACAAGTTCTTTGGGAAGCTTTTCAAGCTCATCATGCTGTATTGATAATAAATCTACTAATGAATTTTCCGGTATGTTTCCCACACAGGTTAGATAACCTTTGTCGTTTATTTTAATTGGATCTCTTACAATATACTCCCGACCTTCTTTATAAATACCAAACGGATAATCCATAGAGTAAGATACAAAATTTTCTTTTGTTATGTTTATATTTTTACTTTCTTTTAAGCATTTTTGATAGACTTCAAAAGCATTTTCCCAATTCAGTTCAAGTATTAAATTTTTAGATGCTTTTGTTACAATAAATGGGCCTTCGGATTTTGTCCACCCATGTTTTGCATACATTTTTGTTTTGCTATTAAAAAAAACAACTATTGTTCCTTTTTGATAAGTTCCATCATTGTTAAAAAGAATTCCATCAGGATTTTCAATGGTCCTTCCAACACCACCACCAAAAAAATCAACGTCGTTTCCTAAGTAGGTATATAAAATTCTAAGGTGCGCTGCTACAGCTGAAGAAAAACCAGCGGTTAAGGTAAAAGCTGTTGTAAATTTACAGTCCTGGTAATCAGCGAATTGTTCGGAAAAATGGTCTGGATTTTCAAAATATATCGAAAATACATCCATATCTATTTCCTTTATAATCATACCTTTTGAGCTTATTTGCTTATTAAATATAACTTTAGGGAATACTCCACCAATAAAATTTAGCTTATAACGATTAAAACTTGAAACAATCTCAGTGGGCGATATTTTACACTCTTCTCCAACAAGAATTAAAGCATTGTTATGATTCAAACTTTTCAATTGTCTAATAGCAGACAATAGCATACCTGAATTTGGATTTTCGAGAAACATAAGCAAAATAAATATGTGTAGACTATAATATTACTAAAATAAAAACTATTATAATAATTACATTTGATTAATTGATATTATAATCATGTCAAGCAACAATAATTTTATGTAATAAAAAAAACCGGTTTTTATTAAAAACCGGTTTATTGAATAATTATCTAATTTTCTTAAACGATTCAAGCACTGAATCGTTTAGTCTATTCGCAATTACTTCTTTATCTCCTACACCGTTAATAATATCAAGTTTAGATTGTTTTGAATAATATTCACTAACCTTAATACTCCTGTTTTCGTATTGTTCAAGGCGATGAATAATTATATCGGTATCAGCATCGTAAGCTCTTTTACTGTGGGTTTTACTACGAGCTGTTAACCTTTTAATTGATTCTAAAGTGGAGACATTTAAATTAATTGCCGAGGTTACGGTAGAATCTAATTTTCTAAGCAAACCGTCTAATATATATGCTTGCACAATTGTGCGTGGAAATCCTTTAAATATAAATCCATTGGCATGTGGATGCTTTCTAATTTGTCGCTCGATTAATTTTATTGCAATTTCGTCGGGAACAATATCTCCTTTCTCGATATAAGTTTTAGCACTTTTTCCCATTTCAGTACCTTTTTTAATTTCCTGCCTCATTAAGTGTCCGGTAGAAATATAAACTAAATTGAATTTCTCGGCTAATTTACGTCCCTGAGTTCCTTTTCCCGAACCTGGAGGTCCTAAAAGTACCAGATTGATCCACGATTTTTCAAGAGTTTGATTTACAACACTGGTTAATCTCTCAAAAATTTGATTGATATCACCTAACCCATCAATGCCATGATAAATTTCTTTTTCTTTATAAAAAGATGCAACGGGAGCAGTTTTTGTGTCATATTCTTGTAATCTTACATCAATTACTTCGTCAGTATCATCGGCTCTGTTTTCTTTTTTAGCTCTTGCTAACAAACGATTGCGTAGCTGATCTGAAGGAACCTCCAAGCTTAGCATACAATCTAATTTGGTATTCATTTTTAATAATAAACCTTCCAGAATGTATGCCTGAACAGTAGTTCTTGGAAATCCATCAAAAAGAAAACCATTTACTTCTTTATTGGTTTGAATTCGTTCTTCAATAATTTGAACAATAATTTCGTCAGGAACCAATCCTCCTTTTTTAATGATATCTTTTGCTTGTAAACCTAATTCAGTGCCATCCGCAATTTCGCTTCGAAGAATATCTCCGGTAGAAATATAAGCTAAATTATATTTTTCAATAAGCATTTTAGATTGAGTTCCCTTTCCTGCACCAGGAGGGCCAAATAATGCAATGTTTAACATGTGGTTAAATTTATGTTTGTTAAGATAGTTACATTTCAAAAATAGTAAAATTTGCTCTAGAATCTCACTATTTGCGGGGAATTTATTAAGCTATACAGCATTTATTTTAAGAGCATATTAATGGTAAAATTAGATTTGCGAATACTTAAAATAGTACTGGTAATCCAGCAAAACAAATGTAAAATACCAATTAGTAGAAAATTAGGAAATACCGGACCTATCCAAAATGAAAAATTTACAATTGAAAAAAAGACATAAGATCCGATCAATATAATACTACCAATAAATTCGAATTTCCAAACAATAATTAAGCCAATAAGCATTAATAAATTTGCAGCAAAAAGTTTTATTTCCTGTAGTGACATCATATCAAAATCGGGCGTACCAATCTCCATAGCAAACCATACAAAAAACAGAAATAAAAATATTCCTATAAATCTTGCAATCCAGCGAATTATGGTAATGGTTAATTTCAATTTTATAGATCTATAAAAAGCAAAAATTATTTAATGTCCTTATTCAAATATATATGAATTAACAATGAATAAAAAACAGCAAAGAAGATTATTGACTAAGGTATTTTTTATAGTCTTACTATATTTCTTTCAGTTTGTTGATTATTAGATAATTTAATTGACTTTCTTCTTTTATTGGCGTATATTTTTTATAGGATCAAATCACTAAAACAGAAGTTATGAAGGCAAATTATTTATGTCCGAATTGCAGAACCTATCTTAATGTAGGTGAAAGAATAATTGTATCAGCAGAAAATAAGGAAGGACAAAAAGGAATACTTTTATTCAGCATACATTTAGGTGATTATGAGATACTAAAACATCCATATTTCGATTTAAAGAAAAATGAAATTATTCAGATGTCTTGTCCTTGTTGCCACAAAAGTCTTAAAGATACAAAAGTTCATCAAAATATTTATAAAATTATTATGCAAGATGATGAAGATCAGGAATATGAAATATTATTCTCGGGAGTATATGGAGAACGATGTACCTATGAAATTTGTGATGGAAAAGTACGCTCTTATGGCGAGCATGCTTCTAAGTATCTAAATTTTAATAATTTAATTCAAATGTCATAAATGATGAGAAGAAATACTGAAAACCCACTTGTTTTTCCTAGAGACGTTAAACCATCAAATCCGTCTTATCAGGTATTAGGGACTTTTAATCCTGGTGCTGTAAAATATAAGAATGAAATTATATTATTGATGAGAGTGGCTGAAAATTGCTTAGCACAAGATGATTATGTCACAATCCCCTATTTTAATAATGGAAAAGCTGATTTGATTCGGCTTAAAAAGGATAATCCTGATTTATTGATAAAAGATACGCGAGGGTATTTTTACAAAGGCAAAGATTATTTATCAACAATTAGTCATTTAAGAATTGCCAGAAGTAATGATGGTGTTCACTTTACAGTAGATGAACAACCGTTTATTTATCCGGATTTACCTTGTGAATGCTTTGGTGTTGAAGATGCAAGAATTGTTAAACTAGATGATACCTACTATATTAATTATACAGCGGTTTCTGGTGATGGCTATGTTACAATGTTAGCAAAAACCACAGATTTTGTGCATTTGAAAAAAATCGGAATTATTTTTCCTCCCTTAAACAAAGATGTGGCTTTCTTTCCTGAGAAAATAAATAACAAGTATGCTGCCATTCATCGCCCCGATAATAAAGGCTTTGGACTGCCTTCTATATGGTATGCTACTTCTCCTGATATGGTTAGTTGGGGTGAGCACTATTGTCTTTTACGACCAGATGGAAGTCCGAGCGAAAGTCAAAAAATTGGAGGTGGGTCATCGCCAATAAAAACAGATAAAGGATGGCTTGTACTGTATCATGCCAAAGGAGAAAATAGTGTGTACTCTCTTAAACTTTTATTACTGGCCTTAGACGAACCACAAAAAATTTTAAAAAAAGCTAATGTTCCCGTTTTTGTACCAGAAACAGACTATGAAAAAAAAGGTTTCTTCCCTAATGTAGTATTTACAAATGGTATGATTGAAAAAGAAAATGGAGAATTATGGATTTACTACGGAGCCTGTGATGAAACTATTTGTCTTGCGATTACAAGTGTATCTGATTTATTAAAATTATTAAACTAAGAATTTTATTATGAGAATAGCTTATGTATCTACATATCCACCTACAGAGTGCGGAATTGCGACCTATACTGAATATTTGAGTAATGCTGTTGCGAAAAATGGAAAAGAAATAAGAATATTAAGTCAGTTGGGAGCTGCTGGAGAAAATGTATTCGAGGTGTATGCTCCTCAGGATAAAGATATTGCTGGAAAATTATTTTTTTATGTTGAAAGATTAACTCCTGATATTGTGCATGTTGAACATGAATTTGGCCTGTTTGGAGATCAAAGAGGAGTTCAGATAATTGAATTTTTAATTAGGTGTAATTTATCCGAAACTCCTGTTGTTGTAACCTTACATACTGTATTTGAAGATCTTAAATACGAAGAGAAAATTATCGTTCAACATATTTTAAATTTAAGCTCGGCTGTTATTGTTCACGAATCGTTTCAGAAAGATATATTAGAACGTAATTATAGATGCTTAAATCCAATAAAAGTAATTCCTCACGGAGTTAGGGAAGTTGATAATGTAAATAATGCCAAGGAATTACTGGGATTAGAAAACAAAAAAGTGCTTTTACTGGCTGGATATTTACGTTCTACAAAAAATATCGAGAGAATCTTTTCTTTACTACCTGACTTAATTACTCGTAATAAAGATATGGTTTTATTAATGGCTTCGAGAAGTCGAATTAATGAACATTCGGATTATAAGGATAATTTGTATAATGAAATTCATAATTTAGGTTTAAATAATCATGTAAAAGTACTTTATGGTAAATTTCCTCAGTATACATTAGATACAATTTTAAGTGCAGCAGATGTATTAGCTCTCCCCTATACAAAAGGAGCACAAAGTGGTGTTTTAGCGCAAGCATCGGCTTTTCATCTTCCGGTTGTAACATCCGATTTAGAGAGTTTTAAAAATTGGATTACAGAAGTTAATGGTGGTTTTTATGCTCAAACCGATGAAGAATATGTTTCTTGTATTACAAAATTACTTCAGGATAATGATTTAAGAGCCGAATTGCGGGCTAACATTTGCAATAATAACAAATTAAAAAATTGGAATGTCATCGCAAAAAGACATATCAAGCTTTATTCTCAATTAATAAAAAAGCCTATTCCAAATGCTAAATTTTATTATCGAAGCAATAAGGAAAATGTAAAACTTAATGCTCATTCTTAATAGTATATCATTTTATTGAAAAGATCCTGTAAGTGTAAGGATGCAATTCCTGATCTTGAATCGGCCATTGCATAAGGAATAATTAGCATTTCTTTATGAATAATGGCTCCACAGGAATATACAACATTTGGAACATAGCCATTTCGTTCTTCTTCGCTTGGAATTAAGAAAGGTTCATTTAAAAGACCTATTACTTTTGTTGGATCTTCTAGATCGAGAAGAATTGCGCTTATTGTGTAGGTGCGAACAGGACCAACTCCATGAATAAGTAATAGCCAACCTTTTTCTGTTTCTATTGGTGATCCGCAATTTCCGATTTGGAAAAATTCCCAGTAAAAAGATGGAGGTTTTAATAAGATAGGTGTTTCCCAATGCTTAATATTATTAGAAAACATGATATATAAATTCTCATTGTCGTTTCGGGAAATTGTAACATATTTTCCTTTAATTTTTCGTGGAAATATAGCCATTCCTTTTCCCTTCGATCCTTCTCCTAGTAAAACAGAAACTTTAAAATGACAAAAATCGACAGTCTCAATTAACTGTGGCAATGCTTTAAAGCCATTGTAAGCAGTATAGGTAGCATAATAAACATTTTTTCCAGAGCCATTACCATTTTTAAACAAAACAAAGCGAGCATCTTCAACTCCTTTTATTTCGTTATTAGATACCGGAAAAATTACACGTGCACTAATATCCAAATCAGGCGAAAATTTAATTTCATAATTGGCATTAGCTAGCCAAAGCAAGGTATCTATTGCCTCTTCGCAAGTTCGACCGATTTTTTTGTGTTTAAGCTCCTTTTTTTTTCGAAATTCTGCTATTGATTCCTTTAATTCAGCGAAAGTAAATTCTTCGAGCAAATTGTCAAGAATTTTTGCTACTGAGTGGTACACTCCCAACTCAATCATTTTTAAGCTAAAATCATTTTTATGATAGGATGGATCGGGAATTCGATCTACTCTTTCCACCAATGCACTATTTTTTTGCACCACCAGTTCTCCATTCGATTTGATAATTCCCCGTCTAAATACAATGGAAGATATATGTCCTTCACCTACAGCCCTAAAACTTAATAATACTTTAATTCTGTCCGATTCAGTTTCAATTTGTTCGGGGTGAATAACAACTGATGGATTAAATAAAGCCGCCGACTCAATGGAATATTCCATTGTAAAATAGGAACCAATAAGTAATTTTTGATCTAAAGTAAAATCAGTACTAAAACTAATTTCTTGATTAATTTGATCGAAATTATCCTTAAATATTCTTTTTATATTTCGATGTCGCTTAGAAAAGCTATTAATCGTTTTTTTTAAAATTTGCGCAGTTTCCTTATCAGATAAAAGAAGAATTCGATCAAAAATATTTTCAATTCGCTTTAAGTTACCAGGCGTAAAAAATCGTGTAACTACTCTGGAATCATCTGGAGTAAAGTGAAGCAATTGCTTTTGTATGGAAATTAAATTATTACTTTTTACCATCCTTCTTGTTTTTATGCGAGCATACTAAATATACAAAATTAGATACTGAAATGAAACAAGATATCCTGATGATTAGTATTTTAATACAGGAAGTGATATTTTAAAACGTATACACAAAATTCGAAATGCAATTATACAACTTATGGTTAAAAACTGATTTAAGGAAGATGGTATTGATAAAAAGTCGAGAAAAATAAATAACGCACCACCAACTAAACAGGCTGTAGCATAAATTTCTTTTCGAAATATTAAGGGAATATCATTACACAACATATCACGAATAACGCCTCCCATAACAGCCGAAAATAATCCCATAATAATGGATAAAAATGGATGAATACCTAAAGCTAAGGATTTTTCTATTCCTATGATAGTAAATACTCCTATTCCAATGGTATCAAATAAAAATAGTGTACGTTTTAATTTTCTGATATATTGCTTAAATAGAAAACAAATTATAACTCCTAAGCTAATGACAATCATATAATTTATATCACTAATCCATCCCACAGGAAAATTACCTAGAATAACATCACGAAGAGTTCCGCCGCCAATTGCAGTTATAAAACCAGTAAAGTAAGCACCAAAAAGATCTAATTTTTTATTTGCTGCCGACATAGTTCCACTAATCGCAAATACGATAGTTCCCAGTAAATCAAGAAAGTAAATAACACTCATTTTATAAACCCATTAAAAAAAAGAAAGGACGAAAATACAATTTTCATCCTTTCCTAACTCTATTTTTTGTAAATATTTAGCCTTGAGCATCAACAACTGCAATGGCGGTCATGTTAATTATCTCTCTAACAGAACATCCCATTGGTACAATATGGAAAGGTTTTGCTGTTCCAAGTAAAATTGGACCAATATTTTCTGAGCCACCCAAATCCTGCATTAATTTATAAGCAATATTACCAGAACTCAAATTCGGGAATATAATCGTATTTACATCTTTTCCTTTAATTTTATTAAAAGCAAATGTTTTGTCTCTTAATTTTTTATCTAAAGCAAAATTCAATTGCATTTCTCCATCTACAGCTAATTCCGGATGATTTTCATGTAATAATTCAATAGCTTTATTAGCTTTTACCGGACTGCCTTTACGTACCGATCCAAAATTAGAATAGGAAACCATTGCCATTACAGGATCAACATTAAAAGATTTTAACGCTCTTGCCGTACTAATAGTCGTATCTACTAGTGATTCTGATGTTGGCTCAGAATTTACAGTGGTATCAGCAAAAAACAAAGGTCCTTTTTTGGTCATAATAATGTTCATTCCCACCAAAGTTTTCATTCCTTCTTCCATCCCAATAACTTTGCTTGCAATTTTTAAGGCTTCAAAGTATCGAGTGGCATAACCTGAAATAAAAACATCGGCATCACCATTTTCAACCATCATGGCACCAAAATAGTTGCGATCGTACATTTTTTCGACAGCTTCCTTTCGTGTTAATCCTTTACGGCCTCTTTTTGTAGAAAGAATATCTGCAAAGTAATTTCTTCTTTCCTTTTCAGACTCACTTCGAACATCAATAATATCCGCACCATCAAGATCAAGATCGTTTTCGCTAATTATTTTATTGATATTCTCAGGATTTCCAAGAATAATTGGTTTGGCAATACCATCGTGTAAAACAATTTGAGCTGCTTTTAATACATTAAAATTATTTCCTTCAGCAAAAACAACACGTTTAGGAAATCTTTTTGCTTTGTTAAAAACAGTTCTTAGTAATTCATTTTCCACGCCTAATCGTTGTCTTAGTTCTTCGGCATAAGCGTCCCAATCACTAATTTCATTTTCGGCCACTCCCGATTCAACAGCTGCTTTTGCAACAGCAACTGCAACACTTGACACCAAGCGTGGATCTAAGGCTTTAGGAATAATATATTTTCGTCCAAAAACAATATTTGCTTCGTTGTATGCTGCATGTACCGATTCGGGAACCAAATCTTTGGCTAATTTTGCAATGGCATGTACCGAAGCAATTTTCATTTCTTCATTAATTGCCGTAGCTCTAACATCTAATGCTCCTCTAAAAATATAAGGAAAACCTAAAACATTATTTATCTGATTAGGATAATCGGATCTTCCTGTTGCCACAATAACATCTTTACGTGCATCGGTAGCATCGTCGTAGGAAATTTCAGGATCCGGATTTGCAAGAGCAAAAACAACAGGATTTTCGGCCATTGATAATACCATTTCTTTACTCATGATTCCACCTACCGATAAACCTAAAAATACATCGGCATTAACAAGAGCTTCAGCTAAAGTATCAATATCTCTCTTCGTAACAAATTGTTTTTTTTGCGAGTTTAAATCTTTTCGTTTTGAGTTAATCACGCCTTTACTATCGCACATAATAACATTTTCGGCTTTTACGCCTAAAGAAATATATAGCTTAGTACAAGAAATAGCTGCAGCTCCTGCTCCATTTACCACAACTTTAACCTCTTCAATTTTTTTATTTCCAATTTCCAGAGCATTCAGTAATCCGGCAGCAGAAATAATTGCTGTACCATGTTGATCATCATGCATAACCGGAATATCCAATTCATTTTTAAGACGATCTTCTATTTCGAAACATTCGGGTGCTTTAATATCTTCTAAATTAATTCCTCCGAAAGTTGGTGCAATAGCTTTAACTGTATCTACAAATTTATCAACATCAGTTGCATCTACTTCAATATCAAAAACATCAATATCTGCGAATATTTTGAAAAGCAGACCTTTCCCTTCCATTACTGGCTTACCGGCAAGAGCACCGATATTTCCAAGACCTAATACTGCAGTACCGTTAGAAATTACAGCCACAAGATTTCCTTTGCCAGTATATTTGTATGCATCGGAAGCATTTTTCTCAATCTCCAAACACGGATCGGCAACCCCAGGACTATAAGCCAAAGCTAAATCTCGTTGTGTTCGATAAGGTTTTGTTGGAATAACTTCAATTTTACCAGGACGCCCTTCCGAATGGTACTTTAAGGCATCTTTTTTAGTAATTTTTGCCATTTGTTAGTTGTTTTTTTGTGTTACGATTATAAATCGTTAGTTAGCTTAAGTAAGACTACAAATATGCAAATAATTGAGGCTTTGATTTTAAGTATTTTACTTAAAATTAGATAAGAAATAGTATTTATCTGAACTACTATTAATTAAGATTAAGAATAAATAAGGAAAAAAATCTAGATTTAACTATAGATGACTGATTAAACTATTTTTTAATTTCGAGAATTCTTTATTTGGAAGGAATGTGCAAATTTATTTCGCACTAAAAATTCTCTATTGTAAGTTTTGTGATTTCCATTTTGATCTTCAATCACAATTTTATTGATTTTCCATTCACCAGATTCGGACTTTTTTTTAAATAAAATACGACCAAGTAGAAGTCCAACTTTAGTTTTTTTTCTGCATTTACAAGAGGTCTGGCGTATTTCTTTTCCGGATGGAGATTCGAAAAATACAATTACGTTGTTTAGTCCTATTGCAGAATGAGCTCTTAAGGAAAAATAAAGCGTTTCGTCAGATTTACTGACATCAATTTGCTTTTGCACAAATGTAATTGAATGCAAATCAAATTCTTTTTCTTCATTTTTTAGCTCATCAGTAAAACCATAAAAAGGCAAGATTAAAAACAAGATTAATATCGAGCTTTTAACAAACCTAAGGCTAATATGGTATAATTTCGTATTCATTTTAAGATTGTATGAAAATACAATTTTATATACGACAAAAAACAAAAAGGGATACCCATTTCTGGATATCCCTTGCAATTTATATTTTGTCTAAAAGATTACTTCAACAAACCTTTAATTGTAGTGATTAAATCTTTTGCTTCTTTTTTTTCTGGATTTACAGCTAAAAGCTTATTTGCCGCGGCGGTAGCCATTTCGAAATAAGATTTTGCTTTATCCTGAGTTCCTGGCCAAAATTCAGCTCCTTTATTATAGTATAACTGAGCTAAAGCTAACATAGCAGTTTCCTGATATTTTGATTTGATTTCAGCTGCTTGTTTATAAGAAGCTTCGGCAGCTTCAAATTTATTTCCTTTTTGCGCAGTTTGTCCAACAGAAAAGTAATGTTTTGCAAGACTAGAAACTAATTTAGAATTTTTAGTTGGACATGCTTTAATACCTTTTTGTAAAGTAGCTACCATTTCGCTAGTTTTATTTTGCTTTTTTTGCATTAAAGCAAGATATTGATAGGATTTAGATGGCTTATACTTATTTACAACGGATTGAGCAAAATATTTTTCAGCTTTAGCATAATCTTTAATTTTACTAGCACAATAAGCTGTGTTAAAAACCAAAGCAATATCTTCAACAGTATCTTCTGCTCCTAAAAAAGCCTCATACTTCTCAATAGCGGTTTTATAATCTTTTGATTTAAGAGCTGCATTTCCTTCATTTTTTAGTTGAGCAGCAGATTGCGCAAATACACTTGAAACACAAAAACATACTGCAATAAATAAAATAATTTTTTTCATACTTCTAATTTTATGATTATATAATTTTTTTCTTTTCGCTAAAACAAGCCTAAAAATAACTATTTCAAAGAATAATCAAATAAAATTAAGCTAAAAATATACTTCAATAAATGCTATTTAAAGGGTATTTAATTAACAGACTTAAGTCTACTGTTTCTTCTTTTAAATATTTCTTACTTATTGTATAACTATCAAATTTAGTTAGATCATTATCTTTTATTATTTTATGAAGATAATCGGTATAAACATCGCCCACTTCGGAGTAACGATACAATAATGGTACCAATTTATACGGATCTGTTGTTTTCGATCTGTTATTTCTAAATTCTTTATAGGCATTAAGCCTGGCAATTGTCTTGTAATAATCTTTTACCGAGGCCTCTATGCTTGCATATTTACGTACATAAATATTGGTAGAGTCTCTTCCTACTAATGCTTTTATTCGATTTTCTCCAGCATTATACGACCATATTCCAAACACATTATTTCCTTCCTGAAAAAATCGTGAAGATCCCCAACCAGATTCAATAGCCGCTTGTCCTAAAACAATACTTGCCGAATGTGGTTTTAATCTTATTTTTAATTCTTCAATTTCAGAGCAATTGTACTGTTTAAATAAATCAAACAAAAAGATACTATCACTTTTTATATAATTTTGCTTTTTCGACAGCCACAATTCAATATGTTCTAGTCGCTTAATTTTTTGATTTAGATTGTGTTGTATTAAAAGAATAGATGGAAGTAACATTTCCACAAACTTTTGCTTTTTTTCCTTAACCGGAAGTTTTCTTAAAGAAATTACTTTGGTATAAATATAAGGGGTAATACAAGTATCGGTAAAAGTAGAGATATCTTCTTTAGATTGGATTTCAGCATATTCTGGAATTACATTTACTTGCTTATAAGTAATTTGTTTTTTGCATGATGAAACTAAAATAAGCACAAAAAGTAATAGATAGAATAATTTTTTCATATAAATTATTGTTAATTTGTGCCGGCTAAAATAGTCTTTTATTTTTTTCTGACAAATTTTGTATTACTTGCTTATTGCTATTTTAAAGCATATTGCAGACACAAAAACTTATTAAAATAATATTTTCTGAATTCTATTTTGCACATTATTTTAAGTTAATTTAAAGATTTAATGAAAAAAAGCAGAATTTCATTGGAAACCCTGCTTTTAAAAATGTAAAATATAATTTAAACTGGAATGATTACAACTTCTCCAAACTCAGGAGTTGGTTCGTTGAAAGAATCTTCTAGTTTAATATTTTTATGTATCGCTTGAATGGTTCGCATTACGCCACCATGTGTAAATATTGCAATCTTGTTACAATCTTTAGATTTTATCTCATTCCAAAATTTTGTTACCCTATCATTTAGCATAACAAACGATTCTCCATTTGAGCATTTTCTATTTACAAAATCTTCCATCCAAGCAGGAAATAAAGGATCTTTAATTTCGTCCCAAACTTTACCTTCCCAATCTCCAAAATTTAATTCCATTAAACGTTCATCGGCAATCACGCAATCTCCATAAATATCAGTTGCTAATTTATTTGCTCTACTTAAAGGACTACTATAAATAGCATCAAATTCAATTCCTTTTAATTTTTCTTTTACAGCTTCTAACTCTATCGGGTAGCTTTCGGCCAAATCTACATCTTTTTGTCCGTAGCAAACTCCTTGTTCCACTGCTACTTTTGTATGTCGTATTAAATATATTTCCATGATAATTATTTATAATTGATTTATTATAATAAGATAAGAAAGATAAAACATCACCTCGCATACTTGCTGTGTTGCTCCAATGCAGTCGCCTGTAAAACCGCCAATCCATTTCTTAAAATATCTGCCTAATAATATTTTGCAAAGATATACAGGAATTAGGATAAGAAAATATTTGATATGCCCTAATAATACAATTGGTAAAATTCCACTAAATATTGTAAATATAAAGTTTCCGGCACTTAGTTTATGACTATAATCTTTTGCTTTAGAATTATCAACACGGGCATATTTGTGTGAGTTTACCAAACTTGCAGCAAACATTCGGCTTGTTGAATGAGCAGCAATGAGCACCCATGGCAATTGAGCTGCCGAAACAGAATATTGGCAAGAAAATTTAGTAAGAACTAAAAACACGATTCCAGTTACACCAAATGCTCCAATTAATGAATCTTTCATTATTTCGAGAATTCTTTCACGAGTCCAGCCGCCACCAAAGCCATCACAGACATCCATAAATCCATCTTCGTGTAAACCTCCGGTAAATAAAACTGTAGCTCCCAAACTTAGCACAACAGCAATATTAAAAGGCAATACCCAGTTGGCAAGATAAAATACCAATGCTGCAAAAGCACCAATAATAATTCCAGAAATTGGAAAATACTTAATCGCTTCATGTTGGTACTCCTTTTTGAATTCTGCTTTTTTAGGGAAAGGAATTCTGGTAAAAAAAGATAATCCAGTAAAGAATATATTGAGTTCTCTCATTTTGCAAATTGAATCAATAGTTCAGGTTTGTTATATATGGAAGCCTTATTTGTAATTAAGACTCCATAGTAAAATTTATTAAATTTTGTTGCTATTACTAACTCCTGCGTCTTCGAAACTAGCCATTTGGTTCAAAAAATTAACTGATGATTGAATAATTGGATAAGCAACTGCAGCACCAGTTCCTTCACCTAAGCGCATTCCTAAGTCGAGAATTGCATTGGCATTAAAATAATCGAGCATATATTTGTGCCCTTTCTCATTGGATTTATGAGTAAAAGTACAATAATCTAACACATTAGAGTTCATTTTATGCGCTGCAAGTAGAGCCGATGTAATCACGAATCCATCAACAATAATCAACATTTTTAATTCTGCTGCTTTTAGCATTGCACCGGCTATCATTACAATTTCGAAACCTCCAAAATATGAAAAGATACTTTCTATGCTTTCATCTCCCTTGTAATTTTCAACGGCTGTTTTAAGGATTTCATATTTTTTTTGCAAGCCTTCATCATCCCAACCAGTTCCTCGTCCAACACATTCTTTTAGGTCTGTTTTTGTAAGCATGTGCAATAAAACAGCGGCAGAAGAAGTATTTCCAATTCCCATTTCTCCAAAACCAATTATATTAGTTCCATTGCTATGAGCAACTTCAACTAAATCAGCTCCTTTTTGTAAAGCTTTTGAGAACTGTTCATCTGTCATAGCAGCCTCTTTTAAATATGATTTTGTTGAATAAGAAATTTTGGCATTAATAACATTTTCACTTTCTTCAAAATCATGGTTAACACCTGCATCCACAATTTTAGTATCGATCCCATTTTGTCGACAAAACACATTAATTGCCGCTCCACCAGCTATAAAATTTGCGAACATTTGCCAGGTTACTTCCTGAGGATAAGGACTTACACCATCAAGTGCAATTCCGTGATCGGCAGCAAAAACCAAAATAAGCGGTTTGTTTAATTCTGGCGACAATGTATTTTGGATGCTTCCGATTTTTATAGCCAATTGTTCCAAAAGTCCTAAGGATCCTATAGGTTTGGTTTTAAAATCAATTTTATGTTTTAATTCTTCAATTAAGGATTGATTTGTTTTTTCGATATTGAAATTCATGTGTATGAGTTATTTATATTAATATCTCACCTTTTATAAGGTAAGATAAATCAATGTACAGAAAAATGAATATTTTACTTCTCAGAAACTCCCGCCTCACTAAAGGAAGCCATCTCGTTTATGAATTGAACCGCACTTTTTACAATTGGAAAGCAAACACTTGCACCCGTAGCCTCACCCAATCTCATTCCGATATCTAAAATTGGATCAGCCTTTAGTATTTCAAGCATTTTAAAATGCGCTTTTTCGTTAGATTTATGGGCAAACAGACAGTATTCAGTTATTTTAGGATTAATTTTATATGCTGATAATAAAGCTGAACTGATAATAAAACCATCAATTAACATTGTCATTTTCAGCTCTGCTGCTTTCAACATAGCTCCTGCAATCATAACTATTTCGAAGCCCCCAAACTGAGTTAAAACATTAATCGGATTCTTATTTGTAGTATCGAAATTAGATAATGCCTCATTAAGAAGTTCATATTTAGATTTTACGCCATCAGAATCTAATCCGGTACCGCGACCAACACATTCATCCAGGGGAATCTCTCCCAGTACACTTAAAATTAAAGATGCCGAAGAAGTATTTCCAATTCCTTTTTCACCAAAAATCACAAAATTACTTCCCTCATTATAAATAGATTCTATAATACTTGCACCTCTTTTAATACCTTCAAGACATTGCTCTTTAGTCATTGCAGGACCGAAACGATAGTTTTTAGTTCCGTAAGCTATTTTCTGGTTAATAATATCCAGATCAGGATCAAAATCATGATCAACCCCAGCATCCACTACTTTGAAAGTGATATTATTCTGATTCGAAAAAACATTAATTGCCGCACCACCCTTCATATAGTTGTATAACATTTGGTAGCTTACTGATTTAGGATAGAAACTAACTCCATCGTCGGCAATACCATGGTCTCCCGCAAATACAATTACATGCGGTTTGTTAATGCTTGGACACAGGGTATTCTGAATTTTCCCCATCTGAAAAGCAATTTTCTCTAACATCCCCAAAGAACCCAATGGTTTGGTTTTACCATTTATCTTCTCCCACAACTCTTTATCTATAGAATCAGACAAAGAACTCAATTCAAACTTTAACATATATTATTTTCTATTTTTCCCAAGAATTATTTTTAGTTTTTGCAAGTTTTCTTTTAATTGAAGCTTACAATCATCGTTTTTCTCATTATTTAAAGCAACTTCCAAATCCGAAATTGCATCTGTTCGTTCCAGCAAAACAAGTGCATCCGAGGCTTTAGCTCTAACATCGGCGTCTTTATCTCGAAGCATTCCTGAAATCCACTTTTTAGAAGACCAGCAAGCCAATTCAATAATTTTGTCAATACCTTCTAATTTTTCCTGTTTATTGCCCGATAAATTTGAATAATATTTCGATTGAAGTTCCTGAATCTCTTTGGTGTATATAATTTCGCTTTTATAGAAATCAGGGCGAACCACAGATTTTGGATAAGAAATTAATTCCGAATTTGTAGTCCAGCGAACAATTCTTGGCAACATCCATCTCATACCAGGTGTACATTCAGGATGACCGACAAAGGAAGCTACTTTTGTATTTTTATAATTAGCACAAACAATAAAAGGTCGATTATTTGTCATGTGTTTTGGACTACCTTCAACTGTGTGTACATCAGATAACATTGTACTGATTTCCATTCCTTTTACTGAGTCTTTGGCAGGAAGTAAAACAGGGCCTTCGTAATATTGACAGTACGAAACACTGCGATTAGCCAATTCGGGAAATATTTTCTTTCCAATCGCATTTAATGAAAATTTCACCAAACCATGTCCCCTGTGATCATGTTCAATATCAGTAGCTTTAAAACCATTAAGTTTTAAACAAGGATAGTCTGGCGTATTCGACATTATATAAGCACCTGCACAAATACCAACAATAGCAATTCCTTTATCTTTAGCAAGTTCTACAATACGGTCCATTCCAATTTCACCCAAACTCTGGGTTTCACTACGACCACTACCACCCGGAAAAACAATGGCATCAAAATCTAAAATATCCTCAGAAAGTATTGTGCTGGCCGAAATAATTTCACAATTAATATTCGGATCAATTTTTAAAGCTTCCATGGCATCGAGAATACACCAGGGACTGTCGCCATTTTTATTAAAAACACCAACTTTTATATGACTTTCCGATTTAATTTCAACTCTCCTACAGGATATTATACCTAGAAATATAAGAGCAGTAAATAATGTGTAATAAATAGATTTAGTCATGATAGCTAAAATTAAAGTGTATTTTTAATGTTGACAGGAATTCCAGAAATTACAAGAGTAACAAGATCAGCTTTTTTAGCAATATACTGATTAATTGACCCCTGAAGATCATTGAAACGATAAGCTAACTTATTTTCCGGACTACCACCCATACCCAATTCATTACTTACTATAATAAGATCACAATTTTGCGAAAACAGTTTGTCTAATTCATCAATGCATTGCTTAAGCGTAAGTTCATCATTATCGCCATTATCAAAAAAGAAGTTGTTTAGCCAAAGAGTAATACAATCAAGTAAAACCATTTTTCCCGAAAAATCATGATTACTCAAAAATTTCTCTTCCTCAATATTACACCATTGATTTCCTCTTCTTTTTTTATGGGCTTCGATTCTTTTGGCGTGATTTTCATCCCAAACTCTGGATGTAGCCAAATAAATGGGATTTTCTGTTTTTGAAAGAACAAAATCTTCGGCAATTTTACTTTTTCCAGATCTTTGTCCGCCTGTTATTAGGTGAATCATCACTTTTCTTCTTAGTGTAAAATAATTATAATTCTAAAGAGGTGAAGTTACAAATTAATACAGCTGTGGTAAATAAAATTTTTCTTTTTTATAACAGTTTATGAAAAGGAAAATTGATGACTATTATAATGAGAATACTTAGCAAACAAACAGAATGATTAATATATACAATGCGTTTAATTTCAGAGTCTTTAATGTCACGATCGTGTTTTCCAATAAAGGGTTTATGTACTGTTTTACCACCATAATTATGAGGCCCACCAAATCTGCAATTTAAAATACCAGCCAAAGCAGCTTCGGGATAACCAGCATTGGGGCTAATATGAGCTTTCCCATATTTAAAAATAAATTGCACCGAGCGAAAACTTAAACTTACACAAGCCATTAAAATAGCAGTAATTCTGGAAGGAATAAAATTGGCAATATCGTCCATTCGCGCAGCAAACCTACCAAACAAAATATACTTTTCGCTTTTGTAGCCAATCATCGAATCCATTGTATTAATCATTTTGTAACACATCATTGCCGGAACACCGCCTAAGGCATAATAAAATAAGGGAGCCACAACACCATCCGATAAATTCTCAGATAAAGTTTCAAAAACAGCCAAACGAATTTCTTTTTCGGATAATTCTGATGTATCACGTCCAACAATCCATGATAATCGCTTTCTTCCAGCCTCTAATCCTTTGCTGTTTAAATGATGAAATACTTCGATTCCTTCCTGTAATAGACTTTTATTAGCAAGCCCGTAAAAAACAAAAACACTGGTAAATGCAATGAATCCAATTTCGTTAATTTCCAGTAAAAATTCAGACAAAAAGAAAAACAGAGAATAAACCATTAGAGCGAGAAAAGAAGCCATAATACAGCCTTTAAGCAATCGAAATTTTCCTTTGTTTAATATTTTATCGAAATAAGCTATGGTATTTCCAAAACCAATAATAGGGTGAGGAAGTTTTCTAGGGTCTCCTAAAATTAGATCTAAAATATAGCCAATTATAAGAGGAAGTATAATTAATTTAATTTGCTCCATTTTTGCAATGCTTCAATTAACAATTGATTTTTTTTATCATCCAGAGTAGCAATCCGAATAAAAGATGAATTTAATCCACGAAAGTTACTTGCATCTCTAACTAGTATCCCAAAATTAGAAATAAGATAATTTTTTAACTCAAAAGATGTGCTTTTTTCTAGTTCGATTAAAAAATAGGAAGTTTTTGAGGTGTGAATTTTTAAACCAGAAATATTATTTAATTTTTCCTGTAATTTTTTCGATGCTGATTTATAGTAGTTTACAGGTGGCAATATTTCACTTTTGTGTTCAATTAAGTATTTTCCAGCCTCAATTGCCAGCGAATTAACCGTCCATGGAGGCTTGTAGAATTCCATATTCTGTACCAATTGCTTATTGGCAAGCAAATATCCCAATCTCAGGCCGGGAATTGCAAAGTTTTTTGTCAAAGATTTTACAATTATCAAATTCTCATAATTATAAATTAAATCTATTGCTGAAGTAATATTATCGGTAAAATCAATATAAGCTTCATCGAGAATAAATTTTACATTTTTATTTGTTTCCAACAGAGATTTTAAAACATTTTTCTTTAAAATCGAACCAGTAGGGTTGTTAGGATTGCATATCCACACCAATTGGGACTTAAATCTTGAACTAGAATTTAACTCATTCCAATTCATAAAATATAGCTCATGATTATTTACAATACACGCATCTTCATACTCAGAAAAAGTAGGAATAATAATTGTAGATGATTGATTTTTAAAGTATTGAGCAATAAGATAAAAGGATTCGGTAGCACCATTGGTAGCCATTACCATACTTTTATCTAATCCTAAATCTTTTGCCAACATTGCAACAAGGCTTTCCGCTGAAGCCTCAGGATACGAATTAATTTTGCTCCAACTGTCTATTAAATGATTCTTTAAAGCCTGAGAATAGCCTCCATACCAAACATTTGTGCTAAAATTAGCTACAATATCGTGTTTAAACTTATATCCGTCGTCTCCGTGTCCGTGTAACATATTTTATATCTGTACTTTATACTGTAATAACAGGCAAATAAATTATATTTACAAAATCGTATAAAATAAAGAGTTTACAAATGTAATTACATTTGTAAACTCATATATTCCTATTAAAGATTTTATTCTTTAATTAAACAAATCTAATTACTGAAATTTTAATCCTCCAATTAAATCATTAATATTCTGTATGTTATGTCTGATCATGTATTCCTCAATACCTTGAACAACCTTTACAGAAATTTGAGGATCGATAAAATTAGCTGTTCCAATTTGAATAGCACTTGCACCCGCAAGTATAAACTCAATGGCATCTTTTGCATTCATTATGCCTCCCAAGCCAACAGCAGGAACTTTAACTGCGTTAAATACCTGCCAAACCATACGCAAAGCTACTGGTTTTACGCAAGGACCCGATAATCCACCAGTAATGGTTGATAACTTAGGAGTTCTTGTTTCGGCATCAATGGCCATACCCAATAGAGTATTAATTAAAGACAACGAATCGGCTCCTTCACCTTCAGCTGTCTTAGCTATTTCAGCAATATCTGTAACATTAGGAGATAACTTTACCATTAAGTGCTTTTTATACACTTTTCGAACCTCTTTAATAACCGAAGCAGCCGAAGCACAGCTTGTTCCAAATGCCATACCACCTTCTTTTACGTTAGGACATGATATATTCAGTTCAATTGCTGGAATCTGTTCTAATTCGTTAATCATAGCAGCAGTTTCTACGTAATCTTCTATGGCAGATCCCGAAACATTTACTAAAATATTGGTATTGTAATGCTTTATTCTTGGGTAAATATCCTTGCAAAAGTTTTCTACACCTTTATTTTGCAATCCAACTGCATTAAGCATACCAGAAGGTGTTTCGGCCATGCGAGGATAAGGGTTTCCTTCGCGATGATGTCTGGTAGTCCCTTTTACGATAATGCCTCCTAAATTGCTTAGATCAATAAAATCTTCGAATTCCTCACCAAAACCAAAGGTTCCGGAAGCAGTCATAACTGGATTTTTTAAGCTTAGATCTTTAAGTTTAACTCCTAAATTTACCATTTCAGATCATTTATATTGAATACCGGTCCTTCGGTACAAGTACATTTATTTCCTGTTTTTGTTTCGGTTACGCAGCACAAACAAGCACCAAAACCGCATGCCATAGTGTTTTCGAGAGATACCTCACAAAAAATATTTTTCTTTTGTGCATAAGCGGCTACAGCTTTCATCATAGGTTCTGGTCCGCAAGTAAAAACATGATCGAATTTTTCTTTTTCAAGAATAGAATGCTGAGTAGGATATCCTTTTTCGCCATAAGTACCATCTTCGGTAGTAGTAAAGACCTCACCATAAGCCTTATAAGCATCTATTTCTATTATGTCTTTAGCTGATCGTACTCCCAAAACTGTAGTTACTTTATTGCCAGCATCTTTTAAATGCTTTGCCAAATAAAGCAAAGGAGCAACGCCACATCCACCGCCAACAAGCAGTGTATTAGAGTTCTTAGGAATAGAATATTGGTTTCCCAAAGGAAAAATGATATTTAGAGTATCACCTTCTACGAGTTCGCCCAATTTTTTCGTGCCTTCTCCAACTTTTTTAATGTAAAGCTTTATTACATTACGATCATAATCAACAAAATGGATTGATAAAGGTCTTCTTAAGAAAGCAGAATTGGAATTTTTAAGCAAAACGTTCACAAATTGTCCGGGATATATTTTAGGTAATGGCTCTAAAGCCTTTACATCCAGCACAAAATGATCTTCATTTAAGTCTTCTTTACGTAGTACTTCAAAGTCTTGTACTAATTTTTTCATGGTGCCTAGAAATATTTTATCTATTTAAAAATAAATTCAGGCAAAGATAATTTAAAAATTGCTTAAGAAGGATTGTATTCTCTAAAAGTTTTGTCCGTATAAAAGACTACAACCTTTTCAATTTGCTTTCCAGGAACAAAGGCATTCATTTCCAGTACCGGATCGGGAGTGCTTTTCGATTTGGAGGTCTCTTTTTTTAATTTAGGTGGGTAATAAGTTGGTGATTCCTCTTCTTTTTGCTCAGGAGCATCTGTTACATCGAATAAAGAGCTATTTTCCTGCTTATACATTTCTCCATTTCCCGTAATTATCCAATCTACATTTATATGAGGGAAGGAATTTATAGTTTTTTGAATAAAATCAAAGCTAGGTTTGTTTCTACCAGACAAAATATGAGAGATACTAGATCTCTGAACTCCAATTTTATCGGCAAATTTCGAAGAAGTTAGGCCTTCGCTATTTATTAATTGAACAATTCGATTTTTAATCATAGTAGAAGTATTTAAAGTCTTTACAGATGTTAACTGATATTAATGTTACAAACATATAAAATAATTTACAAAAAGCAAAATTCAAAGAATTGCAAAAGTTACTTTTGTAATTAACAAGTGTAACAATTGAATTTTTCGTGTAACAAATACTTACTTTACAAATGTCACACAAACTAATCCTTATAAGTATCAATAATCCAGCTATTAGTGAAATTATAGTAATTGTACTTTAATATTGATTCTTTAGATCTCGATTCTTTATTTCGCGTGAAATATCATTATATTATATCTAATACCTATGTATAATAGCAGTATAGCAATGGATTAATTTTGTGAATTGTTAACCTCTTAATTAATTTACAAAAATAATACACTAACTAGAGAGTTATTAAAAATATTTAATAAAGTAATATTGTAGATAATTTGCATAAATATCAAGTAATAAGCGATATATGTATTAAAAGTTTACAATAGACACCTATAATTATTGTTTTATTACATAACTAAACAACCTAGTTAAAGTGTTTCTTTATTTATTTAAGTTAAAATATTGATTATTAGATGTTAATTATGCGATTATAGGTGAAATATTAAACTTGTAACAAAATGATAAATGCAATACAAAGTTAAAATTTACGCTGTCATTAGATACATTAACTATTTACAATGATACATTTATAAATGTAAACTACATAAAAATGGATTAATGTTGTAATCCATATACAAGTTACTTTTGTAATATGTAAATTGAGAACCAATTTACAATACCATATTAAAATTGTAAATTACCTAAGCAGATTTATCCTGTATATTGTGAAATTTACCAGTATTTTGTTTCCATTTTTCACGACTAATGGGCAATTATTTTACAAATATCACTTGCTAAAGAGCTTTAAAACACAAAAAAAAGTGTGAAAGACACATAAATACTGTCTTTCACACTTTTTAAATACTATTTTATTAACTTATATTTTATTGGAATTTAGCCAATAAGAAGCCTATAACTCATTTATTTAGATTTTCTTATTTTAACAAAGCCCATAAATAGAATGTAGACTGAAAATACTACAATTATAATCCTTAAAACTAAGTTCTGGTTAATCTTACTATTACTTAGTAAATCTCTGCTTAAAGCAGGTATCATAAACAGAAGCAATGCAAAAACTAATATTAACATGATAATTGTAAATATTCTCTTTATTTTCTCTTTTATTGCAGATGTTTGTGTCTCTTTTTCCTGATTCTTATTTTTCCTGGGCTTATTCTTATTTGTTATTTTGCTTTTTTTATTATTAAGACTTTTTTTAAGTCTGATTCCTATTAAAAATGCAAATACACTTAAACCAATTATAATATAGGTTTCCTGATTCATTCTTAAATAATATTTATTGAAAATTTCTTTATTTGATTTCGCTTAAACTTTAAATTAGTACAATGTTGTGCCAATAAATCCCAAAATTCTTGTGAATGATTTTTCACCTTAGTATGGCAAAGCTCATGCAATATTACCATATCAGAAAGATCTTCGGGAAGTCGCATTAAATGTAAACTTAAATTAATTTTGTTCTCATGAGTACATGATCCCCAACGGCTTTTTGTGTTTTTGATTTGTACCGAAGTATATTTAAAGTTGTGCAGTTTAGCAAGATATTCTATTCTTTTTGGAAGATAATATTTCGCTTCTCTTCGTAATGTTTCAATAATAGAATTTCTTACAAATTCCTGAAATTTTTCATTTTCGACACTAATTTGCTTAGGGTATGTAATTTGCAAAATACCATTTGATAAACGAGAAATACAGGACTTTACATTTCCCGAATTAATCTTTAATTGATGATATTTAGTTTGAAATAAAGTCTCCTGATTAAATATCGTTTTTCGACTTTCCTTTAAGTCATTTTTGTATTTATTTTTTTTAATCCACTCTTTGTTTGAGATGGCAAAATCGATAGCTTCCTGATAAGAAACTCCGGGAGGTAGATTAATCCAGATTCCTTTGTTTGGGGCCATACGAATAGATAAACGCTTGAATCGTTTGTTGCTTCTGAAGCTAATATCTCCTATATTTTCAAGTCTTACTATTTTTTCGGGCATAAAAAAAGCTTTGCTAAATGCAAAGCTATTAAAATATCTTTTTCAGAAAATTATTTTTCTTTGATTAAAGCACTTAATCTGCTAAATGATTCATCAACATTCTTAATCAAGTCAGCAAAAATAGCTTTGTAATGAGCTTTCACCATTTTAGGATTATTTTTTCCATCAGGGTGATTAACACGTGCAATCAGGCCGTTTCTGCCAATAATTGTATCTCTTACAATTTCCAATACCTGATCTTGTTTTTCAGGGTGTAAATAATTGTAATTGTAACAATCCGAAATAACTACAAAACAAAGATAATCGATATCCTTTTTTAAGCGTCTTCTACTAGCCATCTGTTTATTTTTAATTTAGTAATACGAGAATAATTCCCTAGTTTGCTACAAAGGTAATAAACCCCGATTAATTATCGTTTAAAAATGAGCAGGAATTAAACCGACTCTTCTTTTATGCATAATCAACTAATTGTTCTGTTAGTATTTTACGTCCCTGAAAAATTCGGCTTTTAATAGTGCCAATGGGTAATTTAGAATGTTCCGCAATTTCTTTGTATTTAAAGCCCTCTAAAAACATTTTAAAAGGACCTTTAAGGTAATCATCCAAACACTCTAATTTTTTTAATATATCTTTATAATTATGCTGAGAATGAGGGTTTTCAAAACTTACATTAACTTTACCTAAGTTACTATTTGTTTCCTGAGCAATCCATTCTCTTTGCTTTATTTTTTTTCTGTATGCATTAATAAACAAATTCTTCATAATAGTATAAAGCCAGGCTTTCAAATTATTATGATTTAATTTTGTCTTGTTAACAAATGCTTTTAAAACCGTTTCCTGAAAAAGATCCAAGGAATCTTCCCTATTACTTGTTAATTTGTATGCATATACTTTAAGTTGCTCTTCTAAATTAACGATAGTATTGTTAAATTCTATTGTAGTCATGATGATATCTTTTTTGGTTTGTCTAATAAATATACAAAAACATTAAACAAAAGTCAATTCCATAAACTGTTCGCGTACAATAAATAAGGATTATTCTAAATAAGAAAACTCCGCATCAGCCTGTTATATTGACCTTTATGCGAAGTGTATTTGTTTGTATAAATAAGAGTACTTTGTCTTTTTCTATAATAAGTGTAAAAGTTCCTTTAGTTTTTCAGGCGAAGTGATTAATTTAAAGCGCTTAGGTATAATTACACTTTTCTGCTTTAATTGTAAACCTGTTACCAATACTTTAATATCCGAAAAAGCTTTATCTAAATTCAATAGATATGAATTTAGATCATCTAATTTCATTGGTGAAATAAAAGAGCTTATGATATAATTAGGTTGGTAAGTTTGCACAGCAGTAATTAGATCTTTAAAAGGTAAATCCTGTCCTAAATATAAACTGTGAAATCCATTTTTACGAAGAATATAATTGTAAAAAAGAACTCCGGCTTCATGCAATTCTCCTTCTTTAAGATAAAGTATAACCTTTGGTGCATTAACAAGAGCTTTTCCTGATAAGGAATTAATGGATGCGAATAATTTTTGCCGGATAAGATTAGAAATAAAATGTTCCTGTGCCGGGTTTATGGAACCAACCTGCCAGAGCACTCCTACTCTTTCGAAAAAAGGAAAAAGAACCGATGTTATTGTAGCTTCCATTCCACTCTCTAAAATGGACTTTGTTAATACAGACTCAAATAATTCCTCATTAAAATTAATCGTTGCCAAGGTTAATTTTTCGATATGAAAACCAATATTTTTATCGGATCGGGATATTTCTAAAATTTTTGCTTCCAAATCTAAACTACTGAGTTTAGCCAGTTGAGATATTTTAATGCCTGTTGAATTTAGCATCGATATATTTAACAGTTTTCGCAAATCATTATCGGAATACAACCTAATATTTGTTTCGGTTCTTTCGGGATGAATTACACCATACCTTCTCTCCCATATTCTGATAGTATGAGCCTTTACACCTGTAATTTTTTCGAGGTCTTTTATGGAATATTTGCTCATATCAAAATTGATTAGTGTGGGAAATATATGTTAACTTAGGTTTAACTATTGCTAAATCTAAACAAAAAAAATAAAACCTGCATTCTGGCAGCAGGTTTTATTGCACTATAATTATTGATTATTCAGGTAATAATACCTTATCGATTACATGAATAACACCGTTTGTACCCTGAACATCAGTAGCTACTACGTTTGTGTTGGTATTAATAACTACACCTGAACTTGTATCTATATTAAGATCATTAGTTTCGTTCAGAGTTGGAACCATGCCAGTTGTTACATCTTCGGCTCTAACATTTCCTGATACTACATGATATAGTAAGATTGGGCTTAATGTTTCAGCACTTAAGTCTTCGATTCCATTAACACCAAGTTCTACAAATAAAGCTTCAAAAGCAGCATCAGTTGGAGCAAAAATTGTAAATGGTCCATCATCACTTAAAGCCCCTGCTAAATCGGCTTTAACTACTGCTGCAACAAGGTGCTCAAAACTAGCATTTGCTATTGCAATTTCCACAACATTAGGAGGTAAAAGAACTTTATCAACAATGTGAATAACTCCATTAAAAGCCTCAATATCAGCAGTGGTTACCATTGTTTCTTTGTTCAAGTAAACACCATCTTCATTATTTAAATAAAGGGTTACAGGATCCATATCAGGACTATTGGTTGCTAAAGTTTCTACGTAACCAGTATTAATATCAGCAGCCATAACTTTTGAAGCCAGCACATGATATAGTAAAATTTGAGTAAGATCTTCGGCTGAAACATCATCTATTCCCGAAATTCCCAAATCTGTAAATAAATCCTGAAAGGCCTGATTCGTTGGTGCAAACACAGTAAACATTCCTTCTCCATCAAGAGTTTCAACTAGCTCGGCTTTATCTAAAGCAGCAACAAGACTTGTGAAATCGCTATTCGCTGATGCAATATCTGCAATAGATTGTTGCTCTTCCTCTGCATTAGGAATTAATACTTTATCTATAACATGAACAACACCGTTTGTACCCTGAACATCAGTAGCTATAACATTAGTTGATCCGTTTAAAACAACACCACTTTCTGCATCAATTTCAATATCAGCTTCAGTATTTAATGTTGGAACGCTTCCTGTACTTACGTCGGCAGCACGCACATTACCCGAAACAACATGGTAGGTAAGAATTGGCACTAGATCTTCAGCTGTTAAATCATCGATTCCAGAAATTCCCAATTCGTCGAATAAACTTTCGAAAGCTGCATCTGTTGGTGCAAAAATTGTAAATGGTCCTTCTGCTTTAAGAGCACTTGCTAAATCTGCTTTTAAAACAGCATCAACAAGGTGAGTAAATGAAGCGTTGGCAATAGCTATATCAACAACATCTGGCGGAAGTAATACATTATCAATAATATGAATTACGCCATTACTTGCCATAACATCAGCTGAGGTAACATTAGTACTCGAATTAAGCTGCACACCATTATCTAGACTAACTAAAAGGTTAATTGGAAAATCTCCAGGAGTAAAAGTGCTAAGCGTCTCCACATAGCCATCGGTAAGTGTATTAGATTTTGCCTCTACACCTAAAACGTGGTATAAAAGAATTGGAGTAAGAGCTTCAGCACTCAAGTCATCTAAACCTGAAACTCCAAGATCTGTGAATAATTGCTGGAAAGCTGCATTCGTAGGACCGAAAACTGTAAATGGTCCATTTCCATTAAGTGCTCCTACTAAATCGGCCTTTGTTAAAGCAGCAGCAAGAATTGAAAAATCACTATTACCAACAACAATATCTACGATATTTTCTTCCATAGGCATTGGCTGTGGTAAATCATCATCATCATCTTCACATGAAAAGCTAATTGTCGATGCGACTAAAAGGAGTATAAGTCCCAAACTAAATTTGTAATTCCTGAATTTCATATCTTTATATTTTATGGTTCAAACAGGAAACAAACTTCAATGATTTTTGTTCATGAAAAATGGAAAAAAGTTAGACAAAATGTAATATAAAATTCTGCATCTCAATGTTTATAGTACTTGTATGCCTAGATTTTTTTTATAATAATTTTTGGATTATAATTTAATTTTCCTTCGGTTTTGGCTACAATTGTTGATACTGTAGCATCACCTGTAACATTAACAACCGTTCGTAGCATATCCAATGGTCTGTCAATACCTAATATTAGAGCAAGCCCTTCGATTGGAATACCTACAGATGTTAGTACAATAATAAGCATAACGATACTTCCACCCGGAACTCCAGGAGTTCCTATGGAAGCTAGTGTTGCTGTTACAACAATTATTAGCTGATCGTATATATCTAAATTAACACCAAAAACCTGAGCAATAAAAACTGCTGCAATTGCCTGATAACAACTTGTACCATCCATATTAATAGTTACACCTACTGGTAAAACAAAGCTGGCCACTTCGTTGGAAACCCCCATTTTATTTTCGACACATTCCATTGTAACAGGAAGTGTTGCTGCACTAGAGCTGGTTGAAAATGCCAAAAGCTGAGCTGGGGAAATAGCTTTATAAAAATCAGTGTATTTTATGGGAGTAAAAATTTTCAACAACAAAGGATATATCAGGAAAATCATTATTAGCAATCCACCAACAACTGTAATGGCATAATATCCCAAGGCTGTAAATAAATCAATATCACCAGAAAAATCGACAATTAGTCCTGCAATTAATGCAAACACACCGTAGGGTGCAAATAGCATAATAAGATCTATTATTTTAAGAATAATAGCATCGATACCATTAAAAAATTCTCTTACAACTTTTACTTTTTTATCTTCAAGTATCACCATTGCAATACCAAACAAGATTGCAAAAAATATTACCTGCAACATTTTGGAATTGTCGGTTGCAGCTTTAAAGAAATTGTCTGGAACAATATCAACTATAAATTGCAATGGAGATTCCTCTTTTAAGCTTTCGGCCTGATCCTTTTTGACAATAACTGCAGATCCAAACCGCTCTTGAAGTTCAGTTTTTTTGTGATCGGGAAAAGTATTACCAGGCTCAAAATTATTTACCAGTAACAAACCAAAACTTACTGCAATAATTGTAGATATTACATATAATGATATGGTTTTTAGACCTATTCTAGAAAGCTTAGATATATTTGAAAGACTAGATATTCCTTTAACCAGAGATACAAAAATTAATGGCATTGCAATTAATTTTAATAAATTCAGAAAAACGCTACCCCATGGTTTAATCCAATCGTTGGTAAATTTTGTAAAATTAAAATAAACAGCCAACATTCCAGCTATAATTCCTAATCCCATTCCAATCAGAATTTTCACATAAAGAGGTAATCGCTTCCACATAATCTTCAGTTTTTATAGATTTTTTAAAGATAGTTTTTAAGGAATAAATAAACAAAACCCGAAAGCCAATGACTTTCGGGTTTAAAATATTTTATAGAAATAAAATTAGCAAGAGCAACTTCCACAACTTCCGCTATCGCAACTTCCACTATCACAACCTCCTTGTGGTGCATAAGCAGCTTTCATTTCTTCTTCTGTAGCTTCTCTAACTTCAATAACTTCTCCTTTAAAGAATAAGTCATCTCCTGCTAATGGGTGATTAAAATCCATTTTTACAGTCTCATCAGCAATTTCTAAAACAATACCGTTCATTCTACGTCCGGCACTATCTTGCATAGGAACAACGTTACCTTCTTTAATTACCTCTGTATCAAACTCACCATTAACTTCAAAAATATTCTTAGGCAATTCGATTACTGCTTGTTCTGAAGCCTCACCGTAAGCTTCTGCTGTTTCTAATTTAAAATCAAAAGCATCACCTACTTTTAATCCCATAAGATTAGCTTCAAATTTCTCCAACATTTGACCAGCACCACATAAAAATGTTAGTGGAGTTTCAGTTGCAGCTTTCTCAATAATTTCACCCGTAGGATCTGTTTTCAATTCATAAATAACTGAAACTACCTTATCTTTTGAAATAGTCATAATATTCTATTTTTTAGTATTAATTTTTCTTTCAATTCATTATTGGATACAAAGAAAATACATTTATTTCTTTATACAAATAAAAACAGAGTTCTTAGTCTAAAATTAACAAGAATTAAAGTTTTACTTGTAATACTCAGGATTAAGAGCATCAGGGCGCCAATTATAAAGAAAAGATTTAACCTTTCTTGAATCATAAGCTTTATCTTTCTCAAGATTCCCAGTATTCTGAGTATGTAATCTTTCACCTTTAGAATTAAGAACGACCATTACCGGAAAACCAAATCGCTGTGGGTATCCTAAAGATTTAAGTACTTCTTTATTTTTATTTTCTTTACTATAATTTACTTCTAAAAACACATAATTTTTCTTTAATAATTGGTTCACATCTGGATCTGTTTCTAGAAATTTATGCATTTTTATACACCAAGGGCACCAGTTTCCACCAACTTGAATTAAAACATGTTTCCCTCCTTTTTTAGCCTTTTTAACAGCATTTTCGATATCCTTTTTTGCATCGGCGCCAGGATTATAGATCTTTTGAGCATTGGAACTTAAACAAAGCATTAAAGCTATACTAATAAAGCTTATTGTTCTTAATATTTTCATATGTTTTAATTTAATTATCGGTTAATTTCAATTTGAAGTTAATAGATTCAAATTTGAGTTTTTTAAAAATTGAAACAAATAAAAAGAAATATTACCAATTAATGGATTACGGATTTACTTTTAACGAACTAATAACATTTTTTGTATTTATTAAATTGACATGTTTTAAAAATATTAGTAATTACATGTGTTTAACTGAATAAATTTTAGTTTTACAAACAATTTTTATTTGAAAGAAAAATTATCGAAATCTATAATTCAGGAAGAAAAACAATAAAATTATACTATCATTAATCCATAAATTAATTAAGAGTAAGTTGCAATAAATATGATAAAATATTAATATAAAGTGAGGCGTATACTAGGATTGCTAAGGTAAAGTGGCTATTTGTTGCGAATGTGATATTTTTAAATAAAACATTGACATATTCGTAGATAGAATAACACCACAATATATTTTATTTTCAAATAGATTTGCAACTCCTAAGTTTAAGTAGAATATTTCTAGTATGTATTCGAAATATTTTATATATCATACAATAATTACGAAAATTCAAAGAATTTGCACCTTTGATATACCCTATATTTATTGAGGTTAACTCGAATTATAAAGAAAGTATCATGATATTAAAAAGTATTCTAACAGAACAATTAATATCTATATTCAGCATTGAAAATGCACCAAATATGAGAATATTAAATGTTATTGGTGTTCTTGTAGTAAAAGAAGCCATGAATGTAAATCGATAAATAAAAGAGAATTACCGATAATGACATGTGAATGCTATTTTTCAAATATTATAATCCTTTAAATTCGAACGACATAAATTATAAAAGTATGTTTTTTATACATAAATATCTATTAAAAGCTGCCTAAAGATGATATTTTAATGATGAATGATTATTTAAATAAATACAAGGAAGAACTAGACAAATTAAATGAGGCAGGTAATTTAAGAAGCCTAAAAAAGATCTCTCCAAACGACATAAAAGTAAATTTATCGTCGAATGATTATCTTGGAGTGAGTAAAAAAAACATCCCACGACCTAAAGGTAATTCGTTTGGATCTGGTTCTTCACGCTTATTAACTGGTAACTTTAAGGAGTACGATTTACTGGAAAATGAATTGGAAAATCTTTATGGCAGAGCTTCATTATTTTTTAATTCAGGTTATCATGCCAATATCGGTATTTTATCTGCTTTGGCCTCAAAGGGAGATTTAGTATTATGTGATAAACTAAATCACGCAAGTATTATTGATGGCATACGCCTTTCCAGTGCCGATTACATAAGATTTAAACACAAAGATTGTAATAGCTTAAAACAAATACTTACTGAGAAAAGAGATAAGTACGATCGTGTTTTTATTGTTAGCGAATCTATTTTTAGTATGGATGGTGATGAACCTAATATTAATGAATTAATTGAAATTAAAAAGAAATTTAACTGCTTTTTATACATTGATGAAGCTCACGCCTTAGGAGTAAGAGGAGAAAAGGGCCTCGGTTTAGCTGAAGAAAAAAACTGCATACAGGAAGTAGATCTACTAATCGGAACTTTCGGAAAAGCAATGAATTCGATAGGTGCATTTATAATATGCGATTCGATAATAAAGGATTACCTGATAAATAAAATGAGATCCCTTATTTTTACAACCGCATTACCCCCAATTGTTATTAGTTGGAATTATATTATGCTACGAACCATTGTTAAAATGAAAATGGAACGTGAACATTTAATTACATTATCGAATAAATTACGAAAAAAGTTAATCGAACTTGACATAAAAACGAATGGAAATTCAAATATAATTTCAATACTAATTGGTGATAGTCAAAAATGTGTAAATTTAGCTGAATATCTTCATCAAAAGGGATATTTAACTTTCCCTATACGGCCTCCAGCTGTACCTAAAGGTTCGGCCAGATTAAGATTATCGGTTTGTGCTCAAATGGATTGGGAAGATGTAAAAGATTTACCTCTACTGATTAAAAATTATTGCAATGAGAACTAAATGGATTCTTTTTATGAATAGTTGAGCCTGCGACGAAAAGTCTTTAATCTTCTTAAAATCTAACTCTTACGACTAACTCAAAGTGAATTCCAGAATTGGTTTTTCAAGAGATTTTAGATAATTTAAATAAAGAAAATATTGAGAAATTTTAGTAGAAAATGAGTGGTGGAAATAATGATTTTATACAAAATCAAAAAAAAATATGCTACAAAGAGAATTATTCGAACAAAAAGAAGACCTTAAGATATTACAGAAAACAATCAAAACTGGCAATATCGACTAGAACATATTCAATCTTGCATTAATTGGTAGTTACGATTTTATTTTCAAGCAAATAATCATAAAAATGCATTGAATAATTCGCTTAAGATAATTGAAAGAAATGTTCCCTATCTTTGTTTTGATTAATGGGAATCGTGGGATGAAATCATAGAGGATCTCGTACATGAAATATAAAGAATATATCAAATTTATTGCTGTTAAAATTTTAAAGTAAATCTAATTCTACACTTTAAATAGCACTTCTTAATTACATAAATCATTGCATTTTATAGAATGTATTTTTTTATGACACTTAAAGCTTAATTTTCTTTATAGATCTAACTAGTCTGAAATAATTAATGTTAGATTTTAATAGTGCAATAAACCGAATTCTATTGCTTGTCTATTAATTTGAAAATATCAATATTAAAAGAAACATGATAATGTTTTATCAGAAAGAGTTAAAATGATACTCAAATCGACTACCTGAAATTTTAGATAAAAAATCACACCTAGTAATTTTCAATTCTTGTTCTTGAACGAGAAAACATTGCTCTTGCATTTATGAATTACAAAATTTTAATGAATCGTAATATTTCGCTATGTGGATTAATTCTTACTTTTCTTAAAATATTAAATGTATTTATTTTAAGAAGAGTCAAAAAGTATTTTGAATCTCTATTGAAATAATTTTAATTTCTTCTTTCCTATTTTAAAAATTTCTGTATTTAAAAAAACTCCTTATATAATTCTAATTTCGGAAAACTATTCACTTAGTTGATATTATAAATATTTCTCTATCAGACTTAGTTAAAGTTTACATTTTATCTGCATCTAAAATCAAAATCCCTGCTATATTCCTTATTAATGTACACACTATTAATAAATATTAAATTGTCAGCAAGTTTAACACCTTCAAAAAAGCACTTAAAAGATTTATAATCAATAGTTAAACTAAAAAACTAGTAGGTATTTAAATACGATCATTATAGATCTTTTACTTCGGTTTTTGTAAAATTTATTAAAATTTTATATGCTCGTTTAAAAATAAGATAATAAGATCCCTTACTACTTGTTGTTCTCGTAAATTTTATTTTGTTTTGCAATTAATTATTTGAAATGATTCCATATAATGTTATTTATATCGATATTATTTCCAAGTAAAATTTAATACAATTATGAGATCACATAAAATTATCGAAATACGAAATTTAAATCCATCTACTTATGTTATTCAGATGGAAAAAAATAATTTCACATTTAAAACCGGTCAGTATATTACTTTAGGATTTTCCGGTAGTATAGATCGAAGAGAGTATTCAATTTATAGTTCGGAAAAGGATAAATATCTTGAAGTTTTAATAAAAGAAATTGATGAAGGATTAGTTTCTAAAAAATTAAGAAAATGTAAACCAGGAGATTTTTTAGATGTTGATGGCCCTTTTGGACATTTCTCCTTGCGAGAAAATGAGTTAGAAACTAAAAAATTCTTATTTATTGCAACAGGAACTGGGATATCACCAATTCATAGTTTTGTTGCAACACATCCAAATTTGAATTATACCTTAATTCATGGTGTTAGACAAGAAAATGAAGCCTATGAACGTGATACATATAAAAATGGAAATTATGTATTATGCACATCCCGAGAAAATACTGGTAATTTTCATGGACGAGTTACTGAATATCTAAAATTAAACCCCGTTTCTTCGGATACAATTTGCTATTTGTGCGGCAATTGCCACATGATTTACGAAGCCTATGATATTCTTGAAAAACAAGGAATTACATTAGGGCCAATACATACCGAAGTTTACTTTTAAAAATTATAATTGTTTTAATATGAAATATCATTTAGTTGCATTAGGCTGCCAGATGAATACTTCTGATGGTGAGAGAGTTAGATCTATTATTGAAAAAATGGGCTATCAATGGACAGATCAGGAAGAAGAAGCAAATTTAATTGGAATTTTAGCTTGTTCTGTTCGACAAAAAGCTATTGACAAGGTATATTCAAAAATCCATAAATGGAATAGGTGGAAAAACAAACGTAATTTGGTGACTTTTGTTTCTGGTTGTGTCTTACCATCAGACCAGAAAAAATTTCTAAAATTATTTGATATTTTATTCCAAATGAAAGATCTACCAAACTTACCTGAAATGATTCGGCAGTACGGTGTAGCTACGCCCGTTGGTTTACAACAAGGTTTCGACTCTCAAAATGAAAATATCTCTGAATTCTGGAATGTAAAACCAAACTACACTTCTAATTTTGAAGCTTTTGTTCCCATACAGAATGGTTGTGATAAATTTTGTTCTTTCTGTGCTGTTCCATACACAAGAGGTCGTGAAGTATCTCGCCCTTCGGCTGAAATTGTAGCAGAAATAGAAAATTTAGTAAATAAAGGATATAAATCTATAAGCCTACTCGGACAAAATGTTAATTCGTATGGACTAGATAAAAATGGAAATGAAGTCGATTTTCCTAAGTTATTAAGGATGATTGGTGAATTGGGCACAAGGTTAAATAATGAATTCTGGATTTATTTTACTTCACCACACCCACGTGATATGACAGATGAAGTAATTCAAGTAATTGCTAATTATAAGTGTTTAGCAAAACAAATTCATTTACCCTTACAATCTGGCGATGATAAAGTTCTAATTCACATGAATCGGAAACATGGCATGGAAAAATACCGACAAATTGTTCATACGGTAAAAAGATTAATTCCAGAAGCAACTTTATTTACCGATATTATCGTTGGCTTTACAGGCGAAAGTAATGAGCAATTCGAAAATACCAGAAAAGCTATGGCTGAGTTTAAATACAATATGGCATATATAGCTATGTATTCACCTAGGCCTGGTGCACTTAGTCATAGGTGGTTTGATGATGTTAATCTGGATATTAAAAAACAAAGACACCGACAGTTAACGGAAGATTTAAAAATACATTCCAGAAATTATAATGAGCAAATGCTTGGCAAAACTTTTAGGTTATTGGTGAAAGGAAAAGCTCGTCATGAAGGTTATTTAATGGGATTAACAGAAGGAAAAATAAACGTGCGATTTTTATCGAATAACGAAATGCTTATTGGAAATTTTGTTGATATCAAAATAACTTCAGCAGCCGATTTTTCGGTAGAAGGAGAACTAATTAAGTTAAAAAAAGAGGTGGTATAAAGTGAAAAAGAAAGTAGCGTTTAAAACATTAGGTTGTCGTTTAAATCAATATGAAACTGATGCCTTGGTTTCACAGTTTCAGGAGAATGGTTATGAATCGGTTTCTTTTGAAAAAGAGGCTGACGTATATGTAATTAACTCATGTACTGTTACTCATCAAAGCGACCATAAATCGCGTAATTTTATTAATCAGGTTAATAGAAGAAAGCCTGATTCAGTTTTAGTCGTAACCGGCTGTATGGCTAATAATGCCAAAGAGGAACTGGAAAACAAATCGGAGATTAATTATGTAGTTGAAAATGATCAAAAATCATCTGTATTTTCGCTTGTTGAGGCTCATTATAAGGGGGAAATTATACACCCTTCAAATTTAAATTCTGATCTATTTTCCTATCAATCAACAAGCAAGGGGTTTCATACCCGTAGTATGGTTAAAATTCAGGATGGTTGCGATAACTTTTGTACATTCTGCATTATTCCTTCCGTTAGAGGCCGTGCCGTTAGTCGAGCCGTTTCAGATATTATTAAAAATATTAAAACGCTTATTTCTAATGGAGCAAAAGAGATTGTGTTAACAGGGGTAAATATTGGCAGATATAATTTTAAAGAAACTAATTTTGATGATTTAGTTGAGAAAATTCTAGAATTAGAAGGAGATTTTCGCTTACGAATTTCATCGATTGAACCCGATGGGTTTGGAGATAAATTTTTGAACCTTTTGAATCATCCAAAAATGACACCTCACTTACATTTGTGTTTGCAAAGTGGATCAGAATCGATTTTAATGCAAATGCGAAGAATGTATACAGTAAAACGATTTAAAGAGATAGTTACTAAAATAAAAACACAAAACCCTTATTTTAATATTACTACTGATATAATTATAGGATTCCCAAATGAAAGTAATGAAGATTTTAAGGCAAGTTGTCAGCTAATAAAAGAATTAAATTTCGGACATGTTCATACGTTCAAATACTCTATAAGAAAAGGAACACGAGCAGAAAGAATGCCAAATCAAATTGATGAACATATAAAAACTAAACGAAGCAAAATTTTAAGAGGAATTTCTAAAGATGTAAAAATAGAATATCGAAGATCATTTATTGGAAAAGATCAAGTTGTACTTGTGGAAAAAATCGAAAATGATAAAGCTAAAGGATATGGTGAAAATTATATTCCGATAGAATTCCATGGCAGAAACATTAAGATAAATCAGTTTTATAAACTTAAAATCACTGATATTTCAAATGATAGTGATGATCCTATTTTACGTGGAGAATTAATATAAAAAGAAGACGCAAAATTGCGTCTTTTTTTATATTAATTCCTATTAATTTAATGAAAAACTAAAATCGGAATATGTGTTTTTATAAATAATTTTCTAGACATTTGTCCGATAAATAAGCGCTGCAATAAATTATGCTTTCTAGCTAGAATGGCAATTAAACCGATGTCATGATCTTGAGTATATTTTTCTATCCCCTCAGTTTTTTCATTCTCTTGAATAATTCTGCAACTCACTTCCGAATCTCCTAAAGCTCTTTTTAAATATTTTCTAAGAACTTGCATTCTATGCTCTCCTATTGGATCATCACTTTCTTTCTCCTGAAAATGGACACAATGAATTTTCATATCATAAGCTTTCGTTATGTATTTTAAATTCGCTATGGCCTTAAAATCTGCTTTGTCAAAATCTGTTGCGTACATAATATTATTAACGCTATCTAAATCAACATGTTCACCCTGATCGGAAAGTATTAAAACAGGAACTTCTGATTCTTCCAATACATTTGAAACAACACTACCTAGTAAATTTGTTGTTCCAGCAGTTTCTCCCCTACTTCCCATAATCATTAAATCGGGTTTGTATTTAGCACACATATTTAAAATTTCAGAAGATGCAGTTCCACCACTTATTACATAGTCTACTTCAATTCCTTTACACTTGTCCAATTCCAGCCTATTACGAATATCATAATAAAGCTCTTTAATTTGCGCTTTAGCATTTTTTTCCACCTCCGATAGTACTTCCACTACTGTTGAGTTGTAGGTGTAACTATCCGAGAATGGAACCGATTCTATTGCTGAAGCAAAATAAGTATGAAACAATAAAATATCAGCATTAAATTTTTTGGCAATTCCAACCGCATAGTCACAAAGCTTTGGTGAGAAATCCGAAAAATCAACTGGAACCAATATTCTATTCACATCTAAATTTTTTTGAGGAAAACTTTTATCCAAATCTTCCTGAGCATAACTTAAATCGAGTTCTTCGATAATTTTAAGAGCACGATTAAGATCTCCAGCTTTTATTCGAACTTTAACACCACCACCAATGGCAGATTGTATCATATTCAAATTTTTTAAATAGCACTCCACTCCTTCCGATTCTAAACGAGTTTTAAGCAGCTGGGCTCTGGAGTAACTATATGTTGCTAATGTTATCATCCTGTCCTTCATAAGCCTTAGTTTAGTTTTAGTTCTACTAATAAGTTACAAAAAATTAAATAGCTTGGCAAAATTTGGAGCTAAAACAGGATAAGAACAAATGTTTTCATAAATTTAAGTTTTATTAAGCATACTTTCCTCCTTTATATTATAAAACTCTGAATCAATTTATTATTTTTGTAGGCTGTAGCCGAATAAAAATCAAGTATTCTTGAAAAATCAAAAAAGAATAGTTAATTTTGCGGCTCAATAAAAAACACTTAATTATTAAGTATTAATTAAATTATTTAAGTTATGTTGAATCATTATGAAACCGTTTTCATTGTAACTCCCGTTTTATCTGAGGCTCAGGTAAAGGAAGCGGTAGAAAAATTCAAGGCTCTTATCACAGAAGGTGGCGGTAAGATCGTAAATGAAGAGAACTGGGGACTGCGCAAGTTGGCTTATCCAATTCAGAAAAAAAGCACTGGT
Organism: Marinifilum sp. RC60d5; assembly: GCF_052400665.1. Taxonomy (NCBI): domain Bacteria; kingdom Pseudomonadati; phylum Bacteroidota; class Bacteroidia; order Marinilabiliales; family Marinifilaceae; genus Marinifilum; species Marinifilum sp. RC60d5. The sequence continues at coordinate 48,899 of NZ_JBQTGK010000012.1, forward strand.
TTTTACCAATTGCTTCAATTTGATGCTCCAGGCGAATTAATCGAGAAATTGGAATTAAATTACAGACGTGATGAGAAGATCATTCGTTTCTTAACTTTCAAGCTTGACAAATACGCTTTTGAGTATTCAATTAAACGAAAAGGAAATCTTAAAACTAAAGAGGAGAAATAAGTCATGGCACAAAATCAATCAGAAATCAGATATTTGACCCCACCTTCAGTTGAGATCAAAAAGAAAAAATACTGTCGTTTTAAGAAAAACAAAATCAAGTATATTGATTACAAAGATCCTGAGTTTTTGAAAAAATTCTTAAACGAACAAGGAAAAATCTTACCTCGTCGTATCACAGGTACTTCTTTAAAATATCAAAGAAAGGTAGCTACTGCTGTTAAACGTGCTCGTCACTTAGCATTACTGCCATACGTAACTGACATGATGAAATAATCTTTAAAGAAGGAGGAAACGAAATGGAAATAATCTTAAAACAAGATATCCATACTTTAGGGTATAAGAATGATATCGTAACTGTTAAGAATGGTTACGCAAGAAATTACTTGATTCCTAATGGTATTGCTGTTTTAGCGACTGAATCTGCTAAAAAAATGCATGCTGAAAATATGAGACAAAGAGCTCATAAAGAGGAGAAAATCAAAAACGAAGCATTAGAAATTGCTAAAAAATTAGAAGGTGTTACTTTAAGTTTAGGTGCTAAAACTAGTACTACTGGTAAAATCTTTGGTTCTGTAAATAATATTCAAATTGCCGAAGCATTAACTGCTCAAGGATTTGATATCGACAGAAAAGTGATTTCTATCAAAGACGCTGTAAAAGAGATTGGTAAATATACTGCTACTGTGAAACTTCACAAAGAAGTGAAAGTAGAGATCTCATTTGAAGTAGTATCAGAATAGTTCGCTTCAAAAAAAATTAATTTAAGTTTTAACAGACAAACTTAAAGCTTTTCAAACAAACAGATTAAAGCCACTCTGATTAACGCTCGGAGTGGTTTTTTTATATGCTATTGTCTAGGTGTGGCAAAATCCTGGGTCCAGTAATTCCCCTCTCGTCCCACTCCCATTTTAGTATAATTAGAATTCATTATATTGGCACAATGTCCCTGACTATTTAACCAGGCATTTACTACCACATACTCGTTATTATATCCATTTGCAATATTTTCTCCAGCATAAATGTAATTGTAAGAAAATTTAATTAAACGATCCGTAAAGTAATCACCATTAGATGATTTATGTTCACAAAAATTATTGTCGGACATATCCTGACTGTGATGTAAAGCCGCCTGTTCTAATTTTTTATTTCTACTTAATTTTTCAACAGGTGGATAGTAAGTTTCTCCACAAAAAACGCCTGAAATTCGGACTTCGTTTACCAAGCTTAAAATTTCATCTTTATCAATATTTACCGAATCATCTATAGTATCGCTACTGTTGCTACAGGATACAAAATAAAGAGAACATATTAAAATTAAACCCGCAATAATACTTTTTTTCATACTAATTATTTACTCTGTTAAACAAGCAGGTTGATTTAGAGGTTGAGAATGACGAATATAGGAAATTTAACTAATTAACTCTAATTTAGATCTGCCCAATGGTTTATAAAATAAGAGATAAGATAATTTTATGATTGCTATAATTTCCGTAAATTTAAGTTTTAATACTACCTAAAATGTAAGCTTTACTAATGAAAATTCTTTATTCAAGTATATTATTAATTCTTTTATCTAGCGTTTTAGCTTTCGGACAGAGAGATTATTCATATATTCCTTCTAAAAGAAATTTTAAGGCCAAATATGTTACATACGATCACAAAAATAGAGAGTTATATACTGAGATTTGGCAACTTTCTGGTAAATCAAAAGATAAACACGGTTCATTAAAATTTAATATTGAATCGGAAATAACTACAGCAAAACAAAATACCTTTTACCAATACTTTCATTTCACCAATATAGATTCTAATTTTTTTATGGGTTCGGAACGATATCTGGATCCTATAAAACTAGATTCTTATCAAAGAATGGTTGTTAAAATAAATGCTGATAGTGTTATGTTACCCCTTAAACCAAAAATCGGGCAAATACTACCTGAAGCCACTTGCCAGGCAAATATTTTGAGAGGAACAGGTTCTATTCTTATGTCGATGAATGTTTTATTAATCAACCGAAAAGTTGATGGGAAGGAAAATATTGAAACTCCTGCCGGAAAATTTAATTGCTATCGAATTTCTACAGAAAAAATATCCTTTTCTGGTATTTCGAAAAGTAAAACAAAAATTATTGAATGGTATGCTATTAATGTTGGATTGGTTAAAATGGAAGAACATCATAAGAATGATAACCTTATTAATTATAAAGTATTAGAAAGTATAGCCGAGGATTTTTTTATTCCATAGCAAATTCTGTTAAAATTATTTTTGATAGAGTTAAATAGAACAAATTTTAATTCTATTTTTGTGAGCTATAAATTTTCTGATATGATTTCAAAACCTCAATTTTTAATTGCTGCACCTTCTAGTAATAGTGGTAAAACAACAGTAACTCAAGGTTTACTACGAATTTTAAGTAATAAAGGCTTTAAAGCACAAGCATTTAAGTGTGGTCCAGATTATTTAGATACAAAACATCATGAATGGGCATCGGGTAATGTTTCTATTAATTTAGATACATTTATGAGCAGTGCAGAGCATGCAAAAAAACTATATAATTACTATTCTGAATCTAAAGATATTTCCATAGTTGAAGGAGTAATGGGACTTTTTGATGGGGCAAAAAAAATGAAAGGCAGCTCTGCCGAAATTGCTGAACTTCTCGATATTCCAGTAATTTTAGTTGTTAATGCAAAAGCAACTGCCTATTCGGTTGCTCCTCTTTTGTATGGCTTTAAGAACTTTTATAAAGGAATTAATCTTGTAGGTGTAGTTTTTAACTTTGTTGCCGGAGAATCTCATTACCAGTTCTTAAAAGACGCTTGTGCTGACGTAGGCGTTGAAGCTTTAGGATATGTTGCTAAGAACGAAGAAATAAGTTTGCCATCACGACATTTAGGACTGCAAATATCTTCGCAAGACAAGTATGAAGAAAAAATTGAAAAAATAGCAAGTCATATTTTAAAAACGGTAGATATTGATCGCTTAATTGCGATTACCTCTAAAGAACTAAATTATCCTGAAAAAGTTAAAAAAAATAAAAAAGGAAATTTACGAATTGCCGTTGCCAAAGATGAAGCTTTTAATTTTACATATTATGAAAATTTAAAGGCTCTCGAAAAATTGGGTGAAGTGCGCTATTTTTCTCCTATTCACGATAAGAAATTACCTGAAGCAGATTTGCTTTATCTGGCTGGAGGTTATCCGGAATTGTATTTAAAGGAATTAAGTGAAAATACCGAATTAAAAGAAGAGATTCTACAATTTTGTAAAAATAAAGGAAAGGTATTGGCAGAATGCGGTGGAATGATGTATTTGTGTGATCATATTATTGATAAGAATTCTAACAAATATCCAATGGTAGGTTTTTTAAAACAAAACACTACAATGGAAAATATGAAACTTCATTTAGGATATCGTAAGATTTTTATTAACAATAAAGTTTTATTTGGCCATGAATTTCATTACTCTAATATAGAAAAAGCTGAAATAATAAATAGTATTGGTGAGGTATTTTCGGCCAGAGATAAAAAACTAGATACTCTTATATTTAAAAAGAAGAATACCATTGCGTCGTATATTCATTTTTATGGAGGAGAAATCGATCTGATAAAAGCACTATTTGACTAATGGAGGTATGACCAAACTAAGCGAACTGCCTGCCCATAATAAGAATTTCCAAACATATTTAAATGATTAAGTACATGATATAAGAAATATATATTTTCTCTGTAATCGTTCCCTTGTGGCAAGGGTTTATGCTTTGAATAAGAGTAATAAAAATCATTTGGAAAACCTCCAAATAGTTTTGTCATTGCCAATTCTACTTCTCTATGACCATAATAAACTGCAGGATCAATAAGTACTGGATTAGAATTTATATCACAAAGAAAATTACCACTCCATAAATCGCCATGAATAAGAGTTGGTTTTTCTTCACTTCCTTCCAGTATTTCTTCTATTCTGCTTTCGAGTAAAAGAAAACCATTTTTTAGCTCATTGCCTGCAAATCCATTTTTTTCGGCTAATTTGTATTGGTGTAAAAGTCGTTTATTGTAGTAAAAATCTGTCCAGTTTTCTGATTCACTGCCAATAGGAATATTAAGCTGATTTGTTAAACCAATATAATTATCCTCTTTGAAACCAAACTTAAATGCTGTACGTGAATGTAAGTTAGAAAGTTGTTTTCCAAAACGATTATAGAAATCTGAATTTTTAGGACCTTGTTCGATATATTCAAGCAATAAGAAATGTTCATCAATCAATAAAACTTCTGGAACTCGAATACAATTTACCTTTTTAAGCTCTTTTAAACCATTAGCCTCTTTCTGAAAAAAATCTGGGAATTCGCAAGCTGTTTTAAGAAAATAAGAACTATTATCTTCAAAAATAAGCTGTTCTGTTTTAGCAATAGATCCTCCTGAAACAGATTTGTAATTAATAATCTTCTTCCCTACCCAACTTTCTATTTTTCTTACAATCTCTGCTGCTATCATTAATTTATTTCTTTAAGCAATCCTTCGCATGCATCTTCTAAAATATCCAATACCAATTCAAAACCATCAGAACCACCATAGTATGGGTCAGGAACCGAATTGTGATTCCTAAATTTGCTACAGTAATTAATCATGGGTTTAATTTTATTCAGTTCATACTCATTTTTTGCCATCGTTTCTAAATCAGCAATGTTTTGAGGATCCATTCCTATTATTAAATCAAATTCATTAAAGTCTAATTCTGCATCAAATTTACGTGCGATACTTGTCAAGTTATAAGACCTTTTAGCTGCATGAACTCTCATTCTGGCATCGGCCTTTTCGCCGGTATGATAAGCTGCAGTCCCAGCCGAATCGCATTCTATTTTATGATTTAAGTTGTTTTTTTTAATATAATCATTCATTACAGCTTCGGCACTAGGCGAACGACAAATGTTTCCTAAACACACAAAAAGTAACTTCTTTTTTGTCATTAAATAAATTTTAGTTGGTAAAGAAATCGAAAATATTTCCAAGCTGACTGGTAGTAGCTTTATAAATTTCGGTATATGAACAACGCGTACAAGTAACAGTTGTAAATTTTTTATTTTGAACATCGAAAATTTTAGCAAATGCACCTCCTGTTGCCCGAAATTCATCTGTTTCGAATTGTTTATTGCCACATTTTGGACATATATATCCTGAACTACTCATATTAATTATATTTTTTTATTGAATATATAAATAATTAATAAGAATATGGTTTTATGCACCTTTTAATCTGTCTTGTGAAATAACATTTTTTTAACAAATATTTTAAGAGGTCGATGTCTTGTTTAATTTTTTTTTCATAAGTTTGTTTTTATAAACTACTATATGAAAAGAAATTTTAAGTATAATAAAACATTTATCAATCATCGAAACTCTTCGGTTGATATTATTATGCTATCTTCTAAAATCTACTTTTCTAACTATCCCAAAATATCAGAATACAATAAGCAGGTCTGTTGTTGCTATTGTTGTTGCTGTTAATTGATATTTCTAAATCTATCAAATAATTTAATTTATAGGGAAATAATATTTTTCCTGTAAAGCTGGGTGTAAATAAACGTATTAAACTATATACAAATGAGTTATCTGTCCAAAGTAATGGAAGAGTTACAATCTTCACGAACAAATTCAGATTATGATATGCCTTCGCGAGATTTGGCTCAAAAGTTTGTTGAACAATCGATGAATTCTTTATTTCCGATAAGTGCACGGCGATCGAAAAGTAGTTGTGAACAAGAATCTTTATTGTATCAATTAGAGGCAACATTAAAACTACTTTTACTTCCGGTAAAAGATGAATTAAATGCACCTCTGGAAAAAGTTACCCATGATTTTATTAAGCAATTACCATCGGTATATCGTGCTTTACTAAAAGATGCTGAAGCAATACAAAGATTTGATCCTGCGGCTAAAAGTATAGGTGAAGTTATTATCGCATATCCAGGTTTTTATGCCATAATGGTTTATCGCCTAAGCCATGTCTTAAATCAACTTAAAGTACCTGTAATACCAAGGTTAATGAGTGAATACTCTCATACTAAGACAGGTATTGACATCCATCCGGGAGCAACAATTGGAGAATCTTTTTTTATAGATCATGGTACAGGTGTAGTGATAGGCCAAACCGCAATTATAAAAAATAATGTTAAAATATATCAGGGAGTTACTTTAGGAGCATTACAAGTAAAGAAAAGTCTTGCCAATATAAAAAGACATCCTACCGTTGAAGATAATGTTATTATTTATTCTGGAGCTACTATATTAGGTGGCAACACAATAATAGGTCGAAATAGTATTATTGGTGGTAATGTGTGGTTAACATCCAGTATCGATTCAAATAGTATTGTTTACCACACACATGAAATAAAGGTTCGAACTAATTTAGATGAAAGTAAAATAATAAATTTTCAAATATAAAAAATTGCAAAATGAAGTTAAACAGTATATTAGAAGGAATTGGAAATACTCCTGTTGTTAAACTTAACAAAATTTTTAACAATGCAAATGTATGGATGAAATTAGAACGAGTTAATCCAGGAGGAAGTATAAAAGATCGTATTGCATTGGCAATGGTTGAAAAAGCAGAAAAAGAAGGTTTGTTAAAAAAAGGATCAGTAATAATTGAGCCAACATCAGGCAATACAGGAGTTGGTTTAGCTATGGTAGCTGCAGTAAAAGGCTATAAGATTATTCTGGTAATGCCCGAATCTATGTCGGTAGAACGAAGAAGTTTAATGGCTGCTTATGGCGCCGAATTTGTTCTAACACCACGTGAAAAAGGAATGAAGGGAGCCATTGAAAAAGCTGAAGAATTAATAGACGAAAACAAAAACTCGTGGATGCCTTCACAGTTTGATAATGAAGCAAATGTAGATATTCACAGAACAACTACTGCTCAGGAAATAATTAACGATTTTCCAAATGGAATTGATTACTTAATTACAGGAGTAGGTACTGGTGGACATATTAGTGGAGTAGCCGAGATCTTAAAAAAGAAATTTCCAAATTTACAGGTTTTTGCTGTTGAACCAGAATCCTCGCCCGTTATTTCTGGGGGAAACCCAGGACCACATCCATTGCAGGGTATTGGTGCAGGTTTTATTCCCAAAAATTTAAATACAGAGCTATTAGATGGAAGCATACAGGTAAATAAAGAGGAAGCGTATGCTCAAGTTAAACAATTAGCTTTAAAAGAAGGTATTCTTGCAGGCATTTCTACCGGTGCATCCTTAGCTGCCGTATCGAAAAAGATAAATGAATTTGATTCTGATGCAACTATTTTAACTTTTAATTATGATACTGGAGAACGATATTTGTCTGTAGAGGGATTATTCTAAAAAATAATATATTGATATTTTATTGGGTTAGGCTTAAAAGTCTAACCTTTTTTATTAATACAATTCAACAATTTCCTTAAAATTTTATTCCCAATAAGGTAATATCATCAAGTTGTTCTCTTCCATCCATCCAACTATGTAAAGTGTTTTCGAGCATTTGTTTTTGTATGTCAATTGGTTTTTTATGTACCTCCATTATTTTTTGTTTAAAACGTTTAGAAGTAAATCTTCTATCCTTTTCGCCACCAAACTGATCGGGATAACCATCGGTAAATAGATAAACCATATCATTGGGTTCTATTAAAATTTCTTGCTTAGTAAATTGTTTGTTGCCATTATGATAGATCCCTATTGGCATTCTATCTGCCTTTAAAACTTTTATCGAATTATCCCTAAGCAAAAGCAGGGAATTAAATGCTCCCGAAAACTCAAGCTCTTTAGTGATTGTATCAAATACGAAGAGAGACATATCCATACCATCACGCGAAGTTGAGTTTTTCTTTTCTTGACGCAAAGAAATAATTATATCTTGTTTTAACTGATTTAAAATTTGATCGGACTGTAAAATTTTCCGGTGCATAACAATTTCATTAAGCAATGTTACTCCCAACATACTCATAAAAGCACCAGGAACTCCATGTCCAGTACAATCTGCCAATGCAACAACAAGTTTTGTGTCAACTTTAGTACTCCAATAAAAGTCACCACTTACAATATCTTTTGGCTTATTTATTAAAAAGCAATCGGATATATTATTTTGTAGAAATTTTAAAGGTGGAATAATTGCAGTTTGAATTTGACTTGCATAACGGATACTATCGGTAATATCTTTGTTTTTAACTTTAATTAAATCTCGTTGATTTTCGATTTCTTCTTTTTGTCTAACGATTTCCTTTGTCCTTGTATTCACTTTCTCTTCAAGAATTCTATTTGCAATTTTTAATTTTCTTTCTCTTAATTTAATATACCAAAATGTTGTTCCAATAAATAGTATTAACAAGCATATATAAAACCATGCTTGCTTATAAATAGGCGTTTTAACTAATATACTTAATTTAAGTGGGCTTAAATTAAGAACCCCATCACCTGTTATAGCCTGAAGATTAAAATCAAAATTTCCATCGGTAATATTATGAAATACAACTTCAGTATCGGATGTAAACGAAGACCAATCGTTTTTATAACCTGTTAAACGATACCTATATTTTATTAATCTTGGATCTTTTAAGTGAACCCCTATGTAAGAAATATTAATTTTATATCTGCCCGGATTCAATGAGATTCCATTTTTGAAATCAACTACCTTATCGTTAATTTCAACCGAATTTATACTCAGTTTTGCCGCTAAAGAAATTTTATTTTCAATTTCGGGTATAAAATTTAACACCCCTTGATTTGTTCCAAACCACAACTCTCCAGTATTAGATATACAAGATGCATTTCCATTAAACGCATAATTTTTACTCAAACCAATATCTTCCTGTAATGGCTTCATTAAATTATTATCAAGCTTAATTCGTGTTATTCCTCCACGATGAGTCACCCATAAGCGATTATAATTATCTTTAAGAATTGAGTAACAATAATTTGTTAATAAGCCATTAGCTGTTGTATAATTTGTGATTGTATCCCCTATTTTATACAGGCCATTCCCTAATGTCCCTGCCCAAATTACACCTTTATTATCTTCGGTTACCGATTTTATGTTGATAAATGGGTTATCAGGAGCTATATTTAATTTACTAATAGAATCATTTTTAATTTTCACCAAAGAACTACTTAGTGTTGATAAATAAGTATAACCATTAGAATCTATAAAAACATGATTTACACAATTATGGGGAAGTCCACCCTCGCTCATTGTATACCACTTTCTTTTATTGTTTGTTAAGTTAATAGAACATGCTCCTTTTTTCGTAGCAATCCAAAGAGTATTATTTTTACTGGTGATATAATTTATTGAATTTTCAAGAATTCCTTTTTTATTATGAAGGTGCGTAATCTTATTTTGTGATATATTTAAAGTATAAATACCATTTTTCTCTGTTCCAATCCATAATTCATCATTATTAATTTGATGTAGAGCCGTAATTTTATCGTTAGGAAGTCCATTGAGATCTCCATAAAATTTAATAGTATTATCTGATTTTGATTTTCGAATTAAGCCAAGCTCGGTTCCAAACCAAATATATTTAAACCCAATGTAAACAGAACAAACAGAAGCTCCATATTTTATTTCGTCGAATTCATAATATCTGTAAGCGGGATCAATTAATTTTGAGAGTCCTTTCCCATATACACTAAACCAAATATTATTTTCGGAATCTTTATAAACTAATTTTACGTTGTCACAATTTAAACCATTTTTGCTACTATAATTCTCTTTTAAGGAATATGAATTTTGAGAATAACTTAAGCAATATACACCATGACCAAATGTAGCAACCCATAAATCAAGATTATTATCTTCAAAAACTGACTGAACTTTAGACAAATCGACTGAAATATTTTGTGCAATTGGCAACACCTGAAAACCTGACAAATTAATTTCTAAATTGAAAATCCCCTTATTATCGCTAACAATAATATAATTTAGACTTCTTAAAGATTTAACTATTTTACTTATTCTTGTCGATGGTATTTTAGTAATTTTCCTAATAATTTCTATCTTATCAAGTTGATTAATCTTACAAAAATACAAACCATCTAAAGATCCAATAATTAGTTCATTATTATTTAAAAATTTAAACGAATATATAGGCAATGGATTTTTCTCAAATGAATAATACTTGATAAATAAGTTCTTATTTATTTGCACTAATCCATTCATTTGAGATGATAGCCAAATATTTTCGGAATTATCTTTATCGATATTGGTTATGCTACTTTTCCCTTGTAATTCTGTTTTTATTGTTTTAAACGTGTCATTTTGATAAATACTTATGCTGCCATCCATATGCCCCAACCAAATATTATTTTCATCTTTAAAACTGCAGGTCACAAAGTTATTTGCGAGAGAATTTTTAGTAGTAAATGTTTTAAAATGATTGCCATCAAATCTAGATATTCCATTACCTGTACCTATCCATAAAAAGCCATCATCATCTTGTTCAATAGCATAGATATAGTTTTGTGCTAAACCATTATCTGCCGTATAGCAATCATATTTATAACTCTGAGCAACAATAGGATATGCAAATACCAGCAATAGCAAAAGACCGATAATATATTTTATTTTAGCATGAAAAATATTCATTAATATAGGCTTTACTGTAATTATTTTAATTAAGATCTGGGTATCGAGAAATAAAAAATAGATCCTTCATTTTCTTCCGATTCTAACCATACCTCACCTTTTAATAACTCAACTAAACTTTTTACAATGGTTAAACCTAAACCTGCACCCCGATACAATTTTTTAGAATTAATTCGATCTTCTTTCCTAAATCTGAGAAAAATAATATCATGTTTATCTTTTGAAATTCCAATGCCATTATCTTTTACATAAAAAACGATTCTTTCCTGTTCTAACTTACAACCGAATTCCACAATACCTTTTTCAGTAAATTTAATTGCATTGCTAATTAAATTGGTAAGTATTTGCTTTAAACGAGCTGCATCGGTAAAAACCTTAAAATTATCGCTAGGCACACTATAGGTTAAATTGATATCATAATTATCAATAATATTAATTTTATTTAGAAATGTATGATGTAGAATTTCAAATATCTCTAGGACATTTACATCTTGCAATTTTAAACGTATCTGTCCCGATTCAATTTTCGAAATATCCATAATGTCATCAACCAATAATAACAATTCATTAGTATTAACATTCATGATTTCAATGTATCTTTTTTTAGAAGCAGTATCAATAGCATTTTCCTGCATTAGTCTAGAAAAACCAACAATTGAATTTAATGGCGTTCTAATTTCGTGGGACATATTTAGTAAAAATGCCGTTTTTAACCGATCTGATTCTTCAGCTTTATTTTTTGCCTGAATAAGTTCCTTTTCGTTTCGTTTGCGTTCTTTTATTACTTCTTCTTTTACAATTAATTCTCTGGTTTTTTCATCTAAGTTTTCTACTAACTTTTTTTGTATGCGTTTAAAATTCTGTTCTCTGATAAAAATATAAACATAAAAAGATAAAACAATTAAAATAATCAGAAGTAATTGAAACCATAATTTTTCCCAAAAATGCATTTTTATCTTAAAGGAAAAATCAATTTTCTGTTTTATTACGCTCCCATCAAAATTAAGAGCTTCAACAATAAAGCTATAATTCCCCGAGCTTAAATTAGAATAAGTTACGTTTCTTAATGACGAATATGCTGACCAAGTGTTATCTGCACCTTTAAGCTTATATCGGTATTTTATTCGGTGAGGATCATTAAGTTTTATTGCTTTAAAGGAAAATTTTATTTTATAGAGACCTGGAGCTAATTTTAATTTTTTCGAATCTTCCTTTTCTAAGCCATTTACCATAACAGAAGATATCTTTAAAAAAGGTTCAACTACAGGAGTTTTTTCCTTATCTGAATTGTAAATATATAATCCCTGTTCGGTGCCAAACCAAATGGAATTATCAGAACTTATACATGCATTATCATTAAAAATAATATTACTGTTGGTACTCATTATATTAGGTATCGTGCCAATATAATTGTTTGTCGTATAAATAATACTAATACCAGATTTATGAGCTACCCACACTCGTCCTTTAGTATCATTACCAATAGAATAACAATAATTTGAAAGCACCCCGCTCATATTAGTGAAGTTAACAATTGAATCTCCTTTTAAACAAAATACACCACTCCCTTTTGTTCCAATCCATAAACTCCCATTAGAATCTTCTGTAATACAACTAATGTTAATAGCACTATTATTTTTATTGAGGTTTATCTTTTTAATTTTATTGTCTTTCAAATAAAGCAAATGCTTCGAAAAACAAGAAATCCATAATCTATTTTTCGAGTCAAGAAAAATATCTTTAATACTATTATGTGGTAAAATTCCTTTCCCCATATTATACCACTTTTTCTCTTTAGTTTTAATATTATAGCAACAAATCCCTTTTTCACTAGCAAACCATAAATTATCATTTTCTGCAACTATTTTATTAATTGAGTTCTCAAGATTTCCAGTTCGTATATTAATACGTGTAAAAGAATCGGATGTCTCTCCCTTATAATAGAGACCTGTTTTTTTTGTTCCCGCCCATAAATTTCCCTTAGGATACTCAAGTATTGCTGTAATTCTATCGGCAGGTAAGTTATCTGAGACACCGTAAAAATCAATAATATTTTTGGTATACTTATTTACTTTTGCAAGTCCTTTATTGGTTCCGATCCAATTGTATTGCTCTCCTTTAAAAATAGAGTAAACACTTTCACCATAAGCTTCTTTTTTTAATGGAATCAGTTCTTTTGCATCTGACAACAAACGACTTAATCCTCCACCATAAGTCCCAAACCAAATATGATTCTCCTGATCCTGATAAATTACTTTTATTTTATTTGAATTTAATCCATTTTCTTCGGTAAACTGTTTAGTAATAATATATCTCGAGGATTGCTTATTGTTAAGCATAAATCCACCATTAAAACTAGCAATCCATATATTATTTTCATTATCGATGAATAAGCTCTGAGCATCTTTAATAGATGAATATACTTTACCAACAACAATATGATTTTTTATATTCTTAATATAAAATAACCCATTCTGTTTTGTTAGTACAAAAATTGAAGAATCTATTTTATGATTTTTTATATCAACTATATGATAATTGTTAAATTCAGATAAACTGCTTGTATTTAAAGTATTAGACTTGGTGATTTCTCCAATATAAATACCTTTTGTTGTGCCAATAATTAATTGATTTTTATTTATAAAAGATAAACAGGTAAGAGGTGTTTCTTGATTCCAATTTAACTTCACACTTTCTAATTTTTTATTTATTTTAAATATTCCTCCGTTTTGAGAAGCAACAAAAATATTATTCTCATAATCATGCTCTATATCTTCAATTTCACTATTGTTAGAGAAATTAAACTTAACAGATTTTATTTTTTCATCCTCAATAAGACTAATTTTTCCATTATTATGCCCAATCCATAGATTTGAATTGCATTTGTGTGAACATGAGATAAAATTACCCGATAAAGAATCTTTTAAGCCCAAATTAATAAATCCATAACCATCAAATTTCGACAAGCCATTCCCCGTACCAATCCATAAATTACCTTTGTTATCCTGATTTAAACAATATATAAAATTTTGTGCTATCCCATACTCTATATTATATGTAACAAAGCGATTTACCTGACCATTTACATTAAAATAGCAGAGTAATAATAGTATTAGTTTTGAAATATATTTCATTTAAGTCAAGTATGTTAACTATCTTTTTTTAATTGCTTTCATTTTTATTTGCGGTTTATAAACCGGTGCACCACCAATGGGAATCGTAAAAAATGGCAGAGCTTCTCCATACTGATTACGCACCGATATTACCACATTATTATTTTTTATTAAGGCTGTACGTTTTTTTATGAACTGTAATTCTAATGATGTATTTTTTTCTCGATTTAAGATTGGAAATTTATTTCTAACCCACTGATTTTCCGACGATAAATCACAAAGAATTCCATTTTTAGCTATTGAATTTATTCTTATGTAACCATCATTATCCCAATCAAAATTTGTAATTTCCACTGAAATAGTTTTATCATCTATAAAAGGATAGATCTGAGAGATATCATTCACATCGTTTGATAATCTAAAAGTATATTCATAAGTAAAAATGTTACCTCCTTCAACCTCCTTATTTTCATTTGAATTTGTACTTAAAAAAAACTTATACAAATTTCCATCATCTCCTGAGACACCTTTAACAATTACCTTAAATACCCTACCTCCAAATTTTTCAATCAATTCCCCTTCAAAAGGATTAAAAGGACCAAAACTATACCATGTACTATCATACGTTATATCGGATTTAAAACTAGTTGATGCCAATAAATTTCCACTATCATATTCTCCTTCAGGATTTACATTATGGGAATCTTTATTCGACCAACATCCAATTCCTCCATAAACAGAATAATTAATTTCAGTATTAAAACTATTTTTTTGTTCATCAATGGAACCTCCTGTATCAGGATCAAATACTCGTATATAAATTGGTTCAGTGGTACTCTCTGGAACCAGGAAAAAATAAATTTGTGTAAAATCATCATCTCCCCACGACTCTTCTGCCCCTGATCCAAAAGTAACCAGATAGGGAATATTTTCTTCCTGTGCTGGTGCTAATTGCCCAAATAAATTACTAACTCCCATAAAAAATACTAGCAATACAAAACTGCTTTTTTTAATTGCACTATTATTTATCTTACAAAAGATATTTTTTATAACCCCCATGATTTAGATTTTTATAATTCTTATATCCTATGTCTCAATCACATATTAATTCGAACGTATATACGTTATTCTTATTTCGCTTATAAATTGTATCTGCTTCAATGCTATATACAACAGAACGCAATCTATATTCTTCAATTCCCTGTACTAATAAATAGTCCACAATATTTTCTACTTCTTCGGCAGCCCGTTCAAACCTTTTTTTATCGATTGAATTACTTGTTACTCCAATTTTAATTTCAACATCCGAGTTTGACAAAATAAATTGTGCCAAGCTAAATAGAACAGCATGAGAAGATTCTTCTAGTTCCTTTTTATTTGATTTATTTATGCTCTCATTATATTCATCCGATAATTTTTTTAAGGATAATTTTAAAGCTTGTTCCTCTTTATCTAATTTTATTTTTTGTCTATCTGCCTGTTCCTGATATATAGCTAAAGCCGGATTATTATTAGGATCATTAATCCAATCTTGATTATTAATCTGGTTAATTTCATACTCATGTTTTTTTGCTGCTGAAATAAAAAAGTTATTATCCATCGATTTAATTACTCTTCGTATGTCACTGGTAAAGACTAATAAAATAGGATGATATTCATTTTTATCATTTAATTTTCTTTTCTCGCTTATTTTTTCATTATCGCTGTCTTTCGCTTTTTTAATTATTACACTATTTGTTCTGTCATAAATGAGCAATTCTTTCATTACACATTGATGTAATTTTTTACCATTCTCATCTGCTTTACTTTCTACACCTAATTTTATATTGTAATGTCCAGGTTTTTGATATGCATGAAATATTTCCTCACCAGTCATTAAATTACCATCTCCTAAATCCCAATAGTAAGCTTGAATATCCATCGTCGGCAAATTGGTTTTTGTAGCACTTATAAACAATTCATTTTTAGCTTGATATTCATCCTGACAATCAATAAAAGCTTGTTCATAATCAATAATTTCAAACTCAAAAGTATTTTGATTTACAAATACTTCTCCTGTTTTTTTATCAACTATATTAAGATCAACCTTATACGCACCAGCTTTCTCAAAACAATGTTCGGCTTCTTTTCCTTTTGATTTGATACCGTTTCCAAAGTCCCATTCATAATAGGTTAAAGTGGTATCAACAGGAATGTATTGTTCATCATAAAATACGTAACAATATTGATTTTGTTTTAAGCTATCGCAATTCTCCAATTGTGGAATTAATGTTTTAAAACTAAAAATATCATCTTTCCCATTTCTATTGGTCGAAAAATATCCTTTTTCAAAATTAAGATCTGTAATTAAACCAAAATCATCAAATTCGGTATTTATAGGACTCGCCAACTGCACAGGTTTCTCCCACAGGCCTTTGTTTTTAAGTGAATAATAAATATCTAGCCCACCCTTAGAATTGTGCTTGTTTGAGGAGAAAAACAGCGCTCCTGATCTAGAAATAAATGGATAGCACTCATTACCAGATGTATTTATTTTCTCTCCCAAATTTTGTGGCTTACTCCATCCTGCACTTGTTTTATATGTAAAATATATATCTAATCCACCATATCCACCTGGCATATCTGATGCAAAATAGATTAAATTACCATACTCATTAATACTTGGCATTGTAAGATTATAATTTGCATTATTAAACGTAAAAGCAATAGCTTCTGACCAAATACTATCTTTTAAAGATGAAAAAAATAAGCCTAAAGTATTATCTGGATCTGAATAATCTTTCTTTCGTTTAGATACACGAGTATTTCTTGAATATACGATAAGAGTATCATTTAGTGCAAAAGATGCAGGTCCATCATTAAAATGCGTCATTAAGCTTTCAGATAATAGCTGAACCTGATTGTTGCTTTCTTCTTTTAACGGCACATAAAACATATTCAACAACTCTTTATTAGTGGGTGTCGAAAATGTAATAAATAAATCTACTCTTTTATCAGAGCAAAAAACCAAGCCATCTTTATAATAAACAGGTGCAAACTCTTCATTCTGGAATGAACAAAAAGGCGCTAATTCTACTGAATAATGCTTTTTCTGAGCATGTAGAGAAAAAGAACACAAACTAATATATGTAAAAAGAATTATGTATTTCATATTTAAAAATCAAAAATGTCTTGGACTTAAAACTCTAATTGTATATTTAAAGTCGTATCGAATCATAAATTCATGTGATACTTTACTATAATTATTTATTGATGTATTATTTATATCCATTACATACCCAATTCTCAGTTGTTTATTTAACTGTAAGTGAGTAAGTACTTTATATATTTTCTGCTCCGTATCATAGCCTAGGCCAAGACTATACTTGTTTAAATAATCTAATTTACTAATAGCCAATAACCCAAAATCAGTATTTTTATTATAGCTAAATAATGCGGCTGGTTTTACCGATAAGTCTCGATTTAAATTATAAGTATAGTCGGCATTGACAAAATAGGTGTATTCTGAAATTTTATTTTGAGTTATATATTTGCCTCTTTTTTGATTATAGGTATGAGTTAGCAAATAAGGAATAGATATTCCTATGTTTAATTTTTCTAGAGTATAGTAAAGGCCTAAACTTACCTCGGGCATAATAAATGTTGGAGAATCTTTTGACAGTAATTCATCTCCTGGATCATTTGCTAATAATTGCGTCCATTTTGTATTTACGCTATTTACCCCCACTCCTAACCCCATATAAAGAATTCCTCTGGAAAACTTTAATTTATATGCATATATCCCCATTACGGAAGACTCATTGACAACTCCAATTTTTTCACTAATTACGCTTATTCCTAATGCCATGTGCTGCAAACGCAAAGGCGAATGAGCCGTAAAGGATTTTGTCGTAGGTGCATCATCGAACCCAACCCACTGATTTCGATAAACAGCAATAGCACTTAGTGCCTTTTCGTGACCTGTATAACCAGGATTTATTACCAAAGGATTAAATATGAACTGATTTCGAAGTTCGTGAATTTGTCCAACTGTGTAAAAAGGTAGATAGAACAACATTATTAAGACAAAAATTCTTCTCATATTATTTTTTTATTACAACACTACCCTTATATACTTTTCCTGATTCTAGACGAACAACATAAAAATATGTATCCATCATAAGTTGTTTTCCATCTTTAGTAGTACCATTCCAATCATTTTTATAATCTAAGTTTTTATATACCTCCAAGCCCGATCTATTAAAAACCATAAACTCAATATTTTCTATTAGCTGAATTCCCCGAATTACAAAAAAATCATTTTTCCCATCTCCATTAGGAGTAATTACCTGTGGAATAAACAATCCATCTATATATACACTGATTTCATCTGAATCTTCACAAATATAATTTTGTTCAGTCCACAATAATATATTTTTACCAATACTAAAATTTTGAGCATAAGTTTCAGATGACAGATAATTATCTATATCTGCATGACCAGATATTATTGTCCATTCTCCTTGGCCCATGGTTGATAAAGTGGACTGAAGTTTCACTCTTTCAGAAAAATCCAGAAAAATATCATCTCCTGCATTTGCTACTGGCTGTTCATAAAAACTTAGATTGTAAAGACATAGAGAAGAGCAATGCTCGTTCTGTTCCTCCCAGGAAATATTATATTCCCCAGGCTTATCAACCTTTATTGTAACATTCCTTGAGGTATTATCGGGTAAATATTCTACGTTTCCATCTCCTGAAATTAAAGACCATTGTCCTGAAAGTTTAGAATACGGAATATTCAAGTTTATCTCCGCTCCACAAATCTCCATACTTACCGATTCACAACTTATTGGGGCATCATAAAAAGAAATACTTACAACATCTGAATTCGAACATGTTCCTGCTACTTCTGTCCAGGTGAATTCGTAAGTATCTGCTTCACTCACCTCTACGGTAGCATTTGGATCATTCTCGTTTGGAGTAAATGTAGCCGTTCCAGAGCCTGCTGTTTTGGTCCATGTTCCTGTACCTATGCTTGCACTGGCGGCTAAATCATAAACTAAACCACAAATGGCATCATCTGAACCCGCATTGGCAGTTGGAACGGAATTAAAAGTAATCGTCACCGCATCTGAATCAGAACAAGTTCCTGCTACTTCTGTCCAGGTGAATTCGTAAGTATCTTCTGTGCTTACTTCTACTGTAGCATTTGGATCGTTAATATCGGGAGTAAATGTAGCTGTTCCAGAACCTGCTATTTTGGTCCATGTTCCTGTACCTATACTTGGAATGGCGGCTAAATCATAAACTAAACCACAGACTGCATCGTCTGAACCTGCATCGGCAGTTGGAATTGGATTGAAAGTAATCGTCACCGCATCTGAATCAGAACAAGTTCCTTCTATTTCTGTCCAGGTGAATTCGTAAGTATCTTCAGTACTAACATTTACTGTTGCGTTTGGATCGTTAATATCGGGAGTAAAGCTTGCCGTTCCAGAGCCTGCTGTTTTGGTCCATGTTCCTGTGCCTATACTTGGAATGGCAGATAAATCATAAACTAAACCACAAATGGCATCGTCTGAACCTGCATCGGCAGTTGGAATTGGATTGAAAGTAATCGTCACCGCATCTGAATCAATGCATGTCCCTGCCACTTCTGTCCAGGTAAATTCGTAAGTATCTTCAGTACTAACATTTACTGTTGCGTTTGGATCATTCTCGTTTGGGGTAAATGTAGCCGTCCCAGAACCTGATGTTTTGGTCCAAGTTCCTGTGCCTATGCTTGGAATGGCAGATAAATCATAAACTAAACCACAGACTGCATCGTCTGAACCTGCATTGGCTTCAGGTAATGGATTGAAAGTAATCGTCACCGCATCTGAATCCGAACAAGTTCCTGCAACTTCGGTCCAGGTGAATTCGTAAGTATCTTCCGTGCTTACTTCTACTGTAGCATTTGGATCATTCTCGTTTGGAGTAAATGTAGCCGTTCCAGAACCTGATGTTTTGGTCCATGTTCCTGTGCCTATACTTGGAATGGCAGATAAATCATAAACTAAACCACAAATGGCATCGTCTGAACCTGCATCGGCAGTTGGAATTGGATTGAAAGTAATCGTCACCGCATCTGAATCCGAACAAGTTCCTACAACTTCGGTCCAGGTGAATTCGTAAGTATCTTCAACGCTTACTTCTACTGTAGCATTGGGATCGCTGGCATTGGGTACAAATGTTGCTATGCCAGAACCTGATGTTTTGGTCCATGTTCCTGTGCCTATACTTGGAATGGCGGCTAAATCATAAACTAAACCACAAATGGCATCATCTGAACCCGCATTGGCTTCAGGTAATGGATTGAAAGTAATCGTCACCGCATCTGAATCCGAACAAGTTCCTGCAACTTCGGTCCAGGTGAATTCGTAAGTATCTTCAGTACTAACATTTACTGTTGCATTTGGATCATTAATATCGGTAAAGGTTGCCGTTCCCGAACCTGAGGTTTTGGTCCATGTTCCTGTACCTATGCTTGGAATGGCAGATAAATCATAAACTAAACCACAGACTGCATCGTCTGAACCTGCATCGGCAGTTGGAATTGGATTGAAAGTAATCGTCACCGCATCTGAATCAGAACAAGTTCCTGCTACTTCTGTCCAGGTAAATTCGTAAGTATCTTCAGTACTAACATTTACTGTTGCATTTGGATCATTCTCGTTCGGAGTAAATGTAGCCATCCCAGAACCTACAATTTTGGTCCATGTTCCTGTACCTATGCTTGGAATGGCGGCTAAATCGTAAGATAAACCACAGATTGCATCATCTGAACCTGCATTAGCTTCAGGAGATGGCTTGAAAGTAATAGTTACCGCATCAGAATCCGAACAAGTTCCTTCTATTTCTGTCCAGGTGAATTCGTAAGTATCTTCAGTGCTTACTTCTACTCTGGCATTTGGATCATTTTCGTTTGGAGTAAATGTAGCCATTCCAGAACCTGCAATTTTGGTCCATGTTCCTGTACCTATGCTTGGAATGGCAGATAAATCATAAACTAAACCACAGACTGCATCGTCTGAACCTGCATCGGCAGTTGGAATTGGATTGAAAGTAATCGTCACCGCATCTGAATCCGAACAAGTTCCTGCTACTTCGGTCCAGGTGAATTCGTAAGTATCTTCAGTACTAACATTTACTGTTGCATTTGGATCATTCTCGTTCGGAGTAAATGTAGCCGTTCCAGAGCCTGCTGTTTTGGTCCATGTTCCTGTGCCTATGCTTGGAATGGCAGATAAATCATAAATTAAACCACAAATGGCATCGTCTGAACCCGCATTGGCTTCAGGTGATGGATTGAAAGTAATCGTCACCGCATCTGAATTCGAACATGTTCCTACAACTTCGGTCCAGGTGAATTCGTAAGTATCTTCCGTGCTTACTTCTACTGTAGCATTTGGATCGTTAATATCGGGAGTAAAGCTTGCCGTTCCAGAACCTGCTATTTTGGTCCATGTTCCTGTACCTATGCTTGGAATGGCGGCTAAATCATAAACTAAACCACAAATGGCATCATCTGAACCTGCATCGGCAGTTGGAATTGGATTGAAAGTAATCGTCACCGCATCTGAATCAGAACAAGTTCCTTCTATTTCTGTCCAGGTGAATTCGTAAGTATCTGCTTCACTCACCTTTACGGTAGCATTGGGATCGTTGGCATTGGGTATAAATGTTGCTATGCCCGAACCTGATGTTTTGGTCCATGTTCCTGTGCCTATGCTTAGAATGGCGGCTAAATCATAAACTAAACCACAAATGGCATCATCTGAACCTGCATCGGCAGTTGGAATTGGATTGAAAGTAATCGTCACCGCATCTGAATCAGAACAAGTTCCTGCAACTTCTGTCCAGGTGAATTCGTAAGTATCTTCAGTGCTTACTTCTACTCTGGCATTTGGATCGTTAATATCAGGAGTAAAGCTTGCCGTTCCAGAACCTGATGTTTTGGTCCATGTTCCTGTGCCTATGCTTGGAATGGCGGCTAAATCATAAACTAAACCACAAATGGCATCATCTGAACCTGCATCGGCAGTTGGAATTGGATTGAAAGTAATCGTCACCGCATCTGAATCAGAACAAGTTCCTGCAACTTCTGTCCAGGTGAATTCGTAAGTATCTTCAGTGCTTACTTCTACTGTAGCATTTGGATCGTTAATATCAGGAGTAAAGCTTGCCGTTCCAGAACCTGATGTTTTGGTCCATGTTCCTGTGCCTATGCTTGGAATGGCAGATAAATCATAAACTAAACCACAAATGGCATCGTCTGAACCTGCATCGGCAGTTGGAATTGGATTGAAAGTAATCGTCACCGCATCTGAATCAGAACAAGTTCCTGCTATTTCTGTCCAGGTGAATTCGTAAGTATCTTCTGTGCTTACTTCTACTGTAGCATTTGGATCATTCATGTTCGGAGTAAATGTAGTCGTCCCAGAACCTGATGTTTTGGTCCATGTTCCTGTGCCTATACTTGGAATGGCGGCTAAATCATAAACTAAACCACAAATGGCATCATCTGAACCCGCATTGGCTTCAGGTAATGGATTGAAAGTAATCGTCACCGCATCTGAATCCGAACAAGTTCCTTCTATTTCTGTCCAGGTGAATTCGTAAGTATCTTCAGTACTAACATTTACTGTTGCATTTGGATCATTCTCGTTCGGAGTAAATGTAGCCGTTCCCGAACCTGAGGTTTTGGTCCATGTTCCTGTGCCTATACTTGGAATGGCGGCTAAATCATAAACTAAACCACAAATGGCATCATCTGAACCCGCATTGGCTTCAGGTAATGGATTGAAAGTAATCGTCACCGCATCTGAATCAGAACAAGTTCCTGCTACTTCGGTCCAGGTAAATTCGTAAGTATCTTCAGTACTAACATTTACTGTTGCATTTGGATCGTTAATATCGGGAGTAAAGCTTGCCGTTCCCGAACCTGAGGTTTTGGTCCATGTTCCTGTGCCTATGCTTGGAATGGCGGCTAAATCATAAACTAAACCACAAATGGCATCATCTGAACCTGCATTAGCTTCAGGAGATGGCTTGAAAGTAATCGTCACCGCATCTGAATCAGAACAAGTTCCTGCTACTTCGGTCCAGGTAAATTCGTAAGTATCTTCAGTACTAACATTTACTGTTGCATTTGGATCGTTAATATCGGGAGTAAAGCTTGCCGTTCCCGAACCTGAGGTTTTGGTCCAAGTTCCTGTACCTATGCTTGCATTGGCAGATAAATCATAAACTAAACCACAGATTGCATCATCTGAACCTGCATCGGCAGTTGGATTTGGATTGAAAGTAATCGTCACCGCATCTGAATCCGAACAAGTTCCTGCAACTTCGGTCCAAGTGAATTCGTAAGTATCTGCTTCACTCACCTCTACGGTAGCATTTGGATTATTCTCGTTTGGAGTAAATGTAGCCGTTCCAGAGCCTGATGTTTTGGTCCATGTTCCTGTACCTATGCTTGCACTGGCAGATAAATCATAAACTAAACCACAGATTGCATCGTCTGAACCTGCATTAGCTTCAGGAGATGGCTTGAAAGTAATAGTTACCGCATCAGAATCCGAACAAGTTCCTTCTATTTCTGTCCAGGTAAATTCGTAAGTATCTTCAGTGCTTACTTCTACTATAGCATTTGGATCATTCTCGTTCGGAGTAAATGTAGCCGTCCCAGAACCTGCTGTTTTGGTCCATGTTCCTGTGCCTACACTTGCTACAGCTTCCAACTCAAATTCCAGACCACAAATCTCTTTATCAGAACCTGCATTAGCATCTGGCTGTTGATAAAAGCTAATTGTTATATTATCTTTATCGATACAGGCATCTGTTTGTTCCATCCACTCTAACTCATAAACATCATATATGTCTACTGTAAGTTTAGCATTAGGATCATTAACATTGGGACTAAACGTAGCAGTTCCTGCCCCACTAAGCTTACTCCATGTTCCACTTCCGGTACTAGATGTAGCAGCCAACTGATATTCTAATAAGTCACAAGTACTTCCATCGGGACCTGCATTTACATTGGGCTGTTTATAGAAATTAACTTCTACATCATCTGTATCTGAACAAGTTCCATTTTCCTCAGTCCATCTAAATACATAAGTACCTAAGAGATCAACTGTAACTCTAGACTCCGGATCATTTTTGTCATCAAACACAACATTACCAGGTCCACTTACTTTTGACCACGTTCCTACTCCTACACTTGGGTAAGCTTCTAGTAAAGAGTATGTGAAAGAACAAGAATTTCCTCCCGCACCTGCATCAGCTATGGGTTGCTCCCACACGGTCAACTTCATACTATCTATATAATTTTCAGACAAAAGTGAACCTGTCCCATAGACCGTTTTTGTCAAAACAATCTTTGTTCCCTCATCATTTTCTCCAATATTATAAGTTGGATTATCTATGGTAGCATCATCAAAATAACCATCACCCGAGGATGTCCATGAAATTGAATCAACATATGCAGATGTACTTCCTGTAATAGTATAACTTACTTCGGAGCTACACACCTCTCCATCTAATCCTGCAGTACAAAATGGAGGTAAAGGTACATCCATTCTTACATTTGGTGAATCTGTATTAGCATCAGATAAATCATCGAAAAACAATTCTGAAAAATAGCTAAATTTATTCTCTTCGAAAAAATCAAATTCTAACTTACTTACGGAATTCTTTTTTACATATCTATATGTAGAAATTTCGGTATCGCTCACATCTACTTTTTCAAAATCTACATTTTGATTTGAGCCATAAATAAATATATCACTAATAACTTCCGGAGCATGATATCCAACAAAATTAAGCCACATCTGATAAGGAGATAAAAACAACAGACAAAAAGGCAAAATCAGACTGGGAACTAGTGCATATAATTTTTTATTCATACCAAGCCATCAATTAATTTAATCAATAATACAGCGCAATTTTAAAGACAAATAAAATCATATTTTGTGTATATTATTTTATCGTATTATTGCTTAGGTTAGACACAAGTATCGATTTTATATGCTAACTAAGATAAGAATAAACTTTAAGAACCTGTATTCATATTTTCTATAAAATTATATTTATTAAAAAATAATTAATTTTTAATAAAAATTAATTATCTCATTTGTTATTCTATAAAAATTTTATACTTTTGCGCCCGATTAAAGCTCAAACACATCTATAAAAATCTATTATCGCAAGATAATCAGATCTTTACACAAATGAAAATTGGGGGATTTTCATAAAGTGAGCTTTTTAGTTAGTTGGTTAATGGTTAGGTGAAAATGGCTGAATTACTCAGCCATTTTTCTTTTTTATAGCTTTATCCCCTATTTCACCTTTTCTTTTGGATTTTATATACAGCTTACAAAAAATACCATAAAGATGTAATGCACTGCATTAATAAGATAAATTAACAGTAAAACCCTTATTTATCAATATCTGAAACTTAGATTTCAGTTCAAATACCCTTTAAATAAATCGTCAAAAATCTCTCCTTTTGTCAGCTTCCCGTTGATTAAACTAATGACAAAAACTTTTCCTTTTGCGCAAAGTTTATTATCTGATATCCTATAAATATCTTCATTAAAAACCAACTTTAAACCTTCGCGTTTTATATTCACACGAACCTCAAACTCATCGCCACTTGTTAAAGAGGTTTTATAATCAATCTCAATGCGCGACACCATTGCATCAATTCCTTTTTCGTGCAATTGCTTAAAATTACCTCCAATCGATTCCAGAAATTCATGTCGTGCATGTTCCAGATAATTTTGATATACCGAATTATTTACAACTCCCTGAATATCGCATTCGTAATCTCTTACTTTTAAAGTTAAAGTATAAATATATTTTTTCATTTGATGTTTATTATAAAAGCTTAAAGCTAATAATTATTGGAATATCTTATGTAAGCATTTATTAAAAACAAAAACCTGTCAGAAATAACTCCTGACAGGTTTAGTATTAATAAATTACTTAAAATATTCTACCACTCCTGTTTTTTACCTGTATAATCGCTAAAACTTTCGATACCAAGATCGGCTTGTGATTTTTTACAAATAGAATAAATAAAAGCACTTGCCAAACGAGCATTAGTAACCAATGGTACGTTTAAATCAATTGCTGTTCTCCTAATCTGATAATCGTTATTCAATTCCGATTTACTTAAATTTTTAGGTATGTTTACCACGAAATCCACTTCACGATCGCGAATTAACTGAACAGCATTTTTCTGATCATCTTCATCGGGCCAGGCAACACTTTCAATGTTCACCCCATTTTCGCCTAAAAATTTTGCAGTACCTCTTGTTCCATAGAGTTTATAGCCACGTTCTTCAAGCATTTTTGAACTTTTTAATAGTTCCAGCTTAGAGCGAATAGGACCACTACTAATGAGTACAGCCTTCTTCGGGATACGATAACCAACTGATATCATAGCTTTTAATATAGCATCGTAATAATCGGCTCCTAAACAGCCAACTTCACCTGTTGAAGACATATCTACACCCAATACAGGATCAGCTTTTGATAATCTGGAGAAAGAAAATTGCGAAGCTTTAACTCCAATATGCTCCAATTCAAACATGGATGGACGATTGGCTGGAATATGAACATCAAGCATTGCCTGAGTAGCCGTTTCCACAAAATTAAAGTCCATTACTTTAGAAACAAATGGAAAACTACGGCTGGCACGAAGATTACATTCGATAACCTTAATATCGTTATCTTTGGCCAGCAACTGCATATTAAATGGTCCGGTAATGTTTAAAGATTTCGCAATTTTACCCGCAATTTTTCTAATTCGTCGAATGGTTTCAAAATACAGTTTTTGAGGTGGAAATACCAAGGTAGCATCACCAGAGTGAACACCTGCAAACTCAACATGTTCAGAGATTGCATCAATCACAATTTCTCCATTCTTAGCTACTCCATCGAACTCAATTTCCTTGGCTTCCTGAATAAATTCACTTACCACCACAGGATATTGCTTAGAAACCTGAGCTGCTAACTCAAGAAAATGCCCAAGCTCATCATGATTCGACACAACATTCATAGCAGCTCCCGAAAGCACATAGCTAGGACGTATTAATACCGGAAATCCAACTTCAGCAATAAAATCGTTTATAGCATCTTTACTTGTCAATTCTTTCCATCTTGGCTGATCTATTTTCAAATCATCAAGCATGGATGAGAATGTTTGTCGATTTTCTGCTCTATCAATTGATTCTGGCGATGTTCCCAAAACATTAACACCAGCTTTGTGCAAACGCATTGATAAGTTCTGTGGAATTTGACCTCCAACTGAAACAATTACACCTCGTGGCGATTCTAAATCAATAATATCCAATACTCTTTCGAAGGATAATTCATCAAAATACAAACGATCACACACATCATAATCGGTACTTACGGTCTCTGGATTGTAATTTATCATTACAGAACGCAAACCTTCTTTATTTACTGCGTTTAGTGCATTTACACTACACCAATCGAACTCTACAGAAGAACCAATGCGATATGCGCCTGACCCAAGAACTATAACAGATTTATTATCACCCTTATAGGTGATATCATTTTCATCACCACTATAGGTGATATAAATATAATTTGTTTGTGCAGGATATTCGGCCGCCAAAGTATCAATTTGCTTTACAACAGGAACAACACCTTTCTCTTTACGATAATTTCTTACCTGCAAAAGTTCATCTTCCATGTCTGTATTTTCTGGCTTCAAGACAAAACGAGCCAACTGAAAATCAGAGAATCCATACACTTTAGCAGCTTTAAGTAATTCATCAGGTAATGATTGTAAACAATTATACTCCTGCAAATTCCACTTTATTTTAGTGATATGTTCCAGCTTACTTAAAAACCACTTGTCAATTTTAGTTAGATCATGAACTTTATCAATAGAATAAGCTTTTTCAAATGCCTGAGCAATAGAAAAAATACGCATATCGGTTGGATGGGATAATTCACGATCTATATCTTCAAATTTAGAATGTACATTTCCTACAAAACCGTGCATTCCCTGTCCAATCATACGAAGACCTTTTTGAATAGCTTCCTCGAAGTTACGACCTATAGCCATTACTTCACCAACCGATTTCATGCTTGAACCAATCTCCTTGGTTACACCTTCGAATTTATTTAAATCCCAACGAGGTATTTTACAAACCACATAATCGAGAGCAGGCTCGAAACAAGCCGTTGTTGTTTGAGTTACGGTATTTTTTAATTCATGTAAAGCATATCCTAAACCTAACTTAGCAGCCACAAAAGCCAATGGATATCCGGTAGCCTTAGAAGCCAAAGCTGATGATCGTGAAAGACGAGCATTTACTTCAATAACACGGTAATCTTCGGAATTTGGATCTAATGCATACTGCACATTACATTCTCCCACAACTCCCATGTGGCGAATAATTTTAATTGCCAAAGATCTCAGTTTATGATATTCCGAATTAGTTAATGTTTGTGAAGGTGCAATTACAATACTCTCTCCGGTATGAATTCCAAGTGGATCGAAATTTTCCATATTACAAACCGTAATACAGTTGTCGTAAGCATCACGGACTACTTCATATTCTACCTCTTTCCAACCTTTTAAAGATTCCTCAACCAAAATCTGGCTAGAGTAAGATAAAGCGTTTTCAGCCAGGCTCCTTAATTCTTCCATATTTGAACAGAAACCAGAACCTTGTCCTCCTAAGGTAAAAGCTGCACGAACAATAATCGGGAAACCTAATTTTTCTGCAGCCTCAAGAGCTCCGCCTATTGATTCTACCGCATAAGATTGCGGAGTTTTCACATCAATTTTACGCAATTCATTTGCAAAAATTTCTCTATCCTCAGTTTTTATAATCGTTTCGATAGGTGTACCTAAAACCTGAATATTGTATTTTTCAAATATGCCATTTTCGAACAATTCTATACCACAATTTAATGCAGTTTGCCCACCAAAAGCCAATAATATTCCATCAGGTTTTTCTTTTAAAATAACCTCCTCTACAAAAAAAGGAGTAACCGGCAAAAAATAAATCTGATCGGCAACTCCCTTTGAAGTTTGTACGGTAGCAATATTAGGATTAATTAAAACGGTATGAATACCTTCTTCTTTCATGGCTTTCAGGGCTTGAGATCCTGAATAATCGAATTCTCCTGCTTCACCAATTTTAAGTGCTCCTGAACCTAATACAAGTACTTTCTTTATGTTGTCTTTCTTCATTTTTATTCGAATGAATGTGTTAATGTGTGAATGAGCTAATGTGATTTTAGGACAAAAGCCTCAATTCATAATTATTAATTCTTATACCTTTCCCTCATTTATCTCTGATGTTTTACCATCATCTCAATAAAATCATCGAAAAGAAATTCAGTATCAGTAGGTCCACTAGAAGCTTCAGGGTGAAATTGAGAAGCGAAAAATGGCTTGGAAACATGTTTAATACCTTCGCATGTATTGTCGTTGGCATTAATAAACAATGGTTCCCACTCTTTTGGTAATGTATCATGGTTTATTGCATATCCATGATTTTGAGAAGTTATAAAACAACGCTTGGTTCCTTGTGAAACAACAGGCTGATTATGACTTCTATGTCCGTATTTTAATTTGTAAGTATCTGCTCCAGCTGCAAGAGCCATTAGTTGAGTTCCCAAACAAATTCCCATAATTGGAATGTCTTTATTAAAAACTTTTTGCAGATTTTTAATGGCTGCAATATTCTGTTTAGGATCTCCTGGCCCGTTAGAAATAAACAAACCATCGTATTCTTCATTAGTAAAATCATAATCATGAGGAACACGGATCACAGTGGTATCTCGTTTAAGCAAACAACGAATTATGTTGTTTTTAACTCCACAATCCAGTAGTAAAACTTTATGTTTTCCATTACCGTAAACAATTTTTTCAGGCGTACTAACTTGTGCAACTAAATTTTCGAGGTTAGGATCTTTCCACTCAGGGTCATTTCCTTCAAAAACTATTTTAGCAAGCATACTTCCCTGCTCTCTAAGTTTTTTTGTTAAAGCCCGAGTATCAACCCCATAAATTCCGGGAATTTTATGTTGTTTCATCCAATCGGCAAGACTTAAACTTGCATTCCAGTGACTAAATTCTTCGGTGTAATCGGAAACAACAAAGGCCGATACCTGAATTTTTTCAGACTCATAAAAACGGAATAGATCATCCTCCTGCAGTGTTCCAGGAACTCCGTAATTTCCAATTAAAGGGAAAGTACTCACCAAAATTTGTCCTTTGTAGGAAGGATCGGTTAAACTTTCCGGATATCCAGTCATTGCGGTGTTAAACACCATTTCTCCAGCAATGGAATCTTCATATCCGAAGGACGTTCCGATGTATTCCGACCCATCTTTTAAAATTAATTTCGCTTTTGTCTGTTGTGACATAAAAGTGTTATAAAATGGTTTAAAATTATTTTTAATTAGTGATTTATGAATTCGTGAAATTGTATTTCACAAACTCAATATTCAGTAAATTAGATTCTATTTAATAAATTCATATATGCTTCTTTTGTTTTGTGAAAATTGAATGCTACGAAGGTTTCATTCATTTTGCAAACAATTTTATCGTTACACAAATTACCAATACTTCCCTCATGAACATGTTTCACTTCGCCATCGTATTTAAATTCTCCTGCTTCCACTGTTTGTCCTACTTTTTTATAGGCATCACGAAAAGGAACACCTTCAACAACCATTTTGTTTACTTCCTCCACAGTAAATAAATATTTGTAACGATCATCCTTCAAAATATCTTCGCTTACTTTAACTTCTGATAACATGATTCTTGTTAACTCCAGGCAGGATAACATTTTATCGAATGATGGCATAAAAAATTCTTTGGTTAACTGATAATCTCTGTGATATCCCGATGGAAGATTAGAGGTAACCGCCTGAATTTGTGCAGGCAACATTTGCAATGCATTCGCTCGTGCACGAATTAATTCAAAAACATCCGGATTCTTTTTATGTGGCATAATGCTACTCCCTGTTGTAAACTCATCGGGGAAACTAAAAAAGTTAAAATTCTGACTATTGTATAAACATGCATCCATAGAGAGTTTTGCAATTGTCATGGCCATATTTGCCAATGCTGAAAGAACCGTGAATTCCATTTTTCCACGCCCCATCTGTGCATATACAACATTATAACTTAGATTATCAAATCCGAGTAAATCGCTAGTCATTTGTCTATTTAGAGGAAAAGAAGAACCATAACCGGCTCCCGAGCCCAAAGGGTTTTGATTCACCACCTTATATGCAGACTGCAATACAAGCAAATCATCCGTAAGACTTTCGGCATAAGCGCCAAACCATAATCCAAAAGAAGATGGCATAGCAACCTGTAAGTGTGTGTATCCAGGAATTAACACGTCTTTATACTGGTTACTTTTAGCAATTAATTCGTCGAATAGCAATCTTGCTTCGCGAACTATTTCCTCTAATTTATTTCTGGTAAATAGTTTTAGATCTAAAAGAACCTGATCATTTCTTGATCTTCCACTATGAATTTTTTTTCCAATATCTCCTAAGGACTGAGTTAACAAAAATTCAATTTGAGAATGAACATCTTCAATACCATCTTCAATCACGAAAGCATCGTTTTTAATTGAAGAGTAAATTTTTCTAAGTGCTTCCTGAATTTGTTTCAATTCATTTTTTTCCAGCAATCCGATGGACTCAAGCATTTCGATATGTGCTAAAGATCCCAATACGTCGAATGCTGCCAGTTGCAGGTCTAACTCACGATCCTGACCAACTGTAAATTGTTCGATTTTTTTGTCAACTTTTACACCTTTGTCCCAAAGTTTCATATTTAATATTTTAGTTTGTTATTTAAGTTTCCTTTGATTTCAATTAAGCATAAATAATAAGATTTACAGTAATTATATTTACAACTACTTTTTAACAGAATCAAAATAGTTTATTTCGAAATATTACACTAACAAATACATAATAAGTCGATTATTATATTTTCAATCCATTCAACAAGTTATAATATTTTTTTATACCATCCCCAATTTCCTTTACATATATAAACTCATTAGCAGTATGTGATCTTGCCGAATCTCCTGGTCCTAATTTAAGAGTAGGAAAACCTTTCATAATGGCCTGATCGGATGTTGTTGGCGAACCGTAATAGTTCATATTTAAACTTAAACCTGCCTGTACCAAAGGATGCTCAAGTGGAATACCTGAAGAATTCATTCTAAACGAACGTGCTTTCACTTCACTTTTAAGATTCTTTTTTATAATTTCAAAAGCCTTCTCATTCTTATAGTGTTCGTTGGTTCTAACATCAAGAACAAATTTACAGGATGCAGGAATTACATTATGCTGTTTACCCGCATTAATCTGGGTAACCGTCATTTTTACCGGTCCAAGTATTTCCGATTCCTTATCGAACTGATAGGTATGCAAGAATTTTATATCTTCCATGGCAATATCAATGGCATTTAAACCTTCATTTCTGGCTGCATGCCCGGGAACACCTATTGCCTCACAATCTATAACCATTAGACCTTTTTCGGCAATTGCCATGTCCATAAGCGTTGGTTCCCCAACAATTCCTACATCTATTTTACCTATTTCGTTTTGCACCAGTTCAAAACCATTTTTACCAGATATTTCTTCTTCGGCCGAAGCGCAAAACACACGATTATAATCCTGTTTTGTATTTTCAAGTGCAAGAAAAGTTGCCATAAGAGAAACCAAACATCCTCCGGCATCATTACTTCCTAATCCGTATAATTTATCATCTGATAGTTCAGGATTAAAAGGATCTTTTGTCCATTTCTCATTAGGCTTTACTGTATCCAAATGGGAGTTCATTAACAAAACAGGTTTTCCTTCCTCAAAATCGTGGTTAAACACCCAAACATTATTTCCTTTTCGATGTACCTTAAAACCAAAATCTTTCAATTTCTGCTCTATCAGATCAGCTACAGAATTTTCTTCCTTGCTATAAGATTGAATCGATATTAATTCTTTTAATGTGCTTAAAGCTAAGTCTGTATATTTTTGAAAATCCACTACCATAAATTAAGATTTAACAATTTGAGTTCCAGAAGACTGACAATTTTCCATAGACACAAAATTTCCAATTACAACTTCCTCAACACCTTGTGAAAGAGCATAAAAAGCATTTTCTGTTTTGGGCATCATACCTGTATTTATACTCCCATTTTCTATCATTTTAGAACATTCGTCGGATGTTAAAACCGGCAACACGCTACTTTCATCTTCGGCATCCATTAACACACCAAGCTTTTCGAAACTATAAACCAACTTTACCTTATAAAATTTGCTTAATGCAGCTGCTACTTCTGTTGCAATTGTATCGGCATTTGTATTTAATAGCTGACCTTTACCATCATGTGTAATTGGTGCAATTACCAATACAGAATTACACTCAATCATTTTGCACAAAGCCAATGTATTTACTTTGCTAACATCGCCTACATATCCATAATCGATGGTAGAATGATTTCTTTTCTCAGCAAGAATTAAATTCTGATCGGCACCACACATTCCATGGGCATTAACTCCTTTAGATTGGAGTGATGCAACAATATTTTTATTTACCAATCCGGCATAAACCATGGTTACTAATTTAAGATTTGCAGCATCGGTAATTCTTCTGCCATCAACCATTTTTGTTTTAACGCCTAATTCTCCCGCTAAATCGGATGCTACTTTTCCTCCGCCATGCACTAGCACAACCTTACCTCCTAAATTTGAAAAAGCATCTAGAAACTCATTCAATTTTTCTGGGTCATCAATTACATTTCCACCTATTTTAACAACGGTTAGTTCTATCATTATTTACGCAATTTGGGTTAGTTTATTAAATGCATTAATAAATTGGTCGGCCTCTTTCTTAGTTATGGATAGAGGTGGTAACAAACGAAGCGTGTTACTACCCGAAGAACCTGTAAAAATACCATATTCTTTAAGTAGTTTTGTTCTTGTTTCCGACATATCATCAATGTCGATACCAATCATTAATCCTTTCCCCCTTATTGCTTTTATCGCTTTATTGTCTTTTAATGCCGCAAACAAATAGTTCCCCATTTGTTCTGCATTATCAATTAATTTTTCTTCTTCAATGGTTTCTAAAACTGCTGTTGCTGCAGCACATGCCAGATGATTTCCACCAAAAGTTGTTCCCAGCATGCCTTTCCACGCTTTTACTTCCGGTGCAATTAATACTCCTCCAATTGGAAAACCATTCCCCATCCCTTTTGCTGTGGTAATTATATCGGGTTTAATATTGGCATACTGATGTGCAAAGAATTTTCCACTTCTTCCGAACCCCGATTGCACTTCATCCAATATTAGCAGTGCATCATTTTCTTTACACAGTGATTTAGCAGATTTCAAGAAATCAACCTT
This sequence comes from Marinifilum sp. RC60d5, assembly GCF_052400665.1. Lineage (NCBI taxonomy): Bacteria > Pseudomonadati > Bacteroidota > Bacteroidia > Marinilabiliales > Marinifilaceae > Marinifilum > Marinifilum sp. RC60d5. Next base: position 83,250 of record NZ_JBQTGK010000012.1, read on the forward strand.
AGGCTCAAACACACCGTTTACACCCTGAACACCTTCAATAATAACAGCCGAAACATCTCCTTTTGCTAATTCATTGCTTAGCGATTTTGAATCATTCATATCGACAAAAACCACATCGTGTTTTGCATTAAACACCGAAGATAATTTCGGATTATCGGTTATGGCTAAGGCTCCTCCTGTTCTACCATGAAAAGCTCCTTTTACAGAGATTACTTTTGCTTTGTTATTGTGAAAGGAAGCAACTTTCAATGCATTTTCGTTGGCTTCGGCACCCGAGTTACACAAAAACAAATTGTAATCATCATATCCACTTAATTTGCCCAATTTACAGGCCAATCGTTCTTGTAAATCGTTTTTTACCGCATTAGAATAGAATCCAAGGCAATGCAATTGATTTTCAATTCTGAACATATAATGAGGATGACTGTGGCCTATAGAAATAACTCCATGTCCTCCGTAAAAATCCAGATATTCATTTCCTTTGTCATCAGAAAGTTTTGCTCCTTTGCCGGTAACAAGATTTATATTGTAACAACTATATACGTCAAATAATTTCATTTTTACTTCTTTTAAAATCCAATAGGCTTTAACCCTAATCCAGTATTTTCGGGTAAAGCAAACATTAAATTCATATTCTGCACAGCTTGTCCCGATGCACCTTTTAATAAATTATCTATTACAGATATCACCATTAGCTTATTGCCATGTTTTTCGAGATATAAAACACATTTATTAGTATTTACAACCTGTTTTACATCTGGCATTAGCTTAGAAATTGTTACAAAAGGATGATTTTCATAATAATCAGAATACTTTTCCCTGGCTTCCTCAATACTCCAATCGCATTGGGTATACATTGTTGCCATAATTCCACGACTAAAATTTCCACGAACAGGAATAAAATTAACTTGCTCTGAATAATCACCCTGTAACTGCAAAACTGTTTCTGTAATTTCTGCCAAATGCTGATGAGTAAATGCTTTATAAACCGAAACATTATTGTTTTTCCAACTAAAATGAGAAGTTACCGATGGATTTTGCCCTGCTCCTGTCGAACCTGTAATGGCTGTAACATGAATTTCTTCAGACAATTGTTTAACTGCAGCCAAAGGCAACAAAGCAAGTTCTATGCAAGTAGCAAAACACCCGGGATTTGCAATTCTGTTTGCTTTTTTAATTTTATCCTTATTTACTTCGGGCAAACCATATACAAAATTTTCACTGTTTGTTTGTGGCCTGTAATCAGTGCTTAAGTCAACAATTTTAAGTTTTGATGGCAAGTGATTCTTCTCAAGAAACAATTTTGTTTTCCCATGTCCCGAGCAAATAAAAATTACATCGGTATTCGAATAATCAGCGGCCCCGAAAATCAATTCGCTATCTCCCAATAAATCTCTATGAACATCGGTAATTGGATGTCCGGCATGACTGGTACTTTGAACAAAAGTAATTTCCACCTGTGGATGCCAAATTAGAATCCGTAGCAATTCACCAGCAGTATATCCTGCACCACCTATAATTCCAACTTTTATCATCCTATTTTTTATTTACGGTGTGGTAAATTTTTAATGAATTCGCTAAAATATTGGTAAAACCTTTTACATCATCTGCGGTCCATCCTTCGTTACTTTCACCATATTGCCCAAATAAATCAGACATTAAATCATTTGGCGATTCAATCCCTTCAACCTGAAAATATTTAGGACACATTTGAATGGTAACAGTTCCATTTACGTTTTTTTGTGTATCCACAAGAAAAGTTTCCATGTTTCTCATTACTGGCTCTAGATACTGAGCTTCATGCAGTAACATTCCATAAAAATTGGCAATTTGTTCTTTCCAATGCATTTGCCATTTGGTAAGTGTGTGTTTCTCCAGAGTCTGGTGAGCCTGAATAATCATTAAAGGAGCTGCTGCTTCGAAAGCTACCCTTCCTTTTGTACCAATAATTGTATCGCCAATATGCATATCTCTACCAATACCAAAAGCCGATCCTGCCTCCTCAATTTTTTTAATGGCCTCAAGAGGATGTGAAACTTTTTCGCCATTAACAGCAATTAGCTCTCCCTCTTTAAATTCAATGCTCAATTTCTCAGGTTCAGTTTTCACAACCTGTTTAGGATAGGCATCCTCTGGCAAAGGTAAGTTAGAACTTAAGGTTTCTTTTCCACCAATACTGGTTCCCCAAATTCCTGCATTAATAGAGTACTTCATTTTTTCGAAGTTGGCATTAATCCCATTCTCTTTCAGGTAATTAATTTCTGTTTCCCTGCTTAATTCTAAATCTCTTGTTGGGGTAATAATTTCGGCATTTGGTGCCATTATCTTGAAGATAAGATCAAATCTAATTTGATCGTTTCCAGCTCCTGTGCTACCATGAGCAATATAATCTGCACCAATCGAATGTGCATATTGTGCTATTGCCATTGCCTGAAATGCTCTTTCTGAGCTAACAGATAAAGGATAAGTATTGTTTTTTAAAACATTACCCATTATCATATACTTAATACATTTTTCGTAATATTCTTTAGTAATATCCAGCGAAACATGTTCAATTACTCCTAATTGTTTTGTTCTTTCTTCTATGTCGGCAAGTTCTTTCCCGCTAAAACCACCAGTATTTCCTAAAGCTGTGTACACATCCATGTTTAACTCCTTAGACAGATAAAGTGCACAATATGTTGTATCTAATCCTCCGCTATATGCTAAAACTACTTTTTTCTTATTAATTGTCATTGTATTTGATTTTTTTGTTGATTGATTCTGTTTGCTTACTTATTTTCCTTATTTGATTTTAGGCTGCCATTTTTACCCGGATCATATAACATACCCGTACAGAGGCACATTTTTCGTCCTGTTCGCTGCAGAATATCATAATTCACACAACTACTACAGCCTTTCCAAAACGATTCGTCGGCAGTTAGTTCCGAGAATGTTACAGGCCTATAACCTAAATCTGAATTGATTTTCATTACAGGAAGACTGGTGGTTAAACCGAAGATCTTAGCATTTGGATAACGCTTTCTCGATAAATTAAACGCCTCGGCTTTAATAGATTTAGCTAAACCTACTGCACGATAATCCGGATCAACAATAAGACCCGAATTGGCAACATACTTTCCATGTTCCCAGGTTTCTATATAGCAGAAACCAATTACTTTTTTATCGTCGAAAGCAATAACTGCTTTTCCTTCCTGTATTTTTTGTACGAGGTACAAAGGATTTCTTTTAGCAATACCAGTACCACGAATTTTCGCAGCACGCTCAATCATCTCACAAATTTCTGTAGCATAATCTACATGTCTTAAATCTGCAACAATGACATAAATTTTTTGCTCAACTTCCATTGATGTATCTATCATTTTAATTTACTGCTAGGTTTCCCAAAATAGTGCTACACCTGTAAGGCACAACCACTTGTTATTAATCTCTACAAAGAATTCTTCTTTTAGTTTGCTTTTGTATAGGCTTCGACAGTATCGTCGTCGAAAGTCTAAGGAGTTATTCAAATTCATAATTTTTTTTAAAAGTTTTCACACAAAAAAAGCCCACCGCAGGAACGGCAAGCTTAATTATTACTATTTAATATCTCGATACAAGATACAGTAAGCTCATCCGTCCCTCCTGGGTAACAGTTACTACGCAAATGGCGTCGGCTTTCTGTATGGATAATATTCTGCATTTTGTATTTTAAAATTCTTAGTTCAAAAAAAAGGCCTACCGTGAAAAAACGGTAAGCCTTTTAAATATTGTTATTAATCATTGATTACACGACAATACGACCTTTTCCGCTTCTCCCTTGGGTGCGCTAAATCTTCGTCGTCGTAAATAGTGTAAAATAATCATCTTGTACTCTTTAAAATTGTATTCAAAAAAAAGCTTTCCGATTAGGAAAGCCTGGAAAATCAATATACCAACACTTGTCCTTATTTGTTAGAATAAAGATCTGTTTCTGCGTCGTCTAATAATAACTAAATTTTCCATGCTTCTTTTTTTATTTCTGCTCTACAAAGATAAGAGCATTTATTTTAAATATCCTAATAAAAAAACAACTTTTTAATAAACCCATTAATTTATAAGGTTTGCATTGAAAATACATGTATTCCTAAATTTACACCTATCCTTTTATATGGGTCTTTACAAATTTAAGCTACTTTTCCTTTTAATTAAATAAAAGTATAATTTAAAAAAAAAATTGTTATTCCCTACTCATGCACTGCAAAATTGAGCGTAAAGTTATTTAGGATACATTAGTCTTTTTTATGCTAACAAAACAGTCTTAATTAATGATTTTTAACACTTTAAATGTTCTTTTTTAATAACCATTTCAAAATTATAGCGTAGAATCACTTTAGTATTAAAAATTTAAAAGAAATCAATTTATTATGGAGTTTAAAAAAATTGTTGGATTTGTGTTGTTTGGACTAGCTGTTATTACTTTTATTCTTACCCTTTCTCTCCCTTTTATAATTGCCGAAACAAATAAAGTTTTTCTATTTACAGCTTCGGTATATGTTCTTAATAAAATTTTCTTTTATTCTTCGCTTTATATTTTGGGAAAACAATTTATTACAAAAATAGGAAAATACCTTCCTCGATGGATTGAAAAACCCCTTTTAAAATTTCTTCGTGTACAAACTGTTGCTGATAGAAAGTAAATTGTTTCGTTAATCTGATACCTCTTACTATTTTATTGCTTCTTCATTTGTTTTCAGGTATGCAAGTAAATAATATCATATTATTATTCAATAATTAGATGTTCTAAGGTGCGTCATTCAATTTCTAAAAACGAACACTTTATAAACATAAGTTATAAGATATTATATTTTAACAATCAATAATAAAATTTCACATTCAAAGTATAATTGTCTGAAAATCACGAAAACCTTTGCATGAAAAAACATGATATTTTTCATACTTTTCAAACGTTTTCATTAATCAATTAAACAATAATATTTGTTTTTCTTCTTTTTTTTGATTTATATTTGTGGCAACGGATTAAACAAGCTGAAAATTTATCACTTCATTTTTTAGAATGTTTCTTATGGGAACAACGACAAACGGATTCTTTGTGTCGTTGCTAAAGTACTAGAGTTGGGGACTCTATAAGCTTTATCTAATTCCTTTATATTAAAAGAAAAAATCAATGCCTGGCTTCGCACTTAAAATATGCCTATGCGAAACCTAAGACCAACCCGACAGGGACTGTATGACCCTACGAATGAACATGACAATTGTGGAATTGGCTTTGTAGCCAATATTAAAGGAAAAAAATCGTACGAGATAATTACGCGCGGTCTTGAAGTTCTGTGTAATATGGAACATCGAGGAGCACGTGGAGCCGATAACGTAAGTGGTGACGGTGCTGGTATTCTTATGCAGGTACCTTACTCTTATTATAAAAAGTTAGGACTCAATCTTCCTTTACCCGGTAAATATGGTACCGGATTACTATTTTTACCTCAAGACGAAACAGAAGAAAAGTTCTGTATAGAAGTTTTAATCCAGATTTTAGAAGAAGAAGGTTTGGAATTTCTTCAATTACGCGATGTGCCAACTGACACAAATGCGATTGGAGAAATTGCAAGACAATCGGAACCTGTAATCAAGCAAATATTTGTTGGAGGAAACTACGAACAGGATGATTTAGAGCGTCGTTTATATTTAGCAAGAAAACAAGCTGAAAATTATGTGCGTGCCACAAAATTAAAGCAAAAAGAGATGTTCTACATCCCTAGCCTTTCATCTAAAATAATAGTATATAAAGGAATGTTTGCCAGCGATCAGCTGGGGCCTTACTATGCCGATTTACAAGATCCAAGAATGGAATCTGCAATTGCAATGGTTCATTCTCGTTTTAGTACCAACACCTTCCCATCGTGGGATTTGGCACAACCTTTTCGTATTGTTGCTCACAATGGTGAAATTAATACAATTAAAGGGAACCGATTGTGGATGCAAGCTCGTGAATCATTACTAAAATCAGAAATGTATGGTGATGATATTAAAAAATTATTTCCCGTTGTAGAGCCGAACAAAAGTGATTCTGCATCCTTCGATAATGTTCTCGAATTTTTATTCTTAACAGGACGAAGTCTGCCACATGCCTTAAGTATGATGGTTCCTGAATCGTGGAACGAAAAAAATCCTATTCCTGATAGTCTTAAAGCTTTTTATGAATATCACTCTACCTTTATGGAGCCCTGGGATGGTCCTGCCTCATTAGTATTTTCTGATGGACGTTACATTGGAGGAACATTGGATCGTAACGGATTACGTCCTTCCAGATATGTTATCACCCAGGATGATATGATTGTAATGGGATCGGAAGTAGGTATTCAGCAGTTTAAAGCCGAAGAAATTAAAGAAAAAGGAAGACTTAAACCTGGAAAATTACTTTTGGTTGATACTCAACTGGGAATTATTATTCCAGATCAGGAAGTAAAATCGCAGTTAACCTACCGAAATCCATACCAAAACTGGTTAAAAGAAAATCGATTAGATTTAAAGGCAATTCCTGTAGAAAAACGTGTTCCTTCTGATATTGGAAGTCATTTTGAGATTTGCCAAAAAACTTTTGGTTACTCGAAAGAAGATTTTGAAAGAATTATTTTACCCATGGCTACCGGAGGTCAGGAACCTGTTGGCTCGATGGGTAATGATGCGCCAATTCCTGCTTTATCGCCAAAACCACAATTGTTATTTAATTATTTTAGACAATTGTTTGCTCAGGTTACCAATCCTCCTATCGATTCCATTCGTGAGAATCTGGTTATGGATTTAACTAATTATATTGGAGCAGTTCAAAAAAACCTTTTGGATGAAACACCTCAGCATTGTAAATTAATTCGATTTAAAAGTCCATTAATTACAAATACTGATCTGGGTAAAATAAAGCACCTTAGACATGATGAATTCCGCCATGCCAGTATCGATATCCTTTTTAAGGCTGCCGAAAACGGAAAAGGATTGGAACAAGCTCTTGACAAGTTATGCGAATTAGCAGAAAAAGCTGTTGATGATAAAAAAAACTACATTATTCTTACCGATAGAAATGTGAGTGAAACAATGGCACCAATCCCCGTATTGCTTGCTGTTGCTGCTGTTCATCATCATTTAATAAAGAAAAGAAAAAGAATGCAAATTGGTCTTGTTGTTGAGACCGCCGAAGCTCGAGAGGTAAATCATTTTGCATTACTTATAGCCTACGGTGCTAGTGTTATTAATCCATATATGAGTTATGCAGTTATCGATAAACTTGTAAAAGATGGAAGACTAAGTCTGGAATACAAAACGGCTCGTAAAAACTATATTAAAGCAGTAAACAAAGGTCTACTTAAAGTAATGTCGAAAATGGGTATTTCAACCATTGGAAGTTATCTGGGTGCACAAATTTACGAGGCTTTAGGAATTAGTAATGATGTTATTAATAAGTATTTTACAGGCACTTGTTCGAGAATTGGTGGTGTAGGACTTAAGGAAATATCTGAAGAAATTTTGTGTCATCACAAAAAAGCTTTTTCACCAAAAGATCCATTTGAAAATACTGATTTATTAAATAATAACGGAACTCTACATTACCGAAAAAATGGAGAGCCACACAGTTGGAATCCTGAATCGATTGGATTACTTCAATGGTCGACCCGTACAAATGATTACTCAAAATTTAAAGAGTTTTCGGCAATTGTTAATAAGGAAACCCGAAATCCTAATTTTTTAAGAGGTTATTTTGATTTTAAGCATAACCCTATAGACATTAGCGAGGTAGAACCTGCTGAAAAGATCATGAAGAGATTCTGTACGGGAGCTATGTCTTACGGATCGATTTCGAAAGAGGCTCATGAGGCTTTGGCTATTGCAATGAATAAAATTGGTGGAAGAAGTAACACTGGAGAAGGTGGTGAAAACGCAAAGCGTTTTTATTCTAATGCACGAAGTTCTATTAAACAAATTGCTTCCGGACGATTTGGTGTAAACGCTGAATATCTGGTAAATGCCGACGAGTTGCAAATTAAAGTAGCTCAGGGTGCTAAACCAGGAGAAGGTGGACAGTTACCTGGATTTAAGGTAGATAAAATTATTGCCAAGTTGAGAAATTCAACTCCGGGAATTACCTTAATCTCACCTCCTCCACATCACGACATTTACTCTATTGAGGATTTAGCTCAATTGATTTACGATTTGAAAAATGTAAACCCAACAGCCTGCGTAAGTGTCAAATTAGTTGCAGAAAATGGTGTTGGAACAGTTGCTGCTGGTGTGGCAAAAGCTAATGCCGATTTAATTGTTATTAGTGGTGCCGAAGGAGGTACGGGAGCAAGCCCTTTAAGTTCGATAAAAAACACAGGCTTGCCAGTAGAACTAGGATTGGCTGAAGCTCAACAAACTCTTGTATTAAACGATTTAAGGGGTAGAATCAAACTCCAAACTGATGGTCAGTTAAAAACTGGTAGAGATATTGTTTCAATGGCTTTATTGGGAGCAGAAGAATTCGGATTCGCAACCAGTGCACTAGTAGTATTGGGTTGTGTAATGATGCGTAAGTGTCACCTAAACACCTGCCCTGTAGGTATTGCTACTCAGAACAAAGAATTAAGAGCTAAATTCTTAGGACGTTCGGAGTGGGTAATCAATTTCTTTACATTCTTAGCAGAAGAATGCCGTGAGATAATGGCTGATTTAGGTATAAGTAAGTTCGACGACCTGGTTGGAAGATCCGACCTGTTGGTAAAAAGAAAAGACATTAAAACATGGAAAGCTAAAACCATAGATATTCAAAACCTTCTTCACTTGCCAGAAACAGATGGACATGAATTGTGTGGAATAAATGCAACAATTAAATCGATTGGTAAAGTACTGGATCATGATTTAATTGAACAAGCTGAAAAAGCACTTCATGATGGAGAAAAAGTTTGGATAGATAAAAAAATCAACAATACAGATCGTACTACTGGAGCTATGCTTTCTGGTAAAGTAGCAGCTTTAAAACCTAAACATGTATTAGAACCTGACACTATCTATTGCAGATTTAGAGGATCGGCCGGACAAAGTTTTGGTGCATTTCTGGAAAAAGGAATCACGTTCCGTTTAGAAGGCGATTCGAATGATTATTTTGGAAAAGGATTATCGGGAGGTAAAATCATTGTTAATCCACCAGACAAAAGCAAATTTAAACCTGAAAAACAGATCATTATTGGTAACACTGCCCTTTATGGTGCTACCTCCGGTGAAGCCTATATAAGAGGAATGGCTGGAGAGCGTTTTGGAGTTAGAAACTCGGGATCGAAAGCTGTAGTTGAAGGAGTTGGTGACCATGGTTGTGAATATATGACTGGTGGGCGTGTAGTTATTCTTGGACCTACAGGAAGAAACTTTGCTGCAGGTATGAGTGGTGGAATTGCTTATGTGCTAAACATGGAAGGACAATTGGATTATTTCTGCAACCAAAGTTTGGTAGCATTAGAACCTGTTGAACACCTTCAGGACATACATGAATTACAAGGAATGATTCACCAGCATCTGTTATTAACTCAGAGTAGTGTAGCCTCTAAAGTACTTACTCATTGGGAAGAATATCTTCCTCATTTTGTAAAGGTGATACCTTACGAATACAAAAAAGTACTTGAAGAGAAAAAACTGAAAAAGATTCGCCGCAAGCTTAAGCAAGCACAATCTCGAACAGCAATACACGAATAAACCAATTAACAGTAGACAGAATATTGCAAATTAATAACCAGCCATATTCTGACTACTGATAACTGCAAACTGAAAAGATTATGGGAAATCCTAAAGGTTTTTTAGAAATAAAAAGAAAAGAAGCCGGATATCGTCCGGTACGAGATAGAATTGGAGATTTTGGTGAAGTAGAACAAACACTAAATCTTGAAGATAGAATAGATCAGGCATCAAGATGCATGGATTGTGGTATTCCTTTTTGTCATTGGGCTTGTCCCACAGGAAGTAAAATTCCCGAATGGCAAGATGCCGTTTATCGCGAAAATTGGGAGGAAGCAAGTCAAATATTACACTCCACAAACAGCTTTCCTGAATTTACAGGGAGAATATGTCCTGCCCCATGCGAAAAATCATGTGTTCTTTCCTTGCATAATGCTCCGGTCACTATCCGTGAAAACGAAGCTTCTATTATCGAAAAAGCATTCGAATATGGCTATATAAAAGCACAAATACCTAAAAATAGAACAGGTAAAAAAGTAGCAGTCATAGGCTCTGGGCCTGCAGGATTATCTGTTGCCGACCTATTAAATAAAGCTGGTCACTCGGTTACTGTTTACGAAAAAGATGATGCCATTGGTGGCCTACTGCGCTATGGAATTCCAGATTTTAAACTGGATAAACATGTAATCGATCGCCGTTTGGACTTGTTTGTAGAAGAAGGAATTGAATTTAAAACCAACCAGGATGTTGGTAACACGATTTCAATTGCTGATTTGGAAAAACAATACGATGCAATTTGTTTAGCAATTGGTGCTATGAAACCCCGCGATCTGCCTATTAAAGGAAGAGAATTATCGGGTGTTCATTATGCTATGGATTTTCTGAAGCAACAAAACAAAGTTATCCGTGGAGACGAATTTTCGAAAAATGAAAGAATTTCGGCCAAAGGAAAAAATGTTGTCGTAATTGGAGGTGGCGACACAGGTTCCGACTGTGTAGGAACATCTATCCGACAAAAAGCAAATTCTGTTCTTCAAATTGAGCTATTACCTAAACCTCCTGAAGAGAGAGCTGAAAACAATCCATGGCCCTATTGGCCTAATACATTGCGAACATCAAGTTCTCATTTAGAGGGTTGTAAACGTCGATGGTCGATTAGCTCAAAGGAATTTGAAGGAGAAAATGGTGCAGTAAGTAGTCTTAAAATTAGTCAGATTGAATGGACTAAAGATGAGAACGGTAAATTTCAGATGAATGAAATTCCAGGAACAGAAGAAACTGTAGAAGCTGAACTGGTACTCTTAGCCATGGGCTTTGTGCATCCGGTGCACGAAGGATTAGTAAACGAGCTAGGGGTTGAATTAGACGGGAGAGGAAACATTAAAACAAACGAAAATGGACAAACCTCCAATTCGAAAATTTTCTGCTCGGGCGATGCAACTACCGGAGCCAGCTTAGTTGTTCGTGCCTTACATAATGGAAGAAAAACTGCAGCATCAATGCATTCATTTCTTAACAAGTAATAGTTTACACAATAAGTCAACACTAAACATAGGCAGTTAAGTGTAAGAACCAGTAGTTTTATCTCGACAAAGAATAAACTATTGGTTCTTTAAAAAAGGAGCATTCTTGGGAATGCTCCTTTTTACAATTTTAAAACCAAAATTCAAATTCGACATTTACAACCACAAAAATATCGAAAACCTTGAAAACTACAGAAATTTAAATTTTTCAATTAAACTTATTTACTAGATCTAAAATCAAGGATTTATAGCTGCATCAGATTGAGTTACAGTAGCAGTATTGCCATTACCATTCTGAATTACCATACTATTTTCTCCTAGTCCTTCCTGATAAATAGTTGCTGTATTATTTGAACCATTCTGAAGTACTCCTGAATAATTAAATTCTCCATATTGAGTAACAGTAGCAGTATTATTATCTCCAAAATACTGTAGCACTACAGATTCATTATAATTACCTTCCTGGAAAACATCTGCTAAAGAATTTGTTACTCCCATCTGTTCTATACCTGAGTAGTTAGCTTCACCATACTGACCAACTAATGCAGTAGTTGCACCACCACCATACTGATAGGTTTCAGCCATATTGCCTTCACCATTTTGTAATACAACAATTTCATTTCCCATTCCACGCATTTGCTCAGAATATGACCAGTTTTCATTTCCTATTTGATATATTGCTGCCACATTACCATTACCTCTTTCCTGCACCATGCCTGCAACATTATTATCTCCATTTTGTTCTGCATAAATTTCATTATTCATGCCTCGAACCTGTAATGATTTTGCATCATTAAAATTACCATTCTGAACCAAACCTGCCCAATTATATCTGCCTCTGATTTGTTCGATTTGAGCTTGATTTGCTACTCCAGTTTGAGCAATTCCTGCATAATTATATCTACCTCTTTCCTGATAAGTTTTAGCCATGTTCCATAAACCTAACTGACCAATATATGCAGTTTTTTCTTTACCTCCATACTGAATTGCAGTAGCTGTATTCATATCCATATACTGCTCAATATCAATTCTATTACCTTCTCCACCTTTTTGAGTAGAAAAAGCCCAGTTATCAGATCCTGTTTGCTCTACCATAGAACTATTTAATGATCCGCCATATTGATAAACGTCAGCTAAATTCCAGTTTCCATCCTGAATAACTCCAGCCCAATTTGAGTAACCAAAATATTGACGAACTCTTGCCTGATTGTACTCACCAAACTGAAGAATACCACCAAAATCAACCATTCCGCCCATTTGATCAACTTTTGCCCAGTTAACAAAGCCAAATTGGTTAATTAATGCTTCCGACCAAAAGTTATCTGTTTGATCTACATAAGCACTATTCCAATCTCCATTTTGAAGAACATTCGCAATATCCCAAACGCTCATTTGGTTAATCATTGACATATTAAAATATCCGTATTGCTCTACATAAGCTTCAACCCACTCACTATAAAATTGATTGATATAAGAATAGTTCTGTCCCCACTGATACACATCAGCAATATTATCGATACCCCAATATTGATAAATATCAGACATATTGTAACCAATTTGATTAACAGTAGCGTGGTTATAATCTGTCCACATTTGAGTAATGCTTGAACTGTTAGACATATCCTGAGTTACATCGGCAGTATTGCCAATTCCCAATTGAGAAATTGTAGAATAGTTACTACCAATTTGGTTTACCATAGCAGTATTAAAATGTCCCCACTGAGTAAGATAAGACCTATTCATAAGACCATTTTGTGTAATATCAGCAGAATTATCTGTTCCCCATTGGTCTACATAACTCATGTTCCAAAAACCTACTTGCTCGACTGTGGCCATATTGTCGTTGCCAAGCTGATCGACCATAGATTGATTAATTTGAGCCATTGAGGCTCCTGCGGTAAATACCACAGCCAATAAAAATAAAAAAAGTTTTTTCATCGTTGAATTTTTTAGGTAAAAGTGAATATTTTGATAAAGAATTTTAATGGAAGCTTGTGGTTGAGTGGTTTTACTTCCACTTCTTTATCGTATTAATTACATAAATTTTTAAGCTTCTTATTCCAGCTTAATTAATCGTTTATCTTTAAAGAGTGTGTTGGTGTATTTTCTGTAAAATGAAATAGTATAGTAGGAAAATACAACTGATAAATTAGAACTAACAAAGCATTTGTATCGCAAAAAAAGTTTGAGAAGAAATCTTTTTAAAGCAATTGAAATTTTCACGACATCAGGTATAATGTTATTTGCAATACAAAATGATAAACAGAAAATAATTCTGCTACTGAGAGAGTTATTAATCGGTAAATAATTAAATAACATAACGTTCAAATAATCATGTTTTATTTACAATAATAAAGCTAAGGAACTATACTCTCAACTCTTATGTAATTTACAGGTTAATGTGAAAATAAGTGATAAACACCATTTTTTTGTACACGAACAGAATCAGCACAAGTAAATTTGTTAATTATAATTAAACAAATTCCTTATGTACAAGGAATTACTCCGCTTTATTTAGTATAAATTAACTAAGTATAAAACATAGTAGTAAGAAACAGAGTAAGCTGCTAAAATTTACTTCGAATGGAATTAATAGCTATATCAAAATTGTATTTTAACTTTAAGCCTTAATTTAATATTTATGAGCAAAAAAGATTTAAAAATATATTTACAAGAGTTAACTAAAAAGCAACTTCAAGAACAAATAGTAGATTTATACGCCCGATTTAAGGAAGTTAAAGAGTTTTACGACTTTGCTTTTAACCCACAAGAAAACAAACTAATAGAAGAATGTAAATTCAAAATTTCTAAAGAATATTTTCCCTTAAATGGTAGAAAAGCTAAAATGCGACGTTCGGTTGCTCAAAAATCTTTACGCCATTTTAAAAAATTGGAAGTAGAACCTTCGCTTATTGCCGATATTATGCTCTATCAAATTGAAATAGCACAAACTTATACTTCCGAAAAATTTATTAAATCGGAAGCATTTTACAAAAGCATGCTAAAATCCTTTAAAGAAGCTATCGAACATATTAATAATAATAAACTGAGAAACGAGTTTGTGCAACGCCTGGAAAAAATTGCCGATACTGCCGCAGAACAAAATTGGATGAACCGCGATGGTTTCGAAATGGCAATGAAACTATTGTGAAAAATGAAATATATGAAATGGTCCCACTATCCTGTAGAGTGTGTAAATGGATTGAATTAATTTTTAACCCGCTTATAGTTTCACTTCTTAATCTTGCTAAGCCCATAATCTTTTAAATCATGGTTTCGACTTGTTATTGTGCACCCGTTTATGCTGCAAACTTTTCGACCCAAAATTA
>NZ_JBQTGK010000013.1:0-93567 GCF_052400665.1 Marinifilum sp. RC60d5
TCATCAGTAGCGGAACAACCATTGGCGTCAGTCACGACTACTGAATAATTACCGGAAGTTGAAACTGTAATTGTCTGGCTTGTTTCTCCTGTCGACCATAAATATGTTGAACCTGCATTGCCTGCGTCTAAAGTAATGGTAGTACCTGTACAAGTTTCCTGATCAGCTCCTAAATCCACAACTGGATTCGGGTGAACTGTCACATTTACATCATCTATAGCGGAACAGCCATTGGCGTCAGTCACGACTACTGAATAATTACCGGAAGTTGAAACTGTAATTGTCTGGCTTGTTTCTCCTGTCGACCATAAATATGTTGAACCTGCATTGCCTGCATTCAATGTAATGGTACTGCCTGCACAAATTTCCTGATCAGCTCCTAAATCTACAACTGGATTCGGGTGAACTGTTACATTTACATCATCGCTTGCTGAACAACCATTGGTATCAGTCACGACTACTGAATAGTTAGCACTTACATTTACTGTAATTGTCTGGGTTGTTTCTCCTGTCGACCATAAATATGTTGAACCTGCATTGCCTGCATCCAATGTAATGATAGTACCTGCACAAGTTTCCTGATCAGCTCCTAAATCCACAACTGGATTCGGGTGAACTGTTACATTTACATCATCAGTAGCGGAACAACCATTGGCGTCAGTCACGACTACTGAATAGTTAGCACTTACATTTACTGTAATTGTCTGGCTTGTTTCTCCTGTCGACCATAAATATGTTGAACCTGCATTGCCTGCGTCTAAAGTAATGGTAGTACCTGTACAAGTTTCCTGATCAGCTCCTAAATCCACAACTGGATTCGGGTGAACTGTTACATTTACATCATCAGTAGCGGAACAACCATTGGCGTCAGTCACAACTACTGAATAATTACCGGAAGTTGAAACTGTAATTGCCTGAGTTGTTTCACCTGTCGACCACAAGTAGCTTGAACCTGCATTGCCTGCATCCAATGTAATGGTACTGCCTGCACAAGTTTCCTGATCGGTTCCTAAATCTACTACTGGATTTGAATGAACTGTCACATTTACATCATCTATAGCGGAACAGCCATTGGCGTCAGTCACGACTACTGAATAATTACCAGAAGTTGAAACTGTAATTGTCTGGCTTGTTTCTCCTGTCGACCATAAATATGTTGAACCTGCATTGCCTGCGTCTAAAGTAATGGTAGTACCTGCACAAGTTTCCTGATCGGTTCCTAAATCTACTACTGGATTTGAATGAACTGTCACATTTACATCATCTATAGCGGAACAGCCATTGGCGTCAGTCACGACTACTGAATAATTACCGGAAGTTGAAACTGTAATAGCTTGTGTTGATTCACCGGTATTCCACAAATAGCTTGCTCCTGCATTGCCGGCATCCAATGTAATGGTAGTACCTGCACAAGTTTCCTGATCGGCTCCTAAATTCACAACTGGATTCGGGTGAACTGTTACATTTACATCATCGTTCGCACTACAACCATTGGCGTCAGTAATTGTTACTCTATAATTTCCGCTTGCAGAGACTGTAATTGCCTGTGTTGTTTCTCCTGTCGACCACAAGTAATTTGAACCTGCATTGCCTGCATCCAATATAATAGTAGTACCTGCACATGTTTCCTGATCAGCTCCTAAATCTACTGTTGGATTCGGGTGAACGGTTACATTTACATCATCGCTCGCACTACAACCATTGGCGTCAGTAATTGTTACGCTATAATTTCCGCTTGCAGAGACTGTAATTGCCTGTGTTGTTTCTCCTGTCGACCACAAGTAGCTTGAACCTGCATTGCCTGCATCCAATGTAATGGTACTGCCTGCACAAGTTTCCTGATCGGCTCCTAAATCTACTGTTGGGTTTGGGTGAACTATTACATCTACATCATCAGTAGCTGAACAGCCATTGGCATCGGTTACGACTACTGAATAGTTACCAGATATCGATGTTAAAATCGCTTGAAGAGTTTCTCCATTACTCCAAAAATAAGTAGATCCCGGAAGGCCTGCATCTATCATAACATCAACACCATCACAGGTTTCCTGATCCGGACCTAAATCGACAATAGGATTTGAATGAACCGTTACGTTAACATCGTCGCTACCATTACAACCGTTAATATCGGTAACAATTACCGAATAATTACCAGTTGTTTTTACAATTATAGATTGAGTTGTTTCCCCTGTATTCCAAAGGTAACTTCCACCAGAATAATTTGCATCTAAAATAATTGAATCTCCCTGACAAAATTCACGATTTACTCCTAAATCAATAGCTAAATTTGCATTGATATCCACACGAAGTGTATCTAAATCGGGATCGGTACATGGAATAATTGGCTGAACACTCAATTCAAGTTCAACATATCCATTAGCAATATCGGATAATCCAGGTGTATATGTAGCATTTAGATTTCCGGCGTTATCAAAACTTCCATCGCCTAAAGTATTCCAAACAAAGGAAGAAGCATTTTCCACAGACCCATTAAGAGAAACTGTTCCTGCTTCGCAAATTATAAGATCATCTCCAGCATCAGCAACAACATGTTGGATTACTGTGACTGTAACATCCAATGGCATTTCGGACAACTTGAACATACTAATTCCATCAAAAGCGAAAGCATTACCTGTTCCTGTTGTTGATGTATTATTAATTTGAATATTAAGCTGAGTTTCTGTATCAGAATACACCAATGTTTTATATTCTTTCCAATCACATGGATTATCAGTGCTAAACTGTAGAACAACACGTCCGTTAATTATTAATTCAAATTCGTCGGAGCTACTATTTTTCAGGTTAGTAACATTTAAAGAGAAAGTATAATAACTGTCTGTATCAACATCGATATCCTGTTCCCAAACAGTACTATTTACATTTCCACCTTCAACCACTAAAACATTATCGTTAGAGTTTCCTGTAACACCACCACAATTACTTTTGTCAGAACCAAAAGCATCTGTATCATCATCAATTGTATATTTACTACTTCTATTACGACATGACCTATAATAGGTCCTAGAACAATAGTAATAATCACTTTGAAAACCGATATTACCCAGAGTAAAATCACCATTATTAACAAGTTCCAGTGTTTTATCAACATAAAACAATCTTAAATTGTAGGTTGTTGTTGAATCGGGAGCAACTACAACACGTGAAGATAATCCATCTACATCCCAGTTAAACAAAAAATCGTTACCAGCATAAAGTTCTACAGATTCATCTCTACAAATAATTGTATCGTTAAGCGTAACATCTGGGATAGTTCCAGACACACTAGTAATATTAACCATATCCATTGCCGAACAGCCATTAATATCCATAACCCTAACAGCATAAAGACCAGGTTTGTCTATATTCAAATATCTACTCCTAGATCCATCATCCCATATATACATAAAATGATTACCAGCATCAAGTGTAATTACATCTCCATCATTAAGAACCTGATCTGGGCCTAAATCTACGGTAGGAGGAGGAACTAAATTAACATTTACATCATCGGTAGCATCACAACCGGATGAATTCGTTACTGTTACAGAATAATTACCCGCGTTATAAACAATTATTTCCTGAGTTGTTTCTCCAGTACTCCATAGATAGGTAGCTCCAGAGATACCTGCATCTAAGACTACAGGCTCACCTGTACAAACAGTTTTATCGGGACCAAGATCGATAGTAAGATTCGGATAAAATCCAACATGAACTGTATCTGCCTCAATACATCCGTAGGAATTTGTTACTTCTACAGAATAATCACCATCGGTAGATACAGTAATGGTTTGAGTCGTTTCTCCTGTATTCCATATATAAGTAGATCCCGAATTACCAGCATCAAGAAGATAATCTCCACCATCGCATGAGGCCTGATTATCGCCAAACCCAATAACAGGAACTGGATTAAAATTTAATCTTAAATCATCGCTAACAGCTCCGCACGGAGAATTTGAATTGGCATTTGCAGTAATTATTACCGAACCGTTTGCAACATCGTTTACTCCAGGAACATAATTAGAACTTAGACTTGTAGAATTAGTGAATACACCGTCGCCAGAAGTAGTCCAATAAAAACTTGAATAATTAGAAGCTGATGCTGAAATAGAGGCAGAAATATTTCCACAAATGGTCTGATCTGCCCCAGCATCAACAATTGCAGGATCAATAACATTCACAATTCTGGTATCCGGAACTTCGACCAAAGGATTAAAAGAAATACCATCTAATGCATAATCGTTACCACTCCTAATTAAGTTTTTATTTACAATAGATATTTCTATTGATGTTTTTGCGTCAGAATACCATAAAGAATAAAACTCTTCCCAATTACAAGTTAATCCAGAACTGGGTTCTATATAATCGCCCATTAAAACACCGTCAATCATAAATTCGAGTCTGGCCGGATTGGTTGGATGAACATTTGCAGCCCAGGTTGAAAATGCATAATATTGATTTGGGTTTACTGTAATTGTCTGACTCCACACAACAACATCCTCATCGGGTGCTCCATTAACAATCAAAAAATTATCTGGAGAATTCCCTGTATTCCCACTGCACGCAGAAAAATTTGCATGATATTCGTTAGGATTATCATCTACAGCATATCTTCCTTCCTGCCATAATGATTGGGAATGAGCATGATTTGCTGAAGAAACTGAAGGATCAGGACAATATACATATTCACTATAAAAGCCGGAATTTCCTTTTTCAAAATCGCCATTGTCGATTAATTCTGTTCCTGTATCAGGGATAAAAACACGTAAACTATAAGACGTAGTTGTTAATGGCGATACCGAAATCCTTTTAGATAAAGCTCCGGTACTCCAATTATACATGTATGAACCTGCTTTGGCTTCGAGCTCAACAGATTCTCCAACACAAATTGTTGTATCACTAGACGGTCGTACAATTTGAGCTTTTCCAAAATAACAACTAAATACAATAATCGACGTAAAACAAAAAACACGTAAAATTTTATCCATCTGTTCTCCTTTTAAAACATCATCTCCACAATCCCCAACGTTAAAGTTGTTTTTGACGAAAAACTATTTTATATACTTTAACTACGTAAATTTACTGATTAAAGTTCAATTATTTCATGTCAAGCCCCTATGATTTTCAATAAAAACATCCAACATACTGAATATTAGAACATTTAAGATACTCTCATTTTTTATTAAAAACGAGATTAAATAAGAAAAAACCAAGTACAACAAACAGAAATTCAAGACATAAGAATCCCACACCTAAGACCATTTAAGGCTTACAGTACTATTTTAAAGAATAAAAAGAGAAAAGTGTGATTATTTAAAAACTATCGTGAGTTTTAAGAGAATCTTCACAAAGAGCAAGCAGATCCTTTAACTCTTTTTTAGTAAACGAACGATACTTACCAGGCTTTAAATTCCCTAGTGAGATATTCATAATTCTTAATCTTCGTAAGGATGTAACTTCGTATCCTAAAAATTCACACATTCTACGAATCTGACGATTTAATCCCTGAGTCAGGATAATTTTAAAGGTATAATTATTTACTCTGGTAACGCGACATTTTTTTGTGACTGTATCGAGAATAGGAACTCCATTACTCATTTTCTTAATAAAATCGGAGCTTATCTTTTTATTAACAGTTACAATGTACTCTTTCTCGTGATTATTTCTGGAACGAAGAATTTTATTTACAATATCACCATCATTGGTCATAAAAATAAGGCCATCGCTTGGCTTATCCAATCTACCAATTGGAAATATTCTTTCCGGATAGTTGATATAAGATATGATGTTTCCTTTAATTCGAAGATCGGTAGTACAAGTAATCCCAATGGGTTTATTAAAAATCAAATAAATATTACGAGCTGTTTTGGTAAGTACTTCTCCCATTACCGATATTTCATCCTCACGGGTAACTTTTACACCCATTTCGGCAAGTTTACCATTTACTCTTACCTTCCGTTTTTCAATTAGCTTATCAGCTTCTCTTCGCGAACAGTATCCAGTCTCTGCAATTGCCTTATTTAATCTTGTGTATTCCATTGGGTGTTAATTTTAAATTCAATCGAACAATGAAGGAATTAAAGTGGGGCAAAAGTACGGCATTATTTTTAAATGATAATATTTTTTCGAATCTCTGTTCAACTATTCTTCTATCATGTACAATTTATTGTCATCAACATTATAAAACAATGGAGCAACAATAATTTTAGGATATTTAACTCTCAACCTTTTTGCTTCGGAAACCACAAAATCGATAGCATTCCCAATTTCAAACATAGGCGCGAAATTATTGAAGTGCTCTACAGCCTGATCCATTGTCCAACCAGCTTGTTTAACTAGTCCACCAATAAACTGCTCCTTTTTCGAATTCAAGTTCACCATTCCGCAGTTATTGTGTCCTATCAAAGCAATGTGCTTTATGCCACCCACCGAAATTGCATAGGAAACTTTAAATTCACTATATCTTAAATTTGCTCCCCCAGTTCTAATAATATATGAAAAATTCTCAGGAATATGAAGATGTTTCCTATGATCCATACACATTCCCACTAAAAGCTGGGCTTGCTGATAATCAGCATAAGGTCGGTTTAAATTATGAAATTCAATTAATAAACTAATAGGCGTATTCTGATATTCTGGTAATATATCATTAAACTTTATAATCTTTATTAGTTGGCTCATAGTTCTGTAAAAATTGTGGTTGTAGAATAATATTAAAGATAAGTAAACGAATGACATCTACAAATCAAAGTCATTCCCTAAAATATAGAAGACTCAGAAACTATAAGTCTGAAATATAAGATGCTATATTACGAAAAACATCTAGAATCCTGCATTTGAAAAAAAATTCGAAAATATTTCCTGATACTACATTCATATTTAGTTAGGATAAAGATACATATAGCTTGTAAATTACCTATGCCAATTATGCTCAATTTTTGTAGATAAAAACAAGTAGATTTTTCCTTAAATCAAAACATTCCCACAAACACAAAATTTAACAAGGCAATATTCACCAACTTAATCCGTTTTAGAACAATACTTTAAACAAATACATTCACATTCATGCTACACACAACAACAAACACTCATATAAAATATTATTTTATCTTATTATTAATTGGCATTAGTCTATCTTCAATTGCACAAGAGCAAACTAAATTTAAAGAAAAAACAGATTTTCAGTTTACTGCCGGACTTAACAGAGGATTTGGCTTAGGCGTTAATTTATTATTTAACGATCCTGCTAAAGAATTTCCTCTTGACATTAGACTTGGACTTGGATACACCTGGCTAAAACCAGGAAGTTCCTCTGCTGCAAGAAAAATTTTCATTAACAATGCAAGCAATGGTGTCCCCGAAGAAAAAGGACATAACATCGATCTTCGCTTAGATTTTCTAAAAAAGATCACAATACTAGATAATCAGGATTCTTACGGATATTTTGGCCCAAGGTACTCCTCTTTCAAAGGAAATTTTAAATATGTAGGCGGCAACGAAGATTTTGATATCACAACAAAACAATATGGTTTGGGCGCAGGTATCGAAAGTCGTTATAATATATCTTCGAATGTAAAATTGGTAGTAAGTGCAGGATTAGATTATTTTTTCGATGCAAAACTTCAGGGACATGATACATCGTACTCGCCCAATAATGATAATACCAATGCCCGAACAAATAACACTACTGATGAACAATTTCGTTATAAAGACGCCGATAAAGCAATAGACCAACCCGGTTTTATGCCTCGCATAATGTTTGGAGTACAAATGGATTTATAAAAAACTAATTTAAATTTTGAAAATTCTCTATCAGAGTTAATATGTCTGTTTTTTTAAATGGTTTTGCGATATAATCTGTACATCCAGCTTCGATTGCTTTTGTTCTTTCATCGCTCATTGCAAAAGCTGTTTGGGCAATTATAGGCACATTTTTATTAAACTCACGAATTTTTCCTGTTGCCTCATAACCACTCATCAAAGGCATTTTTATATCCATTAGTATAAAACTTATTTTCGGGTTCTTTTTAAATAAATCAACAGCCTCAACACCATTACATGCTCTTATAATTTCCAGCCCGGCATTTTCTAATATTGTTAATAAATAATAGAAATTCGTATCCTCATCCTCGGCTACTAAAATGCAATTTTTATCAGGCATAACACAAGGTTTCTCCACTTTTTCAGATAAACCTTTGATTTCCTCAGCTTTTTCGAAAGGAATTGTAAAATAAAACGAAGAACCATTCATATGATTTGGCTCAACCCATATTTTACCTTTCATAACATCCAAATTTCCACGACAAATTGCCAAACCCAAACCTGCTCCACCAATAGTTTTTGTCGTTTCAATTTTTGCCCTTAAAAAGCGATCAAATATTTTCTCTTTCATTTCTGGATCAATTCCAATACCACTATCTTTCACATAAAACAATAGCTGAAAATCATTTAATTCGTAACCAAATTCCACATTTCCTTTTTCTGTAAATTTTTGAGCATTACTCAGCAAATTATTTAATATCTGACGAAATTTTACATCATCAGTAATAATTTTCAATCCCTCTTTTACGCCTTTATTTAGTTGCAAATTAATTCCTTCTTTCAAGCTAACGGAATAAACGTCATAAAACTCATCTAAAACTGCATTTACATCAACAACATCTCTTTCAAGAATAATACTTCCGGTTTCAATCAAAGATAAATCTAACACATCATTTACCACATGCAGCAATTGATCTGAGCTCTGAGTTAAAATGTTTAAGTATCTGTCTCTCTGCTCTTTCGTTATATTACTATTTCTAAGAAGTGCGGCAAAACCAATAATTCCATTCATGGGAGTACGAATTTCATGCGACATATTTTGTAAGAATGCGGATTTTAATTGCTCACTTTCTCGGGCTTTTAATTCGGCATCCCGTATTTTGATAAGATGTTTTTTCAATAAATAATAAAAAAACCAACCTGTAATTAACACATAAAACCAGCCTTTATAAGTTTGAATAGTAGTTAAATAATCTTTATCTGAAATAAATGCATTTAAAATCTTATCAGAAAATAATATCCACAAACATCCAATTAATAAATATCCAATAAAAAACTTATACTCAAATTTTAACAGCAGTTTCTTCACAATTTTAATTTTATCTATCAGCAAATCGTTATACCATTTATTACAGGTATACTCTTAAAAATAGTCAATTCTAAGAACCAACACAACTACTTACTATAATAGTATTAAAAACAAATAAAATCACTCTTTAAATACATTATATTTCACTTGACGTTGTTTCCATCTTTCCCGCGCATATTGCTGCATATTTTCAATTTGATCATGCTCATCGAGAATTTCAAGTCCTAGTAATGTTTCAATAATATCTTCCATTGTTACAATACCATCCATTCCGCCATATTCATCAACCACCAGTGCCATGTGTTCTTTTCGGTTTAGCAAATTATCCCAGGTGTTTAATATAGTCTGAAATTCGGGAACAATAACAATCTTACGAGCTATATCTTTTAAGCGTAATTTTTCTTCTCCCTCGGCAAGCTTCTCAAAAACCTTCTGCCTCAATACATAAGAAGTTATATTATCAGTATTTTTAGAATAAATAGGAATACGGGAATAGTACAAATATTCCTTTTTACTCATAAACTCTTTTAAGCTCATATTTTCGTCAGCAATAGCAACAACAACTCGTGGAGTCATTATTTTAGTAACATTTATATTCCTTAATCGGATTAAGTTTTGAATAATTCGATTTTCTTTCTCCTCAAAAACACCTTCTTTCGTTCCAATTTTTGCCATTACGGATATTTCTTCTCTACTAATACTTCCGCCTTCCTGTTTGTTGGATAGTAAGCGAGAAATATAACCCGTTAACACCACCAAAGGATAAGTAATAACTACCATTCCGTTAATAATTAAACCTGAAGCAATAGCCAATCTTCTCCAATATATTGCCCCAATTGTTTTGGGAATAATTTCCGAAAATATCAATATCAGGAAAGTCAGTACTGCCGATATTACACCAAAATAAACTTCTCCAAAAAGTTGAGTTGCCTGAGCTCCTACTCCTGCAGCCCCAATTGTATGAGCAATTGTATTTAATGATAAAATTGCAGAAAGAGGTTTCTCAATATTCTCTTTTAGTTTAATAAAAGTATTAACTGATTTTATTCCCTCCTCCTTTTTCACTTCTAAAAAAGATTGTGGAGTCGATAATAAAACTGATTCCATAACAGAACACAAAAATGAAACAAAAAGAGCTAGAAATAAATAAAATAAAAGTAAAACCATTTAATTATATGAATTAATAAAGCATGTAATTTACCAAAAAACACAGGGATTTAAAACTGTTTTCTCCTAAGAATACTCTAATTATTGTGAACAACGGACCTTGCATTTTTCCCAACAATAGTAAATTTCTTGTACAATGTACTTCCCTGTTCATCTACAAAAGTAAGAAGATGTTCTCCTTCGGCAGGACTCAGTTCCATTTGGTGAATACCGCAGGTGGTTCCAATAAATTTACCATCTAAATGCCAATACACCTCCATATCCGAATCGTGATGTGCCATTTCGAATACAATTTTCCCTCTGCTTCCATCCAGATTTACCGGCACAAAAATTCTATCGTTCCCTTTTGGATATACTAACTCCATGGCTTGTGCTTCTATAGTCAGGCAGTCATCCCGAAAAGGCGGTAATGGCCTATAAAGTGGATTTCTTTTTTTATAATACCATTCCATTGCGGGGGGCAGCACAAACCACGATTGATGTATCATATTACTCACCTTTTCGCAATTAGAATTAACCCGAAAGCTTTTTGACTGATCTAAATGCACCAAACGATGATAAGGACAGACTTCAGTTTTCAAACCCTGCTTACAAATCCATAAAGAATCTGTTTCTTCACACCATCTTCCGGCCCGGTATCCACTTTTTCGACATATCGGCACTAGTTCCATTTCATCAAAAGGCTGTTCGAACCATTCGCTATCTGGCAACATACCAAAAACATCGAACATTACCGGAGCTGCAACACTTACACCAGTTAGACCAGGTCTTCCCTCACCATCAGCATTTCCTACCCAAACGCCAACAACATATTTTGAGCTTGTTCCTATGGCCCAGGCATCGCGAAAACCAAAACTTGTTCCTGTTTTCCATGCAATTTTCTTTGATGATGAAAATGATTTCCACCCATTTTCTGCATCGGGACGATTCACCTCTAATAAAGCCTCGTAAGTTTGATAAATTGCCGATGCTTTTACAATAGATTGAGAAACCGTTTTACCACGATCAAATTTGCTATCGATATAAACCGGATTTGCAATATCATTCAAAAAGTAACTAGAATTAAAATGATTGTAATGGTTTAAAATTCGAGTCATACTTGCATACATACCACACAAATTCCACAAGTTTCCTTCTGCACCTCCTAAAATTAATGATAAGCCATAATGGTTGGCAGGTCTGTTTAAGGTATTCATCCCAAATTTCTTTAAAAAGAAATGAAATCGCTCTACTCCATAATCTCTTAACATGCGAACCGAAGGAACATTTAATGAACGAGCTAATGCCCTTTGAGCTGGAACAGCTCCATCGTATCTTAAATTAAAATTTTTAGGAGAATAACCTGCAATTTGAGTAGGAATATCAGGTACTAAAGTATTGGGTAATATCTCCCCCTGACTTAACATATTTGCAAATAAAAATGGCTTTAATACGCTTCCAGTACTGCGAGGGGCACGAATAATATCTACCTGATTGCCATGATTTTCTTTTCCCAATTTTTCGGTATTCCCAAGGTAAGCAATGGCTTCTCCGCTTTCTACCTCTAAAACCAAAACAGCCAGATTATGAATTTGATTGCCTTCGAGATTTATCTGATGTTTTTTTACAATTCTATTTACTCTTTGCTGCAAATTATATTGAATTGAACTCGTCACTTTCTCGCCTTTATAATCAGCATGTACTCTATCGAGCAAATGAGGTGCTACCCTAGGAAGGTGATGAATCTCTCTGGGAATTTCTTCTAATTTTGCCAGCTCACAACTCGTTGAGTCGATTATTGCAAGGGAACGCAACTTATTAAGTAATCGATTTCTTTTAATCCGTAATTTTTCACTATTTTTTCCCGGATAAATTAAAGAAGGAGCATTGGGTAAAACTGCAAGAGTTGCAGCCTCGGCCCATGATAACTCTTCAGCGGTACGTCCAAAAAAACGCCATGCGGCAGCATCTACACCAACCACATTTCCGCCAAAAGGAGCGTGAGATGCGTATAATGCCAAAATCTCCTTTTTCGAATATCTTAACTCCAGGCGCAATGCTAAAAACATCTCGATAAGCTTTTGATATACCGTTCGTGCTTTTCCCTTTCTGGATATTCTAATCAATTGCATACTAATAGTACTACCTCCACTAACAATCTTGCCTGCTTTAAAATTTTGTATCATTGCCCTGCCCACCGCAATAGGGTTAATTCCCGGATGAGAATAAAAATACTGATCTTCGAAAGTTAAGAGTGCCTTCTCAAATTTTTTGGGGGTGCTATTTAATTCAGGAAAACGCCATTGTCCGTCATCGGCTATTCTGGCACCCATTAAATACCCATCATTACTATAAAGAATTGTAGATGTTGGATCCTTAAATAATTCTGCTGGCAAGGAAAACCAAAAAAGAAAAGACAGCAGAAAAAATGCCAACAATAACATGCGGCATTTTCGGGATTGGCAATATTTATTTTTCTTACTAAACAATTTCTATATCACTAAATATTTTTAATTATTTAATCAACATTGTCACATTAAATAATCTGGCAAGTTTCAGAAACCTACCAGATATTTATGTACTTTTTTATTTAATCACTTCTACCCATCGACCAGGTTTTCTGGCATTCACCCGATTGTCGTACATTGCTTCACAACTTACGGTTGGCAAATAATATTTCCCAACATAAGCAGCAGTTAAATTAATTACAAATGTCTTGCGCTGATTTTTCTCCAAATCGAAATAAGAATACACCCTATCGTCACGAATATCCTGGTAATTAGGCGTATCCGATTCAATAACCTGATCTACTTCACCATAACGAGTATTTAATATCTCCCAGCCCGAAGGAAAAATCTGGCTTAAAGCCATTTGTTCGTATTTACCCATTACACCAGGATTTTCGATTGTTATTTCAGCCTTAAAATCAGTTCCCTGTTTTAATCTTCCCACATCAATGGTATTGCCCTTCATATCTGTATAATTAATCTCCAGATTCAAATTCATTTCTGCAGAAGTACGATCGCCAGTTTCTGGAATTCCACTAACAATTACTCGAGCATAAAGAACACCTTCCGCTAAATTTTCTATTTTCACATTTGGTGCACCCTCGCTCAAATTAATCGGAATTTGACTTATTGGACGATTGCTTGATATTTCCTTCTCCTCATTATTTATGGCATACTTAAACCTCATTGTGCCAGCATCGTTATTTGCTGCAAATTCGGCCATTGCAATTAAACAAAATGCCGTTGTCTGAGTACTCATCCATGAATCTCCCGACAACTTATTCGATAATTCCTTAACAATAGGAAAAGCTTTCGTTTTTTGTTCCAGCAAGCTTAATGTTTCTAGTATCATCGCTTGATCACGTACAGAAGAACCAAAACTACCCGAATGTTCACGATAAGTATTTACCTCAGTACTTGCTGTTTCAACCAATTCTTCGGCCACTTCTTTTTTACCAATAATTCTATAAGCAGCAGCGAGTCTCCATCTTGCATCATCCGATAATTTTGCTTGTTCTCTCAATCTGTTCATCGATGCCAAATCAGGATGATCAGCCAAAGCTAAAGTATACAGTCTGTAGGCTTGCAGTAAATCATTTCTGCGATAATAAGAACCTGAATAATCTGTTTTTTTCCAGCTTTTGGCAGCCGATTTTTGATATTTAAGCCATGATGATTTTAAGCCAACAGGTAAAGTATAGCCCATCTCTTCTGCTTTCAGCATAAAGTGTCCGGCATAACTTGTTCCCCAGGAATTTGCAGAAGCTGCTCCCGGCCAATAAGAAAATCCACCATTAGCCAACTGAAAACTTAACAAACGACTTAATCCGGCTCGTACATTTTCTTCTATTCTTAATTTTTGATCGGCAGTAAGCTCAATCACATTTTCCAAAAACAATTGAGGAAATACTGCCGAGGTAGTCTGTTCGATACATCCATGAGGATAATCAATAAGATATTCTAAACGACGACCAAAATCAATTGGTGGAATGCTAGACAATTCTAGAACTGCTTTATTAGTACCTGGCATTCCTGGTAAGTGCAACAAATGAGTCCAATTCTGATTTGTTTGCAATAAAGTATCACTAAGATTATGCACTCTAGGATTCGGATTTCTCACATCAAGCTCAATATCGTAAGTCGCTTTATTATTGCCACTTTCTGCAATTACTTTTACTTTTGCAACGCCTAATTTTGAAGCTACTTTTAAGTCAAAATTTACGACCTGCTCTCCAATTTTATTAAATGTTAAGTTTTTAACCTTATCAGCTTGAGGAATTAAAAATTCATTTGGCTCGATTCTGATTTTCACATTTTTAACTTTCGAATCCATAGCAAAAACTGTAGCTGGAAGTTTAACTGTTTCGCCAGGTCCCAAAACCCGAGGAAGAGTAGCCAATACCATTAAAGGCTTACGAACCTTGGAGGTTTTTTCGGCACAACCATAAGCTCCATTATCACCGGCAACTACCATTGTTCTTACCGACCCCACATAATTAGGCATGCTTATTCTATGTAATTTAGAATCGCCGGCATGAAGGTTAAAAGGACCATAAAACATTACAACAGGTTTAAATCTATTGGCTTTGGCCTGCTTTTTCCCTTTTAAATCTTCGTCACCACCAATAGCAAAAGCTTTCTCTAAGCGAGCACCAAATGCTCCCATAACCAAATCGTACATATCCCAGGTTTTAACACCTAGAGCCTCTCTAGCATAAAATACATTCCAGGGATTTGGAGTTTTATAACGAGTTAAATCCAACAATCCATCATCAACAACCGCAATGGTATAAGTCATTGCTTTTCCATCTTTTTCTGATACCCTGACTTCAAATTCTTTTTCTGGTTCTAAAACATCTGGTATTTTAATTTCCGGATTCAATCTTGTATTCGGGTCTTCAACCATTATTGGAATTACACCATACATTCTTATTGGTAAATCATTTTCTACCTGTCCGTGTGGTTGTAATAAGCTTACATGAACATAGGCATTGGGAGCCATTTCGGGAGTAATCTCGAAAGAAAATTCCGATTCATGCGATTTTGTATCTACCCAAAAAGCCTTCAATACACTAGCTCCGGTTTCGATACTAACCAATGCTTTTCCTGATTTAGATGAAGGAATGGTTATTTTTGCTTTATCACCAACTTTATATTTATCCTTATCGGATAAGAAAGATAATAAACTTGCATTGCCAGGCATTCCTTCGGGTGTTCGACCATACCATTTCGAGAAATATGCTGTAAGGCCCGCCGAATGTCCACTTTCCTTATCGGTAACACGAATTAAATAGCGACCATAATCGCGCCAGGAATGATAAGGAATATTCAATTTTAATTTTCCCACACCATTTTTAGTTGATATTTTTTTGTGTAATACAACACGCGTTGATGAACGGCTAATATAAGAAGCCAAATTCTCATCATTCGAATCCCACCACCAGCGCCAATCAATTTTATATACTTTTACCTCTATATTTTTACGGCTTAAAGGTTTTCCTTCGGCATCAACAGTTGCTATGTTCACCTCATGATCGGTATCGGTGAGGTACCATCCGCGCTCCGATTCTGGCATTTTTAATCCTACAAAAGATTGGTAAGGAGCAAATTTCACCCTTTGCATATCGATACTAAAATCGCCACCTTCTTCAAAAACCCGGGTAATAAAGCTCGCATTTAACATTCCCGGAGCCGAATTGTTTCCTTTTAAATTTAAATTCACATTTGCCTCTCCATTGGCGTCAAGTTTACCGTCAAAAATAAATTGCTCATCTGCATAAAAATCTTTAGCAGGATCGTCGAATACAAATTTTTGATAATCTTTAAATGTGGTTTTTGAAGGAGATAATCGCAAGCTCATATTCGATTTTAGATTACGTGCGATAGCGCCATGCAACCATTTCACCTCCATTTTTACTTTTTGATTACCGGCTTTGGCTTTTAGTATTTTAGTTCCAAAATCGAGATTAATTTTTAAGCGATTTGGCTTAACAGTTTCTATTTTAATTTTTTTAGTAAAAGTAGCGCCGCCAACTTTAATCTTAACCGACCAGTTTCCTGTAGGAGCATCGGCCTTGGTAGAAGTATTAAAAGAATAAAAACCATTCTCTCCAGCTATTCTTAGCTTACGCTCTACAATTTGACCTTCCGGATTTTTTAGTTCAAAAATAACCGGATGGTTATCTGGCAATGTTTTTGCCACATCTTCCAACACAAAAGTGAGGTATAATTTATCACCCGGACGCCAAACACCGCGCTCTCCATAGATGTAGCCTTTAATCCCTTTTTGTGTACTCTGTCCTCTCACATCAAAATTACTAAGAGAAAGAGCCGACCCATCATCTAAACGTAAATAAGCACGCTGATTTCCTTTTCTGGCTACCAATAAAAAAGGACTTCTATCTAACTGAACTTTTGCCAGTCCCTGATCATTGGTTTTTACCGTAGCCATTAATTGTTTCTGATAATTATAGACCTCAAGATCTACGTCGGCTTCGGGATTTGCACTTATTAAATTCGACACTGCAAAAGTTATGGAATTATCATTTCCACCTTTTGCAATTAAGCCTAGGTCTGATGCAAATATATTTCGTCTAATAAATTTATCGGAACGATAATAGGATACATGACAAGGATTATCTTTTTCGTTCCATCTATATCCTTTGGGGTAATAATAATTGCTATACCAACCAGGCTGATCCCATTCTGACATTTCATTTTCCAATTCCTGTTCCTTAAGCAGATCATCTATACTTGCCAGATTATCTTCTTTTTCCTCATCATCTCCGCAAGCATACAAAGCATATTCTTTATTAAACCTAAGCTCTACTCTATATATGGAACCAGGTTTTACGTCTACAAAGTCTGCAATATCTATTGTATAGGCATTCCATTTGCGCAAATCTACAGCTCTATTGGTTCCCAAATCGATACGCTTTTGCATAATTAATCGCGCCACGCGTTTCAGATTATCACTTTGATACATCCTGTTATCCTGCAAAAACTGATGAATATTATTTTCATAAATCTCTATTACACGCAAGTCAACCGATTTAAGGCTTACTGCCTCGAAAGGAAAAATTAACCCCTGCGATGATGGTGATATGGTTCCTTTGCCCAACAAACGAACGGCAGGTTTAATATTCTCAAATACCAATTCAATTTTACGACTCTCTTTCAACGAATAGTCCAATGCATTTCTAATTCCTTCCTCTATTTCAAGAATTTTTGTTCCCGTTAATCGATAACTAGGAAAGGCTCTCACTTCATTTCCATCAATAATAAATTTAAAATTAGACTGCCCATCTACCCGAATTAAGCCTTTCAAATTCTGATCTTTTTTTAATGGATCGGTAAAACGAATGGAAACATATTGTTCTGGTTGCTGAATTACCACAGCACTCATCACCTTAAAAACATTAAGAGCTGGAATTTCTACTTCTTCTTCTCCACTTTCATCTACATTTATTATTGATCCATCCCATTTTATCACCAATTGTTTTTTCTCTTCTTTACGAATTAAACTATCAACCACAAAATAATGCAACTTACCATCAGCAGAATGAGTCCATGAGATGGGTTTTTTATTTCCATTTACACTTGCACTTAATACCGATTCTATTTCATCATCAGGAATGACATCTGCAGTTGTTAAATAACCTTTGTACTTTTGGCTTAACATATCCACTTTATGGTAGGATTGTAAACCTTCTCCTGTAAAACTGAAGCTCTGTTTAATGGTTTGAAAACTAAATTTTAGGCTAGCATATTTTTCAGGCACTTCTATAAGCTTACCTAAATTTACATTTAACTGATAAAGAATACCAGATTCCATCCTATTTTCGGGACGAAACACAACTGTTCGCGAATCTTTCCAATAGGCTTTTCCATTAATTTTTGGAGAAATACTTATTATTCCTTTTTCTAGTTCCTGCCCCGATTCAATTTTCAGTTTACTATCCTTCACAAGTCTAATTTCTATTGGCGATTCTACCGAAACAACTCCCGAGGTAAAAGCAGAAACGAATTGTCCAAATCCTGGATCAACTTTGCGTTTAACTCTTTTGTTATCTTTACAGGAAAATACGGCCAAAGCAATAATTACTGGCAAAATCAGGTAGTAGAAAACTTTTCTCATCTGTTCTTTTTTGGGTTATATATATATCAGCATAATATTAACTATTGAAAATGAATATTCAAAGTTTACACCAATCATAATCATTCTAAAATAATAATTCGATTTAGAATATTCTTATTGTTTCGAACCAAAATTTTAAAAAAAACAAACACACTCATTATCTGCACAATAAGTTAAACTTTTAGATTTTAAAAAAATTATTCAAAAATCTAAGGCAACCAAATTACATCAAATTGCATTCTTATGTTTGTAAGTCATCAATAATGATTAGTACTATTTGTGAAAAAAATTATTAAAGCATTAAAAAAAAAGAAACCAAAAGCTCAGCAAAAAGCTTTCGACACTTACGCTGATTATTTGTTCAGAATCTGTTATCGCTATTTAAATAACAGAGAACGAACAGAAGAAGTACTATCGCAAACTTTTTTGAATGTATTTAATAATATTCATAAAACTGATATTACAGAAGAAGCAGCTCTAAAAGCCTGGATGAAAAAAATTGCCATTAATCAATCGCTTATGGAGATTCGAAAGCAGATTAAATTTTCACAATCTCTCGAGCTGATTGAAGAAATTGAAGAATCGGAAATTACCAGTGATGAAAATTTATTGGAGAATGATTTAATTCAGATGGTATTGGCTCTTCCTGATGGTTATCGTACTGTTTTTAGTTTATATGCTATTGAAGGATATAAACATGAAGAGATTGCAAAAAAACTTCAGATTTCGATTGGCACATCGAAATCGCAGTTAAGCAAAGCCCGCAAACTATTAAAGAATATGATTCACAAAACAGAAATCAGACATGAAGCAATCCGTTGAAAGAAATATAAAAAATGCCTTTGAGGCCTGGGATGATCAGAAAAACGATATTGGTTTTGATAAAACTGCTTTGTGGAATTCTATGCAACCAAAGAAAAATAAAGTTATTTATCTGACTTGGTTTAGAGCAAGTGCAATTATAATAATTCTATTCTTACTCGGCGGTTTAGGGTATACTTATAAAATGAACCAATGTTTGCAGATGAGTAACAATCAGCTAATGCTTAAATTGAGCCAAAAGCCAGATGCGCAGAAAACAGAAGTGAAAAAAGAAATTGAAACGAAAATAATTTACAAGACAAAAATTAAAACTATTGAATCGGAACAAACAAAGTTGGCTTTATCGCAATTAAATGCAAAACTGAAACAATTTCAATCGGAAAATACCAAATTAAAAGAACAAATTAGCCAACAAAATATAGCTAGCAACACATTAAACGATAGCATTATCAACTTACAGAGTCAACTCGAAAAAACGAGCAAATGGTATGCGCAACAGCTTAAAAATATTGAAGGTAAGAATCAATCGAACCGGTTATCAATTGATATTGATGAAGAAGCTTTACTGGCTTTATCGAAGAATGGTTCGCAAAATGAAACAACAACAATTCAACCAACAAAAAGATTAAAAATCACATTTAAAAATAGCACGCGTGAATCGGGAACATCGGCGCCATTGTTCAAGGATATCACGAGCAAATAAATCAGAATCTTGTTTATTCACAGATTAAAATGTAAAACAAATGACAAATAAAATAATTCTACTCAGCACAATTCTTTTTCTCTTTTCGGTAAAAGTATTTGCAGCAGACGAAAATAAATTTCATTCGGATACCATACGCATGCAAATGCCTAACGGTACAACCGTAGAAAGCAGATTAACCTATGATAAAAAACACAATCTGGCAGGTAGTGTCGATATCAATCAACTTCTTGATAATTTTTTGAAACACTGGGCTATTTTAAATATCAAAGAACCAGATGGAAACAAAGGACTACATATTAAGTGTACAACTGAAAAAGAGTACATTAACCTAACAGACAACCAAAATATTATCTCAATAGAAGAAGTCGAAGTTCAAAAAAGAATTTACTTTCCTGTTGACACTGCCATTGCCTTGGTAATAAAAGGCAACAATAAGGTAGAATTAAACCCACAACTAGCCATTTATTTTAATTCGGTAAAGCAATTAGAGGAACTCAAAGAATATGATTTCACTCAAATTCTAAAAAATACCGACGAACAAATCACTAAAGATGATCATTGGTATACAAATTCAGCTCTGTTTGCGGCTTGGGTAAAAATAAACAAAGACAGTTCGGCAGAATTACTTCATCGAACCAATACTATGGCATCTTCGAACGATCAAATTCTAATAGGTTTCGGCACTTCACTCGAAAATGTAAAAGGGGAATGGAATGGTAGTTTTTATACCAAATTAACGCTTATTTTAGGCAATAAAAACATTCCCAAGCATGCTTTTTCTTTAGGGTATGAGTGGATGTATGATTTTTCTTCGGGAAAGGAAAATATCAATCATTGGGTAGATTTAGGCTACCAATACAACTTCTCGAAAAATCCAAAAAAGCAAGAATGGTATAATTTATCTTTAGGTTATCTGGCAAAGCGAAATGGGGATTTATTTGATAAAGATACTTTCAGACTTGGAATTAGTAAGAATGTACACGAAAACATAAGCATTGTTCCGCAAATCTATTTCAACAATTTCTTTAAAGATGCCTATCCTGGATTTAAAATTAAGATTCATTTATAAAATTTAAAAATATCGCATTCAAAGAAAAATCCCCCAGAAGTTTTATCTCCTGGGGGATTATTTATATTATCAGAATCCTGCTTTAGCTAGAAATCTTTCTTCTTAATCTTCGTCAGCTCCATTTTACGAATTCGTGCACGAACCGCACCTTTGCTTCGGTTTAATTTTGCAGCCATTTCGCCAACAGGAACACCATCAAAAAACAGATTGATTAATTTATCATCATCATCTCTGCTCCAGGGATTAAAAACTTCCTTTCCCTCTTTATTTATTTTTCTGATTTTGTCAAAATCCTCTTGTCCCATGACTAAATATTATGCTCTTTTTTTTCTTTGATTATTCGATGATCCTGATCTTCCTCTGCGCCAATCTTTTTTACCAGAATTATTTGGTTTAGAAGATCGAGATTTAGGTCTCCCTCTTGTTTTTAACGGCTCTTCTTTCGGCAACTCACTAATTTCATCAACCGAGTAGGGATGATCTTTTACCACAGAAAGGGTTTGTTTAATTAGCTTCTGAATATCTTTTAAATATGGTAATTCATCTTCGCTACAAAAAGAAACTGCCGTTCCACTTGCATTAGCACGACCTGTTCTTCCAATCCGGTGAACATAAGATTCAGGAATGTTTGGCAAATCGTAATTCACCACTAAAGCCAAACCTGCAACATCAATACCACGAGCTGCAATATCGGTTGCTACTAAAACTTTTGTTGTTCCTTCTTTAAAATTGCTTAATGCTTTTTGCCTTGCATTTTGCGATTTATTACCATGAATAGCCTCGGTATTAATTCCTGCTTTTTTCAAGATACGTGTTACCTTATCGGCACCATGCTTAGTTCTCGAAAACACCAAAGTAGAACCTAATTCTCTGGCCTTTAACAAATGAGTTAGCAACTTTGCTTTCGATCTTTTACTTGTAAAGTAAATAGACTGCTCCACTCTCTCAGCTGTTGTTTGCTGCGGCTTAATGGTTACTTTTTCAGGATTTCCCAAAATCTGCTTCGAAAGACTCACGATTTTTGGCGGCATAGTAGCCGAAAAGAATAGTGATTGTCTGCGCTTAGGAAGTTGATCGATAATTCTACGAATATCATAAATGAAACCCATATCGAGCATCTGATCTGCCTCATCCAAAACAAAATAGTTAACATCCCTTAAAGAGATATAGCCTTGATTTATCAAATCCAATAATCTTCCGGGCGTTGCAATTAGCACATCAACCCCTTTTGCTAAAGCTTTTGTTTGCGCTCCTTGTTTTACACCTCCAAAAACTACGGTATTCTCAAGACCTGTATATTTTCCGTACTCACTAAAATTATCTTTTATTTGAATGGCCAGTTCCCGCGTAGGAGTAACCACCAATGATTTTATTTTTCGCTTTCCTTTAACTGGTTTCTCTTCATACAAATGCTGAAGAATAGGAATTGCAAACGCTGCAGTTTTTCCGGTACCTGTTTGAGCACAGCCCAAAAGATCTCTTTTTTCTAGTAAAATAGGAATTGATTCTGCCTGAATAGGTGTTGGATTTGTATAACCTTTCTCCTCAATCGCTCTTAAAATAGGTTCAACTATTTTTAATTTGTCAAATGTCATATAAAAAATGTAAGCAGCAAAGATAAGTTAATAGTTTTAATTATCAGCATTTTATCAAAATTAGTTGTGAATCAAATATTTACAAAAAAAATTCAAAGTATTCAGATAAATTAGCCTTAACTTTGAACTTCTTATTTTTATTATTATCGCCAAACGATAATTAATGTAGATTAGATACTATTTAACAAGCGATAACTTATTTCTTAAGCAACATTTTTAATAGTATTTCGGCTACCAAAGCAGATGATGCGGGATTTTGTCCGGTAATTAAATTACCATCCTGCAAAGCATAAGCAGCCCAATTCTCTCCCCGACTGTAAATTCCTCCATTCTCTTTCAACATATCTTCTACCAGGAAAGGAACTACTTTTGTAAGCTGAACAGCCTCTTCTTCTTCATTACTAAAACCAGTTACTTTCTTTCCTTTTACCAGAAATTCGCCCTCCGCATTTGTTACATTCTTTAGTGCTGCTGGTGCATGGCAAACAAAAGCAATTGGTTTGTTCTGAGAATTAAAATCCTGAATCAATTTTGCTGAAGTCACATCTTCTGCTAAATCCCATAACGGACCATGACCACCAGGGTAAAACACAGCATCATAATCTTCAAAATTAACGTCAGCCAAAGTTATCGTATTTGCAATTTTTTCCTGTACTGCCTTGTCTTTATTAAAACGCTCAGTATCCTTAGTAGCATTCTGCGGCAAATTCGAAGTCGGATCTACTGGTGCAGCTCCTCCTTTTGGTGTTGCAATGCTAACATCCACACCCTTATCGATTAATGTATAATACGGATTGGCAAATTCTTCAACCCAAAACCCTGTTTTATGTCCTGTATCACCCATTTGAGAATGAGAGGTTAGCACAAATAATATTTTTAAAGCTCCTGTTGTTAACGACATATCTTTATAATTTTAATGTTTGTTATTCGTATTTATATTTCTTGATATTAAACTTTTACAATCATTTTTCCTTTGTTCTTTCCTTCGAACAGATCGATAAATGCTTGAGGTGCATTCTCAAATCCTTCCACAATTGTCTCTGTAGAGATTAACTTTCCCTCCTGCAGCCATTTAGCCAACTGAGGAATTGCTTGTCCAAATTTCTCCATGTAATTGGAAACAATAAAACCTTGCATCAAGACCGAATTCTTAATTAAAATTGGCTGAACTCTTGGCCCCTTAGGTATGCTTGTTTCGTTGTACATAGAAATAGCTCCGCACACAATAACTCTTGCAAAACGATTCACATTCAACATCACCGCATCAGAAATTTCACCGCCTACATTATCATAGTAAACATCAACTCCATCTGGACAAGCATCTGCAATTGCCTGAGTCATGTTTGCTGTAGTTTTATAGTTAATTCCCGCATCAAAACCATATTTCGATTTTAGCTCTTCTACTTTTTCATCACTACCGGCGATACCCACTACACGACACCCTTTTATTTTTGCAATTTGACCAACTACACTTCCTACTGCACCTGCTGCGCCCGAAACCACAACTGTTTCGCCTACTTTTGGTTTTCCAATCTCTGTTAAACCCAAATAAGCTGTTAAACCCGTCATTCCTAAAACACCTAAATAAGACGATAGAGGAGCTCCTTTGCTATCCACTTTGAAAAGACCTTCCCCCTTGGAGCTTTGATATTCCTTCCATTCCAACATACCTGAAACAAAATCACCTTTGCTAAAACCTTCTAATTTCGACTCAACAACTTCGGCAATTATACCAGAAACCAGTGCTTTGTTAAGTTCGAATGGTTCTATATACGACTTTGCATCCATCATTCTGCCACGCATATAAGGATCTACAGAAATATAAGATGCCTTTAAAAGAATTTCTCCATCCGCAAGCTTCGGCCTATCTTCATTTATCATTTTAAAGTCAGATAATTGTGGCACTCCTACGGGTCTACTATTTAATTGTATTATTTTCATACTTATCTTTTATTAATGAATGTTCATTCTCTTACGAGAATAAAAAACCCATATCTGCATTTACAGATATGCTCCTATTTCTTGTATTTTGTTTGATTCAATAATTTTATAATTTGGCTTTGCCTGAGCTAATGCATACATTGTATTTGCGATAGTTTCAGCTTTAATAGCTCTGTATTTTTTCCATTTCCCAATTAAAAATGGGTTTAACATTTTCATGATAACAGAGCCCATTGCTTCGGCAAATCTTTTTTCAGTTCGCTTTCCTTTAATCAGTGAAGGTCTTAAAACATAAACATTCATAATTTTCTGTCTTAAAACAAGCTGTTCCATCTCCCCTTTTATTCTATTGTAAAAAATTTTGCTTTTTGCATTCGCTCCTAAGGCAGACACCACAATAAAAGTGTCTATTTTATTGATTTTACAAATCTTAGCAGCAGCAACAGGAATCCCAAAATCAATTTTCCTATACATTCCTTTGTCTTTTGTTTTTTTTGCCGTTGTTCCTATACAGCAAAAAACCTCATCTCCTGTAAATTCCTTTTCAAATTTTCCCAAATTCAAAAGATCACCTATATGCTCCTCTATCTTAGGATTAGACAAATTCAAACTTCTTCTGGCAAAAATTTTCACTCTCCTATAAGTTTCATCTTCTAAAAGTTGATTTAACAGTAAACTTCCTGTTAAGCCACTCGCTCCAAGTACAATTGCTATTTTTCCCATCCCATTATTCTTTATATTCTAATGCTGTCCCAGGCAGATTGAAAAACCTGATCAAGACTTTTGTTATCAATTTGAAATAATTCTCGCTTTTGCATATTCATTAAAAAAGATAGTGAGTTAATTGCATAAGCATATAAAACATAATGCGATACATCTTTAACAATTCCCTCTTTCTGTCCTCGTTCCCACAAGTTTAATAATGGCTGCAAGTGCATTAATCCTTCTTGTCTCACTTCCTCATCAATCATCATTGTATTATCACATTGCGATAAAAACCATGATTCCTCTAACTCTTTCAATTTGTAATCAGCAATATTATACCAAATCAATTCAAAAGCTTTTTTTACCGGCATACTCTCCGAGTAGCCTTCAAAAGCATGTTTTGTATAAGCCTTCTTTTTTTCCAGATACAACTGATTTATAAGATCTTGCTTATTATCAAAATAAATATATATAGTTGCTGGTGACACCTTAGCCATTTTTGCTATTTTCGACATGGGAGCAGCATGAAAACCATTGTTGTTTACCAAACTCAAGGTTGCATCTAACAAAGCATTCCGTTTTTCCTTACTTTTCTCTCTTATTGCCATAGGACTATATTATTTATAATTAATTTCAGATATTGCTTTTAGTTTCCATGCAATTGCCATAAATAAAAATTGAATCGGTAATCGGATTAAAGCAGCTTTTTGCGTTCCGATAGCGGGAGTATCAGAAAATACATCCCAAATATGAATGGGCAGAAATAATATCATTAAAACAAAAATACCCAAAGCTGCCATTCGTGAATATTTTTTAATCAGTAGAAAAATACCTAATGCAATTTCGATTATACCTGACAGATAAATTATCTCTATTTTAAATCCTAAAAAACCTGGCACAAAAGGCAGAAAAAATTCTGGTTTTAAGAAATGCTGCACTCCTGCTACTACCATAAAAAGTGCAAATAATATTCTAAGTCCTGTCCAAATTACACTGCTAAATTTATTCATTCTTTCAACCTTTTATTAATTTTGATAGAACGAAGATAAATAATACAATTCACAAAATGAATGAATATTCATTTTTTAACTTTTATTTACAAATTGCTCGCTCTTGTAAATTTGTAATTTACGACTAAACAGCTTAGGATGTGTAATCCATAAAAAATTGAATTAAAAATTCCTGACTCATAAATTCCTGATTACAAAACAGGGATAGCCTGAAAACAAAAAAGGCCTGCAAATAAATTGCAGACCTTTCGATTCTTATTACATATATTTTTTACATAAAAAACTCTGGTTCCCTGCGTTCCGAGCAGTTTGTAAAAAGCTTTTCTCTTATTCCATCAATAAACTCATTATCAAA
This sequence comes from Marinifilum sp. RC60d5, assembly GCF_052400665.1. Lineage (NCBI taxonomy): Bacteria > Pseudomonadati > Bacteroidota > Bacteroidia > Marinilabiliales > Marinifilaceae > Marinifilum > Marinifilum sp. RC60d5. The sequence continues at coordinate 26,622 of NZ_JBQTGK010000013.1, forward strand.
AACCCGAGCATCAGTAGGACATGCTTTTATACAAGCACAACAACGAATACAGGCTTTAGAGTTGGTAAGAACCTTATCCGTTACATCAATCACATCTACCGGACATACCTCGGCACAGATTCCACACAAATCACAAAGCTCTTCCTCTGTTGTTGGAGCAATATCAGGCATTTGACCTTTTGTTTTGTAGGGAACATTACCCGGCACATCACAAATTTTGAAACCATTTGCTTCTCCATCTTGTATTTTCAACAACAAGTCGTGTGCAAATTGTTTTGCCTTTAAAATATCAGACTCATCAGGACGATTTTGAGCTATCGGCTTACGATCTATCGAATAAGAATGCTCTCCTATAAAAGCTCCTGCGGCAAAAGGAGTAAATCCTATTTCCAACACAGCATCTTTTAATTCCAATAAGGCATCATCGTAATGTCTATTTCCGTAAACAGCAAGTAAAACAACAGGAGCATTTTTAACTTGGAATTTTTGCAAATGCTCCAAAGCTTGCTCCGGCACACGTCCGCCATATACAGGAATAGCGATAATCGAAAGCTCATTCTCAATTTTCACATTTTCTGATGATGCAAAAGCCAATGGCGTTATATCAAACTCATTGACCTGTTGAACACCCAATTCTTGTCCTATAGCTTTAATAACTTTCTTACTTGTTCCAGTTGGAGAAAAATAGATTAAATTAACTGATGATGTATTCATAAAATATCCTTTATTTTTAAAACTGACCTAAAGATATGAACTATTGAAATAAATTATATTTTTTAGGCATAAAAAAAAGGATAACATTTCTGTTATCCTTTTTTGTGATCCAGCCAGGATTCGAACCTGGGACCCACAGCTTAGAAGGCTGTTGCTCTAATCCAACTGAGCTACTGGACCGTCCTTGTTAATCTTTTTTTGCGCTTTTAAAAAAATGGTGATCCAGCCAGGATTCGAACCTGGGACCCACAGCTTAGAAGGCTGTTGCTCTAATCCAACTGAGCTACTGGACCATTCCCTTAAAAGGCGATGCAAATATAGGTATTTATTACTTTCCTAAACAAATAAAATTGCATTTTTTTCAGTAAAAAACACCTACTTATCAGTAAGAGCTTAGGATTCAGATTGTATCCAATTTACAAGACCTTTATATTTTATAATTTGCTGTAATTTTTCAGGTAATGGTGGTATTTCAAAGCATTTTTTGCCAATTTGTACTATTCCTTCCTGAAAATCAAGCTTAAGCATATCTCCTTTTTTATAAAAATCGACAATTTTGCGGTTTACGATCAATAACAGTCCCTGGTTTATGGCCGAGCGATAAAATATCCGGTTTACCGATTTTACGATAACAGCCTGCACTCCGGCATGCGCTAAACCCACTGCCGGATGCTCGCGGGAACTTCCACAGCCAAAATTATCTCCACCTATTAGAATATCACCTGCACCTACTCTATCGGCAAAAGAATTGTCGAAATCTTTAAACAAATAAGGTCGTATTGCTTCCGGATCGGAACTCAGAATCTCGTAGGTTAAATTTCCGGCGAACATTTGATCGGTATTTAAATGATCTATATCGGAATAATCCCAAACGCCATTTTCTTTTCTATCCTCTTGATCAGAAATGATAATTTTAGCACTCTGCTTCTTTTTAAATGGGAATTGCCTGTTTTGAGAAAAATTTTTTCGTGGATCGGTAATTTTACCTGCCAATGCAGAACAGGCAACTGTTGCCGGAGATGCGAGGAAAATTTTAGCATTCTTATTCCCCATTCGCCCAAGAAAATTACGATTTGCAGTTGATATTACATTAAAACCATCGGCAGGAATTCCTTGTCCGGTTCCCAAACAAGGTCCGCAGGAAGCTCCTAAAATAGTAGCACCCGCTTTCATCAGCTTTGTAATAATTCCCTCTTCGATAGCTTGCAGATAAATATTTTTGGAAGCCGGAGCCACCAACAATTGAAATCCGTTGGCAATATTTTTCCCCTCGAGAATATGAGCGGCAATGCGTAAATCTTCCAAACGCCCATTTGTACAAGTTCCAATTAAGCCTTGATTGAGGATTGTGCCATTCAATTCTGATATGCTTTTAACATTATCAACATGATGAGGAGCAGCTATCAACGGCATTAAATCGCTCAAATTAATTTCATATTTTTTGAGGTATATGGCATTTTTATCGGCCCAAAGCCCTGTTATTTTTTGGCCGTAATATTCTTCCAGGATCTTATCGGGGGGGAAAACTGCATTTTTAGCACCCATTTCGGAAGCCAGATTGGCCAGTGTCATCCGTTCCGAAACGGAAAGCTTTTCTACAGCCTCGCCATGATATTCAATAGACATATAATTGGCTCCGGCAGAACCGAGCATACCAATAATATATAAGGAAAGATCTTTTGTATAAACGCCCTCGGGAAATTCTCCTTTTAAAGTAATTTTAATGGATTCGGGCACACGAAACCAGGTTTCTCCGCGCTTCCAAAGACCTGCCGCTTCGGTTCTGTCTATTCCTGCGGCCATGGTATTAAAAGCACCTGCTGTACAAGTGTGGCTATCGCTTCCAACAATCAACATTCCGGGTTTTGCATGATTTGCCATGAGTTGATGGCAGATACCAGAACCTGCATCGTAAAATTTTTTGACTCCCTGCTCCTTCACCAATTCTCTAATTCTTTGATAATCGTTAGCCAGCTTTGCATTTGTAGGTGGTGCATTATGATCCAAAACGACTAAGAGTTGATCGGGATTTTTCACCTTTTCACCTCCCATTTTCTGAAATGTTTTTTTAATGCTAGCAGTATTATCGTGTGTGAGTATAATATCCGGACTTTTAAAAACAATACTACCACATTTAGCTCCAAAAATTTTCTCAACAAAAGTTAGATTTTGCATGATCGTAATCTATTTCTCAACCACTAATAAACTATATGAAGAATATCACGAAGAATAATCAATAAAATATCCTTTGCGTGACTTTATGAAGTATTTTGAGATTCCTTTGTGTTTATCTATCGCTAAAACAAACCACCATTTTGGTAAATCTCTAATTGTACTTCAGAGAAACGTTCTGCTTGAACCAATATATTTTTAGATCTGTTTATGATTTCGCCAGTTTCTAAATCTAAACGAAGTACATCTCCATCGCTTACATTCAGTTTTGAAATTACATCACAACTCACAATTGGAAAGGCTGCATTAATTGCATTTCGCTCGTAAATGGCTCCATACGATTCTGCCACTATAGCCTGAATACCGAGAGCTTTAAAACAATCAACGGCCTGTTGGCGAGAACTACCACTCCCAAAATTTTTATGTACAACTACAATATCACCTTTCTCCGCTTTTTTGGAAAAATCTTCATATCCTTCCAAATTATCGAAGGTATATTGTCCCATTTCATTCACATCAGTAATGGTTAGATATCGATTATGAAAAATCATATCTGTATCGATATTATCCATAGGAATATACCACACACGACCTTCTATAAAGGTAGGTTTTTCATGCGATTCTGGAACAATTGCAGTTTCAACTATTTTCCTCCTTAATTTATGCCTTGCAAATTTTACTGGCAAATCGGGAATTTCATTGTGTGGCACAATACAACCCGCAATTGCCGAAGCGGCAACTGTTGCTGGCGAAGCCAAATAAACTTTCCCTTTTCCCTGTTTACCAGGAAAATTTCTATTGCCTGTGCTTATGCTTACTTCCCCTTCGCCATTTTGTCCAACCTGACCGGCAGCACAACCTGCACAGCCCGCATTGGATACCATTGCTCCCGCTTCCTTAAAAATATTAATCAAACCTTCCTTCAGGCATTCATTCCAAATTTCATCGGTTGCAGGAACCAGCTTAAACACCACATCCGGCGCCACTTTTCTTCCCTTTAAAATACTTGCTACAACTCTAAAATCTTCCATTCGTCCGTTTGTACAACTTCCTATAAAAGCGGAGTCTATTTTCACTCCTTTAGCATCACTAACGGGAACTGTATCGTGTGGTTTTCCGGGTAAAGAAAGGCGAGGAACAAACTCATTCAAATTTAAATTATAAATCTCATGATAATGCGCATGATTATCAGCTTTTACCAAATCAAACTTTTTCCCATTTCTAAACTTACTGTACTCCATTATGGCGTTGTTTGGAGTGAAAAATATAATTACACAACCCATTTCTGTTGCCATTGAGGCAATGGTAATTCTCTCATCAAGAGTTAGATGATCTACTTCATCGCCATACATTTCCACTGCATAACCCAAAAGAGAATTGGCTCCGAAATAATTAAGTAATCCCAGTACAATATCCTTGGCATAAATTCCTTTAGGACGTTTACCATTTAAATTGATTTTAACAGATTTGGGAACCTTAAACCATACTTTCCCATTGTGAATTGCAGCCGCAATATCCTTATCGCCCATTCCCTGTCCAAAAGCTCCTACAGCTCCTAAAATATTGGCATGAGAATCGGTCGTAACGGCGGTAATTCCCGAATAAGCCAAGCCCTGTTCTATAAGGGTATGAGTTCCTATTCCGGTATTAATATCGTATACTTTTATTCCATTATCCCGGGCAAACAACCGGCATATTTGCTGATTAACAGCATATTTCTGATCTGAACCTGTGGGGTTACAATCGAAAGTGAAAAAGGTTTTTTTTGGATTGGCAATTTTTAAATTATACTCCTGAATATTTTTTACAACATTAGCACCACCAAAATCTCTGGCAGCACGAATATCAATTTCAACATCAACAATATCTCCTGGTTTTACAATTTTTTCTTTGGAGTGATTCACCAAAATTTTTTCAATCAATGTCATTCCCATAGGTCAGAAATTTTTAATTAAAATACTACAGCTCACAAAACCAACTCCTCCTTTCTAATTTACACAAATAAATCCTCATCCTTAATTATTTCTATCGTTTTTTTGTTTTACTAAACTGATAACCTATAAATTAAGAAAGAAATTCTTTCTCGTTACAATCGGACAATTATCTTTGCAACACAAATTAAAGCAATGACAAGATCTATTTCTGGAAACATTCCAAAGCTGTATTTGATTAAAATTGCCAAGTGGTTCATGCTAACCATGCCCATTATCGTGCTTTTTTATCAAGAGAATGGTTTAAGCATGCAAGATGTATTGACTCTAAAGGGGATTTATTCTGTTGCGGTTGTTGCGCTTGAAATTCCATCGGGATACATTGCCGACGTTTGGGGACGAAAAAAATCGCTAATTCTAGGTTCTATTTTAGGTTGTTTGGGCTTTATCGTCTATTCTTTCAGTCATGACTTCTCTGGTTTCTTAATTGCAGAATTGATCTTAGGCATTGGCAGTAGTTTTATATCTGGATCGGATTCGGCCATGCTTTACGATAGTCTTTTAAAGATGAATAAGGAAAAAGACTACTTGAAACAGGAAAGTAGAGTGATGTCGGTTGGTAATTTCGCAGAAGCCCTTGCAGGTATTGCTGGAGGTAGTTTGGCTTTAATCAGCTTAAGAACGCCTTTTGTGTTTCAATCATTTATTGCTTTTATTGCAATACCCGCCTCCATTCTATTAATTGATCCGAATCAAAATTCCGAAAAAGTAAAAGTTGGCTTTAAGCACATTTTAAGCATCGTAAAATTCTCTTTGTGGGACAACGCTATACTACGTTGGAATATCGTTCTATCATCGGTTATTGGCTGTGCAACGCTTACGCTGGCCTGGTTTATTCAGCCTTATTTGCGTGATTTAGAACTAGAAGTGAGCACCATCGGAGTCATCTGGACACTTTTAAACCTAACAGTAGGCTTTGTGGCACTTTCAGCCCATCGAGTAGAAGCTTATTTGGGTAAGATTGGCACTTCTGTATTTATTGTTCTTGGTGTATCGGCTGGATTTGTTTTAACAGGCTGGTTCAATTCACTAATTGGAGTTGGCGTGCTCTTCTTTTTTTATTTTGTACGAGGAATTGCAACACCTGTTCTAAAAGATTACATCAATAGAATAACTGAATCGGAGATGCGAGCAACCGTGCTTTCTGTTCGAAACTTTATTATTCGAATCTGCTTTGCACTCATCGGTCCGTTTTTGGGTTGGTACACCGATCATTACACGCTTTCTTCTGCCTTAATGCTAGCTGGAGGAATCTTCTTTATTTTGGGTGGAATTAGTGTGTTTTTCATGACGAAAGTGGAGAAATAAAAAAACTGCAAACAATTCTAGTTAAAGAATTGATTACAGTTCAATATATGTTGCACAATAATCGGTCATAGTATGCTATGACCCTACATTTTAATTAATAAAAATCCCAGAAATCATAGGCATAATCAACATGCTCTTTGTAATCACCTAATTCAACAGCTTTCTTTTTCATCTCTTTTTTCATTTTATTCAAAACTTCCTTGTACTCAGGTAAAAATGCAAGGTTCGTTGTTTCCCAAGGATCCTTTTTAATGTTGAATAAAAGAGTAACTCTCGATCCCGAAACAAATTCACTTTTTGACTTTCTATCGTAATCTTTCGCACGTACAAATTCAATCAATTTATAATTTCCTTTTCGATATGCTCTTTGATGCTGACGATAAGCATGATAGGTATAATCTCTAACCTGTTTTTTCTCTCCTTTTATTACTGGAACTAAACTTTTTCCATCAACGGATGCTGGAATGGACAAACCCGTTAAATCACAAATGGTTGGAAAAATATCATAGGTATAAGTCAAGGCATCAATTCTTTTTCCTTTATCTGCCACATTTGCACCTGAAACAATGAAAGGCACATGAACACCATCCTCATCGTAAACACTTTGTTTACCCATTAAACCATGGCAACCAACTGCCAAACCACTATCTCCTGCAAAAACAATCAAAGTATTTTCGTACTCTCCACTTTCTTTCAGCGCGGCAATAACTCGTCCTATTTGAGCATCCAAGTGCGTAATAATCGCATAATAATTGGCCAATTGATTGCGCACAACTTCTGGAGTTCTTGGCCAAGGTGCTAAAGCTTCATCGCGCAAAACCATATGACCATTATCAAAAGGATGCTGTGGCATATAAGAGGGTGGCAATTGAATGCTATCTGCAGGATACATGTCGCGATACTTTTGTGGTGCCTGACGAGGATCGTGTGGCGCATGAAAAGCCAAGTACATAAAAAATGGATCTTTCTTTTTATGATTTTTGATATAATTGATCGCATTATCAGCAAAAACTTCGGAAGTGTGTGGTCCTGTCTTCTCGGTTCCTGTTGGGCCACGTTTATCGCTTTTAGTAATTGCCCTACGAACAGTTTTACCATTTTCATCGTACTCCAATAAGTAGGCATCTTTTTTTGCAAAAATTCCTTTTTTATCCCAATCCCAAATAGGCATGCGAAAGTGATCGGTTAAGTAAACACCAATTCCCATAATTGTAGAACCAGTATCGAACGAACGAACCAAGGTTTTAATATCCTGATGCCATTTCCCAACAATATGGGTATCGTAACCCGCTTGCTTAAATGACTCACCTATAGTCGTATTGTCTTTTGGAATTTCACGCCCCTGCCCTTTCAGATGAAACACCTGACGACCCGACAGTAACATAGCACGACTTGGCATGCAAGTGGCTCCAGAAAATGATCCCATCAGGAAGGTATTTGTAAATGCAATCCCATTATTAGCCAAAGCATCGATATTTGGCGTTTTAACCTGCTGATGCCCTAATGCATGAACACCTGAATACCGATGATCATCGGTGAAAATTAGCAATACATTCTGTTTTTTAGTCTTCTTTGCAAAAGTTTGTTTTACTCCTGAAAATAAAAACAAGCTCATTAAAATAAGCAAAGCACTTATACTTTTTTGTTTGAAACACATAAGTTTTTTATTTATTCGTTTATTGAATTTGATATTTTTCTCCGTTAATTTCAGCCCCAACAACTTGTTGATTTTGAACATCTAGCATAACAAGCGGAAGCCTCTCATCTTTAGCTTCGGTCTGAATTAGCAGATTTGAAATTGTTAGCGATTCCATATGACGCCCCATAATTCCATAAGATGGAAGTACTCCGAAGAAACTAAACTCAGGATATCTTTTTTCATCCTCCAAAACAATGGTTTTACTTTGCTCTTTCGTTCCTCCTCCAGGCAGATAAATTTGAACATTTTCCAATTTTACAGCTCCAAGCTGATGATTTTTTGTACCCGTCATTAGAATTCCCGATGGAGGAGAAACTCTAGATTCTTCCAAATCCCAAGTTGTTGCCACAACATTACTAATCGTCACATTATTTATACTTCCTACATTTTGTTTTGGCGCATCACGATAAGTTCTTAATCGCTCTCCCAATCGAATGAAGATTGGCATATCCACCTTCTCCATCTGAATGCTATCAATCACAATATTATCGATATTCGCACCATCAACACTCAAAATTTTAATTCCTCCGCCACGTGTTTCGTGGATGTAGCAATTTTTGATTGTAATATCGCGAAAATCGCCCATCGATTCGGTTCCAAATTTGATGGTGCCCCAGTTACTTTTTAAACGACAATCACTAACCTGAACATTTTGTGTAGGAACAGGACTAGTTGTTTTGAAGCAAATTGCATCGTCTCCCGAATCGATAGTGCAATTTTTAATTACTGCATCTTTACTGGAATCTAAATCGATACCATCGTTATTTTTATGAGCATGACTATAAATTGTAATGCCATCAACTAAAATATCATCACACTGAAAAAAATGACAAGTCCAAGCAGCAGGTTGACGCAATGAAATATCAGTAACTTTTACTCCTGATGACTTTACAAAACGAACCAAAAAAGGCCGATTATTAACATATTCCTTCAATTTATTTTTATCAACACCCAATTTCTTCATGGTTTTTGTAAGCTCATCTCTTTTAAAAAGATGACCTCTTCCATCAACAATTCCTTTTCCGCCAAGGGCAATATTCTTAGCATTTAACGCACCAATTAAACACTTACCACGCTGCTGTCCAACTGCATCCGTAAACGGATCAATGGTTTGATAATCTTTAGGGTTTGCACTACCAATCAATTTTGCTCCTTCGGCTACTTTCAACCTCACATTATCTTTCAATAAAACTGTTCCTGAAACGTAAATTCCATCACAAATAAGAACTGTTCCTCCTCCAGCTTTACTACAATCATCAATGGCAGTTTGAATAAATAAAGTATTCAAAGTCAAGCTATCCCCTTTAGCTCCGTAATCTTGAATGTTCCAAACCGTTTTGGGTGTTTGACAAGAAATAAGGAAAAATACAATTCCAACAAACAATAATAATCTATTTTTAAGCATACTCATTCTATTATTTTTTCAATTCTGGTAATATTGTCATTCGTAAATAACTAACTCCCAAAGGCACGAACTCTAAAATTTCTTCTTTATCAGATAATTCTATTTTTTCAGGCCAAGAATTTAAATGTTTAGTTCCATCCAAATTCCAATTACCAACCTTTTGAGCCCTTACTTTTAACTTTACAGGTACAGCATTCAGATCCCAAGGATAACTTCCTTTTACCTCTGATTTAATAAACTCAATATCTTTCGATGAGATTGCATAATTCCAATCTCCTTTTGGCAAATACATTTTATGAGGGAAATCGCCTGCATCAGCACATCCAATAAAAGGAAAATCAATCATTTCTGCTTTAACAGGCAGAGAATATACCAACGGACCTCTTTCAATCGCAATTCCATCCCCATCCGTTTTCCAAGTACTTATCTTAATCTTCATGGGTAAATTTAAAGACAAGAGATCTCCATTTTTAAAAGTGCGATTTAAACAAACAAAACCTTTCTCTATTTTTAATTTCTCAATCTGTTTTCCATTAAGCCTTACTTCTGGATCCGTACACCATTGAGGAATGCGCAACAAGAAAGAAAACTTACTTTTCTTAGCCATCTTCATAGAAATTTTTATTTCTTCCGAAAAAGGGTAATTGGTCTGTTCTACAAATGTGACATCCTGATTGTTAATTGATGTAGTAAATGTTCCAGGACCATAAAGTGCTTTAACCACAGACTCTCCCGCCTCATCTCTCATCCACATTCTACCTGCATAAGCAGGCATCATGCGTTCAACATTTCCGGTGCAACATTCCGTATCGTGCCCGGTTCGGTAACACATTCTACCATAAGCCATTCCTCCCCACTTCAACTTCTCATTAAAACGACTCGATGTTGTAGAGGCTACTGGCTGATTGGGTGCAGAATAATATTGGTGTCCTTTAAATTCTTTGTTGATCGCTCCCATTCCCGCATTGAATATGGCACGTTCAATAACATCTGCCCAACGCCCATCTTTTGTAGCCTTCAATAAATATCCAGCACTCCAGCTTAAATCAACAATATCACAAGTTTCATGTGCCATGCTAATCGATTTTCCACTTAAATGCTCAACAGAACTTGGGCAACCATCCACCAACATGTGGTGCTTCTCCAATTTCTCCATTCCATGAATTGAAGCATCTAAGTATTTTTGTTTGCCAGTGTGTAAATATAAAATACTAGGGATTTTTACTTGCTCGAGATACGAAACACCATGACCTGCAGGAATTTTATCTGAAAGTAAAACATCTAAAAATTTCGACTGTGGTTCTGCATGATCCTCTTCGCTATATTCTCCCCCCTGCTGAGTTCCTGTATTTTGCGAAAAAGACTCCTCTGCCAAAACTAACAAATTCTGATTATTTGTTTTTCCATAAAGCCATAAAATCGACTCGATACTTAGTAAGGCTCGTCCCTTTGTAAATAAGCGTTTTTTCTGTAAAAAATGAGTCGTCAACTTATCCAAAATCCTTTGATCTTTCGTCACTTCATATTCCGCCATTAAGACTCTGAAAAATACAACCCGACTCCAATCATCACTGTTTTTAAAACCCAAAATACCCTCTTTACCAGGATGTGTCAGCACATAATCGATGTTCTTTTTTACGACTTGAATTAAAGTTGTATCCTGCAACAAATAACCCGCTCGTAAAATACCATCCAAATAGTAAGCAGTTTGCTCATAAGGCCAATCTTTTTTCCCTAAATGACCTTCAGGCACTTGAATATCTTCTGTCCACATTTTGGTATTAAATGGATAGCCTGAGACATGAGGATGTCCTCCTAAACCATTTTTCTGACGAATAAAATATTCTTTCAACCATCCTTCTGGATGAATTGTATTTAATGGAACCTCTTTAAATTGAGGTACGTTTTGAGCCGACAAATATGAGGCAAAAAACAATGAGACTACAAAAAATAAATGTTTCATAATTAGTTGGTAAGCTTTCGATTTTATTTTATTAATTTCTTTCGTTCTATTTTTAAACAGTAAGCAAAATCGCATGGTTTTTCTTTCGGAAAAGTTACCACCAAAGCTCCTTCGGTTTGTTCCCATTCAATTTTATCTTTTGAACCAATAAGGCTTATATTTTTAATTTGTCCTGGGTACAATTTCCCCTGAAAGCCAAGACTTTTAATATGTAATTTATCCTTTGGCCAATCCAAACATATCGCGTACAAGTCATCTCCTTTTTCCGTAAAACGGATGTCTTTTTCGGTGTAAACAGGAATCTCTTTCCCATGATTTTTTCCCTGACCATGATGTCCCGGATTGACTACTTCTGCTGGTCCTTCACCATAGATTACCCAAGGAGATGTTCCATAAATTGCTTCTCCATTTAATTTTAGCCAATCGCCCATGGCATACAATTCTTTTTTAACTTCATCAGAAAAGCTACCATCTACTTTTGGAGGCACATTCAGCAAAATTCGACCATTCTTACTGGTTATATCTGCCAACATATCAATTAGCATGTTCGCATCTTTCAATTTATTTTTAGGATTGTAAAACCAAACTGTTGGCCAAACCATGTGCTGTTGCATGTTGATATCAGCCATCCATGGATCGAATTGTAATCCATTCAAATTCCCATTTTCAATATCTCGCATGGCAATTCCTGGTGGAATATCGAATGATTTATAGATAAAACCAACCTCTTTGCCCCATTCCTGAGCTTTGTTAAAATATCGACTTAAATAGGTCTGCTGAACATCTTCACGAATACCAGACATACGAACTGCTTTTCCTTTATCTATTATTTTTCCACCAACCAATACTTTCTTTTTCTCTAATTGTAAGGTTCCTCCAAATCCAACATCGGTCCAAACAATATCTGGCTGATATAGCTCCATAGCTTCAGTCATTCGTTCTAACCAACCTTGCAGGTATTCGGTTCTAAAACGACCTTCTTTTCCATAAACAACAGGATCAGTTCCGGTCACTACATTTTCATGCTTTGGCGATACATAGGTCGTATCGGTAGATGAAATCTGTCCCCACAAAGTACTGCTATGGAAAGAAGCAATTAACTTCATATCTCGTTTTCGGATTTCACTTGCCAAGCTTCCAAAAATATCAACCTTTGGACCTTTTTTTACCGAATTCCAATCTGTAATTTTCGAATTCCAGTTCAACATCCCATTTACATGCCATGCTACTGGACCCGCAAACTGAGCTCCAGCTCTTTCGAACAAATCCACCCATTCTTTTGCCGAGAATTTCTCCCCTTTCCATTTTTCAATCGCTTCTGCGTGTGGCATATCCGGATTACCACTTTCGAGCACTACCGACTGAGCTCCCCAATGACTGTAAATTCCAAATTTTGAATCTTCTAACCATTGCGGTGTATTGTGTTTTCTCAACGACGACCAATTGGCTTCATACGGAATTTGGTCTACCTCCTTTTTTATCGCATCTTGAGCACAACTAGAGAGTAGGATGCTTGCCATAACAGCAAACAAGCTCAAATGCTTTTTAAATGGATTTATTTTCATCATGGATCTATTTTTTTGTGACTGAGCTATTATCACAATACAGTTTTATGAAACTGCTGATCTATTTTCTTTATTTCATACTCAAAACAAAAATGATAACTAGGAAGCTTTTTAGGTAGAATTGATACGATTTAAACAATCAGTAAAAGGCTCTTAATTCTTAACTTTAAAACGCTTCCCATTCATATAAAATTTACTTACCTCACTATTTGTAACATCATTTAAAATGATTGGTTTGCGAGCATCTTCATCAACTACAGTCAAATGAAAGTTCTCTACGTATACATTTTCCATATGACGCAAGTAAACTCCTGAAGCTGGCAATGTACCTACCAAACTAAATTCTGGCCAGTGTCCTTTTAGCACTTCTAAAGTGTACTCGTTCAAGTCTGTTTTTTCAGCATCTTCTTTTGTCCCTCCTCCCGAAACAAAAAATTGAATGTCTTTAAGAATGATGTTTTCAATCTTATGACCCTGCATACCAGTTAAGAAAAAAGCGGAATTCTTGTCTAACTCTGTATTATCAGCAATAATATTTTGAAAGATGAAGTTTTTCATCTCCTTGTAAGGATACATCTCATCCGGAGCATCAACACAGGCCTTTTGTTGCGTAAAAGTCATGAAAATTGGACGCGGTACATTTTTCATGACCAAATTCGAGAAAGTCATGTTCTTCATCGAACCTCCTTCATTCATCTGAATTTTCAGCCCAGAATCATTAATATTTTTAAAGGTACAATTGGTAACTGTTACTGATTCAAAATCGCCACGTGATAGCAAACCAATTCGCATTCCACCCCATTTGGTCTCGAAAATACAATTTGAAATCACCACATCTTTACAAGGTTTATCCACTAATGAAGCTTGCAAGCAAATGCAATCATCACTGTTATCAAAAGAACTATTTGATACACGTACATTGGTACATCCGTCGAAATCTAATCCATCACCATTTCTATTCGAGCGACTATGAATGTAAATCCCATCAACAACAATTTCGTTACAATACAACCAAGCTGAAGTCCACGCTGCAGGGTTAATTAATTTCACATCTTTCAGATGAATGTCATCACAATTCATGAATCGCATTAACATTGGACGCTTCTTATTAAAATATTTTCGATGTCCATTCCCATCAATTGTTCCATATCCATCAATGGCAAATGATTTTGCATCTTTTGCAAAAATGAAACAAAGATCCATATGCTTCTCACGCTTGTACATGATTTTATGCGTATCGTTTGAATAATCTTTCAAATCAGGACTCGCCAATAAGGTAGCACCATTCTCAACTCTAAGCGTTACAAAACTTTTCATGTAAATGGTGCCCGACAAAACTGTTTTTCCAGCAGGAATACGAACAACACCTCCACCATTTTCGTTACAAGCATCAATTGCAGCTTGAACAGCTTTAGTATCTTTTGTGACACCATCTGCTTTGGCTCCAAAATCAATTACGTTAAAATCTTTGGCAAATGTTTGAGCAGAAAAAATAATCAACATGCAAATTATCAAACCAATACGTCTAGAAACTTTATTCATTATATCCATTTAGATTTATAGTTAACGATTCAAATAAAACAGATCGCCCCAATTATTTCGGATACAATATTGAATCCAAAGCGATACATGAGTATATATCTACAAATGAAACAGCTAGATGGTTTTTAAATGGGATAACAAGCGGGTAAAAAATGGGGTAAAATCTATTATTCTCTCTATTTTACACATTTTACCCCCTGAATAATTTTAATCTCATAATGATTCGTAGAGCACAACAAGGAAATGCATAAAACAATCTAATACAGTTTACTTCTGGATATCTTAAGATTATTTATTCGTGGGAGGAGCAAGCATCAAATGACAATTGCAATTCTTCATTAAGCATGGTTTTATAATTTGTACTAAAACGACTGTAAGTATTTAGTGCTTTTTGTTTTTGTTTTGAATTCAACAAAGCTTTCACTAAATAACACAAGGCTTCCTCACTAAGTGAATCAATCGTTAACCACAGCGAAGCCAACTTATTTAAAGATCTCCAATCTTTCTGAGAAAAAGACAAAGCACAATAAGCTCTTAACTGATCGATATACTTATCGTTTAAGGAACGAAGCAAACCATCAAAATTCTCATTTTTTATCGGCTTACAAAGGTATAATTTCTTAAATGGAAGATTAAAATCTCCCTCTAACAAACTTGCTTCAAAATAGAATAAATCTACGAACAAATGCTTCGAATTATCAATTATCCATTCCTTGTTACGATAAACTAAAGCTAAATCATTAAATTGCTTTAGCAGAGTTCGTAACCTATGAATGTTGGTCCCTCTGTTATTTTTTTGTTGTGCCACATCATCTGTGTCCCATAAAATATCAGACATTTCCTGAGATGTAATATTCCGATTGTAAACACGCGGAAATAGCAAAATCAAACTGAACAATCGTATTAAGGTCGGCGTAAAATCATGCGAAATATCCTTCCCCTCTTTATCGAAAGCCCTAAAAGTTTCAAACAGATACAAAGCATTTTTTCGCGGAAGCACAACTGGCTCATCTTCCTTAAACTGTTCTTTACGAGCATTCTTTAATTTCATTCTTGCAATTAGCCATAGAAAAAGCACAAGTACAAAAAGCACAGCTACCAATATGGAAATGTATAAAGTATAGGGAGTGTTTTGCTCCTTTTGCAAGAGAACATCCAATTTGCCATTGTAAACGGCCTTAATTTCAGATTCGGAAAGAGCTCGATTCCAAATCGCCAACTTTGTCATTTGTCCATTAAATGTATTTCCCCAAATACTCTGACCAATAGTTATTACATCCTCCTTGCCTGTTCTCCCTTGTATTTGTTTGCAATCAATCAGGCATCCATTCACATAAAAATTGGCTTTATGATTGTAATTCACAGCGATTGCCAAATGCACCCACTCACCAAAATTGACTTTCTGTATTCGCGACTGACAGCTATATGCCATTGGAACATTAAACCACAATCGGCCCTGTTTTGTAAGGTAACGAAAGCAAAAATCTCGATTGCCGGCAAGAGCCATTACCCAATCTTTATCCGTTGGTTTTGCCCACACCGAAATGGTCATTTGATTATCAAAAGAAAAACCAGATGTTGTAATGTGGGAATTTTTAGATTGAAAATCTGCAACCATTCCTTTTACACTATCCGTTACGAATTGCACATCAACACTCTCTTCTATGCTTTTGGAACCATTCGAAATATCAGTAAAATCTCCTGACAAAGGCATATAAGTAACCAAACGATAAGATAAATCTGGAATTAACAAACTTTCGGTAAACACCTCTTTCATTTCCTGAGGTGACAATGCCTTACTCCACATCTTTAAATCATCAATACAACCCTCTGCATCTACTTTATATCTATCCTTGCCAATAAATATCTCATTTTTTATGAGCCACCAATCAGAAGATATACTATCTGTAAGAATACATTCTCCATTCAAATAAATCCCAAGATCGCCTTTCTTATTTATTGTAAACCCAAGGTACTGCCACTCGTTATCTGTCAACACGCCATCCGTGTCAATGTCTTTTTTATAATAATGATTAAACTGCAACTTACGATTCGATAAATATCGAAAGTAATAGACGGAGTCCTCACCAATAATCGTCCCTGAATGGATGTCAATATTTTCAGGTCGGAACCAAAAAGCAATAGTTAAAGCTGTATCTCGTTGATTATTTTGAATAACTAGAGCATTATCGGCAGAAATAAATTTCGCTACATCAGCTCTAACCTCATTATCAAAATAAGGCTTAAGATTTATGTGCGATTGATTTGCAAGTACATTCAAATCGTCAGAAAAAAACAAGTTCTCCTCAATCGATTGAGAAAAACCCATTGAAATGAAAACAAAAAAGAAGATTGAAACAAAAATTATTTTCATGTGAGATTTAAAGTAAAAAACAACTAAAGGTATACATATAAAAATATTCTTTCACAAATTAACAAATTTGTATCCACTTTGTAAAAAGAATGAAAAAATAGAATAGGTGTCATAATAGAGTACAAAAAGGGGGTAGATAAACAATACAAATCATAAATCACTATTAAACATTTACTTATACTTAATAATCATTTTTAAATTTCAAAAATAAAAATCTGTTAAGTTTAACTCTAGTAAAGTATTTGTATAGGATATTACCCCATCACATCCTAATCATATGTTTACCTTTGAATTTGAAGCTAGCTCCTATATTTCAATTAGGTCCAAGTTTAATCAGATAAAATAATTTGTTTAAAAAACTCAAAAAGCTATGACTCACTTCAAACCTATATCAATCTTACTCCTAAGTCTTTTCGCAATGATTGGTTGCACTAAAAATCAAGAAAAGCCAAATATTATTTTCTTACTTTCCGATGATCAAACAAGTATTGCCACAGGATGCTATGGAAATGATCAAGTCGTAACTCCAAACATGGATAAATTAGCTAGCGAAGGGGTGATGTTCCTAAATCATTACAATACAACGTCAATTTGCATGGCAAGCCGAGTAAATATTCTAACAGGAATGTACGAATATAAAACCGGATGCAACTTTATGCACGGAGATTTGAAACCTGAAAAATTAGACAAAAGTTATCCTGTATTGTTACAAGAAGCTGGATATTTCACAGGCTTTGCTGGAAAAGTTGGTTTTGATATGGACACAACAGAAACCGATAAAATTAAAAATAAACTTCCTGTAGGTTATTTCGACATGTGGGGCGGTGGTCCCGGACAAACCTTATACAAAACAGCAAAAAATCCTAGCATTGCCAAATATGCTGAAAAATATCCTCACAGTACAAGAGCCTATGGCGCATGGGCTAATGATTTTATTAAAGAAGCTAAAAAATCTGGCAAGCCATTTTGTATGTCTATCAGCTTTAAAGCTCCTCACCTGCCTTTTACTCCCGATAAGTATTTCGACTACGTATATGAGGGTAAAAAATACAATAAACCCGAAAATTATGGTGCTGAAAATGCAAAACATCTTTCAGCACAAGCAAAATCTGGTCGCCAATACAACAGCTACAATTTCTGGAGAGAATCAGAAGAATCGTATCAAGAGGCAATTACAAAATACAATCAGCTAATTCATGGTGTAGATTATGCCATTGGAATGATTCGCAAATCGTTGAAAGAACAAGGCATGGATGAAAATACTATCATCATATTTACTGGTGATAACGGATACAGCTGTGGCGCTCATAACTTAGCCGGAAAAGTACTTCCCTACGAAGAAGCATCCAAATCTCCATTCATCATTTACGATCCTCGAGCTCCTAAATCAAAAAGAGGTTTAAAACGTGAAACCGTAACTGCGAATATCGATATGGCTCCAACCATTTTGACTTATGCTGGTCTCGACATTCCTAAAAATATGGATGGCGTTAATCTTTTGCCCTTGATAGAAAAACCTGAAGGAATTAAACGTAAAACAGTTGCATTAACCAACATGTGGGGAAACGATGAAATTCAAGCCATGTCGGTAGTTTCAAAAGATTGGAAATACATTTACTGGCAATATTCCGACGAAAACATGGAGTCTACCGAAGAGCTTTTCAATATTGGAAAAGATCGATTGGAGATGAAAAACTATGCAAATGATCCAGAATTCAAAAATAAATTAGTTGAAATGCGACAGCTTTACGACGAACAATACAAGCAAATGGCAAACAATTCGATAGACTGTAATGATTACCCAAAATACTCAATTCTATTTGATCGTCATGCTAAAGCCATCGATAAAAAGCCTCACTTAACCGGCAACTACCAAGAGGTATTAAAACAAGATGCATTGAAAAGAAAATTAAAAAATCAACAAAACCATAAATAATAAAACATGTCATTGATAAAAAAACTAGCTTTCACAGCTACTGCAGTAGCACTTTGCATAGGAAGCATCACTGCAAAAGCACAAAGCAATAAAAAACCAAATGTTATCATTATCCTTACCGATGATCAAGGCTATGGAGATGTTGCAGCTCATGGCAACAAAGTGATTAAAACCCCAAACATGGATAAAATGCACGACAATGGAATTCGCCTTTCGAATTACCACTGTGGTACAACCTGCGCGCCGAGTCGTTCAGGATTAATGACTGGTGCTGATGGAAACCGTGCTGGTGTTTGGCATACCATTGGAGGATGTAATATTCTTAGAGAAAAATTTGTACTGATGCCAGAAGTATTCAAAGAAAATGGATACTCTACAGCCATGTATGGAAAATGGCACTTAGGTGATTCTTATCCGTACCTACCTGAAGACAGAGGGTTTGACGAAACAGTTTCCCATGGTGGTGGTGGAGTTGGTCAAACACCAGATTATTGGGAAAATGACTATTTCGATGATACTTATTTCCGCAATGGAACACCAGAAAAATTTAAAGGATATTGCACCGATATTTTCTTTGCGGAAGCAATGGATTTTATCGAACGTAAAAAAGATGAACCATTCTTTGTATACCTTTCTACAAATGCCCCACACGGCCCTTACAATGTAGAAAAAAAGTACTACGATATCTATAAAGATGAAACTTCAATCACCGATAGACAAAAGGCTTTTTATGGTATGATTACCAATATTGATGACAATATGGGAATCCTTGATAAAAAACTAGAAGAGCTTGGTTTGAAAGACAATACCATTCTAATCTTCACAACTGATAATGGAACTGCGGCTGGCCATTCAGGAAAACTAGGTAACGAAAAAGGTTTCAACGCTGGAATGAGAGGTCATAAAGGATCACAATACGAAGGTGGTCACCGAACTCCTTTCTTTATTCGTTGGAAAGATGGTAAGCTAACTGGAGGTCGAGAAATTGACCAACTATGCATGAATTTCGATATTCTGCCAACTCTTATGGATCTATGTAATTTAGGAAAAGTGGATGGTCCTGCTCATGATGGAATTGACTTAGCTCCTGTACTAACAAAACAAGTGAACAAATTACCTCATCGTTACTGTGTGGTAGATAACAACCGCATTCAACAACCCGAAAAATGGAGAATGTGCTCTGTAATGGATGACGAGTGGCGTTTAATCGATGGCAAGGAATTGTACAACATCAAAAATGATCCTGGACAAGCTAAAGATATTGCTTCTCAACATCCTGATAAAGTTGAAGAAATGAGAGATGCTTACGAAAAATGGTGGAAATACACTTCTCGTGATTTTGGGCACTACGAAGCTTATAAAATTGGATCTACTCAAAATGATGAATCTACAATTACTGTTCACGATTTACACACCTTCACTGCAAATGCTTGGAATCAATCGTATGTTCGCGATCCTTTTTATGGAAAAAAACCAGCTTTAGCCAAAGGGTATTGGATGATTGATGTGCAAGAAGAGGGAGAATATGAAATTTCAATTTCAAGATGGCCTCGCGAATCTGGTCTTGCTTTAGGAGATACAACTCCTCAACACGGTACTCAAACGAAATGGAATAATGTTAATCCTGCAGGGATTTTTATCGATCTAAAAAAAGCAACACTAAATATCGAAGCAATTCACCAAGAAAAACCTGTTGATCTGTCTAAAAAAGAAGTCAATTTCAAAGCATACCTTTCAGAAGGTCGCCAACACCTAGAAGCTTCATTTACAACTAGTAAGGATGTTGAATTCTCAGCATTCTATGTTTATATTAAAAAGTTGTAGCACATTACAAAGCACTCTAAAAAATCAATTAAATATGAAAAATTCTTTAATAGGCTTGAGCTTATCAATTATGATCTTTTGCTCTTGTACCTCAAAAGAAAAAGCAGTGAAAAATAAGATTCCGGGGTACAATCCCCATGCGGTATCTGTAAATTCTATTGCTCCCGATCGAGGCCTTGCCGATCCACATGTTATAATTATTGGCGATACAATATATGCAATGTGTGGGCACGATCGAGATTGGAATATTGTTGATTTTTGTCATATGAATCGCTGGGAACTTTGGGCTTCCTCTAACCTAACAGAATGGAAGCACAAATTAAATATTCTGCCAACCGATACTTACATTGGCGATCAAGACAATTGCTGGGCAGGAGATCTTGCGACCAAAGACGGTAACTATTACTGGTACTTTTCGAACCGTAATTTCAATACAGGAGTAATGATAGCTCCAACAATAAACGGGCCTTGGAAAGATGCTTTAGGAAAACCTCTTTTGCCAAAAGGCCTTACACCTAGCAATTCTTATGACCCTGAGGTTTTTGAAGAAAACGGAGTGCACTATATTATTTTTGGCGCAGGACAATATTACATTGCAAGATTGGGCAATGATATGATTTCTCTGGCAGATGAACCACAAAAACTTTTGGTACAGAATGACGATGGCACAAGAAAACCAACCGGAGATAAACCAGCAATTTTTAAACGTGGCGATTGGTATTATCTATTTTGGGGCTATAAGTATTCTATGTCAAAAAATTTAAAAGGTCCTTACACCTTTAAAGGCGACTATATAGATGGCGGTCATGGAAGTGCGTTTGAATGGAAAGGCCAATGGTACAGCATTCAGGAAAATCACGAGACCAATGCCTTTTACCGTGGCGTACAAATTAGACCATTGTATTTTAACAAAGACAGTACAGTTTACATTCCAGAAAATAACTTTGAATACCCACTCCCTGGGCGCATCTACAATTTTGAATATACTACTCAAGGCTGGAGAAGTGAAAAGGGAACCAATCTAAATAGAGATGAAAAATCAGCTTGTATTTACGGTACATCAGAATGCAAAGATGCCATTGTTGCATCAACTCCATTTATTCACACTCCGATTTATTTATGCAAACAAGTAAAAATTGTTATTAAAAATGTATCGGGTAGCAATTCTATAAAATTGGCATTAAACGGATACAATGACCCAACACGTTTTACTCGCGTTGCACCAAAAAAGGTAGATTGGGACAAAGAAGAATGGGTTATTGCCGATGTTAAAACAAATAACGAATGGCAGGAAATAATCATCCCTTTATCACAATTTAAAACACGCAAAAAACACCTTCACCAATTGGCTATTCAACCTGTCCCCAACAAAACGAATGCAGAATGGATAATTAAAAGCGTGATTGTAGAATAAAAACTCAAAATAATCAACACCAAATCATTACTGATACTAAAGAAATAAGTTATGCTTAAAAAGATATTTTTCGTCTCCCTACTTTCCATTTTTGCTTGGAGTAGTAGTTTTGCAGACAAGCGCCCTAATGTTATTGTTATTTTAGCCGATGACCTTGGTGTTGGTGACATTTCCAACTATCGTCGCATGCACACCAACCAAGTGATTTTAGAAACGCCAAATATTGATAAATTGGCAAATACAGGCATGAAATTTCTGAATGCTCATGCGCCTGCAGCCTTATGTGCAACCTCTCGTTATGCGATCATGACTGGAAATAGTTGCTACAGAAGTAAACTTCCTTGGGGTGTTTGGGGTGGTTATTCAAAATCTGTAATCAGAGCAGACCAATTGACTTTAGGACGCTTAATGAAGCAAGTTAATTACCATACTGCTTTCTTTGGCAAATGGCATATAGGAACTACTTTCAACAGAAAAGATAATCAGAATAAGGAATATATTCCCAATAAGAAAAAGAAGATTGAAGATGAAGTAGACATCAGTAGAATTGTTGCTAGTGGTCCCAATCAAAACGGATTCGATTACAGCTTTAATTTACCATCTGGAATTCAAAACGTTCCTTATGCGGCTTACGAAAACGACAAATGGTATCCATTAACAAAGGAATCTACTATTGCAGTAATTGATAATGAATACATGGCTTCTTTAGATCTTAAATTGGATAAAAAAGAAGGATTAGGAGACTCAAACTGGGAACCCAGAAAAATTGGTCCGTTATTGGCAAACAAAGCCGTGAACTACATTAAGCAAAATGCCAATAAAAAAGAACCTTTCTTTATGTACTATTGTTCTCAAGCTGTTCATTCTCCACATTCTGCTCCCAAAGAGTTAAATGGAATAAAAATAGCGGGCACAACTCCATCCAGACATATGGATATGATTAAAGAGCTAGATGTTCAAGTAGGAATGATTGTTGAGACCTTAAAAGAACAAGGTATTTATGAAAATACGGTTTTAATTTTCACTTCTGATAATGGTGGCTTACACACAGATGGAGACACTTGGAATTCTCATCATGAGCCAAGTGATATTTACCGAGGATGCAAAAATGATCCATACGAAGGAGGTCATCGTGTACCTTTCATTGTTTCATGGCCTGAAGAAATTAAGCCAAACCAAAGTTCAGAACAACCCATTTTAGGTCTTGATATTATGGCAACCTTGGCTGCTATTACAAATCAAAAAATCAGCGAAGAAGTTGCACAAGATTCGTACAACCTATTGCCTGTTCTAAAAAATAAAAAAGGCGCTAAAACTCATCCATACCTGATGGTACAAGGTGGTTCTCATAAAGAAGTTATTATCATCGACGAAGGTTGGAAATTGATCATACAATTTGATCGAAAAGATAAAACGGACAAAACAAGAACCGCAGTTGCTCTGTTTGATCTTAAGAACAATATTAGAGAAGATGAAAGATACAATTTGGTAAACGATAAAAAATACCAAAATAAAGTAGAATACCTGTTCAAGAAATACAACGATACAAGAGACAATAAACCTTTCACAGGAAACCATTTGTAACTTATACATAACAAATCAATTTCAGAAGAAAAAATACATTTTACAGAAGACAGTTAATCAATTGGATTAGCTGTCTTTTTTTTAGTGAAAAAATCGCCCAAAATTCTAACGAATAAATTACACAAACACATGCCTATAAAATTATATTCTCATCTTTTTCAACGTAAAAATACTCATAAATAGACGCAATTTGTTATACCATAACAAAAGCCCAGACAAACACCATAACTACTTATCTTTCAGTATCCAACACAAACATCATCTTTTCCCCTTTCAATATACAACCTACTAACAAATGATTTTACCTCCCCCTAAATAAAAAACACCCCTTATTAGCAGAAATTATTCTCCGTTATTACTCCCTATTTTCTAGATCTTTGACAAAAGCAAAAACAATAGTCTATGAATATAACAAAACGCATATTTGGTATTCTTTTTTTCTTTGTTCTTATTACAAGCGGATATCAATCTACTCAAGCACAGAACTTGAATTTCAACGAATCATGGCGCTTCTTTAACGAAGAAGCCGAAGGTGCTGAAATGCCAAGTTTTAATGACTCCAGTTGGAGAAGTTTAGATCTACCTCACGACTGGGCAATTGAAGGCCCATTCAACGAAAAATACAATGCTCGTTGTGGTGGTCTTCCTTTCCACGGAACTGGATGGTATCGTAAACAATTCAAAACACCAAAAACAGCAAAAGGAAAAGTTGTTCGCATCGAATTTGAAGGTGCAATGTACGATGCTCATGTATGGGTAAATGGAAAGTTTGTTGGAAATAGACCCTATGGCTACATCGGTTTTGAATTTGACATCAGTAAAGAATTAAAATACGATGGTACCGATAATGTAATTGCTGTTCGTTTAAGACCACAAGATTTATCTTCAAGATGGTATCCTGGTGCAGGTCTATATCGCTCGGTATGGCTAAAAATTGACGAACCTGTTCATGTTGCACAATGGGGAACTTACATTACAACTCCTACAGTAACTGAAAAAATTGCAGTTGTTCAAAATGAAACTACTGTTGTAAATAAAAGCGATAAAAGAGCACATATTACCGTAAATCACGAATATTTTTCGCCTGATGGAAAATCGGTAGCCTCTGTAAACGAAAAAATTGAAGTACCTGCCAATTCCTCAGCAATTTCAGCCTTATTTTGCAAAATAGATAAGCCACAACGCTGGGATATTGAAAATCCAAATCTGTATAAAGCGGTTACCACAATTGTACAAAATGGAAAAGTGGTAGACACCTATAATTCTCGTATTGGTTTGCGATCAATTGCTTTCACAAAGGATGGCTTTTTCTTGAACAACAAGAAAATTCGTTTCAATGGCGTTTGTTTACATCATGACAATGGAGCATTAGGTTCTGCTATCTATCGCAGAGCTGATCAACGAAAGTTGCAAATCATGAAAGACATGGGTGTGAATGCAATTCGTACAAGTCACAATCCCCCATCGCGCGTATTTCTTGAATTGTGTGATGAGCTTGGATTAGTCGTATTGGATGAAGCTTTCGATGTTTGGAAAAAAGCAAAAGTTCCAAATGGCTATAACGTATTCTTTGAAAAATGGGCAGAACGCGATATCAAGGATATGGTTCGAAGAGATCGGAATCATCCATCTGTTATCATGTGGAGTACAGGAAACGAGATTTTGGAGCAAGGAGATAAGAAGAATGGTTGGAGAGTAGCAAAAATGCTAAACGACTACGTTAAAGAAGTAGACCCAACTCGTCCAACAACAGTTGGAATGAACAACTACTCTAATCCTTACAAATTCAATTTTGCACAACAAACTGATATTGCAGGAGTCAACTACAAACCTACTAAATACAGTGAAATTCGAGAGACTTATCCTGAATTGCCTATTTACGGTTCAGAAACTTCCAGCTGTACAAGTAGCCGTGGTGTTTACCATTTGCCAATTGAGAAATACAAAACTCATGAATCTACTCATGTTACCAGTTACGATTTAATTGGACCTCCATGGGCATATCCTCCAGATGTTGAATTCCATTACCAAGAACAAAATCCTTACAGTATGGGAGAATTTATTTGGACTGGCTTCGATTACTTAGGAGAACCAACTCCTTACGGTGGAAAAGATAATTCGACCAATGGCTATTGGAATGGAGATTGGCCATCGCATAGTTCTTATTTTGGAGCTGTTGACTTGTGTGGCTTCCCTAAAGATCGCTTTTTTCTATACCAAAGTCACTGGACTACTAAACCAATGATTCACCTGCTTCCTCACTGGAATTGGAAAGGAATGGAGGGCGATATGATTCCTGTTTACTGCTATACCAACTGCGACGAAGCTGAGCTTTTCGTGAATGGAAAATCGATGGGGAGAAAAGTAAAAGGAAAAGACTTAACTGAGCTGATCGTAAAATTCATTCGTTACGAAGGAGATTCATTTCAATCTAAATATCGTTTATCGTGGAATGTTCCTTACAAAGCAGGAACGATTAAGGTAATTGGCTATAAGGATGGTAAAGAAATTCTAAGTGAACAAATTTCAACCGCTGGTAAGCCAGCAAAAGTAAACCTTTCAGTTGATCGCAGTGCAATTGACGCCGATGGTAGAGATTTGGCTTATGTTACGGTTCGTATCGAAGATAAAAACGGAAACCTATGTCCAATGGCCGATAATTTAGTGAACTTCTCAGTAAAAGGTGCAGGCGAATTAATTGCTGTGGATAATGGAAACCAAATTAGTCTGGAATCTTTTCAAGCAAAGCATAGAAAAGCTTTCAGTGGCATGTGCTTGGCAATTGTTAAAGCCTCAAAAACAACTGGTAAAATCACTTTAACAGCAAAATCAAAAAAGCTAAAAAGTGCTCAAATTGTTATTGAAACAAAATAATTAAATGTTGATACAACATCTGATAAATAGATCAAAAAAAAAATTACCATGCTTACCAAAAAATATCTCATAACCATCTGTTTTATAGCACTGTGTAGCATTTCCTTTGCTAAAAAGAAGCAACCAAACATCTTGTTTATCATGTCTGATGATCATACTGCTCAGGCAATTGGTGCTTATGGTGGTTTACTAAGTAGCTTAAATCCAACACCAAATATCGACAAATTAGCATCAGAAGGAATCCGATTTGAGAACGCGTTTTGCACCAATTCAATTTGTACTCCTAGTAGAGCTTGTATCATATCAGGTCAATATTCTCAAACTAATGGTGTTTTAGATCTAGATAATCCTCTAGATACCGACAAACAATACTTACCTAAAGAATTAAAAAAACTTGGCTATTCAACTGCCATGATTGGCAAATGGCACCTACATACCGAACCTGTTAACTTCGATTATTACAAAGTTCTTCCGGGTCAGGGAAAATATTTCAATACGAAATTCCTCGAAAAAGGAAAAGGAGATTGGCCAAATAATATCGTAACATCAAAAGGTCATTCGTCGGATGTAATAACTGATGTAACAATTAATTATCTAAAAAATAGAGACGAGTCAAAACCCTTCTTTTTAATGCATCATTACAAGGCTCCTCATGATATGTTTGAGAATGCGCCTCGTTACGATAACTATTTAAAAGATGTTGAAATACCAGAACCTGCAAGTTTGTATAACCAACCATTTTGGGGATCGGAAGCAACAAAAGGAAAAAATGATAGTCTGATCCATTACATAGGAACTTCAATTTCTCCAAGACATCAACAAAATCACAAAAAACCAACCAATTATACCAATCGTTGGTATGGAGATTCAATTGATCCAAAATTAGGAACTCACTTGGCTTATCAGAAATACCTAAAAGATTATTTACGATGTGTAAAAGGTGTGGATGATAATTTAGGACGGTTATTCGATTACCTAAAAAAAGAAGGACTGTGGGAAAACACCATCATCATTTATACTGGCGACCAAGGAATGATGCTCGGAGAACATGATTTAATCGATAAACGATGGATGTACGAAGAAGCAATGCGCATGCCTTTCATTGTACATTATCCAAAGATGATTGAAAAAGAACAGGTTTCTGATCTATTGATCAACAACACCGACTACGCTCCTACTATGATTGAACTTGCTGGTGGTAAAACTCCAGAATACATGCAAGGACATAGTTTCATCAACACTTTAAAAGGAAAAGCAGAAGAAAACTGGCGCGAAGCAACTTACTATCGCTATTGGATGCATATCATTCATCATTACGTTCCTGCTCATTTCGGCATCAGAACCAAAGAATACAAATTGATGTTCTTTTACGGAGCTCATTACATGCCAAAAGAAGATTTCAAAGGTCACTATTGGGCAACACAATACAATGGAATCGATCGAGAAACACCACATACTTTTGAGTTTTACGATCTAAAAAACGATCCTCAAGAATTGCACAACAGATACAACGATCCACAATACAATGAGATAATTGAAAAATTAAAAAAACAATTGATTGAAAAACGTGAGGCACTGAATGAAACAGATAAAAATTATCCTAAACTTGAAAAAATAATTCAAGAGAACTGGAACAACTAATACTAATTAACTCATGAAAATTCGTCTATTACTACTTTCAATTCTAGGATTTTTTGCGGCTAGCATCTCAAATGCTCAAGACGTAGAAAGAGAGCGTCCTAAAGAATGGGACGGATTAGTTGAAGGCGGAATGTTCATGGATCGATTTTTACCAATTCCAACAATAGGAAAATTAACAAATGATACCTGGGGGGCAAAAGGTGTTAAGCCTCGCTATGTTGACAATGGCATTGAAGATAAAGAATGGTCGTATTGGGGTGGAAACATTGTGCTTGGATCCGATGGCAAATACCATCAATTTTTGTGTAGATGGAGAGAAGATTCAGAAAAAGGACACATGGAATGGCCTCGTTCCGAAGTTGTTCATGCCATTGCCGATAATTCTTTAGGACCTTTTAAATATATCGAAACCATTGGAAAAGGACACAACCCAGAAATATATCAAATAAAAGATGGCCGATATGTTATCTATGTAAATAACGGATACTACATTTCAAAGAGCTTAAATGGACCGTGGAAATATGCAAACTTTGAATATGACCAACGCAACAGACCTGTATTCGATCACATGACCAATCATACATTTGCACAACGCGAAGATGGTTCGTACCTAATGGTTTGCCGAGGTGGTGGCATTTGGTTCAGTGAAAATGGGCTCCCTCCTTTCTATGAGGTAAGCGAAAAAAGTGTTTATCCTCCTTACGAAGGCAGATATGAGGATCCTGTAGTTTGGCGCACCAACATTCAATACCATATGATTGTTAACGATTGGCTGGGACGAATTGCTTACTACTTGCGATCGAAAAACGGTATCAATTGGAAAGTAGAACCAGGAGAAGCTTATCAGCCAGGAATTGCAACATACGAAGATGGAACCTTAGTTAATTGGTACAAATTCGAACGAATTAAAGTTTTACAAGATGAATACGGACGAGCCATTCAAGCCAATTTTGCTGTCGCAGACACCATTAAAAAACAAGACAAAGGAAGCGATCGTCACAGCTCCAAGAATATTAGTATTCCATTAACTGTTGGCCGTTTAATTACTATTCTTAATAAAGAAAAAATCGATTCCTCGACCAAAACCATTCGCATTAAAATTAAAGCAGAAAAAGGTTTTAATCCACATAAGGATATCAATATTAAATCTCTGCGCTTTGGTGGCTCCGAAAAAATAAACTTCGGTGGAGGTTCGAAGGTATTGAAAACAGAAAAATCAGGTAATGATCTGATAATCGAGTTTAATACTGCTGAAAACGGACTGACAAATGACAATTTTGTAGCTAAATTATTGGGAAAAACAAAAAAAGGAAAACTCCTATACGGATATGCTCGTCTGCCAGGTATCAATTACAACGAACAGGCACTTTCGTGCAAATTTCCAATTCTCGCTTTAAACGGACGCGAATTAAAAATTAAACTGGAAGTACAAAATTTTGGACAAATCACTTCTACTGTATCAAATGTAAAAATTGAATATTTAGAAAAAGGAAATTGGATTCTAATCAAACAAGGAAATATCAAACCATTAAAACCATTTGAAAAAACAACACTTATTCTAAAAGCCAAGAAATTTGCAGAAAGAGAAAGTGCTGTAAAAATAAAAGTAACAATTAATCAAAAAGAACAAAAGCCAGCTGTTCTTGCAGGAACAATAATAATTAGATAATGACTAATAAACTGCATTTAAACACTAAGAAAACTGAATAAAAACAAAGAAAATAAATAATTACATACTACTATCATGACAAAAAGAATATGTCGCATAAAAACAATGATTCTAAATCAGTTCGCATGTGCATCTTACTTAGTCTTGATAGCAAATTTTTAAATCATGAGAATTAATTACTTGCGAGCATTTGCCTTCCTGCTAATAGCAGTAAACACCATTGGGTTCGCGAATGCAAAAAAGAAAGAAAAATTTAAACCAAACTGGGAATCTTTAGAAAAAATAGAACAAGTGCCGGAATGGTTTCAAGATGCTAAATTTGGTATTTATGCCCATTGGGGACCTGTATCAAATGCATTTGTAGGAACCGATCCTAATACTTTCTATGCTGGATGGCATGGAATGAAAATGTACGAAGATGGAGTAAAAGTTCCTACAAAAAATGGGAAACCTACCAGTAACTTTATTCATCATTCTGAACACTTCGGAGATCCTGCTGAATTTGGTTATAAGGAACTAATCGAAAAATTTGACCCATCTGGTTTCGACGCTAAAAAATGGGCTGATTTATTTGCTCTTTCAGGTGCAAAATTTGCTGGTCCAGTTGCCATGCACCACGATAACTTTGCCATGTGGGATGCAAAATCTACACGCTGGAATTCTATGAATTATGGTGGAATTGATCCATCGGCAGAATTAAAAAAAGCAATTGAAGCTAAAGGAATGAAATTTATGGCTTCTTTTCATCATGCATTTACCTGGAAATATTACGCTCCAGCTCATGCTTATGGTGGAGTAAGCCCAGAAGATTACGATTTATACACCAATCCTCATGCCTTAGATTCGGAAACTCCTGATGCCCGTTTTTACAAAGAATGGTGGGCAAAACTAAAAGAATATATTGATGTATATCAACCTGACTTAATCTGGTTTGATTGGTGGTTAGAAAATATGACTGAAGAATGTCGCGAGAAGTTTCTTGCCTACTACCACAATAAAGGATTGGAATGGAACAAAGATGTTGCTGTTTGTTACAAAGAAAGTACTTTCCCAGCAAGTACAGCCATTAAAGATTATGAACGAGGAAGACCTAACCAACCTGTAGAACAAATGTGGTTAACCGACACTTCTCCAGGAGCATGGTTTTACCGTCCAGGTGCTAAATTTAAAACACCCAACCAATTGGTTGATATCTTGGTTGATATCGTAGCAAAAAATGGTTGTATGTTACTAAATGTTCCACCAAACCCTGATGGAACTATTCCTGAAGTAATGGTAAACCTATTAACTGAAATGGGAAAATGGTTAAAAGTAAATGGCGATGCTATTTACGGAACACGTGTTTGGACTGTTTTTGGAGAAGGCCCTACGCGTTTACCAGAAGGTGGGCATAAAGTTGAAAAACTAAAAATTGCCTATACCAATACAGATATTCGATTCACTAAAAAATCGGATAAAGAGTTTTATGCGATAGTAATGGACAAGCCTGAAGGTGAAACTATTATTAAAACCTTAAGTACTCAAATTGGCGTACTAAATTCCAAAATTGAAAAAATCGAATTATTAGGAAGCAATGAAAAAATTGAGTGGGAAAGAAACGAAAAAGGCCTTATCATTAAAGCTCCTAAAGTTTTACCATCAGACTATGCACATTCATACAAAATAACTTTAGAAGGTTATACCGAAAATGCAATTGGTGGTGATGTTGAAGCTCATGTTGATTAACACAACCAATTTAAAAAAAAGTGCTGTTCATAGTATGAACAGCACTTTTTTTTGTATGTATATTAGCTTAAAAACTTAAAGCAGATAGATTTAAATAGAAGCAATAAAATTACTCAAATTGGTATTTCTTTCTAAATCCATTTTCTTACGTAAGCGATGACGAGCCATGTGTACACTATTTACCGAAATACCCAATAAATGAGCCATTTCTTTACCCGTGAAATTTAATTTAATTAAAGCACAAACCTTTAAATCTGTAGGGCTAAGATCGGGTACTGCCAAACGCAATCGTTCGTAAAAATCTTCGTTTACCGACATAAACCTATTGTTAAAATCGTCCCACAAACTATTAGAACTCTTGTTTATTGAAGTCATCAGAGCATCCGTCATCACCTGCTCTTTCGATGCGTTCATTTGATCAACCAAAGTCTTAATAATCTCCTCTTTTTCGATTAATTTTAAGGTTGATGCCGTTAATTCTTTATTCTTAATTTCGAGCAATTCCTTCGATTCTTTTTGCTTCTGCAGATTTACTTGCTGATCCTTTTGATACTTTTTTTGTTGCTTTTTATTTCTAACCACTAGGCCAAGAATAATCAGAATAAGAACAAGTGCAATTATAATAATTCGAAATATTAAAAAAGCTTTCACTTTCTCAGCCAACTCTAAATTAATCCGATTTAATTCAATATCCTTATTTAATAATTCTTCCTGATAACGGTTTTTAACTTGTAAAAAGCCACTATTTCTTTTCCTTTTGGCACTAAAAAAAGTTTCATTAATATTTTTCGATTTTCTAATATTCTTATAGGCTTTTTCGAACTCACCTTTGTTCGCCTGCAACAAAGATAAACGCTCTAATAAGTAAGCCTTTTGTATGGTATTTTTACCATATATCTTTTGAGTTTTAGTAGCTTTATTAAGGTAAAGCAAAGCCAGTTCAATCTTGTTTTCTTTTCGATACTCTTCGCTAATTTTCGAATAAACACTAACCAAAAACTTTTTATTTTCAACCGTATTCTCTTTATTATTTTCCAAAATATCAATAATCGAAAGCATCAAATTTGTGGCCTTATCAAACTGATTGTTTCGATACAAAAAAGTTGCTTTTTTTGAATCAAGCATGGCTCTAGCTAATGGCGTTTGATTTATGGTATCCGATATCATATAACAACTATCTAAGTATTCTCTTGCACTACCTAACTTCTTGTAGCGCAAATCCAATAGCATTTTGTGATAGTAAGAACTAATCATCTCCGAAGAAGATATCTGTTTATCATGATACAATTCTCGATTTAAAACAAGTGATTTCTCAATGTATTTTCTAGTTTCCTCTTCCTGATTAAAAATGTAATTTAGCATTCCAAAGTTATCGTAGGCTTTTGCAAGCAAAATAGAATCCCCTAATTCTTCAGCTAAAAACAAAGCTTCTCCAGAATGATCAAATGCATCGCTAAAATCGAGTTGTTCTTTTTTAATTTTTATAAGAGATAATAATGAACGAATTATACTAAAGGTATCTTGCTCAACAATGCCATTTTCATAAGCCATATTTAGACGAAAAACCGAAGAATCGACCATAACTTCTTCAGGTAATTGATCGCTCTTAATTTGATTAACTACTGCATGAGATTGTAAAGTTCCAATTCCAATCATATTAAGTAGTAGAAATATTAAAACACCCCCTTTAAAAGCGTCATTCTGTATCTTAAAGTTCATATATATAACCTATTACAACGTTTTATTTTTATATCTACAAATGTATGTAAAGTCTTTGTAAATGCCGAATATCACACATGTATAGTTTTAGTAAGAATAAAAACTCCTTCAATACACTTTTAAATTGATACTATTGTTTATTCAAACAATAGATATAAAAATAATCTGCTAACTATACAATAATGAGGATAATAAAAATTGCAGTTGTATTGCTTTATATAGCATTGCCATTCGCAACATTCGGACAAAAGCAAAAACCAAACATTCTTTGGATTATTACCGATGATCAGAGAGCCGATGCTTTAGCCTGTTTTAATGAAGCCACACGGGGACAAAAGAAAAGTGCATTGGGATATGTTGAATCTCCCTTTATTGATGCATTCGCAAAAGAAGGTGTACTCTTCACCAATGCTTATTGTAACTCACCAGCTTGCGCTCCATCGCGTGCCTCTATGCATACGGGTAAATACCCACACCATTCTGGAATTTATGGATTTGAACAAAATCATCCAAATGCCTCACATTACAATCCTGTAGTCCCCGAAATTTTAAGAGACAATGGATATAATACAGCCAGAATTGGAAAATTAGGCACTTATATATTCCAATGGGGACCTGGATTAAGCTGGAATGATCCTGGATTTTACAATCATGTGGTAGACACAAAAAATAACCTGCAAAGAAAAGGTTTAACAGATTTCTACAAAAATAAAACCCACAAAAAAGGAGCAAAAGGAGAACAGGAAATATGGTTTTATCCTGATGGTAGTAAAAAAACATATTACACCCTTTTAAAAGGAGGAAAAGTATCAAAAGAGGACCTTACTTTAAACGAACAAATAGATCAGGATCAAGAAATTTTAAGAGCCTATACCAGATTTAACACAAGAATGATTTTAGGCGGCGAAAGTACAATGCCAGGCCCCAAAACCATTGATGGCAGAATTTCGGAAGAGTTTCGCAATTACTTTGATAATGAAAACAAATCCTACAAAGGATTAGATGGAAGAACTTTACAGGGACCCAAAACTTCGGAACCTCAATTTATTAACCTCGGTCATCATTTTCCACATTCCCCAATTTTACCTCCAAAATCGTTTCGAGAAAAATTTAAACACAAAATATATAACATTCCTGATTTCGATAAAAGTGAGTTAGACAAATTACCTGCTCAACTTAAAAGACTTTATGAAAAAATGAAAGTTGATGAGATGACAATTGAAGAAAAGCAACAATTAATAAGGGATTATTACGCTTTCTGCGCATTTGGAGATTCTTTAGTTGGTGCATCAATTGAGATTTTCAAAGATTATTGCGCCAGAAATAAACAAGAGTACTTAATTGTTATAGCCTGCGGAGATCATGGATGGCATTTAGGAGAACAAGGCATAAGTGCCAAGTTTGCACCCTACGATAAATCAAATCACACCACAGTAATTGTTTCGTCATCGGATAAATCGAAATTTCCTGCTGGTAAAATTGTCAACGACTATGTTGAATTTGTAGATTTTGCTCCGACCTTTTATGCCGCTGCAGGAATTGATGTTGAAACAAAAGAATATAACTATTTAGATGGCTACGATTTGGCAAAAGTGGTAAATGGAGAAAAGAAAGCCCGCGATTATGTTTTAGGAGAAATGAATCATGTAATTGGCGATCGCGCCTACATTCGAACAAAGAATTTTGCCTTTTCGATGCGCGTACGCAAAAACAATGCAAAACCAAAAGCAAAAACCATTAATGTAAATCTGAAATGGGCTTTAAACTGTGCTCCCGAAGATGCCGAGATGGCCCTTTACGATATCCGCGTAGATGCGGGTGAACAAACGAACGTAGCCTACAAAAAAGAATACAAAAAACTAGCCTCTTGGTTCCGAAACAAGTTGGGAAATATTGTTTTAGGAGATGGTCGAATTGAATGCGATTGGTCGAAAGAAAACACATGGGCTCGCAGTGAATTTGCCTTAGGTGCCGATGATAAAATTATTGATATCCCCAATAAAATTATTCCAACGAAATAGATTAGATTAGATTAGTTTACAATTAGGATTGCTAGTGCCATTGTCTTTCGAGATAATGGCACTTTTCTTTTAGAACATTCTCAGAACAAAACTAATCCACTTCGATTTCCAATTCATCATAAGCCAGAAACACATTCTCGGGTAGCTCTGCTTCCACTTCATCGTGAAAGCCCATTTGATGACTAATATGAGTTAGATACGCTTTTTCAGGCTTCAACTCTTCCACCAAAGCCAAGGCTTCGGAAAGAGAATAATGCGATATGTGCTTTTCTTTTCGAAGAGCATTAACTACCAACACCTTAAGGCCTCGCAACTTATCTTTCTCCTCTGGCGAAATATAATTGGCATCGGTAATGTATGCCAAATTTCCGATCCGATAAGCATACACTGGTAGCTTAAGATGCATCACCCTAACCGGCTGAATTGTTGTTCCATTAATATGAAAAGCATCACCATTAACATCAATTAAATTCATTTGCGGTATTCCCGGATATTTAAATTCAGCAAAAACATAAGAGAACTCTTGCTTTAGCGATTCCTGCACTCGCTTTTCGGCATAAATATTAACCGCTTCTTTGTTCACCCAATTAAATGCACGAATATCATCCAAGCCTGCTGTATGATCCTTATGCTCGTGGGTAAAAAGAATGGCCGAAATATTATCAACTTTTGCACGAAGCATCTGATAACGAAAATCAGGCCCACTATCAATTACTATATTTTGTCCATCGACACGTATTAGTACAGAAGTTCGAAGTCGCTTATCTTTTGAGTTTTTAGACAAGCAAACAGGGCACTTGCAAGCTATAATAGGAACACCTTGCGAAGTGCCGGTTCCCAAAAAAGTTAATTTTACCATTTTCAAATCCAGATTTTTTTCGGCTGGCAAGAATTACTTTTTAGCATCCTTAAATTCTTTTCGGAAGGATAAGTAGAGTAAATACGACAATACAACAACAGCTAATACAGCCGAAGGAATTGCAGCCTCTTCTCCAAATAAAGTTAATGCGGTAACCACTGAAAAACCAGAACTTTTTATTGTAACCAAAAGATTCTGACTTGTTGCAATGGAAGTTTTAACTCCTAACTTACGACTAAGCAGGGTAAATATCCAACCTAATCCGAAAATCCCTAAAAACAAAACAAGGGAAACCAGCAATAGTATTTCAAAATTAGAAAAAAATACTTGTCTATTTAAGCCTACAGCCGTAAAAATTATGAATGCAAATCCCCAATCAACAATTCTCCCTCTTACTTTTTCAACTGTAGGCTTTATGGGTTTCCAAAGTAAGAATCTTGAAATTAGCAAAGGAATCAGAACCAATTGAACCATGGCAATAAATAAAGTTAACGGATTAATGCCTCCATCAATATTGGAAAACAAACCAATAATTAGAGGTGCAAAAAACAGTGAAGACAAAAATGCGCCCAAAGTTCCTACAATTGCATATTTCAAATCACCTCCCAGAATATGAGAAAAAGGAATAACAGCAACTCCTGGAGGTGTAGATGCAATTACCACAAATCCCAGAAAGAGTTCTGGCGTAGGCATTAACCAGTACGAAAGTGCAATAATTACAGCTCCAAAAACCACATAATTTAATATGGAACCTACAATCATGGGCTTAATCATCTCCTTTAATGGAAACATTGCTTTCGAAGATATTCCTGTTGTAGAAAAAGTCATGACTACTGCCAAAACATAAAAAGTATAACTTTTAAATAAAATAGCATGTTCGCCAATTAGTAAACCTAGCACGACTGCCAACACTAAAATAAAATTTCTATTTAATAGAATTTTATGGAATAGATAACTCATTTGTGAAGTTGTTTAATTGCTGCAAAGATGAAACAATTTTACAGTCTTTCAAAAATATTAAGAATGATTCCAAATAAATACAATTAATGTAAATTGTTTACCATTGAGTTGGCAAACAAAAGAAAATGCAATCAACTTATTTTGTACATTTGCCGAAAATAATTCAATCATGAAAGGTAAACTTTTTTTAATCCCAACCACATTGGGCGATTCTGAAATCGATCAGGTAATTCCAAATCCGATACAAGAGTTAATTCCGGATATCAAACATTTTATTGTTGAAAACATAAGAACAACAAGGCGTTACCTTAAAAAAGTCAATCGCGAAATTAACATCGACGAACTTAGCTTTTATGAGTTGAACAAACACACTTCACCAGATGATATTTCGGGATATTTAAACGCCCTAAAAGATCATGATATGGGAATTATATCAGAAGCAGGTTGCCCCGGAGTTGCAGATCCAGGTGCTGATGTTGTAAAAATTGCTCATACTCAAAACATTCAGGTAGTTCCTTTGGTTGGTCCTTCGTCCATTCTATTGTCTTTAATGGCATCGGGATTTAACGGACAAAATTTTGCATTTAATGGTTATTTACCTATTCAGGCTGGCGACAGAGCTAAAAAGATTAAGCAATTGGATAATCGCTCTTTAAATGAAGGACAAACTCAGATGTTTATTGAAACACCTTTTCGAAACATGAAAATGGTGGAAGATTTACTTAAAAATTGCAGTCCGGCCACTAAACTTTGCATTGCTGCAGATATTACCCTCGAAACCGAATATATTAAAACCATGCCGGTTAAAAATTGGAAAAATAAAATTCCCGATCTTCATAAAAGACCTACAATATTCCTGATTCACAGAGATAAATAAAAGCATAAAAATAGCGCAGATTAAAAAACTGCGCTATTTTAAAATTTCCAATTTATTGTTGCAGACTCTTATAAAAATCTGGTATTACCTTCTTAAAGTTTTCGATGGCCACTTCCAATTTATCCAGAGATCTGCCTCCTGCTGCATTAACATGACCTCCGCCACTAAAATGTTCTCTTGCAACTAAATTAATCGGCACATTTCCTTTCGATCTGAACGATATTTTCACCATATCCTCTTTTTCAATAAAAATTACAGAAATCTGCATTCCCTGAATAGAAAGAGGATAGTTTACAAATCCTTCGGTATCGCCATCTTTATAATTAAACTTTAACAAATCCTCTTTTGTAAGCTTTATAATAGCAGTATTGTACTCATTCAACACTTCCAGTCCCTGATCCAGACAATGCCCCAATAATTTCATTCTATCAGGAGAGAAATTATCATAAATATTTGAATGAATTTTACTTTTATCAATGCCATTAGCTATTAAACTTCCAACAATTTGATAAGTTCTGGGCTGAGACGAATTGTAACTTAAACCTCCAGTATCGGTAATAATACCTGTATAAAGACACTCCGAAATTTTATCATCGATCAGATTTTCGTCTCCCAAAGCCTCAATAAATTCATACATCAACTCGCAGGTAGAACACATTTTTGTATCCGAAAACATTAAATCTACAATGGGTTCCGGTTCGGGATGATGATCTATCATTATTTTTTTTACACTGGCCCTTTCAAGAACTTTCTCCAAATCGCCCGAGCGTTTAAAAGAATTGTGATCCACAATAAATAGTAAATCTGAAGCATTTATATATTCCTCAGCTTTTTTCTTCATGTTGGTATAAATCCAAACATCAGAATTTTCTGGTAACCACCTTAAAAACAAAGGATATGCACTTGGACTAATAATTTGAGCATCTTGCCCTTTCTTCTTTAAATATTGGAGCAAAGCCAAAGACGAACCAATGGCATCTCCATCGGGTCCGGAGTGAGGAATTATAGATATTTGCTTAGATTCTTTTAATAAAATCTCAGCTTCATTTATTAATTCTTTATCGATTCTGTTACACAAAGTATTCATTCTATATTGAGTAAGGTGATTCTAAATTTTAAGGCGTAAAGATACAACAGTTCCTTATAAATTAGTTGCATCCCTAGATGGAAATATTATTTTTGTATAACAAAGTACAAACGAATACATATATTATATAATGAGAAACGATAGAACATTTACCATGATTAAGCCAGATGCTGTTGCATCGGGATATATTGGAGCAATTTTAGCAAAAATAAACGAAGCAGGTTTTCGAATTGCTGCCATGAAATACACACAAATAACAAAAGAACAGGCAAAACAATTCTACGAAGTTCATAAAGATCGCCCTTTTTACAATGATTTAACAGATTTTATGAGCTCGGGACCAATTGTTGCTGCTATTTTAGAAAAAGAAAATGCTGTAGCAGATTTCCGAAAATTAATTGGAGCTACAAATCCTGCCGAAGCAGAAAAAGGTACTATTCGTAAAGAATTTGCAGAATCGATGTCGAGAAATGCAGTTCACGGTTCGGATAGCGACGAGAATGCCTGTATTGAAGGTGCATTTTATTTCTCTGCAACAGAAATCATATAAACAGACAATAGTAAGCAGCTATCTCTATATTTATAAGGATGGCTGCTGACTTAAATTTATCCTTACCGGTATTTCAACAATATCAAACTTGTATTACCTTACAATAATATCATCGATAATATTGGCTTGTACTTCTCTGTTCAGGGCCTTTATTAATCCTTCCCGAATCATCATTAACTCATTGCGAATAACCGAAGAACGTACTTTCACAAATAATTTTCGGTTGCGAATATAAATGTCGGTAGTTGCATTGGCAACAGTCTTACCAATAACTTTCTCCCAGGAATTCACCAACTCATACTCCTTTAATTTACCATCTAAATTACTCTCTTTCAACACCTGACGAACAAGCGCATCTATTTTTTGAGTTTTACTTCTTCTCATATCTACGAATTTACGATGCTACCATTATTAATCACAAACAGCTGATACTCCAGGGCAGAACCTGAAAGAATTTCATCGAGATGATCGCGATTGGTATCTGAAATAAAAATTTGCCCAAACCTTTCTTCCGAAACCAGACGAACAATCTGCTCTACCCGATTAGAGTCAAGCTTATCAAATATATCATCGAGCAACAAGATAGGATTAAAACCCGCAATTTGCTTGATAAATTCAAATTGCGCCAACTTTAAGGCTATTAAATATGATTTTTTCTGTCCCTGCGATCCCATTTTCTTTATCGGATATTCACCCAAATTCAGCATTAAATCATCTTTATGAACGCCAACAGTAGTATATTGCATAACCTGATCTTTCCAGCGTGCATTAACCAGCAAATCACGCATGGAGTGTTCATGAAGCTGAGATTTATATTCCAGACTTACACTCTCGTTACCTTGCGAAATAACCGTGTAATACTCCTGAAAAACCGGCATTAATTTATGCAGATAGTCTTTTCTTTTTTTATAAATCTCCGATCCCAGAATCACCAATTGTTCATCCCATATACTTAAGGTATCTTCATCGTATTTAGTTCCTGAAGCAAAATCTTTCAGTAATTTATTTCTTTGTTGAATCACCCGATTGTAACGAATTAAATCGTCTAAATATTTTCTATCGTACTGCGAAATTACGCTATCCATATACTTGCGTCTCTCCTCGCTTCCATCGGTAATTAACCTCCCATCGGCAGGAGAAACCATAACAATGGGCAACAAGCCAATATGCTCGGATAATTTCTTATATTCTTTTTTATTGCGCTTAAAATTTTTCTTCTGTCCCCTTTTTACACCACAATAAATTACCTCTTCAAGCTCTTTTCGCTTATAATTACCTTCCAAAACCATAAACTGTGCATCATGACTTATATTCAACTGATCGGTTGATGAAAAGTAACTTTTACAAAAACTCAGATAGTAAACAGCATCGAGTAAATTGGTTTTCCCAACCCCGTTATTTCCAATAAAACAGTTAATTTTAGGAGAAAAACAAACTTCGAGTTCAGGAATATTTTTATAATTAATAAGAGATAACTTTTCCAGGTGCATGCATAAAATAATTAGTTGACTCTGCAAAATTACTAAATTAAATCAATTCGAAACCTGCTTTCCAAGTGTATAATTTAAGTTCAGATTATGTGTTAATTTTTACTAAAAACATGCTTTATATTTGTTAAAAAAAATTACATTTGCGTTAGAAAAAATAAACCTATTAATTATTTGAGTATGTCAAAGCATAAAAACGATCAGGTAACTGAAGATAATTTTGAAAATTTAGAAGAAGCGTTAAGTAAGACTGAACAATATATAGAGAAAAATCAGAAAAAATTAACAAGTATTGCTTTAGCTGTAATTGTTGTTGCTGTAGCTATTTTTGCATATCAAAAATACTATAAAACTCCTCTTGAAGAAAAAGCTCAAAATCAATTGTTCCAGGCTCAAAGATATTTCGAGCAAGATTCATTTAAGTTAGCTTTAAATGGTGATGAAAATTATCCTGGTTTTATTGATATTGTTGATGAGTTTGGATCAACTACTGCAGGTAACTTATCGCAATATTATGCTGGAATCTCTTACCTTAGAATGGGTGAGTTTCAAAATGCTATTGATCACTTGAATTCTTTTAGCTCCGACGATTTTATATTAAGTGCTCTTGCAAAAGCTGCAACAGGTGATGCATATATGGAATTAGGAGACAGTAAAAAAGCTGCATCAAACTATATGGATGCAAGTTCTTTAAATGCAAATGATTTTACAACTCCTATTTATCTTCAAAAAGCTGGATTAGCTTACGAAATGACTGGAGATTATAAAAAAGCATTGACTGCTTACGAAAAAATTGAAAAAGATTTTTCCAAATCAGCTGAAGCTCGTGATGTTGAAAAATACATTACTCATGCTAAAGCAATGATAAAATAAGACATTTTAAATTAAGGAAACGGAGATCGTACTGATCTCCGTTTTTTTTTGCCTATAAATTAACTGTAAGAATTTATAAAGATCGTCTGAACTCATCTTATCGAACTATTCCCCTTGAGTTAAATGATAACATATTCCTCAATTTTAATTTACTTTAACAGGCCATCTTTATATAACGCGAATCTAAGATGGGCATTTTTACATGCGCAATATTAACTTATAAAAACATGCTGTATTCGCAGTTTTAACGGCATATAAGATCTAGTTTAAAATTTGCTAAGATAATTTAAGTCTAATCTGAATAAATACATAATTACACCCTTCTATTTCATTTCTACTTGTTTTTATTGCATCAGTATTTTCATCCTAGATATTTTTAGAATACTGACGAAATCCTACTAAATTCCATTCCCTTTTTTCCAAAAAGAGGCTAGAACAATAATACCATAGTAAGTCAATTTTCGACACACACTTCTCAGATCAATAATCGGTATCGTAATTTTCTTTAATAATCTTGTTTCTATTCATCACAATTTGCTTCGAAACCATTCCTTCTTTTCTATCGCAACAGTAAAATGATAAAAAAAAGCAGACTTTTTTATAAATCTTGAGGTCTCTTCCAATTTTAATTTATTCTCTTGCTAATATAATAAAATGTAGTCCATTAAAACTGCAAGCATTCTATCTCAGTCTTTTACAAAAAAAAGAGTACTATACAGCAGAACATAAAACAAGCCTTAATCACTCATTATCTATTTATTACAGACCATAACGACACAAATTATGAGTCAAATAAAAAACATCAAAAAAAAATTCAAAAATATCCTCTAGAGAATCAAACACTTACATAAAAAAGTTCATTTTTTTTAAAAAAAATATCATGAACCCCTTGTATATTCTACCAAAGCACCTATATTTGCAACCGCAATACGGAAATAAAGTTCTTTAAATTATTG
Organism: Marinifilum sp. RC60d5; assembly: GCF_052400665.1. Classification (NCBI taxonomy): domain Bacteria; kingdom Pseudomonadati; phylum Bacteroidota; class Bacteroidia; order Marinilabiliales; family Marinifilaceae; genus Marinifilum; species Marinifilum sp. RC60d5. The sequence continues at coordinate 69,411 of NZ_JBQTGK010000013.1, forward strand.
CAATCGGGGAGATACCAAAGTGGCCAACTGGGACGGACTGTAACTCCGTTGACTTCGTCTTCGCAGGTTCGAATCCTGCTCTCCCCACTCCGATTTAGATTGAAAACGTTCAATCATATTAAATCATCAATGCGGGAATAGCTCAGTTGATAGAGCATCAGCCTTCCAAGCTGAGGGTCGCGAGTTTGAGTCTCGTTTCCCGCTCAATTTTTTTTGAAATATTTTTTTGGGGAGATACCAAAGTGGCCAACTGGGGCGGACTGTAACTCCGCTGACTTCGTCTTCGTAGGTTCGAATCCTGCTCTCCCCACTCCGATTTAGATTGAAAATGTTCAATCATATTAAATCATCAATGCGGGAATAGCTCAGTTGATAGAGCATCAGCCTTCCAAGCTGAGGGTCGCGAGTTTGAGTCTCGTTTCCCGCTCAATTTTTTTGGAGAGATGGCAGAGTGGTCGAATGCGGTGGTCTTGAAAACCATTGTGCGGCAACGTACCGGGGGTTCGAATCCCTCTCTCTCCGCAACTTAGAGTTCTTTTAGAACCAAACAGCTGTAAATCCATTGATTTACAGCTGTTTTTGTTTTTAGGATATTCATTCTATTTCAAATAATATTATTAGGAATGGGGACTCTACGGTGAGCAAATTCACACTCCTACCTTGTTCACCAAACACCTCATAACAAACTGTATCAAAACACATTAAAGAAGACAAACTTCTAGATTTTATTTTTTAAAGTGCTTGTTTTTTCGTAAATTGTACTAAACATTATTCATCAATTTATGTTTTTTTGATGAAATCCAGATAATGATAATTGTAAATTAATCAGGTATGAATACCTTTTATACCCTAAATATCAGCTTCTTAATACGTAAGAACCGCACCAATAAACATGGCGAGGCTCCCATATATATGCGTATATCAGTTGATCAGCAACGTGTTGAAATGGCTACAGGACGATATATCAATCCTACAAGCTGGAATGGAAAGCTCAACAAGGCATTTCCTAGAAAGAAAGGTGGAGTTCAAATCAATCAATTCCTAGATGCTCTTAAGAATGGTATTTACGATCATCACACGGCAATGGTAAAAAATGGAGAAGATATTTCAGCAAAAAAACTCAAGGCTCGCTTTCTTGGCAAGGATGAAGGTAGAAAAACACTTTTACAAGTTTTTGAATATCACAATAAGCAAATTTCAGAATTGGTAGGTATTTCATACTCTCCTGCTACTTTGCAAAGGTACGTTACAAGTCTGGATCACATTAAGAACTTTTTGAAGCATCAATACAATCGTAAAGACATTTCCTTGCATCTAATTAAATATGCCTTTATTATTGATCTGGAACATTACCTCAAGACTGTTCGCAAATGCAATAGCAATACGACATACAAGTACATCAAAAACTTTAAAAAGATCATCATTCTTGCCATTAAAAATGAATGGCTGAGCAAAGATCCTTTTGCAAAGTATAAATCCAGCTTGGTGGAAGTTAAAAGAGAATATCTTACCAAAGATGAACTTTTAAAACTTGAAAACTTAAAATTATCAATCCACCGTTTGGATTTTGTGAGAGACATCTTCTTATTCTCATGTTATACAGGGCTGGCTTATATTGATGTTAGCAATCTAACTACAGAAAATATCAGAAAAGGAATTGATGGTAACAATTGGATCATTACGCAAAGAAAGAAGACAAAAGTACCTTCTAATGTTCCACTTTTACCTGTTCCGGAACAATTAATTAAAAAATACAGCTTAGCTCCAGGTAAGAAAATGGAAAACAATATTTTTCCAAGCTTGAGTAATCAAAAAACAAATGCCTATTTAAAAGAATTGGCTGATCTGGCTTCAATTGATAAAAACCTAACTTTTCATACAGCCAGACATACTTTTGCAACTACTGTTACTTTGGCAAATGGTGTTCCGATAGAATCCATTAGTTCCATGCTTGGCCACAAAAATATTCGTACCACTCAAATTTACTCTAAGGTTGTAAATGAGAAAGTAGGCAAGGATATGAGTAAGCTCAGAAAAAAATTGTAGTATTCTTATCCTGTTACAACATTTACAATAGGTTTCGCCACACTTTATTCCACCAACCTTTTTACTTAAAATCTATTTTCCAATAAGAGAACAACGGGATATTTTTAAGAATTTTGGACAAACCAAAACATAAACCTGCTTAGTACTTTCTTAAAGAAATTAAACTAATAGAAAAATGCCCCACTCTTGTTTCCATCACCAAAATTTAATCTTACATACATATTGTAAGGCCTTCATACATGCGTAAACATCCCTTTTCTTAAAGGTCATGATTTCGGCAAAAGGAAGCGGAATAAATGGGATGTGCGCTTGGAGGGAAAATCATTTCAATGTGTTTTGTGTTGCTACAAGCAAAGTGCTGTATCAGTTTTCTTTTTAAACTGATACAGCTTTTTGCTCGCTCAACTTCACAATATTAAATCTCAAAAAAACTCTTTGTAATGATTGGGCGCCTTTATGCCGAACTCTTTTGACAAAATCATGGCCGAATTCAACTTTGTGATCGCATGTATTAAGGACTATATCTTTTAAATTACTTTTATACTCTGATGACATGCAGTGAATTTAATACAATCTTTATTTCTTGTCCTTAGGACAATCAAGCTTTTCATCTAAGATGAAAAGTCCCTGCCGGAAGGCACAAGCGTTTTTGTGGAACAAAAACACAACTTGCGTAGCCCACTTAAGCTTCGGTTAAACCTTCCTTTTTCCATTTCCAATTGGATTTATTTTTTAAAATACCAGAAATTTAAGCACTCTTTTTTCATTGCCAACTAAAATTACAACAGCATAAGTTTTGTGTGCTCTAAACAGTGATTTATCATTAAAATCAAATTGATAAATAGCACTATTAAAACCTGCTCTTGAATCAATTTTAATAGCTCGTTGCACATCAAATATTTGTATATTTACATCCTCCATTTTATTTAAAACAAGGTTTAAGTGAAAATCACCTCGATTAGGATTCGGATATAATTTAGCTTCCATTACATAAGCTTCTTTTGGTTGAATAAAACCAGCTTTTCGTTTAGTACTTATATTTGCTACATTAACTATTTTTTCAACATAATCACTACACTCATTTTTAAAAACATACATACCAATATCATAACTACCAGCTTGCAAAACACGAAACCAAATTGAAGCATCTTGCTTTTTAATAACTTCCATCTCATTCGGAAAAACCCACCTAACCGAATCAGGCATTTCCCATGAAATATCTACAGCTACAATAGTATCCCCAACAATAGCTTCTGCAGGAATAATAAAATCGGCGACTACCTCATAGTCCAAATACGAAAGATTAAATTCGTGCTCTGCTTTACAACCCTTATCTGTAGTAAGCTTTAGCAGATAATTACCCTCTTGATATAACTCAACTTCTTTTTCATTACTAAATTGAACATCATTGTAAAACCAAGAGCTATTTGCCCCTTCAATACCAGAACTTACGATTTCAGTTTGATTTTTACACAAGAAATATTCATTAGGCAATTCTATTGTTACTGGTACAGGAGCTGTTAATTCAGCCTCCAACTCTTTCTTACAACCGTTCACATCAGTAACCTGCAACATCATTTCTCCTGCCCCTAAATTGTTAAACCACCCTTGCTTATTTGATTCTTCGTTTAAAGAGTATATATATTCAGGACTTCCCCCAATGGCTGTCATTAAAATGCTACCATCATTAATACCAACACAGTTTGGCGATTGCAGACTACTCACATATAGCTCCAATTCTTCAGGACCGGTTATTTCATACTCTGCTTCATCAAAACAATTGTTAGCATCACTTACCGTAACAGAGTACGAACCTTTTCCAAGCTGATTTACTACCGTTGAGTACGAATCATCCAACCCTCTCCAAACTATATCATAAGGAGTAGTTCCATTGTTAACTTCAATTACAATTTCACCATCTTTAGATTCATGACAACTTACCTCCTTGAGTTGCTTTAGACTGATTTCCGGCCCACTCATTTCCTCAACCAAGAATGATTTTGTGCTTGTACATGAATTAGCATCTGTAACTTCTATAAAATATTCTTTTGCTCTTAAATTATTAGGATGTAATTTATCATTCGGATAAAAATCGCCCCAATCCACATAATAGTCAGGAGATCCACCAAATATTTGAATCTGAACAGAACCATTACTACTATTACAAGTACTATGTTTCAAGTCAATAAATTCAATATTTAAAGCTTCAGGCTCCTCAATATCTACATATTTACTTTGAACATTACCTAATTTATCTTTTACAAAAATTCTATAACTACCTGCTTTTAATCCTGTAAATTCATTCGACCTGTTAAAATCGATGGCATAATTTATAGCGTAAGTGTAGGGTGCAGTACCTCCATTAGCCCTAACTGTTACTTCTCCACTATTATCTTTATTACAAAGACAATCTCTCTTTTCCAGTAGTATAATAATTTCATCTGGCTCTTCAACTTCCACTTCTATTGAATCTAATACACCTTTTGAATCCCTTACTCGAACATGATATAAACCTGCTTTTAAGTTTTCAAACTGATTGGTAATTGTCCAATCTCCATAATTCAACGAAAATTCGTACCCCGGCCACACTGCATAAGGCCATCCTCCAACTGCCGAAACCTGCAAGCCCCCATCTTCGGCTCCATAGTAGCTAGTCATTACAGGGTTTGCAACAATACTTAGTTTACTGCCAGGCTCCTTTATGCTTACTGTCTTTTTTAATCCATTTGCAATTCCAAAGTCATTATTGCCGTAAGGACAATTGTTTTGATCCCAAACCTCTACTGTATACTCCCCTGCATATAAATCATCTATTCTTTCATGTTCACCGTTAAGATATTTTTCTCCTTTATGGTACCACTGATATCGATATCCACCATTTCCTCCACTTACTATTACCTGTGCAGCTCCATCATTATTTCCAAAATCCGTTACCCCCATTACATTAAAATCAATAGACATTTCATCGGGTTGTAACATTTCTTCTTCCTGCTTAAAATAGCAGCCCAGATCGTCGGTAATTTCAATTATATACTTACCTTTTCCCAACTGATCCTGATTCCACTCTATACCTGTAGAACCATTTCTAAATGCTTCTCCATTTTTAGACAGCACATAAGAATAATTTCCTGTAGCACTTATACCACCTATAATTTCACTCTCCAAAAATCCATCTTTCGCTTCATAACACTGCGGAATTACAAGGTTAAATTTCTCTATGTGCAACCAATCTGCTTGTTGTAATTGTTGTTCGTCAATTTTTACTCTACAAGCATTAACATCTCTTACCTCAATGATATATTCTCCCGTTTCAAGTGATTTAAATACTGCATTCGTAATACCTCTAATCGAATCCAGTCTATCTGTAGTTTCAGAATGTGGCATTTTATTAAGTAAATAATCATAGTACCCACCACCAAAAGATACTCCTCCCTGTATTTGCACTTTTATCTCGCCATCTGATCGCTTTGAAATATCACCCATGTCCTTCTCATGACAGGTTGGAATTGTAAAGTCAATTCCGGTAATCTCTAAGGAATCGGGCTTTCTTAATTCAATTATCTTGTTTAGTTTGCATCTATTTACATCAGATACCGTATAACTAAACATTCCTGCATCCAAATTTTTGAACACAAGATTTTCATCAGCTGCAACATTTCCCAACTGTCTATCACCTCTTTCATCAGTTTGTTCTATTGTATATTCCGAGGTGCTTGTAATAGGAATACCTCCTAATGGGGTAATTTTTACCGAGTCTCTTAAGTACGAACATCTAATTTCAAAATCTCCTTCATAGTGCGATGTTTCGATATCAAAACCAATTGCAGTTGGCTCTGTTAATACAATTTCCTTTTTATACTCACATGCTTCCAACTTATCGGTAATACTGAGTTGATATTTGCCCGCGGGTATATTTTTAAATGTTTGAATTTCATTACTTACATCTTCGAATTCCTGAACTATAGAAACATTCGTCAATTTAAGCTTATACGGAGAAATCCCTCCTAAAGCCTGTACTTTAACACTATCGGTTAAGCCATTACATCTAATTTCAAATCCTTCAAAATTTGAAAGAATTATATTGGATTGAATTGGATCGGGCTGTTTTAAAGTAATTGCACTCTCAACAAAACAATCTGTATTATATGCTCCTGTAACCTTAACATTATAAATGCCAGCAGGCAAATCCTCAAAAAACACTTCTTCGTTAGCATGCTTAGTTACCATTTTAGTATTACTTGCATCAAACAATTCAAAAGTGTAAGGAGTAATTCCTCCTGTTGCTCTTGCCCATATACTATCTGTTGCTCCAAAACATTTGATTTGATATTGTTCTGCTTTGTTTGATTCATACAGATTGCTCGATAACTCCAATTGCAATTCCAATGGTTCTTTTAGTATTGGTTTGTATTGTTTTGGACAATTTTTGGCATCCACAATATCAAAAACCGGCCCTGTTCCCGTTACCTCAAAATCTACATATCCTCCCGATTCAGATATTACATTCGTTTCTCCATTATAGATTATCTGGTAAGGTGCAAAACCTCCTTCTACCATCACACCAATTGTTTCTCTAGCTCCGAAACAGGTAAAATCGAAAACTTCGCCAGTTTTATCATCAACGTATTTTGCCGCATCTCTATCAAACTTTATTTCTTCAGGTTGATTTAATTTAAAATCTACTTTATTGGACTGACAACCTCTTGAATCGGTAGTAAGAATACTATAATTGCCAGCTCCCAAATTTTTCGCTGAAACTCCTACATCTGCAGCAACTTCGTTTAATTCTTGATACAAAGATCCTTCTTTCCATATTTGAACAGAATAATTTGCAGTACCACCATTCACTATTATTTCACTGCCATCTTCACTTCCAAAGCAATCAAAATTAGCAACACCGCCCTCACTTAGTATATCAACTCCCAATACAAATAATTGATTTACAATAAAATTAGGCTGGCGCAATTCATTTTCCATTTTAAAATAGCAGCCATTGTCATCTGCTATCTCTACCAAATACTTTCCAGCTGATAAATTGCTTTGATTAAATTCCCTTCCAACTCTTCCAGCATTAACCTCTGCTTCTTTAGTTATGGTATAAGAGTATTGTCCATCTCTAGTTGTTCCACCTAAAATATCACTTTCCCAAAAACCATTATCGTAGTCAAAACATGTTGGTTCCACAAAGGTCATATCACCTTCAATAATTTGTAATAAATCAGGCTGCCCAAGATTTTGGGAATCTTCTACTCTACAACCATTTGCATCCACTGTAACAAATTTATAATTCCCTGTTTCCAGAGAGTTAAATACCGGAGAATTCCCTTCTATTTGTCCCAAACCAATATCGGGCTGACCAACAACCAATTGGTAAATATTGGTGTTATACCCCAAAGTGGCACCTCCGTTAATGCTTAATTGAATTTGTCCATCCTCTTTATTCGAATCATCACCCATATCCAACTCATGACAAGAAGGAATGCTAACAGCTCCAAAATTTATCTTAAGCTCTTCCGGCTTCTTAATTTCAATTGACTCTTCAATAGTACAGCCATTAATATCAGTAAGTATATATGTATAATGTCCTTCATCTAGATTATCGAATCTTGTCACTCCTGTATTTTCCTTAGAAACATTTGATTTACCATCACACATTTGCAGTAAATTGTAAGTTGTGCCAGCTCCTCCTTCTGGTGTCACATCAACATATCCTAATAAATCTGAACATTTTATTTGAAAACCTCCCTGATAAACTGTTGTGCTTAGATTTAGATTTAGTTTTTCCGGCTCAATTAAAATAACTTCGCTTGCGAGCTCAACATTATAAGAATCTCGTAGAATTAAATTATAAGTCCCTGCAGGCATTTCATTAATATCCTTCTCCAGGTTTCCCAAGTTGGTAAATGAACGTGACACTCCAACACCATTTACCGTTAAAGCATAAGGGCTAATTCCTCCATTAGGTTCTACTGTAATTCCTCCCTTTAAACCTTTGCATGCAATATCAAATCCATTGGTTTTGTGGTAAGTAATTGGCAATTCTAATTTCTCAGGCTCTTTTAAGGTAATAACAGTTGTTTCAGAACACCCCAGATGCTTTCCTGTTACACTTACCTTGTATGTTCCTGCTTTTACACCTGTAAATAAGCAATCTCCATCCTCTGATTGCTTTGAATCAATTTCTACATCACCTTTTAAAAGTTTTATAGTATAAGGAGCAATACCGCCTGAAGCTTTTACTCTTATTTCATCGGTTTCACCAAATTGCTTAATGTTATATACCTCCCCAGCCCCAGATGTATAATTATTAGGAAATAAATTCAGGCCTAAAACAGCAGGTTCTTTTAATTCAACTTTAAAATTAGGTTTACACCCCAAAGCATCTGATATCTCAATTTGTGGTTTTGTTCCCTGCACATCAAAACCTGTTGTGCCACCAGAAATATTTATCTCCTTATTTGTACTTCCATATTTTAATGAATAAGGAGCTATACCTTCACTCACTTCTAGTTCTATGGTTTCAACATCTCCAAAACATTTGTAATTAAAACCTGAATAATCTGCATAAGTAGGAGTAACTTGCACTTCTGATGGTTCTTTCAGCTCAAAAGTTTTATCACTACCCAATGAGCATCCATTCGAATCTTCTATGACCAAACTATAACTTCCAGCACTTAAATTTCCAATTACAACTTCAGTATCTGCACTATCAACATTATCTGTTTGTGAGTATAATCCTTTAGATAGAGTATAGGTGTACGGCGGTGTTCCTCCACGTATTTTAAATTTCACTTCACCATCATCATAACCATTACAACTAATATGAATGTCATTACCCGCAATTTTTCTTGTTCGCTGAAATTCATAAATCTCAACAGGATCATTTTCTATAAATTTTCTTTTGGCACTAGAGCTACAACCATGACTTTCTTTCGCATAAAAAGTATGCTCCCTAGCGTCCACTTCAAAACTCAGCGATTCTGTTGAAGAAGCCGAACCAGCAGAAATTTCATTATCCATATCGAATTGATAACTTCCACTCCCACCCTGTGCAGATACTTCAAAGCTGGTAGTCCCCCCAAAACAAGAAATTACAGGAAGATTTTCATCCGCAACAAAAAACTTAAATTTTGCATCTCTGCTTAATACTGCTGTTCCTTGCCCTCTACAGCCAGCAACATCTTCTATATACAAAGGAATTTCTGCTGTTTCACTATAATTTGGCAACTCACTGCTTCCCGCTAACAATCTTGGTGAAGTTTCTATATTTACATTATCAAGGCTATATTTGTATCCACCGAGACCACCTTGAGTTTCAACACTATTTAAATCTACCACGTATTGATCACAAGTGCCGTTGGATATGAAATTAACGTTATTCTTAAGCTCAATAATTTTATTTTCCTCAATCGTAAAACTAATTGTATCATGCCCTATTAGCATACGCTCTTGAACTCCATCGTGTTTATTAAAAAACTCCGTGGTATCAATTGTACTATTTAAAAATGAATTATTGACTATAAGCTTATAATTCCCAGCTTGTAGCTTGTCTATCTTCAACTCTTTGGGATCTCCTAAGACATCACTATCATCAAATTTCACGTGGAAAGGTCCTTTCACAAGGCCAACCTTATCTTTGATCACAATAATTCTATACTCATCAACGCCCTTCCCTAAATCTCCATCTACTTTAAAGCTAAGTTCTCCGCTATCACCACCAAAACATGTAACTTTTTTTGTAGTAACAGGTTCGATAATGTTAGGAAAACCAGGGAATACATCCACAATAATTACTTTATCCTCCTCTATACATCGTAAAGGATCTTTGTCATCAGTACGAACTATCGTTTGAACTTTAAACTTAAAATTCCGATGGAATTTATTTGATTCAGGCAATTGGTAATCACAAGTTCCATCCGATGTAATATTTGATCCTGTTTTACTGTCAATGGCTGGTACAAACACAGGAATATCTTCGTATTCATCTATCAAATTAACATAATAAAATTGATACAAAGGACTATCAAATCCTTCGTGAATTACAAATAATTCACAATATCTAGTAAGAGTTCTAATTTCTTCGTTTGTAAGACTAGAATAAAGGTTAGGATTTGCTTCCTCTTCTGCTGTAAGTTCTCGTCCCAATGCTGTAGCCCATGGAAAAGAACCATAAGTACCTTCATAGGCATCAATAAACATATAACTAACAACCTTTTGCCCTGTTGCATCAGGAGTTGTTGCATTATCAATTTGCACCGACCATTCATACTCAAAGTTAGCACCTTCAGGTTTATCTACTTTTAAAGGTACTACTGAACCTTCCTCAAAGCTAGTTTCATCTGCAGAAGGACTTGTAATTTCTATTGAGGGTGGAGTAATGTAATATTCTACTTCAATCATCCAACATGAATGTGCATCACTCCCCTTAGCACTTTCAATTTTTTTCGTATGCCATCCCGGTGAATTATTATCCTCCAAAAGTGATTTCACACTAAAATCGCCATACTGTACATGTTTATCAGAACTATTTCCTCCGTCATGTTCCCATCCTTTAAAACTAAAAGTATAATCTGAATCCGAATAATAATCTACTAATGTCTTACCTGATAATTTAACTTTCTTTTTATAAAGCCAATACCCAGGTAAATAATCATGATCAAAATCTTGCCAATACGATTTATCAATCTTAATTCCACTAGCGAATACATAATCTTGCTTTACATCATTTTTCCAAAACCTTAACCTACACTCTGCCCAACTATCATTATCATGAATATATCTCCCACATATTTTATTTAATCTTATCTCAATCTCCACCTCCCCATTGTAAACCAAATCTTGCGCTTTTACAGAAAAAATTCCAAATAAAAAAGCAAGTATAAAAAAGAGTAAAAATCTAAATTTCATATTAATGTTTTTTAGGATGTTAATAAAATGTGGCTTTCAACAACAACAACAACAACAACAACAACAAACTAGTAATGAACACTATACACTTCGGTAAAAGGAGATTTTCCACCATCTTTGTAAATGGCTTGCAATCGATACTGATAATGGGTATTTAAAAGCACTTGAGTATCCTCAATCTGAGTTTTATTTTGGACCAAACGATAGAATTTCAACTTTTCGCCTTCTACCGCTTTATAGATGTTTACCTGTACAATTTGTTTGTTGGCAGCTTTCCATTGCAACAATATATGCCCTTCGTATGTATTTGCCTCTACTTTTACCTCCTTTAATTCTGGACGGAAACCATCATCAGCAATCTCTGCTTGTAGCCATTTCTCAGCTGACGATTGATTTTTCGCTGCATCTTCGGCAATGATACAATACAGGTAAGCAACTCCCTTTTTTGCACTCTCATCTATGTAGGTTTGAATGGAATCGGCAATGGAAAAGTTTGCAATGGTATCACACAGGACACTCCCCTTCGACTTTCGAAGGAGTTTTTCAAATTTGGTATCTACAGAAAAACTATGTACCCAACTTAATTTAATGCCGTCATCCATAATTTCATAATCTGAAAATATGGGTGGCACTGGTGGAATAGTATCTGGTTTCTGTAGCTGTAAAGCCTCACTTAACTCAGACTGATTAAAGCGCTGATCGATAGCAGCAACTTTGTAGTAAATTTTTGGTGTTAAATTGTACAAATTGATAGAATCTACAAAAAATGTATCTTGGGTATGTACTTTGGTAATCTGGCTAAATTCATCGACCATAAAATTTGATCGAAACACACGGTATCCATTTATATCTTTCTCTTTTCCTGCACTCCAACTTAAATGCACCAAACCTGTGGAGTCTATTCTCCCTTTTAAGTTGACTGGTGGAGCCGGAGGAATACTATCCTGCAGTTGCACCAATAATGGAACCGAATAAAAACTATCGTCGTTTACTCCTGTAGTTTTAATTTTATAATAATTGGTACTTAAGGGTTCCCTATCGATAAATGATCTAACATTCTTATTCAATATTCCCGATACAGATTTAAAATTTCCGCTTGATACATTGGCTCTTAACACCTCCGTATTTTTTACATATTGCCCTCCAACCGAATCCAATTCCCAATAAATCTCTGCTGCACCATTTTTATTAATTTGTTGGTCGAGATCAACATAAGCAATTCTATATTGTGGTTTTCCCATTGCCTTAACTGGTTCGGAATACGGTCCTTTTTCACCAAAAGCCGTTAATCCATAAATACGGTACTGATACTCCTTTAGCAATTCGGGCAAAGAATCAGTCTTCATCATATCCATAGGAATATCACCATCATCGCCGTAGGTTAATACAATTGGAGATTTGTTAATGGCATGGAAAGTTTTCCCATCATCATCCGAACGTTCTACCATATAGGCATTGTACACAGTCGACAACAAAAACTGATTCCATATAACCATTGCTCTTTTTCCTTCAACCCTGGTATTCAATCCTAAAGGTTTTTGCAGTGGTTGGTAATCGGCTACGCCTGTGTAAACATAACCAGTATCTATTTTGGCATTTAAATTGGTAGGATAAACACGGTACAAATACATTTCATTTTCTTTAATATTTGTATCAACATAATTTAATCCCATTGCTTTGGAAACCCTTGCCGATTGATCGGCTGCAAACATGGCAAAAGAGTATCTATTTTCCTGTTCTCGGGTTTTGTGAATCATCTGCATCATGGGACTTTCTTTGGGGTCAACCAACTCAAACTCCTCACCATATAAAGCCTGGGCAGCCACACAAAGCCAATCGTAATCCATAACAGTAGAATCCTGCATGGCATTCTCCCACCATGCTTCATTTTTGGCTTTTATTCCTTCCTGCAACAACTTATATTCGGGTTGAGCCAACTGCTTGCCATTGCGATACAAAACAAAACGCTCCAAAGTATAACCCAAAATATTTGCCTTTTTCCACAAAATATGATGATTAGGAGCCCAACGCAACAACACTTTATCTTTTTTGGGCGAAGCCAGAATTGCTACACCACGTTTTACTTCAGATTCCTTCTCTTGCGAATAAGCAAAACTTACGTATAAGCTCAATAAAAATATTGTTATCAGTCGTTTCATTCGTTATTGTTTTTCTCTGTCATTAAATTCCTAAGGAATTTTTAAAATCACATCATCATTTGGTTATAGTTAGCTGCAAAATACTGCTACGCGGAAAACTCTACTCAATCCCTATACACTCCAGGTAATCCGATACAAATCCATAAATACTTACAATATCGTTCTCGTATTCGCCATTCTCTATTTTCTCTATCACTTCGGGACAATCGGGTGCAAACTTTGCCAATTCCTTTTTAAAGGCATACTGAAACTTTAAAGAAGAGGTAGATTCTCCATAATCATTCCCAGGCTTTTGAAGAATTACAGCATCTTCGTAGCGATACATTTTTATTTTACTGGATTCAACATAAACAAAAGCAAAACGGCACTTTCGCGTCTGAATTTCCGCTCCACCTCTGGCTTCTTTATTGGCATTGTATGAAAATTTTACCGGTACGTATTTATGAATAGATCCGGTATCGCCACCATTAAAACTACTCCTTGTAAGATATTTACAATTCTTAGCTTTAAACATTCTCTTGTTAATTCTCCCCAAAGAATTAATGGTCAGTAGAGTAGCACTTTTCCCATCCAAATACGATGGATCCTTTATTGTACTACTTTTTAGTTCGGTATTTACTTTTACGTAGCCTTCGTGCTTATCTCCCTCATTGGTTTCTACTCCGCCATACAGGTAGCCCAATGCTTTAAACCTTAAATAATTCTCATGCTCCTTTAGCAATTCTTTATTTTTTTTCGAAAAGGAAACCGAAGTAAAATCTCTTTTAAAATTTCCATTCTCATCGGTATGTAGTTTTCTTAAATCGATTCTTTTTTGAACCATTTCGTTAAAAACAGTACTGCTCTTTCTCGAATTTAACTCATTAACTTTTGCGTTATAGAAAATGGTTTTCTCATTATCGCCCAATACATAGTTTGCACTAATCACATTGGCATATAAAGCCCATAGCACTTTCCTATCCTTTTTGTCGCTCTGCTCGTAATCTTTTGTTTTCTCCAACCAAAATTCGATACATTTTTTCCCTTGCTCCTGTATTTTTAATAGATTAGCATCGGTAAATGGCAATGAAAACAAAGCCATATATTCACTGGTAAGTTTGTTGATTTCTGTAAAATCGTAGCCTTTCTTTTTCTTTACCAGATAAAAAGGAATTTGAGTTTTACCTACATAAAAGTCGAGTTTGCTTACCAAAGGTTTACCCAGATATTTTGTAAAGTAAGCCACCCCTTCGTACAAATCCTCCTTGTATTTTTCTATGTTCTTTTTAATTCTGCTTACAATTAGATCCTTAGCCAACTTGCGACTCGTAATTTTTTGCTTTTTATAGGTCTTAATCTCTGTAATTGGAAACTCATGCTTTTTGTTTTCCTCATAATATTTTGTTCCTGCTTTATCGCTGGCAATAATTTGAACTTCGCAATAAGCCGTTAACTTGCTTTTGTAAGCAGCAATACTATCGCCTTTTTGCCTGTTGTCTTTTACTTCAACTTTAAACTTTACATCCTTATAGCTTATTTTTATAGTAAGTAAAGTATCCCAATAGTCCGAATGCCTTAAATAATCGAACTGGTTTAATGCAAGAGAATTAAATATACTTCCGTTTTTTAATCTATCTTCCTCTAATTTTACTGGCTCTAAATTTATCTCATCCATTTTTCGAACCGACTCGAATTTAACTTTTCTTAAATCGATTGGGGCATAAACAATTTCGTACTTGTTTATACTAGCAGGTACTACTGTAGATGGCAAATGCCATTCTTTAAAATAAACAAGTTTCTCTTTTGCTTTTTGGGCAAATACACTAGTAGAGATAAATAAGGTTAAAATAATCAGCTTGTATTTCATAGTTTTTATTAGGTTTTCTGTAGTGATTTTAAGTATTTCACTTATTATTTTTTTGTTGCGTCAAAATTATATCGTAAGATTTTTTATGTTTTTACGGCAAAAATTACAAAATAAACACCCTCCGGATTGTAAAATTTACACCAAACAGTTAATCAGTAATACCTAATTGCATTACTTACCACATATCCTTCACAAACCACACGATACAATCGTGCGGGAGCGGGGGGGTAGCGGGGGACACATTAATCAGATATTATTAATCTTCCATTCTCAATCAGACAACCCTCTTTACATTGCAGAATATCTTTTGAGGTTGGGAAATAATTAAAAGGCAAGTTCCATTCAGGACACTTCAAGGAATATACAATTAAAATCGTATCTCCTACAACCAACTGATTATAAATACTTTTACTGCAATTATATTTTGCACTTATACTTTTCCCTTCTACAATATATTTTATACTAATAGATTCCGAACTTTGAATGCTAGAATATCGCTTATACACAACAGCAACTTTAACAACTCCTCCATTCTCTTTAATCTCACTTATTGCAATATCATTTGATTTATTAAAAGAATAAAAGAATAAAGCCAACGAAATTACAATAGTCCAAAATATATTACTGTAATTAATTTTAAATAGCTTCAAAAATCTATTTAAAGAAATAGGGAAAGAAATAAAGGATATACCTAACAATAACAATACATACCATTTATTATTACATGGAAATAATATTCTGTAATAAATTAGCATTATGGCAGATATAATTATTAAAAAAGCATAACATAACTTAAGTGTTAACGTTTTATTATTCATCTTTTATTATTTGCTTATTATACAATTGTAATTCATCGTCTGAAATATTAACTAGTATTCTACATTCTGCATCAGCAATAACTTTGGTATATGTATCAATTACGATAACAGCCCCTTGATTTGAAGCAGGATGATATTTTAAAAAGTACTGTTTGCCTCCTACTATCTTATGATAATATTCAATTAAATCAGTAGCTTCTCCCATATAATTCTTAACGAAATCAAGTTTACTAATCGTTTTGCCACCATTTAGGGTCATAGTGCCACTAAACAGATTCTTCTGTACAACATCATCCATAGCCTTACTATATTGAGCTAATGAAGAACCTGATTTTTCCAAGTATATAAGCATACGATTCACATCCAATGAACCTTTAAATAAATCCTCAAGGCTTTTTGCTGCATTGTCATCAAGTTTAGAAAGTATATTACTTAGTCTCTCAAAGTTCTTCCAAGACAATTTGCTTATATCGAAGCTTGCATTTACCAGTAAGTCATAAGCTCTGCTACCTGATTCTGTTGGCATTAAACGTTTCATCTCTTGAACCCATTTTACACCTCGACTACCTCCAATTTCATCAAAATTCTTAGTTAGGAAAAGTAAATCGGCTTGAACAGCCTGAGATAATTTAAGTTTATTAAAGAATCTAGTAAGTTTTGTCGCAGAGCTTCGTTGCGTTGCTCTATATAAATCACTAGAGTTATTGCCAAGGTACTTTTCAAATACTAATGGAATAAAACACTGAATTGAAAGTGAAATCAGACTATTCGCAATGGCATTTCTATTCTTAGATTCAATATTATCTATCAATTCTATTGTTGTATTTAATTCTATACCCTGTAAACATGCAGCCCATGCCTGCATATCATCTCCAACATAAACAGTATTTCTTAATCCAGCCATCGTAACATCAAGTGTAAAATCTTTCCAATCAATGGAGGTTCCTAACAACTCTGCAACAGAATAATACCCCCGCTACCGCACGATTGCATCGTGTGCTTACTACTTTCTTAACAGTCTTCCTCTACCCCTAAATGGACTTAGTCGATTTCCACTTCATTCCAATCCCCTGAAGGGGACTTCTTCCAAACCGCACCAGTAAGTCCCTTTAGGGGTTTGGGGTAATAGGGATAAAATTTATAATTACCACACCTCTTAAAATTTACCTAAACAGTTAATACTTAATTACTTACCACACGATACAATCGTGCGAGAGCGAGGGGGGAAATATCATTTCGAAACACTAATTCCTTTCTTTTGCAAATATCTTTGAACCTTTTCAGGAAGTACTTCAATTTTCATATATGTGACAAATTGCTGAGAGCTACTGTAATAAATATTCATCATGGTTTTATCTCCTTCTTTATAAATTTCCATCTCACCACATTCACTCTCAAAACTTTCCCCTTCTTCAAAATCTTCTGCATCAATTTCAAAATAATATTTACCACTTTGCTTTAAACTGTCAATATTGAATAATTTACAAGTGTTATTAAATCCATAATTCAAAGTATCTATTTCGACTACCTTGTTCGGATTATTCTCATACACCCAATAAACCAATAATTGTTTCCCTTTATAATAATGATAAATAGATGGTTCATCAATATTTTGGAACAAACTCCCTTCTAATTCAGCATTTTGACCAACCAAATTAGAACTTAATGACAATATCATTAATCCCAGTACAATTTTTAACTTCATAACTATTTAATTTCTTTTTGCAATTTATTGAAAATATTTTCTCTTTTTTCCCATTCCAAACCTTTAGAATTAATTTTGAGTGTCACCTTTCGTACACTGCCTTTATCTGCAATTTTGTTAATATTGTTAGTTTTCCAAAACCACATCGCAGATAACACAAATAAATCTTTGTTTTCATCAATTAGCTTAGGGTTAGCGACAACATCCTTATAACTTTCTTTATAATTATCCTTCAACCATTTATCAAAAACCACATAGTTTTTCTTCCATGTTAATTGAATTGCTCCATGTCCTCTATATTTATATCCATCTTCCCCCCGCTACCGCACGATTGCATCGTGTGCTTACTACTTTCTTAACAGTCTTCCTCTACCCCTAAATGGACTTAGTCGATTTCCACTTCATTCCAATCCCCCCGCTGCCGCACGAATCCTTTCGTGTGGTTACTACATCACGATAATTACCCCGCTGCCGCACGATTTTATCGTGTGGTTACTACATCACCACAATAACGTCATCCAAAATTCCTTTATCTCCCCTATAATCTCTTGCACTACTATATACATAATCTTCAGGATAAGAGACCAAACCCTCTTCAACTGGATTGTTATGTATGTAATTTATTTTTTCATCGAATACTTTATTGCTCCACAACTCGATGGGTTTATTATCGTGTCTCCAAAATTGATACTTCTTTACATTAGAAGATTTTGCCCCCGCTTTTAGGAATTGCTCTAATAACCACTCTTTCCTACTTTCCCTATTGTTATTTTTTATTGCTGCCACTATCGCCTTGCTGGTAAATCGCTTAAAATCTCCTAAAAGCAATTCTGGCTTTTGACCATCTGCACTTCTAAAAATTAAATAAACATGATTAGTCATGATACACCAAGCAAAAATATCCATCCCCTTATGCTCTTGACAATAATGCAAGCTGTCAATTATTATGTCTTTGTATTCACTTCTGGTAAATACATCAAGCCATTCTACTACAGCAAAGCTTACAAAGTAAACTCCCTCGGGATTATGGCATTTATAATTACGACTCATATTAGTAAGAATAGCAATAACTTATTAGAAACTTTACTTATTTTATTACCACACGATACAATCGTGCGGCAGCGGGGGAATCCGATGAATCTCATGTCCAGACTTAAAGAACAACCAACGCATCTGGAAAATCGAGAAACTCCCCTTTTACAAACCAACATACCGCGCGTTTCAGGCTTTTAACCCGATTGCTATTTCGCTGTAGTTTATGATGCACTTAGGGTTTTAGTAATTTTGCTAATACTGTACTTTTTTCTTCATAAGCTCACTTAAACTAACAGCAAAAGGTCTTGCTGATTGATTTCCTGTTTTAAATTTTTCAAACTTTTTGAAATCCCATTCCAAGCCTTTAAATTCCTCATTAACTTGGTCGTCAATTTCAACAGTTAAATAAAATGGTTTCATTTCTTTTTTAGGATCTTTAGGGTATTCATTTTGAATTAAAAAGTCTCCTGATTTAACTTTTAAGCCTTTTCCTGTTATTCTTAATAATTCTCCTGAATGCTTATCGCCATACGTATGCAGTAACAAATATCTTGCATTAACTACATCCTTATCTAAAAGCAATGCACCATTATCTTCTCCTGATCTAAAATTATATAGGCCCTTACTTTTACACCATTCTAAATGTTCTTTCGATTTATAAAACCCAACTAAAACTGTTGTTTCCTCAGGTATCAGACCTCTTTCATCCCCATAAGGTTCTGGCAGTAAATCTTCTAATTTATCGGGTTTCCCTTTATGAATATCATAAACACGATAAGACATATTCTCCCACTGCGATGCTCTATTTAGAAAATGAGAAATAATCTCATTAATAAATTCTTTTAAATTATTAGTTCCATCATCCCCTCTTGTGGGTCGAATTGGAAAAGCTCCCAATCCCGGAATAATTTCATGAAATCCCTCCTGTCTCACTACTTGATTTCCCGGATATAAAACATAAGCACCACCGGTTCTACGAATTGCATCTTTATAAGCATGCATCTTCAACAAATCGGCATTCTTGTATTTTCCTTCGCGTTGATCCATCTTCTCCTCATTCAGATCAACATCTTCGGTAAAACTTTTTTGTAAGTTCTCCACTTTGTACTTCGCATCGAAATGAATGTGTGTAATTAATTCTTCTTGCTCTGCGACTTCTTCTGAAATGCCATTGGGCCAAATAGACAAAGTATAATCAGGACGCAAAGTTCGGGTCCAACTTCCCGAATCGGGATAGGTCTTCCGCCCCGAGAATGATCTATTGAATGAAAATTTAATATGCAGTTTCCGAATGCCAGAATCATATACTCCACTCAAAGCAATATTTTTCCCTTGTTTTAATGATAGGCTCAGATTATCATTTGACGGTTGAATTAATTTTTCTATTTGTTTAGGTTCTATTCTAAATAACTCACTAACCAAATCTAACAATTTAAAAAACAACCAATATTCATATAGTGTTGCCACATCTCGTTTGCCTCCCTCATATACATCTTCTCCACCCTCCCAAATCAATTTAGCAGCCAAATCAAACATGATCCATGCACGTAACACCTCACGATAACCTTCTTTCCTTTGTAGAACAGGACTATTTAAATTGAGAGTTGTGGGACGAGATACTTTTTTAAAAACAGAATGATTAATAAAGCAGTCCAATTGATCTACCAAAACTTTAGCTTCCAATTGAGCTTTTCCCTTTGCTATCAATTCAAAAGATGAACAGAAAGAGTGAAACTCTTTCAAAACGTGCTTTATAAATCGATTCTCAGGCGTATCAACTGTTTCTATTTTTTTCGATGATTGTATTTTAGAAGGTATCGTATGCAATCCCAGTTTATGCAGTGGATGATTATCAGGTAATCTTGATCTGTTCGAATTCCCTGCAATTTGCCTTATTCCAGAATTTCTAATTCTCTTTACTCTTCGTATGTCTATTTGTTCAACTTCTTCTTCCCACTCCGTAACTGGAGAAGAAATGATTTTATTCACAGCATTATTAAATTCATCTGAATAAATTAATGAGCGCACAAAGGCAAAGCGTTGATATGCAGTCTTATTGTCATTTTCAAAATCGGAAGAGAAAGACTGATTTACAGGGGAATTGCATTGCATGATTAGCTCAGTACATTTCTCTGTTATTTCCTCTAACATGAATCGATAATCGGAACGATAATCCGCTTTAACCGATCTTACCTCAAGCGCAATTGTATCAATAAGCTCTTTCGACTCACTCTCAATAATAGTAAGTTGTAATGTTCCTACATAAATTTTTGGCGTTATTCTTCCTGAATTTTTTCCTCTTCTTGATGGACGAACAATACCAGCAATTTCTTCTAACTCATAATTCTCATTAGAAAAATAATACTCATAGGAATAACCTTCCATTAGTTGATACGGAGATTCTCCATTTGCAATCGCATCAGCAAATTCAACTTCTTGCAGTGAATCTTCTCTCTTCGATTCAGAATAGATTTGAAGTTTTACATCACTCCTAACTTTCGACGAAATTTCGATATATTTTTCTTCAGACATATAGAAATCAATTAAGCTTCAGCATAACTAGCAAAACCATTATCAATTGCTCCTTTATACATTCTGCAAATTTTTTCTAAAGACAAAGGGTACTTTACTTCTTCGTTAAATTTCAAATCGGATTTAGGATCAAGGTACTTTTCTACATCAGCTCCCTCTTGAACACAAAAGGATGCAAGTACATGCAGAACATCTTCAAGTTTACGCCTAGAACCATGTACTTTAGGCAATAGTTTTTGCATTATTGCAATATCAATTATCTCCTTTTGCTCTAAATTATAGGTTTCAGAACTTAATTGATTGAATAGTCGATGGATTTCTCCTGCTGTTCTGTAGCCAAACTCAGCACCCGATTTTTTCAACTCAGTAAAGAATCGTATCAATTCTTTGTTTAATTCTTCATTTGGTTTAACATCAAACTCTTTTTGAGAAAGCTTTACAAAACTTTCAGCCATAACTGCCCCAGCACCTTCTAGTTTTTCTAAATTGATTTTTTGTGGAGCTTTTAAGTAAGCTGTGATATCATCCGTATCTATTCTAAATTCAATAGCATTGGCTCTGTCCAATACTTTAGGACTAAACATATAGGTGGTTTCGTCAATATTTACGGTACCTACAATGAATAAATTCTTGGGTAATTTAATTTCATGAGGTATGATTTTCCCTTCATTATCTCTTTTACCTTCTTTGTCGGGATGCAAAGGAATCGAATCATCAGACTCCATAGCACTTAAGAAATCGGCGAAATAACGTTCAACATGACTCAGATTCATTTCATCCAAGATCAAAAAGAAGGGTTTGTTCGGATGTTTTTTTGCATTCAATAATAAATCAAGAACCCCATTTTCAGGTTTCACGTAGTTATTAGAATCTAATGCGTTGGGGTAACCTAGCAATGGCTCCCGGTTAGTCCAATCGGCACCAACAGGGACAATACAATATTGTTCTTTATTCTCGCAAATCCATTGTGCAAAACTCTGTGCCAACTTGGTTTTTCCTGAACCCGATAAACCACTCAATAAAACAAAAGGCTTGGTACAAAGAGATGAAACGTAGCGAGAGATAAGCTTATCCGAAAACATTAAGCCTGCAGCTACTGATACTTCTTTAAATGATTTGAATGAAAAAGCAACTACATTATTCTTCTTGTGTGTTATTTTATTATTAGTTTTTTGAATTACACTCTTGTAGAATGAGATTATAGTATTTAGATCATCATTAATAGTATCTGGAATTAATTCTTTATCTAAATCATATGTCTTGAATACAAAAGAATTCAGATAACGTTTAGGTATAGGCAATTTATTTTTTATGAAAAAATTTAAAATTGGTATACTTCTAGCTTCTGAAGGCCAAAGTAAATTTGGCTTGTTTTCTTCACTTACTCCGTATGCAAGAACTAAAGTATTTGCTTCTTTGATATATAAATAAACAGGATATATGCCTTCACTTGTTTTTTGATCTTTCCCTAAAAATGATATCCATGGGATTTGGGCTTTTGCACCTTGTCCAAAACTAACCTTAACTTTTAATCCGTTGTAATCACTTTTAAAATGTTTTGTTTTTAAGTTATCTGTTTCTGCTTGCTCCAAAAATGCAATTAACTGTTCAGAGTATTTTAAGTGATCATTCATTTTCTGTTTACTGTTATTTTGATTCCATTCCCAAGCACGATATGACAATTCATAAAAAGGGATACTTACCTTAGTTTTTATTTTATTAAGTAACCTGATATATTCTGTGTATGTGTTAAAATTAGGATTTATACCCAGTACTTCTTCTATGTATGGTTTTGTAGGGCCATTTATTGGAAGGTATCGTTCTGGGTTGACATTGAATAATGCCTCAGTAAGTTTGGTTTTTGCAACATTTTTAATATTTAAAACATCATCAAATAGCTCATCGCTAATTTGATCATTAATTGCAGCGAAAAATAACGCCCACAATCTCTGAATCTCATTATTTGTTCTAATATGTTTATATGGGAATAGCCAAACACTTTGAGCATTTGCAGAAGGAATACCAGCTTCACCTAATGGTATTGAAACATCTAGATATTTAGCAATTTTTTGTAAGTAACTCAATCGTTTATCAGGACCATATTTATATATGTAACAAAAAAAGGTAAAGGGGTCAATCTCCAATAAGTCAGTTTTTTCACCTTTAACATTTTCATCATTTAAGGGAGTTATGCCAACTTTTTTTAATATTTCAATTAACCCTTCTTGATCATTTTCTTTATCAACAAGGTATTCAACCAATTCTTTATGTGTTTGAACCCAGCTAAATTTCTTCTGATCTTGTGTCATGAGTTTTTTTTGATTTTATTCTACTACGCTAAGAACGCATGCTCTTTATTAAACTGTTTAGTTTCTCAAATCCTAACTTTCTTATTATTTCACTGTACTTAATCATTCTTACCTCTCAAAAATATCAGAATTCTAAAAATCTTGTATCGAAATCTCTAAAACATTAATAATCTTTTCAATATTTTGAACGGACACATTTCATTTACCATTCTCTACACTTGCCATGTAGATTCTATCAATTTCTGCTTTAAAGACGAATACTTCTCTATCTTTTTTGAATACTTCAAAAATCAAACGATCTCCTTTTCCAGCATGCTTCATTCCTTTTATACCTCGGGCTTGTAGACTAGGATCGAAACTGGCCAGGTTCGATAGTTTTAAACCAACGGCACTAGGTGTCCGTCCTATCAATTCAGCCAGCTGAATGATTTGAGGATTTGTTTTGGAAATTTTCCCAAAGGGTATTTTACAGTAAAGGTTAAAGGCAAGGATCAACTGCTCTCTTGTCCAGTTTGGCTTACGCATGTATTATTCCTTATTGATATTTTGTTATGTAAAAATAGGAAAAATATTATAAGAAGAAAGTGATATGTACGAAGTCTTCTTATTCAATAGTTATAGTATTCTCTAATGAACTTAGTAGTCACATGTCTTTCCAACTTCACCTTTTAAAATCCTTCACAAACCACACGATGCAATCGTGCGGGAGCGGGGGATAGTGTCTAAAATCAATAGCAATTAAAAAACTTATGAATATACAATGTCCAAATTCTGGTGAAGAATCACAAGATTGATAAAAC
>NZ_JBQTGK010000014.1:0-80662 GCF_052400665.1 Marinifilum sp. RC60d5
GATTATCATGGAGACGATGAGTTTACCTATCAGATTTGTGATGATGATGGCGCTTGTACAACAGCCGTAGTTTATGTTGAGGTTGTAGAAGTCAATGACCACATGAATGCTGTGGATGATACAGACACAACAGAGGAGGATACGCCAGTAACAACTCAGGTATTGCTTAACGATACCGATATTGAAGGTACTATTGATCCAACTAGTTTGAGTATTTACAGTTCGCCTTCAAACGGTACAGTTGTAGTGAATGCCGATGGAACCATTACATATACTCCTGAAGCTGGTTTCAATGGGGTCGATACCTATAAATATCAGGTTTGTGATGACGGTGGATTCTGTGATATTGCTACTGTAAATATTATTGTTAGTCCTATTGATGATGCTCCGATTGCTTTGGATGATACTTATGTTACTCCAGAAGATGTGGCTATTTTCATGGATATTTTGGCAAATGATAGTGATCAGGATAATGATTTAGATCCAACGTCTGTTACTATTATTACAGATCCAGCAAATGGTGTTGTTACAGTAGATCCTGTAACTGGTCAGTTGTATTATATTCCAGATCCTAATTATCATGGGACTGATGAGATTCTGTACCAGGTTTGCGATCTGAAAGGGAATTGTACTACTGCAGCAGTAACAATTATAGTGAATGAGCAGTACGATTTACCAGTTGCTAACGATGATGAAGAGATTACGCCTGAGGATGTAGCTATTGATATTGACGTTTTGGCAAATGATTGGGATGTAGATGGTAATATCGATTTATCAACACTCGAAATCGTGAATCAACCTAAAAATGGTAGTGTAACTATTGATCCGGAAACAGGAATTATTACTTATACACCAAATGAAGGATTTAACGGACTGGATTTGTTTAGTTATAATATTTGCGATAATCACGATCATTGCGATCAGGCAACTGTAAGTGTTATTGTAACACCAGTTAATGATCCGCCGGTAGCTGTTGATGATTATATTGAGACTTTAGATAATACAGAAACTACGATTAGAGTTCTTATTAATGATGAAGATCCTGATGGAGATGATTTAACTGTGAGTATTATTGAAGGACCTTTACACGGAACTGTAAAAGTGGAGAGTGATGGTTCAATAACTTATAAAGCTGATTTGGGTTATTACTGTAATACAGACTCCTTCGTTTATAGTATTTGTGATCCTTATGGCTTGTGTGATACGGCTGAAGTGATGATCACAATTGATCCTTTAGACAGTGATTCTGATCGAATTCCAGATGCAATTGAAGGACTTTGGGTAGATCAGGATTCAGATGGTATGCCAAATTTTATGGATACAGATAGTGATAACGATGGTATATCTGATTGGGTTGAATCCCAAATTGTAGATTCATGTTTGGATCTTCCAGTTGATACTGATGGTGATTCAATTCCTGATTATCTGGATTTAGATAGTGATAATGATGGCTATTCAGATGAAGAGGAAGGTGATGACGATTGTGATGGCGATGGAATAGTAGATTACCTCGATGCTTATGATGATTGTGCCGAATATGTATCTATTCCAGAAGGTTTTTCTCCTAATGGCGATGGTGTTAATGATTTCTTTGTGATTAAGGGAATTAAAGATTTCCCAAATAGCGAATTAATGATTTTTAATCGTTGGGGAGCTAAAATTTACTCTAAAAAAGGATATCAAAACGATTGGGATGGAAGAGCCGATAACAGTTTAACTGTTGGATCTGAAATTATTCCTGAAGGAACCTATTATTATGTGATTGATCTTGGAAACGGATCAAAAGCCTTGAAAGGATTCATTTACATAAACTACTAATTAAAAGAACATGAAGAAAACAAGTATACAAATTCTAAAATGTGCAATATTATTGCTGTTAATATTTCCTTTTGACGATAGTGTAAAAGCTCAACAGGATCCAATGTACACACAATATATGCACAATCCATTAACGGTGAATCCGGCTTATGCCGGAAGCACCGATATGCTAAGTGCAATGTTTCTGGCCCGTGAACAGTGGGTGGGTTTCGATGGAGCACCAAAATCAAGAACTTTAACCATGAGTGCACCCATTACAAAATATGATATTGGTGCTGGAATTGCTTTTATTAATGATGAGCTAGGGCCTGTAAAACAGAATAGTTTATATGCCGATTTTGCTTATCATCTTAAGGTAAGTGATAGGGCCAAATTAGCCTTTGGAATTAAAGGAGGTTTTGATATGATTCAAATTAATTTGATGAATCTGAATTTGAATCAACAAAACGATCAGACTTTTGCCGATGATTTTTCAGAAGATTTTATTCTGAATTTTGGTTTAGGATTATACTATTATACCGATCGTTTTTATATGGGACTCTCAGTTCCTCGCTTGTTAAAAAATAATTACGATAACGATGGTTTTAATACAACAAGTTATGGGTACAAGGAACGTCACTATTTCGTGACAACAGGAGCTTTATTTGATATTAACGAGAACCTAAAGTTTAAGCCATCAGTATTAGCAAAAGTAGTTTGGAATGCTCCGGTTTCGGTCGATTTATCGGCTAATTTTATTTTGAATGATATGTTATGGCTGGGTGCTGCATACCGAATAAAAGACTCCATGAGTTTTTTGCTTCATTATCAGCTAACAGAACAATTGAGAGTTGGTTATGCTTTTGATCTTACAGAATCGGAACTGAGAAAATACAACAATGGAACGCATGAAATTATGATTGCTTTCGATTTCCAGTTCAACAAGAAGAAAATAATGACTCCAAGGTATTTCTAATCCTAATGAATTAAAATTATGAGAAAAATAACATGTAACATTCTATTCATCGGGGTTTTATTAGTGAGCTTTTCGGTGAATGCACAAATGATAGAAAGAGCAAATAAGTATTTTGATTCGTTTTCTTATGAAGAAGCCATTGATTTGTACGAAATTATCTGGAAGAAGGATACTTTAAATCAAGAAGTAGCTAAACAGCTGGCAACATCCTATCGACTAACAAACAATTCAGAGAAATCGGAATTATGGTATAGTCGTGTTGTAGGATATTCAGTTGCTGAAAATGATGATCTTTTTTATTATGCGAAGGCTTTGCAGAGTAATAAAAAGTATGCTCAAGCTAAAATTTGGATGGATAAGTATCTTGAAAGTGGATCGATAGATAGAGGAAATAAAATAGAACTCGATTATATCTCAGATTTAATGAAAGATTCTCTGCGATATAAAGTTGAACCCATAGCAGTTAATTCTGAAGCATCTGATTTTGGAGTTAGTTTTTATAAAAATGAACTTGTTTTTTCATCAGCAAGAGAAAAACAGTCTGTCATTAAAAGAAATTATACATGGAATAATCAAAATTATCTTAGAATGTATCGAGCTACAATTAAAGATAATGGGGATGTTGAAAATGCAGCTTTGTTTTCAAAAAAATTAGGTACAAATTATCACGATGGTCCCGTTTGTTTTAATGTCAAAGGCGATGAAATGTTTCTCACTCGTAACTACCTTTCTAAAAGTAAAAAAACGAAAGCCAATGAGGATGGTATTATAAATATTAAGCTCTACTATTCAAAAAAGAAAGGTAATGATTGGTCTGCTCCGGAATTATTCAATTTTAATATGGAAGGCTTCTCTACCGGTCATCCAAGTCTTTCAAAAGATGGAAAAGACCTGTATTTTATTTCTGACCGTCCGGGTGGATATGGAGGAACAGATATTTATGTGTCCCATAAAAAAGGTTCTTCTTGGAGTATTCCAGTTAATATGGGTGACAAAATAAATACAGCAGAGAATGAAATGTTTCCTTTTATATCAGAAGGGAATCAATTGTTTTTTGCATCTAACGGACATGCTGGTCTTGGAGGATTAGATTTGTTTTCTATTGATTTAAAGGATAAGAATTCGGCGCCTATTAATTTAGGTTATCCTATCAATACTTCTAAAGATGATTTCGGTTTGATCTTGAAAAATGATCAGGGCTATTTTACTTCTAATCGTTTGAAAGGGGAAAGTTTCGATGATATTTACCACTTTTCAATTGTATCAAGATTACTTAAAGGTCAGGTTTTTAACTCAGAAACAAACGAAATACTTGGAAATACCCGAGTGTCTCTTTTAAATGAAAATGGCGATCTTATTGATAAATTTTCTACAGGAGAAGATGGTAAATTTAGATTCTTGATCCCTGAAGTTAAAAGTTATCAACTTAGATCGGAAAAAGAACGATTTGCAGAAGGAAGTGTTGTTATGTCAGCTTCCGATTTTCAGGATGAAACAGAAACGAATGTTCTGGTTTATCAGGTTCCCGATAATATTTTACATTTAAATGGATTGACTATCTTTAAAGAAGATGAAAAACCTATTGCGCAGATGACTATTACAGTTCAAGATCAGCAAACCAAAGAAGAGTTTGATGTATTAAGCGATACTTTGGGGAAATTTACTTGTCACTTGAAGCGCGAAACAGAATACAATCTGGAATTTAGAAAAAAAGGACTGATGTCGAAATATGAACAAATAAGTACCTTAAAGCTATCTGGTAACAACATCTATATTTGTAAAAAATTCGATCGCTTACAGGTTGGAAAAACTTTTATTCTGAAAAATATTTTATACGATCTTGATAAAGCTAATATTCGTGAAGATGCTGCCATTGAGTTAGAAAAGCTAGTTTTAATTATGGAGTCTAATCCAGGTTTGAAAATTGAGTTAAGCTCTCATACTGATTCTAGAGGTAGTGATTCTTACAATTTGGAATTATCCGAACGAAGAGCAAAATCTGCAGCTGCTTTTATCGTTTCAAGGGGGATTTCTCCCGATAGAATTGTTGCCAAAGGTTATGGTGAAACTAAATTGATTAATCGTTGTGCTAATGGTGTAAAATGTAGTAAGGCAGAACACCAGGCGAATCGTAGAACCGAAGTGAAAATTTTAGAATTGTAAATAAAATTGATACAAAAAGAGAGCCGTACATCTGATGTACGGCTCTTTCTATTAATTATAGTTGCTTATTATCCTAAAACTTCTTTCATTTTTTTACCGATATCGGCAGGAGAACTTACTACGTGAATTCCTGCAGCAGATAAAGCCTTCATTTTTTCTTCGGCAGTACCTTTACCACCTGCAATAATTGCTCCGGCATGGCCCATACGTTTACCCGGAGGGGCTGTTTGTCCGGCAATAAAGGCAACAACAGGTTTATCTACATTTTTTGCAATATATTCAGCTGCAGTTTCTTCATCCGAACCGCCAATTTCACCAATTAAAACAATGGCTTCGGTTTTAGGATCATCATTTAAAAGTTTAACGGCATCAATGTGCTTGGTGCCAATAATAGGGTCGCCACCAATTCCAATGGCTGTTGATTGTCCAAATCCAGCTTCGCCAAGTTGATGCACTGCCTCGTAGGTTAATGTGCCAGAACGGGAAACAATACCTATATTACCGGGTTTGTGAATAAACCCTGGCATGATACCAATTTTAGCTTCCCCAGGAGTAATAACTCCCGGACAGTTTGGACCAACCAAGGTAGTATCTGGATATTTCTTTAAAAATTCATGAACCTGAAGCATGTCTAAAGTAGGAATACCTTCGGTAATACAGATTACCAGTTCAACACCTGCTTCGGCAGCTTCCATAATGGCATCGGCAGCAAATGGAGGTGGAACAAAAATTACAGAGGCATTGGCTCCTGTTTTTGCAACGGCACCTCTCATGGTATTGTGAATCGGAATTTTATCCATAAAAAGTTGTCCGCCCTTACCTGGAGTAACACCGGCAACAACATTTGTTCCGTAATCGATCATTTGCTGGGTATGAAAAGCCCCTTCGGAACCAGTGATTCCCTGAACCACCAGTTTTGTATTTTTATCAACTAGTACACTCATTACGATTTTATTGTTTTTAAGGTGGATACAACTTTTTTGGCAGCATCTCTCAATTCGGTTGCTGCAATAATATTCATGCCCGAATCTTCCAGAAGTTTTTTTCCTTCTTCGGCATTGGTTCCTTGTAAACGCACTACAATAGGCACCTTAGTATCGATATTGTTAATTGCTTCGATGACTCCTTTTGCAACACGATCGCAACGTACAATTCCCCCGAAAATATTTATTAAAACTGCTTTTACATTCTTATCCGATAAAATAATTCGAAAGCCTTTTTCAACGGTTTCGGCCGAAGCTCCTCCTCCTACATCAAGAAAGTTAGCCGGCTCTCCACCTTCAAGTTTAATAATATCCATGGTTCCCATTGCTAGGCCGGCACCATTTACCATACAACCAATATTTCCTTCTAGTTTAATATAGTTTAGTCCCGATCTGCCAGCTTCTATTTCTAAAGGCTCTTCTTCATCTAAATCGCGCAAAGCAGTAATGTCCTTATGGCGATACATTGCATTATCGTCGAAATTCGCTTTGGCATCCAGAGCTAAAACATCTCCTTCTTTAGTTACCACCAAAGGATTAATTTCAAAAATAGAAGCATCAGTTCCCATATAAGCCTTATAAAGAGACATTAAGAATTTAACACCATTTTTGAAGGCATTTCCACTTAAGTTTAGGGCAAATGCCATTTGTCTGGCCTGGAATGGCTGTAATCCAACAGCAGGATCAATTGCAACTTTTAGAATTTTTTCAGGAGTTTCTTCTGCAACTTTTTCAATTTCCATTCCTCCTTCGGTTGATACCATAAAAGTTACCATGGAAGTTGCCCGGTCGAAAACAATACCTGCGTAGAGCTCTCTATCAATATTTGAGGCAGCTTCGATTAATACTTTCTTTACCAGTTTCCCCTCAGGTCCGGTTTGATGTGTTACCAGAGTCATTCCTAAAATGTCGTTGGCATACTTGGAGACATCCTGAGATGTAGGTGCAAATTTAACACCTCCGCCTTTACCGCGACCACCTGCATGAATTTGCGCTTTTACAACTACTGGCAGGCCAATTTCCGTAGCGGCTTCTTCAGCTTCCTTAACCGAGAATGCAATTTTGCTTTCCGGAACAGGAACACCAAACGAGCGTAAAATTTCTTTTGCTTGATATTCGTGAATCTTCATTCTGTATGTTTTTTTGTTAGGCTTGGAAAAGACCTGCGTATTCTGTGTTTATTGTTTGCCTTGATTTTAACAGCTAAGCAAGTCGGTAAGCATTAATATTTAATTAGTTAATTTTTAGATTAACCTAAATATATAAATATCTGCATTAAATAAAAAGTACATTTGCCGTAAATTTAAAGATCCCTTCGTATTTGCAGTAAAATGAGTGTTAAGTTTCATTTATATAGTTGATTAGAGTGTGTTTTTCATTATCTATCGGCTTATAGATAGAGCTGATAAGAAAAAGATTATAAAAGTGTTCTTCGAAAGAGATAAAAACATGTAAAAACTCCCATTTGTCGACTTTTTTAAATATTCTCCCGATTAAATATGGCTTAAATGATTCAGATTTAGTAATTTCAAACTCAAAGAAAATAAATAAGGAGAATATGGATTTGTTTTAATGGCCATAACAGATAAATATTTCTCTAAGCCGATAAATTGTTCTAATTTTAATTGATTCAATTTTAAAACATAAAAAAATGAGTACATATTTTAACAGGGTAAAAGATTACCTATTGAATTTAGAATACAATATTGTTCAGGAGGATAAAACAGAAGAACTTTTTATAGTCGAAAATCCTGAAGGTGGAATTGCAAATCTGGTTGTAGACTGTGAGGATCCTATATTAGTTATTGAAGGTTTACTTTTTGAATTGTCTGATGTAAAACCTGATATCTATAAATCATTGTTGATAAAAAATCGTGAAATTATTCATGGAGCATTCACGCTGGATGAATCAGGGAAGAAAGTTATTTTCCGAGATACTCTTCAGTTAGAGAACTTAGATCAGAATGAATTGGAAGCAACATTAAATTCTTTGGAAATGTTGTTGAGCGAATATTCTGAGGAGATTATTTCATTTTCAAAATTGTAACCTATATAAACAGAAATATAAATGGGAATTTTTAGTAGACTTTTTAATGTGGGAAAAGCAGAAGCTCATTCCGCTATAGATAAATTAGAAGATCCGATTAAGATGACCGAGCAGGGAATCAGAGATCTTAAAAAAGATTTAGACAAAAGCTTACAGGCACTTGCGGAAGTTAAAGCTTTGGCAATTCGTAGTAAGAGAGAATTAAATGAGCAAAAATCAGTAGCTAAAAACTACGAGCAAAAAGCAATTTTGTTATTGCAAAAAGCAGAAAAGGGCGATTTAGAAATGGCCGAAGCCGAACGTTTGGCAACCGAAGCTCTTAGCCGTAAAGAGGAAGCAAATTCCAATGTTGTTCGGGCTCAGGAGGAAGTATCTAAATTTGATACGAATATTAGTCAGCTTGATGCTAATGTTAAAAAACTTAAATCGA
This sequence comes from Marinifilum sp. RC60d5, assembly GCF_052400665.1. Lineage (NCBI taxonomy): Bacteria > Pseudomonadati > Bacteroidota > Bacteroidia > Marinilabiliales > Marinifilaceae > Marinifilum > Marinifilum sp. RC60d5. The sequence goes on from NZ_JBQTGK010000014.1 coordinate 8,397, forward strand.
CCATTACGCGTTACGAGAATGAATTGAGAACTTTAAAAGCTCGTGCTCGTGTAAGTTCAGCAACACAGAAAATTAACAAGCAGCTTTCAGGAATTGATAGTTCGGGAACAGTTGGGATGTTAGAAAAAATGAAAGATAAAGTGGCTCAGCAAGAGGCTATGGCCGAAGCTTATGGCGATATTGCTTTTGAAAATCGTAGTTTAGATGATGAGATTGATTCTACATTAAGTGATTCTAATGTAAAAGCATCCAATGCATTGGAAGAATTGAAAGCAAAAATGAAAAATAAAGAATAGCTGTTTTATTCGACTATAGTTGCAAAATTAAAACGAAATAATGCCGATAGATAGTTAAAAAGGAATCATGAACGTAGTGAAATGAATTCTTATTTCACTACTAATCGGGGTTACAAATTTGAACGAAATTAAAAATGGGAATTACCGATTTTTTTAAACGGAAACAACCGAAATACGACAGCACCAATATCCGGGTTACCGACCTGGATGTTGGTTTTGTTTTTGAATATGATTTGGAAAGCTGGGAAGTGCAAGCAAGTTATGAGTACGATTGGGGCGATAATTATTTCTCTAAAGAATACAAAATTAACAATGGTCGCAAAACTCTTTTTCTTTCGGTTGAAGATGACGATGAAATTAGTTTATCGGTTTGCGATAAAATTAAAGTTCGTGAATTGGGTGAGACTGTACATGCTGATTTACTAAATCATCAGAAGGCTCCAGCAAGTTTAGTATACAAGGATAGAAAGTATTTCTTCGAGAAAGAATCTCCAGGTTATTTTAACGATAAGGCGCGTGGTGAGGATTGGGTTGAATTTATTGCATGGGATTTTGAAGATGAATCTGGTGAATATTTGGTAACCATAGAACAATGGGACGAGAAAGAATTTGAAGCTTCAGCAGGCAAAGTTGTTAAGGAATTTGAGATTTCGAATATTTTACCCAAATAAGTTGAACTAGTAAGAGTTATAAATAAGGAGTAACTTGCACATTATTGATTTGACTAATTTATACAATTCAGACATTACACTTATAACCAAATTTAATATTTATGAACACTTTAACTAAAGTAATCATTGGGATTATTGTGGTGTTTTTTATAGCAAAGACTTGTGGGCGATCAGATTCTTCCTCCTCTTCTGTTGCTAAAACATGGCAAAAATCTCCCGTTGATAATCTGATTAAGGAGTTGAATGATGAAAAGAACTTTTCCATTATCTTATTTGATATGGATGCAAATGAAAGTTCTGATGATTATCGTCACCAATATCAGGTGATTATTCAACGTCCAGATACCGTTGTGGAAAAAAAATCAGCCTGGAAAAATGTAAGTGCGACTTTCTTTTCTCAGAATTTGAACAATATGGGAATGGAAATAGTTTCCAAGAAAGATGGTGTTGTAACTAAGCAAGCAGTGCCTGCAGGATACAATCACTATATTGGAAATGAGAAATACGGTCGTTGGGAAAATCGCGGTGGCTCTTCTTTTTGGGCATTTTACGGACAGTATGCATTCATGTCATCGATGTTCAATATGGGATCGTATCGACGTTCTTATTGGAATGATTATCGTGGCGGTGGGTATTACGGAAGTTCTAGAGGATATTATGGACCAAGTGGAAGCAGTCCTGTTTATGGAACGAAGTCTTACACTTCTTCAAATTCCGGACGAACTAGTAAATGGGGGAGTAAACCATCTTCATTTAAAAGTAAAGTTCGAAGCAGAGTGAGTCGATCAGCAAGTAGTGCAAGAAGATCTTCGACTAAAACTTCAAGAAGTTCATCAAGATACAGATCAAGTTCAACTCGCTCACGTAGTGGCGGATCAGGAAAATAAACCATTGTTAATTCATAGATTAAAATATTATGATGTCATTATCAGAAATTTCGTTTATCGTTTATGATGCAGTGGTTTATATCGCTGTAGCATTTGCCATTTTCCTAATTGGAAAATTTGTTTATCAATTGCTTCATCCTTCTTTTAAAGTAAAAGAAGAGTTGGTGAAGAAAGATAATTTTGCCTTTGCCATTGCTCATGTTGGCTATTACATCGGATTGTTGTTTTCAATAGGAAGCGCGATCGTTGGCCCCTCAAATGGTTTATTAAATGATGTAATCGATATTAGTATTTACGGCTTGTTGGCTATAGTTCTTTTAAATATCTCTATCTTCTTATCGGATTATTTAATTCTTAGAAAATTTTCAATTCGTAAAGAGATTATTGAAGATCAAAATGCAGGAACAGGAGTGGTTGAAGGAGCCGTTTCGGTTGCTTCTGGTTTAATCATTTTTGGTGCTGTATCAGGAGAAAGTGGAGATTTATATTTTGGTATTCTTACCGCTGTTGTATTTTGGGCTTTTGGTCAGATTGCTTTAATTCTAACTACTCGTATTTACAATTGGATTACTCCATACAGCTTACACGAGCACATCGAAAAAGACAATGTAGCTGTTGGAATTGGTTTCGCAGGAGCTATTATTGCCATTGCGAATTTAATTCGTTTTGGATTAGTAGGCGATTTTGATGGCTGGTTACCAACTTTTACCGAAGCAGGTTTTGAACTTTTGGTAGGGATTGTTTTATTGCCAGTGATGAGATTAATTACCGATAAAATATTGCTTCCAGGAGAACGCTTAACCGATGAAATCATCAATCAGGAAAAGCCGAATGTTGGAGCTGCCTTAGTTGAAGCATTCGCTTATATTGGTGGATCGGTATTAATCACATGGTGCTTGTAAAATTATGAATTATAAATGTTGAATTAAGAATTAAAGATAGTGAGTTGGATGATATCGTTTTGTACCTTCTAATTCATGATTCATAGTTCTTAATTCATAATTCTCTAAAGGTGTTTAAGAATAAATCAACATTATTAAAAGCCGCAATTTTTGCGACTGGATTCTCGGGTGTAGTTGCAGAGTATATTTTGTCCACACTAGCGCAGTACTTTTTGGGCAATTCTGTTTTCCATTGGGTGATGATTATTTCACTCATGTTGTTCTCAATGGGCTTGGGAAGCAGAATAACCAAAAATTTTGAGAGCGGATTATTAAAACGATTTTTGATTTTAGAGTTTACATTATCGTTTATCGTTTCCTTTGCTGCTTTATTAGTTTATACGGCCTCGGCTTACACTCAGTCCATAGGAATTCTTATTTATGGATTGGCAATATGTATAGGCTTATTGATTGGAATGGAAATTCCGTTGGTGATTCGAATTAACGACGATTACGAGAAGCTAAGATTTAATATCTCTAATATTTTAGAGAATGATTACTACGGAAGTTTATTGGGTGGTATATTTTTTGCTTTTGTAGGATTGCCTTTTTTTGGTTTGATTTACACGCCTTTTATTCTTGGTTTTGTAAATTTCTTGGTTTCAATTGTGGTGCTTATTTTTCTTTGGGATTTATTAAAATCTCTGGAAAGAAAATTATTGGTTGGTATCGGTGCTTTTGTATTCGTTTCACTAACTACAGGAGTTTTTGTTACCGACCCAATTATTAAATATGGCGAGCAGTTAAAATATTCTGATAAGGTTATTTACACGGAACAGACCAAGTATCAGCGAATTGTAATGACTGAATGGAGAGGTGATTACTGGTTGTATTTGAATGGGAATGAGCAATTATGTACGCGTGATGAGTTAATGTATCATGAACCTTTGGTGCATCCAGCCATGACTTTACATCCAAATCCGGTGAATGTTTTGGTTTTAGGTGGTGGTGATGGTTGTGCTGTTCGGGAGATTTTAAAATACTCAAAAGTTGAAAAAATTACTTTGGTAGATTTAGATCCAGCAATGACTCATTTGGGCATGACGCATCCTATTCTTACGCATCTAAATCAAAATTCCTTAACGAATAAAAAAGTTAAGGTGCTGAATGATGATGGGTACAAATATTTGACTTCTGTTGATGATTATTACGATGTGATTATTATCGATTTACCCGATCCTCGTAACATTGAATTGGGGCGTTTGTATTCACACGAATTTTATAAATTGTGCTACAAACATATGCGTCCGGGTGGTGTGATTGTTACTCAGTCTGGTAGTCCTTATTTTGCAACGCAGGCATTCACTTGCATTTTGGAGACGATGAAAAGTGCAGGTTTCGACACAGTGCCAATGCACAATCAGGTAATAACCTTGGGCGAATGGGGCTGGTGTTTAGGAGTAAAGCAAACCGTGAATATAAATGTGAAGAAGCAATTGCAGAGCTTGAAATTTGATGTGCCAACTCGTTGGATCAATAACGAAGCAATGACTTTGATTACCTCTTTTGGAAAAGATATTTATCCTTGGGAAAAGGATACTGTGCATATTAATCGAATTCACGAACCCGTTTTGTATAAATATTATTTAAAAGGGAATTGGGATCTTTACTAGGTAATTGTATCTAGTATTACCATATAAATTAACGTCGAATGGAGACGAAAGTAAAAATATTAGCAGCAAAAATTCACAGCCTTCGATTTTGGGTTACAGAAACTGAACCTGAAGTTTTAAAAGCTCTCTTTCATCATTATTTGGAACGAGTAGGTTTTGATATTTTAAATTTTACCAATTATCATTTTCCTGTTCAAGGATATACGGCTTTTTGGTTGTTGGCCGAATCGCATCTTGCAATCCATACTTTTCCTGATAAAGGGTGGTCGTATATAGAATTGAGTAGTTGCAATATGAAAAAAGCAGAAAATTTTGAAGGTCTTGTGCTTGCAAGTGACTTGAGTGTGAAGTGGAATTGTGAGGGGGTTGAAATTTGTGTTCCTGAATAAGTAGATTATATGAAACATTCATGTATAAAGCTTTCTGCAAATAGGGAGATGATTGTATGGTAAGTTCTCTCGAGAAATTCCGGACAGGCTATATGATAAAAATATAAAGTAATAAACATATGAAAAAAAAGTTACTATTTTTTATTGCTTTTCTGGTTTACATCCTGGCAATATTAGGAATCAAGTATTTTGAAGGGCAATCTCCCGATGCCAATATTAAAAGCATAGGTGATGCTTTTTGGTACGCTATTGTGACTTTAACTACTGTGGGTTATGGTGATTTTTATCCGGTAACAATTGCTGGTAAAATTATTGGCCTAATTGTAATTATTGGGAGTTTGGGAATTTTAGGATTTGTAATTGGTGAAGTAACAGTTAGATTTAATCAGTATATGGAAAAGAAAAAAAGTGGTTTCTGGGGAAGTGATTTTGAGAATCATTATATCATTATTGGTTATAATGAATTTGGACAAAAAGTAGCCAGCCAAATTATTCAAGCAGGGCAAAAAGTAGCTTTTGTAACCAACAATAAAGCAGATTTGGATTTAATTGCTGATTTGTATCCTTCAAAAAGTACATTTAGTCTTTTTGCTGATTACTCAAATGTTGAAGCTTTAAATAAAGTGAATGTTGAGAAGGCAAAACGAATATTTGTGAACTTAGATGATGATTCGGGAACTTTGGTTTTTGTAATCAATTTAAAGAAAAGATATCCTAATGTGAATGTTGTAGTTACTTGTGTTAACCCAAGTTTGAGAGAAACTTTTGTAAATGCGGGCATTGTTCATGTAATTGCACAAAGCGAAGTGGCTTCAAAATTGGTAGCATCTTATTTGTTTGAGCCTTATGTTGCTTCTTATACCGAAGATTTAATTTCTACAAGTGTTGATGACGATGATTCAGATATTCAGCAATATATTATTACAGAAGGTTGCGATTTTTCTGGTGAGGAGTATATGGATGCTTTCATGAAATTGAAGTTGGATCACAACGCAATTTTAATTGGGATGGTGAAGGCTGGCAAGTTAATGAAGAATCCATCAAAAGGCACAATGATTGAAAAGGGCGATTACCTGATCGTAATTTCTAGCGGAGAAACTAAAAAAGATCTTGAGAATTTCTTTGGCGTGAATGAGGGTGAGTAAAAGAGTTTTTATTCAGGATTATATCCTACATCATCAGGAAGATTAGGAGCTTTCGATGCCATTACAGCCAATTCGTCGGCACGTTCGTTACCGGGAATATTAGCATGACCTTTAACCCATACAAATTTTACATTGTGTTTCTTATATATTTCAAGAAAACGCATCCATAAGTCAGCATTTTTTTTTCCTTTAAATCTTTTTTTTACCCAAGCAAAAACCCATTTTTTTTCTACCGAGTCTATAACATATTTCGAATCGGAATAGATGGTAACATCGCAGCCTGGATTTTTTAATGTTTCTAAGCCAACAATTACAGCCAGCAACTCCATTCTGTTGTTGGTGGTTAATTTGTAACCCTGATTTAAATCTTTACGGTGCTTGCCCGATATTAAAACAACTCCATAACCTCCCGGACCAGGATTTCCACTTGCCGCACCATCGGTAAACATTGTAATTTTTGCTGACATCTTTTTAATTTGCTGTTTTCAAATCAAAAGTAAGAAAATTTATTTTCCATTACTTCATTTAGTGATATAGAAAAAGGATGTCCGAAAAATTCGAACATCCTTTGATATTATTTTGTGAGTTTTAATTACTTCACAATTGTCATTTCGTCAATTAGGTTTTGAGCACCTGCAAACTTATCGATAATGAAAAGAGTGTAACGAACATCAAGATTGATACATCTTTGAAGATTTTCTTCAAAATCGATATCACCCGACATTGCTTCAGAATTACCGTCGAATGCTGTACCAATTAACTCACCATTACCATTAATAACAGGAGAACCAGAGTTACCTCCTGTAATATCGCTATTGGTTAAGAAACATGCAGGTAAGTATCCATTTTTATCGGCATATCTGCCAAAATCTTTTTTCTTGTACAATTCCTTTAATTTTGCAGGAACAACAAATTCAGGATTGGTTGGATCTTCTTTCTCCATTACTCCTTTAAGAGTTGTATAGTGGTAGTAGTAAACACCATCTTTTGGTTGATATCCACCTACAGTACCATAGGTTAAGCGAAGGGTTGAGTTTGCATCAGGAGCAAGGTTTTTCTTTTTGTTTATTTGTAATAAACCATCTTCGAATAAACGCATTCCTTTTTGTAAGTTTTCGTTACCTGCACTCATTTTGCTATAAATAGCACCATAAGCTTTTCCAATAGAAAGACCCGCTTTAAATAATAGATCGTTTTCTAATACCGATAATTCAGGAGCTTCAATAAATTTGTTAAAACTATCTTCACTGGCAAATACAGAGGTGGAATAAACTTTATCAGCAAATTTAGCAAAGTCGTTTTCATACTCTTCAGCAATTGTTTTAAAAATAGTTGGACGCTCTTCCAAAGCAATATTATCGGCATACATTTTAAATAAACCAGCCATCAATTTTTTATCGGTTGGCATATTATAATCCTTATAGAATCGCTTTGCTGAAGCTTTTAATTTTTCAATTGCTTTTTCAATTGCTTCCGGATCTTGTTTTTCGGCAGATAATAATTTCTTTAAACCATTAGCTCTGCCTGCAAACATAGGAGCTTCGGCACCTTGCCCAAGTGCTTCTCCAAGGTATGAACTTGCAAATTTTGCATCTTTTCTATCTGCAAAAGCTTTTTCAATCATATTTAAAGCTTCGCCATATTTAGCTGCACGTTTTGGTTTTGCATTTGCCCATTCAAGAAAATCTTTTTCAATTTTCTTTTTGTTGGCCATTGTATTAAGCTTTCTTAGGGCTTTGTTTTGTTCGTTTGAATATTTCCAGTAATTCGCACTACCTGCATGTTTCGATGCATATTGAATACGAACCTTAGGATCTTTAAGCATATCTTTTTTCATGATATCCAACTTTAAAGTACGAATGTCGTAACGATTTTGGTTGGTTATTTTCATGGTCTCTTCAAGTCCAAAAGATGTAAGGTAACGATTGGTTGTTCCTGGAAACCCCATAATCATAGCAAAATCTTTTTCCTGAACACCTTTAATAGAAATTGGTAGGTGATGTTTAGGCTTTAAAGGAATATTTTCTGCAGAATAAGCAGCTGGTTTTCCATCAGGAGCGGTATAGATTCTAAACATCGAAAAATCGGCAGTATGACGAGGCCACATCCAGTTGTCAGTATCGCCACCGAATTTTCCCATCGATTGAGGAGGAGCACCAACTAAACGTACATCTTTAAAAATTTCATAAACGAAAAGGAAGTATTGATTTCCTTCGAACATACTTTTAATATTTGCTTTGTAGTGAGTTCCTTCAACAGCTTCTTCTTCAAGTTTAACTGCAGCTTCTTCAATCGCTTTGTAGCGTTCTTCTTCTGTCATGTTATCTTTAACATTAGCCAAAACTTTCTTGCTAACATCTTTCATGCTAACCAAAATTGAAGCAGTAATACCCGGATTGGTTAGTTCTTCTTTTTTATCGTAAGCCCAAAAACCATCAGAAAGATAATCGTGCTCGGTGGTAGAGTGAGATTGAATTGAATTAAAACCACAGTGGTGATTTGTTAGAAATAATCCCTGATCAGAGATAATTTCTCCGGTACAAAAGTGACGGAATGGTCTTCCTTCACTACCTAATCCAACAATTGCGTCTTTTAAACTAGAATTGTTGATATCGTAAATATCTTCAGGGGATAATTTTAACCCCATTTCCTGCATTTCTGCAGCATTTTTCTTTAATAGAGATAAAAGCCACATTCCTTCGTCAGCTTTTACATTCGAAAAGCTAAGCAAAAGGCTTAATCCCAATACTAATGATGCTAATTTTCTCATTTGTGTAGTTTAATTTTTAATAAGTTCTCCATGCTTATCAATTCTTAAGTTTGGAGCGTATTTATTATTTGTAAGTATTCTGTTGAAAAGCAAAGTTAATATTATTCTTTTTGAATTGCAGATGTATAAATGTTTATATTATTGTAATGATTTAATTATCAGTCAATATTCTTTTTGTTCTATTATAAATTTTAGATAAACACCATAATTTTCTCGTTTAAAATGTATTTATAATTAACTGTTAATGATGATTTTGTTAAAACTTTAACTCCATTTGATCGGGAAGTAGACCAAAACTCTTGCGATGATAGGGTGTGATTCCGTGTTCGCGAATAGCCAGTCGATGTTTTTTTGTTGGATACCCTTTGTTGTTATTCCAATCGAACTTGGGATATTTTTTGTGGATGGAAAGCATAAAATCATCACGATAGGTTTTGGCTAAAACAGATGCCGCAGCAATGGATAAGAATTTTCCATCTCCTTTTATTATGCACGAATGATCAATTCCGTTGTAAGCATTAAATCTATTGCCATCGATAAGCAGATGTTCTGGTTTTATTTTTAGCTGATCAATAGCTCGGTGCATTGCTAAAAACGATGCATTTAAAATATTAATTTGATCAATTTCCTTATGATCAACTATTCCAACGGCCCATGCTATTGCTTCTTTTTCAATTGTTTCACGAAGTAAATATCTTTTTTTCTCCGATAGTTTTTTTGAATCGTTTAGTATATCGTTGGAGAAATTATTCGGAAGAATTACTGCTGCTGCAAATACCGGACCTGCTAAACATCCTCTTCCTGCTTCGTCACATCCAGCTTCGATTCTACCTTTTTGTAAATATGGTGCTAAATTACTCATAACATAAAAAATTTAGGCAAATATAACAGATTTGAAAGGTAGAGGGACAAATTATTTTGTGAAATATGACGCTTTAATTTATTTTATTTCTTGTATTTTATTGTTCTCGATTGGTCGATAAACTCAGCTTTAATTTTCTTAGGATTATCAATAATTTCATAGAATTTATCGAAGTAATTCAGGACTCTTTCTTTCTCCTTGTCACTTAAATATTCGCACTCGATATATAGATTGTAAAGAGACTCCTTTTTCATACGAAATTCGCGAAAAATATATTCAAAATCTTTTGCAGTTCTTTTGTAACCGCGGTACAACCTATCGTGAATCGATTTGATATTTAATTTTTTATTGGGAATAGCATAGGGAGCATTAACAAGGCTTGCCCAATCGAAATCGTAGGGTACCGGAACGGGTCGCGAATTAGGCGTTTTTGCAATTAGTTTTATATTGTGAAGAGTAGGAACACCCCAATCGGTATTTCCAACCATATATTGAAAAATTGCAAGCTTAGTTACTTTTCCTATAAGAGTGTGGTTTTGGTGAATTTTTTTATCGTAACGGGCAATTTTACCATTACGTTCAGCCATTTTTTCAAAATCTTCAATAAAAAAAGCATATTTTGAGAGTGAAGCCATTTGATTTTTACTGTCTTTGTATGTGATTTTAGCCAAACGTACATTAAAACTTTCTGGGGTAAATAGATTGTATGCTTTATAAATTAGATATTCCTGAATTAGCATTTGTTCGTACCGGCGGTTTCGATTTTGACAATGGGTTACTATTTTTAGCTTTTTCTGATCATGAAAAAGAGAGTAACTAGCCTGAGATTTATTAAATTTAATTTTCATGGGTGGAAAAGGACAGATTGATCTGTCTTTTCGAAAATTTCCTCGTGTTTTCATACATACAGACATAGAAACAATTGAATCGCCCAGATGATATGATAATCGTGCTTTGTGATATTTACTTTTATTTCCAGTATCTTTTATTAAGGTTTTAAGATCTGTAGTTATGGAAAGTTCAATTAAAGTATCCGATTCGAATAAATTAGGAATACGAAAAATAGTATCATTTTCGCTGTAGACTTTCTCGCAAGGGAATGCACTAAAAGCAGAGAGTAAAATGAATGTAAAAGAGAAAATTATGGTTTTTATTATCATTATAAGGTCAATTACATATTAATATAAGAAGAAAACTATTCTATACCTTTATCGCTCAATTCTGCATCGGTAAGTATTTTAATATCAGGATTTTCTTTGTAAAATATTGTTAGTCGGATATTGTTTTTTGCTAAATCTATTTGCCCAATTTTAAAACGATTTACCTCCATTCCGGTTCGTGCTTTAACATCTTCAACAAGTAAACGGTGCTTGTCGGGATGAATAAGATCCATTCTATCATAAATAATAGTTCTTCTGGCCAAGTGTCGCTTCATCCAAACTCTTTCCATAATCCAGGTTGTAATCATAAATGCTGAGTTGGTAAGTAAAACTTCACCCAGACTTACGTCGTTGCGAGCAAGTGCATTAATTACCGAAATAGTAATTACTAAAAATAAATAAGTCATTTCACGAATTGGAATGGTATCGGTCCGGTAGCGAATAATACCAAAAATTGCAAAAAGTCCAAGAGCAAATCCTAACTGTAAATCAATGCTACCCAAAAGAAAGCAAAGGAAGAAAACAGTAGTGCTTATCATGATATATGTAAACACATAAGTTTTTTTACCTGTGGCTTTAAAATAAACGTAATTAATCACAAATACGGTTACAAGTAGGTTTAATCCAAACCGTAGCACCAACTCAAGTATATTATTAGCATTCATAATTGTTGTTGATATTTCGGAGGTATTTATCAGATTAGTAAGTAGTTCCATTCTTTTTTTCAGTTTTAACGTAATCGTTCCTTTTCTTTATGTGCAAATATCCGATAATATTTTTGATTCTCAATTAATAAGGCCTGATCGATATAATTCGGATCACCTATGGGTACATCCATTGCAATAAGTTTAAACGAATAAAATGGGTAAACTCTAGCAACAGGAGTGTGGCCAAAAATAATAACAATAGAATCGTAAAACTCCAGAGTTTTTATTACATCGGCTAAGGAAATACGGTCGTAACTTGGGGTTCTCGATAAATATCCCCTATACCATATCGGACTATATGAATATAAAAATAAATCGACTAAACTGGTATCTTTAAGTTGGGTATAATTGTTTAAATGATATCTCATTTTCATATTAACCATGTCAATTTTTAATTTTTTTTCTAAAAATTGGGGTGAAATACCAGCATGAACAAATAATTGATCGCCTATACGAATTAATGTGTTTTTTGATCTTAACCAATTGCCAAGTACCGAGTGTCTGTTAAAGAAATTAGAATAATGAGAATGCAAATAATTTGCTGCATGTTTGTATTTGTCAGCTACATATCTGTCATCAAACAAAAGTGCCATCATTTCATGATTTCCTATTATATAATGAACATTGCCACCAGCTTTTTTTGCCTGAATTTCTAACTGAAAAATAAGCCATAAACATTCTGTTACCTGATCGCCTCTATCAAAAACATCTCCTGTAAAAACAAGGTTTCCATCTCCATAAATCCAGCGATTGTTTTTGTCAATAACATCGTTGTTTCTTAATATTTCGATAAGAGATTTAAATTGACCATGTATATCGCCCAGTACAATAATTTTATTTGCAGGATTATTAATACCTGTTTGCGGCCTTATTTTTTTAGGGATTATGTAAGTTAAAGTATCTTCTTCTACAAACCCTTTAAAAACTAAGGTGTCGTTTTTGTATCGAAACGATTTTGAGATTTTTTGGGTTGTATTGTTTAAACTATCATGTTTTATATAAAAAATAGTAGCCCTACTGTTTGATATTTGTCTGATGTGAGGTCCCTCAACATAAGAAGAAACAGTTAATGTATCTTGTTTTGCGTTTAAATTCTGAGCATGGGTTTGACTGTTTACAATGGGTAAACACATAAAACATGTAAGAAATAGATAAACAAAATTAAGATTCATTAATTAGCCTGTTTTTATTTAGAGTAGTTAAAGATAGAATTATTTTTATCTCATTATAGCATAAAATTACGGAGGAATGAAAATACATGACTAAGAACACTTATTTTTGTTTCCAAATAAATAAAAGATGTATACAAAAGAAGAAAAAAGAGAAATTCGAATTCAATTTTGGGATGGGTTTAAAAGATATTCAAAAAAAAGAGGTCGAAAAATGACTTCCTGGGTGTTAAAAGGAACGCAGATAAAAGAAGCTCAATTAAAGTTCGATTTGGGTGAAAATGGTGCTTTTGTTATGCTTCAAATTGATAGTAAATTCGAATCTAAACGTAATTTAGTTTTTAAAAGCTTTGAGAAATATAAGCCTGTAATAATGGAAACCTGTGGAGATAATTTAATTTGGGAACAAGATTATCATATCAAAGGTTTTAAGGATGTTAGTCTTATTTATTTTCATTTGAAAGAGGCATCGGTTTTTAATAAAGAGGAATGGGAAAAATATTATGAGTTTCTATTTGAAGGAATGACAAAATTAGAGGCTGCATTTTTAGATGTAAAAGAAGTTGTGCAAAGTATTTAGAAAAAAATAAAAACAGGTAGGGTGTTGATTTTCAAATATTAGAATATCTACACCAAGTAAGTGGCAAGTATTTTATTAAAAATTTATGGCGAAAGTTTTGTTTTCGAATAAAAGGCTTTTACCTTTGCAACCGCAAAAAGAAAGATATAAGTCTTAAGATATATTGCGGGGTGGAGCAGTTGGTAGCTCGTTGGGCTCATAACCCAAAGGTCATCGGTTCGAGTCCGGTCCCCGCTACTAAGAATTAAGCTTTAATTTATTAGAGTTTATTATTTTGCCAAAGGGCAATTTGTTAAGACATTTTATTATAAAGATATATTGCGGGGTGGAGCAGTTGGTAGCTCGTTGGGCTCATAACCCAAAGGTCATCGGTTCGAGTCCGGTCCCCGCTACTAAGAATTAAACTTTATTTAGTAGGGTTTATTTATTGTCAGGTGGCAATTTGTTAAGACATATCATTATAAAAATATATTGCGGGGTGGAGCAGTTGGTAGCTCGTTGGGCTCATAACCCAAAGGTCATCGGTTCGAGTCCGGTCCCCGCTACTATCGATAAAGGCTTTGGTTTATTCCAAAGCCTTTTTTTATTCCCCTATTTAAAAGCCTCCTTAATTAAGCTATTTCTGTTACCTTTGCGTAAATATTTTTAGATTCTTTCACTATGAGTCAATTAAAAGAAAAAACGCCCTTATTAGAAAAATTAAAGAATAAATACCGCTTAACCATTTCCAACGAAGCAACTTTCGATGAGGTTTTATCTATTCGTTTGTCTCGTTTAAATGTGTTTACAGTTACGGGTATATTTTCTATTCTGTTAATAGCTTTGGTGACTTTGCTAATTTCATTTACTCCATTAAAAGAATATATTCCGGGTTATCCCGATGGAGAAATGAGAAGGAATATAGAGCAAAATTCTGTTTTAGTCGACTCTTTAATTATAGAGCTTAATAAAAGAGATCAGTTTTTTCAGGGAATAAGAAATGTAGTTTCAGGTAATGATTTTGATAATGTTTCTCAAAATGCCAATGATACCATTGTTGATCCAAAATATAAAAATCTGGCATTTACAAAATCAGCATCCGACTCCTTGTTCAGAAAAGAGCATGAAGAGGATGAAAAATATAATTTAACATTAGAAGATGCGCCTAAGTCAAAAGGTTTGTCGAACATACATTTTTTTGCTCCTATAAAAGGAATGGTGTCAAATCATTTCGATAGTAAGTCGGAGCATTATGGGACTGATATTGTCGGTGGTGTAAACGAGAGAATTTCCTCCATTCTGGAGGGAACAGTTATTTTTTCGGAGTGGACTTTAAATACTGGATATGTTATTCAAATACAACATGCAAATGATTTATTATCGGTTTATAAACACAATTCAGAGTTGTTGAAAAAGGCAGGTGAACGTGTTAAAGCCGGCGAAGCTATTGCTTTACTGGGAAATTCAGGAGAGTTTACTTCTGGTCCGCATTTACATTTTGAATTGTGGCACAATGGCAGGCCTTTAAATCCTGAAGATTATATCAAATTTTAAAATTAAAACTCTAGACATTAATGAGTAAACATATTGCTATTCTGGGATCGACAGGTTCCATTGGAACTCAAACATTAGAAGTGGTTGATGCGAATCCGGAAGAATTTACAGTAGATGTTTTAACTGCGAATAATAATGTAGAATTATTAATTGAACAGGCTAAGAAATTTAAACCAGATGTAGTGGTGGTAGCCTGCGAGGATAAATATTCCCAATTATCAGAAGCTTTAAAAGATGAACCAATAAAGGTTTATGCAGGTAAGGATGCCATTGCACAGGTAGTGCAAATGGGAGCAATTGATGTGGTGGTAACTGCCATGGTTGGATATTCGGGTTTGCTGCCAACAATAAATGCAATTAAAGCCAGAAAAAACATTGCTTTAGCAAATAAAGAGACTCTGGTGGTTGCAGGAGAAATTATTCAAAAGTTGGCATTGAAATATGGTGTAAGTATTTATCCTGTAGATTCGGAACATTCTGCAATTTTTCAGTGTTTAATGGGAGAATTTGATAATCCTATCGAGAAAATTTACCTCACCGCCTCTGGAGGACCATTTAGAGGTAAGGATAAAAAGTTTTTAGAATCGGTAACATCGAAACAGGCACTTAAGCATCCCAATTGGGATATGGGAGCAAAAATTACCATCGATTCTGCAAGTATGATGAATAAAGGTTTTGAGGCAATTGAAGCAAAGTGGTTATTCGATTTACGTGCCGATCAAATTGATGTTGTCGTACATCATCAATCTATTGTTCATTCTTTGGTTCAGTTTCAGGATGGGTCGATGAAAGCACAAATGGGCTTACCCGATATGAAATTACCAATTCAGTTTGCTTTAACTTTTCCTAAAAGATTAAAAACTGATTTTCCTCGTTTTAATTTTATGGATTATCCGGAGCTAAGCTTTTCTGCTGCCGATTCAGATAATTTCAGAAATCTGGCTCTTGCCTACGAAGCAATGAATAAAGGTGGAAACTTACCATGTATTATTAATGCAGCCAACGAAGTTGTTGTGGATGCATTCTTAAAAGACAGAGTAGGATTTTTGCAGATGAGCGATATTATTGAAAATTGTATGCACAAAGCTAATTTTATTAAAAATCCAACTTACGATGATTATGTGCTAACGGATACCGAAGCTCGGAAATTAGCTCAATCTATGTTATAAAAAATAGTTATCTTAGGCAGCTTTGAAATCTTCTGGATTTTAGAATAGATTCGGATAAAATAATTTAATCAAATTTGAATGGAAGTATTAGTTAAAATAGGACAATTTTTATTGAGTTTGTCTATTCTGGTGGTCCTACATGAGTTAGGTCATTTTACATTTGCCAAACTTTTTAAAACCAGAGTTGAGAAATTTTATATGTTCTTTAATCCGGGATTTTCGCTTTTTAAGTTTAAAAAAGGCGAAACAGAATATGGAATTGGTTGGATTCCATTGGGAGGATATGTGAAAATATCAGGTATGATTGACGAATCGATGGATAAGGAACAAATGGCATTGCCTCCTAAACCATACGAATTTAGAGCAAAACCAGCTTGGCAGCGTTTGTTAATTATGATTGGTGGAGTTTTGGTTAATTTTATATTGGCATTTGTAATTTATATTGCCGTATTGTTTGCTTGGGGCGAACAATATTTACCAGCCCAAAATGCAAAGTATGGTGTAGTTTGCGATTCTCTCTCTAAAAGTATTGGTTTGCAGGATGGCGATATTATTGTCGCTTTAGACAATAAGAAGCTTGATAAATTTAATCAGATTGTACCAAATATAATTCTTGATCGTCCATCTACCATGCAAGTGATTCGTAATGGTAGCCAAACAAATATTCAAATACCTTCCTCCTTTGTGCCAGCTTTACTGGAGCGAAGCAGTAAGAAGTTTTCGGTAGATCCATCCATACAATTGCGAAGACCATTTCATCCATATAAAATAGCTAAGGTGGAGAAAGAGTCGCCAGCAAAAGTGGTAGGGTTGCAAAAAAACGACGAGATTACTAAAATAGATGATGTAGATTTTGAATTCTTTAATGAGTTTCAGGATTACATGAAAACAAAGGCCGGTAAAGAAGTTAATGTATCCGTTCTAAGAGATGGTAAAGAATTATCCTTAAAAATGATTCTTACTAAAGAAGGATATATGGGGGTTAGAGGTGGATCTGATATTAATCACTTCAAATACGAAACCGTTAAATATAGTTTTGCCCAGGCTATTCCTGCTGGTATTAATAAAGGAATTAGTAAATTAACCGATTATCTTAAGCAGTTTGGTCTTATTTTCGATAAAGAGGTAAAAGGATATAAATCAATTGGAGGATTTGGAACCATTGGTAGTATTTTCCCTCCAGTATGGGATTGGCATGCTTTCTGGAATCTTACAGCCTTTTTGTCTATTATTTTGGCAATAATGAATATTTTACCCATTCCAGCTTTGGATGGTGGCCATGTATTGTTTCTGTTTTATGAAATTATTACCGGAAGAAAACCTGGAGATAAATTTATGGAATATGCTCAGGTTACAGGAATGGTACTCTTATTTGGATTATTGATTTTTGCGAATGCAAATGATGTAGTAAAATGGATATCTGGCTGGAAATAAATAATTAAAAAATATTAACTTAGCGATATAATAAATAAAACTAAAAAGTATGTACCTTTTTGTATTAGCAGGGATTCCTGGTGTTTGGCAAGTTGTTATAATTATTTTTGCAATCATCTTGTTATTTGGTGGTAAAAAAATTCCGGAACTAATGAAAGGATTGGGGCAGGGAATGAAAGAGTTTAAGAAAGCTACTGGAGACGATGAGGATGAAAAAAAAGAAAATGACTCCATAGGAAAATAGATAGAAGCAGGTATCATTACCTGCTTTTTTTAATGCTTGAAATAGATAAATGAGTCCTACAACTAAAAAATTAGTTTAAAAAATTAAGATTCATTTGGATGCTACATGTAATTTAATTATTTTCAATTCGAATTTCGATTAGTCGAAACATTTAACCACTCAATTGCATGAAGAATTATTTACTTCTATTTCTTTTTTGTTTTGTAGGAAGTGCTCAGCTTGCTGCTCAATCATCTTTTCGTATCCTGCAAAAAGATAAGCCTGAAAATCTACTTGAAATTAATCAGCGCTTACAATATTTTAGTCATGAAATACTAAAAGAGGAATTGCCCGAAAATAAAATTCTGGATGCTAATTATATCCCTGTTTTTTCCGATGATGTTTATCGGGAAAGAATGAAAATGCTTGATGATCAAACTCCTATAGGTCTTGATTTTAAACCTGTTGTTCGCAGACATATAGAGGCTTATGCAGTGCGTCATCGTGAGAAAACCGGACACATTATAGAACGATCTGATTTGTACTTTCCATTGTTCGAAGAGTACTTGGATAAATACAATTTGCCTCTCGAATTAAAATACCTTTCGGTTATTGAATCGGCCTTGGATCCTAAGGCAAAATCTCGTTCAGGTGCATTAGGCTTATGGCAGTTTATGTATAACTCCTGTAAAATGTTCGATTTAAAGGTAACTTCTTATGTTGATGAAAGAATGGATCCCGAAAAGTCAACAGAGGCAGCCTGTAAATACCTTCAATATCTATACAGAATTTTTGGAGACTGGCAGTTGGCAATCGCTGCTTATAATGGTGGTCCGGGAGTCGTGCGAGATGCTATTCAGCGTTCGGGGGGGAAGACAGATTTTTGGGAGATTTCACCATATCTGCCATTACAAACAAGAAATTACGTTCCGGCATTTATAGCGGCCAATTATATTATGAATTATAATCGGGAACACAACATTATATCTGGTCATTTTAAGTATCCATATTATAGTATTTCACCTGTAAATATTAAAAAATCAATTTCGTTTAAAAATGTCGCAATAGCTATAAATATACCTATTGAGGATTTGCGTAAATTAAATCCTATTTATAAACGTGATGTTATCCCGGCAAGTGAGTTGCCAGCGAAATTGGTCCTTCCGGCAAATAAAATAGGTTCTTTTATCGATACTGAAGAGAAGATTTATGCCATGACAAACGAACCTAAAAAATACCTCGAACTTCAATCGGAACTTTCCTCTACCAAAGGAAAATATTGCATTGTTCATGTGGTTAAATCGGGAGAGTATTTTCATAAAATAGCCATGAAATATTCTTGTACTACCCACAATATTATGGCTTGGAATAATCTGAAAAATCAGGAAATTTATGTCGGTCAAAGGTTAAAGGTTTGGGTTCGTCCTTCCGACGAGATTGCTCAAAAGCCAGATAGAGAACCTTTATTGAAGAAAAGTAAATTCTTGCTTTACGAAGTTCAGGAAGGGGATAGTTTGCAATCAATAGCCAATCGTTTCGAAGTCGAATCTGTAACCGATTTGGTAGACATAAATAGCATTAATCAATCTGCATCAGTAGAGCCTGGCACAATCCTAAAAATTGTTCAGTACGAATAGTTCAAACATCAATAAACACCCAGATATGAAAAAAATAATACATATAGCATTTGTTTGTATGCTGATTTTAACGGCTACAGTATCCTGTAAAAAAACCACTAAAGGTTTGCGCCCTGTTGTTACAGGAAAATCAGGAGAACTTTTGATTTTAATTAACGATGCCCTTTGGGATGGAGCTGTGGGAGATACTCTAAGAAGTATTATTAATGATTCTCAGGCAGGTTTGCCTCAAAACGAACCATTATTGGATATTCTTCATGTTTCTCATAACGGGTTTAGTAGCATGTTTAAAACACATCGAAGTATTCTTGACTTGCGTGTTTCGAATAAAATAAAAGAGAATAATCTTGCGGTTAAGGATGAGCTGTATGCCAGAACACAGTCGTTCATGAAAATTGAAGCTAATAATAATAAAGAAATGGTAAATTTCTTGTTCGAAAACAGGAATAAAATTTTGGCTTATTTTATTATTGGAGAGCGAAATAGAAAAATTAAAACCATAAAGAAAAATGTGGTTCAGGAGCTCTTCGAAAAAGTAAAAGAAAAATATAATTTTACGCTTTCCTTTCCAGGTGGTTATACCATTAATAAAGACGAGAAAGATTTTTTATGGGTAAGTAATGAAACTCCTTCATCAAGTCAGGGAATGTTTATTTATTCATTCGATTATTCATCTGAGGATATGTTTGCTAAGGAAGAAGTAATAAAAAGAAGAAATAATCTGCTACGAAAATATGTTCCAGGGCCAACTCCAAATAGTTATATGAGTACCGAAAGTAATTTTCCAATTACTTATCGTCAGTTTAAATTCGATGGAAATTATGCTTGTGAGGCAAGAGGTTTATGGAAAGTTGAGAATGATTTTATGGGAGGTCCTTTTCTAAGTATCACCTATTTGGACGAAAAAACCAATAAAATTGTATGTTTGGATTCTTACGTTTATTACCCAAATAATAAAAAACGTGAAATGTTGCGAGAGTTAGAGGCAATAATGTATTCATTTGAAAACTTGAACAAATAGCTTATGCAATTGCCCGATTATAAAAATCTTAGTATAGAACCTTATCGTAACAAAGAGAAGATTATTAGACAGGTTGCGGCGCAAATAGAAAAAGATTTTGCCCAATTTGGCTTAGAGGTTCAATTCTCGGGCGATATTAATAATGCTTATCAGGAGCTTTATTTGCAGTTAAAAGAACACTTACGTGATTTACTCGATAGAGATTATCATCGTTTGGTTCTCCTTTTATATCAAATAGATTTAAGCGAGAAACAAATAATGACTACAGAGCTAAAATATCCTGATATGCCTAAAGAGAAACTGTTGGCAGATTTGGTTATTCTTAGAGAACTTAAAAAAGTATTAATCAGGAATTATTTTAAAGAAAATCCTGATAAATTATAAAAAAGAATAAACCGTAGCATACTGCTGCGGTTTTCTTTTTGTGCCAAATTGAAAGGATAGAATTCTTTTTTAGTATTTTTACTATGCTCTTAAATTTTAAGGATTAATTCTATATAAGAAAGCTTTTTATAAGTTTCTTATCTTAAAAATATAAACCAATGAAATTAGAACTCATAAATTTTGATATATCAGTAGAATCTGATAACGTACTTTATTTATCAACTACCGAAAATTTTAAAGCCTTACCTCTTTCAAAGCCCGAGATTCAGTACCTTACTAAACAAGTAGATGATAATGATGCTATTGTAGAGATTAATCAATATCACCGCAAGGTATTTGTGTATGTGTCGAATTGTAAAGAGCATACCTATAAAGAATCTGAGAAAATGCGAAAGCTTGGATATAGTCTTCATGCTAAGCTTCAGGAAAGTAAAATTTCAGAACTTATTGTTGTTGATCAAATCCAATTAAAAGACACCATTTTGCCTTTAATTGAAGGGCTTTCACTTAGTAATTATCAGTTTATAAAATACTTGAAAGATACTAGCAAGGTGAAGCATTATCTTACAAAAGTTCAAATTCAGACCAAGATTATGAGTCAGGAAGATTTGGATGAATTAAATGCTGTTTGTAATGGTGTTAAATATGCTCGCGAGCTGGTTAATGAGCCATTAAGCTATCTTACAGCAAAAAAATTAAGCCAGGAGATCCAGAAAATGGGAAAGGAATCGGGCTTTAATGTCGATGTGTTGGAAATGAATAAAATTCAAAGTCTGAAAATGGGTGGCTTGCTTGCTGTAAATAAGGGAAGTATCGATGATCCTACATTTTCTATTTTGGAATGGAAACCTGAAAATGCAACTAATAAAGCGCCAATTGTACTGGTAGGCAAAGGCATTGTTTACGATACGGGAGGTTTAAGTTTAAAGCCAACCAAAGATAGCATGGATCTTATGAAATCGGATATGGGAGGAGCAGCTTCTGTTGCCGGAGCTTTGTATGCCGTTGCAAAAGCAAAATTGCCAGTACATGTAATTGGTTTAATTCCAGCAACCGATAACCGTCCGAGTGGAAATGCCTATGCTCCCGGCGATATTATTACAATGCACAATGGCTTAACAGTAGAGGTGCTAAATACCGATGCTGAAGGACGCTTGATATTAGCAGATGCTTTAAGTTATGCAAAAAAATACAAACCAGAATTTGTAATCGATTTGGCAACTCTTACCGGAGCGGCCGCTGTGGCTATTGGAAAATATGGATTGGTAGCAATGGGTAATCAGGAAAGCTCAGATAATATGGCAAGTCTTAAGAAAGCTGGCGATAATGTTTACGAACGTGTTGTTGAGTTTCCTTTTTGGGATGAATACGATGAGTTGATTAAATCGGATATTGCTGATCTTAAAAATATGGGTGGCCGTGATGGTGGCGCAATTACTGCTGGAAAATTTCTGGAACATTTTACCGATTATCCATGGGTACACATCGATATTGCCGGACCGGCCTTTTTAGGAGCTTGCGATAACTACCGAGGTAAAGGTGGAACAGGAACAGGTGTTCGTTTACTATTCAATTTTATTAAAAATTATCAATCATAAGGAATAATTAAAAACATGCCTGTGATTAGATGATTCTTTCTATTTTTGTATTCGTAGACATTGTTTTTTTTCGGATAACAATATCTTGCAACAGAGTATTACTTTTAATAATTATTACTCTACATCTAAGGCTTACAGAGTTAATTACAAACTCGTGGCAAATTAAAGAAAGATTTAATCATGAAAAATACTAAGATAAAAGTTGGAATAACGCATGGTGATATTAATGGAATTGGTTATGAGGTGATTATAAAATCCCTGATAGACAATCGTATTTTTGATATTTGTACGCCAATAATTTATGGATCGCCAAAGGTTGCAGCTTATCATCGTAAAGCTCTGAATATTGATAATTTTAGTTTAAACAATATTAAAGAGGCAAAAGAAGCGCATCCTAAAAGAGCCAATATCATTAATTGTGTTGATGAGAATATAAAAGTAGAATTGGGAAAATCGAGCCGTAGTGCTGGAAATTCTGCTTTTCAGGCTTTGGAAGCTGCCGTTGCCGATTTAAAAAAAGGTGCTATTGATGTTTTGGTGACCGCACCGATTAATAAAAAAAATATTCAGTCGAAAGACTTCGAATTTCCGGGACATACCGAATATTTAGAAAGTAAACTGGAATCGGGAAAATCATTAATGCTTCTCTTAAGCGATAAACTTCGTGTTGGTGTTGTTGCAGGTCATGTACCTATTGTTGATGTTCCTAAAAAGATTACCAAAGAGGCAATTGTTGAAAAACTAACTATTTTAAATACATCTCTTTTAAAAGATTTTGGTATACAAAGACCAAAAATTGCAGTGCTTAGTTTAAATCCGCACGCAGGAGACGATGGACTAATAGGAATGGAAGAGAAAGAAATTATTAATCCGGCATTAGACGAAGCCAGAAAAAATAGCATTATGGCTTTGGGACCATTTCCTGCTGATGGCTTTTTTGGATCTGATGATTATAAAAAGTTTGATGCTATTCTTGCAATGTATCACGATCAGGGATTAGCCCCTTTTAAAGCTTTGGCTTTTGATTCGGGAGTTAACTTTACAGCTGGATTATCGGGTATAAGAACTTCGCCGGCTCATGGAACAGCTTATGCTATTGCAGGTACTAATGTAGCTTCCGAAACTTCTTTTCGTGAAGCAATGTATTTGGCAATAGATATTCACAACAATAGAGCTCTCTACGAGGAGGCAAATAAGAATCCGATGAAGCCTGTTGAGAATGTGAAAAATTTCCAATAAACAATTAACAGTAATATAAGAAGAGCGGTTAAATGTAAATCGCTCTTCTTTTTTTGTTAAAAGCCCGATTTTCATTATTAAAATTGCATAAATTTGCATAATTTACATTCCTAAAATTTGATATCTACAATTCATAATTTATGTTTGAGTATATAAAAGGAGATCTTGCTGATCTAAATCCTACATCTGCAGTAATCGATAACAATGGAATTGGTTATTATCTTAATATTTCGTTGAATACCTATTCTAAATTATCAGGATATAAGAGCGCTCAATTGTTTATTCATCAGGTAATACGAGATGACGCCCATCTTTTATTTGGATTTATAGATGTGAAAGAGAGAGAGATTTTTCGCCTTTTAATTTCTGTATCAGGAGTAGGTGCTAATACAGCACGCATGATGCTGTCTTCGTTAAGTCCATCAGAAATTCAAACTGCAATTTTATCCAATAATGTAAAAACCTTACAGGGAGTAAAAGGAATTGGTGCTAAAACAGCGCAGCGAATTATAATTGAATTAAAAGATAAGCTGGCAAAAGATTCTGATATATCTGAAATTTCGCTTCAACAAGACAATACAAGCAAGGATGAAGCGTTATCAGCATTAGTAATGTTAGGTTTTGCCAAAAATTCAGTAACAAAAGTTGTCGATAAATTATATAAGGCAAATCCTGAATCAAGTGTTGAGGAATTAATAAAACTTGCGTTGAAACAATTGTAAAGAATCATCGTATTTGCTTTACTAACCTAAGGTAATCTAGCTATAATTGAAAAAACTGATTAAATATATACTGGCCCTCTGTTTTGTATTACTGTGTAGCGTGTTAAAGAGCAACTATTCAGCAAATGCAGGTAATTTTTCTAATGAGATTTTTTATAAAAATTATCAGCAAACAGATACTTTAAACAGCACAGGAAGTAAATCTCAAAAAATTGTAAATCCTCGTTCTCCTTTTTTTAGAGATAATCCAAATGCAAAAAATGATTCCTTAAGATATCCTTTTGATGATGAGAATGATAATCTTGAATATGATTCTCAACAAAAATCACCTTTGTATTTAAAAGATCCTAAGAATATTCAGACTTCTATTCATTACGATCCGGAAAGTGGGAATTATATTTTAGTGAAAACAGTGGGAGGTTTGGATTATCGCAGGCCAATTTCTATGACTGCAGAGGAATATGAAAAGTATGTGGCAGAAACCTCACTTAGAGATTACTGGCTGGAAAGAAGCCGAAACGATGGAGCTTCTTCCAATAATGAATTGGTTCCGGAAATGAAATTTGGCGGCCAGTTTGTAGATAAAATATTTGGTAGTAATAGCATTAAAATAAAGCCTCAAGGGTCGGCAGAACTTACATTTGGTATAAATACAACCGAAGTAGATAACCCAACTTTACCAGAGAATTTAAGAAAAACAACCAGTTTCGATTTCGATGAGAAAATTCAGATGAATGTTACCGGTACGGTAGGAGAGAAACTGAAAATGGATGTCAACTATAATACCGAAGCAACATTTGATTTTGAAAATCAGATGCGTCTGGAGTATACTGGTGATGAAGATGAAATTGTTAAGAAAGTGGAAGCTGGTAATGTTTCAATGCCAATTTCGAATACATTAATTACAGGAGGGCAAAATTTATTTGGTGTAAAAACACAAATGCAGTTTGGTAAATTATCTGTTACCTCGGTTTTTTCGCAACAAAAGGGCGAAACTTCGGTTATAGAATTAGAAAACGGTGCTGAAGAAAATGAATTCGAGATTTCTGTAGATCAGTATGAGGCAAATCGTCACTTTTTCCTTTCTAAGTATTTTTACGATCATTATGATGAGGCTTTAGAAAACTTACCAGTAATTAATTCAGCAATTGCAATTAATAAAGTTGAGGTTTGGATCACGAATAAAACCTCAAATTTTCAGGATTCAAGAAATTTAGTGGCTTTTGTTGATTTGGCAGAAGATGCCCCAAATATTTACAATACTTCATTGTTTTCGCAAACAGGATCGGGAAATCTTCCTAGTAACGACTTGAATAATGTTTACCAGCAAATGACCACTTCTTATTCTGGAATCAGGGATATTAATCAGGTAACAGGAACTTTATCGGGTTTGGCTCCAGGCTTTGCCAGTGGAACCGATTACGAAAAAGTTGAAAATGCTCGTAAACTTTCCGAGTCGGAATATACCATTAACGAAAAATTAGGTTATATATCCTTAAATCAGGCTTTGAATGCCGATGAGGTTTTGGCAGTATCTTACGAATATACCTATCGCGGACAGGTGTTTAGAGTTGGTGAATTTACTTCCGACGGAGTAAGCGCGCCGCAAACACTAATCATGAAACTTTTAAAAGGAACCAATCTAAGTCCAAAGATGCCTACTTGGAAGTTAATGATGAAGAATATTTATAATATTGGAGCTTATCAGGTTAACTCAGAAGATTTTGTGTTAAATATTCTTTATCAGAACGATCAGGCAGGAACCAATGTTAATTATTTGCCCGAAGGAAATATTAAAAATGAGATCTTACTAAAAGTTTTAAATCTCGATGGTTTAAATTCTCAGTTAGATGTTGGAGCCGATGGAATGTTTGATTTTATAGAAGGAGTTACTATATATAGTAGTAATGGTAGAATTATATTTCCCGAAATTGAACCATTCGGTTCCTATTTAAAAGGAAAAATTGGAAATAATGCCATTGCCGATAAATATGTGTTTGAAGAGCTTTACACAGAAACACAAAACGAGGCACAGCAAATGGCTGAGAAGAATAAGTATTCGCTAAAGGGTACATATAAATCATCAACCAGTTCAGAGATTTCTTTAAATGCCCTTAATGTTGAACCTGGTTCTGTTACGGTAAAGGCGGGAGGTATTGAACTGACCGAAAATATCGATTATACAGTTGACTATACCTTGGGTAGAGTTAAAATTATTAATCAGAGTTTATTGGAGTCCAGTACAGCAATTACAATTGAATCGGAGAATAATTCACTCTTTAATATTCAAACTAAGACTTTACTTGGGCTTCAGATGGATTATGAGATAAACGATGATTTTAACTTGGGTGCTACAGTAATGCATCTTTCGGAGCAGCCATTAACACAAAAAGTAAATATTGGCGACGAACCAATCGCAAATACAATTTGGGGATTAAATGGTAGCTATCAAACCGAGTCTATGTTTTTAACCCGAATGATTGATAAGCTTCCTTTTATAGAAACTAAAGAACCTTCTAAAATTTCGGTCGAAGGAGAATTTGCTCAATTATCTCCAGGGCACAATAATGCAATTGGTAGTTCGGGAACAGCTTATATAGACGATTTTGAGGGAACTCAAACTTCTATCGATATGAAGAGTTTAAGTTCCTGGGTTTTGGCAAGTACGCCTCAAAATAATGAGGCTCAGTTTCCCGAAGGAGATTTAAATAATGATTTATCTTACGGTTTTAACCGTGCAAAATTAGCCTGGTATGTAATTGATCCATTGTTTTTGAGAGACAATTCGTCTACTCCAGCTCATATAAAATCCGATAACGATCAGCAATCGAATCACTTTGTACGTGAAATTTATGAAGAGGAAATATGGCCAAACAAGGAGAGAGCTTCAGGTGTTCCGACCAATATATCGGTTTTAAACCTTGCTTATTATCCCGAAGAAAAAGGTCCTTATAATTATGATGTTGACGGAGAACCAGGTATTTCGGAAGGAATGAATCCAGATGGAACATTGAAAGATCCCGAAAGTCGTTGGGGTGGTATCATGCGTAGAATTGAAACCAACGATTTTGAAGCTGCCAATATTGCGTATATCGAATTTTGGATGATGGATCCTTTTGTTTACGACCAAACCCATAAAGGTGGTGATCTTTATTTTAACCTGGGTAATGTTTCAGAGGATGTGCTTAGAGATTCGCGAAAATCTTTTGAAAATGGTTTGCCTACCGATCAAGATGTTACTTTGGTTGATAGTACGGTTTGGGGACGTGTTCCTTTAGTACAATCGTTGGTAAATGCTTTTGATAATAACTCAAATTCCCGTAAATATCAGGATGTTGGTTTAGATGGATTAGCAAGTGAAGACGAACTTAGCTATTTTAATGATTATGTGCAGGCTATTAGTCTGTCTCCAGATTTAGGCCCTGCTTCAAAGGCTTATCAAAATGCTCTTAGTGACCCATCTAGTGACGATTATCATTACTTTAGAGGAAGCGATTATGATGCCGATGAGCTGGGAATTTTAGAAAGATATAAAAGATATAACGGACCAGAAGGTAATTCGCCAACTTCAGATTTATCTACAGAAAGTTATCCTACTTCTGCTACCACTTTACCCGATGTTGAAGATATAAATTATGACAATACATTAAGCGAGAGCGAGGCTTATTACCAATATCGGGTTCATTTGGAGCCAAGT
This sequence comes from Marinifilum sp. RC60d5, assembly GCF_052400665.1. Taxonomy (NCBI): domain Bacteria; kingdom Pseudomonadati; phylum Bacteroidota; class Bacteroidia; order Marinilabiliales; family Marinifilaceae; genus Marinifilum; species Marinifilum sp. RC60d5. The sequence continues at coordinate 36,244 of NZ_JBQTGK010000014.1, forward strand.
GAAATGGAAGTGGGAAAGAACTTTATTACCGATAAAATAACGAGTAATGTTGATTTGGCAAATGGAACCGAGGGTTCTGTAAATTGGTATCAGTTTAAGATTCCGGTTAATGAATATGAAGGTGAGTTCGGTAATATTAGTGATTTTACGTCCATTCGTTTCATGAGAATGTTCCTAAAGGATTTTGATGAGGACGTAATTATGCGTTTTGCAACTCTTGATTTGGTTCGCGATGATTGGAGAAAGTACGAACAGGCAATTAACGACGATGAAAATGATGTTATTGTTTCTGATGCTGGTTTTGATATTCAGGCCATAAATATTGAGGAAAATGCATCTAAAGAACCTGTTAATTATGTACTACCTCCGGGAATCGACAGAGTTGTAGATCCTAGTAATCCACAGCTTATTCAACTAAACGAGCAAGCCATTTTGTTAAAAGTTACCGATTTGGAAAATGGAAAAGGGAAAGGTGCTTACAAAACATTAAGCATGGATGTTAGAAAGTATGGTAAACTTAAAATGGATGTGCATGCCGAAGAAATTGATGCTTATCCATTAAATGACAATGAGCTTACTGCTTTTATTCGTTTGGGATCGGATTATCAGGATAACTATTACGAATATGAAATACCATTAAAGTTAACTCCTGGCGGTGTATACGATGGTGATAGCGATGAGGATCGGTTGATAGTATGGCCCGATGAGAATAGGTTCGATTTTGAACTAAAATTGTTTCAAAGCATTAAGCAATTAAGAAATGATGCCATGAGATCGGTAGGTTCTACAATTGACTATACTACAGTTTATGATTTAACGGTTCCTGAACTTTCGAGCGGTTCTGACCCAATAAAAGCAGATCATCGAGTTAGAATTAAGGGTAATCCTAGTTTGGCCAATGTTAAAACCATAATGATTGGAGTGAAGAATCCAACTGATGACATAAGTGGAATGGATGACGAATTGCCAAAATCGGTAGAGGTGTGGATGAATGAATTGCGTTTAACTGATTTCGATGAAGATGGTGGCTGGGCAGCAAATCTTAGGGTAACAACTAAATTGGCAGATTTAGGTACTGTAACTTGGGCAGGAAGTAAAATAACTTCGGGTTTTGGTGGTATCGAAGATGGTGTGAATGAGCGTTACGATGACAATATATTTCAATACGATTTATCGGCTAGTTTAGAGTTAGGTAAGTTTTTCCCAGAAAAATCAGGCGTAAAAATTCCATTGTATTATGCAATTTCCGAGGAAACCATAAGTCCGGAATACAATCCTTTAGATCCTGATATTCCCCTGGATGTGGCTTTGGATAATGCAGATACTAAAGCTGAAAGAGATTCTATTAAGCACATTTCGCAAGAATATACCAAGCGGAAGAGTTTTAATCTTACCAATGTAAGAATCGAGAAAAAAGAAGGTAAATCAAAATTACTTGATGTATCGAATGTTTCTTTAACTTATTCGTATAATGAAACTTATGGCAGAGATGTAAATACGGTTCGCGATTTAGAGAAAAATTATCGTGGAGTAATAAGTTACAACTATACGAATCGCCCTAAAATGGTACAGCCATTTAAAAAAGTTAAAGCTTTACAAAAACCTGTGTTTAGATTATTAAAGGATTTTAATTTTTATTATTTGCCAACACAGCTCTCTTTTAGATCTGATTTGCAGCGTTATTATCATGAAATTGAAAATAGAAATATCGAAGAACCTGGACTTAAAATTGATCCTTCTTACGACAAGGACTTTATCTGGTATAGGTATTACGATTTAAAGTATAATTTGACAAAAGGATTGAAATTTGATTTTTCGGCAACAAATACTTCTCGTATCGATGAGCCTGATGGAATTGTTGATAAAGATAGAAACCGTGATGCTTATGATGTTTGGAAAGATTCTATCTGGAATAATTTAATGGATGGAGGTAGAAATATTCAGTATCACCATAATTTTAATCTTACCTATACGGTGCCAATAAATAAAATTCCACTGTTTAACTGGACTTCGCTTAATGCGCGTTATGCTGGTTCTTACGACTGGAATGCCGGAGCAATTACTGCCGATAGTATCGAGTTGGGAAATACCATTCGAAACTCGAATAATATTCAGTTAAATGGACAGTTAAAAATGGTGAGTTTATACAATAAAATAGGCTTCCTGAAAAAAATTAATCGAAAATACGATTCGAATCGAAAATACAAAACAAAGACAAAAGCATATAAAAAAGTTAATTACGAAGGAAAGGTTGAGAAATTAAAAGCTGGTGTTCCTGTATCCATATATCACAAATTATTAACTCAGGATATTGTAGTTAAAGTTTACGATAAACAAGGTAAAGAGGTAAAAGTAAAAGTAAAACCTGTAACCGGAAATCGTGCTAAAATTACAGCTTCGCGCAGTGTAGAGGATGTTCGGGTTCGAGTAACGGGTAAAGTATCCGAGAAAGATGGAATACTTACTGTAATTGGTGAAAAATTTCTGAGAACCTTAATGAGCGTACGAAATATCAGTATTAACTATTCCGAAATTAATTCGAGTACATTATCGGGTTATTTGCCTGAAACAAATTATTTTGGGGGAGAAACATTTAATGGTTCAAAAGCACCTGGATTTACATTTTTAAGAGGGGGACAAGATAAAGAGTTTGCAAGAAGAGCAGCGGATAATGGATGGATTACAACCGACCAGACATTAAATGAGCCTTATGTGATGACTCATACTCAAAACCTGTCGGTGCGTAGTACCATTGAACCTGTTAAAGGTTTAAAAATTGATTTAACAGCAAATAGAAACTATTCCCGAAACAGAAGTGAGTACTATGTATATGATACTGATAATGCTAGTTTTTCAAATGAGAATTTGGTGAAATCGGGTAACTTTAGTATGAGTTTTATGAGTTTAAAATCAGCTTTCTTTACCATTGGAAATACGGGAGATTATTCTTCTGAGTACTTCGATAATTTCCTTGAAAATAGAAAAGTTGAATCGCTGCGATTGGCTCAGAACAGATATGGTGCTTCTTATGAAAACTATGCACTACTTGATGATGATGGGGAGGAGACAGGATTTTATGAAGGATATGGTACAACTTCGCAAGATGTATTGATACCTGCATTTTTAAAAGCCTATGGTAGTGGCGGAAGTGGTTATAACAAACTATTTCCTGGAATTGATAAAATGATGCCTAACTGGAGGGTTACCTTCGAGGGATTATCAAAACTTCCTTTCATAAAACGATACTTTAAATCGATTAATTTAAGTCATGCATATACCTCAACTTACGATGTAGGATCTTACAATACCAATTTAACTTATGAAGCTGATATGGATGGATTTAGTATGATTAGAGACATGTCGGATAATTTTCTACCGCTTTACGAGGCAAATTCAATATCTATTAACGAACAATTTAATCCGTTAGTTAATGTTGATATGATTTGGAAGAACAATTTTTCAACTAGTTTTGAAATTAAACGTACCCGAAATCTTATTCTAAGTTTGTCGAATACCCAATTAACCGAAGTTGCCTCTAACGAAGTTATATTCGGATTGGGTTATCGTTTCGATAATTTTGGTATGATTATAGGTTCCGGATCGAAACAAAAGAAATATAATTCAGATTTAAATTTACGTGGAGATTTGTCAATTCGTAAGAACAGTACAATAATTCGTAAAATTGTTGATGAAGTAGATCAGCTAACATCCGGACAAAAAGTTGTTACTCTTAAATTAAGTGCCGATTACGTATTAAGTAACCGTTTTAATTTAAGATTGTATTATGATCGTATTGTGAATACACCTTATGTATCGCTTTCGTATCCTACTACAACTACCGAGTTTGGTGCTAGTATAAGATTTACACTGGCAAACTAAGTTTGTGTATTTGTGATTTAGTAATTCTATTTATAATGAGTCTATTAAGTTATTAAAGATTGTAATTTAGAGCTTTAATAGAATTTATAACGTAAGCTTTGCAAAATCGTAAATTAAGGATTTAAATCATATTTCATTATTGAAAAAAAACTGTAAATTTGGAGCTATTAACAAAATCTTTTAAAACAACATACTATCATGAATGTACCTGAAAATTTGAAGTATACTAAAGATCACGAATGGATTCGCGTAGAAGGTGAAGAAGCTTTTATTGGAGTAACCGATTTTGCTCAAAGTGAACTTGGCGATATCGTTTTTGTTGAAGTTGAAACAGAAGGCGATGAACTAGATAAAGAAGAAGTATTCGGAACTATCGAAGCTGTTAAAACCGTTTCTGACCTATTTATGCCAGTTGGTGGTGAAGTACTAGAATTTAACGAAAAGTTAGAAGATGCTCCAGAGCTAATTAACTCGGATCCTTATGGAGAAGGTTGGATTATTAAAGTGAAAATGGCCGATACAGCAGAATTAGAAGAACTTCTTACTGCAGAAGCATACAAAGCATTACTATAATAGGTAATTAGCATATAAAAGAAACCCTCGTACTTAATGGTATGAGGGTTTTTTGTATTCTTAAAAATTAAATGAAAATCCAATTCCCAGAAGAAATTTTTTATCATGAAATGAATAATTAAACTCGGGTTGAATTGCCAAACCATTTGAAAAACCATACTTGAAAAAGACTCTACCAGTATTTTTTCCGTAAATATCTCCTTCTCGTTTTACAAGATATCCAAAACCTGCTCCAATCCATTGCTCTTTTGTAAAACTTTTGGCAATATTAACATCCATTATTGCGTCAATAAATACATTGTTTTTTATTTTATTGTCAACCCCAAACGATTTTAAATGTGAACGTAAACCTAGTTTAGAGGCATATTGTAAGTTTTCATTAAAATACAGACTTATTCCTGCTGATAAATCTGCAGATAATTTACTTTTAATTACAGAACTTCCAAAACCTGCGTCAAAACCTAGTTTTAAAAATCTGGGTCTTTCTGATATTTTTTCCCCAATTGTTCGTTCATATTTAAATTCATCATTTTCTTTTTTATAATGTAGTTTAGAAAAATATTGGTAGTATCTTCTCTTTAGAAACCTTTCTTTTTCACTTGCTAAGAATCTCCTAATTTCATCAAAATCAAATTCAGATATTTCTTCCAAATCGGTTACATATAATTTTACACTCCAAAGTACTTCTTTAATTTCTATTATATGTTGCCATTGTATTTTATTGTATAATTTGTTTTTTTCAATTATAAATTCCCTGTTTTCTTGCGAAGTTTTTCTTTCGTTAACGCTTAGTTTATATTTTTTACTGATTTTACCTTTATTATAGTTTTTGTAAGCAATAAAGTTTAAACTATCTCTTTTTTCCTTTGAAATTCCTTCTTCTTTTGATTTTTGATTATTAAGTTTTATAGTTTCGAAAAATTCCTTGGAGTATAAATTCGGTCTTTCTGAATGAAGGGTAATATGATATTTTCTTTCATTCTTAAAAGGTATCTCATTTAGCTTTTCTTTTAAAATTTCCAGATCATGATTAAGAGGGTTCCAAAAATATGTATTGGAATATTCGTCCTTTATAGAACCAAAAATATTGTACCAAGTATAACTTAATTCAATCATTTTTCCTTTTCCATAATCAATGAAAAGTGTATCTCTTTTGTTCGATAAACCCCATTGGTAATTTTTAGGTGCGTTAAACCATTTTCCTTGTGATTTCACTTTTGGAATCAAAATAGAGGTTAGTAGGAATAATATTATAATTTTTTTCATATTGCTAATCTTTAAATAGTTTGTTAATCTTTTTGGCAAACGATTTGTTATCTATCGATGCCTCTGAATTATTTGCCAAACGATTACTTTCATAGTAAACAGGTAAATCGAGTTCCGGAATCTCGCTTTCTGTCTCTTTCAGTTTTACACGTTCGCTTATATGTATGTATAGCTTATCTTCTACATTATTTTGGAATACTATGGGCTGATTAATTACAATAGTTGGTAACTTAGGTAGTGGTTCGCATTTTACTTGTTCTAATCGTACCAAATTCGATTTCGAGATAGAATCTAGTAATGCCCGATTTTTTATTTCAATATTTTCATTTTCATTCTCAAGCATGGAAATAAAATTCGTTTGATTTGTTAGCTCACTCCCTTGAGAGTTAATAATGCAATATTGCTGGTAATGAAAATATCCTGACGATCCTAAAAGTAAAATTAGAATTGCAACTGCCAATTTCCATTTTCTAGTCGATTTTTTAGCCAATCTATTTTCTAAAGATGCAAAAATACTATCCTTTCTAAATGATACATTAGAAGGGACTTTATCTTGATTTTTTAGTTGTTTTGAAAATATGTTATCCAACGATTTCTGTTGCATAGCTGCTTGGTTTTAGTTGTTGTTTTAAAATATTTCGTGCTCTGCTAAGTTGCGAACGAGATGCACTTTCGCTTATTTTTAATTTTTCGGCTATTTCTTTATGCGAATAACCTTCTATAACGTAGAGATTAAAAACGGTTCTATATCCATCGGGTAGATTTCTAATTAGTAGTAAACAAGATTCTAGTGCTAAATTATCCTCAGCTTCTGGTATTTGAAAAATCGATAAATTTCGAAAATCACTGTCTTCCGATAAATTCAACCTTTTTTGTTCTCTTAAGAATAGTAAGCTTTCATTTACCATGATTTTTGTAAGCCAGGAAATACTTGCTTTTTCATTTTCAAATTTAAATTTATCCAGGGCTTTATAAACTTTTATAAATCCTCTTTGCAAAACCTCTTCAGCATCGAATTGCGATTTAACATATCTAAGAATCAATAGGAATAAGCGTTCCGAATATTGTTCGTAAATTTTATTGAAAATTGTTTTCTTATTTTTATTAAAGAGGTTTAGCATTAGTTCTGTTTGGTTACTTTAACTCAAATTTTCTAATAGATTAATGATGTTCTAAAATTTAAATCATCCTAATTTACCTATAGAATACATAAGTAATTAAAAACGTTGCATTAAACTTAAAAAATATAAAAATGTTGGTGCTAAATAAAATCGGGAAGCTGCTTTGTGTAGTAGTTAGTTTCTACTATAAGTACTTTATTGGATATAGTAAATTCGAATTTTAGGGCATAAAAAAAGCAGTCCGTTAGGACTGCTTTTTAGATATATTTGAATTGTGTATTACAATTTCTTTTTCACTTCGGTTTCTTCGAATGCTTCAACCATATCGCCAACTTTAATGTCGTTGTATTTCTCGATATTCAAACCACATTCATAACCTTTAACAACCTCTTTGGCATCATCTTTAAATCGTTTCAACGATCCTAAAGTTCCTGTATGGATTACAATACCATCGCGAATTAAGCGGATTCTAGAGCTACGCTTGATTTTACCCTCACGAACAATACAACCAGCAATTGTTCCAACTTTAGAAATTTTGAATGTTTCAAGAACTTCAACAGTTGCCACAATTTCTTCCTTAATCTCAGGAGAAAGCATACCTTCCATTGCCGATTTCAATTCTTCGATTGCATCGTAGATAATTGAGTAAAGGCGGATATCGATTTCTTCTTTCTCGGCAAGCTTACGCGCTCCGATTGATGGACGAACCTGGAAACCTATAATAATCGCGTTAGATGCAGTTGCAAGCATAACATCCGATTCTGAAATCTGACCAACAGCCTTGTGAATAACATTTACCTGAATTTCTTCAGTAGAAAGTTTAATCAATGAGTCAGAAAGTGCTTCGATAGAACCATCCACATCACCTTTCACAATTACATTCAACTCCTGGAAGTTTCCAATTGCAATACGACGACCAATCTCATCAAGAGTAATGTGTTTCTGAGTACGAAGACCTTGCTCACGTTGTAACTGCTCACGTTTGTTAGCAATGTTACGAGCTTCTTTTTCACTCTCCATTACGTTAAAGTTATCACCAGCCTGAGGTGCACCGTTCAATCCTAGGATCAATGCAGGTTCCGAAGGACCAACAGTTTCTATTCTATTGCCACGTTCGTTAAACATCGCTTTTACGTGACCAGTATAACTACCAGCAAGCAATACATCACCTACTTTTAGTGTTCCAGCCTGTACCAGTAATGTTGTTACATAACCACGACCTTTATCTAATGATGATTCAATTACAGAACCAATGGCACGTTTGTTAGGATTAGCTTTAGCTTCAAGCAATTCTGCTTCCAGTAAAACTTTCTCTAATAATTCTTCTATATTAACACCATTTTTAGCTGATATTTCCTGACACTGGTACTTACCGCCCCAATCTTCAGTCATATAGTTCATATTTGCCAATTCGCTCTTAATACGATCAACATCAGCACCTGGCTTATCAATTTTATTAATTGCAAACACAATTGGAACACCTGCTGCACTTGCGTGATTAATTGCCTCAATAGTCTGTGGCATCACGTTATCATCAGCAGCAACAATAATAATTGCAATATCTGTTACCTGAGCACCACGAGCACGCATAGCTGTAAAGGCTTCGTGACCCGGAGTATCAAGGAAAGTAATTTTTCTGCCATCTTCTAATGCTACATTGTAAGCTCCAATGTGCTGAGTAATTCCTCCGGCCTCACCAGCAATTACATTCGCATGACGAATATAATCCAGAAGTGATGTTTTACCATGGTCAACGTGACCCATTACGGTAACAATTGGTGGACGATCTACCAAATCTTCCTCGGCATCTACTTCCTCTTCAATAGATTCTTGTAGCTCAACGCTTACAAATTCGGCTTTGTAATCAAATTCATCAGCAACAATGGCAATTGTTTCTGCATCTAATCGTTGATTGATTGATACAAATAAACCTAATCCCATACATGTTGCAATAATATTGGTTACAGGAACCTCCATCATGGTTGCAAGCTCGTTAACAGTAACAAACTCTGTTAACTTCAAAACATTCTTTTCTGCTGCTGCCTGTTCAGCAAGTTCTTGCTGCTTGGCACTGGCAATTTCACGTTTTTCACGACGGTGTCTTGCTCCTTTCGATTTACCTCCTTTAGAAGTTAATCTGGCAAGTGTATCTTTAATTTGCTTTTGTACATCTTCTTCGCTAACCTCTTTTTTAACAACCCGTTTTTTCTTCAGTTTGTTAAATTTACCACCTCCTGGTTTTTGACGGTTACCTTGCTGATTGCCTTGTTGGCGTCCCTGACCTGGTTTACCTTGTCCTGATTGGTTGGCAACGTTAACTTTTTCGCTGTCTTTTTTAATTCTTTTGCGTTTTTTACGCTGCTGATTACCGGCTTTATCTTTGTTTCCGTTACTAGATTTTTTCTCTACAGGGAGTTCAATTTTTCCAACAACAGTTGGGCCGGATAGTTTTTGAGTAGATGATTTAAAAATCTCTTCTTTAGCACCTGTTTTTTCAGCAGGAGCATTTCCTCGTTTTTGAGATTGATGTTGAGCCGAAGCTTTTTGCTTTTCTCTTCTCTCTACCTCTTTTTCAGCTTTTGTCTTTTTAGCAGGACGTGTTTTTTGATTCAGAGAATCCAAATCAATTTTTCCTACTACTTTAAGTTCTTCCTTACTATCTTTTTTAGAAGGATGAGTTTTTTCCTCTTTCTTCGGGCTTTCCATTTTAACGCTTTGGTCATCCTTAGCGGGCTTCTCAGCCGGCTCTGATGGTTTTTCAGTAACTTCTTCTTTTACAGGTTGAGGTTTTTCTACCTTTTTAGGTTTAGCTTCTTTAGTAGGTTTTTCTACTTTTTTCTCAGCTTTTACAACCTTAGGTTTTACTTCTTCAACCTTTTCTTTTTTTACTTCGGCAACTTCCGGTTTTGCTTGTTTCGATTTTGGTTTTAAAGCATCTAAATCGATTTTACCAACCACTTTAACAGGATTTTCAGCCGGAGTTTTCTCCTGCGTTTTTTCAACAGTTTCTTCTTTGGCAGTTTCTTCAGAGTTGGAATTCAACGAAATTGTTTCTTTCTTTTCTCGGGTACTCTTCAAGTTTACCTTTTCCGATTCTTTTTTCAGATTTAAATCTGAACTGTACTCTTTCGCTAGAATAGTATATGTATCTCCTGAAACTTTAGTATTTGGATTAGAGTCAATCTCAATACCTTTTTTGTTCAGAAAATCAACAATTGTAGATATTCCAACATTGAATTCTCTTGCTAGTTTACTAAGTCTTATATTTTTATTGACTTTTGCCATATTTATAAGTTAACTGTTAAAATGTGCCGTTTCAATAATTTTATGAGGAATTACCTAAAGCGGATTATTCAAATTCGGATTTAAAAACGTTTAAAATTTCATTAATAGTTTCAATTTCCAAATCTGTTCTCTTTTCCAATTCCTCAGCCGAAAGTTCCAATACGCTTCTTGCAGTATCGCAACCAATTTTCTTCAATTCATCAATGATCCAACTGTCAATCTCATCGGCAAACTCCGAAAGATTAACATCTTCTTCGCTCTCATCAGCTGCTTTTTCGCGATATACATCAATTTCGTATCCTGTAAGCTGACTGGCTAGTTTAATATTTAAACCACCTTTACCAATTGCTAATGAAACCTCTTCAGGATTCAAATATACATCAGCGCGCCCGTCTTCTTCTAAAATCTTCACAGAAGAAACTTTTGCAGGATTTAATGATCTTGTAATAAACAATTGCTTGTTGGTTGTATAATTGATTACATCAATGTTCTCATTTTTTAATTCACGAACAATACCATGTATTCTCGATCCTTTCATTCCCACACAAGCTCCAACAGGATCAATTCTTTCGTCGTACGATTCAACAGCAACTTTAGCTCTCTCACCAGGGATACGAACGATTTTTTTAATGGTTATTAGTCCATCGAAAATTTCAGGAACTTCTAGTTCAAATAATCTCTCAAGGAATACAGGAGAAGTTCTCGAAATAATAATTAACGGGCTATTGTTTTTCACTTCTACACGAATAACAACAGCTCTTATCGACTCTCCTTTACGGAAATAGTCAGATGGTATTTGTTCTGTTTTTGGAAGAATTAGTTCATTGCCTTCATCATCCAAAATTAAAATTTCTTTTTTCCAGATCTGATAAACCTCACCAGTAATAATTTCACCAATACGATCTTTGTAATTATTAAAGATATTATCTTTTTCTAATTCCAAAATACGGGCTGAAAGATTCTGACGTAATGTTAAAATTGATCGTCTTCCGAAATCTAAAAATTTAACTTCATCGGTTACTTCTTCTCCAAGTTCATAATCCTCTTCAATCTTTTTTGCTTCGGAAAGTGAAATTTGAAGATTCGAATCTTCAACTTCTCCATCTGCAACCACCTCACGGTTTCTCCAGATTTCCAAGTCACCTTTATCTGGGTTTATAATTATATCAAAATTTTCATCGGTACCATAGTTCTTTAATAGAAGATTTCTAAATACATCTTCTAAAACACTCATCATGGTAGCACGATCGATGTTTTTCAATTCTTTAAATTCTGAAAAAGTCTCAATAAGATTCATGTTATTCAGCTGTTTACTTGTTAAAAAGTAATGATATCTTTTGTTGTTTTAATTTGATCAAAAGTGAAAGTGTATGGCGTAAGAATGACTTGCTTCTTCTTTTTACCTTCAACTTTTACTTTCTCTTCAACCTCAACTGTTATTTCGTTTTCACCTACGGTGATTAATTTCCCTTTTTGTTTTAATCCCTCGGTAGTAAGGATTTCCACATCTTTACCAATGTTTTTATGGTATTGTTGAATGACCTGGAATGGTTGACCGATTCCTGCCGAAGCAACCTGAAGTTCAAAATCTTCAATATCTCGATCAAAGTTTTTTTCAATTGCCCGACTTAACTCAATACAGGTGCTAATTGGTACACCATCCATACTGTCAATCATTACTGAAATTGCATTACTCGTCGATACAGTTATATCCACAATGAATAGATCTGTATCGGCAATCTCTTTTTCAACAATTTCAAGTACATTTTTTTTATCAATCATATATCGGTTAATGTCAATAAAATAGGGGACTTTCCGCCCCCTAAAGTACACGTTACTTTTACTTTTCGATGCAAAATTAGAGATAAATGTTTTAAAAAGCAAATGGCATTCCTCTAAATTATTGGATTCTAACTCCTAAAGAATTTTTTTTTATTAAAAGCCTTACTTTTTTACGATATAATTTTAATAATTTTTGGTTTAATATTCAGTTGGATAAATATTTAGCTCTGCTTAGTTCATTGGGCTTACTATGAAACCTGCATTTCAATAAGTGATGATTTTTTTCTTTCATAGGCATTTTATTCAGCTTTTTATACATTTGTTTTAAACTCAATTCTTTAGTGTGTATGTCTGAAATTAATAGAGTAAAAAAGAAGATTGTTAACGATCCGGTTCATGGTTTTATTCATATTCCCAATGGAATTTCCAGTTATTTAGTGGAGCATCCATTTTTTCAGCGTTTAAGAAGAATAAAACAGCTGGGCTTAACGTATTTGGTTTTTCCTGGTGCATTTCATAACCGTTTTCAGCATGCATTAGGAGCTACCTATTTAATGGGACTGGCAATTGAAGTTTTGCGATCGAAGGGTAATGAGATTACCGATGAAGAGGAAGAAGCAGTATGTGCTGCTATTTTATTGCATGATATTGGGCATGGTCCTTTCTCGCATGCTCTCGAATATAGTATTGTAGAGGGAATTACACACGAGAAAATTTCAGATCTGTTTATGAATCGCCTTAATCAACAGTTTAATGGTGAGCTCGATTTGGCTATTCAGATTTTTAATAATAAATACCCTAAGCGATTTTTAAATCAGTTGGTTTCCAGCCAGCTCGATATGGATCGTTTGGATTATTTGCGTCGCGATAGTTTCTTTTCCGGTGTTACCGAGGGTGTGGTGGGTTCTGCAAGAATTATAAAAATGCTTGATGTGCGTAAGGATAATTTAGTGGTGGAGGCTAAAGGAATATACTCAATCGAGAAATTCTTAATTGCTCGCAGACTAATGTACTGGCAAGTTTATTTGCATAAAACAGTTATTGCAGCCGAAGAGATGATGGTTTATGTGCTAAAAAGAGCAAAATATTTGGCCGAACGAGGAGAGGAACTTTTTACAACGCCAGCATTGCGTTATTTTCTGTATAATAAGGTTGGAATTGACAGGTTTGAGAGTTTAGAGCCGATTGAAAATGGTCGCAGCGCATTGGAAGTTTTTGCAGATCTTGATGATGATGATATTATGGTATGCATTAAAGTATGGTCGAAGCACAGCGATAAAGTATTGTCTTACATGAGTAGGTGTATCCGCGACAGACGCTTGTTTAAGATAGAAATACAAAAAACAGAATTTACTGCCGACTATATTCAGAAAGTACGAAGCGAAATAAAAAGCTTTTTTGGGTGTTCCGATCATGCGCTCGATTTTTTGGTGATATCTGGTGATATTAGTAATAATGCCTACAGTTCGGGAGAAGATCATATTAGCATTTTAAATAAAGATGAGACTTGTTGCGATATTGCTGAAGCATCGGATATGTTGAATGTTGATGTTTTATCTAAAACGGTGAAAAAATTCTATCTCTGCTATCCAAAAATTAACTTCGCTTAATCTTAAGGGTGGGGTTGCTTTATGTTGCAGATATTCAGGATTTAAGTGCTTGTAAATTGGGCTTAATCTGGAAAAAAATTTTATCTGCGTTAAATAATTGTTAGATTTGCAGAAATTTTTTTCGTATTAATCAGATATATTGGAGGGTTAGGCTTTAGAATAATAAGGGCCAATTCTTTGTTTGAAAAAAACAAAATGTATCTGATAAAAAACAGAACAAATGAACTTTACGGCACAAGATATTGCAGAGTTCCTTAATGGAGAAGTTGATGGCGACGATAGTGTTGCAGTAAACAATGTATCCAAAATTGAAGAAGGAAAACCAGGAACTCTATCTTTTTTAGCAAATCCTAAATACGAACATTATATCTACACTACCAATTCATCAATTGTATTGGTAAATAAGGATTTTAAAGCAGAGAAAGAAATTTCGGCTACTTTAATTCGTGTTGATGATGCATACCAGTCTTTGGCAAAATTGCTTGAGATGTATGAGCAGAGTAAACCACAAAAAATTGGAGTGGAAGAGCCGTCGTATGTTAGTAAAACAGCCACTATTGGCGAAAAACCTTATATTGGTGCTTTTGCTTATATTGGAACTAACGTAAAAATTGGAACTAACGTAAAAATTTATCCTCATGTCTATGTGGGCGATAATGTTGTAATTGGCGACAATACCATTCTGAATTCGGGAGTAAAAATCTACGATAGTTGTAAAATTGGATCGGATTGTATTTTTCATTCGGGGGTAGTAATTGGTGGCGACGGATTTGGTTTTGCACCTTCCTCGGCTAATGATTATAAAAAAGTTCCTCAGGTGGGAAATGTGATAATAGAAGATTATGTTGAGATTGGTTCTAACACTTGTGTGGACCGTGCTACAATGGGATCGACCATTATTCGTAAAGGTGTAAAACTGGATAATCTTATTCAGGTTGCACACAATGTAGAAATAGAAGAAAATACTGTTATTGCATCGCAAACAGGTCTTGCAGGAAGTACTAAAATTGGTAAAAATTGCATGATTGGCGGACAAGTTGGTTTTGCCGGGCACCTGTCTGTTGCAAATGAAGTTAAAATAGCCGCTCAATCGGGTATTGGCAAAAACATTAAAAAAGAGGGTGCTGTTGTTCAGGGATCGCCAGCATTTGAATTTGGACCTTATCAAAAATCTTATGTATTGTTTAAAAATCTGCCAAAGATGAGAGAACAACTTATGGATTTAGAGAAACAGGTAAAGAAGATTCAAGAGGAGAAATAGGGGGATTTCTATTTCCGAAATAGTATATCAAAAACATTATTGTCGGTTTTATGGCAGATAAGCAGAGAACATTAGCAAAAGAATTTACATTAACAGGAAAAGGGCTTCACACGGGTTTAGAGGTGTCTATTAAATTTGTACCTGCTCCTGAAAATCATGGATATCAGTTTAAACGAGTAGATCTTGAAGGGCAACCAATAGTAAAGGCAAGTGCCGAATTTGTTGGAGATACATCGAGAGGGACTGTTTTGGAAAAAGGAGAGTTTAAAGTACAAACCATCGAACATGCTTTATCGGCATTGTATGGAATGGAAGTGGACAACTGCATGATTGAGATGAATTCTCCAGAGCCTCCAATTTTAGATGGAAGTGCAAAGTTTTATGTAGATGGAATTTTGAAAGCAGGTATTGTTGAGCAGAATGCAGAACGTGAATATTACCTCGTTAAAGAGCCAATTACCTATAAAGATGAAGCCCGCGGTTCGGAGTTAACAATTCTTCCTGATAATGAATATAGTGTAGATGCTATGATTTCTTTCGATTCGAAAGTCTTGAGAAATCAATATGCAAGATTAACATCATTAAAGGATTATGAAAATGAGATTTCGATGTGTCGTACCTTTGTTTTTGTACGTGAGCTGGAATTCTTATTAAATAATAATTTGGTAAAAGGAGGTGATCTGGATAACGCCATTGTAATTATGGATCAGGTTATGGACCAAAAAGAGCTTAACCGAATTGCAGATTTATTCGATCATCAGCATGTGGAAGTAAAAGAAGGGATTCTTAGTAATCTCGAACTTTATTTCGAGAATGAATGTGCGCGTCATAAATTACTTGATGTAATGGGTGATCTTGCTCTGTGTGGTAAGTTCATTAAAGGAAAGGTGATTGCATCTTGTCCGGGTCACGGACCCAATACCGAAATGGCAAAATTATTAATCAAACGAATTAAAAAAGAAATGGGAAAAGATTCAGTTCCGGCTTACGACCCAAATAAAGAGCCAGTATTAGACATTAATGGAATAATGGGTTTATTGCCGCACCGTCCGCCTTTTTTGTTGGTTGACAAAATTATTGATATTAAGGAAGACTCTATTGTAGGTGTTAAGAATGTAACAATGAATGAGCCTTTCTTTGTTGGTCACTTTCCGGGAGAACCAGTAATGCCAGGTGTACTTATGGTCGAAGCTATGGCTCAATGTGGAGGTATTTTGGTATTAAATCAGGTCGATGATCCTGAGAATTATTCTACTTACTTCCTAACTCAAAACAACATTAAGTTTAGACGAAAAGTTGTTCCCGGAGATACTCTTATTTTTAAATTGCAGTTTTTATCTCCAATTCGTAGGGGAGTTGCTAATATGCGCGGTTTAGCTTTTGTTGGTGATACTGTTGTTGCAGAAGGTGAGTTTATGGCTCAGATTGCAAAAAAGAAATAGATACTAACTACTACCAGACAGATCATTCTTTGAATTTATGGTTTGTTTGTAATGAAATATAAAAAAAATGAAGCAACCGTTAGCATACGTGCATCCAGAGGCAAAAATCGCTGATAATGTAGTGATTGAGCCATTCGTAACGATTGATAAAAATGTTGTGATTGAGGAAGGAACCCGAATTGGTTCTAACGCAACCATTTTAGAGGGAACCCGAATTGGTAAAAACTGTACTGTTTTTCCTGGAGCTGTAATTGGAGCAGTTCCACAAGATTTAAAGTTCCGTGGCGAAACAACAACTGTTGAAATAGGTGATAATACAACCATTCGAGAATGTGTAACCATTAATAGAGGAACAGCAGCAAAAGGAAAAACAATTGTAGGTAACAATTGTTTGCTGATGGCCTATTCTCACATCGCTCACGACTGTATTTTAGGGAACAACATTATTGTTGGTAATGCATCGCAAATTGCAGGTGAAGTTATTATTGATGACTTTGCAATTCTAAGTGGATTAGTAGCTGTTCACCAGTTTGTTCATATTGGTTCTCATGTTATGGTATCAGGCGGATCATTGGTTCGTAAGGATATTCCTCCTTATGTGAAAGCTGGTCGTGAACCGGTTTCATACATTGGTGTGAACTCAATTGGATTGCGTCGTCGTGAGTTTGGAAACGAAAAAATTCGTGAAATTCAGGATGTATATCGTTACCTGTACCAAAAAGGAATGAATAATTTTAAAGCTTTAGAAGCGATTGAGGCCGAAATGCCTGCTTCTCCCGAGCGTGATGAAATTATTCTTTTTGTGAAGAATTCTAAGCGTGGGATCATGAGAGGTTATTTTCCAGATTGATATATCGCAAACAGCATAAAAAAAAGTGAGATCTTCGTGAGAGGGTCTCACTTTTTTTATTTGCTTCTCTTCAGGAAATTGTAAAGTGTTTTGGGATTATTCACCTATTTAATGGGGGTTATTTAGATGTATTCACTTTGTACAGAATTTAAATTGAAGGAAATTATTTTATGAATTTAATGCCTCGGAGAGGTAAAAGGTGAATAACCACCCGGGAATCGGGTGGTATGTATGCAATGTACAAGATTTCCCCTGAAAGGGGTAAATTCAATTATTTTAAGAAATACTTTTCATTAATTTCTATACCATCTTCTATTAATAATCTGCGAAGTTCTTCAGTAAAAGACTCTTTTTTGTGGTGGTTTTGTTGATTTTTGATATAGTTAATAATTTGTTCTTTTTCATGAAATGATTTTGTGAGAGCAGCATATCCATCAGCCCATCCTTTAAAATCTTTAAATTCGGGTTGTTGTTTTAACCAAATTGAAGATGATGTTTTTAAATCTCTTAAAAAATCAGCAAGAGCTATACTAGGATGAAGATCGCTTAATAAATGTATGTGTTCTTCCATTCCATTTATTCGGTATAGATGACATTGTTTATTCTTGATAATTCCGAGTAGGTAGGCGAATAGTTTTTTGGAATGTTCTGTTGGGATGGTCTTTTCACTTCTTTTAGTTCTGAAAATAATGTGGTAATAGATTTGTTTGTAGCTACTCATAAGTTCTCTGTTTATCCCCTTCAGGGAATTGTAAAGTGTTTTGGGATTATCCACCTATTTCATAGGTGGTTACTCAAATTTAATCACTTCGTGACAGAATTTCAATTGAAAGAAAATATTCTTTATAAGAATTTAATACTTGGTTAATAAAGGCAACCTAATTCAGACCAATGCAACGCATTGGGTTAGTTGATAACGAATAGATGGATTCGCCCTGAAAGGGCAGGTTAAATTGTGAAGAATTTTAAAATCAGTTTTTTGTTTTTTAGAGAATTGATAAGAAGGACAGAATAAGTTAGTTTAAAACAGTTTTGCTTTCTCCAAATCTGGGCAATTCTCTTCAATGGCAATTTTCAAATTATTCTTTAGTTGCTTCCAGTCTTTTTTGTGTGATTTGGTATCAAAATAATGGATTCGAAATCTTTCATCTAAAGTTTGAATTACTATTTTTTCATAAGAACCTTTTGGGCTATGGTCGAATCGGTACCATTTAATTTGTTCCCACATTACAAGTTGATCATCATATTGGATGCCTATATCCGTAATTAATAATGTTTTAATCTCAGCCTGTTTTCTTGCTAGAAGGTTCAAGAGTATGACAAACAATATAGGAAGTGAGAAAAGTATAAATATAGACCAGTTGATTGATGGTTTTATTGATACGAGTAGTAGTACAGCACCAATCAATACTGTAAATAGCATTGATAACAAGATGAATAGAAAGCGAACTTTAGATAGGTAGGTATAGGAGTATTTTTTCATTTTTTTGTTTTTAGTTTGATGCTTTCACTTCAAGTGAAGGTATCAATCTAAAAAAAATATAGCTTGTATTAAACAACTGAGAGCATCACATGGAGTGATACCCTCAGGATGTGTTTTATATGATATTTTTTTACTTATTTGTGTTTATTTGAGTGCATTTGTGGATTACTCTTCCTTCAACGGATTCCATCCCTGAGCCTGTAATTCAATTTCCACATTATCGCGGGTAACCAAATAAAGACCTTTCGATTCTTCGGTAATATGGCCAATTACTTTTACGTCTTCCATTTTTTCAATATCATCGAATTTATCCAAAGGAACAGTAAAAAGTAATTCATAATCTTCTCCACCATTAAGTGAGAAAGTGCTGTAGTTCATGTTCAGCTCTTCGGCCATTTTATGGGTTTCGTAGTCGACAGGAATTTTTTCCTCATAAATTTGACAACCTACTTTCGATTTTTCACAGATATGCATCAATTCCGACGATAATCCATCAGAGATATCAATCATAGAAGAAGGAACAATTTTAGCCTCTTTTAATCTTTCGTAGATATCTTTTCTGGCTTCCGGCTTTAACTGGCGCTCTAAAATGTAATCGTGGCCAGTTAAGTCAGGTTGCATGTTTGGGTTACTATCGAAAACACGTTTTTCGCGCTCTAGTAATTGTAAACCAGCATAGGCAGCACCCAAATTTCCGCTTACGCAGATTAGATCGTTTACTTTAGCACCGCTTCTGTATGCTAATTCTTCTTCTTTAGCTTCACCAATAGCAGTTACCGAAATACACATTCCGGTTAGCGATGAAGTTGTATCTCCACCCACCAAATCGACATTGTAATTTTCGCAAGCCAAACGGATGCCATCATAAATTTCTTCTATTGCTTCAACAGTAAATCGTTTTGAGATTGCAATAGATACAGTTACCTGTTTAGGACAAGCATTCATGGCATAAACATCCGAAACATTTACTGCAATACTCTTGTAACCCAAATGTTTTAGTGGGGTATACATTAAATCGAAATGAATTCCTTCTACCAATAAATCGGTAGTAACAACAGTTTTTTTATTGCTGTAATCCAATACGGCAGCATCGTCGCCAATACCAACATTGGTGCTCTCGTGCTTTAACTTGATGTTTTTAGTAAGATGTTTGATTAAACCGAATTCTCCCATTGATGAAATATCGGTTCCCTGTGCCTTGTTTTCTTGCATAATGTTGCCTATGTGATGTAATTATCTTTTAATAGAATTTGCTTGCAAAGGTAGGGAAAATATTAAATTAGACCTGACAGGTTTTTTAAACCTGTCAGGTCTATAATTAATCTTTTATTCTAATTGTTTTGTTCGAGTGTAGTTTATCAAGAAAATATTGCGCATCATTTTCTACAAATCCATAATTCATTTTTTGATAGAATTCAATAAGGTTAATTCCGACTTCCTGAGGTAGGATCATCCATGTGCTTTTGGCTGTGG
Organism: Marinifilum sp. RC60d5; assembly: GCF_052400665.1. Classification (NCBI taxonomy): domain Bacteria; kingdom Pseudomonadati; phylum Bacteroidota; class Bacteroidia; order Marinilabiliales; family Marinifilaceae; genus Marinifilum; species Marinifilum sp. RC60d5. The sequence continues at coordinate 56,269 of NZ_JBQTGK010000014.1, forward strand.
ATTGAGGTGTGCCAAGACCATTTAAAGAGTGCCATCTTACTCCTACACAATAGTAATCGATATAATAAAGCAATGCAGTTACGAACCTTAGTCCATTGGAAGATTCCATAACAATTTTGTTGTTGTTGTCATCGATTATGTATTTGGGAGGTATATGTATAACTTCAACTTCTTTTTTTATTAAGGTTTTTGGAGATCGGACAGATTTTACAGATTTTAAGAAGAGAATTTTGTCTGGAAATAAAGATCTGGTTTTTTTAAGCTCGTAATTTGTGATTTTAAAGTCGTATTCAGTATCGGTGTTTTGGGCAGTATAATCTACCCAAAGAGTGGTTTCTTCATCGTGTTTAATGAACTCACTTCTTTTTCTAAAATTTCCAATGAAAGAAACCTCAATTACCCCATCTATTTCGTTGCTTTTCACCTGGTCGTCTTCTACTAAAGAAATTTCGTCAATATCTGAATATTTATATCCATTAGGGAATTGCGATTCATCTAAATACTTTTCTATAAAATCTGTTGTATTTAATATTTCCAGAATGTTCATTATGTGGGATTGAAGTGTGTTAAGATTTATTTATAGACTATTAAATTCTGCATGTAAGTTACAAAACTATTGTAATATTTTCTTTATTTTAAATACTCCTGATATAAAGATAATGATTGATGTAAGAATAAGTAAAGAGCCTAAAGTAAGATTGTGGTATTTTAGAATCCATCCTCCAATTACAATTGTGATGTTGGCTAATGAGAATAGTAGAATCCAACATATCTTTTTTAATAAAATAAGATTGTCATTTTTATTTGCCCATGGCCAAAATCCTCCTGGTTGAACTGTTGTATAGAATTTCTGTAAAGTATCGTTGTTGTCTTTAGGAGTGAATAATGCAGTTATTATCCATGTGAAAATGACAGATAAACTTAGAATGATAAGTTTGGTGTAAAAATCGGAAATGTGGAGTGTAGATGAAGTGTTTGTTGTGAATTCATAAAATATTGTTGAGTTTGTAATGAGATAGTTATATAGTACCGCATATAGGAGTGAGCTTAACATTGCTGATAATTGTGCCCATGCATTCATTCTCCACCAAAACCACCTTGCAATAAAAGCAGGACCCACTCCGGCTGATATCGAAAAAAAGAATTTAATTAATCTGAGAAATGAATCCTGCCAATTGCTTATTGTAGATCCGATGAATAGAAGTAGGAACATGATTGCATATCCAGAGTACTTGTAGTGGTTATCTGATGCTGTTTTGTTGATGTATCCTTTGTATAAATCAAAATTTAACATGCTCGATCCCCAATTGAATAATTCTTCTATTCCATTAATAAAAGCCATTAGTAAAGCTATTATTACAATGGGTTTTAATAATTCAGGAATAAACTTAAGATACATTTCCAAGAGGGATGTGTTGATGTTGTCAGCCCAGTGAGGATGGGTTGAAATGTAAGTGTCAAAAACAATGGATCGAATAAATGAAATGCCGAAAAATAGAAATGTGGGAAGGAAAATTGCTAGAAAAGTTTTCCAACTCGAATTGATACTCATGAACCGGTGAGCGCTTACATTTGAGTTATCTAGTATTGATATTGACCACCATTGGAGTAGTAAGAATACCCATAAATCATTTTCTCCTTTTGTTTGATCGTGTGATGGAAATATATTTATTAATTCAGAATTGTTTTCTTTGAAATGAGACCAAAAGTTAATGAAAGAGCCATCGATTAATTGTATGCTATAGTAAAAGACTATGAACATAGCTATGATTTGGATGATTCCATTTAAGGTGTTGATTCTAACTTCCTGACGAAATGAGTTTTTAAATAAAAGGATGCTTAGGCAAATGATGATTGCGCTCAATGCTTCTTTTGGATTCCATCCAAATAAGAGGCTTGAGAATTTTTGAAATGCTAGAAGATGGAAGCTAATTAATAATGGAACTACGATGCAACCTAAATATATTGCTCTAAATATCTGAAGGGCTTTTGCTCCATTGCCAGAATATCTGAATAGGCAGAATTCATTCTCTGTTGAGAGTTTTAATTTTGACCAAAATGGACCAAATAGAATTGGAGAAAATCCTATGGCAAATATGCCAGAAGAAAGTAGCCATAAGCCTGAAAATCCTTTTTCTGCGACTGCTTCTAAAAATAAAAGGTCAGATGAAAAATTGAAAATGGAGGTAAACATGCCTGCGGATATAAAAATCCACATGAAAGATTTTCCTCTTTCCTGATAAAGATTAATGCTTTTTTTTGGGAAAAATTTTAGCGCTATTACCAGGATGATTATTAGATAAATCCCCAGGTGTAGCGCCAATTCTTTAGGGTTAATGCTGTTCATATTTTGCTTTTGAAGACGCAAAAATATGAAAAATGATACTATTATTTTATTCTCTGCGTATTGGTTTGCGAGGTTTTTTGATTTCTTCGGAAAGAATTCTTTTGAAAAAACTTTTAGACTGTTGTTCTTTCATTTTGTCTTCGTATTCTTTCATTTTTGTTTCGTACCTATTAAGTTTTTCTTGGTATTCTGTTTCTAATCTAACTTCTCGTTCTTTAACTGCCTTTTGATGTGCTTGAATAAATTCCTCTGTGTCAATTGTTCTCGTGAAATTGTTGATTATTTCATGATAATCATATTCTAAATCTAACATGATGATTTCAATTATCATGATAAAGATATCTTCGGTTGATTTAAATTTGCAACCTAACTCAGTGTCATATAGAAGATTGTTTATTTTTGTAGTGTACTCTTCATTAATCTTAAGGATTTCATTTAAACGCTTGTCATCAATTTTATTATTTTGAGCAACTTCTTTCTTTGTTTGAGCATTTGTTTCTGTCCATGTTTGGAGTAAGTTGAGTCCTCCTTGTAAGCCTGTAAGTGCTAATTCTCCTTTTTTTTCTTTTGTTATCCAGGTCATATTTTTGTTATTCTCCTTTTATTATTGACATTGTTTTTCCAATTATTTTAAATACGAAATAAATTAAGATTATTTGATATAGGAATGAGATGATGGCGATTATTAAATTTGTATTTAGTAAGGTGGAAACAAAATTCCATAAAAATAGTCCAATTCCTATTGCTAGGAGGATGATTGTGCCTGTATCAAAAATCATTTCTGAAAAAGTGAGAATCTCTCCTCTTTGAGTACATAATAATACACCAATCGTAAGGCAGCTAGCACCAATTATTCCTTTTAGTATTACTCCCCAATTAAAGATGTTATAATTATATGTTGATTTTGCCCAGCTCCATGTTCCATATCCAATTAGAATTAGAATAATAATGGCAAGTAGAGATAGTATGATTATGGTAGTTGTGCTCATGTTTAGGTTTTTAGTTATTGCTTAAGGCATTTTTAAATTTATTCAATATGTCCTGAGGACTTTCGTATTTTTTTAATTCGCTTTTTACGAGGTCTTTGCCGGGATAATCACCAGGAGTCGTAGAGAGTTTTTTCGCGTCTGTTTGAATATTTAAAATAGTATAGCTTGGGGATGGTGTAATTTCAAAGTAAATGGTAGTGAGTGAAAGGTTTCCCAATTCGTTATTTGATCTGAATTTGTATTTGCATATGTAGGCTGCAGTCTGGTTAATTTGAGGAATAAGTTGTTTTTCAATAGAATCTAATTTCTCTAATGCTTTGGAGTAAATTTTCACTGCAGATATTTCATCGCTTAAAAAGAAATCGAGTCTTTCTTTACTTTCGGATGAGTGGAGTTTTCTCGTTCGGTTAATTTTGTTTGTGTTGTTTTCAATTATCTGCTTAATGTGAAGCTTGTCGTGTTTAACATTAGATTTAAAAGTAATTGTATCCAATATTTGTAATGATGCAAATTCATAGCTTTTAGGGGCATCTAGTTGAGGTAAGATGACTTTTTCGATAGCCTCTTGTAGTTCGTTTTGTTTCGAACTATTGCAGGCAGGAATAATAGCAATAAAGCATAGAGTGATAATGTTCTTTAATAAGGTGTTTGTTTTCATGTTAATTTTCATATTTAAATTATTTGAATCTGTCAAATGTATGTAAAATATCTGTAGCTACGTAAAAAATGAATTAAATTCTATTACTAAGATGTTGTGATGTAGCTATGGTATGTTTGTTAAAGTATTGAAATATAAATATATACTATATTTAATAGTATGGTTGTGTGTTTTTATTGATAGCTATATCATAAGAGCGATGCAGATGCCGTGAGGGGGTATTGGGGAAAAGGTTTGAAACTGGTCAGATTAGATAAATGCTTAACAATAATTTTTTGACCTCACATCCAAAACTTTTGACCTAGATCGTGGTTCGAACCACGATTCATGTCAAACTTTTTAACCGCAAGTGTGGTTCGATACACACTTTGGGTTAAAATTTTTAACCAGAGGGTGGGTCGAGGTATGCTTCGTGTTAAAAGTTTTAATCGGAATCGTGTCTTTTTTAAGTCTGGGTGTGTATCGAGCCACGATGTACTGTGTCTTTTTTAACAAGAATTGTTCTTCGATACCCGATTTTGGTGTTGTAAAGTCATGCAGAATTACAAACAAGCAGGAGTTTTTGTGGTTTCATGCTTTTGGAGGCAAAAAAAAGCAGAACCCATAAATTAGTTCTGCTTTCTATTTTATTACATCTTTGCTGAAGCCAATTTATATAGGTATTATTTCTCTTCTTTTGTACCATTGTGGTTGGGGAAGAATTGTTTTAGCTCATCGTACAGAGGCATGGCTTCCTGATCGTGTTCGCTTGCATAATATCGAACGGCACGATAATAAGCCATTGTATCCAGGTAATTATCATTGTCCAGTAAGATTTTGGTGTCGTTCAATTTTGATCTTATCTGATCCAGCTTGCGGATCATGCCTTCAATATTTTCTCTTGCTAAAAAATCTCTCTCAAACTCCTCCAAATTAACAAAATTTGGAATGTATTTTGGATTTTCCTGCATAATCACTCTGGCTTTATTTACCAGCAATTTGTTGGTTTCGTTAATAGAACCAAAGGTTGAGCGCTGCTCAGGAGTTAAACCAGGTGCATTTTTGTTTGCAGTACTAAGTAATGCATCTAAATGGGTGTTGTTTTCGCTTAATTCTTCTTCGGTGAAGACTACTTGAATTAAATCGTTGTTTTTCATTGGGCTTTAATTTTTAGGATTAAGAAAAATATAATAGTAAATTGGCCCTATCTCCTCGAACGGGATCTTGGGCTTGAGTTTTTTCGTGTGTACACTTGAATGAACTCATTACCAAGTTATAAAAGCTCACTCGCATTATATGAGAGTGAGCTTATTTTTATTAAGTTTATTTAACAGTGGGGAGTTTTCCCGAATGTATTGTTTTTACAGTAGTTTTATTAAGTGGGTTTTCTTTTGTTAAGTAGGGCATTCTAAATAAGACGAAAAGTTGGGCGTCATTTTTTAGAATTATAATTTAATTTTCTGCATTGAAAACTTTTGGATCTTTAAAAGTTGTTCGGTTTGATAAATTTTAAGTAATCTTATTTAGATATTCGAATTATTTATCTGTTTCAAATACTTCTCTTCAATAGGAATGTGAGTGAAATTTTCCCAGAAATCATCATTAAAATCTCCTCTAAAAGCTTTGGTTTTTTCTACCATTAGTGGTTTTTTCTCCGGAAGCTTTTCTGTTGTTTCTTGCAGTTCGTAAATGCTGATTCTTTGTATGGTTTCGTGTGCTATATTAGTAAATTTAGTACTTACATTTCTGATGTACCACTTGCCTTTTTTTAAGAAGAAATTGATGGTTTTGTCTCGGAATTTTGCAGAGCTTAAAGCAAATGTTTCTGTATCGATTAAAAGAGAACCCTTGTCGTATTTGTTGTTCCTATTCGAAAAGCCTATAATGTAATTGTCACGATTGTTAAGAGTGGTGTATCCTTTTAATTTAATATCGTAATTCTGCAGTTTTCTTTTATTCAGAATATCCTCTTTGTATTTAAAAAGATTATCCGATCGCATTTGCGAAAGGGAAATAAGGCGGTGATTTTTAAATCTTTTTTTGCCGTATTTGTTTGTGGGTTTAATTCTACATTTAATGATATTAAAAAGAGTATTGTGAGACTTGTTTGAGTACAAATCAAGATAATATTCCTCAATCATATAAAGAGCCGAGTCTTTTGATGATAATATTCTTGTGAAGGCTTTGTAGCGTACAGGTTCCAGTTCGTGGTTTTTCTTTATTTTCTCATAAAACTTATGAAGAATAGATGATGCACTTAAGGCTGTAACCTTAACTTCCTGAATTTGATTATCCTTTAATTGTAACTGAAAGCTATTGATTTTGTTGATTCTTACTTCCTTGCTATTGTACTTTATATGGGAAATTACAAGAACAGAATCTGTTTCATTTGGGCACGACAAGTGAAAAATTCCATCGGTATTGGTTATTGTACCAATTTGTGGATTATTCTTTAGATAAACATGAGTGTTGGGTATAGGACTATTGTTGGTGTCGTTAATGATTCCTTGTACTGATGTTTGCGAGTAGGCAATGAATTGTGTTGTTGTTAAAAATAGGAATAGTAAGAATTTCATAATCAAGAATTAGTTTAGTTATTCTGCACCTTCACCTTATCCGATATACTCAAGCCTTCCAGAATTTCAATCCTTAAACCATCGGAAAGGCCAGTTTTAACTACTCTTTTTTGTTTGTGGTAATTTTCATCGAGCAATTCCACATAAATGCTGTCGTTCTTAAAAATAAGGTTGCGTTCTTTTATTGTTAAAACACTGTCGCGCCTATCGAGAATCATTTCGGCAACGGCCGAAAAACCCGGGTAGAGTTGAATTTTTTTGTCGTTCTTTACTCTTGCCTCAATATCAAATTTCATAATGCCATTTTCCTCTTTTGCCTTTGGAGTGATGTGAGTCAATTCGGCTTGTATCTGTTGATCCTTTAGGGCACTAATTTCTATAGTAAGATCCATTCCTTTTTTAAGGTATACAACGTCCGATTCATTTACTTTCGCCTTGAAAATAAGAGACTCTAAATTGGCAATAATTGCTAGGTTGCTTCCAGCATTAAAGTTGTTACGTTCTGTAATACTAGCTCCTTCTTTTAAAGGAATTTCCAATACTGTACCTGATACTGTTGATCGAATAAAGTTGGGAATGTTTTTTTGATCATTGGTGTATCCTTTTTCAATGATTTCCAATTGTTTTTTTGCCGATTTCAATTCTTCTTTACTAATTAAATAAGCATCTCGGTACTTGTCAAATTCCTGTTCAGCAACCACCTGTTTCTGAAACAGATTTTGATATTGTTTGTATTCTTTTTCGCATTTTGAAAAATTAATCTGGCAGGTAGTAAGGGTATTCGAAGCGGTTTCGATATTTTGTGGGTTAGGTAGAATACTCACTTCTGCTATTAGATCGCCTCTTTTGATGGTATCGCCTGCTTTAACATTCATTTTTTTTAAAATCCCTGATATTTGAGATTTGATTTCGATTTCCTTACTGGGGACAAGAATGCCAGATAGGTATTGTCGCAATTTAAGATTTACGATTTTAGGTTTTTCTGTTGCAATGTATTTTGCATTGTTTCCACTATACTTGATCAGTAAAAATCCACCAATAATGATAATAATAAAGATAATAACGGTAATGTTTGCTTTGTTTTTCATTTTAAAATCTATTGGTTGTCTGAGTTTAAGGCTTTAATTGGTAGTACCGAAGCTGCTTTTTTTGCTGGATAAAGTCCGGCAATAGCTCCGGCAAGAACGAGTAAGATTAGTGCTCCAATGGCAATGGGAATATTAACATCCAAACCTTTAAATATTGAACTTTTGTCGCTAATTATTGCACTCATCGAAGCATTAATCAAAAATACGATAAGCGAAGCTGCAGTTAATCCTACTAAGCCTGAAATTAATGTAATGGCTATCGATTCATTTATAATCATAAACAGTATATTTCCTGGGGGAGCACCTATGGCTTTTCGAACACCAATTTCCTGAGTTCTTTCTTTTACTACCACCAGCATAATATTGCTAACGCCAACTATTCCGCTAAGCAGCATGCATATTCCCACTATCCATAAAAAAAATTGTATGGATTTGAATAAGCTATTAAAAGCTTTGGCATCAGCTTGCAAATTTTCTATGTAGATAGCGTTCTTATCGTTTTTATGAAATGAATATCTTTTGGCTAGGTAAGTTTTAAAATATTCTTCAAATGTGATTGGCGAGGTGTCTGAGTTTAAAGAAATACTAAAACAATCTATGGTTTTACCATAATTATATTGATCTTTTAATGTTTGATAGGGGATGTAAATTTGTTGCTGATTGTTTGAAAACATTGATTTTTCGGCTAGTATACCAACAATTCTTAGCCAAACTCCATCTAAGGATATGAATTTTCCGATGGCATCTTCTTTTCCAAAAAGTGCTTTAGCAATTTGTTTGCCGATAACTACAACTTTTGCATGTGAATTATCATCATTACTGTTTAGTAATCTTCCTTTTTCAACATTAAATGTTTTAATTTTAAAATAGGAGTTATTTACTCCGTAGCATTGGAATCTTTTGTACGACTTGAATTTTGAATGTAGTTTTTTACCAGGATAGTTTATTTCAGGCGAAATTTCCAGTATCTCAGGATATCGATGAGCAAACAACCTTAATTCATGTTCTTTAAAATCAACTGTCCTTCCCGACCTTTGTCCGGGTTTCGACATACTCGTTTCACCTCCGTATATCCACAAACTATTTTGAGTGTAATCTTTAAACAGAATCATGATCCCTTTCTGTAATCCACTACCTGCCCCTACTAGTAATACCAAAATAAAAATTCCCCAGGCAACTCCAAAACCCGTAAGTAGATTACGGTTTTTGTGCTGTTTAAGAGAATCCCATGTTTCTTCAAAATTGTATAAGTTAAGCATATAATAAATCGTTCCAGTAATTACTATATAGGTTGTTGCCTTTTAAGAGCTGATTATGATTGCCTTTGGCTTTAATATTGCCATCTTCCATTACTAGAATATTACCATCAAAGGATTTAAGAATGTGTAAACGATGGGTAATGAAAAGAATGGTAATATTTCCTTTCATACTTTTTAATAGTTCAAGTATGAAATTTTCGGTATTTCTGTCCATGGCCGAAGTGGCCTCGTCGAGTATTAATATTTGTGGCTGGCGATAGAGTGCTCTGGCCAATGCTACCATTTGCTTTTCTCCGCCCGAAAGATTGATGCCTTCTTCGCCAACCAAAGTATGATAGGAGTGATGTAATTTGCTAAAATATTTATCCAGACCCAATTGTTTGCAAAAGGTGATGATTTCCTTCTCCTTTTCTTCTCCATTTTCCATGCAAATATTATCAAGAATACTACCATTAAATATTTTAATGCTTTGTGGCACTACACCAATTGCATTCCTCCAATTTACTGTTGATACATTTCTTAAATCTTCACCATTCACCTTGATTTCACCTGAATAGTTGGTGTAGAACTTTTGTGCAATTTGTAATAAACTACTTTTACCACACCCGTTTTCTCCAAGTAAGGAGGTAATTTCTCCTTTTTTTATGGAGAAATTGATATCTTTTAATAAGGCGCCTTGTCCGGGGTAGGCAAAGTTTACCTTCTCAAACTTCAATTCTTCAAACTGCAAAGGAGCAGGAGTATCTTCTGTTTTGAACTCCTTTTCTTCTTCGGTGAATTCAAACATACGTTCTAAGGCCACTCTTGCACCCTGAATGTTGATGTTTGCTAATACCAGATTCTCAACAGAATCTATTAAGATGTTTACAATGGTTAGAGATGCAATTAATTCTCCCAATTGTATTTTTCCTTCCATGAATAAAAAGGATGTGTAGGCAATGGTAAGAATCAAACAAAAAGTATTGATGCTATCAATGGATAAATCAAATTTGGCAGTAATGGTTCTAAATGAAAAAATACTCCTTTGGAATTTTTGATAGATTCCTTGTGCCTTGTTTTGAAAGTATGTTTCTTTCTGGAAACTCTTTATAGAATGAATGCCATTTGTGGTTTCAATATAATTTGATTCATTAATAGCATGTCGCATCATTACATCTCTCTGTTTCGATTTAATAGGTTTTAAAAAGAGAGAAAGAAGTAAAACCAATAAGGGAAGAATTGCCAATGCAAACAAAGCTGTTTCGCTATTGTAATAGAACAAAAAAGAAAAAGATACAATCAAAAGTAAGGCATCAATTACTGCCTGCCCCAATACATATTGAACTGCTGATTGAATGGTTTGACTATCGTTCATTCTTGCGATCATGTCGCCTTGTTTTTTGCTATCGAAGAATGATTTTTGTAAATAGATCAATTTACCAAGGAAATACTTTATTACTCTTTGATTGAATTCAAAAGATTGACGAAACATCAACAGTTGCCTAAGATAGGTGAAAATATTATTTAGGAGAAGAAGAATACCCCAACTTGTTATTCCTTTTATAAGGAGATGAAAGTTTTTTTGAGGTAGAATTTCATCAACTAATTGTTCTGAGAAAACAGCTGATGTCAGCCCAAGTATTGCAAGAATAATTCCCAAAAAAAGAGATGATATGAATAGGCTTTCGTCTGCTTTTAAATGATCTTTTAACCATTTGATACTTTTATTGGTATGAAATCCATTTGCTTTAAATTCCGTATTGGGTGATAGCTGTAAAAGGTAACCCGATTGCCAGATTTTCTGCAGTTCTTCATCGGTATATTTTACGATTCCTTCCGCAGGATCTCCAATAATAAATTTGCTGTTTTTGTATTGAAAACAGACGATATAATGTTCAAAATTCCCTTCTAAATTTACGTGAAGAATAACAGGCTGATGAAGTGCTTTTAAATCATTGATGCACCCTTCTAGTCCTTCGGCATTTAGTTGGTTTTGAAGAGCAGACTGATACAATCCCAGTAGACTTGTTCCCTTGCTATTTGTTCCGCTTTCCCTTCTTAATTTCTCTAGGGAGATATCGTTTCCATGATACCTGATGATACTTTTTAAACAGGCTACACCACAATCTTTTTCGTCGTGCTGCAGAACCATTGCTTTTTTTATTCTTTTATCGATCATTGGCTGCTCTGGTATATTTAACAAGGGTTTTGGCACTTATGGCTTCATCTAATTTTTTAAGTAGACCAAATTGTGTATCGAAAATAAAAATAGATGGTAACTTATGACTTCCAAATAGTTCTTCGAATTGATTTTTTTGATATTGCAAAAAGTAGATATTTGGGAATGCATCTAGTTCGTGTTTCTCCTGAAATTGCTTCATTAATTTTTTACTGTGATTTGACACAAAAAGGACTTGACTCTTCTCAAATTCGCTATAATAATTTTTAATGATTTTGGCTTCCTGATCACAGAAATCGCAGGTAGGACTAAAGTGAATAATTATGGTACTTCGACCTGTTTCCAAATCTAAATTTCCCAAGAGTTCGTTGTTTAAAGTTTTAAATTCAAAGCTTGGAATTTTTTTTAACTCTATTTTATTTTGTTTTGGAATTTTTAAATTTCTTGCTTTAACTATAACACAAACCATTAAATATGTAATAATGCAAAATATTCCAATTATTGAAAAAATTTTAGTCATGCTTTTCTAAAGTAAAATGTACATCATTAAGGTTTCGTATAATATTAAACCCAGAACAATTGAAAAATACAAATATTTGGAAAGAGTAAATATATTATGTTTTGTTGTGTTTTTTACAAGTATAAGTATTGTAATTGTGAATAATATGAATAGAATATTAATATCTTCTAAAAAGAAATTTATCCAACTATCAGGATTTGGATGTACCCAAAAATCAGATATGGAAGGATTTATTGTTTTGTGAAATACTCTTATGTCTTCTAGTTGGTAATCTTTTTTTATAAGAATAAACCAAATACAAGATGCAATATCTTTTATAAAGAAAATAAAATATGCTAAAAATGTAGATTTAAAAATTAATCGTAATGAAATGGTCTTTAATTGCTCTGAGAATTGAAATATGGTAAAAGTTAAAAGAGATAGACCCAAACAAATAATTAAGAAAGGGATCATAAAAGATATAATATCAATTAGAAAATAATCCCAATCATATGTATCTGAACCTTCTAAAGATATTTCATTTAAATCTTCCTCAAAATCAGCTATGTAGCTATTGTATTCATTAAATTCTTCACTTTCCTTTTTGTCTAAATAATTATACCAAATTTGTTTAGACATTATGAATTTTGAATTTGTAAACTGAAGAAAATAAGAAAGGGATACAAATAGTATAAATAAAAGGAGGGTATTTGTGTTGTTTACGATTTTCATTTTTTTATTGATTTGATACTTTTGAATTTAATTTGAGCCTCAAGAAACTTTCTCAGGATAGTTTCATTTTTGGTTTCTGATAGTGTTGGAAAATTATGCCAGAACTTTTCATGATATCTTTGTGGTAAATATAAATTATCTTGCCATTTTTTAGGGGTAAGTTCTTGTATATCTGATTGGTTTATGATGTTTTGACAGAAAACTAGTTCTCTTTTTATATATGGGTATTTGCCACTAAAAATCATAGAGCTGCTTGATGCTGACTCATCTATACAGTCCTCTGAATAATAAGTTGGATATAGTTTTCCATTTAATTTCTTATATCGGATTTTAATTTTGGATTGTATGCCATTTCCTGATATAAAAGATGTTATACCTCTTTTATCTCGAGGGTTTTTAACTTTAGCAATCTCAACTTCATGAATTGCAAAATCTTTCATCGATATTAACAGATAGCCTACTGTAATAAATGGATATTTTCGTAATTCTTTATGGGTAGGTAAGATTTTTAGTTTGTAATAATTTTCTGCTTCTCCCTGTATCAAAGAGTCAATTTTAAATTGTTGTTGTTTAAACAAAGTTTTCAAATTTCGCTTTACTTTCAGGTTAGGATAACATGCAAAAAAACAATTATTCAGGCTTTTTGAAATAGGGAAGTTATATTGATCTACTAAAGGTATTAATTTAGTTAGTTCATTTTCAGGTGGCATTTTTCTATAGCTTTTGTTCACAGATCTTCTAATTCCAATATTTTTTGATAGTAAATAATCTTGATATAGATGTTTAAAATCAAAAGTCCTGTTCTCATGACTATTTCTTTTTTCGTTTACATTAATATTCCATAAGCCTTTTTTAGGGATAAAATAGCAATTTAAAGCGGCCTCAATATGTTTTATATAGTTTTTATTAAGCAGATGACTTTGTTTAAGAAATATATTACTTAAATAGTGTTTTTCAGGTCTAAATGTTGGAGCTCTTTTTATGCACTTTTGTATGATTTCTTTAGGATCATCGATCGGGTTTTGAGAGTGAATTGTGATTTCATTTAAAGAGTATGTTAAGGCTGATAATTTTAGTTTTTCCTTAATCTTTTTTGCTGCCATTATTCTAGATTGATACCCTAGCATACTAATCTGAATTGTATCATTAGGCTTAGTAAATAAGTTGAATTTTCCTTCTTTATTGCTGACAGTTCCGGTGCCTGTTTTTTGTATGAAAATATTTGCATAAGGAATTGGGATGCCGCTTTTATTGTCTATTATTTGTGACTTTATGATTACTTCTTGAGAATAGGATGTAAGAGATAAGAGTATAAATGCAAAAGTATAACCTAAGGTTTTAATCATAATTTGAATAATTAAGAGAGGTCTTAACAAAGACCTCTCAGGATGTTGAATTAATCTACTGGCACTGTCTTTTATATTTTCTAATTAAACGGTCGAACTTGCTACCATTAGTAATATTATCACCAGCCTTCATTAATAGTTCCCAACAAGTTTTTCCACCTTGGATGTTTTCCATTTGTTCTAAATTCAATTTTTTCATTTTTACAAAAATTAAATGTTTATACTAAAAAATTAATTTAATTTTGCCCTAATCTCCTCGAACGAGATCTTGGGCTTTGAGTTTTTCGTGTACACTTCATTAAACTCATTGCCAAGTTATAAAAGCTCACTCGCATTATATGAGAGTGAGCTTATTTTTATTAAGTCTATTTAACGGGGGGGTATTTTTACTGTAAATATTGTATTTATAGTAGTTTTATTAAGTTTGTTTACTTTTGTTAAGTAGGGCATTCTAAATAAGGCGAAAAGTTGGGCGTCATTTTTTAGAAATAAAATAAAAAAATTGTACTGTTTTTATTACTTATAATAGTACGTATTTTTGCTTTCGGAATAGTCGATCGGTTCTCCCAACTCTTTAAGTGCTTTTAGAATTCTATAAACGGTACTCTCCGATACTTCCATCTTAACTGCCAGTTCTTTTGGTGTTCCGGTACATTGTTTTTCTATTAATTCTTTTAAATATTTTTCTCTTTTTAGTGTTTTAGTGTAGCTCATATATTACTGCTTTGTAAAATGTGTTTCTACCCCTTAATTCCGAAAAAACGAAAAAGGTAACCCTAAATTAGTAAAAAAATGATCAGTATAAGATTTGTTGTTGTTAAATAATATTAATCAATGATTAATGGTATTATGAATAGTTGTGGGTTGATAGAGGTTTGTTAAATGAATGAGTAGTAAGTGTGATAGTTCCAAAATTTCATTTATGATATTCTTTATATCTACAAACTATATGTTCTGTTTTTTTTTGTATTGAATGTAATTTTAAATTGCACTTTTTGTAGTTAAATAAATCCCGAGCTTTTTAAGAAAATAAAAGTTTGTTCCAATTACTTTTGATTATTAATTATGGGTTTTTTTGTAATGTTTAAAGACTAATAAATAGTTTACTTTTAATTCAAAAAGCATAAGTTTTCTGAACTTTAAAAAAGATCGGCGAAACAGAATTTGTGTTAATAAGGACTTAGAAGTATTTTATTATATCTATTTCAACAATATATCTAAATACTTTGTTATATTTGCATGAAATTTTGTAAGGGCTTAACTCTTGTGTGCTATGGCATTTTTGTAGAATTTGCATGGCAAAATGTATAGGGGTAAATTTTAGCTTTTTAAATTTAAATGTTGGATTCTTTTGAAAGCCTTCATTTTCCAATAGGTTAAACGAAGCTTTCTACTTGATAATTAAACGACATGGCAAAAGAAGAACAAGATAAAATATTAGATGAGGTTACCGGAAGCGAATACAAATATGGCTTTGTAACCGATATCGAGAATGAGGACATTGGTAAAGGTCTGAATGAAGAGATTATCAGAAAAATATCGGCGATTAAAAATGAGCCGGAATTTATGCTGGAATTCAGGCTAAAAGCTTATCGCCATTGGACAACAATGCAAATGCCAGAGTGGGCACATTTAAAGATTCCTGAAATTAATTATCAGGATATCATATACTACTCGGTACCAAAGCAAAAGGCCAAGCTGGAAAGTATGGATGAGGTAGACCCTGAAATTAGGGCCACTTTCGATAAGTTGGGAATTCCTTTGGATGAACAAAAACTTTTGGCAGGAGTAGCTGTTGATGTGGTAATGGATTCATCATCAGTAAAAACAACCTTTAAAGAGGCTTTGGCCGATAAAGGAATTATTTTCTGCTCGTTTAGCGATGCTATCCAGGATCATCCCGATTTAATTCAGGAATATATGGGTTCAGTAGTTTCTTATCGCGATAACTTTTTTGCAGCTCTTAACTCAGCAGTATTCTCCGATGGTTCCTTTGTGTACATTCCTAAAGGAGTGCGTTGCCCAATGGAACTTTCTACCTATTTCCGTATAAATGCTGAAAATACAGGTCAGTTCGAACGTACCTTAATTGTATGTGAAGATGAATCTTACGTAAGTTACCTTGAAGGATGTACCGCACCAATGCGCGACGAAAATCAGCTACATGCTGCCATCGTCGAAATTATTGTAAAAGATAATGCAGAAGTAAAATATTCTACTGTCCAAAACTGGTATCCTGGCGATAAGAATGGTAAGGGAGGAATTTACAATTTTGTTACCAAACGTGGAATCTGCGAAGGTGTAAACTCGAAGCTAATGTGGGCTCAGGTTGAAACCGGATCTGCAGTAACCTGGAAGTATCCTTCTACAATATTAAAAGGAGATGGTTCGTCGAGCGAGTTTTATTCGGTTGCAGTAACTAATCATTTTCAACAGGCCGACACGGGAACCAAAATGATACATATTGGTAATAATACCAAGAGTACCATTATCTCTAAAGGTATTTCGGCAGGTAAGAGTAGTAATTCATATCGCGGATTGGTAAAAGTAGCCAAGAGCTGCCAAGGTGCTCGTAACTTTTCACAATGCGATTCACTGCTTTTAGGCGATAAGTGTGGAGCTCATACTTTCCCGTATTTAGAAATAGGTAATAAAAACGCTAAGGTAGAACACGAAGCTACAACTTCAAAAATTGGTGAAGACCAAATCTTTTACTGTAACCAGCGTGGTATAAATACCGAGGATGCTATAGGTTTAATTGTAAACGGATACGCAAAAGAGGTAATTAACAAAATGCCGATGGAATTTGCCGTGGAAGCACAAAAATTGCTTCAAATTAGTTTGGAAGGTTCGGTAGGATAAAAATATAAAGCGATTGGCTTTTGGCTGTTAGCTATTAGCTGATTTTATAAATAAAGTTAAGGGGAGATGTTTTAATCTAAATTTCATTTCTTCAGATAAAATTAAACTGTAATCAGCCAAAGGCTAAAAGCTAATGGCTAATAGCTATAAAATAAAATGTTAAGCATAAAAAATTTACACGTTTCCATTGAAGGAAAAGATATCCTGAAAGGAATTAATCTGGAGATTAAACCAGGAGAAGTTCATGCAATTATGGGACCTAACGGTGCCGGAAAAAGTACTCTTGCTTCGGTTTTAGCAGGTAGAGATTTATTTAATGTGACCGAAGGTGAAGTTACTTTCGAGGGAAACAATTTGTTGGATATGGAGCCCGAAGATCGTGCCAAAGAAGGAATCTTTCTTGGATTTCAGTATCCTATCGAAATACCAGGAGTTTCTACCGTTAACTTCATGAAAACAGCAGTGAACGAACATCGAAAATATAAAGGTCTGGAGCCATTAAAAGCTGCTGATTTTTTAAAATTAATGCGCGATAAAAAAGCATTGGTCGAGATAGACTCTAAACTAATGAATCGTTCGGTAAACGAAGGTTTTTCGGGTGGAGAGAAAAAGAAAAATGAGATTTTTCAAATGGCAATGTTAGAACCTAAGCTAGCGGTTTTAGATGAGACCGATTCTGGTTTAGATATCGATGCATTACGAATTGTTGCAAAGGGAGTTAATAAACTTAAAACTGCCGAAAATGCAACAATTGTAATTACTCACTATCAGCGTTTACTAGATTATATTGTACCAGATGTTGTGCATGTATTGTACAATGGACGTATTGTTAAAACTGCAGGTAAAGAATTAGCCCTTGAACTGGAAGAAAAAGGATACGACTGGATTAAAGAAGAAAATGGAAAATAGTTGATGGTATCGAGATTATGAAGAGGATTTATAAGCTCTCATCTCATATTTTCAATCTAATATCTAAATTAAAATGGCCGATATTAATACAATAAATAAGGATTTCGCTGATTTATACAATCAAGGGAATAAGCTGTTACAGGAAGGTTCGTCAGAGGTAATGAACGAAGCTCGTAAAAGTGCTTTCCACGATTTTGAAAAATTAGGCGTACCTACTCGTGCCAACGAGCATTATAAATACACCGATTTGATTCCGGTTTTCGATCATCCATACAATGTAAATCTTAGATATCAGAAAGTAGATGTCAATTTAAATAAGATTTTTCAGTGCGATGTACCCGAATTGGATACCAATATGGTATTATTAACAAATGGTTGGTTTTACGAAGAAAATAAGAAACTCGAAATTCCCGAAGGTGTAATTGTTTGCAGTCTTCAGGAAGCATCAAGAAAATATCCCGAAATTTTTAATGCTCATTATGGCAAATATGCCAAAACCAGCGAAGATGGTTTGGTAGCACTAAATACAGCTTTGGCTAAGGATGGATTTTTTATGTATGTGCCTAAAGGGGTAGTAATAGAGAAACCTATTCAGGTGGTGAACCTTTTGCGTTCCGATCGTGACTTAATGGGAGCTCAGAGAAATCTTATTGTAGTAGAGGAAAATGCGCAGGCAAAAATTATTGTTTGCGATCATACCTTAACAAAACATAAATATTTAACCAATTCGGTTACCGAGATAAATGTTGCAAAAAATGCAATTTTCGATTTGTATACCTTGCAAAATCAGCACTTAAACTCATCCATCTTAAATTCAACATTTGTACGTCAGGAAGCAAATTCGAATGTCCTTACCAATACAATATCATTGTACGGAGGAACAATTCGTAACAATCATCATGTGCTAATGGACGATGAGTATTGTGAAAACAATACCTTCGGAATGTATTTAATGGATAGAGAACAGCATGTAGATAATTATACAGTTATTGATCATGCGAAACCAAATTGCTTAAGTAACGAGCATTTTAAAGGTGTAATGGATGATAATGCTTCTGCAGCATTTGCGGGGCGTATTTTTGTGAGAAAAGATGCTCAGAAAACTCAGGCTTATCAGTCTAATAACAATTTGTTGCTTTCCGATGATGCTGTTATCAACACAAAACCTCAGTTGGTAATCGATGCCGATGATGTGAAATGTAGTCATGGTGCTACCGTAGGACAAATGGATGATGATGCACTATTCTACTTGCGTGCCAGAGGAATTGATGAGAAAGAAGCTCGCCAGATGTTAATGTTTGCTTTTGCTCACGAAATTATCGAGAAAATAAGAATTGAGCCTCTAAAAGAAAGAATCGACGAATTAGTTGATAAAAGATTGCGTGGCGAAATGTCGAAATGTAATACTTGTGCAATTGCTTGCAATCACTAAAATAAGATAAGGATATTGTAAAGGCGTAGTATTGCTGCGTCTCTGCCATATAATAAAATACAATGACACTGGATATTAATAAAATACGCAAAGACTTTCCAATTCTTGGAGAAAAAGTACATGGTAAACCACTGGTTTACTTCGATAATGCTGCTACCACTCAAAAACCGCATCAGGTAATTGATGAGATGGTGAAGTATTATTACAAGTACAATTCTAATATTCATCGTGGAGTTCATTATTTAAGTAATAAATCTACCGATGGAAATGAGAATGCAAGAAAAATTGTTCAGCGGTTTATTAATGCCAAACATCTGCACGAAATCATTTTTACCAGAGGAACAACCGAATCGGTAAATTTAGTGGCCAATTCTTTTGCCGATAGATATATCAGCGAAGGCGATGAGGTAATCGTATCGGAAATGGAACACCACTCAAACATTGTTCCCTGGCAACTGGTTTGTAAGAAAAAAAAGGCAGTGCTTAAGGTTCTTCCTTTTAATGATAACGGCGAGTTGCAGGTAGAAATGCTTGAGGATTTGATTACCGATCGAACAAAAATTGTTGCCCTTAATCATATCTCCAATTCATTGGGTACAATTAATCCTATTAAAGAGATTATTGATATTGCTCATGCTAAAAATGTTCGTGTATTAATTGATGCAGCTCAATCGGTTCAGCATAAGAAAATTGATGTTCAGGATTTAGATGCCGATTTCTTAGTGTTTTCGGGACATAAACTTTACGGGCCAACTGGTATTGGTGTTTTGTACGGAAAAGAAGAGTTGTTAAATGAAATGCCGCCATGGCAAGGTGGAGGCGAAATGATTCAGGAAGTACGTTTCGAAGAAACCACTTACAACGAATTGCCATTTAAATTCGAAGCAGGAACTCCAAATTATATCGATGCAATAGGATTGGGTGCTGCTATTAAATATGTCGAGAGCATAGGATTAGATCTTATTGATACCTATGAACAAGAGTTGTTGAATTATGCAACAGAAAAGCTTTTGTCTGTCGACGGATTAAAAATATACGGAACAGCAGAGAATAAAACATCGGTAATCTCATTTTTAGTCGAAGGAATTCATTTTTATGATATGGGAATGTTGCTCGATCAGATGGGGATTGCTGTTCGAACAGGAACTCATTGTACCGAGCCTGTAATGCAACATTTTGGAATTGATGGAACTGTTCGCGCCTCATTTTCTTTTTACAATACCAAAGAGGAAATAGACGCACTATATAACGGAATTCTGAAAGTTTGTAAAATGTTTGTACATTGAGCCAATTTTTAAGAATACTATAAGAATAGAGTAAAATGACAATAAACGAAATTCAGGAAGAAATTATTGAAGAGTTTTCAGGATTCGACGATTGGATGGATAAATATGCATATTTAATCGAACTGGGAACCGAATTGTCTGGCTTAGATAAGGAACATCAAACCGATAATAATCTAATTAAAGGTTGTCAGTCGAAAGTATGGTTTAATGCGAGTCTCGATAATGGAATTGTGAAACTGGAAGCCGATAGTGATGCAATAATTGTTAAAGGTATTGCAGCTTTGCTCATTCGTGTTTTCAATAACCAATCGCCTGAGGATATTATGAATGCTGACCTTAAATTTATCGATGAAATCGGATTAAAGCAGCATTTATCACCAACAAGATCAAATGGTTTGGTCTCTATGGTGAAGCAAATTAAAATGTACGGAATTGCTTTTAATCACGTAAATAAATAATGTGAGATGGGAAAAAGGGAAACAGAAGGCATAATTGTTGAAGTTTTAAAAACGATTTACGATCCTGAGATTCCAGTGAATATATACGATCTGGGATTAATATATGAAATTGACGTGTACGAGGAAGATGAGGTGAAAATACTGATGACTCTTACAGCTCCTAATTGTCCAATGGCCGATCAAATTCTCGAAGAGGTAAATGAAAAAACAAAAGCATTACCTATGATTGAGGATGTTACTGTAGTGTTGACTTTTGATCCGCCCTGGGATAAAGATATGATGACTGAAGAAGCAAAACTCGAATTGGGTTTTCTATAAAATATTAAAGGACTGTTTTTGCAGTCCTTTTTTTATGCAGAGCTATCTAGTTGTTCTTTTCTTTCTCTGAATTGAGAAATGGAAGCTTGCATCGTTTCAAAATGATTATATTCACTTTATGAATCTTACGCTAAAAGTTAAATCGAATCTTATAAAATCAAAAGCTATTGAGCTTGGGCTCGATTTGTGTGGAATTGTAAAAGCAGATTTTCTTAGCGAGGAAAAAGAAAATTTTTTATCATGGCTAAAAAAAGGATATCATGGTGAAATGGGATATATGGCGAATAATATAGAAAAACGTCTCGATCCCCGTTTGCTGGTAGAAAATACAAAATCAATAATCGTTGTCGCATTAAATTACTACCCCAAACAACAGCAGGAAGATCCGCAGGCACCAGTAATTGCAAAATATGCCTATGGAACAGACTATCATTTTGTATTAAAAGATCGGCTCAATAAACTTTTGGAATATATAAATACCGAGATTGGCGAAGTTTCTGGTCGTGCTTTTGTCGATTCGGCTCCAGTGCTTGAACATGCCTGGGCAAAAAAAGCGGGTTTGGGCTGGATCGGAAAAAACTCCCTTTTAATTAACCGGAAAATTGGCTCCTTTTTATTTTTAGGTGAACTTTTCGTTGATATGGATCTTGAATATGAAAATCCGGAATATCAGGATTTTTGTGGAGGATGCAACCGATGCATACGTTCTTGCCCAACAGGTGCTATAACAGAGCCTTACGTTGTAAATGGCAGTAAATGTATTTCGTATTATACAATAGAACTTAAAGGAGATATTCCTGAAGAACTAAAAGGGAAATTTAAAAATAGAGTATTTGGTTGCGATATTTGCCAGGATGTTTGTCCTTGGAATCGCATGGTAAAGCCTCATAATGTTCATGAATTCGGAGCTAATCCAGATTTATTATCTCTTTCGCATCAGGAGTGGAACGAAATAGATAGTCATAAATTTGGAGAGATATTTAAAAAGTCGGCCGTAAAACGAACAAAGTACAAAGGATTAAGACGAAATCTTGATTTTTTAAACTCATAAGTAAGAACTCCTTGCGCAATTAGTGTTTGCATCATTGTTTTTCTTTTTACATTTATGCATTAATAGTTTCGATTTAATGTATTAAATAATGATTTATAACAAGTTTCATATCAATTCTTTCGATAACACTAGTCTTTTTGTGCAATCATGGAGTCCTAAAAAAGAGGCTAAGGCTATTCTAATTTTAGTTCATGGAATTGGAGAGCACAGTTCGCGATACCAGAATTGGGCAGAACAATTTGTCAATTCAGGATTTGCTGTGCTAGCTTACGATCAGCGCGGACATGGTTTGTCGTCGGGGAAACGCGGTGTTATTTCTTCTTACGACGATTTTATGAGTGATATCGATCAAATTTTATTAGAAGCAAGACAGAAATTTCCTTCACTGCCACAGTTTTTATACGGACATAGTATGGGGGGAGGCGAAGTCTTAAATCATTTAATAAGAAAAAATGCAAATTATATTGGAGTAATATCTACTTCACCCTGGATAATATCTCAGGCATCTCCACCAAAAATAATTATACCTCTTATACGTTTTTTCAATTATTTAATACCTAATATGAGTATCGAAACAAAATTGGATGCAGACTTACTTTCTCATAACAAAGAAATCTCTAATCGATACGATAAGGACGAATTGGTACATAATAAAGTTTCATTTCGATTGTTTATAGGTGCTTATGATGCTGGTTATAAGATTCTAAATTCGACTGAAAAGATAAAAAAACCATTGTTAGTAATGCATGGTAGTAAAGATAAAATTACTGATCCAAAAGCAAGTGAATATTTTGCAAGTAAAAATAAAAAGAATTGTACCTTTAAGCTATGGGATGATGGATTTCATGAATTACACAATGAAAATTTTAGCATCAACGTGTTTCATTACATTTGTAAATGGATGAATAAAATTTTGAGCCCTCATGCCTAACTCTTAAAATATGGATCAATTTAGAACGCTTGTAGAAATTCCGGAATCGGATTTTAAAATATCCTATCATTCTAAAATTATAATGTTAGGTTCATGTTTTGTCGAAAATATTGGAAGTATTCTTCTTAAAAATAAATTTAATGCATCTGTAAACCCCTTCGGTGTCATTTATAATCCATTTAGTGTGGCAAATAGCCTTAAGCTATTAATCGAGAATAAAACATTTACCGAAGAGAATCTTAATTTTGCTAACGATCAGTACTTTAGTTACTATCATCATGGGAGTTTCTCGAGTAATAATATGGAGAAATGTCTTAAAAATATTAACTCTTCAATACAATCGGCATCTCTCGATTTAGCCGGTGCCGATATCTTATGTATTACTTTTGGTACTTCCTGGGTTTATGAATTGATCGATTCTGGTTTTGTTGTCTCAAATTGTCACAAGCAATTGGCAAGTAGTTTTCACCGATATCGCCTTAATGTAGACGAAATAGTTAAACTCTATAAGGATCTAATATTATCATTATCTCTTTTTAATCCGCATTTAAAAATTATTTTTACTGTTAGTCCTATCCGACATTGGAAAGATGGAGCGAATGGCAATCAGTTAAGTAAATCTGCATTATTGCTGGCGGTAGAACAGTTGGTTCAGCTTTTCGATCATGTTTCCTATTTTCCTTCCTACGAAATTGTAATGGATGAACTTAGAGACTATAGGTTCTATGATGAAGATATGATACATCTGAATTCAACTTCCGTAAATTACATTTGGTCGCGTTTTAGCAATACATTTATCGATGAAGAAACTTTATCACAGATGAAAAATATTAAAAAAATAATTTCTGCTGCTGGGCATAGACCTTTTAATCCTGATTCAGAATCTCATCAAAAATTTCTCGCAAATACTTATAGGAAAATGGAAGATCTTGAAAATCAGATACCAAATCTTTCCTTTGATCTTGAACGCAGTCTAATCCAAAAAAATCTTTTAGAATAGTCTGGACTTTCTCTCGATAATGTTGTAATTTGTATTTCCATTTCAAAATAAAAAATAGTTGCTGATATTCAGTTTACTATCTATTTGTTTAGAGAAAAAGTGCAATTAAGTTTGGAAAAGAGTAAAACTTAAGCTTATCTTTGCACTCGCTTTACAAAGGTAAGGCATTATAGTTTTGAAGAAATGGAGTCAGAAATGATGAATTTAAAACTCGAAAAAAATTTTGATATTTTTTAATTTTAGGTTTGGAGATGTAGAAATAAATTCTTTATCTTTGCAGCCGCTTTTAGGGCAAAAAAATCTTGTGGAGTACTAGTGTTTATGAGGCTTTAATAAGATTTCCAGTTCAAAAAAAAGATTAAAAAACATTTGCAGGATAGAACAAAAAGTGTTTATCTTTGCAGCCGCTAATCCGGAGGGATTAGTAGGAGATAGAGAGATTCTGGGGTGTTAAAAGGGGAGTTTAGTCTTCGAAAAATCTTTTTAAAATTTTTTTAGATTTTATTAGGATTTAAA
>NZ_JBQTGK010000015.1:0-77772 GCF_052400665.1 Marinifilum sp. RC60d5
TTTATTTTTAATGCCAAATAATTACTTGGTGTATTCATAAAAGTAAGAAAAGGCAACTGGTTAAAATAAGCCAGCTGAGAACGTACACTCACCACGCTTAGCAGCTCCGACTGCATTCTAAAGGTTACCCCCACCTCGGAGCAGGCATATATCAAACTTCGAATCTCATCCTGATCTAAAGCACCTTTGCAATACATTACCTCATCAAGGGCCTTACCATCTATCACATCGGCCATGTTCTTGTGCTCGGGCAGTACGGTATAGTTTTTTCGGTATTTGGCTCTTATGTATTTGCTATCGCTCATAATGGCCCAGACTTTAAATCCCCAATCTTTGGTATCTATCAATCTATCAATAAAATAATAGGAGTCCTCATCGGCAATTATTAATACCGATCGGGAGTTATACCCTCTGCCACGTAAAGTTTTCATGATCCGATAAATGATCCACTTATATGTATATAGAACAATCAGGTTGCTAATGGCAAATACCATGAGTACCATGCGCGAGATCATATCAAAATCCATAATCACAATTGCTGTAAACACAAAGCCCATGCCGATGCCAACAACAGTCATGTACTCCACCAAAAGGGTTGAATACATTTTTACACGAATCATTTTGCCCAATCCGAAATTATCGAGCAGTACAAACCATAGGGGTGCAATAAATAAAAAGATAATTTTATATTCTCTAAACTCTCCGCCAACAGGCTTTATGAAAGAGTGGGTTCCCCACCAGGCTGCGTAAAAACAGACCAGCGTAATTAATACCTGAAGCCCTACACTGAACTTCTCTAAGGCTGATTCTCGTTCTCTAATCATTGATATAGGGTTTTTTTAGTAAATGGGTATGATATTGTTGTTTATTGTTAATGGGTATTGGATCTTTGATCTTTCGACTTTTCCAGACTTTATTTGATATTTGGGGCTTGGAGCTTGTTTTTTCTTTCTTCCCCTCATTCCCTCTGTCTTTGCGAGGCGGAGGAACGAGGCCGCGGCAATCTGTTTATTTTCTTATGGTGATGATAGCTTTCGCGATGTTTTTAATGACTTTACCTTGCAGTGCTTGATTTTTGATCTTTGATTTTCTTTCTTGTCCTCTAGCCGGACGGGCTCAAACTTTTCCATTGATGAAAAGTTTGCTACCGAACGAAGAGAGATCATGAACACCCGTGAAAATTATTATTGTGAATAACAATCTACCGCGCAGATAAAAGATCTAAAAATCAGATCTCTTCGCTAAAACCTGAAACTCGTCCTTTTAGTCTTTCATTCTTCAAGCCTAACGTTCCTCAAACAAGTCAGGTTTCTTTACGCTACTTTTTTCTGATTTTCTTAACGCTCTTTTCTCTGATGCGGATCCTACCGCTAGCATTCGTCATGCTGAACTTGTTTCAGCATCTCCTGCTTTGGCAATGTCGGGAAAAAGCCGCCGGATAATTTTTAATTCTTCATTATTAATTTTTCTTTGTCCTCATTTCCTCTGTCTTTGCGAGGCGGAGGTACGAGGCCGTGGCAATCTGTTTATTATCTTATGCTGATGATAGCTTTCGCGATGTTTTTGATGACTTTACCTGGCAGTGCAGTGCTTGATTTTCGACCTTCGACCTTTGATTTTCTTTCTTGTCCTTTAGCCGGACGGGCTTTTCCTTTTTCCATTGATGAAAAAGTAAACAAAAAATCTACCGCGCAGATAAAAGATCTAAAAATCAGATCTCTCCGCTAAAACCTGAAACTCGTCCTTTTAGTCTTTCATTCTTCAAGCCTAACGTTCCTCAAACAGGTCAGGTTTCTTTACGCTACTTTTTTCTGATTTTCTTAACGCTCTTTTCTCTGATGCGGATCCTACCGCTAGCATTCGTCATGCTGAACTTGTTTCAGCATCTCCTGTTTTGGCAATGTCGGGAAAAAGCCGCCAGAAAATTTTTAATTATTAATTCTTCATTATTAATTAGCTATCAGCTCCAAGCTTTCCGACACTTCGGGATTGCATTTTGGATTTTCGACCTTTGACCTTTGACCTTTAGACTTTGGATTCCTCATTATTAATTAATTAGCAATCAGCTCCAAACTTACCGACACTTCGAGATTGAACTTTGGATTTTCGACCTTTGACCTTTTCACCTTTCCACCTTTTCACTTTTCCACTTTTCCACTTTCTAAATAATGCTCATACATCAATTTAATTCCTTCCTCGAGTTCTATTTTATGTTTCCAGCCCAGAGCGTGCAGTTTCGATGGATCGGTTAGCTTGCGCATGGTACCATCGGGTTTGCTGGTATCAAATTCTATGATGCCTTTAAAGCCAATTTCCTTTTGAATGGCTTCTGCCAACTGGCGAATACTCAATTCTTTTCCTGTTCCGATGTTGATATGGGTGTTGCGTACTTCGTTCAACGCGGATTCCGCTAATTTTGACGAATTACACGAATGTGATTCTTCCACCACATCTGCAAAATCTCTGTTCTCCATAAGGAATACACAGGCATCGGCCATGTCTTCGGACCAAAGGAACTCGCGCAAGGGTTTGCCGCTGCCCCATAAATCAAGACGAATGTCATTGCGAGAGCTCTGCTCGTGGCAATCTGTCACCATCTGTACACCGTACTTATTTAGCAGCTCTATAATTTCCTTTTCTTCTGCATTCCCATCCACACCTTCAACTGGTCGGCGGTTTAAATCCTCGCGAAGAGATTCCCAATTGTTGTCTTCCAAACATTTTGCCAGATGGATTTTACGCACCATAGCCGGCAATACATGGGAAGTCTCTAAATTGAAATTATCGTTGGGACCATACAGGTTGGTAGGCATCACCGAAATATAATTGGTGCCATACTGCAGGTTGTAGGCTTCGCACATTTTCAGACCTGCGATCTTGGCAATGGCGTAAGGCTCGTTGGTGTACTCCAGGGTATCGGTGAGCAAACAATCTTCGGGCATGGGCTGAGCTGCCATTTTCGGATAGATACAAGTTGATCCCAGAAAGAGCAGCTTCTTCACCCCATGCAAATAGCTCTGATGAATCACATTGTTCTGCATCTGCAGGTTCTCATAAATGAACTGTCCGCGATAGAGGCTATTGGCCATGATACCGCCTACTTTAGCAGCTGCCAGCACCACATACTCGGGTTGCTCGGCATCGAAAAAAGCCTTTACTGCCAGCTGATCCTGCAAATCGAGCTCGGCATGAGTGCGTAGTACCAAATTGGTATATCCTTTGGCTTTTAGGTTATTGACAATGGCCGATCCTACTAAACCTCGATGACCGGCTACGTATATTGTTGAATTCTTATCCATATCTGTATATTTTTATTCGCTCCTCACAAACTTGTCTTTGTGAAGGAGCCTTAGCGACTGACGCAATCTGTTGATTACTTGTAGCCTGCTATTTGTCATTCTGCCCGATTCGAGGAGATTGCTTCGTCGTTCTACCCGATTCGGGGAGATTGCTTCGTCGTCATGCTTCCTCCTCGCAATGACAGTATGAATTGTCATTGCGAAGGAGCCTGTGGCGACTGCGGCAATCTGTTGATTACTTGTAGCCTTTTATTTGTCGTTCTGCTCGATTCGAGGAGATTGCTTCGTCGTTCTGCCTGATTCGAGGAGATTGCTTCGGCTTCGTTCCTCAGCCTCGCAATGACAGTATGAATTGTCATTGCGAAGGAGCCTGTGGCGACTGCGGCAATCTGTTGATTACTTGTAGCCTGTTATTTGTCGTTCTGCCCGATTCGGGGAGATTGCTTCGGCTTCGTTCCTCAGCCTCGCAATGACAGTATGAATTGTCTTTGCGAAGGAGCCTTAGCGACTGCGGCAATCTGTTGATTACTTGTAGCCTGCTATTTGTCATTCTGCCCGATTCGAGGAGATTGCTTCGGCTTCGTTCCTCAGCCTCGCAATGACAGTATGAATTGTCATTGCGAAGGAGCCTTAGCGACTGACGCAATCTGTTGATTACTTGTAGCCTTTTATTTGTCGTTCTGCCCGATTCGGGGAGATTGCTTCGTCGTTCTACTCGATTCGAGGAGATTGCTTCGTCGTCATGCTTCCTCCTCGCAATGACAGTATGAATTGTCATTGCGAAGGAGCCTGTGGCGACTGACGCAATCTGTTGATTACTTGTAGCTCTTTTATTTGTCGTTCTGCCCGATTCGGGAAGATTGCTTCGTCGTTCTGCTTCCTCCTCGCAATGACAGTATGAATTGTCATTGCGAAGGAGCCTGTGGCGACTGCGGCAATCTGTTGATTACTTGTAGCCTGTTATTTGTCGTTCTGCCTGATTCGAGGAGATTGCTTCGGCTTCGTTCCTCAGCCTCGCAATGACAGTATGAATTGTCTTTGCGAAGGAGCCTGTGGCGACTGCGGCAATCTGTTGATTACTTGTAGCCTGTTATTCGTCGTTCTGCTCGATTCGGGGAGATTGCTTCGGCTTCGTTCCTCAGCCTCGCAATGACAGTATGAATTGTCATTGCGAAGGAGCCTGTGGCGACTGCGGCAATCTGTTGATTACTTGTAGCCTGCTATTTGTCGTTCTGCTCGATTCGGGGAGATTGCTTCGTCGTCATGCTTCCTCCTCGCAATGACAGAGGGAATTGGCAATGACAGATTATTCAAAGTAGTTGAGAACCTGATAACCACCTGCTTTCAGGTAAGCATCTTTCTTGAACAGCTTGATGTCCGATTGCATCATGTCTTCAACCAGACCGGCCAAATCGTACTCTGGTTTCCAGCCCAAAACGGTATTCGATTTACTTGGATCACCAATTAGCAGATCCACCTCGGTAGGACGGAAATACTGAGGATCGACCCCTACAATTTCATCCTGATTTTTTACTCTTTCGAGGATTTGAGGCAAATATTGAGCACCCACCTTATCAGTGAAAACTTGCTGATCAACGGCGGTTAAATGACCTTTCTCCTCAACTCCTTCTCCGCGGAAATCGATGCTTAAACCCACTTCTTTTGCGGCCAGCAATATAAAATCGCGAATGCTGGTGGTAATTCCCGTAGCAATCACATAATCCGAAGGCTTATCCTGCTGTAAAATGGCGTGCATGGCGCGGATGTAATCTTTAGCGTGACCCCAATCGCGTTTCGAGCTTAAATTCCCCATATAGGTTTGCTCCTGCATGCCCAAAGCAATACGGCTGATGGCACGGGTTACCTTACGGGTTACAAAAGTTTCCCCTCGTATGGGCGACTCGTGATTAAACAGAATTCCGTTTGAAGCGTGCATTTTATAGGCCTCGCGATAGTTTACGGTAATCCAGTAGGCATACATTTTTGCCACCGCATAAGGAGAGCGAGGATAAAATGGGGTAGTTTCTTTTTGTGGAACTTCCTGCACCAATCCGTACAACTCGGAGGTAGATGCCTGATAAATACGGGTTTTCTCTGTTAGGCCCAGCAAACGAACGGCCTCTAAAATACGAAGCGTTCCCAATCCATCGGCATTGCCCACATACTCGGGTGTTTCGAAACTTACTGCCACATGACTCATAGCCGCTAAGTTGTAAATCTCATCGGGTTGTACTTCCTGTATGATACGGGTAATGTTCATACTATCGGTTAAATCGCCATAATGCAGAATAAAATTACGATTCTCTACATGCGGATCCTGATAAATGTGATCGATTCTATCGGTATTGAACAAAGAAGAACGACGTTTCATCCCGTGAACAATATATCCTTGTTTCAATAAATATTCCGCCAAATAGGCTCCATCTTGTCCGGTAACTCCGGTAATTAAGGCAACTTTTTGTGACATTTTTTTTATTCTCTTTTATCATTGCGAGGGAACCAAAGGCAACCGAAGCAATCTGTTAATTCATTTTTTTCTTTGATAAGTAGTCAGCCATATACTCCTGTATGACCTGCGGTGATCATCACCCTACGGACTTTAACCTTTAACCTTATTCTCTCCAGCTCTGCTGGACCCGAGTATCAATATTCAACTTTTGTATTGTTAATTATTCATTTTATCGTAAACCTGAAGAACCTGTTTGGCGATAGTATCCCAATTATATTTTTTCTCTACAATGTAAATCTTAGTATTTGAATTTATATTTTCATATCTAATTTCTACTAAAAAAATCTATAGTAAACTTCAGAGGAAAAACAAAAGCTGATTCAACATACCGTCTTCGCGTATGTTTTTCCTTATAAAAACGATAAATCCACCGAATATTTAATTTATCAAAGAGTACAGGATAATAATCCAATTTATTCATTGCAATTTGATGAATAAATCCACCACAAGTAAAACCAATACCTAAAAAACCACTATTTTTTGTTTCTACTAAAAAATCTTCTTGCATTGGTGTTCCCATACCCACGATTAAATAATCTGGATTTTTACTTATTATATCTTTAATCGTATTTTTCCGATCAACCTCACCATTAAAATAGCCATCACGTGATCCTACAATATTTAAATCGGGGTAGATCTTATTAATGTTTACCATTGAATTGGTAATTTCATTTTTCTTGGCACCTACAAAATAAATTGTTTTTTTATTTTTAACGATATGCTCTAATAACAAGGATGCAACAGAAGTCATATCAAAACTTCTCCTTTTTACTGTTTTACGATAGTATGTTTTTGTAAACAAAGAAAGAATTCCACCATCCGCAAAAATTCCATCAAATTGATGAAATTTATCTTTCTGATTACTAGCAAGTAAATAGGAAACAGGATTTAAAAAGGTATAGATTTTCCTTTTTTCATTAAATATGGTTTGAAGAGGATAATCATTTGTATTAATGATTTGACGAACAATTTCTTTCATATAATTTAGAAGTTAAAACTACATATATTTTTCAAACTTAATCGACTTACTATTTTCTAGTTTATTGCCTTTCTTAATATATTTTTGCAAAACACAAGATCAACAGGATCATCTTTTATCTGTTCAGATATTGCTATCAAACTATGGTTCAGACATAAACTCTAAAAAAAACTAAGTACCTATCTTACCAGACTTGACTATATCGGTTGGTGTATGATTTCGTAAGGGATTGCGAGCTTCAAACCTATCACGTTGTACCCAAAGATGATGTGGGTGATACCGCTCAAAAACCACTGAAACCCTTATAAATTATAAACAGTGTTGTGTGCATATGTTTTTTTTATTAATTCTTTTTATAGTGAAGCATTTCAGGAAAATCTTTTAAAAATTGCCCCGCCATTACTTTTGCTCCTTCTTTTGTCGGGTGAACACCGTCTGCACAATAGCCATTTTTCCAATTCCCGTTTTCGTCAAATAGTGCTTTTTCAAAATCAACGTAACGATAGCCTGACTTGCGAATGTATTCGTTTTTGTATTTGTTAAACACCTTTGGGCAAGTAGGTACAATTCCAAATATAAGAGTAATGCCATTTTTCTTACAAAATTCTTGTACCTTCTCTGTGTAAAACAACCAACTCACATTATTTATGTATTTGTCACTACCATCGTTCATTCCTAAGCACCACACAAGATACTTTGGTTTACTAACGGTTATTGCAGTACTTAAAAAATCATAAGAATGAATTGATTTACCACCAGGTAATCCATCGCATAGAAAATTTAAACTATCCTTAAATATCCAATATGTCCATCTTGCTGGATTAGCACAACTAACATAACTGTCTCCAAAAATCCATACTTCGTTTTTATAGTCATTGCAAGCAAATGCAAAATCATTTACTTTAATCTTTGAGCCAACAGAACGAATAAAAGGATTATCCATTCCTATAAATTTACTTGAAATCTTAAATGAGTCAATTTTGTTTGTTAATAAGATTCTTGCGCTATCTAATTTTTGGTCAATAGTAATTGACAAATCATTGTTTAGTTGTAAATTGTGTTTGGTTGCAAGTTGTTGTCTAGTACTGTTTGTTTTGATGTAAGCATAAATGCTGTCTTTTGTGAGTTTTAAGTAACTGCTACACCATCTGTTGTTTCCTTTGCCAATATAAAGTGTTTCAAAAAGTTCAACTTTCCCATCGAAATGAATTTGATAATTTTGCTTTATTGCATTATTAATCAATAACTTTTCATCTCCGTCACTCAAATAGAAATTTCTCATTTCTGTTGTTGAAACGACATTTTCAGTATATGAAATAATGTTTCTTATTGCGCGCAAGTGAGGATAAAACAAAACCACAAAAGCAATGCCTAAAATAAATAGCAAAACTGCTGGTACAATAATCTTTTTCTTTGTTATTTTATTGTTTTCTCTATGTTATTATTTATTCTCGTCCGCTTAAATGGTGTCTTTTTTACCATTGCACATAACTAATCGCAATGAGTGTATATCAAATTATTCACTGTAACAACCTTTTGGGGCACTATAAAAAGAAAAATTATCAGCAGGTTAATTTTTAATTTAATTGAGAAAAAAGCTTGTACCACTCTTCTTTAATTGAATTAATAATAAATTCTTTAGATTTTTCAATAGCAGCATTTGCCATTTCATTTAATAATTGTTTGTTTTCAATAAGCTTAATTAAATGTTTTTTGGTTATTTCTTTACTATATGGTGTTGGTGTAATATAACCAGATTTCCCATCATCAATTATATCAAAAACAGCTTCGTAACTACCATAAGCAATAGGAACAACACCATAACTCATACACTCAGTCAACACTAACCCAAACCCCTCAAGATCTGACGTCAAAATAAACAAAGAAGCATCCTTGTAAAATTTTATTGGTGGCTCTACTTGAAATCCTTCAAATCTAACGCGTTCAATTTTATGTTCAGAGACATAGTCTATTAGATTTTGTTTATGCGGACCATCTCCAACTAATACTAATTCCCAATCAGGATAATCTTTAAATAATTCTTGCCAAACTTCAATAATTCTATTAACACGCTTATTAATAAAATCCATACGTCCTACATAAAGAAGTTGCTTCTTCTTTTCTGTCAAATCCATGGGTAAATAATCTACATCAATTGTAATAGGATTACTTATAGCAATGATGGCAGGCGAATCAGATATTCGAGCATATTTCAACAACGATTCTTTAAAACCATTTGATAATAGAATATATTTTTCGTTGTGTTTTACATTATAACGAATACTCCACCTTATAATCTCATCTTTAGTTCTATAAATAAGATAGTTTATTGCCTTACTAATATTATTAGACGATTCTTTAATCTTATCTTGAGCAGTAAGTATTACTTTTGAAGTATAAGGAGAACCGTGCAAAACAGAAACTAATTTACATTTAGTATTGTGAATCGCTCTATTGCAAAGCATTGTGGTTTTATATGGAAGCCCCCACTGATTAATAATTAGATCAATATCTCGAGAAATAATTTCATGATGCAACTTTTTAGCATTTCTTCTAGAATTAGCAGAATAATCCAAAGTTATTAAATCTATGCCGGAAGAGAGTTTATCCAATAATTCCATATTCGGCTGCTCAAATGAAGCAATACAAACATTATGTCCATCTTTCACAAATTCATTTGCTAATACTGTTGTTACAACTTCTACACCTCCGTAACACGGAAAAACACGATATAAAAAAAGTATATTCATTTCTTTTTAATAGATTTCATGTAAACCCCATTATAACTTCATTAAATGAAATCTGTTAACCACATATCTCAAAGTAAGCCATAAAATTGATATAACGATTTATTTTAATACGGATCTTAAAAAATCCATCTGACAATCCTGTTTCTCTTTTAGCCCATCAATCGACACAACCTTTTCAGTGATATCAGACAAACCTGCATTCTCGAAAAGAGCAATTCTAGGTGAGTCTGAATATAATTTGCATTTATTACCAAATGAAAGTGCGGGGATACATGCATGAACTCGATCAGAATGTACTTCGGAAGCATTTGCGTATAATAATAAATAATCTAACGGCGTATCTGATACCATAATACCTTTTTCTGATAATTTCTTAATATTTGAGTATGGATAGGGTTTATGATTAGTAAATATTACATTCTTAAATTCTTTTGAACACTTATCCTTTATACTCTTATGCTTTGGCTCATCAAAATTTATTATTACATAGGATTTATTATATGTATTCACTTTCGTTTCAGCAATTTTATTTACAAAAAATGCATTATCAATACCATTAAAAACATGTTTAGAATAACTTGAATAAAATTCAAATGCCCTACTATCTCTTGTCATTATAGCATGAGGATTAAGTTCCTTCAAATAACTTGATACAAATTTCACTTCATAGTCAGTATAGAAATTACCACTAGCACCTAGAAAGATTAGTTTAGTTCCATTAGAATTAGCTTTTTTTAATGCATTACCGAAGATTTTAAAAAAAGGAACAGTAAGTACACATCCAGGAATTATTAAATAATCTAATTCTACTATATCTAGAAGATTAAAAACGTCTTTTGATTTAACCATTGAATAAGATCGATCATGTAGTTGTTTTGCAAATCTCTGCATTACAGAAACCCATAACCAATGAAAGAGCTTAGATTCTTTTAAAGCCATCCCTCTGCTCATAGAAGAGGCAAAAAATGGGCATTGACTTAATTTAACTATACTAAATTCTTCTGACAACGCACCTTTTAACGTTGCTTCCGCACCTAAATCGATAAAAGCATTCCCTATATTATTGTAAAATACAGATGTAAATAAACCTACAGTTTTCATTTTAATTTTATTTTAAAGAATTGATTTTTGATTATTTACTCTACCAAATTTAATCCATAATTTAGGTAGAAGACACCGAATGTAACACCTCGTTAATACAAAATAAGAAGCGAATATGAAACTTGAATGTTTTCTCCAGTAGTAAAATTCAATTTTAGGTGGCATACCTTTAATTGAATGTAAAGAATTCCATCTCTTTGCTAAAGAATTAGCTGGATCAAAACAAGAATTAAGTGTATCATGACTTTCACATTGTCCGCAATAAATAGGCGCCTCATAAGATTTTACACCTAATTTATTTGCCCTTAAACCATAATCGCTATCGCCCCTTGTATGATTGTAAAAATAATCTAGATTACCTACAATATTGTATACGTATGAAGGAATTAGCACAATATTACCATTAAAACAATCGATCTTTTGAATAGTACCATTGGGGATAACCTTTTTTTGATTTTTTTTTAAACCACCATATGTCATTTGAGTCCGATTAAAGTCTTCAACCGCCCCTGCAATTATTGCTTTATTACTTTTCACATTAGAAGCTTTAAGTAAAATTTCAATGCAATTTTCATCTAAAAACGTATCGTCGTTCAACCATAGATAATAATCATAATTACTCTTAGCTGCTACCTGCCAAGCTAAGTGCATCCCTTTATTCCAATACAAAGTACCGTTTCCATTAATAATATGAACTTGAGGGTATAGTTCTCTAATAGCTTCTGGAGTACCATCTGTACAACCATCATTAGTGAGAAATATATCTAATTTAACATTAGTAGGAAGGTTCAATTGGTAAATTTTCTCTAAACAATTTAATGTTATATCTTTTCTATTGAATACAGTTATAACAACAGCAATAGTTTTCATTTTGTAATAATTATTTAAGTAGAGCGTTCTATTCGATAATAAATATGGACTATATTCGTGTTTAGTGTGCTATCCTCAAGGAGTCCTTAGGAATATAAATATTAAATGGCCATTTTTTTTAGAATATCAAGATTGGTAAAACTTGCTTTATTTTTATTTATCCAATCTAAATCCTTTTCCCACCATTTTAAATTCCTAAGCCATTCAATTGTTTCTTGAGAATAACGATATCCTATAATTTTGGCAGGAATTCCTCCAACAATAGCATAAGGAGGAATATCCTTAGTAACAACAGAACGTGCCATAATAACAGCACCGTCATTAATTGTAATACCTGATATAATTGAAGCCCCATTACAGATCCAACAATCATTGCCAATAACGACTGGATATTTGTTTTCCTTATCAGCATATTTGAACTCTTCAAATTCCGTACCTTCAATAAAATAGGGAGATGTTGACACAAAAGGTTTTTTATAAGGATGCGTTCCATATATCACTTCACATTTGGGACCTATCGACGTAAATCTACCTACTCTTGCCAAAATAGTTGCATTTGTCGAAATATAAGAATGTAAACCAAGATAACCTTTGAAATATGAACCACTCGCAATCTTATTAAACCCCTCAAAAATTGATTCTGTACTTATGTCGGCTTGAAATCCAAAGTTACATTGTTTCCTAAACTTAACCTTACATAATAAATACTTGGTGGTTTTAGTAAAAATATCCATACTATCTTTTAATAAATGATTTTAATAAAGGAATAATACCACAGTCTTTCATAAAACATTTCAGTGAATTAAATCTGTGTGTGTATTTTCCAAAGAATATAGTATCTATTATGGGTTTTTTTTCAACGACTAACGTATCATAAAGAAAAATGCCCGTTCCGTTTATGTTACGCAAAACATTTAATTCTGAAGGAAACAGATTTAGACCATAAGACTTTTCAACACGAAAAGGCAATGATTTCATTGTTAAAATATATCTTGAAGAATATTTGTTACGCGTATTATTAAGATCTAAACAAAGTTCATTGTGGTTTTTATTGAGGAACGAATACAAATTTTTATTTTCAAAAAAGCCATCATATTTTATGCATTCTTCTAGTAATGGCAAACGGTAATTTACCATATTGCCATCTTGCAAAGCTACTACTGTTTGAGAATACTCTTCTTTACTATGAACACCTGCCTCAGAAGTTGGACTTGATAATGAAACGTAAGGGTAAATGAAATATTTATTTTTCTCGATACAATATCTTGTGTGATACTTAAGCCAAGATTTGGTCCATCCCATTAAGGTTTGGGGAATTTTATCAGAAAATGCAAAATCCTTATTTTGTAAAAGCCAATTTTTGAACTCAAACCACTGATCGGCAAACCATATTTGCCCCCATGACTGAGCGCAATTCATAGCATATGCATCGTATTCGTTTTTTACAGGGTTAAATGGTTTCCAATTTTGATAATTTACTGCAAATGAATATAAGCTTACTCCTGCAATGTTCTTATTTTTAGAATATTTTACTACTGATTGTTTTATATAATTATACATACAATTAGACACTACTAAGTCATCTTCTAAAACAACTAAGGCATCGTGTGCAGATAATAGATCACCTGTACTTAAGATATGCCGTTTTAAGCCTAAATTTTCAGCATGTTTAATAACTATTTTTTCCCCATGAGGCCAAATAAATTCGTCACAATATTTTTCAATAATATCATTTCCACTGTAATCAATACTTATGTATAAAGGAATTTTATCATTCGAAAAATTAACTTCTTTTAATGTCAGCAGTAACCGTTTTAACGAGTTCAAACGATTATACGTTATAACAACTATTGCAATATTTTTTTTGTGCATAAACTATTTTATTATTATATACAATATATTGTCGATTTGCTACCTCTGCTATAAAAAGAGATAAAGATAAAATTAAAAAATTACCCTCCCTAAAAATCTCTGCCGTTGTTATACTCGATAATAAAAGATAAAATACAAAAGCGCTTAAATAATATTTGTTTTTATCAACTTTTAAGAACAGAATTTTAATTAAAATAGAGAAAATAGCTATTACTGTAATCCATCCTACGGCAACAGAATAGCCAAAAAGCCCCCAATCTCCATAATACAAATGTTGATCTATAAGATCTTGCATCAAAACACCATATTCAGATTTGTAATACGGAATTCCTGATCCAGTAAACATTTCCAACTGACTTTTGAAATGATGATTCACATAATAATCTAAAGACACAAGTCTTGCATAGTCTGCATTTTCGAAACTATTAGATTTATCTAATTGTTTTTCCAAAATATAATTCAATTGTTCCTCAACAATTGGCACCTGAGAAAGTATAAATAATGATAATAATACTATTGCAGACCAGTACAGTATTCGCCTTGAAAGTCCGTAAGTTTTATACATTAAGAAAAATGTAGAAATAAATAAAGCCACTGTCAGAGTGCGGAATCTCATTATTAACACAGAAATCAAGCATAATAAAACAGTTGCTAGATAAATGTATTTATTATTACTTTTAGTAATAATTTTATTGAAAGATAGAAAATAACCTAAACCAAAAATAGTACTCCCAATAATTCTGAATCGACCATTTTCTGTTAAGTCCATGTCTTTATCGGCTGATTTTAAAAAGACAATACCATAGGGCAATAGTAAATTTTGCAATATGTAAAACAAACTTACAGTAATTGCTAAAAATATGATAATACCTTCTATTGTCTTAATCCTTGGATTTTCTATTTTTAGGTAGAAATAAAAGAAAAGTAATAATAAAAAATATGAAGCGTTGACACTATGCAAAAATGCTTGATTTCTAAAAAAATAAGAGGATAAAACACTTAACAATAACCCAATAAATAAAAAAATATAATTACGATGAAAAAGACCTATTTTCTTAGTAAAACTGTAAAAGAAACACCCTAATGGAATAAATACCACTATTTTTGCAATAAAAAATGAATTAGAGGTTATGCCTAAGAAGTTAAGGTAGAGGAGCAGAAATAAAGTAATTCTTAGTGCTTTCATTATACTCTTAAGTTTTTGTCTAGATATGAAAACATAACATTTTGTTGTATTTCTAATTTTTTATCAACCAATGAATAGTTGATTTTAGATTCATCAATTTTATTATTATCACTTATAAATCGGGATTCCAAATCATAAACTTTTAGCAATGACAAAATTCTTTCATTATTATGACCTGCGTAAGTCCAAAAAGCCTTTTGAAAGATAATAGAAAGTGCAGTGCCATGAAATGACGAAGATACAACGTAATTGGCATGTTTTATGAGAGATAAGAATTGAATTGGATCTATTGTATTAAATATCGAGGATCTCAATGAGTTTATTTCACCTCTAATTTCAATTACTTTAAAATTATTCTCTTTTACCAGTTTTTTCACATGGTTATTGAGGATTGGTGAATTATGAAGATTATAGTAAAGGATATAAGGATATGTAATAACGGGAGTAAGATTTAGACATTCTTCCCACTCTTTCTGGGAAAGTAAAAACACAGGATCGAGTGTATGAAGAATAGGTTTGCTAAATATATTATCCAAATGATCTTTTAATGATTCTTCTCTCACCGAAATTTCATCAAAATTTTGCAGGTAATTTTTCACCTTTATCATATCATCTTGTTTTTTTGATATGACTCCCATACTAGCTGAGAATGCAACTTTTTTATGTGAAGATATCTCTGTCGAACCAAAATAAATCGGACCATAATTATCTCCTAAAAAAGGTTGTTTTCTCCATATTTGATCACTACCATATATGACTAAGTCAAAATTCTTAAAATCACTTACAGGATTAATATGTTTTTCAATAAATGAATTAAACAAATTTATTCTTTTTCTTTTCGACCGGAATTTTATTATTGCATATAAAACATACTTGATTTTATCCTTTAATCCTTTCTTAAAAAATAACGGTAAACTGAAATGGTCATATACTTTAAGGTGTTCTGGGTAATAATAATCAATTACAATAGGATTGTATCCTAATTTACTTAAATACTTCTTTAATGCATAACATTGTAACACAGCTCCATAATTATGAGCTCGATGATATGTTAATATTCCTATTTTCATATAATTATACTGATATTATCTATTGATATTTGTTTTTTTCAAATTATGTCTTTGAGAATTAGCTATCATAAAAGATTCGGGTGGTATACCACATATAACAATAGAAACAAACACTTCAGATTCTTTAATCTTACATAGATTACGCATTATTTTATCTTTTTCTGGACCATGGCTGCAATTTAAGATACATGCAGCAATTCCATAATAATGTAAACAGTATAATAAATTCATAGAATATATTCCTCCATCTATAAAAACCTGGTTTCGTTCCGCAACCCCCTCAAAAACTCCAAGTTCTCCTGCAACTACAATTATTTTGTTTGCAAGATGACCAAACCCTCTATTTCCTCCTTGTGCATCTAATATTTTCTCTATTTGATTTTTTTCTGAAAACGAATAGGTACGCCATGATTGACGATTACATGCAGAAGGAGTATTCTTAGCCAGTTCCAAAACCTCTATGATTTTCTTCATTGGAATATTTTCGCTAGAAAAGTTTCTAACACTTGCTCTTGAATTAGAAAATTCGTAAAAATTTTCATAGCGATTATAAAAAAAATCACTTTTTGTAATTTCTTTTTGCTTACTTGGCAAAAGGCTTATTTGTTTATGCTCAAGTTTTTCCATAGCCGCTAGTATAGCAGCTTCTAATTTAAATTTATTTCTATGAAATTCTTTATACTCTAAAACAACCTGTATTGCATGCGTAAGCTGCTCTTCTTCACTACCATAACCATCAATATATTGAATACACAACTCGCAAAGTTGAATTATTCTTTCTTTACCAAATCCTAATCTCGGGTTTGGCATAGTTAAACCTTTTTCAATAACATGGTATATGGTTATAATTTGACCTAACAATTTCTCAGGTGAATTGTTGCCATTGGAACGAGAATAAACACTATACCTTTGGAAATCATATTTGAATGCTCTAAACATATTTTTCTTGGATATAATCCAAGCTAACATTGTATTTGGCAGTATTACTTTCAATATTTTTACCAACATAATTTAATGTATTTTTTTCTTAATTGTTTTTTGAAGTATATTGTATGCATAACTACGTTCAACAGGTGTTAATCCAATTAATAAACTCGACGTTAAAGAACTAATTAAACCTAAAAAACTGACAAGTAAAAAACGATATATACCTTCTTCCAATTTAAACAATGTTACCATTGGAATTATATATGCGATAAGGCTAACCAATATTATTATAAAAATGATGCTTCTTATAAATTTTATAATAGATAAACCAACCATTTGCCGTAATAAAAGAAGCCTGATAAATAAACAAACGAATGAATTAACAATTGCAATATACAATACAGATTGTGGGGGATAATTCATTTTTAGAAAAAAATAAGAAACAGGTATATTTGCCAACATCATACCTCCTACAGTTACTTGATATAACTTAATTTTCCCTGTAGCCTGGGCCGCAGTCATTAAAGGATATGATAAAGAATCAATTAAAGAAGTAATAATTATTAAACGAGTAAAAGTAATAACATACTCAGGTATTTCTTTTAACCATACAGTCAATATAAATTTTGTTTCCAATAAAGCTGGCATAGAAAGCATAAACAGTAATAAATATGAAAATTTAGAACTTCGAAAAACTAAACTTAGCATATTTTCATTTTCCCCATTGGCATAATATTTTGTAATTTGGGGGCGCGTAGCTGTCATGAAATTAGAAACAAATTGATTGATTGCATTACTAATTTGATAAGCTATTGCTCTTGCTGCATTTACAACTGGACCAAAAAAGATATTTAGAAGTATATTAATACCCTGATTATTAAATAAAGCTGCTAGAGATCCAAACAAATTCCAACCTGAATAACCAATCAACTTCTTAAATAAAGCTTTATTCCAATAATAACTATAAGTACATTCCTGTAGTTTCTTTTTGCAATATCGTCGGTAAACAAAGGTAATCAACAAGGTTACCCCAAACGTGAGCACTGCATAGAGTTTTAATTTATCGTATGAAAACAGCACCAAAAAATAAACAACTACCAATTTCAAAATAGCTTCAAGAATACTTACATAGGCATAAACCTTCATACGCTCGTGTGATATAATGGCTGCATTATAAGGCACAGTAATCATGGTTATCATAAACGAAAAGATGGTAAATTGATATACCCAATTTGCTGCATCCTTGCGTTCCATAGGTATAGCTAATTGAGTATTTAAAAACCACAAACCGACCGTTTCAGCAAGGATTAAAATAAGAATAGCAATCAGCCCATAAATGGTCATGGTCATACTAAAAGTTTTCTTCAACTGATCGTAATTTTTTCGTCCCAACTCAAAAGCAAAGAAACGTTGCGAAGCTGAAGCCATAGTATTACTTAAAAAAGAAAACATAACAATAATTCCACCTACGACATTATATAACCCGTAATCAACAGCCCCTAATGTATCTAAAACAATTCTAACAGTATAAAGGGAAACTCCCATTATAAGGAGCATCCTAAAATAAAGCAAAAGTGTATTTTTAGCAATGCGCTTGTTGTTTTCGATAGATTTACTTTCAACTGTTTTTGCTTCTTGCATTCTTTAATTTAAAATGTATTTCTACTGTTAGGGCCGCAAAGCTATTTCTAATTCCTTCTAAAAAATCTTGGCTTGGTACTTATTTGCTTCGTTTTGGTACTTCTGAGCTAGCTCTTCCTACTAAAAAGGTGGGCTTTGGTACTTAATTTCTTCGGCTTGGTACTTC
Source organism: Marinifilum sp. RC60d5 (assembly GCF_052400665.1). Taxonomy (NCBI): domain Bacteria; kingdom Pseudomonadati; phylum Bacteroidota; class Bacteroidia; order Marinilabiliales; family Marinifilaceae; genus Marinifilum; species Marinifilum sp. RC60d5. The sequence goes on from NZ_JBQTGK010000015.1 coordinate 18,371, forward strand.
TGAGCATCGGCCTGGCAGCTTTTTGCTCCGGTTTGGTACTTATTTACTCCGGTTTGGTACTTCTGAGGTACCCCCCCACCCTGTTAAATAGGAAGTAAGGTTTAAAAGTGTAAAAGTACAAGAGTGTAAAGGTACAAAAGTGTAAAAGTACAAGAGTGTAAAAGTACAAGATTGTAAAGGTTAAACTTTTCTAGATTCTTAAAAAACCCCAGACAGTGGGTAAATATTACTGTATATCTATTTTTTTACTTTTTAGAGTTACCGGGGAATCTTTTACTTAGATCCTCGTAGATCATATCTGTTCCAGGCACGCCCGCTTTTCCGGCTCCCTTCACGTAATTGTAAAATGCAAGTGCGCTAATGTACGCTTCACTTCCTGATAATAACATGGTATCGTCGAGAAGGTCGGTTAATTGTTGCAGCGGTCCGAACACTTGCTTGAGGGTTTGCACCGCTTCCAAATCCACTTTAAGTTCTTCAACTTCCAGATAAGGAGGCACTAAATTTGGATTTGCGATCATGTGAGCGTGAGCTTTACTAACGAAAGCAAAAGTTTTATCTCCCATTTTCGGGATCTCGCGGCGATCGTCAGCCGAAAGATTCTTTAAATGGGGTAGTAATTTCTCATTCAATATTTGAATGGCATCCTTAACGGCAACTAGGTCTGCCTCTGGAATTGCTACTGATACTTGGTTTGTAGTAATCATTTTCTTTTTGCTTATAAATTAAAATCACTGTCTGGGATTCTATTATGTATTATAAAATACCTATCTAATGTACAATGATTTAGGCTTATTTAAAAACTTTTTACTAACAAAATAAAAATCGCAGGTTAAACAGAGCTTTATCTAATGGTCTTATCCTATTGCCATTAGTGCGCTTTGCCTTGTAAGTATGCTGTATTGAGGGTTTAAGTATTATGTTGTTTTTATTTTTATTTTCTTCGCTAGTTTTATAATTGTTTTTCTGGCTCTTGTTCCTTTTTACTTGTTCCTTTTTACTTGTTCCTTCTCTTTGTCCTCTAGCCGGACGGGCTTTTCCTTTTTCCATTGATGAAAAAGTAAACAAAAAATCTACCGCGCAGATAAAAGACCTAAAAATCAGAACTCTTCGCTAAAACCTGAAACTCGTCCTTTTAGTCCCTCATTCTTCGGATCTAACGTTCCTCAAACACGTCAGGTTTCTTTATGCTACTTTTTTCTGATTTTCTTAACGCTCTTTTCTCTGATGCGGATCCTAAGCCGCTAGCATTCGTCATGCTGAACTTGTTTCAGCATCTCCTGCATTGGCAATGTCGGAAAATAGCCGCCAAAAATTATTAATTTTTAATTCTTCATTATTAATTTCTCTTTGTCCTCATTTCCTCTGTCTTTGCGAGGCGGAGGTACGAGGCCGCGGCAATCTGTTTATTATTACTTCACCTGGCAGTGCTTGATTTTTGACCTTTGATTTTTGATTTTCTTTCTTTGTCCTCTAGCCGGACGGGCTCTTTAAACTTTTTGATTCATTTATAATTTTCACGGGTATTCATAATCTCTCTTCGTTCGGTACTTGATAAAAAAGTTACAAAAAATCAAGACTGCGCCAATCGGTGACCCATCACGCTTTAAAGGCTAAACAGAATAATATTCGCTCGTTCCTCACTCATGGAATTCTGTTTTTAACGCCTTCTACAGCTATGGGTTCCCCACCTGCTTTGGCAATGTCGAAAAATAGCCACCAGAAATTATTAATTCTTCATTATTAATTAGCAGTCAGCTTCCCGGCACTTCGGGATTAGATTTTGGATTTTTGACCTTCGACCTTCGACCTTTGATTTTCTTTCTTTGTCCTCTAGCCGGACGGGCTCAAACTTTTCCATTGATGAAAAGTTTGCTACCGAACGAAGAGAGATCATGAACACCCGTGAAAATTATTATTGTGAATAACAATCTTCCGCGCAGATAAAAGATCTAAAAATCAGAACTCTTCGCTAAAACCTGAAACTCGTCCTTTTAGTCCCTCATTCTTCGGGTCTAACGTTCCTCAAACACGTCAGGTTTCTTTACGCTACTTTTTCCTGATTTTCTTAACGTTCTTTTCTCTGATGCGGGTCCTAAGCCGCTAGCATTCGTCATGCTGAACTTGTTTCAGCATCTCCTGCTTTGGCAATGTCGGAAAATAGCCGCCAGAAATTATTAATTTTTAATTCTTCATTATTAATTTCTCATTATTAATTACTCTTTGTCCTCTAGCCGGACGGGCTCTTACCTTTTTCAGATGAAAAAGTAAGCAAAAAATCTTCCGCGCAGATAAAAGATCTAAAAATCAGATCTCTTCGCTAAAACCTGAAACTCGTCCTTTTAGTCCCTCATTCTTCGGATCTAACGTTCCTCAAACACGTCAGGTTTCTTTACGCTACTTTTTTCTGATTTTCTTAACGCTCTTTTCCTGATGCGGGTCCTAAGCCGCTAGCATTCGTCATGCTGAACTTGTTTCAGCATCTCCTGCATTGGCAATGTCGGAAAATAGCCGCTGGAAATTATTAATTTTTAATTCTTCATTATTAATTAATTAGCAATCAGCTCCAAGCTTCCCGACACTTCAGAATTGGATTTTGGATTTTCGACCTTCGACCTTCGACCTTTGACTTTTTTGACCTTTGACTTTTTCGACCTTTCGATCATCCCCTAAAACATAAGTGCCAGGCCGATGCTTGCATTTCGGGTACCTACTTCGGCGAAGGTAAGCCAGCGGTAGTTTAGTTTGTATCGAACCCCTGTGTGAGCTCCGTAATAGGCTTCAGGATCTTTATGCTCATTAAATACACCATCTAAATCAACTCCTAAATCAAGCCCCACATACCAGTCCCAATTGTTAGCTTCAATCCGATTTTCTTTAATCAGGTGATAGTTGGCACGAGTTCCCACAGTGAGGTCTCTCCCCTTAGAGAGGGAAGACTCTTCGAAATATACATCAGCCTGTAAACCAATTGAAAAACGGTCGGCAATACGGTATTCGTACATTCCCTCTATACCAAAACCTCCACTATACTCGGGACCTGTGGTAATTCCACCAGATAGAATGCTTTTTCCAAACATATTATCGTTTAAAACATATCTCGATTCCACCACAGACTGAGGGTTGGCAACATCTGCATCCTTCTTTTTATTTGTAGCCTTCAGGTTTAAAGCACAGAACAACAAGCTTGTCAGTACAATTAGGTTTATGATATTTTTAGAGTTCATAATTAAATAATATATAGATATTTGTAAATTGTTTTTATTCTATAATGATAATATTATCAGCACATTACAATATAGATTTTGATATAGGAATGCTAACACTTTCAAAAATACACAAAAAGATGAAAATATTGTGTTAAATCAAAAGATAATATTATCTCTCCAGAAAAAGCTAGTAGGCATTATAATTGCTTACTCCTTTAGCCAGGAAGATTCTAAGTTTGATAGTAAGCTTAAATTTTATTGTTTCTTTAACCGTAATTCTATCCCATTAAACAATTAAAACAAAAATACTCAACAGCTTCTTCATCTTTTATTTACTGATATACAAAATAGCCAAATGCTATGGCAACAGAATACTGCAAAGGCTTTGTCGGGATATTTGAATTTCTTAAACCGGATAGTTCATAGGGAAAGCAGCTCGGTCACTTTTTACATTCAAAAAAAAAACCAATTATTCGTTATGATAAATTTATAAAATGGAATTTAAACGATTAAATACTTGTTTGTTTCACTTCCTCAATTTTTATTTCGGTACTCAGGCAGGTTCCCAAACTATCGAATCGTAAAACCAAACGGTGCCTGCCTCTAATCTGAGTAATCTCACCTGTGGCTCCCTTTAGCGAACCGCAGATAACCTCTACCCGATCACCGGCTTTAAGATCGGCACTGCTAAACTCGAGTTTTCTATTTTCATCTTTCAGGAAGATCCGAAGAGCCTCAATTTGCTTCTCGGGTATGGGTACCGCTTTACCGCGGATGCTTACGTAGCAAACGGCATAATTCGAAAGCAGAGCCTGATGGTATTCTTTGGCCGAAACCCTAACAAATACATAGGACGTGAAAAGTGGTGATTCCACCCATTTTTTTCTGTCGCTCCAGGTTTTGAGTTCCTTTTTTAAGGGCAGGTAAGCTTCAATTCCCGCATCCAATAAATCCTGGTATAACTTTCGCTCCGAGCGCGATTTTGTATATATGGCATACCAAAAATACTCCATCTTGCTATTTATCAATCTTCTCTCCTGCACACCTTAATACGGTAAAATATAAATATTCCAAATAAATTTTTAAACAACAAAGCATAATAAAACCATCTTTGAAATTATAATTTAACTCACAATTCAAATTACAAATGTCACCTCCAGATACAGCTTCGCCCCTTCAGTCCCATTTTGGTCTTTGGTCTGTTTTATTTTTCTCTTAACTTTATTATCGATAGATTTTTAAATACTAAACAAATATTTAAAACATCACTCTACTCCTTCCATCCCCTAAGTCTGAAAAGAATAGTTTACAAAGATAAAAATACCAGTTCAAATAATACCAACAACCTATTTTTATTGATTATAGGGCTCTTTTATCAGACTAAACTATTATTCGAACCTGTCAAGTTTATCTTTTAAAAGATTTACATCTTTTAAAGCATGGAAAAACCTGGTAAACATATTAATGTTTCATAATCAACATAAATAACACCAACAATCACTAGTCATTTATCAAGCATCCTGTTATATTACTCATTAAACAAGATCACATCTAATACTACACATATTTCGATTGAAAAATTCAGCAGAAATCAATTGTTTTTTCTAAGTTACATAACATTATCATGAGAATATCAGATCTACTATTCTTATTATTTAATAAAACTCATATTTCAGGAAGTGAAATAGAAAAAATAGCGTCTAAAAAAGGTGCAGATACAACCCTTTTAATCCAAAAAAATGGTAACAGAAAACATATTTATGAACATTGATCAATAATATGCAATAAAAAGTATTATTTTGATTACTTTAGAAAAATCCGAACATACAATTTTAATCTTGCTTATTATGAATTTTAAAAACATCATTCTTATATTCATTTTTTCTCTGTTCTGTATTCCTCAAACAGATGCTCAAAAATTATTATCCGTTAAAAAAAGTGAGTTTGTAACTGCCAGTGATAAATCTCCGCTTGCTTATTCCAAAATTAAAAAAGCAATAGATTTATTCGAGGAGGATGCCAATTCAACAGATCAATGCATTGCTCTGTTTTTAGAAGCTTACAAGAACAACAAAGGCAATGCAGAATTAAATTACAATCTCGGAATTTGCTATCTATTTAGTAATCAGAAAGAAAAATCTACAAAATATCTCGAGACAGCCTACCAGCTTAACCCTATGCTAAGTAAAGACCTTTGTTTTTATATCGGGCTTAGCTATCAGTACCGGTCGGAATTTAATAAAGCCATTGAGCTGTTTAATAAAAACATCGAAAATGAGATTAAAATAAAAGGAGAAAAAAATAAAAATCTGATTGAACTCTGTGAAAAACATATTAATGAGTGCAGAAACGGCATTCACCTGCAATCATTACCTGCAAGCTATAGCATTAGCCTGTTAAACGATAAAGTGAATTCCCGATTCAATGATCTTAACCCCGTAAAAGTAGATCATGTGTTTTATTTTAGCTCACAGCGAAAATTAAATTCAAGTAGCAAGTCTATCGAAAAAGTATATTCAGTAAGCACCGATCAGGATGGTTTCCAAGATGTTAAAATAGAGAACATTCCCTTCGATGAGATTCTAAATGTTGCCCTGGTTGATTGTATCGGAAACAACACCTTCGCTTTTTATGCCGGTATTGATAATGGCGGAGATATCTACACGGCCGAAAAAAAAGACAACAAATGGACTGCTGTAAAAGCAATAAAAGGGGTCAACACCCTATCGTCGAGAGAGGCTTCGGCATGCATTGCTGGCAATGAGCTTTACTTTGTGAGCGACCGAAGTGGCAGCTACGGAGCATGTGACATTTTTTTCTGTACTAAAATAAAAGGCGGAAACTGGTCGGTTCCTAAAAATATAGGCCTGCACATCAACACCCCGTTCGACGAGGCCGATGTGTTTGTTACCAAGGACGGAAAAGAACTATTCTTTAACTCGAAAGGCCACAACAGCATGGGTGGATATGATATTTTTAAATGTGAGCGTCTGCAAAATGGTGGGTGGAGTGATCCGGTAAACATGGGCGCTCCCGTGAACAGTCCATACAATGACATACAATATTTTAAATCGGACGATGGGGAAGCTTTTTTCTCTTCGGAACGTGGTGCTGGTGGATATGATATTTATAGTACCGCAAAAATTGTGAAGCCTGCAAAAGAAACTTTACTTGCCAAGGAAAAACCAGCCCCAAAAAAGTTAGTGCCACAAGCTCCTAAGCAAGTAGCCCCTGAGTTAATCTACAGAATTCAGATTCTGGCCTGTAAAAACGCGGCTCCTGCCGAGGAGTTGTACAAAATCTATTCGGGCAATGAAGTAATCGCTCATCAGTTTCTTTCCGGATGGCACAAATATGCAATCGGACAGTTTAAAACCTACCGTAAGGCTGAACAATTTAAAGATTCCTGTGGTGTTTCTGGTGCATTTATTGTTTTGTTTAAAAATGGGGAGCCTATTGATTTAAGTAGTTTGTAAAGAGGGCAGCGTTCTGCCAGGATTTACTTGTTACTTGTTACTTGTTACTTGTTACTTGTTACTTGTCCTCATTTCCTCTGTCTTTGCGAGGCGGAGGAACGAGGCTGCGGCAATCTGTTTATTTTCTTATGCTTGCGATTATTTTCTCGATGTTTATGATTACTTTACCTGGCAGTGCTTGATCTACGACCTTTGACCTTTGACCTTCGACCTTTGACCTTTGACCTTTGACCTTTAATTTTCTTTCTTGTCCTCTAGCCGGACGGGCTTTTTAAACTTTTTTCTTGATAAAAAAGTTACAAAAAATCAAGACTACGCCAATCGGTGACCCATCACGCTTTAAAGGCTAAACAGAATAATATTCGCTCGTTCCTCACTCATGGGATTCTGTTTTTAACGCCTTCTGCAGCTATGGGTTCCCCACCTGCTTTGGCAATGTCGGAAAATAGCCGCCAGAAATTATTAATTCTTCATTATTAATTAGCAGTCAGCTTCCCGGCACTTCGGGATTAGATTTTGGATTTTTGACCTTTGACTTTTGACCTTTGGACTTTGACCTTTGACCTTCAATTTTCTTTCTTGTCCTCTAGCCGGACGGGCTCAAACTTTTCCATTGATGAAAAGTTTGCTACCGAACGAAGAGAGATCATGAACACCCGTGAAAATTATTATTGTGAATAACAATCTTCCGCGCAGATAAAAGATCTAAAAATCAGATCTCTTCGCTAAAACCTGAAACTCGTCCTTTTAGTCTTTCATTCTTCAAGCCTAACGTTACTCAAACACGTCAGGTTTCTTTACGCTACTTTTTTCTGATTTTCTTAACGCTCTTTTCCTGATGCGGGTCCTAAGCCGCTAGCATTCGTCATGCTGAACTTGTTTCAGCATCTCCTGCTTTGGCAATGTCGGTCTGCCCTGTTTCGGCTTTTTAATTCTTAATTACTCATTATTAATTACTCTTTGTCCTCATTTCCTCTGTCTTTGCGAGGCGGAGGTACGAGGCCGCGGCAATCTGTTCTTTATTTTCTAGTGTCGATAATTATCGGGATTTACTCTTATGGTTACTGTTTTGGCAATGTCGGAAAATAGCTGCTGGAAATTATTAATTACTCATTATTAATTTCCCTTTGTCCTCTAGCCGGACGGGCTTTTTAAACTTTTTGATTCATTTATAATTTTCACGGGTATTCATAATCTCTCTTCGTTCGGTACTTGATAAAAAAGTTACAAAAAATCAAGACTACGCCAATCGGTGACCCATCACGCTTTAAAGGCTAAACAGAATAATATTCGCTCGTTCCTCACTCATGGGATTCTGTTTGTAACGCCTTCTGCAGCTATGGGTTCCCCACCTGCTTTGGCAATGTCGAAAAATAGCCGCCAGAAATTATTAATTCTTCATTATTAATTAGCAGTCAGCTTCCCGGCACTTCGGGATTAGATTTTGGATTTTTGACCTTTGACTTTTGACCTTTGGACTTTGACCTTTGACCTTTGACCTTTGATTTTCTTTCTTGTCCTCTAGCCGGACGGGCTTTTCATTTTTGGCTTGACCCAAAAACGAAACAAAAAGGTCAAGACTACGCCAATCGGTGACCCATCACGCTTTAAAGGCTAAACAGAATAATATTCGCTCGTTCCTCACTCATGGAATTCTGTTTTTAACGCCTTCTGCAGCTATGGGTGCCCCACCTGCTTTGGCAATGTCGAAAAATAGCCGCTGGAAAATTTTTAATTCTTCATTATTAATTAGCAGTCAGCTCCAAGCTTTCGACTTTTCAAGACTTTTTTGACTTTTACACCCTTTTACCTTTACACTTTTCCACCTTTGGACTTTCGATTACTCATTATTAATTAAAAAAGCGCTTATTCCGTTAAGAATAAGCGCTTTATTTTATCTGCCGATAAAGGGGTGCCCAAATCGGGACTCGAACCCGAACAACCATAAGGTCACCAGCCCCTCAAGCTGGCGCGTCTACCAATTTCGCCACCTGGGCAAGGGAGAGCAAAATTAACAAAAAAGTAAGAATTGCAAAACATATTCAATCGATTGAATAAAAAACATTGATATTAGAAAATTAATTTCTCCTGAAATCTTTTCTATAAAAGCATTCATTATATCTTTGCAGGCAAATAAAAACTACAGATGGCAGAACAGAAAAAGGACTACACTTATCTTGATCAGATTGCATTGCAAACTGAAAAATGGACCGAACTAGATAAAAATGAAATACAGGTTATGGCTTTCAGAACCTTCTTTTTATATGGCGAAAGTCGCAATAAGAAAATGATTCCTACCTTATTTCGCATGTATGAATTTTTGTCTGCAAATACCAGCAGCGAAGAACGTACGAAACTGCTAACGGCACTCAGTGCCATTGTCCGAAAGAAAAACCCCAAAGCCATTCTGGCATTGTTTCCTTTTATTCAGGTCGAAGAAGATGGCAGAATCATACGTGCAGCCAGTCAGTTTTTTGTAAATCTTTCTGTTCTTTCGAATAAGGAGTTTCACTCGGGAACCAATATTTTAATCGAACTCATTAAAGATGCTCCTGCCGACAGAAATTCGGCTTTTATTATTCTTGGCTTAACCGATATCGGCAATCAGAAAATTGATCAGATGCTGCAATCTGTCAAACAAATTTTAAGCTCGGAAGTGATCAGTATTTTATACAATCATGGCGTAGAACTATAGAATTAGGAATTATTAGTTTAAACGATACATTCCGGCTCTTAATCTATATATACATATAGTTTTTTACATATTTTAACGCTTACAATAGTTCAAATTAAATATTTATTTTTAGATTTGATCTAAATAACAGCTCTTGCTGTTTCATCTATTAACAAATATATAATTTGGATTTATGAAGAAATTCTTACAAATAAGCCTGTTCTTATTTGCTATTTTTAGCATCGCGCCTCTTACTCTTTCGGCTCAGAACAGCCTCGAAAAAGCATTAGAGCAAGCCAAAGAAGAAAACAAAACTATTTTTATTAATTTCTCGGGATCAGACTGGTGCAGAGGATGCATTCTCCTAAAAAAAACAATACTGAACACCGATGAATTTGAATCTTTCGCCAAAAAAGAATTAATTGTACTGGACGTAGATTTTCCCAGGCTGAAAAAAAATCGCTTAGCCAAAGAGCAAGTTGAATACAATGAGCAATTGGCCGCCAAATACAATAAAAAAGGACAATTCCCTACCATTGTGCTAATGAATCAGGATGGCAAGGTCTTAGGAAAAACCGGATATAAAAAATTGAGTCCTTCTGAATACATCCAACACATTAAATCAATTATTAAACAATAACAACAGAATGAAAAATATCATTCTCAGTATTGGATTATTGCTTGGATTTCTATCCAGTGCGATGGCTCAAAGCAAATCATATACCGAAGTATTACTGCTAATGGGCTCACGCTTCGAAATTACAGCAGTAAGCACCAATCAGGAAAAAGCCAAAGTAGCCATACAAGCGGGGATTACAGAAATCAAAAGAATAGAACAATTAATATCATCCTGGGACGAAAACTCTCAGACCTCTGAGATAATCCATAATGCGGGAATAAAACCCGTTAAAGTCAATCAGGAATTATTCAACTTAATTCGCCGGAGCAAAAAAATATCGAACTTAACACATGGAGCTTTTGATATCAGCTATGCTTCAATGGATAAAATTTGGAAATTCGACGGAAGCGTAAACAGCCTGCCCAACCCGGCGGATGTTGCTGCCTCTGTTTCAAAAATTAATTATAAAAATATTATTCTTGATAAGGACAACACAAGTGTTTTCTTAAAAAACAAAGGCATGAAAATAGGCTTTGGCGCCATTGGGAAAGGTTATGCTGCCAATAAAGCCTTAGAGCTAATGTCGAAAATGGATCTTGATGGTGCTTTGGTGAATGCATCGGGCGATCTTATTAGCTGGGGAAAAGATGAAGGTGGCAAAAGCTGGAGAATTGGAATTTCAAACCCCAAAGAAAAGAATCATATTTTTTCCTGGTTAACTATCGACGAAACAGCGGTTGTTACTTCGGGAAATTATGAAAAATTTATCTTGATAGATGGAGAGCGCTACAGCCATATTATTGATCCGCGAACCGGATATCCCGTTAAGGGCTTAAGCAGCGTAACTATTATATGCCCCAATGCCGAACTTGCCGATGCTTTGGCCACCTCGGTTTTCGTATTGGGAAAAGAGGACGGATTAAAACTTATTAATAAACTAAAAGGAATTGAGTGTATTATGGTGACCGATGATCAAAATATGATTACCTCAGACAATTTGAAACTGGAATACCACAAGGCCAATAATATATCAAGTAAACATCAAATACAGATTGGAGAAACCAATGAAAAATAGAAGAAAACTAAACCTGCTGCTCATGGGCTTTTTAGCCATGATAGCGCTAAACAGCTGTGTTTCGGTTGCGGCCTACCAAAAAGCCTATCTTAACGATTCCGAAATGGCACTGCAAGCAAAAAAACTAGAAGTCTACGAAACTAATTTTCAAGCCTACAGAGAAGGTGCCGCAGGTGCCAATGGAGGAAAATCGGGAGGAGGATGCGGATGCAACTAAAGACATTTTACACACTAATGATGCTGTTATCAATATCATTATACAGTTCGGCTCAGACCGATAAAAACAGCATAGACGACAAAGAGGAAGACAGTCTTAAAAAAGTAAAAACGAAAAAATCGCCCGAAGATTTTAAGGATACAGAGGTGAATTTTTTGCTTAATTACTATGAGCAGGATGGCGACCACTCTCCCGTTACCGGGGGACAAGGAACTGAGGAACTGGATAACGTAGCTCCAAGCTTCGTGGTTCACATTCCCATGGATTCACTATCGAGTCTGGATTTAAATTTTGGTGTCGACATTTACTCGTCGGCTTCGACCGATAATATTGATTATTTCGATACTGAACATAAATCATCTGCTTCAAGTATGGATGCACGAGCACACATCAACGCTTCCTATTCTCACAAGCTTGCCAAATCGGGTAACGATTATAGCTTCCTTGCCGGATTTTCGAGCGAGTACGATGTAAGCTCCTTTAACTTTGGAGGTTCGTACACCTTTAACTCTAAAGATCAAAACCGTTCTGTAACGCTTGATGCTTTATTTATGAATGATAGCTGGGATTTATTATATCCTTATGAGATCAGAGAGAAACCAGAAAAACAAAGCATTACCGACGACACAAGAACAACTTTAAAATTTGGTTTGTCTTACTCACAGGTAATCAACAAGCGCTTACAAGCCCTGTTTTCGGCCGAGGTGGTTTCACAAAGCGGATTGCTGTCCACTCCTTTTCACCGGGTATTTTTCGATAATGCCAGTGGCATGAATATTTACGACAACATGAGCACTTTAAGAGAGCTGAGTAATGTGGAACACCTGGACGACAATCGTCTAAAAATTCCTGTTTCGATGCGTTTTAATTATTATGTAAGCGATTTTATGCGATTGAAAACTTTCTATCGTTTTTATACCGATAGCTGGGGAATTACTGCTCACACAGCAAGTGTTGAGTTACCAATGATGCTTTCTTCCTCGTTTATTGTATCGCCTTTTTTCAGGTATCACACACAAACTGCGGCTGATGATTTTTACGAATTTGGTGAGGCAAGTGCAAGTAACACGCCTGAATTTTATACCTCCGACTACGATTTATCGGATCTTAACAGCTATAAAATTGGTTTAGGATTACAGTACTCTCCAGTAATGGGAATTGGGAATTTTAAATCTCCATTCCGAAAAAATAAAAGCGCACAATTTAAAAGTATTGGTTTGCGTGCAGCTTATTACGACAGAAGCGATGGCTTAAATGCCTGGTTGGTAAGTTTGAATTTTGGCTTTACCTTCTAAAATTATATTATCATAGATTTTAATAGCTTGCCTTCGGGCAGGCTTTTTTTTTGATTTTAGCACAAAAAAAACCACCCCATTAAAAAATGAAGCGGCCATGTAATGCTTGTACAGTAATAATTCTTGAGCGAGAAACGAGACTCGAACTCGCGACCCTAAGCTTGGCAAGCTTATGCTCTACCAACTGAGCTATTCTCGCATATTATTATACCTCTTGCTCTATCTAGCGATAGCTATCGGGATAAGTTATTCTCACATTTTCCCTTTTTTTATACATTGCTATACGACAAAAGCGATGACTTATACACCCGACTGGTGAGTATTAATTTTCTCTTTACTTCCTAACATATTAAAATAAGCTACTTTTTTTGGGTAGCCTGTTTGTAAAGATTTTTTCAATAAAAAAACCGCCCCATTTAAAATGAAGCGGCCATGTAATGCTTGTACAGTAATAATTCTTGAGCGAGAAACGAGACTCGAACTCGCGACCCTAACCTTGGCAAGGTTATGCTCTACCAACTGAGCTATTCTCGCATTTTCCTTTTTATTATTACTCTAAAATTGCTGACAAAGGAAAAACTCAACAATTTTTTCGAGCGAGAAACGAGACTCGAACTCGCGACCCTAACCTTGGCAAGGTTATGCTCTACCAACTGAGCTATTCTCGCATATTTGCTAAAGCTTGTTCTAAACTTTTGCGATGCAAATATAGATAATCCAGCCTTTCTGGCAAGTATATTTTGCAAAAAAGTTTAAAAAAAATCTGTCAGCACCCCCTAATTTTCTGAGTATTTGCACAAAAGAAAAGAGGAAAAATTTTACAATTCTTCCTCTATCCTCTTTAATTAGATCCAATCTCCCTATAAATTCTCTTTTAAAAATTTATTGAAACGCTTGTACAAGTGTAATCTTGTATTTCCACCATAAATACTATGGTTTCTATTGGTATAAATTTGCATTTCGAATTGCTTGTCGGCCTGTACCAATCGTTCCGAAAGTTCATAAGTATTTTGTATGTGAACATTATCATCGGCAGTACCATGACAAAGCAATAAGGAACCTTTTAACTTGTCAACATGATTAATAGGAGAATTATCGTCGTAGCCCTTGGCATTTTCCTGAGGAGTTCTCATGAACCTTTCAGTATAAACCGAATCGTAATATCTCCAGTTGGTAACAGGAGCAACAGCAATGGCGGCAGCAAAAACATCATTTCCTTTCTCCAGACAAAGCGAAGACATAAAGCCACCATAACTCCAGCCCCAAATGGCAAGTCTGTTTTCATCAATATAAGCCTCTTCAGCAAGAGCCTTAGCAGCCGCAATCTGATCATCAGACTCTAGTCTTCCCAGTTGCATGTAAGTACATTTACGAAATTCCTGTCCTCTGGCTCCCGTTCCTCTTGGGTCTACACAAGCAACAACATATCCTTCCTGTGCCAGATACTGATACCAATCGAAACTCCAGCTGTTCTCAACACTCTGCGAATTGGGTCCGCTATACTGCGTAATCACTAAAGGATATTTCTTTGAGGAATCGAAATTGTACGGCTTAATGATCCAGGCATTTAGCATGGTCATACCATCGGCAGAAGGCAGCATGGTAAATTCTTTGGGATTGTATTGATAATTTTTCAGCTTCTCAATCAGTTCATTATTGTCTTCCAGAACACGAATCTGTTTTCCTTTGTAATTGTAAAGGCTAACTCTATTGGGCTGTTTTACGCTGGAAAAATAGTTAATGTAGAACTTATAACCTTCGCTAAAAACCGTTCTGTTGGTTCCTCTTTCAGGAGTTATTAGTTTTTTACCAGTCCCATTTAATTTTATGGAATAGGTATTTCTTTCCAAAGGAGAAATTTCAGCAGCTTCATAATAACATACTTTCTTGTTTTCATCAAAACCTAAGAAATCTGTCATATCCCAATCGCCCGAGGTAATTTGCTGAACCGCTTTTCCGGTAGCCATATCATACAAATACAAATGGTTAAAACCATCATCTTCACTTGCATAAATAAATTGCGTTCCATTGTCCAGAAAAGTCAGGAAATCAAAATTTCCTTCTTCTACGTAGTATTTATTTTCCTGGGTGTACATCACATCCGATTCGCCTGTTTTTGCATTCGACAATAAAAGCTCCAGTTTGTTCTGCAGGCGATTCAACCTGTAAATGCTAAGCATTTTTGGATTTTTAGACCATTTAATTCTTGGGATATACTGATCTTTATCCTCACCCACATCCATTTTTTTAGTGATCCTATCTTCAATATTGTAAACCCATACACTAACTTCAGAATTCTTTTCTCCTGCTTTTGGATATTTGTAGGTATAATTCTCAGGATACAAAGCATTTTCTTTAACCTGTGGATATTTACCTTCGAACTTATTCATATTAAACATTCGCACCTGACTTTCATCAAATTTCATGTAAGCTAAAAATTCACTGTCGGGCGACCATGCAAATGCTTTATTAAATTCAAATTCCTCTTCGTAAACCCAATCTGGAGTTCCATTCTGAATGGCATTAAACTCTCCATCTTTGGTGATCTTAATTTCAGATCCAAACAAAACATTATGAATAAAAATGTTGTTATCTCTTACAAAAGCAATCCTATTTCCGTTGGGCGAAAATGTAGCCAAACGTTGCTTCCCCTTCTTCGAAAGAGGAACTAACTCTTTATTTTTAAAAGTAAACACAAAATAATCGGCAGTGAAAGATCTTCGGTAAATTCTTTCGGGATTACTCATCAGTAAAATTCTCTTCTCATCGGAGCTAAACTCATACTCACTAATATTTTTAATCTCGGCCTCTTTAAATGTACTTAAATCGAGCAGCGTTTCAACCTTTTTGCCAGTCGCAAAGCTGTATTTTACAATCTTGGTACCTGCTTCTTCCAGTGTTGTGTAATGGATACCATCCTTCATTGAGCGTAAACCATATACCGATTTGGAACTGAATGTTCTATTCTGCATCAAATCTTCCATGCTAATTTTTTTCGCATTTTGCTGTGCGAAAGTAAAAGCCGAAAAACACAAGACAAAAGCCAGGGCAAGTATCTGTTTAAAATTCTTCATAATAGTTGAGTTATTTTGCAATTCGTATCGTTTGTTATTCTAAAGCTCAAAGATTCGACTTTTTTTAGAGAAAAGAAAAATTTAATAGCTGATATAAATCAATAAATATTCTCATCAAAGGCAAATAAGCAAATACAGCAGCCTAGTTTAAACATATTTTATTGATAAGAATAAAGCTTTCCACATAAATCTTTAGAATAAGAAAACATTGCCTGTTAATTTAAGCTTTGCTTTATAAGAAAATTATATCTTTGTGAATTGAATTTCAGGATAACAGATTTTTGCCGAAGAAAAATTCGTCAGGAGTGAATGATTTAATTCTGAAGTTCATATTTTCTATTTTAGTATATCATGCCGGTTTGTAGCGGTGTGAATAAAAATTTAAAACAATAGGATGATTAAAATTACATTTCCGGATGGAACAGTAAAAGAATTTGAAGCTGGAATCTCAGGTCTTGAGATTGCTAGAAGCATTTCTAATCGATTGGCAAAAGAAGTTTTGTCTATTAGCGTTAATGAGCAGTTGTATGATCTTACACGTTCGATTAATGAAGATGCAAGCATTAAGCTTCACACATGGGATGATGAAGAAGGAAAGCATGCTTTTTGGCACAGCTCTGCTCACCTAATGGCTGAAGCATTAGAAGCTTTATACCCAGGAGTAAAATTTGGTATTGGCCCTGCTATTGACATGGGTTTTTACTACGATGTTGATTTAGGTAATGGTACTGCCCTTACGGATAAGGACCTTCCTAAAATTGAGCAAAAAATGATTGAACTTGCTCGCAACAAAAACGAATACGTAAGAAGCGATATTAGCAAACAAGACGCTCTTGCATTTTTCGGCGAAAAAAATGAACAGTACAAGCTGGAATTAATTAATGAGCTGGAAGATGGCACAATAAGCTTATACAAACAAGGAAACTTTACGGATTTATGTAGAGGTCCACACCTACCCAACACAAGTCTTATAAAAGCAATTAAATTAAACTCAATTGCTGGTGCTTACTGGAGAGGCGACGAAAAAAGACCACAGCTTACCCGTGTTTACGGTATTACTTTTCCAAAAAAGAAATTTTTGGATGAGTATCTGGAAATGATGGAAGAAGCAAAAAAACGCGACCACAGAAAATTGGGAAAAGAAATGGAATTATTTACTTTTTCACAAAATGTTGGTCAGGGAATGCCATTGTGGTTGCCAAAAGGAGCTCAACTTCGCGAAAGCCTAGAGAACTTTCTAAAGCGTGTTCAGAAAAAATTCGGATACGACCAGGTGATTACTCCACACATTGGTAACATTAACTTGTACAAGACTTCGGGTCACTACGATAAGTATGGCGAAGATTCATTTCAGGCTATTCAAACTCCTCAGGAAGGGGAAGAGTATTTGTTAAAACCGATGAACTGCCCTCATCACTGCGAGATATACAAATTTAAGCCTCATTCGTACAAAGATCTGCCAATTAGACTTGCCGAGTTTGGAACTGTTTACCGATACGAACAAAGTGGTGAACTACACGGTTTAACACGTGTAAGAAGCTTTACTCAGGATGATGCTCACATTTTCTGTACTCCTGATCAATTAAAAGATGAATTTAAAAAGGTAATTGATATTATCTTTATCATATTTAAAGCGCTTAATTTTAACGAATATGTAGCTCAGGTTTCTTTACGACACAAAGAAGACCACTCAAAATACATAGGATCGGAAGAAAATTGGGACAAAGCAGAAAAAGCAATTATCGAAGCTGCCGACGAAAAAGGATTGAAAACGGTTGTCGAATACGACGAAGCAGCCTTTTATGGTCCAAAGCTTGACTTTATGATTAAGGATGCAATCGGACGCAAATGGCAATTGGGCACCATTCAGGTAGACTACAATTTACCCGAACGATTTGATCTGGAATATGTTGGAAGCGACAATCAGAAACACAGACCAATTATGATTCACCGTGCTCCATTTGGTTCCATGGAACGTTTTGTAGCCGTATTGCTTGAACATACAGGAGGTAAATTCCCATTGTGGCTAACACCTGAACAAGCTGTCATCATGCCAATTAGCGAAAAATACAACGATTATGCGAAAAAAGTTTTAAATTCGTTAAATAATTCCGATATTCGCGCCGTATTAGATGATCGCAACGAGAAAATCGGACGTAAAATCCGTGATAACGAGTTGAAAAAGACCCCGTATCTTATCATTGTAGGAGAAAAAGAAGCAACTGAAGATACTGTTTCTGTACGCAGACAAGGAGAAGGAGACATGGGATCAATGACTATTACAGAATTTGCAGAATTTATTAATAAAGAAGTAGAAGGTCAATTATCTTCTATCGAGAATTACTAACTAAATAAGGAGGACCTAGCCATAGCTGGATTTCATCAAAGAAACAGAGGACCAAGAAAACCTCAAGAGGCTCAACACAAAATCAATAAGTTAATTAGAGCCCGTAGTGTTCGCGTTGTTGGAGACAATGTAGAACCAGGTGTGTATTCAATTTCGGAAGCATTAAAATTTGCTGAAGAACAAGAATTAGATTTAGTTGAAATTTCACCCAAAGCCGATCCACCAGTTTGTAAGATCATCGATTACAAAAAGTTTCTTTATCAACAGAAAAAGAAACAAAAGGAAATGAAGGCTAAAGCCGTTAAGGTTGTCGTGAAAGAAATTCGTTTTGGTCCAAACACCGACGAACATGACTACAATTTTAAACTTAAGCATGCTGAAAAATTTCTTAACGAAGGCGCAAAAGTGAAAGCTTATGTTTTCTTTAAAGGTCGTTCGATACTTTTTAAAGACAAAGGAGAAATCTTATTGTTAAAATTTGCTCAGGATTTAGAAGAGCTGGGAAAAGTAGAGCAACTTCCAAGATTAGAAGGAAAACGTATGACCATGTTCATTACACCAAAGAAAAAGTAATATAGTTTATATAATCAATAATTAGTTTGTACAATGCCTAAGATGAAAACAAATTGCAGCGCAAAGAAAAGATTTACTTTGACTGCATCTGGAAAAATCAAAAGAAAGCACGCTTTTAAAAGTCATATTTTGACTAAAAAAAGCACTAAAAGGAAGAGAAATCTTACCTATTTTGGAACTGTTAACAAAGCAGACCAGAAAAACGTTAAGTTAATGCTTAACATGTTGTAAGAATCAGTAATTGATTTTTTAAGTTTATTAACCGAGTGATTTAGCACCAAAGAGTCCTTAAATGGAACGCTAACATTCAAAAATTAGGAATTATGCCAAGATCAGTAAATTCTGTAGCTTCAAGAGCTAGAAGAAAAAGAATTTTGAAAGAAACCAGAGGTAACTTTGGTGCAAGAGCAAATGTTTGGACCGTAGCAAAAAACACCTACGAAAAAGGTTTGCAATACGCATATCGCGATAGAAAAAAGAAAAAAGGGAATTTCCGTGCATTGTGGATTCAGCGTATTAACGCTGCAGCTAGACTAGAAGGTCTATCTTACTCACAATTAATCGGTTTGATGCACAAAGCTAATATCGAAATTAACCGTAAGGTTTTGGCTGATTTAGCAGTAAATCATCCAGAAGCATTTAAAGCTGTAGTGGGAAAAGCACAAACAGCTAAATAATAGTACTATAAATTATTTACTTTGAAAAGGGATTGTGGTTCACAATCCCTTTTTTAATACAAAAATTTCAACCTCTTATTTGTGTTGATTATTGTGCATAAAAAGTAAGTTGTCGAAAAACACTACAATAATAGGAATCCATTGACTTAGTTCTGAATCGGATTTACTATTTTTGGAATCATAACTAGCAGGGAAACTATTATACCCATTGTAATATGATATTTTAATACGATTTATATTCACAATACAATTCCCAAAAAAATAACCACAAATGAAAATTGCATTAATAGGCTATGGTAAGATGGGCAAAGAAATAGAGCAAATTGCCATTAGCCGCGGACATAAAGTAGAATTAATTATTGATCAGGACAATCAAAATGATCTTTGTCCTGAGCATCTTAAAAACATTGATGTAGCCATCGAATTTACAAATCCTAATTCGGCCTACAACAACTATATAGAATGCTTTAAGGCTAATATCCCTGTTGTTTCGGGAACAACCGGATGGCTGGATAAAATGCCTGAAATAGAAAAATTCTGTAAAAAAGGAAAAGGCTTCTTTTATGCTTCAAATTTTAGTTTGGGAGTAAATTTATTCTTCGAACTAAATAAAAAGTTAAGCAAGCTAATGGCTCCATTTAAGGAATACAATGTTGATATGGAAGAAATTCATCATACCCACAAATTAGATTCTCCAAGTGGAACTGCAATTACTTTGGCCGAAGGAATAATCGATAATCATCCAAAAAAGGAAAAATGGATTGAAGCCACAAGTATGAAAGAAGATGAAGTGAGCATACTTGCCAAACGACATGGTGCTGTTCCGGGAACTCATGCTGTTACCTGGCATTCGGAAGTTGATGAGATTAGTATTCAACATCAGGCTTATAGCCGAAAAGGTTTTGCTTTAGGGGCTGTATTAGCAGCCGAATTTATGCCTAAAAAAGAGGGTTTTTATGGTATGAATGATCTTTTACAACTATAAAATAAAATATTAGAAAATCATTTAAAATAGATTGAATGAAAGACATACTAAGAAACAAATGGTTTAAATTTTCAGTGGCTTTACTTGTAGCATTACTGATGATTATCTGGATTGGTAATTACTGGCTAATTTTAGGCTTACCAATATTATTTGATGTTTACATCAGCAAAAAAGTACACTGGGCTTTTTGGAAGAAAAAAGGAGTTAAGAAGCAAAGTGCAGCTGTTGAATGGATTGATGCAATTATTTTTGCAGTTGTAGCTGCCACAATAATAAGAATGTTTTTTATTGAGGCTTACACAATTCCAACCTCATCGATGGAAAAATCCTTACTGGTTGGCGATTATCTTTTTGTAAGTAAAGTTGCTTACGGGCCAAAAATACCGAACACTCCCCTATCGTTTCCCTTTGCCCATCATACAATGCCGGGAACTACACAAACAAAATCGTACCTGGAATGGATCAATTGGCCTTATAAAAGACTGGCGGGTATCAACGAAATTAAAAGAAACGATGTTGTAGTCTTTAATTTCCCTGCCGGGGATACAATAATTGTGGGACAGGAAAATCCCGATTACTACTCGCGCATTAGAGGAATTGCTAACTCGGTAAAAGCTTCGGACATGCAAAAAGGCCGTGAACTGCAAAACGACGAAGCGTACAAAAAAATGGCCCGAAAATATTTGGCAGAGAATAATGAAATAAGATCAAGGCCTGTTGATAAAAGAGAAAATTATATTAAGCGCTGTGTAGCAATGCCTGGCGATACAATTTCCAGTATCGACGGACAAGTTTACATTAACGGGAAAAAGCAGGATAAGATTGAGGAAATGCAATTCAGATACCAGATTAGGACAAATGGCAGCCTCATAAATCCAAGGAAATTGGAAGAGATGAACATCACGAAAACCGAAATCGGACAAAGTGGATCAATCTATGAAATGCCCTTATCGGAGGCTAAAGCTGCCAAATTAGCTAAATTAAGCAATGTATCATCTATTGTTAAAATGACTTATAATGTTGGGGCTCCCGAAGATGTTTTTCCTTTTAGCGATCATTACAATTGGAACAGAGATAACTTTGGACCTTTAGTAATTCCCAAAAAAGGACAAACTGTAAAGCTTAATCTGGAAACTTTGCCTTTATACGAAAGGGTAATTAATGCTTATGAAGAAAATTCTTTATCGGTAAAAGATTCTACCATTTATATTAACGGCAAACCTGCAGATACCTATACGTTTGCAATGAACTATTACTGGATGATGGGTGACAATCGTCACATGTCTGCAGATTCTCGATATTGGGGATATGTACCTGAAGATCATGTGGTAGGTAAAGCTTCGTTTATCTGGCTTTCGCTGGATAAAAATAAAAGTGCATTCGAAAAAATCAGATGGGACAGAATATTTAAATGGATCCACTAATCTTCACAATAAAAAATTAGCAAAAAGACACCTTCTGGTGTCTTTTTCTTTTACCATGATTTTTGTAGTTTCGCACTGTTGTGATATCACAGTTTATTACGTTTTTTTTAAGGCATCTCTCTAAATAAATACCAGACAGATGGCGAGAATACATCTGATAATTTTAAAATGGAAAATACTCAGGCCTTACTGGCAACTTCATATTTTGCCCCAATTCAGTATTATTGCAAATTAATTCAATACAATAAAGTACTGATTGAACAATGGGAAAACTATTCTAAACAATCGTACCGAAACAGATGTAACATATACGGAGCTAATGGGGTACTGCCTTTGTCGGTTCCTGTGGAAAAAGCTACTCACAAAAAAATACTAACCAAAGATGTTAGAATTTCCTACGATACGAATTGGCAAAAACTACATTTAAAAGGCATTGAAGCAGGCTACAAATCTTCTCCCTTCTACGAGTATTACATTGACGATTTAGAGCGATTTTTCACACAAAAACATGAATTTCTTCTGGATTTTAACCTGGAAATTCAGGAAGAAATTTGCTCTTTACTGGAAATAGAATGTAATACGGTACTAACCGATGATTTTATTGAAGCCGAAGCCGATCATATTATCAATTACCGCGATTCAATTCATCCTAAAGCATCTAAAAATAAAACAGACCTTATGTTTGAGGCAAAACCATACACTCAGGTGTTTGGAGACAAACATGGTTTTCAGGCGAACCTTAGCATTTTAGATGTCCTGTTTAACCTGGGTCCCGATGGATTAAGCTATCTGGAATCCTGTTTAACAGATGCTTAAATGCTCTTTTAAGTCCTGCATAATTTGTTCGTGATCGAATGCCAGCTTAGGTAAACTATCAACTTTAATCCATTGGGCTTTTAATGCGTCATCCTCTCCCTTTACCAAGGGCAATACCGATGCTTCCATTTGAGCAATATAAACTACTGAGACCGTTCTGCCACGGGGATCTCGATTTACTGCACCATAAGTTTTGAACTGACTTAAGGTAATTCCCTCAAATCCGGTTTCCTCTTTTAATTCACGAAAAGCTGCTGTCTTCAGATCCTCATCCATATCAACGAATCCCCCCGGAAAAGCCCACATTTCTTTATAAGGATCGTTTCTCCTCTGAATTAATAAAACATATAGTTCGCCCCTGCATTTGCAAAATATTGCACAATCAACAGTTAAAGCGGGTCTTGGATATTTATAGGTGTACATGATGTGTGTGAATGAGTAATAGTTATAATACACATGTGCTATTATGTCACTTCCCGGGTATTCTATTTATCGCTACTAAGGATTCTTTTAATGACTCTAAGCTTGTGTGAATATCGTTTGGTATCTACATTAAAAATTCCCTGATGATCGACATTATCGATACGAACTTTTCCTGAGGCATGAATAATTTTATGCCTGTCCCAGATAATTCCTACATGAGTGATTCTTCCCTCTGCATCATCGAAAAAAGCCAAATCGCCTGGCAAGGCTTCTTCAACAAATGTTAAGGAGTTGCCTATTAAAACCTGCTGACTGGCATCGCGGGGTAAGCTTATACCATTTAATTTGTAAACAATTTGCGTTAATCCCGAACAGTCGATGCCATAAGGTGTTCGTCCACCCCACAAATAGGGGGCATTAAAATACTTTAAGGCCGCTTTGATAATAGAATCCCGAATATGATTTTCTAGTGAATTATCATTAACCTTTCCCTGATAAAAATATTTTTTATCGCCGATACTAAAGGATTTTTCCTGAGAATTACAAGATGGAAAAGAGCTTCCCGGAACAATTAATTTATTGGAGTAATCCTTCTCCTGATATACCAGATTAAAAGTATCATTGGCAATTGCAGGAATCGTATTTTCCAACTGCTGAAATGTGGATTCTGAAATCTCAGTAATCATTTTTGTATCAACCCATCCCTCATACTTATCGAATGCTAGTCGAACCTTACTCCAATTCTCTACTTCCTCGATAATCTCAAAATACTCACCAAACAATATTTGTGTGACCATCTCGCTTTTCTCTGCAGACTCATTTCGTACTGGAATAATACTTAAATCGGAAATGCCGTATTTCATTTATTTTTTGCTTATTGTTCGTATCAATCAAATATAAAAAATAAAATTATGTTTTTACTTCCTGTTTAATATATTTGCTTTTATATAATATGGGTAAAAGAAAACAATAATAATTTTTTAGCAAAAGATATTCGATTAATTTTATACAAGAATTTTAGTATTGGTAAAACCATATAAAACGAATAACTCAATGAACAAATATTTCAGGTTGATCCGTCAGAACCTAAATAACATTTATCGTTTTTCCATAACGGCAATTACCGTTATTCTAATAATAATGTTATTTCCGAATATTGGAAATTTTAAATACGAATACCAAAAGGGCAAACCCTGGATGCATGAGACACTTATTGCACCCTTCGATTTTTCAATTCTAAAAACAGAAAAGGAACTCAAGAGTAACCGCGATAGTATCCTGACTCGTTTCAGTCCTTTTTTTAAAACAGATACTTCGGTATATCCCCGAATAATGAAAAAGTTTGAATCTAATTTTGCTAAAAAATGGAACAAATTTGAGAAATCGTCGAGCTTTAAAGCTTTAAAATATTCAGCCAAAAGAAATGAGGCCGAAAAAATACTCACTCGCAATTATATAAAAACCAACTTATCTAATTTTTATCAGAAAGGCATTGCCGATCTGCAAAACGAACAGCAAAAATACAATTTCGAACTTCCTAAAACCATAAATAAATCGCTTAATAATATAAACGAACTTATAAGTGTTAATGATATTTTCTCATCACGTGAGGCTTATGAAACTTTAAACAATCAAATTAAAGAAGATTTTGAATCGGGTCTTTTTCAGGGTTTTATTCAAGATTTAAATATTGATTCTTATCTGGAGCCAAATTTATTCTATGATAAAGAGGTATCAGAACAGGTAAAAAGCAGCATGCTTTCGAATATTTCACTTACCAAAGGAAAAGTAGATTATGGAACACGAATTGTACTTCGAGGAGACATCATTAACGATGACACTTTTCTTATTCTGGAATCGCTAAAAAAGGATTATGAAAATATTTTAGGCTCCTCCCAAAACCACTATCTAATTCTGGCAGGACAGAGTCTTTTGGTAATATCCTGCATTGTTTTATTGTTTTTATATTTAAGAAATTTCAGGAGAAAAATTCTGCACGACAATAAAAAACTCCTCTTTATTTTTATGTTGGTTTTAATGTTTGTAGCCATTACTACTCTGGTTTTAAAATTCCCTAAAATTAACATCTATATTATTCCCTTTGCACTAATAACAATTGTGGTTCGAACGCTTATGGACAGCCGTACGGCTTTGTTTGTATTTATTGTTACAGTGTTAATTACCGGATTTTTAGCCCCAAATGGATTCGAGTTTGTATTTTTACAGATGTCGGCAGGTATTATGGCAATTTATAGCTTACCTCGCCTTGAACGACGGGGACAATTGGTACTCACAGGAGTTATTACCTTTATTACTTATAGTGTTGTGTATTTTGCTTTCGCGATAACTCAAATCAGTCATATTTCAGAACTCAGCTGGTTTAATTTTATGTGGTTTGCCATTAACGGACTGCTTCTTACTTTCTCGTATTCTTTAATTTACATATTCGAGAAATTATTTGGTTTTCTCTCTGATGTAACCCTTATAGAGTTATCTAATCAGAATCATCCACTTTTACGAGAGCTTACAAAACAATCGCCTGGTACTTTTCAACACTCTTTGCAGGTTGCGAATCTTGCCGAAGCAGCAATTAACCATATTGGAGGAAATCCTTTATTGGTAAGAACAGGTGCTTTGTATCACGACATCGGTAAAATGAAACATCCCATTTACTTTATCGAGAATCAGCTTTCAAACTCAAATCCCCATGATAATTTAGAATTCGATAAAAGTGCTCAAATTATAACCGATCATGTAAAATACGGTGTAAAAATTGCTAAAAAATATAAACTTCCTCAAAAAATAATCGACTTTATAGAGACGCATCATGGGGCTGGAAAAGTAATGTATTTCTATACCTCGTTCAAAAATAAATATCCGGATAAAGAAATTGATGAAGAAAAATTCAAATACCCGGGTCCTGACCCATTTAGCAAAGAAACTGCTGTTTTAATGATGGCTGATGGAATTGAAGCTGCTTCGAGAAGCTTAAAAGTAAAATCGCCGGAAAGCATTCGAGGATTAATTGATAGTATTATCGACAAACAGGTGAGCGAACATCGCTTTGCAAATGCTGATATTACATTTAAAAATATCAATGAAATTAAGGAAATATTTACCAATGCATTAATTAATGTTTACCATGCAAGAATAGAATATCCGGAAGAAAAAAAGAACAAAGATTAGATCCTAAGATCCAATAATAGAAAAGCAAGATTAGAAGACAATAAATGTCTTTACTAATCTTGCTTTTTTTTGCATCTATAAACCACCTAATAAGTTCACAAATAACGAATTGAATGAAACCTAGCTGCATCAATTCTATTTTTTTTTGGGTGGTATTTTTCGTAACTTATAAAGAGTGATTCGTTTCACATAAATTATAGAACACAAAATATTAATCAAGCTTTTTTTACATGTCCAATTGTTAAAATAATTTGCTTTATCATACACTTAAACCTTACTATTATGATGCGAAATCCCATTTTTTTATTTGGACTAATTATTTCGATCGCGCTAGCAGTATCCTGCCAGCCAGATAAAAAGGTAGAACAGAAAAAAACAGCCGATTCTGTAATGCAGCGAAAATTAGCCAACTATTCAAAAGTAAAACTATCAGCCGATCTTAATTCTCTCTCTGCACAAGAAATTAAAGTATTTTCGAACCTTATAAAAGCTGCAAATGCTATTGATAAAGTTTATTGGATGCAGGCATACGGCAATAAAGATTCACTTTTAAGTAAGATTAGCAATCAGGATATGAAAGAATATGCCATGATTAATTACGGTCCCTGGGATCGTTTGGATGGCTTCACATCTTTTACAGATGACTTTCCACCCCGACCACTAGGAATTGGATTCTTCCCCTCTGATTTAAATCAGGAAGAATTTTTTAATCTTACTGACGACAACAAATACAATCCATTTACAATTATTAAACGTGATAAGAAGGGCAACTTAAAAGTTATTCCCTATCGCAATGCTTTCAAAGCTGAATTAAACAATGCTGCAAGCTACCTCAATACAGCGGCAGAATTAGCTGAATCAGAAGAATTTAAAATCTATTTACAACAAAGAGCTAAAGATTTAGTATCTGATAATTTTGAAAAAAGCGACTGTTTATGGTTGAAATTAAATGACAGTTCTCTCGATTTTATTGCCGGACCTATTGTAAATAGTGAGGATCATCTGTTATGGACAAAATATTCCTATGGAGCATTTATTCTTTTGAGGAATAAGGAATGGACAAAAAAGACAGAAAAATACGCTTCCCTACTTCCCTTCTTACAAAAAAACTTACCTGTTAACGATAAATTTAAATCTGAATCAAATATCAGTGAAGCAAATATTGTGATATACGATGTTCTTTACAATTCGGGTTATTGCAATGCTGGAAACAAATTAATCGGTCTGAACCTTCCAATTGGAAACAATCATATTAAATGTGGAACCAGAAAAGTGCATTTTAAGAATGTAATGCAGGCAAAATTCGACAAAATTCTTATGCCTATCAGTGCACTGGTGATTGATGAAAAACAAAAAAGAAATGTAAATTTTGATTCTTTCTTTTTAAATACAATTTTCTATGAGATAAGCAATGAACTTGGAATTTCAAATACCATTAACGGAAACGGAGATGTAAAAGATGCTTTAAAAGAACATTCCAATGTAATTAACGAATTAAAAAATGATGTTTTAAGAATGTATCTACTAAATCAGGTTCATGAAATGAGACAACTGGAAAATATCAATATGCTTGAAAATTACGTAACCTATATGGCCGATGTATTTAGATCGATACGATTTGGTATTACCGACTCTCAAGGAGTTGCCAATATGATTCGATTCTACTATTTCGAAGAACAGGAAGCCTTTAAGTATAACTCAAAAACCGGCACCTATAAAATTAACGATTACAAAATGAAAAAAGCCATAGAATCTCTTACCAAACTTGTATTAGAAATACAAGGCAATGGAGATTATGCTGCCGCCGATCGATTAGTTAAAGACAAAGGTTTTATTCGAAATGATTTGCTTCAGGATCTATATCGAATTCAAAGAGCCAGAATTCCAAAAGATTTAATTTATGATCAGGGCGAAAAAGCAATTATAACAGAAAATTAACTCATTTATATATTCTAAACCTTAGGCATCTTAAGAGATGCCTTTTTTTTATATTCTGATTAAAATATTTATCATACATTTGAGCTAGTTAAAAAAAATAAACTACAAATGACTCGCTACCTACTCTTTACTCTTTTGATGCTTACCGGACATGTAGGCTTTAATCAGCTTATTAAAGTTATTGATTCTGAAAACAAAACGCCTATCGAAAATATTTATGTGTTTGATTCACATAATTCTACTTTAACAAATAAAAAAGGAAAGGCTGATATCTCCGACTTTTCGAGAACGGAAACAATTTTCCTGCAGCATCCATCCTATCGGAATATCCAGATTACTTTTAAAATAGTAGAGGAACAAGCATTTATAATTGAGTTAGAATCAAGTATTTTTCCAATAGGGGAAGTTCTTATTTCGGCAAATAAATGGGAACAAAATTCTTCTGAGATCCCTTTAAAAATAGTACAAATAAAAGAAGAGCAAATAAAAAATAGTACGGCTCAAACCTCGGCCGATTTACTAAAAACATCGAAACAAGTTTACATTCAAAAAAGTCAGTTAGGAGGAGGAAGTCCTATGATTAGAGGATTTTCGGCAAATCGTGTTTTACTGGTACTCGACGGTGTTCGATTAAATAATGCAATTTACCGAAGCGGAAACCTACAAAATGTCATAAGCATAGATCCCAATAGTTTGGAATCGGCCGAAGTAATTTTAGGGCCTGGTTCTATAATTTATGGAAGCGATGCTATTGGTGGTGTAATGGATTTTCATTCGCTTACACCAAAATATTCCACCTCTAGTAAGACGAACATTAAATTGACATATAAAAATCGTTATTCGTCGGCTAATCATGAAATTATGAATCACGCAGATTATAATTTCGGAAAAGAAAAGCTAAGTTTTGCGGGTAGCTTTTCCTATAGCGATTTTAGTGATCAAAAAATGGGTAGTCATGGGTCTGAGGATTATTTGCGTAAGGAATATGTGCTTAGAGAAAATAATATCGACAAGATCATAAGCAATTCCGACCCTGAAAAACAAAAATACACGGCTTACAATCAGTTTAATACGGTTCAGAAAGTAAGATATAAAGCTTCGAAGAATCTGGAACTACTTTACGGATTTCATTACACCACAAGTTCTAACATTCCTCGTTACGATCGATTAACTCAATATAATAATGAGAATTTAAAGTATGCCGAATGGTACTATGGTCCACAGAAGCTACAATTACACAATTTACAGATTAATAACAGTACGAAAAATAAGTTCTACGATTCCTTTAAGATAAATACGGCATATCAAAACTATGAAGAAAGCCGACACGATAGAAAATTCGGTTCTGATTCGAAAAGAAACAGATTTGAAAAACTAGATATCTACTCGGTTAATGTAGATGCAGAAAAGAAAATATCTACCAAAACTCACTTTTTTTATGGTTCGGAATGGACCCTCAACAAACTAAACTCAGAAGCTTATGCTACTGATATCACCACAAAAAAAAGCGAAGAAATTGCTAGTCGTTATCCTGATGATTCTAAATATTCCAGTCTTGCCTTTTACTCCAATTTTAAGTGGAAGATAAATAATGAATGGACACTGAATACAGGGATTAGATATTCTCATGTCTGGATTAATTCGCAACTTGACAACAGTTTTTATGATTTTCCCTTTGAGAGCCTTAATTTATCGACCGGAGCAATAAACGGGGGACTTGGAATTGCTCATCAGTCTGCGTCAGGCTGGGGATTAAAAATAAACGCAACTTCGGGCTTTCGAGCACCCAATATCGATGACATTGGAAAGGTGTTTGATTCGGAACCCGGAAAAGTTGTGGTTCCTAACAATAAGCTTAAGCCTGAATACATTTACAACTTCGAATTTAGTGTTAATAAAAATTTTGCTCAGGTTCTTTTTGCTGAATTCAATGCGTTTTACTCGTTTTTAGATCAGGCAATGGTTCGTGATGATTATTCGTTTAATGGAAAAAACACAATGCTTTACGATGGTGTAGAGAGTGAAGTTCAAGCAATTGTAAATACCGATAATGCAAAAGTTTGGGGTTTTAACCTAAATACAATAGTAAAATTAAACACGCATCTTACTGCCGATGGAAATCTTAACCTTACCTACGGTGAATATAAAGATGGTAGTCCGGTTCGTCATGTTCCACCTTTTTTCTGCTCATTCGATATAAAGTATCAAACAAAACAACTTAAATCTAAGCTTGAATTGGAGTACAACGGAGAAATTAGCTATAAAGATTTAGCAACTACCGAAAAGGACAAGGCCTATCTTTATGCAAAAGATAAAAATGGTAATCCTTATTCTCCGAATTGGCTAATCCTTAACTGGAAAAATTCTTATTTGTTAAGCAGAAAACTTAATCTCAATTTCGCTATCGAAAACATCTTTAACAAGCGCTACAGACCTTATTCATCAGGAATAAGTGCAATGGGTAGAAATTATGTTTTTGGGCTTTCTTATTCGCTATAATCAGCATTTACTTCTATCTTCTTTTCTATAATTGATCAAAGAAAGTAACAATAATAAGCTTATTCCTGATTATAAATTCCAAATCAGACCTTCAGGCCCATAGTTATACTATCCTTTATTTTTCGAGTATCAATGTCTTTTGCAGTATAAAATAAAAACACCCCTTAACAAGCCTAAGCCTACTAAGGGGTGATAATTATTTATAAGTAGTACTATAATCTTACAACTAAATTATAGCAAGTAACTCTTCATTTATTAGTTTACATCCCACCAAAGTTTCGATGTAATCATATTACCATTTGATAACAAGCTAACAGCAGCCTGATAATTTTCTCCATTTAAAGTTGATTCTTGTCCTGGATATTCCATTCTATAAGAAATATCAGAGATTTCAACAAGTGGTGTAAAATTATAATCAAACGACTGAACAGTACCTTCAGCATCAGTAACAACATCCACAGAATAATCAGTATTAGGTGCAATTAAAGTTTTCGGATAACCTGTTCTTCTGTACTCTGCCCATGCTGTATGTGACTGCATATATAAGGCAATGTACTTTTGTGTCAATACATTCTCTTCACTGGCAGCAGGTAATGCACCTACAAAAGAAGTAATATCGGCAGCAGCTACTCCCCAATCTTCCATAGAAGCAGTTACACCAGCCTCATACTCAGCTTGTGACCATCCATTAACCTCAGACAATAAAAACTCTACTTCTGCGTAATCCATTAATGTTTGAGTAGCATTTGTAAAAAAGTGTGCTCCTTTACCTCCATCAGCATTTGGATCCCAACCTGTAATTGATACAGCAGGCAAAGATTCCCATTTAAAAGCAGCCGACTGCTCATTTAGAATACCATAAGGAATACCAACATAGTTACCAAACTGATTAACTTCAGCATACTCCGATAAACGAGGATCTGATCCAAATCCACCTTTAGTTCCGTCTAATAAATCAATAAAGCTATTTGCTACAGCAAAATCTCTTCTATCTTTAAAAGCTTTCTGCAAAGGTGATCCATTTGTTTGATTCGATTCGTATACTAATGCAGCATTATCAGAATTAGAAGTAAATACTCCACTTGATATAGCTGCTGTTATGTCGGATGAAGCAGCAGGATAAACATCAAGAATTTTAACTGCAATTCTTAATCGAAGAGAATTCGCGAACATCTTCCATTTGGCAGCATCGCCACCATAAATAGGATCTCCACTAGTAAATGCAGCTTGAGTAACATCTATCATATCAGCAGCTTCCTGAAGTTGCTTTAATAAATCAGGATAAATTTTAGACTGAGGTGCATATTTAGGTTTCAAGAAATCACCACTAACATTCAATGCCTCAAAGTCAGCATCTTCGGTAGATAGTGACCAGTAAGGAATATCTCCCCAAGTATCAGCCATTAAATTAAATGTCCATGCCATCATAATACGACATGCAGCAATCTGATTTACATTAGCACCATAGGCAGAAACACCTGGCGCTGTAGCCTCATCAGTATTTAAATCAATAATTTGACGGAAGTTTTCCAGATTAATGTATAAATCTTCCCATGTTTCTCTCATTGACTCTCTATATTGGTATCTATCTTCTTCTGTATATTCCGTTTGAGCCCAATATTGCATAGTAGGTAGAGTGAAACGTCCTGTAAACCACTCGTCATGTGTATCATCAATCATCTCTTTAACGGCATCGTTAAAGATTGTATAAGTTGGAGCTACTTCCGGATCATTAGGATTGCTTTGATAGTTAACATCGCAAGCTCCCATAGTTAAAAGTAAAGCTCCTATAAGAAATATATAATTTTTCATATTTAATATCATTTTTATTAAAATCCAAGTTGAAAATTAAATCCATAACTCTTGGTATTAGGACTAAATCCACCTTCTATACCTTGAATATTTCCTGAACCACCAACAGCACTTTCAGGATCAAAACCATCTTTATCAAGACCACCAGTCCATATATTTTTAGCATATACAGCAACTCTTAATGATCTAAACGGTCCAATAAGTGATTTTGGGAAATTGTAACCTAAAGTTACTTCTCGAAGTTTAATGTAATCAGCATCAAAAATATTCTGTGCACTTGGTCCACCAGCTCCATGATAATGTCTACCAGCCCAACTACTACCACTAACATAAGTTTCGTTAGGAGATGTGTTTGAAACAGCATAATTTCCATCAGCATCAAAAGTTACAGTACCAGTAACACCATCAATTTTAATACCACCATTATTAGCTACTGATTCACGAATATTAACACCTTTGTCATTAATTTGAGCAGTTGCACCCAACATTCCTGAATACGTTCCCCAGTTATGAGTTAGCGAATAAAATTTACCGCCTTTTTGGATATCAAATAAGAAACCAAAATCGAAGTTCTTATATGTAAACGAATTTCGAATACCCATATTATAATCTGGCAATACAGATCCAATAGGTTGAAGGCGATCAGTTCTTAAATATTGACCATCACTTCCAACTACCTTATTTCCCTGGTTATCGAAGATAAAATCATATCCCCATAACATTCCGTAAGTATCTCCAACACTAGCTCTTAAATAAGCTCCACTAAATGGTGCTCTTTGAATATCTAATGCATCAATTCCAGGATAAAGCTCAGTTAATTCATTATTAACTTTAGAATAGTTAATATTGATATCCCATGAAAAATCTGCAGTTTGAACTGGAGTACCTTTTAAGGTAAACTCAAATCCGTTGTTTTCCATCTCACCAGCATTAATATACTTACTATCAAATCCTGTTGCTGCAGATACATCCAAAGGAATAATTTGATCTTTAGTAACATTATTAAAGTAAGTTGCATCAAGACCTAATCTATTTCTAAAGAAACTTAATTCCATACCCACTTCATAAGAAGTAGTTTTCTCTGGCTTTAAGCCTTCATTTAATTTTTCTTCCTGAGTACTGTAACGAGGTGATCCCTGGAACGGGCCATCAATATTAGCCTCATAAGTAGCTATAACATTATATGGACTTGTATCATTACCTACTTGTGCCCAACCTAAACGAAACTTACCATAGTCTAACCAAGTTGCATCTTCTATTAACTCAGAAAATACAAAACTTGAAGATACTGAAGGGTAAAAATATGAATTTTCACTAGCAGGAAGAGTAGAAGACCAATCGTTACGAGCAGTAACATCAACAAACCATAAATTTTTATAGCCGAATGAAGCACTACCAAAAACAGAATTTACCTTTTTCTTACTAGAATAATCATTAACAGAAACATTTCCTGCAGAGTTTTTCAAATTATATATTCCTGGTACAACTAAACCACCAGAAGTTTGACCTCTTAGCAAATCGTATTTTTCAATACGAGAATTTCCACCAATCATAGCCGTAATATTGAAATCTTCATTAAAACGCTTCGCATAACTTAATGTAAATTCATAGTTATATTCAGAATTATTTCTTTTTGCTTCATAGTAACTTGAAGTAGATTGAGAACCTACTGCAATTCTTTCTCTATTTATAAAAGTATAAGTATCGCCGTAAACACTTAGCTTAGCTTTAAGACCTTCTAAAATTTCATAATCCACACTTACATTACCATAAAAACGATCACGTTCGTCATCGGTATAGTTTTCATAAACTATCCAATAAGGATTATCTGCATACTTTGGTGTTGAATTATCCCAAGATTGACGATTCCAGGTACGCTGACTGCCATCACTGTTCTTGTAATTTTTCAGGTGGCCCATATCAAGCTGACGCTGTCCCCACTGAAAGAACTTTTGTGAGAAACTATTGTCATCATATCCAAAAGTAGGACGCCCCATTGTTTCAGAACGTACATAGTTAATAGCAGCATTTACATTAAACTTATCTAAAAACTTTGTATTACCAGAAACACTAAAATTATGTTTGTCGTATTTCGAATTTGGAACAATTCCTTCATTATGAGTGTTAGTGTATGAAAAACGAACTCCATACTCTTTTCCTGTTCTTGCAACTGATAAAGAATTCACATAAGAAACACCAGTCTGAAAGAAATCTTCAACATCCTCTTTAGGTGCAACCCAAGCACGTGGTTTTAAATATTGATCTGGAAAACTTTCCTTATCAAAAGCATCCCAATGTAAAACCTTAAGACTCTCATCATAAGCTGGTCCCCAAGATTCATCTACTGCGTACTGAGGTACTGAATAGGTTGAACCATCAATATTAACCTGTTCGAATCCATTAACACCCCCACTAGCATCACTAAAATAAGAACCACCACCATAGCTTCTTTGTAAATCAGGAAGATCTGCAACCTTATCTATAGTAACAGAAGAACTAAAATCTACTTTAATATCATCCTTACCAGCTTTTGCTCTCTTGGTATTAATGATAATTACACCATTAGATGCACGTGATCCATAAATCGCAGCTGCAGGACCTTTAAGAACAGACATGCTTTCGATATCGTCGGGATTGATATCATTCAGCATATTACCATAATCAACTCCACCAAAACCAGCTTGAGCACTAGTACTATTAAAGTTAGAGTTATCCATTGGAATTCCGTCTAAAACAATAAGAGGTTGATTCTGTCCGAAAATAGAATTAGCTCCACGAATTAAGATTCTTTTTGAACCCGAAAAGTTTGAAGAAGAAGAAACCTGAACTCCAGAAACTTTACCTGATAATGCACTAAGTGCATCAGACTGCTTCACTTTATTCAAATCGTCTCCACCAACTTCTTGTACTGCATAACCCAAAGCTTTCTTTTCACGAGTAACTCCTAAAGCAGTAACAATAACCTCATCTACACCTATAGATTCAGTTTCCATAACAACATTAATTACAGCTCTATCTCCAACTGCAACTTCTTGAGAAACCATTCCAACAAAACTAAACATCAAAACATCAGATGCTTCAGCTTCTATGTAATACTTTCCATCAATGTCAGTACTAGCCCCTACGGTAGTACCTTGAATAACAACAGATACTCCAGGCATTCCCAGACCATCATCAGCACTGGTTACAACACCAGTTATCTGTTTGCTTTGCGCGTTTACCACTTGTATTCCCATAAAAATTAGAAATACAAATAGTCCAATCATTTTTTTCATAAAAAATCTTTTTAGTTAGTAATTAAGTAAAGATGCAAAATGGTTAATGGTAATTCTAAAGTATAAAAATAGCATTTTATCAGCTTTTAACAAAAATTAACAACTTTTTCTCAGTTCAAGACTTCATGACTTTTATCATGTTTACGGGGTTGTAGTGAGATTTTCGATACTTTTTTAATAAACTTAATTCATATATATATTCACAATTAAGTCTTAGTTATCAACACTCTAGGATTTACTAAATACATTTACTTTTTTTTGTTAAAAAAAAGATAAGTTTCATTAATTTTATATAAAGAAAAAAATCTTTATATAACCCATAAATTACAATTTTACACACTCACCCCTTCAATTTCCCCTTACCATTTTAAAAAAAAAAAGTATTTAAAACACAACCCCAAAATTAACCTAGCACACACAATAAAATACACTTAAAATCATATTACACTTATTTATTTAATACGCATCATTTTTTCCAATTAAGATTCACAATCCATCTGTTGAATTTATTACATTTGATAAAAATTAAAACGAGAATGAAAAAAATACTTAGCAACTTACAACCTTCGGAAGTTTGGAATCATTTTGAAGATATTTGTCAAATACCCAGACCATCGAAAAAAGAGGAAAAAATAATTGAGTTTTTAATAAATTTTGGAAAAAAACTCAATTTGGAAACTAAAAGAGATGATATTGGTAATGTATTAATTAAAAAACCTGCTACTACCGGAAAAGAAAATCTAAAAACTGTAGTTCTTCAATCTCACATGGATATGGTTTGTGAGAAAAATAAAGATACAGAACACAATTTTGATACAGATCCTATTGTCCCATGGATTGATAATGGATGGGTTAAAGCAAAAGGAACTACTCTTGGTGCAGATGATGGCATTGGAATGGCTGCTGAAATGGCATTACTTAGCTCTACAAATATCGAACATGGCCCAATAGAATGCCTTTTTACTGTTGATGAAGAAACAGGCTTATCTGGCGCATTTGCTCTTCAACCAGGCTTTTTTGACGGAAGTATTCTTTTAAATCTCGACTCGGAAGATGAAGGAGAGTTATTTATTGGTTGTGCTGGAGGAATAGATACTTTGGCTAGCATGGAATACAATAAAGAAGAAGTTCCAGAAGGACATTTTGCTATAAAAATAGAAGTTAACGGATTACAAGGTGGTCATTCTGGCGATGAAATAAATAAAGGACGAGGCAATTCAAATAAAATTCTGAATAGATTTCTTTGGCAAATTAATAAAAAATACGATGTTCGATTAAGCAACTTTGATGGTGGGAATCTTAGAAATGCAATTCCCCGGGAAGCAAGTGCAATAATTACCATCCCATCGAAATTTAAAGAAAATGTACGTGTCGATTTTAATATCTATGCTGCAGAAATGGAACATATCTGGGAAATCAATGAGCCAAAACTAAAATTACATCTTGAATCAACCGATCAGCCAGAATTTGTGATCGACAAATTAAGTTCTGATAATCTTTTAAATGCAATTTACGCCTGCCCTCATGGAGTATTTTCTATGAGCTCAAGAATGCCAGGTATGGTTGAAACTTCTTCCAATTTAGCATCTGTTAAATTTAAGGGTAGCAATAAAATAATTATAACAACATCACAAAGGAGTGACGAGGACAGCGAAAAATATAATATTGCTCAAATGGTTGCGAGTACATTATCTTTGGCTGGTGCAAAAATAGAACACTCCGATGGTTATCCTGGATGGGCACCTAATCCTAATTCAGAAATCCTTACCACTGCGGTAAATTCTTATAAAAAACTATTTGGGAACGAACCAATTGTAAGATCTATACATGCGGGTTTAGAATGTGGCTTATTTCTTGAAAAATACCCTAACATGGATATGATATCATTCGGTCCTACCTTAAGGGATGTTCATTCACCTGATGAAAGAATAAATATTGAAACCGTTGAAAAATTTTGGAAGCATCTTATTGATGTACTTAAAAATGTACCAACTGTCTAATATAATTCTAAAATAAATGAGATGCGATTCAAAAATGAATCGCATTTTTTTAATTGTTTAATGTACAAAAAGTGGCCGTTTAAGAAATAATACTGGTCTTTAATCATCATATTAAAATATACAAATTTATAAGCTAGTAAACTCTTAATTTTTACTTTTTGTTTACTCATAAAAACCGTAATATTGTATGCTATTTTAATACAAAAACAGTGAATCAGGAAATTTACGAAAACATAAAGTTATGGTTCGGTTCATATACCGAAAGCATATCGAGTGAATCTGAAGAAATTCAGCTAAATTTAGATCTTAAAAAAAATCATTCATTTAATACTGCTGAGATTATTGAAGATCTCGCAAAAACGATTGATTTATCTGAATCTGATATTCTAATTGCTAAAACAGCCGCACTGTTGCATGACATTGGACGATTTGAACAACTAATCAATTTTGAAACTTTTTCGGATACTGAACAGGCTAACCATATTAATCTAGGTATTAATACTATTGAATCGAATTCTGTTTTGGATGGTATAAACGAAGAATCGAAAGAAATAATTCTTGAATGTATTCGCCAACATCAGATAACAGAGCTGCCTAAATCTATCGATGAAAATAAATTGGTATTTGTGCAACTACTCAGAGATGCTGACAGAATTGATATTTTAAATATTGTTTCGAAATATTATTCTGACTGTAAACCTGGCGATAACAAAAGGCTTGAAATGGAACTTGCAGATAAACCTGACATTTCGAAAAAAGTTTTCAAAAGAATTATTGATGAAAAATCAGCCGACTATAAAGATGTTTTAACATTAAACGACTTAAAGCTTCAGCAAATGTCGTGGATATACGATTTTAAGCTAAAACAAAGCTTTCGAATTGTTAGTAAAAAAACTTACTTAAAACGTATTTTTGATACACTCCCAAAAACAGATTCGGTTATTGACATGTACCGCCAAATGAAAATATATCTGGAAAATAACTTATAATTGCTTTATTTAGATTTATTAAAAATAATATTGTTTTTTCTTCTATTTTAAAAAGAAGATTATTTATATTTACTGCGGTTATTAAGATTAAATATAGATAAATATGAGAGATATTGTTTGCAACTGCCAAATGGTTGACAGAAATACCATAAATAAAGCAATTCACGAAAAAAATGCTACTAGCATTGAAGAAATCAGAAGATATACTGGAGCCAACACTGGTTGCGGAAAATGTATGCCTTACATCAATAGCATATTAGATTCTGAAGTCCCAAAAGTTGTGCAAAAAGAAAAATCGCAAAGAAAATTTAAATTGTGGTAAAGAAAAAAAGAGCTTCGAAATTTTCGAAGCTCTTTTTTTATTCAGAAACCTGATATACAGAATCCAGAATAGTCCCATCTACCCATTTTATGACTGCAATTATATTTGAAGTAGTTTCAATTTTTTCTGGCACTCCACAAATATTTTCAGCTTCAAATTTAAGCTCTTTTAATGTTTTTATGGGTAAGTCACTATCCCTTAATTTTTCTATTAAATCTTTACGCAAGGGGTTTATAGCAATTCCTCTCTCTGTAACAATAACATCTATTAATTCACCAGGTCCGCACAATGTAGTTACCTTATCACGAATTATCGGAATACGGTTTCGAAACAATGGAATCGGCAAAATAACAGTTTTCCCAAACAAACAATTTTGCCAACCTCCTATTCCATGCAAAAGATATCCATCGGAGTGAGTTACCACATTCGCATTAAAATCTAAATCTACTTCTGTAGCTCCTAATATTACCACATCAATTATTCCGGCAAAATTTCCTTTACCATGATAATTATAACTGGTAAAAGGACTGGTCCACACATGATTTGCATTCTCCCTCATAGATCTCACACCTTCCAAATCGAAAGTTTGACCATCCAAAATGTAGTCCACCTGGCCATCTTCCAGCATTTTTACGAGATACTTATTACTTCCACCTCTTGCAAAACGTGCTTTAACACTCTTCTCTTTCATTATCTGAGAAAAATAATTAGCAATAGCCAGTGAAGTACCTCCCG
The DNA here is from genome assembly GCF_052400665.1 of Marinifilum sp. RC60d5. Classification (NCBI taxonomy): domain Bacteria; kingdom Pseudomonadati; phylum Bacteroidota; class Bacteroidia; order Marinilabiliales; family Marinifilaceae; genus Marinifilum; species Marinifilum sp. RC60d5. Next base: position 58,011 of record NZ_JBQTGK010000015.1, read on the forward strand.
CTCCTGCCTGGAAAGAAAATCCATTCTTAATTAAACCTGCCTGATCGCAAAACTTAGCCGTTAAATCAGCAATGTATAATCGATCCGGACTCTTGGTGATTTTTGTTGTGCCAGAAACAATTTTCTCCGGAATACCAATTTGCTCCATCTCAACTGTATAGTCAACAAAATTCCCTTGTATTTGCCATGGAACGCATGGGAAAGGAATCATATTATCGGTAACAAGAATAACCTTATCGGCATATTGCGAATCGGCTAGTGCAAAACCCAATAGACCAGAAGCAGACGGCCCTTCTAATCCGTTTGCATTCCCAAAACAATCGGCACAGGAAGCCCCAATAACTGCAATATCAATCTTTACTTCTCCATCTTGAATGGCCTGATATCTACCACCATGAGAACGCAAGACTGCTGTTCGTTTCATTTTCCCCTGAGAACAGAACCTACCCAACGGACCATTCATACTACCTTCAATTCCTAAAATGGTACCATCTTCGAGGTATTTTATTAGATGCTCGTGACATGGAAAAGAAGCGGAAGGAAACCAAATTAAATCTTTCACTCCTAGATCATGAGCAATATCAAAAACCTGATTCGCAAGCAAATCTCCATTTCGAAAATGATGGTGCGTAGAAATTGTAATACCATCCCTTAAACCAGCTTTAAGAAGTGCTTCCTTTAAACTTTTCACTTGTTTATTTCCATCGAGTGAGAAATTACTATTCGAGGATATTTTTGAATTATACTTCGATTGTTCAGGTTTGTACTTACCTACCCCTTGAAATGGAATAGCTTTTTCTCCATTAATAAAAAGAGGAACCATTCTGCCAACAGCATTCTTAATCATTTTTTGAGTCATAAGTCTCCCTCCAATTTTTAGGTGCAATTCCTAATCGAATAGCTAATTCCAAAATCTTTAGCTGTCGCTTTACAACGGGTGGATCTATCATTTTGCTTCCCAGCGAAACAATACTTAATCCTTTTTTCTGGGCTTTATAGTAGGCATTAACTATTTTCATAGCCTTGCATATTTCATTATTATTTGGAGCGAAATTTTCATGTATAACCTTTATTTGCCGTGGGTGAATACATCCCATACCTTTAAAGCCCAATGCTTTCGACACTTTCACATTTTTGGCAAGAGCTACCATATCTTCTACATCAGAAAAAACAGAATCAATTGCCTGAATATTGGCAGCATTACAAGCATTTACAATTCTTATTCTTGCATAAAGCGACTCATCGCCTGTATAGGTTCTTTGCACTCCGATATCGGCAGTAAAATCTTCTAATCCTATTGCCATCGCAACAATATTACTGGAAGCTTTTGCAATATCAAATGCATTTTCGACTCCTAAAGCACTTTCAATAATTGGCATTAAGAAAATATCATTACTGATATTATTATCCTCTTTTAATTGCCTGATTTTTGCATCTATTTTGACAAGTTCCTTTTGACTTTCACATTTTGGAATAAGAATAAGCTGAACAGAATGAGGAACAATAAAGTTTAAATCTTCCATGCCTAACTCCCCCTGATTAATTCTAACCATTCTTTCAGCACCATAAAAGTTTTGTGATCGCAAAGCATTTCTAACTACAAAACGGGCTTCCTGTTTTTTTTCAAGAGCTACCGCATCCTCCAAATCTAAAATAATTCCGTTCGGTTTATGCAAGCCTGCGTTAATCATCATGTAAGGGATATTTCCTGGTAAGTAAAGCCTGGACATTCTGAAACGCTCTCTATCGGTAGCTATATCTGTTCGAGAGATACAATCTAATAAATAATCTTTAGTAGAAGTAATTACCTGTTTAATTGCAGCTTCAATTCTGGCAGCAAGAACATATTCCAATGCTCCATTATCCCAAATTTTAACTAAAGCATGCTGTACCGAAAAATAGCTAGCCATTTTTCTAACTAAATCATTAATAGAATTATTATAAAATGCTTTTACTTTAGAATGAAGTTCGAGATCTATTCCTCCTGAATTACAAATTTCTATTTGAACTTTGCAGTCTCCTTTCATTTTGGAATCGAAATTCCCGGCCACTCCAACTTTTAATTTTGGATACATAAATTCAGAATTTTAAGGCCCTACAAAACAAGAAAAAGGAGAAACGAAAAATTAACTAATTTCCCCGCTCCTCCCATTAAAACCATTTACATCTAATAATTAGTTAGTATAAATATAACATTTTCAAACACATGAAACAATTATATTATTTTTCGATAAAACAAAAAAAGGATTGTCGATAAGAGACAATCCTTTTTAATATCATAATGATGTATCTCTACATCAGGAAACTCAATAAAATACCTGCTCCAACAGCAGATCCAATTACTCCAGATACATTAGGAGCCATAGCATGCATTAGCAAGTGATTTGAAGGATCATTTTGTAATCCCATATTTTGCACAACCCTTGCACTATCGGGAACAGCAGATACACCCGCTGCACCAACCATTGGATTAATGGGTCGATCTTTTGGAGAACACCAATTCATTACCTTAGCAAAAATTACACCTCCAGCTGTTGCAACAACAAAAGACGCAGCACCTAACACAAAGATTAAAATAGAATCCTTTGTTAAAAATACATCAGCCTGTGTCGATGCTCCAACTGTAACTCCTAATAAAATGGTAATTGTATTGATTAATGCGTTACTTGCAGTATCAGCCAAACGGGCAGTTACGGTAGATTCTTTAAGTAAATTACCAAAGAATAACATTCCTAACAATGGTAATGCTGTTGGTGAAATATAGGCTGTTAATAATAAGCCAACAATAGGGAAGATTATTTTTTCAAGTCGAGTAACCGCCCTTGGTGGTTTCATCTTAATTTTTCTTTCCTTTTTAGTCGTTAACAAGTTAATAATTGGAGGCTGAATAACAGGAACCAATGCCATATAGGAATAAGCTGCAATTGCAATGGGACCAATCAGGTTTTTCACCGTCTCACCATTAGCCATCACATTCATACCATTTGCCAATTTTGAAGAAAGGAAAATAGCTGTAGGACCATCAGCTCCACCAATAATACCAATTGCTCCAGCTTCTGGTGGGGCAAATCCTAATGCCAAAGCACCAAGAAAAGTAGCAAAAATACCAATTTGAGCCGCAGCTCCAAGTATCATCAGTCTAGGGTTACTAATCAATGAAGAAAAGTCGGTCATAGCACCTATTCCCAGAAATATTAATGGAGGATACCATCCATTTACAACTCCAGAATAAAGTATATTCATTACTGATCCTGGTTCATAAATACCTAATTTCAAATTAAAATCGACAGCCTGAAACATTGGAATATTACCAATAATTATACCCGTTCCAATTGGAATAAGTAGTAAAGGCTCGTAATCATATTTAATGGCAAGGAAAATAAATACTAAACCTATTAAAATCATTAATAAGTGACCGCCTGTAACATTTGCAAATCCAGTAAATTCATAAAAATTCTTCAATCCTACAATCGCTCCTGAATTATGCTCACAATCAAGAACAGAATTCCCAAAATTCAACACATCGCCTTCTAATTTAGCAACACGCTTACCAAGATCGATAATTTCTGTAGTAGTAAGATACGCATTCGATCCCGAGTTTGGATCAATATTTTTATGTAAGTGAGTTACTTTTTTAGGATTAAAAATCATTGTCAATTCATCACCATTCATCAACCAATGACCCGTAAATCGTTGCTTAACCGAGTCCATTGTAAAAGACAAATCTTTCTTGAACTCAATTGTTTTGTATCGTTTTACTGTGGTGTTTGATACACCAATAGGATTTGGAACATAACCATCGGTATGATTAATCCACTTCCCTGTTGTTAGTTTTGCTGCGGCATCTGTATGATTCTGAGCAAAAGAGCTAAAGCCTAGCCCCAGTACAAAAATCATTAAAAACACCAATTTATATAGTTTTCTCATTGTGTTATTTACATGTTTAATGATTAATGAGTAGTGCTTAATTAATTAGAACATATTTGAGGGGTAATATTCAATTATCTTATATTTACCCTTAAGTTCTTTCTAATCAAACATTCTTCATTAAACAATGGTCATTTATGAAATTTCCACTAGAACATCATCTTGAAGTACACTATCACCAACTGCTACCTTAATAGCTTTAACGGTACCTCCTTTTTCTGCCATAACATTATTTTCCATCTTCATTGCTTCCATCACCAATAAAGTATCTCCTGGGTTAATGGAATCACCAACTGCAACATTGATTTTAATAATGCTACCAGGAAGAGGTGCTTTAACAACTACAGCTCCAGCTCCGCCTTTTTGAATTTTACCTTCACCTGGCTTATTAACAACAGCTTTGCGAACTAATCTTGGAGTTTTAGATGCTTTCTCTTCAACATGCACATCAACATCATAACTCGTTCCGTTTACTTCAATTTTGGCATTCGATCCTTGAAAATCCTTGATTTCCACATCGTATTCCTGCCCTCTTATTGTAAATTTGAACTTCTTCATTTTTGCTTATCTTGGTTGATTCATTACTCCATAAATCTTAGAACTCCATGGAGAATAATTCTTAGTAACTTTTTTAATTGTGATGACATTACTTTCCTCATCGTGGTTCTGGTCGAAATGCATGTGCAATGCCATAGCAATTGCCGCATTAACTCCACCTTCGATGTTCAAATCATCAGCTTCGGCGCAAGGTTTACCCTCTTTAACTAGCTTCTTTCTTAAATTAAGCTGTAAAAGCTTTGGTAAGTTGATAAAAACAATAACAAGTAGTACCAATGCAAGAAATACAATTGAATAACCTACGATTGCTACTGTCCATCCACCTTGACTTCCTATAGATAAAATATTCATTAACATAGAACGATTTTTTTTACAATGGAATATTAGAATGTTTCTTAGGTGGATTCACTTGCTTTTTAGTCTGAAGGGACTGGAATGCACGAATCACTCTGAAACGAGTATTTCTTGGTTCAATTACATCATCAATATAACCATAAGATGCAGCATTATATGGATTCGCAAATGCCTCGTTGTACTCAACCTCAGTATCTGTAATAAACTTCGCTTTATCAGCATCATTCATTTCAGCCATTTTTCTTCCGTGAAGTACTTCAATAGCACCTTTAGCTCCCATAACAGCAATTTCTGCTGAAGGCCATGCGTAATTTAAATCACCTCGAAGTTGCTTACAAGACATTACATCATGAGCACCACCGTATGATTTTCTAAGAGTAATAGTTACCTTTGGAACAGTAGCTTCACCATAGGCAAACATTAATTTCGCTCCATGAGTAATGATACCACCAAACTCCTGACTTGATCCAGGAAGGAAGCCAGGAACATCAACCAAGGTTAAGATAGGAATATTGAAACAATCGCAGAAACGAATAAATCTGGCAGCTTTTCTTGAAGCTTCAATATCAAGAACACCTGCAAGGAAACTAGGCTGATTTGCTACAACACCAACAGACATTCCGCCCATTCGAGTAAAACCAACTATAATATTCTTTGCATAGTGACGATGAACTTCTAAGAATTCTGCATCATCGGCAATCGAATAGATAACATCCTTCATGTCATAAGGCATGTTTGGATTTTCTGGAATAATATCGTTCAAAATATCATCCATTCTATCGATTGGATCGTTACACTCTACAATTGGAGCTTCTTCCAAATTATTCGAAGGCATGTATGACAGTAGCTTACGAATAATCATAATACCTTCCTCTTCATCTTCTAACATAAAGTGAGAAACACCAGATTTAGATGCGTGCATTTTTGCACCACCTAAATCTTCAACACTGATGTCCTCACCCGTTACAGTTTTAACAACCTTAGGGCCAGTCACAAACATGTAAGATTTCTCTTCTGTCATCATGATAAAATCGGTAAGAGCTGGAGAATACACAGCACCACCGGCACAAGGGCCAAAAATTGCAGAAATCTGAGGTACGACTCCCGAAGCAAGAATATTTCTTTCGAAGATCTCGGCATATCCTGCCAAAGCAGTAACACCTTCCTGAATACGAGCTCCACCTGAATCGTTTAAGCCGATTACTGGTGCGCCCATAGTCATTGCCATATCCATAACCTTGCAAATCTTTTGTGCAAAAGTTTCAGATAAAGAACCTCCAAAAACTGTAAAGTCCTGTGAAAACACAAAAACCAAACGTCCATCGATTGTTCCCTGACCGGTAACAACACCATCTCCCAAAAATTTTGTTTTTTCCATACCGAAGTTAGTACAACGGTGTGTAACAAACATATCAAATTCCTCGAAACTTCCCTCATCGAGAAGCATATCAATTCTTTCCCGAGCCGTGTACTTGCCTTTCTTGTGTTGAGATGAAATTCTTTTTTCACCTCCACCAAGCTTAGCCTCTGCTCTTAAATCAATTAATTTTTTAACCTTATCCTGACTAGCCATAATTTATTGAGTTGTTATTTAACTATTGAGTTTTTCTTATTTATCTCCACAAATTTCTGTTAGTACTCTTTGTGTTGATTTTGGATGTAAAAACCCAATTTTCAAACCTTCCGCACCATTACGTGGAGTTTTATCAATAACCTGACAACCTGCCTCCTGAACATCGTTCAATGCTTCCTGAACATCATCAACGGCAAATGCCATGTGATGCATTCCACCACCTGTTTTAGCAACAAATTTACCAATTGGTCCTTCTGGATCAGTCGATTCCAACAACTCAATTTTAGTATCCCCAACTTTAAAAAAAGCTGTCTTTACTTTTTGATCTACAACCTCTTCAACTGCATAGCATTCCAATCCTAATACTTTTTCGTAAAATGGAATTGCTTCTTCTAAACTTTTCACAGCGATACCGATATGTTCAATATGTGACGGTTTCATAATCTTTTATTTTTTTAATAATTAATAATTGACAAATGTATAGATTCGAAAAATCTCAATCAATGATCTTTAACACTACAAAAATTGTTCTTCAACACACTATTTAAGCACAAGCCATTCATTATTAGCATGTTATTAACAAAATGGAATCTAAATTTAATTTTCTATTTAATTTCAAACCCCAAATCTACGAAAACCTTTGCATAAAAATACCACCTTTCGAATATGAGATCAAAGGAAACTGCTTTTTCAAAAAAAGAGAAACTTTTTTTACTATTACGCAACATGTTTTTGGTGTTTTTTTAAACCTCAATCTAGTTCAAACAGGGTAAATTCAACAGAAAAATTAAACATTATAAACACCTTAATTCCTGTTAATTTAAAAATATTATAAATATAGCGATATTACGAACTCATTTTCCTCCTTGAATTGAAAGTCTTTTGTTTATATTTGCACTTTAAAGCAACATTCAACCATTTTTATAAATTTTTAAGTTGACGTTAAAATGATAGTATTCTTCAAAAAAGACGAAGTACATTTTGCTGTTCAAGCTAAAAGCCAACTAACAGGTTTTGATCTTGACAAACTTTCCTGGTTATTTGGAAATGCATCTATTGTTAATAAAAAAACAATAGAGGGAATATTCGTAGGACCTAGAAAAGAAATGATTACACCATGGAGTACTAATGCTGTTGAAATCACCCAAAACATGGGTATTTCAGGCATTTTTAGAATAGAGCAATTCTTTACTGCAAAGTCAGACACACCAGAATATGATCCAATGCTTCAGGCATTGTATACAAAACTCGATCAGGAAGTTTACACCATTGAAAAACAACCCGATCCTATTATATATATTGAGAATATTGAAGAGTACAACAAAAAGGAAGGTCTTGCTTTAAGCGCCAATGAAGTATCCTATTTAGAAGGTGTTGCAAAAAAAATAGGTAGAAAACTTACAGACTCTGAAGTATTCGGATTTTCACAAGTAAATTCGGAACACTGCCGCCATAAAATTTTCAATGGTACTTTTATTATAGATGGTGTGGAAAAAGAAGCTTCTCTTTTTCAGCTCATCAAAAAAACCTCAAAAGAAAATCACAATAGAATCGTATCTGCTTACAAAGATAATTGCGCTTTCTTAGGGGGACCCAAAGCAGAACAGTTTGCACCGGCAACCCACGACAAAGCTGATTTCTTTACTACCAAAGATATTGATACAGTAATTTCCCTTAAAGCTGAAACGCATAATTTTCCAACTACAGTAGAACCTTTTAACGGAGCAGCAACTGGTACTGGTGGAGAAATTCGAGATCGTATTGCAGGAGGAAAAGCTTCGGTTCCAATGGCAGGAACTGCTGTTTACATGACTTCCTACCCAAGATTAGAAGCATCGCGCAAGTGGGAGAATGCTACTGACGCAAGAGAATGGCTATACCAAACTCCTGAGGAGATTTTGATTAAAGCCTCAAATGGAGCTTCGGATTTTGGTAACAAATTTGGACAACCATTAATTGTTGGTTCAGTACTTACTTTTGAGCATTTCGAAAACAATAAAAAGTATGGCTACGATAAAGTAATTATGCAAGCCGGTGGTATTGGTTATGGAAAATTAGATCAGGCACAAAAAGATGTTCCTGAAAAAGGAGATAAAGTTGTTCTTTTAGGTGGAGATAATTACCGCATTGGAATGGGAGGCGGAGCTGTATCGTCTGTTGCAACAGGAGAATTCACAAATTCAATTGAGCTAAATGCAGTTCAACGATCGAATCCTGAAATGCAAAAAAGAGTTTGCAATGCCATTAGAGCAATGGCCGAGGCCGATGAAAATCCTATTATTTCGATTCATGACCATGGTGCAGGAGGCCACTTAAATTGTCTTTCTGAATTGGTTGAAGAAACCGGAGGAAAAATAGATTTAAATGCACTTCCCGTTGGAGATCCAACTTTATCGGCCAAAGAAATTGTAGGAAACGAATCGCAGGAAAGAATGGGATTGGTTATCGACGAAAAGCATGTTAATCTTTTAACCAGAATTGCTGAAAGAGAACGTGCCCCTATCTACCAAATTGGAGAGACAACTGGTGATATGATGTTTACCTTTGAAGATAAAAAAACAGGGAAAAATCCTATCGATTTAGGATTATCCGAAATGTTTGGTAAACCCCCAAAAACAATAATGAACGATAAAACTGTTTCGGAAGCATTCGAGGCTGTTGAATACGATACCAATAAATTAGAAGAATACTTGGAAAGTGTTCTTCAAATAGAATCTGTTGCCTGTAAAGATTGGCTAACAAATAAAGTAGACCGATCGGTAACAGGAAAAATTGCAATGCAACAATGTGCTGGTCCTCTTCAGTTACCTTTAAACAACTTAGGAGCTGTAGCAATCGATTTTCAGGGCGAAAAAGGAATTGCAACATCAATTGGACATACCCCTGTAGCTGCTTTGGTTGATTCTGAAAATGGCAGTCGCTTATCTATTGCCGAATCCTTAACCAATATGGTATGGGCTCCAATAGAACAAGGCTTGAAAGGAATTTCTCTTTCGGCTAACTGGATGTGGCCATGCAAAAACGAAGGTGAAGATGCTCGCCTGTACAAAGCTGTTGAATCGATTAGTGATTTCGCAATTAAATTAGGAATCAATATTCCTACTGGTAAAGATTCTCTTTCCATGACTCAAAAATATGGTAAAGATGATGTTGTTTATTCTCCTGGAACTGTTATTATTTCGACCGTTGGTGAAATTGTAGATATCAATAAAATGATTTCTCCAGTCATGAAAAATGATCAGGATTCTCATTTAATTTATCTTGATTTCTCTAAAGATGATTTCCAGTTGGGAGGAAGTAGCTTTGCCCAAATTATAAATAAACTTGGAAAGCAAACTCCTGATGTTAAAGACTCAGACTATTTTGTAACTGCTTTTGAAACGCTTCAAAGTTTAATTCTGGAAGGAAAAGTTTTAGCAGGTCATGATATTTCTGCGGGAGGTATGATTACTGCTTTACTGGAAATGTGTTTTGCCAACAATAAATTAGGAGCAGACATTGATCTTAGCAGCATAGAAGAAAAAGATTTAATTAAAGTTCTTTTCAGTGAAAACCCTGGAGTAATTTTCCAGGTTAAAGATCTTAAATCGGTTAAAACAACACTTAATATAAAAGGATTAAAATACCATGTAATTGGATCTCCCTCGAAAGCTGGCTGTTTAAAATTAGTAAAAGACACAGAATCGTTTAATTTCGATATTGCTACACTTAGAGACCTTTGGTACAAAACATCTTATTTATTAGATCGTAACCAATCGGGTGCCGATTTAGCTTTAGAAAGATTCGAAACTTACAAAAAGAATGAACTTACCTACTCGTTCCCAGAAAACTTTACTGGTAAGTTTGAGCAATATGGAATTGATCCGAAAAGAAAAGAAAAATCAGGTGCTAAGGCAGCTATTATTCGTGAAAAAGGAGTAAATGGAGACCGGGAAATGGCCTGGATGATGCACCTTGCCGGAATGGACGTAAAAGATATTCACATGACCGATTTAATTGCTGGTCGTGAGGATTTAAGCGATATTAACATGATCGTTTTTGTAGGTGGTTTCTCTAATTCTGATGTACTTGGGTCGGCAAAAGGTTGGGCCGGAGCTTTCTTATACAATGAAAAGGCCAAAGCTGCATTAGATAATTTCTATGCAAGACCTGATACCTTAAGTTTAGGAGTATGTAACGGTTGTCAGCTTATTTCAGAATTGGGTTTAATCTATCCGGAACACGAAAAACATCCTAAATTATTACACAACGATTCTCACAAATTCGAATCGGGTTTTGTATGCGTTGAGGTTCCAGAAAACAATTCGGTAATGCTTTCGTCTTTATCAGGATCTAAATTAGGAATTTGGGTTGCTCACGGGGAAGGTAAATTTGAACTTCCTTACGCTGAAGAAGAATATCAAATTTCTATGAAATATTGCTATAACGAGTATCCTGCAAATCCAAATGGATCGCCTTTTGCAACAGCTGCAATTGCCTCAAAAGATGGTCGTCATTTAGCTATGATGCCTCACCTTGAGCGTGCAACTTATCCTTGGAACTGGGCTTACTATGAAGATAATCGTGCAAAAGACGAAGTTTCTCCATGGATTGAAGCCTTTGTCAATGCAAAAAACTGGATTTTGCAACACAAATAAAATCAATAGAATACAGAATAATATGAATGCCTCCCTTATTAAGGAGGCATTTTTTTTTATAAATCATAAGTATGTTAAACATTTTTTCATAACTTGTGCGCAACTAACTAAAATCACAAACCGCATGAAAAAATTTTTACCCATTGCAGTACTGCTATTGCTGTGCTTCGGGTGTGCTCCACCTAAAAAAGTAAATGAGAAAAGCACTTCTTCCCTATCCCCTAAACAGGAAAAAGAACTTACTCTCGACAAACAATTTGCTCCAGGAACTTGTTCTCTCCTTATCTCTGAATATGAAGTAATTTCAGAAGACAATCAACTTTGGTTAAAAGGTAATGTCGATAAATTAAATGGTTATGGAGCTGGATTTAATGAAGTAATCCAAAAAAATCAAGTTATTAAGATTCGTATATCAAAAGAACAATCCGAAAAAATAGACAATACAAAAACATTATCTTGCATCATCTTGTCTATAAAAAAAATGAATCAATCAAGTACATTTGAATTACAAGACTTAAAATAATTACATTACAATAATAATTATTTTATTCAGCCTTTGATTTTACATCCGACTTCTGTATGAATACCTTGAAGTCTTTATAATTCCCCCTATATTTAAGGCGTTTTTTTACCATTTAAACTAATCGTATCTTGTATTTATTACGAGATTTGAATTAAGACGAAACACAATGAAAAATTTTATAAGCATACTGGCTATACTTATTGCTACATGCTCTGTATCTGCACAAAACAAGGGGTTTACGGCAAAAAAAGGAGAGAAACTAAATGTTAAAAACATTGTTATCTCCGAAAAAACATATCAAGATCTTACCAATCAAACTTTAAATAGACGAAAACTATCTAAAATTGCTGATAAAAACTCAGGTAAACCGAAAGTTGCAGATGATCCTTTAGCAAGAAGAAAATATGAAATAGGAAGACTAAAAAATCCTTTAACAGGATCGGTTCCTAAAAACATTCAAGAACTAGAAAGAAGTTATGTACTTTCAGGATCTTCAAAACTACAAAACCGACTAAAAGCCGGCGGACTTAGCTTCACTAATAGTGGTCCAAGAAATGTTGGCGGTAGAACCAGAGCATTAGCTGTTGACATTAATGATAGCAATATAATTTTAGCTGGTGGTACAACTGGTGGTATGTGGAAATCTTTAAATCAAGGTGTGTCTTGGACCAGAACTACCAAATTAGATCAACATCCAAGTGTTACTGCTATTGCTCAAGATCCAAGAGAAGGCCATACATCTACATGGTACTACACTACTGGTGAATATATTGGTTCGGCCGATGCCAAAGGTGCATTCTATGCTGGAAACGGAGTCTTTAAATCAACCGATAACGGAGATAGCTGGACCAAATTAACAGCTACAAGTTCAGATACTTTTTCATCTTTTGACAAGTTATTTGATATCTGCTGGAATATATGTGTAGATCCTAACAATGGAGATGTATATGTTGCAACTTATGGTGGAATTTATGTTTCTAAAGACGGCGGAGATTCCTGGACAATGGAAATTAATACTGTAGATTCAAGCTTAGAATCTGATGACCAAAATTATTCTTCTATTACAGATATTATTTGTACTCCGGCAGGTGTAAAATATGCCTCTGTTAGTACCGGCGGAAACCAGAATGAAGGAATCTGGAGAAAAGGTCCTGAAACCGATGCCACATGGGAAATAATTACACCAACAAACTTTCCTGCAAGTTATAGAAGAATAGTATTGGCTAATGCTCCTAGCAATACAACTAAGGATATTGTATACTTATTGGCTCAAACTACCGGATCGGGGCTACAAGGACATAGTTTCTGGAAGTTAAGCTATACTTCAGCAAGCGATTATACATGGCTAGACAGATCTCAAAATCTACCAGAAGGTGGCGATGGAGATCGTGATGTTAACGGTTACGATTCCCAGGGATCATATAATATGGTTATAAAAGTTGCACCCGATGATGAAAACATGGTTTTTATCGGAGGAACCAATCTTTACAGATCTGACGATGCTTTTGCAACTGCGGCTACTCCTTTAAGTGATGGAGTTGATAATGAATCAAATACCTATTGGATTGGTGGTTATGCTACAGAAAATAATGTCAGTCAATACGACAATCATCACCCCGATGTTCATTCCTTAGCTTTTATTGATAATAGCACACTTGTTTGCGGACATGATGGTGGTTTAAGTATTACATCGAACTTTAAGCAAACAAAAGATTCAGGAATTGGAGAAGACAATAAACCTGTAGACTGGACATCTTTAAACAATAGTTATTTAACCACTCAGGCATATACTGTAGCTATTGATCACGACAAAACCGACAATGAATATATGATATCTGGTTTCCAAGATAACGGAAGCTGGTTGGCTACAAGTTCTTCGGCTAATTCTGACTGGAATTATTATGGCTCTGGAGATGGTAGTTACTGTAGTATTTTAGATCAAGGTGTACATCGTTTATCCTCATCTCAAAACGGAACAGTATATCTGGAAAACAACAAATCCTATGATGATGTTGAGTATTTTTACACTAGAGTGGATCCTGAAGGTGCTGATGGACAGCTATTTATTAACCCTTTTATTACTGATGCAAACAATAGTGAAATAATGTACTACGCAGCAGGACAATATGTATGGCGTAATACTAATATTTTTGATATTCCTAAATTCCAGTCAGAATCAGCAACAGTCAACTGGGAAAAATTAGAAATATCTAAAGTCGCAGGAACAGTATCATACCTTGAATCATCGGTATATCCAGCTCACATATTATACTATGGAACTACTACCGGTAAAGTTTATAAAATGGAAAACTCTCATTCGCAATGGGCAAAAGTAACTGATATTACTGGTTCCGATATGCCAGACGATGCGAATGTAAGCTCCATAGATGTAAATCCTCTAAACGCCGATGAAATAATAGTTTGTTTCTCGAATTACAAAGTGGAAAGTATTTTTTATTCGAAAGATGGCGGATCTTCCTGGGAAGCAGTAAGTGGAAACCTTGAAGATGGATCAGATTTTGGAAATGGACCATCAGTTCGATCTGTCGCAGTAATGGTTTCGCCAACAGATACAACCTATTATGCAGGAACAAGTACAGGATTATACAGTACAGATAAGTTAAATGGTTCTTCAACCACTTGGTCGCAACAAGCTGCCGATAAAATAGGAACTACTATTGTTGATATGATTAAAACACGTAGAGATGGTTTTATTGCTGCTGCAACTCACGGTAATGGTATATTTACAGCAAATGCAGATTATAGCTCAGCTGCACCAGTTGCTCTTATTGGTTTAACACAGGATACAATTATAGCTGGAGACAAAATGGATTTTATGAACAGATCCTTCGGTGATGGAATTACTGCTTATGAATGGACATTTGAAGGTGCAGTTCCTGAAAGTTCAACAGAAAAGCATCCATCTGACATTACCTATAGCACTCCTGGTATTTATAATGTAAGTTTAAAAGTTACAAATTCCAATGGAGAAAACACTCAATCAATAAATGCAGCAGTTGTTGTTAAATCAATTGAAGCCGACTTTACAGCAAGTGCAACCGAAGTTAACATTGATACCGAAATTACTTTTAGCGATAAATCTGCAGGAACTCCAACGACCTGGAGCTGGAGTTTTCCGGGAGGAACCCCTGAAACTTCTACCGAAGAAAATCCTGTTGTAACATATAGTTCGGCTGGCACATACGACGTAAGTCTTACCATTAGTGATGATACCTACAGTGATACAAAAACAAAAACAGGATACATTACTATTGTTGATAAAGATGATTTTGATGATAATCTACTGTACAATATCTCAGAAGAAAATCAGGATAATTTAGTTCAGGCAACTTTCGGAGGAGATAATGAAGGTCCTGTTACCGGACATACAAATTTGGGAATAGATCAGTATGCTGAAAAATTCACAATTGTTAACCCCAATTTAAATTCGGTAAAACAAGTTCATATTTTTCCATCTGTAATGCAGTCTAACTCGGGCGATCCTAGTGTTACCATAAAAATTTGGAATGGAAGCACAGAACCTGGTGAAGAGGTATACTCACAAGTAGTACCCTACTCGGAACTTACCGAACTGGAATTTAATATTATTGATCTTGATTTTTCTGTTGCTGTCGACAAAGACTTCTTTGTTGGGTATGAGTTAAATTACACAACACCTGTTGATACTTTTGCAGTAGCTCACCTACCTTTAGAGGCCGACGATACAAGAACCAATACTGCATATATGCATTACGACAGCAAATGGTATGGTTATAATGAAATTTTCGAAGATAACCCTACAGTTTCTTTGGCAATTAAAGCATTAGTAGGATACGATGCCGGAGCAACAGCTATTGATGATAACTTATTGGATTCAAAAGTTGAAAAACTTCTTATCTATCCTAATCCTATGGTTGATAAAACTAATGTTCAATTCCCAAATCAAAGCAATCAAAAATATCGTTTGGTAGTAATTGATGCAAGTGGTAAGGTTGTTCGAATAATAGAAAATATCACAAACAATAATGTGATTATCAATCGCGAACAATTAAAACCAGGAGTTCATATTATTAACCTTTCTGGCGAAAAAATTTATAAAGGAAAATTATTGGTGAAGTAATTCCCCAATTAACTGATAAAAAAAAGGTGCAGCTCAAAATTGAGTTGCACCTTTTCTTTTTTACAAAACTGTAAAGCTAACTATTCAACTGTTCTAACAATAAATCCTCATCATCAAACTTACTACCTGAAAAGTTCAAAGCTGTTTCTACAATAGCCAAATGCGAGTATGCCTGAGGAAAGTTTCCAAGCATTCGCTTAGTCGCAAAATCTATATCTTCGGCAAATAATCCAAGATGATTCGAATAGCTTAACAATTTATCAAATTTCTGTTTAGCCTCTTTCTTTTTACCAATTTTAAATAAGCTATTAATCATCCAAAACGAACAAATGGTAAAAGCCGACTTAGGGGTTCCAAAGTCATCCTGATTTTTATATCGATACATCAAACCATCATGCTCCAACTCTTTTTGAATGGTTAATACTGTTGATTTATACTTAGGATCACTGGCTTCGATAAATCCATAAGTTTCCATTAATAAAACAGAAGCATCCATATCTTCCGAACCATAATATTGTGTAAAAGCCTGTTTATCTTTACTCCATGCTTTTTTAAGAATATTATCTTTTACCTGATGACGAAGTACTGTCCACTTCCCAACATAGTATTCTTGTTGCAACAAAGAAGCTATTTTAACAGCCCTATCAAAAGCAACCCAGCACATAACTTTACTAAAAGTAAAATGCAAACTTTTTCCGCGAATCTCCCAAATTCCACGATCAGGTTTTTTCCAGTTCTCTTCAACCACCTTTACAATACTTCGAACAATAGTCCACAATTCCTCACTATGCTCCAGAGAGTTCTCAAAAATTTCAAAATGCTGATGAATAAGATCTAATAAAATTCCATAAATATCATTCTGCTTTTGCTTATAAGCTGCATTCCCTACTCTAACTGGTTTAGAACCTCCATATCCCGAAAGGTGATCTAATTCATATTCCGAAAGCTTCTTTTCTCCATTGATACCATACATTATCTGAATCTTCTCATTCTTCTCAGGTATAATGTCCATAATAAACTTCAAGTATCTTTTTGCTACATTATAATGTCCTAGCTGAGTTAAAATTTTAACTACCATTGAACCATCCCGTATCCAACAAAAACGGTAATCCCAATTACGAACCTCGCCAATTGTTTCGGGTAAAGATGTAGTTAAGGCAGCCAAAACTGCTCCACTTTTCTGATAACTAAGCAACTTTAACACCAGAGCACTTCTTGTTACCTGTTCGTTATACTCGGGTAAAACCTTAGTTTTCTCACTCCAATTTAACCAATACGTTTTTGTTCTTTGTAATTTCAGATAAACTCTCTCTATATTCTGATCCAATAACTTCTGGTCATAACTAATCACACAGAATTCATTTTTCTCTAAACGTATCAATTCGTTCTCCAATATATCATTATTCGCAAAACTAGAATACAGATAAAGAGAATCGTAATTCCCAGCGGTTGTACAAGATTTAATATATCCTTCTTTCGAAATAAAATTTTTAGTCTCATTTCGTGCATAATCCAATTGCGGATCATACTTGATCCTAAAAGTTGGTTTTCCATAAACCAATCTAAAAAACCTAACAATATCTGGTGGCGCATAATAATGATTATCCTCAGTCAGATATCGTGGCATGAAATCCAATACCTCAAAAACACCATCAACACATTCAAATCTGGTTTTAAGTATATTGGTTTTAGGCCGATATTCTTGCTTAACTTCCAAGAGATTTTCAGGAATAATTTCAAAACTACCTCCTTTTTCTTTATCCAGAATTTTTGCAAAAGCGGAAGAAGAATCAAATTGAGGTAAGCATACCCAATCTAAAGACCCATTCTCAGAAATTAAAGCCGCACTACGGCAATTTCCTATTATCCCATAATTTAAATTATTCATAAAAAATCACTATTTTAGAGCTTAACCTATAAAAATACTATTACAACAGAACTGTTAATAACAGATATAAAACACATAACACAAAGACAACTATACATTTGAACCATTACAAGAGCAAAAAAAACCAACAACTAAATTCAATAAAATATTGAATTTCACTAGCCTTTGTGATAATTAAATGGAAAAATAAATAAATTATACCAATATTAATAGCATTACTGCCAAAATATAAAAGCACATTTTATGAGTAGAATTCACATCGTATCAAACAGACTTCCTGTAAGTATTAACATACAAAATAAAGATATCCAACTTATTCCTAGCGTTGGAGGCCTAGCTACAGGATTAAAATCTGTGTATAAAGAATATAATGGCAAATGGATTGGCTGGCCGGGTTTGCCTAGCGATGAATTAAATGATGAGTTAAAAGAAAACATTGAACAAAAACTAGAAGGAGAAGATTGTGTATCGGTACACTTATCGAAAGAGGAGATTGACCTTTACTACGATGGCTTTAGCAACAGAACAATATGGCCTTTATTTCACTATTTCGCTCAATACATCGATTACGAACCAGAATTATGGGATGCTTTTGTTAGCGTTAACCAAAAATTTGCTGACAAAGCATTAGAAACACTTGAAGAAGGAGATACCATCTGGATTCATGATTACCAATTATTGCTAGTTCCGGAGATGATAAAATCACAAAAGCCCGGTGTTACAGTAGGCTTTTTTCTTCATATTCCATTCCCATCTTTCGAAGTTTTTCGCATTCTCCCATGGAGAAAAGAATTAATTCAGGGTATGCTGGGAGCAGATTTAATCGGCTTTCATACTTTTGATTATCAAAGACACTTTTGCAGCTGTGTTCGCAGATTAATGGGATACGAAATCTCATTTAATGAAATACACATTGAAGACAGAATTATTATTGTAGATGCATTCCCTATGGGAATAGATTACGATAAATTTCGCGAAGCAGCAACCCAGACTTTTCAACGCCCTTTACAAGAAAAATCAAAACTTCATCGGGAATTAGAAAAATACTTCCTGGTTTCTCCTGAACGAAAACTAGTACTTTCCATCGATCGATTAGATTATTCGAAAGGAATACCAAATCGACTTCTGGCTTTTGCTAAATTTTTAGAGGAATATCCCGAATTTATCGGAAAAGTAACTCTGATTATGTTGGCTGTACCTTCGCGGGGAACAGTTGAACATTACATTAATCTTAAAAAGGAAGTTGATGAATTAGTGGGAAATGTAAATGGTCGGTTTGGAAATATTAACTACACACCCGTATGGTATTTTTACCGATCATTACCATTCGATAACCTTATAGAATTGTACAGCTCATGTGATGTTGCTTTGGTAACTCCAGTTCGCGATGGTATGAATTTGGTAGCCAAAGAATACGTAGCATCAAGAACAAATAGAACCGGCGTTATTATTCTTAGCGAGATGGCAGGCGTTTCCAAAGAAATGGGCGAAGCCTTAATGATTAATCCAAACAATACTGGCGAAATTGCCGATAGCATTTATCAGGCATTAACCATGCCTTTGGATGAACAAAGAGAACGTATGATCTATCTGCAAGATAGAATTAAACGATACGATGTTTTTAAATGGGCAAGTGAGTTTGTAAAATCATTAAAAAAAGTAGAGAATGTACAACTTTCATTCTACGCTAAAAAAATAAATTCCAAGATCTTAGAAAAAATTAAAAGCGAATACAATTCGGCTGAAAAAAGATCGATTTTTCTAGACTACGACGGCACTTTAACAGGCTTTAAAAAGAATCCTAATGATGCCAAACCCGATGAAGAACTTCATGACTTGCTATATAAACTTGAAGAAGATCCGAAAAATATAATTACAATTATTAGCGGACGAGACAGAAAAAGTTTAGAAACATGGTTCGAAGGTCATAAGATTAACCTTATTGTTGAACATGGAGTTTGGATTAAAAAATATGGCAAAGAATGGAAAATGCTTGCCAATGCAAATGACACATGGAAACCAAGTATCCGACCAAGTCTGGAAACTTTTGTTGATAGAACTCCTGGCTCGTTTATCGAAGAAAAAAACTATTCTCTGGTTTGGCATTACAGAAAATCAGAACCTGAACAGGGAGAACTAAGAGCTAATGAATTAAAAGATGAACTTACAACAATGATTGCCA
>NZ_JBQTGK010000016.1:0-45893 GCF_052400665.1 Marinifilum sp. RC60d5
AATTTTTTTCTTGAGCTAGAAAAAGGCTCCGAAAAAATCAGAATAACTTTACTTACACACTTTATGGGATACTACTATAAAAAAGGACCTTTAAAGGTCCTTTTTTATTTCTATGATATTTCTACTAAATAAATTTCTCACCTTTAGCTATTTTAACGTCATTTACAAACTTTCGAATTTCCTGTTCATCTTGTCTTCTACAGATTAATAAAGTTTTATCTGTATCAACAACAATATAATCCTTTAACCCCTGAACTACCGCAAGTTTATCTTTATTGACATTAATTAGACAATCTTTCGATTCATAAACCATAACATTATCACCCTGAACGGCATTTTGATTACTATCCTTAGATGAGTGTTCATACATTGACCCCCAAGTACCTAAATCGGACCACCCAAACTCAGTACAGTAAACAAAAACACTATCTGCTTTCTCTAGAATCCCATAATCGATTGAAATATTCTGACACTCAGGATAAATTTTATCAATAGCCTCTTGTTCTGAATCTGTACCTAACTCATTCATAATTGAACTAAACAAAGCATTTACATCGGGTAAAAAGCGCCCAAAAGCCTTGTGAATAGCTGCCAATGACCAGATAAAAATTCCAGAATTCCAAAAAAACTCACCCGATTCATAAAATACCTTAGCTAATTCTGCATGAGGTTTCTCGGTAAATGTTTTCACAGGAAAAATACTGTCACTTTCGGGAGTATATTTTTTACCTACTTGGATATATCCATATCCTATTTCGGCTCTGGAAGGCTTCATTCCAAGTGTTAACAGCTTTTCGTTATCCTTAACAAAGCCTAATCCTTCATACAAAACAGTATGAAACTTTACTTCATTTAAGATTAAATGATCGGCAGGAGTTACAATAACAGAAGCATTGGGGTTAATTTTTAAAATCTTAAAATTTGCGTAAGCAATACAAGGAGCTGTATTTCTTCGTAAAGGCTCTAAAAGCACCTGATTTTCATTTATTTCAGGAATCTGTTCTAAAACCAGATCTTTATAAATAGCATTAGTGACAACTAAAAAATTTTCAACAGGACATATCGAAGCAAAACGCTCAAAAGTATGTCTGATTAAAGTTTTTCCGGTACCAAGAATATCTAAAAATTGTTTAGGACGGTTATTTTTACTCAAAGGCCAAAAGCGAGCTCCTACCCCGCCAGCCATAATCACACAATAATTATTTGTATCCATATTGATTTTTAATGATATGCAGATAAAAATTTGATATTCTAAAATACAGAAATCTCAGATCAATTCAAAAATTGATTGCTGATTCTTCGACAATATTAAAGAGCTTTAGAATGTAAACAAATTATTTGTAATTTTATCCTAAACATTATACCGTATGAACTTGTTCGAACACGTAGGTAAATTCTCAAGATTCCTGATTTTGGTAATTTCAAAGCCCGAAAAAAACAAATCATTTTTCATTCAAATTATCAGGGAAATCCATAAACTAGGGATTAACTCCATTGGAATAGTCGTTATCATCTCATTATTTATGGGAGCGGTTATTTCCTTACAAACAGCATATAACATGCTAAACCCTTTTCTACCCGATTATTTGGTAGGTTATACCACTCGTGAATCCATGATTTTAGAGTTTTCTTCAACAATTGTAGGCTTAATATTAGCTGGAAAAGTAGGTTCTAATATTGCATCAGAAATTGGATCGATGCGAGTTACCGAACAAATTGACGCATTAGAAATTATGGGGATTAATTCTGCCAGTTATCTGATATTACCAAAAATTGTGGCAGCAATGTTCATTAATCCATTTTTATATATTTTAAGTGTAACAGTGGGTATTCTTGGAGGTTTACTTGCAGGATATTTAAGCGAAACAGTTCCATTATCAGAGTATATTTATGGTGTTCAATACTCATTTGTTCAATATTACATTACTTACTCACTTATAAAAACTGTAGTTTTTGCCTTTATAATTACAGCAATTCCCTCGTACTATGGTTATTATGTAAATGGCGGAGCTCTAGAAGTAGGAAAAGCAAGTACAAAGGCAGTTGTAAATAGTAGTATTCTTATACTTTTAACAAACCTAATTTTAACACAAATACTTTTAAAATGATAAGGCTTGAAAACGTAAATAAATCATTTAACGATTTAAAAGTCCTTAATGATATTTCGATAACATTTGAAGAAGGAAAAACCAACTTAATAATAGGCCAAAGTGGATCGGGCAAAACCGTGCTGCTAAAATCAATTATTGGATTGCATGAAGTAGATTCTGGTTATATTTTTTATAACGATAGAGATTTTACCTCATTTAATTTAAAAAAGAAAAAAGAAATAAGAAAAGAAATGGGCATGGTTTTTCAGGGAGGTGCACTCTTCGACTCTTTAAATGTTGAGGAAAATGTAATGTTTCCACTAGATATGTTTTCGGAAATGAGCAATACAGAGAAACTTGACAGGGTTAATTTTTGTTTGAACCGTGTGAATATAAAGAATGCCAATCATTTGTACCCTGCCGAAATTAGCGGTGGTATGCAAAAACGAGTTGCCATTGCGCGTGCCATAGCTTTAAATCCGAAATATCTGTTTTGTGATGAACCAAACTCAGGCCTAGATCCTGTTACCGCAATAGTAATTGATAATTTAATACAAGAAATTACCAAAGAGTATAATATGACAACTATTATTAACACTCACGATATGAATTCGGTAATGGAAATTGGTGAAAAAATTCTTTTCATTAGTAAAGGACACAAAGCCTGGGAAGGAAATAAAAATGAAATTTTCGATACCGATAATCAGGCTTTAAACGATTTTGTATTTGCATCAGAATTGTATAAAAAGATTAAAAAATCGAGCTGATAGCTTCCAAATTAAATCTTTATCGATCTGTTTTATATCTTTGCCCTACAATAAATAAAGAATCTTTTTTCGATGAATAAATTCCTTCTCATAATAAGTATAGCCCTACTGGTATGTTTTTCCTCTTGTAATGACAAAAAAGAGGCTCCTAAATTAAACGAAAATGAATTCATTAAATTATTAATTGATATTCATATTGCCGATGGAACACTATCGGCTCAAAATATTTACCGAGCGGGAAATAATCAGCGACCAAGCTATTATTACAATTCTATTTACAAAAAATACAATTTAACTCCTGTCGAATTTGACTCCTGCATATCCTACTATGCGGCAAACACAAAAAATTTTACTAAAATTTATGATGTTGTAATCGATTCGTTAAACAGATTAGAAACAAAATATCGTATTGATATTAAAAATGCCAAATTAGAACAGGATACTGTAAACCTTTGGAAAAAGAAAGATCATTGGATTGTTCCTAAAAATGGGAAACCACGCTTCAATTTTATAATTCCTGTTAATCAAAAAGGAATTTATACCATATCAGCTCGAATAAAAATTTCGGAAAAAGATCAATCTGAAAATACTAAGATGACAGCTTATTTTTGGAAAAAAGACACAATAAATGGCCCTCAGGAAGTACATTTTGAACCTCTTGAAATTATAAAAGACTCCATATTCAAAACCTACAGTATTCAATTGGAATATCCCGATACAACCTACACCGAACTAAGAGGAAGTGTTTTGGACTGGGATAATGACTTACCTCAATTTACACAGGAATATGAAATTAAAGATATTATGATTTATAATCCTGAAATAAAGCCTGATAGTATTGAATTGGAAAAGGAAATTCAAAAACATTTGAATCACGAAGCACTAAGATTTGAAATGAAATGAGAAAAATAACTGCAAATTATATTTTCACTCTTGTTTCCAAACCTTTAAAAAATGGTATTATTATTCTGGATGATACCGATCGTATTATTGATATAATAGATACAAAAGGAAAATTACAAGAAATCCAGGATCTGGAATTTTATGGAGGTATAATTGTTCCTGGCTTCGTTGATGCATTTTGTATGTTATCGTGGAGTTCCTTTACTCAAAACAATTTTTCCGATTGCCTGGATAATAATTTCATTCACAATATTACCAATAAACTATCTGAATTAAATCCTGATATTAATTCTACTCAAAAAGGAATAAATCATTTAGAAGCTTTTGGAACAAAAGGAGCTGCCGATATTTTGCCTCAATCGAATTATGCAGACAAAAAAGCTAAATCGAATGTATTATTTCAAAACATCGACTTCTCAACATTATTTTCTGAACTTAATGTTTTTGCGAATATAAATTTACAAGATACCGATTCGCCTATTCTTATTAATAGATATACAAGTGGCAATTGCAATACAAATAAGTCTGAATTTTCCAGTAGATATTGCGTGGGAACTGGCTCGTTAGGGACCCATCAGAAACTATCGGTATTTGAAGAATTAAAAGCAATACAAGAAAAAAACCAAAATATAAATTTAGAAGATTTATTAAAATGGGGATGTTTAAATCCGGCAAAATACTTAGGCTTAAGTAAGGAATTAGGTAGCCTG
Organism: Marinifilum sp. RC60d5; assembly: GCF_052400665.1. Classification (NCBI taxonomy): domain Bacteria; kingdom Pseudomonadati; phylum Bacteroidota; class Bacteroidia; order Marinilabiliales; family Marinifilaceae; genus Marinifilum; species Marinifilum sp. RC60d5. The sequence goes on from NZ_JBQTGK010000016.1 coordinate 4,471, forward strand.
GAAATTGGTAAAAAACCAGGTTTAAATTTAATTTCGGGGATGGATTTTAAAAATCAAAAACTTAGCATTAATAGCCTATTAAAAGTACTTCTTTAATTTTCATGTGAATTCTAAGCTCAAACCGGTATTTTATCTAAATTTGCCAACTAAATAAAATAAGATATGGCAACTTTTCTTTTCGATAAAATTATATTTGGTCCGGTAAAAAGCAGACGATTAGGAGTTTCTTTAGGTATTAATTTACTTCCTAACGATTGTAAACTTTGTAGTTTTAATTGTATTTACTGCGAATGCGGCTGGAACCCCGATAAAAAAGATCAGAAAATAAGTTTTCACCCTAAAAATAAGGTAAAAGAGCGCTTAAGAGAAAAATTAAGCGAAATGAAAGCCAATAAGGAAGCTCCCGATGTAATTACCTTTGCAGGAAATGGAGAGCCAAGTTTACATCCCGAATTTGATAAGATTATAGATTATACAATTGAGGTAAGAGACGAATTATTTCCTAAGGCACGTATTGCAGTACTTTCAAACGCTTCAACCATCCACAAAAAATCGGTATTTAATGCTTTAAATAAAGTAGACGACAATATCCTTAAATTAGATGGTGGTACGGAAGAAACTATTCTTAAATTAGATCAGCCAGTAGGAAAATATGATTTGATTCGAACTGTAGATCTTTTATCAAAATTTGAAGGAAATTTAATTATTCAGACCTTATTTATTAGAGGAGAATATAATGGAAATATTATTGATAACACCTCTGAAAATGAAATAAGTGAATGGATTAAACATTTGCATAAAATTCAGCCTAAAGAAGTCATGATTTATACCATATCGCGCGATACTCCAAGCGATAATCTGGAAAAAATCGGATTGGAAGAATTACAGGAAATTGCAAAAAAAGTTGAAGCTGCAGGCTTTAAAACTCAAATTAGCAGTTAAGATTTATACTTAACAGCCAAATCAAGTAATTCTGTTAACTTTTCTTCTAAAGTATCGAAAGAGAAGTGTTTTTTACCAAGTTCATAGTTAAATTCACCAATTTCACGATTCAGCTTTTCATTATGAATAATTTCTTTCATATCTGCTAAAGTTTTATTGGTGATATTATTATCTTCGAGCATAACCGTTTTAAAGCCTTTGCTGCCAATATCGGGCCAATAAACAGGCTTATAATTATTCACAAAAACAGGACATTTAGCCAAAACCGATTCGATAAAAGCATTTCCAAAACCTTCATAAGTACTAAAATAAGTACTTGCTTTTGCATGAGCATAGGCATCCGATAATGAATAAGCATTACTTCCGGGAATTTGTCGTCGGTAATTTTTTATAATATGTGAAGAAAACAGAACTTGTCCCTCTAATTTAAGTTCATGTATCAAATCCATCAGCTCGTTATAATACAAACTTCCTTCATCGTCGGAATGATTTCCAGTAATTACCAATTTAGCATGTTTATCCTCCAGCATCTGAATCAATCGAATAGCCGTTTCAATGCCTTTTCGGCGCACAATTCTGGTAACCTGAGCGAGAATATAATCATTTTTTTGAAGGCCTAAATTTTGCTTTAAATTGATATTAGAACTATTTATATCTCCAAAAGGCAAATCAAAATTCATGACATTGGGAACAACAATAGAATTTCGATTAAACCGTTCACTTAAAGTTGTTTTACCATAGGTATTAATTACTGCATGAAACACATTAGGCAAACGCAAAGGAAAATTATCATCAACAATTTTATTAATTTCAGGATATGGCGACAAATACCTTGAGCCTCTCTCCCAATGAAAATCATGATCATGAGTAATAGTTGGTAAATCGAGTTCTATAATCGCCTTTCTAATTCCCAGTCCCATTTCTAAATGAGCAGGCAGTGCCGATGCATTTTCTGAAACAAGAACTTCAATCTTCTTATCTCTTGCCCAATCGGTAATTTTATCGCAAATTAATTTTTCGTAAAAATGAATGTGCTCGAGAAGCTCTGGTAAGTTATTATCTGGAAAATGAAAAGCTTTTTTTTGCCCCCAAAAACCTTCTGGCGAAAAAAATGACATCTCAGAAACTAAGGTCTCCCATTTAGAATCAAGCTTTCTTTCTTCGAACTGACCTGACAAAGTAAAGACTTCATGTCCCATTTTTTGAAATACTTTAATCCATTTTTCAGTTTCCAATGCAACCCCATCAACTCCACCTATACGGCCAATTAATATACCTATTCTCATAACATTTTTCCTTTACTTAACTTACAATTTACGATTATAAAGACCAATTGTTTCTGCTTTCTGAAAGTTTTTTACAGAAGTGCCGATATATTAGATTTTTGTTTGTTAGTTATGTATAAAAATATAACTTTAGGTTTAATGCGTAAATGTTACAAAGAGTAAATTCGATAATTATGTTTAAAACATCTATTAAAATAATTAGTTTTTTACTGATTTTCATTAATTCTCTTTTATGTTGTGCTTGTCAAAATAACAAGTCTGTAAAAGAAAAAGAAAGTGAAATCAGCAAGGATAAAATTCAAAAAATTGGAACTGTAAAAAATCTATTTTATAATATTCCAAGTCCTATCGAGGTAACTGAAATTATGAAAGAAATGGATCTTCCATATCAACCTGATTTAATGAATTCGGTAAATAACTCCGATAATTATTTATCACAATCGGATATGGCAATAAATATTGGAATTTATGGTGCCGATTTAAGTTACATTCGTATTTATGAACAATTTCAGGATGCAGCCAGATATTTAGCAGTAATAAAAAAGTTTACGCGCGAACTAGGTATACCTGAAGAACGGGAAAAACAAACAGCCCGCAGAGTAGAAGAGAATATCGAAAATCAGGATTCACTGCTAAATATTATATCAGAAACATTTACTAAATCGGATAGTTATTTAAAGGAAAATCAAAGAGGTGGAACCGCAGCTCTAATTGTTTTTGGAGGTTGGATAGAAACACTTTATTTAGCAACCAATATTATCGATTTAAAAAACCCTAAGAAGGAAATGATCGATTTAATTTCGCAACAAAAATATTCTGTTAAAAATCTTATTGGCTTATTAAATCAGTATCGCAACAACCCTAAAATAATTAGCATTTTACCTGATTTAAAAAAGTTAGATTCTAAGTTTCGTGAAATTGAGCAGGTTAAAAAAACTCCGGCAAATTTAAAATCGAAAAATGGCAAAACAGTTATCCACAATAAAATAACTCTTAAGGCCTCGAATAAAACCATTAAAGAAATTACAGAAATAAATAATCGTATTAGAGCCAGACTAACCGAATTATAATTGTTCGATCTAAAACTTGATATAGATGAAAATAACTAAATATACAATATTACTACTCTTTGTATTTTGCTTATCAGGACATGGTTTTGCACAATGTAATGAGTACACGAAAAAGGAATGTATTCCTCTTTTATCACCATATACTTTTAATGGTCAGCTTAATAATGCGGTTTTATCTCAAGGAGAAACTGCAGAATTACAACTTACGTTTTATAAAGATCAGGAATATAGAATTTTGGTAAAAGGGGAAGCTAATTTAGACAAATTACAATTTCAGCTTTTCGATACCGACTACAATCTTCTTTACGACAATTCCGATGAAGATTTTATTGAATTATGGGATTTTATGGTAGAAAGTACCGATGATTTTATAATTCGGATTTTAGTTCCAGAAAACAGTAATAAAACGAAACTGGAAAGTGGTTGCGTATCTATTCTTGTTGGATTTAGAGCTTTTGGATCGAGAACGATATTTAAATAAACACTAACAAATGCAAAAAGAGCTTGTCATTTCTAACAAGCTCTTTTTATATATCTATAATAATTTATTTTAGCAGGAATGTTGCATTTCCAATGTGATTTCCTTCAGTAAATACATCTACTTTATACTCTCCGGCAATTAAACTACCATCGTTATCCCAAAAAATAGCCACTTCGAGTGCATCTCCTTCAAAATCTATTTCACGTTTAGCAGAATATACCAATTTAGTATTTTCATAATCGAACAATAAATTTTGTGGATTTCCCAATACAACTTCATCGGGACGTGTTAAACGAATAAAAATTTCTTTTACTCCTGTTGATGCTGTAATGTTTTTCTGAATTGTAAAACTAGATTTTAACTTTTTGGTTTTAGATATTTTTTTAACTGTTTTCCCTTTTTTATTAATCGGATAACAAGTAAGGTCTACTAAATCGAGAGCAGAAGCTTTACTAATTACCTCTTTCATATTTTCGGTTGATTCCTGTAATTTCTCGTTTCGCTCCTTCACCCAGCTAATTTGTTTTTTCACCTTTCTATTCTCGGCAGTGAGCAACTGGTTTCGGGTATTCAGCGAATCAATCTGCACAATATAATCTCTTAATACACCTTTTAGTGTTCCTAATTCTCGCTTGTACTTATTAATTTCGGCGTAAGAATTATTGCGAAAAACCCTCATGCGATCTAATAATTCAGCAATTTTTTCCTGCTCCATTTTCAGTTGAACATTAAGCGTATCATTGCTCGTTTGCAAAGAATCATAATCCTGAGAAAGTAGTTTTAATTCATTCTCTAAACCAAGTTTCTCTGTCGTAATTTCACCTATATATCTTTTGTTTTCGCGATGTTCCATAAAATACATTACAGCAACAATCAATAAAACTGTTCCAAGGCCAACTAATACTCCTTTATAAATTTTATCTTTTTTTTCGTTTTCCATGATACTTTAATAATTCTATCTGATTTTATACTTTCGTGCAAATTTACTTATCTTTTTTAAAATAAGATTCTTTGATTCACATTTGTTTAACTCTTATATTTTTAACTATCAAAACAGATAATTTCAATTTTTATACCATTTAAATTTACTGAGTAAAAAAAAACGGGATAAACCTCTTAAAAAGAAGGATATCCCGTTAGATTAAGCCTATTGGCTACAATATATTATTGTAGAAACTTTCTACTAAAAGTTACCAATTTTCACACCTAAATAAATTGTTCGAGGACTTAATGGTCCATAAATATAACTTGCGTCTCTATTTGGACCTCTATCATAATCATCCTGATAAGAATTAAAAATATTTTTCACTCCTAAATCGAACTGAAGCTTTACCTCTCTACCCAAATCGAAATGGTAAGCAAAATTAATTCCTAGATCCATAAAATTATCAGTTTTTACCAGGCTTTCTTCTTCTATCAAAATATTATTAGCATCTAATCCTCCGGCAAGGTGCATAATGTTCATTTCACCAGTATACGATCCGCTTAAAGTAGCTGTAAATTCATGCTTAGGCTTCCAGTTCATGGCAAAATATCCGTAATGCTCTGGTGTTCTTAAAATTTCATCGGTAGAGCTGTTAAGTTCATTATCATCATCACCCTGATCGATAAATTCATCATATTTACTTGATTGTAAAGTCATACCCATTTGAAAATCTAACTTGTAAGAAGGTGCTAGTTTAAATTCGATATTAGCACCTTTCACAACTGCACCATTAGCATTTCGTCTTAGCGAAATCACATTCCCATCGCTATCAGGATCACTAAACTCACTTACAAAAGGATCTTTTAAGTCTGTATAAAATCCTTCGAGCAATAAATAGGTCTGAATTTTTCCTATGGTTTTAGTAAAATCTAATGATGCCGTTAAACTATTCGAGCTTTCTTCTTTTAAGTTCGGATCATTCTCGTGAATAATTCTTCTTGCGCCAGATGCTTCGATATGTAGATCTTCATTAAAGATTTGAGGAGCTCTAAATCCGCGAGCATAGCTTAAGCGCAACTGAGTTGGTTCCGATAATTTAAAAAGAATATTTGCACGAGGACTAAATACCGTATTCGAATTCTCCTCACCATTTTCCTCATTTTTAATATCATAAGAATCCATTCTCACTCCCAACAAAAAATTAACGAATCCTAAATCCCATTTACTCTGCGCAAAAGCTCCTATGGTATTTGATTTCTGATCGGCAATGTTTGTTGTTGGAACAAAAGCTTGGTCAATCACATCATAATAACCTAATTTATCGTCTTTTAGTTTATTATAAGTATTATCAATACCAAAAGTGAGATCTGCTGGCGAAAATAACAAGTTTTCTGCTGTAGTGTGCAACTGAGCACCAACTGAAACAGCCAAATCGTTGGTCTTACCGTAAGAACTTAAATCGGGAATTATAGTACCATTATCCTCGTTAATACTTGCTGCTCCATAAAAACTTTTTCTATCAATATGCTGAGCAGAAGCATAAACTGAAAATTTACTATTTCTGTTTTCATTTAAGTATTGATCCCAAACAACACCTCCTGAATTAATTCTGTGCTCGACCTGTTCTGCCACATTTGCCTGATGAGCTGGTAAACTAAGTTGATCTCCCCCTCTTCTGTATTCATCAACAATATGATACTCGAAGGTAAGTTTACTTAAATCGGAAAATCTACGATAAGCTCGCAATCCAGCACTTAAATTTTCAATTTTTACCATGTCAGAATATCCATCTTCGTTCGCATCCCAATCGTCGCGCTGACGGTTCATTCCAAAAATAAAAATTCCACTTTTGTGATCCTCAGATACTACAGAAGCATTAAAATCGGCAGTAAAATCATTTGCTGCACTTCCTGCATCATCGACACCAACACCAATTAAGCCATATTTTAATCCAGCTTTAAAAGAATTGCTTACCGGATCCTTTGTAATAATATTAATTGTTCCGGCAATTGCATTTCCACCAAACAAAGCAGATCCACCACCACGAACAACTTCTACTCTCTGAATCATGTTTGCAGGGATATGCTCTAATCCGTAAACACCAGCTAATCCGCTAAAAATAGGACGGCTATTAATTAATATCTGTGTGTAAGGACCTTCTAAACCGTTCATTCTTACTTGTGAAAATCCACAGTTGTTACAGTCATTCTCAACTCGTAATCCTGGAGAAAACACCAAACCATCGGCCAAAGTAGCGGCCGAAGTTTGCTCTAATAGTTTTGTAGATATTGAATTCACAACTACAGGTGCATCTTTACGCTGTATATTATTTCTATCGGCAGTAACCACTACCTGATCTAATCCAATAAAATCTTCGGCGATTTTAAAATCGATAGCAGCATTCTTTCCTCCTTTTAAATCACATTCTTTTATATTTATTTTATAGCCAACACATGTTGCTATTACATGATAATGTCCCATTGGTACATTATCTATTACAAATTCGCCATTAAAATTGGTAACCGCTCCAATAGCCGAACCTTCTATAGCAACACTTGCATAAGGAATAGGTTCCTTGCTATTCACATCAATTACTTTTCCTTTAATACTTGCCCTAAGATTTTCGGCAAACACAGAATTACACATACCCACCAACATAAATATGCTGATAAGCAGATGAGTTAAATTTCTCATTACTTAGATTTTATTGTTTGTTATTTGGTTGTATTACAAAAGAAATACATACATAATATTAAGAATGATAACTTAAGTCCACCCCAATTATTTATGTAAGCAAAATTTTAAACTCCTATAAAGTATTAGAAGTCTGAAAATGAAAAATGTTAAGCCAATGCCGGAGGAGCCCGGTTAGGTAAAAGAGTGGCTAACAGACGTTTTTTTACATGGTAATGATATACTTTCGAAACCTCGATTATTTTTCCTAAAGATAAGCTTACAAACAAAAATGCAGCTAGAACAAAGAAAAAACTGGTAAAATGCTGAATCGAAAAATATTCTTGTGCGCTATGGTTATGATTGCTCGAACTTTGAGTATTCCCTGTTTTATGAAAAGGGTGAGCATGAACAATTAAGTTACCATCGGAAGACTTATGAACGTGCCAGTTAAAAACAGCATTACCCGCCAGCAATATCATGGCTGGCAGCAATATGCTAAGTATGGCAATTTTATATTTTAAAATTCTGTTCATTCGTGTTTCGCACTCTTATGATCTGTTTCGAAACAAAAGTAAAGACATAAAACACGCTGTACAATACCTAATTATAGGTATAATAAAAAATAAATATGTTCTACAGCATATATCAAGCTGATTTTAAACAAATAAACAAGTATTCATTACCTCTTCATCTATAAGTAAATCTAATTTATATTCATTATTTCGGGAATGGATTCTGGCATAATAGTCATTCATATTACAAATCATTTCGTTATTGTATAAATACCACAACTGCACATTCTGCCATAATTTTTCTCCCGGACCATATTTACCTCTCCATTCATAAGCCAATTCGGTTAATATTTCTGTTTCCGAACCAAAACGATAAAATATATTCTTAAAAGAAATTGGATGAATACCAGTTTGCTTTGCCTCATCAAATTTAAAATCGGCAAACTCAATTAGTTCCTGAATTTCTTTTCTGCCTTCAAAATTAGAATCGACAACAGGTATCTTATGCAGGCGATCGGTAAAATCGGATGATGATATACTTAAAAACTGCTTCACAAATTGCTCTGTTAAAAGCAGCTGATCCTTTAAATTTGAACTATTCCGCATCGAAATTAAATCTGTAGATATAATATCATCCAAATTAAAAGAAATGTCTTCCTTAAGCAAAGAGCTCAGTTCTTTTAAAACTGTTTCAATAAAGTTAGTTGTTTGATTACTATGTTCACAGATCAATAAAAAATAATCCTGATATCGAATCAACCTAACCAGTTCATTATCCACATAAAATTTAAAACTTCTTTTCAGATACAAGTCTTTCTTATTTAATCGAATGTATAGCTCCTCCTTTTCATCGGTTTGACCGGCATTATCAAAATTAAGCAGGTGCTTATATTGTAATGCATAACCACTATTATTTGGTTTTAAGAGGTCAGAAGCAATAATTTCGTTACTAGTATTGGTTGTAACAGAAGTATAATTTAAAATCGTAACTCCATTATTAACAGCCGATTTTATAAAAGACATTAACAATCGATTCGAATTTATCTTGAATTCTTTATCGATGCCCACCGATGATTCTGAACTTAATTGTAAATTCGGTTCATATCGCGGTATATCTTTATACTTTATCGAGTTAGAAAACAATTCGCTTAATCTGTTTTTAGATTTTCGAATGTGTAAATATTCATCTGGTAGTATAAGGTGAGGAAAACTATTTCGTAAAATTTGAATTGTTTTTTTACTCACATCCTTTGTATTTACAACAGTATGTAGTTCAATATCAAAGTCATTCTCACAAAACATTGCACACTTAAAACCTAATCCAGAAGCAATTAAAGTAAATAAGGCTTCTTTAAATCCACATTTGGTAAAAATAAAATCATACTCATTACCGGTAGCTTCTTCCAATATTTTTTGTCTGTTTTCAGTCGAAAATGCAGTTGAATTAACCATTTTTGTTTTATTAACTTATTTTTGTTTTGAAACTTTGTAATTTTGTTTCCAAATATCAATTATCAAAACCAATCAAATTGAAAAAGATAGCTTTTAATATCCTTATTGGATTAGCAATTACAGCTTTTATATATTCTTGTGCAAATCAGGGTTACCCAACAGGAGGCCCTTTAGATAAAACTCCTCCGAAAGTTGTAAAAACTGAACCGGAAAATTTTGCACTAAATTTTAAAGGTGGGAAAATAGAAATTTTCTTCGACGAATTCGTGAAATTAGAAAAGATCAGTGAAAACTTTGTGATTTCGCCACCATTCAAAAAAACTCCTTCGGTAAAACTAAAGGGAAAATCTATATACGTAAAACTTGAAGAAGAGTTAAAGAAAAATACAACTTATACCATAGATTTTGGAACTGGCATAGTTGATAACAACGAAGGAAATCCATTGGGAGAGTATCAATTTGTATTTTCTACTGGCGAATCAATAGACTCATTAAGTATTAAAGGAAAAGTTAATAATGCTTTTGATGAACTTCCTCTAGCGAACTCGATGGTGATGGCATACTTAAACACTCACGATTCTGTACCTTTAACAACTATTCCCGATTATATTGCTTTAGCCGATTCTGCTGGTTATTTTCAACTTAACAACTTACAATCGGGTACTTATAAATTGTTTGCAATTGTTGATGGCAATAAAGATTACCTGTACAATGGTCCTGGAGAAGCTATCGGATATTTCGATGAATTAATTGTGCCTACAGCTCACCGATTTGAACAATTAGACTCTATTGGAAACGACTCTCTTGTTGTTAAAGAAGCTACTGCACTAGAACCAAACAATATTCAAATAAGAATGTTCGAGGAAGAAAACACATTGCAATATTTAACTGACTACAAACGAAGCCGAAGAGAAAAACTTGATTTCCAATTTAATGCCAGGAGAAGCGATAGTTTACAAATTGATTTTATAGATGTAAATGAAAATAAAAATTGGTTTTTAAAACAGGAAAACAAAACTAAGGACACTCTTTCGTATTGGATTATTGATTCGAGTATTTATAAACGAGACACTTTACTGGCTGCTTTACAATATTTTAAAACCGACACCACTGGAGCATTAGTGAACTTTAAGGATACCGTAAAATTAAATTTTAAGGATCCAAAAAAGGCAAAACAAACAAAAGGCAAAGGCAAGACTAAAAAGAAGAAAAAACAAACAAAAATTAAAAAGCCAACTTACCAATTTAAAGTAAAGACCAGTTCTACACAAGATCTTAATAAATTCCTGTCAATTACTTTTGAAGAACCATTGGCAAACATAAATATGGATAGTATTCATTTCTTTCAAATGAAAGATACGGTAGAAATTCCTGCAAAATTCTCGCTTGAGCAAGATCCTAAAAACTTATTACAATATAATCTGATTACCAAATGGGAACCAGAAACTCAATACAAATTACTTGCCGATTCTACTGCTTTTCAAAATGTTTACGGACTATACAGCGATTCGTTTGAAGGAAAAATAACAACCCGGGAAAAAGAATACTATGGTAAATTATTCCTAAATATTACTGGAGTAAAAACACCTACTCTGGTACAATTGTTAGAAAGTGGAAAAAGTGAAAAAATATCACAAACTCAAAAAATAAAATCCAATCAAACTGTTTTGTTCGACTTTGTATATCCTAAAACCTATATTATTAAGATTATTGAGGATACAAATGACAATGGCATTTGGGATACTGGAAACTACGAGAAAGGAATTCAGCCTGAGCAGGTTTATTTCTTCAGAAAAGAAATAAAAATAAGATCGAATTGGGAAGTTGATGAAGATTTAGTAATTCCTTCGGAATCGGAATTTATTTTTCAGAAAGAAGAAAAAGAACACGAGCATGATCATGATAAGGAAGATCAGAAGAAATCTGATAAAAATATGAAACGTAAAAAAACTAAAAAATAAAGATATGTCTGTACTTCTTGAATTTGCCATATTCCCAACTGATAAAGGCGATAGCGTAAGTAAACAAGTAAGCAAAGTGATCAACTTAATCCGCGAAAGCGGTGTTAATTACCAGCTTACTGCAATGGGTACTTTAATTGAGACTGATACCCTACCCGAGGCTCTTGATATCGTGAATCGTTCTTACAATATTTTAAGCGAAGATTCAAAACGTGTATACTCTACAATGAATATCGATATTCAGAAAGGGAAAAACAATCGCCTGAAAACTAAAGTAGAAGCTATTGAAAGTAAAATTGGACAAGTAAGCAGATAAATAATTAGGAAAAATAGAAAGCATTGTTAAAAAAACTGGTAGCCTCACTTGGAATAAAATATGTATTCCTATTTATTCTGCTATTGCCAATGGCAACGGGGAATCGTGCGTTGGCACAATGTATCGAAAAAAATTTCGCATTTCGGGAAGGTGAAAAGCTTAGCTTTCGCGGATATTACAACTGGGGATTTATTTGGGTAGCTGCAGGCGAGGTTAATTTAAGTGTTGAAAAAAGTACCTATAAAAACAAAAATGCATTTCTGTTTTCTGGAACTGGAAAAAATCTTAAGGCTTTTGATTGGTTTTTTCATTTAAGAGATACACTTACGGCCTATGCCGAAATGGAGACTCTTGCTCCAATGTATTTCGACAGACGTACTCATGAGGCAAAATATCATGCTCATCATGAGTATTGGTTTAATAATAATGACAGTACAATATTCTCTAAAATTAAGAAACGAGAAAAGCCTGTAAAACATGATACTCTTAAAAACAAAGCTTGCACTTTCGATATTTTATCGATAGCCTACTACGTTCGTAATCTTAATTTTTCCAAATACAAAAAGGGAGATAAAATTCCTATCTCTATGCTTATTGACAACGAAATACACTCCCTATATATTCGCTACCGCGGCATAGATATTATTAAAACCAAATCGGGAGAACGGTTTGAGTGCCTTAAATTTTCGCCACTATTGGTAGAAGGTACAATGTTTAAAGGCGGCGAAGATATGACTGTTTGGCTTAGCAACGACAATAACCGAATTCCCATTATGGTTGAAGCAAAAGTACTGGTTGGCAGCGTAAAGGGTGTTCTGGATTCCTACGAAGGTCTGCGCAACTCTAAAAACTCCTTCTTTAAAAAACGAAAGGGCAATTTAGATATCGAAGACTAGTTTTTACTTTTTTTCAATCTTAATCTCGAACAATTTAGACCAATGTTTACCAGTAACAAACAATCTTTCGTTTTCCGAATCCCAGGCAATACCGTTTAAAACCTCATCATGATTTAACTTACTCTTCTCCGAATGTTTTAAAATCGATTCAAGATTAATATTCCCTTCTACTTTTCCCGTTTCCGGATTAATAATCACAATTCGATCGGTTAACCATACATTGGCATAAATTTTACCGTTGATATATTCCAATTCATTCAAATTGGTAAGCATTCCTGCATTGTCATAAACTTCAATAATCCGCTTTTTACTATAATTTTCAGCATCCAGAACAGTTAACAAATTGGTTCCATCCGATATAATCAACTCATTATTATTTGCTGTTATTCCCCATCCCTGATTATTGCTTGTGTTTGGCTCAAAAGAATCTACTTGCTCAAAAGTTTCAGGATTTACCACAAATACTTTTCCTGAATTCCAGGTTAACTGAATAATTTTTCCGTTCGAATAACAAATTCCTTCACCAAAATACTGCTGTTCCAATCCTTTAACAGAAATAGCTTCTCCGTTCTCTAGTTTAACTTTTCTAAGAGTTGATTCTCCATTTCGACCTGTTCCTTCGTATAAAAAACCTTTGCGATAAAACAAACCCTGAGTATAAGCTCTTTTATCGTGAGGATACGATTTTATAATCTCAAAAGAATATTCATCTGGAGCTTTATTCGATTTTAAATTAACATGAGTAGTTAATAATCCAATTTCTCCACTTTCGTGATATGCCATTAGCTTTAAATTATGTCTGCCCATGTTTTCTTTCTCAGGAATCCATTTCCAAACCCAGGGTTTTTTGCTTAATGTAGAAACTAATTTTCCATCACCTATTAATTGGACCGAATCAATATCACCAGCTCGTTTTTTCGCATGCATTAGCACATTAATTTCATCTCCATAAGTAAACATATCACCTCGATGTGGCGATTTTAAACGCATACTACTGATATACTCAATAACTTTCGCAGCAGGTTTTTCTGATACATTATTAGCAGGTTTGTCAGAGCCAGAACCTTTTCCGTTGCATCCGTAAGCCAGAAAAAAAGAAAATAGAAGTATTAAAATCTGGAATTTCATTGGATTGTTTTTTATAAGATCAATTACGATGGTGATAGATAAATTTAGCTAAAAAATAAAAAACTGTCCCAATTACTTAGGACAGTTTCAATTATTTTATGATTTCCCATTCAAAACCATCTTTAGTATCTTTTACCGCGATGCCTAAATTGGTTAACTCATCTCTTATTTTATCAGCTGTAGCCCAGTCTTTATTCTTTTTAGCTTCGTTTCGGGTTGTAAGAAGCAAAGAAATTACCTTATCCAGCATTTCATTGTCGCCTTCTTCGTCGCCCTCATCTTTTAATCCCAAAACATCAAAAACTAAAGATCGGTATAGTGTTTTTAAGGATTCCAGATCGCTTGCTGTAATTTTCTCTTTTCCAACAAGCAAAGAATTTATCATTTTAACGCCATCGAACAAATGAGCAATTAAAATAGGTGTATTTAAATCGTCGTTAAGAGCATCGTAACTTTTACTTTTTAAATCCTGAACCGAAACACTTGATGAATCTGAAGCCTGAATTTTATCTAGACTTGCAATAGCAGTCATCAATCGCTTGAATCCTTTTTCTGCAGCTTTTAAAGCATCGTTAGAAAAATCGAGCGGACTACGATAATGAGCCTGAAGCATAAAGAAACGAACAGTCATTGGACTGTATGCCTGCTCCAATACATCATTTTCGCCAGAAAACATGGTCCCAAGGGTAATAAAATTACCTAATGATTTTCCCATTTTCTGTCCGTTAATGGTAATCATATTATTATGCATCCAATATTTTACAGCTTCTTTTCCATAAGCTCCTGTCGATTGTGCAATTTCACATTCGTGATGCGGAAATTGTAAGTCCAATCCACCACCATGAATATCGAATTCGGCACCTAAATATTTTTGGCTCATTGCCGAGCACTCCAGGTGCCATCCCGGAAAACCATCGCTCCATTTCGAAGGCCAGCGCATAATATGTTCGGGAGCTGCTTTTTTCCACAAAGCAAAATCGAAAGAATTCTTCTTTTCGCTTTGACCTGCAAGCTCGCGAGTATTCGCGATTAAGTCTTCTATCTTACGTCCCGATAATTTACCGTATTCATATTTCTTGCTGTAAGCCTCAACATCAAAATAAATTGATCCGTTACTTTCGTAAGCAAAATTATTTTCCAGTAATCGGTCTATTACCTCCATCTGTTCGATAATATGTCCCGATGCGCGAGGCTCGATACTTGGCATACGAACATTCAAATCATCCATATCCTTATGGTAACGATCGGTAAAGTACTGAACTATTTCCATAGGTTCCAGCTGCTCTAATCTTGCTTTTTTAGCAATTTTATCTTCTCCTTCATCGGCATCGTTAACCAGGTGACCAACATCGGTAATGTTTCTCACATAACGCACTTTATACTCTAAATGAGTAAGATACCTAAACAATAAATCGAAAGTAATTGCCGGGCGAGCATGTCCTAAATGCGCATCGCCATATACTGTAGGACCACATACATACAAACCAACATGTGGTGCATTAATGGGTTCGAACAACTCTTTTTTCCGATGTAGTGTATTATATATGAATAGCTTGTTTTCCATATCCGTTAAAATATTTCGAATTTGTATTGGGGATGTAAAATTATAAAAAATTATTTCACAGAATAAATAATCGCACTAATAACTTTATAATTCTGATAGATAGCCCCTTTATAGAAGCTATTTTTATACCAAAAGACAATTCTATTTTTGTAAACTATCACACTTAAAGTTGATTTTAATGATGCATTTAACATTAAATACAAACTAAATCAATATCGTTTTTTTCATATTTCACGATTTTTATTGTCTATATAGTTTCCTTCTTGTATCTTTGCACCGTTACAATATTCTATCCAATATCCTTGTTTTAGATTTCTTCATCAACAAGATTAGCCTATCCTTAATACCTGCTCTCTGGGATAGATTGAAAAAATCAAATTAAAAACAATAAAGAAAAGGCTATTTATATTGACTTAAATTATTTTTGAAAAGCACTTCCAACGATAAATTCCGATCACATCGAAATTTCTTAAAGTTTAATTAAGACAGATATCGGTCGAATTACAAATATTATTCATAAATTAAAATGGAAGTCTGTTTTCACAGCAATCTTAACATAGATTAAAAAAATGACAAAAAAACATAAAAAATCAGGTCCGAGACATTCTCGTAAGAGCCTGGAAAAATTAATTGTAGGAATTTTTAGCAATAATCCGGATAAAACTTTCAACTACAAACAAATATCCAGATTACTGGAAATAAAAGACATGGGAGTTAAGCAGTTAATCGTTGGTATATTATACGATTTAATTGATCTTGATTTTCTTCATGAATTATCAACCGGAAAATTTAAATTAAAATCGAAAATGGGGAATGTTACAGGAACTGTAGACATGACAGCCCGAGGTGCAGCTTTTATTGTGTGCGACGATTTAGATGAAGATGTATTTGTTTCTCAGGCGAACCTAAACCGAGCTTTGCATGGCGATGTGGTTAATGTATATTTATATGCACGCAAAAAAAGCAAACAACCCGAAGGAGAAGTTGTTGAAATTGTTAAACGCAAAAAAACTACATTCGTTGGTGTTCTTGAGATATCAAAAAATTATGCCTTTTTGGTTTCTTCGGGAAGACAGATGCCTTACGATATTTTTATTCCGCTTACCAAACTAAACGGAGCTAACAATGGAGATAAAGCCATTGCTCAAATAACTGAATGGCCTAAAAAATCAAAAAATCCGGTTGGCCAGATCATTAACGTACTTGGAAAACCTGGCGATAACGACACTGAAATGCACGCTATTCTTGCAGAATTCGATTTGCCTTATGAATTCCCCGAAAAAGTAAATGCAGCGGCCGAAGAGATTTCCGATGAAATTACCAAAGAAGAAATCGCTTTGCGTAAAGATTTTAGAGATATTACAACTTTTACCATCGACCCGCATGATGCGAAAGATTTTGATGATGCATTGTCAATAAGAACTCTGGAAAATGGAAATTGGGAAGTTGGTGTTCACATTGCCGATGTAACTCATTACGTTCGAAAAGGAAGTATAATTGAACAGGAAGCATTCGATAGAGCCACTTCTGTTTACCTGGTAGACAGGGTTGTTCCTATGCTACCGGAACGATTATCGAATGGTGTTTGTTCGCTACGCCCAAAAGAGGAAAAATTAACATTCTCTGCCGTTTTTGAGATGAATAGTAAGGCCGAAGTTCTAAATACCTGGATTGGTAAAACCGTAATTAATTCGGACAGAAGATTTACCTACGAAGAAGCTCAGGAGATTATTGAAACAGGTGAAGGAGACTTTAAAGAAGAAGTTCTTTGCATGGATAAACTTGCAAAACTGCTTCGGGAAAAACGCTTTAAAAAAGGAGCAATTGATTTTGATCGATTTGAAGTTAAATTTGAAATTGATGAGAAAGGAAAACCAACTCGTGTTTTCTTTAAAGAGTCGAAAGATTCGAACAAATTAGTTGAAGAATTTATGCTTTTAGCAAATAAAAAAGTTGCCGAATCGGTTGGTAGAGTCTCAAAAGGAAAAAAAGCAAAGACTTTTATTTACCGAACTCACGATCAACCAAATCCTGAAAAGCTAAACTCTTTTAATCAGTTTATTCGCAAATTTGGATACGGAATTAAAACCTCGAATACCAACTCAATTTCGAGTTCTATGAATGATTTACTACATCAGGTAAAAGGAGAAAACATACAAAATTTAGTGGAAACTTTAGCAATCCGCTCTATGGCCAAGGCTGAATATTCGACAGTAAATATTGGTCACTACGGACTACATTTCGACCACTACTCACATTTTACTTCTCCTATTCGTCGTTATCCCGATATGATGGTTCATCGCCTGCTGGAAAAATATCTTAGTGGCAGTAAATCGGTAAATGCTGATAAATATGAAGAATTCTGTCAACACTGTAGCGAAATGGAACAAAAAGCCGCTAACGCCGAACGTGCATCAATAAAATACAAGCAGGTAGAGTTCATGCAGGAACATTTGGGTCAGGAATTCGAAGGAACAATATCGGGTGTTACCGAATGGGGTTTTTATGTAGAATTAGACGAAAACAAGTGCGAAGGAATGGTTTCAATTCGTGAATTAGAAGATGATTTTTACGAGTTTGATGAAGATAATTATTGCATTGTAGGTCGTCATCATCGAAAGATTTATCAATTGGGCGACAAAATATCAATACGAGTTGCAAAAGCCAATTTAGTAGCGAAACAACTTGATTTTGTTTTACCTGATGTAAAAAAAGAATTCTAAAATATAAGTTCCGGATTCTTTAATGATTTACGAAACTAATTTCGATTACTTAATAATTCATAAAAGAATCCGCTTCGCTTCTTTCATCCACTCTTTTTATGTAATTTTGATTGAAGGGCTTGTAATATGGGCTATTACAAAAACAGATATCAAAAACAACAATATCATTCCAAATGAAGAGAATTCTAATTATCGATGATGATGCTACCATCTGCCTAATGCTGCAGGGATTACTTAAACGTAAAAAATTTGATGCCGACACCGTTTTTTCAGCTGGAGAAGCGATCAAAAAATTGGAAAATGAAACCTTCGATTTGGTATTAAGCGACTTTCGTTTGCCCGATTTTGATGGCCTTGAATTACTGCAAAAAATTAAGGCTATTCATCCTCGCGTACCAGTAATTATAATGACATCTTATGCTGATATTAGAACCGCTGTTAGTGCCATTAAAATGGGTGCTTTTGAGTATGTCACAAAACCTTTAAATCCCGATGAAATATTATTATTAATTCACTCGGCATTAGAAAAAGCAGAAGAAAAACACGAAGCACCTAAAAAAATCGAGAAAAAGAAAAAACCTGTTATCGATTTTGTTCGTGGCGAAAGTCCTAGCTCTCTTCAAATTGATCAATACATAAAATTGGTGGCCCCAACCGATATGTCGGTAATTATTGAAGGAGAAAGTGGAACTGGAAAAGAAATTGCTGCAAGAAGAATTCATTCTGAGAGCAAAAGGAACAACAAAATATTTGTAGCTGTAGACTGCGGTGCTTTGTCTGCCGACTTGGCTGGAAGTGAATTGTTTGGCCACATAAAAGGTTCATTTACCGGAGCAATAACCGATAAAGAAGGACAGTTTGAAGCTGCCAAAGGAGGCACTCTTTTTTTAGATGAAATTGGTAATCTTTCTTACGAAATTCAAGTAAAACTTTTACGGGCTTTACAGGAAAGAAAAGTACGCAGAATAGGCAGCAATAAAGATGTTGATGTTGATGTAAGAATCGTTGTTGCCACCAACGAAGATTTGGCTTTATCGGTAAACAATGGTGCATTTAGAGAAGATTTATATCATCGCTTAAATGAATTTAAAATAACAGTTCCTGCACTTCGAAACCGTAAAGAAGACATTGAATTGTTTGCAAATTATTTTCTCGATTTATCGAATAATGAATTGAATAAGAATGTTTCTCAATTTTCTGATGATGTACTTAACAAATTTAAATCGTACTCCTGGCCAGGTAATTTAAGAGAGCTTCGTAATATTGTTCGTCGTTCGGTTCTTTTAACTCAAGGAGACATTGTTGAGCTAGTTAGTTTACCAATGGAGATAATGAATGATAAAATTCAAAGTGATACCACTATAGAAGGATCGAATCTTAAATTGATTCAGGCAGCCAACGAAAAAGAATTAATTATTAGCACGCTACGAAAAGTTAATTTTAATAAATCGAAAGCGGCCAGACTCTTAAATATCGATAGAAAAACACTCTACAACAAGATAAAACAGTACGGTATCGAAGTTTAAATGATAAAGGCAAGTATGTGACAAGTAATTTTACAATTCAGACATTTCGCTTTTAATAGATGAAATTACAATTTTAGAATTTTGTTCCAATTCTTCTACCAATTCCAATATATAATCCGGATCGTCTACTGTTCCGGTTTTTTTATGCAGTAACTCTTCCAGTTCTTTTAATAGTGGAATAAGGTTAACAACTTTTAGCTGAGTAAATGAGCCTAGCATTTTATGAGCAATCGAACCCACTTCTAAATAATCAGATTTATCGAAAGCAAGTCTAAGTTTATACAAACTCTCTTCTGCCGAAAATATAAATTGATTAAGTATTTGTTTAAATAAGTCGGAATCGTCGGATGTAAATTGTTCTATTTGTGATAAATCATACAAATCCTCATCCTCCTCAATATCCTCATCTAAAATCTTATTTTCAGTATTTTTTGGCTTTTTCAATAAAAGCTCGGCAAGCATAGAGTTTAATATTTTCTCATTAAAAGGTTTCACCAAACACTCGGTCATACCCGAGGCAATATATTCTTTTAGGTCCGATTCTCTAACATTAGCCGTTAAAGCAATAATTGGGATGTTTGCCTGTTCAGAATTTTCCAGGGTTCTAATTTTTCTGCAAAGCTCTAATCCTCCCATTTTAGGCATGTGAATATCGGTTAAAACCATATCGTATTTTTGCTCCTGAATTAAAGACCATGCCTGTTCTCCATCTTCTACAAAATCTGCTTTTAGCTCCCAGTCAGAAAAAATTGTTTTCAAAAGCAATAAACTATAATCATCATCATCAACAATTAGAAATTGTTTTTCGCTTACTACTGACAACAACTCACTATTCGCCTTAAAACTCTCTTCAACTACTATTTCAGAAGCCTGACTTAAAGGAATTCGAAGCGTAAAACATGAGCCTTTCCCCAACTCACTATGAACAAATAAATCTCCCCCTAATAATTTCGATAACCTTCGGCTTATGGCTAAACCTAATCCTGTGCCACCATATTTTCTTGCCGAAAAAGTATCAGCCTGACTAAAATCCTCAAATATAGTATTCAACTGATCATCAGCAATTCCAATTCCGGTATCCTCCACATTAACTTCAAACAAATATAAATCTCCTTCAGGAACAAGGGAGGCCACAATTTTCACGGAACCTTTTTCTGTAAACTTTATGGCATTAGATCCCATATTTAATAAAATTTGCTTAATACGAAACGGATCACTTTTTAGGATACTATTCTCATCTCCCGAAAAATAAATTGTAAACTCCAAATTTCGATTATCAGCATTTACTTTTAACAAATCGTAAACTTCAGTCACTAAACTTTTCGGATTAAAATTTATGCTTTCGATATTTAATTTACCAGCTTCAATTTTCGATAAATCGAGAATTTCGTTTACCAAGCCGAGTAAATGTTTCGATGAACTCTTTAAAATATCAACAAAGTTACGCTGATTTTCATGCAAAAATGTTTTACTTAACTGATTGGTAAAACCAATAATAGCATTTAATGGTGTTCTGATTTCGTGACTCATGGTAGCCAAAAATTCCTCTTTTACCTTGGCTAATTTTTCAGCTTTTCTTTTGGCAATAATAAGTTCCGATTTGTAATAATTACTTTTTGTAAGATCGGTTAAAATAAAAATGATAAAAAGAATTCCCAGCACAAAGCCAACAATAATGATTACAGATATCACAAATATTGAGTTATTAGCTATTTGTTTGGCTTTATCCGATTCTTTAGTTAATTGTACCAAACGTTCATCTTCTAACTGCTGCAATAACACTTTAATTTTATCCCACATAATGGAATTTTCCTCAACCAAGCGTAATTCTTCTTTCGAAACAATTTCTCTGTTAAGCTGTTCTTTTGCCTGCGCAAGCAATAACATATTCTCCAAACTTCGCAGTAAACTATCCGACTGCGGAAGATAACTTGTATCAACCTGTATTTCGGTTCTTTTAATTACCGTTTCAATTGAATCGGCCTTTTCGGTATCTTTTTTATTACTGAACAATTTGGCCCAGAGTCCCTTTTTTTTCTCTTTTGTTTCGCTTGGAGTAACAAGAGTATCTAAAAAAGTAGTTGTGGTAGTTGTGGTTTTAATTTTAGTTTTTGCCGAATCGGAAGCATTACTTAATTGCTGCATTGCAATTTGAGAAAGATTCTCTTTTTCTTTTGCTCTTTTTAAGCGAACAAATCGCTCCAGTTTATCGGCTCGCTCTTCCAGCAAAACATACATCGAGTCGATTAAAAAAAACGACTTACTACTATCGGCACTATAAGTTCTTAGGGAATCTAAATTAGCTTGAATTTCTATAATATTTTCGGCATAATGAGCCAGATAACGTTCTTTTTTGGTTAGCGAATAAATTCTAATTTTATTCTCAGCCTCCGAAAGATTGGTAAGAACTCTATTCATTCTGGCAATTTCAGAATCGGGTTTCGATAAAAAAACAACAGAGTCGAGAAGCTTATTGTAAGCCTGATAGGCTATCAACATAGAAGCAATTATAGCCAGGAATACAAAAATATATCCCAAAATTACTTTGACCTTAATGCTACTTCTATTTTCTGATTTCATCGGTTTGTCAATTCTTTTAAAGATATACTCGCTTACCTGTAAAGTTATAAAGATTTTTCCGAAGTCTGCTTTTACCTATAAATACAAGCCATTACAAAATTTATTCTTTGTGGAATAATTACCCGAAAAGTGTAGATAAATTCCCCAAATTTTATACTACAAAATGAAATAAATCTATTTTATTATATTTTTAAAAAAATATTTTAACAATTGGTTTACTGACAATTAAGCACTATTATCTCAATTAACTCTAAATGATAAAAAATTACGGCACGATATTCACTTGTTTAAGGTAACAGAATACTGAAACCTAATCTCTAAAATAATTTATATGAAACGTATTTATCTAGCATTATTGATTATTCCTTTTTTTATTAGCTGTAATCAAAAAGAATTAAAACAGTTAAAAGAGCAAAATCAACAATTAACTTCAATGGCCAAACAAAAAGATTCAACGATGAATGATTTTATCGAATCTTTAAACACAATTGAAGAGAATCTTGAGATTATTAAAAAGAAGGAAAAAATAATTGCAGTTAATTCTGAGAATCCAAATAAATCACAAAAACAAAAAATTGCAAGTGACATAACTTCAATAAATAACTTATTGGAGCAAAACAGAGAAAAAATTGCCGATTTAGATAACAAGTTAAATAATAGCTGGTATCAAAACTCGAAATTACGAAAACTCACAGATCGTTTAAAGACTGAAATAAGTAACAAGGAAACTGAAATTATAGCTTTAAATACAAAAGTTTCCAAATTAAATATCGAAGTTGAAAATCTTAATGGTCAGGTAACCGAGTTAAATGGAACCGTTTTAGCATTAAATACTGAGAACGAAGAAAAAACTAAAGAGATAAAAGCAAAAATAGAAGAATTAAACACAGGCTTTTATGTGTGCGGTAGCAACAAAGAATTACAAGAAAAGAAAGTAATTACAAAAGATGGTGGCTTTATTGGCATTGGTAAAACCGCCGTTCTTAGTAAAGATTTTAATACAAGTGAATTTAAGAAAATTGATATCACCAAAACTACCACGATCCCGGTAAGCGGGAAGAAGATTAGTTTAGTAACCAGTCATCCAAGTAACTCTTATAAGGTTGAGGGAGTTGAAAAAGTTGAAGGTATTACTATCCTGGATCCGGTTGAATTTTGGAAATCTTCGAAATACCTGGTAGTAGCGGTACGATAATCAATTCATGGTTGAGTTTTAAGGTTGTCAAAGAAAGGCTGTCCAGGAGGGCAGCCTTTCTTCTTTGTAAAAACTTAAAATCCATTTTGTTTGTTCGGGAGTTTTTGTTTATTTTTATTTAGATTTTTTCTAAATAAAAATAAACAAATAACATGAAAGAAGCATATCAAATTAATAAAGTTTATTCTTTAGTTTTAATTCTGGTAGGAGCATTTGGTTTTCTTGCCAGATATTACCAAGTAAGAGATTGGCAATTCACCGCTCTTATTCCTTTATTTTTTGGAGTAATATTATATCTCTGCACACCCGGCATTAGAAACGAAAATTCGGCCATTGGTCATGTAGCAGCTTTACTTACTACGCTACTTATTATTACTTCATTAGTAATGCTTACAAAAGGAATTCTTGGCGATATAAGCTGGGGTAGAAAACAATGGATTTTTCTAATCGTTATATTGGGAGGTATCTGGAGTTTACGAAGTCAGATTAACTACTTTAGAGCTCAGCGAAAAAGAAAAGCCGCCAAAGCTAAGTCATAAAAAAAAGCCCTTTAGGGCTTTTTCTTTTTTATATCATATTCTAATGTTCTTTCACAAAATAATTTCGTTGAAACAGTAGGATAAAAGCTACTCCAATTGTAATATACGAATCGGCAACATTAAAAACGGGTCGAAAGAAAATAAAATGTTCTCCGCTCCACATTGGAAACCATTCTGGAAATCGGCCCTCAACTAATGGAAAATACAACATATCAACTACTTTTCCATGTAAAAAACTCGCATATCCACCACCGTCAGGTAAAAAACTTGCCACCTGATAATAACTATCATTAAATACTAATCCGTAAAAAGCACTATCAATGATATTACCCATGGCACCGGCAAATATCAGAGAAATAGATATAATTAGTCCCAATGGTGCTTTCTTTATACAAATATCACGCAGATACCAACCAATTCCGCAAACTGCAACAATACGGAAAAGACTGAGTACTATTTTTCCCCACTCGCCTTCAAGTTCCATACCGAATGCCATTCCATTATTCTCGATAAAATGAATCAGAAACCAATTCCCAAAAACAGAGAACTCTTCGCCCAACATCATATTGGTTTTAATCCAAATTTTTAGTGTCTGATCCAAAATCAGAAGTACCACAATTAGTGCTACCGATTTTTTAAATAACGACATATCTTATCTTTAAATGTTTATTTTTTACTTTTCGTTGATAAAGAAATGAAAAGCTTTTGTTCCAAACAAAAATGATTGGAAGAATATTCTTCCAATCATTTTCTATATTCTTTAGAATAATTTATTGCTTTTTCTTAGCCTCTATACTTAATGTAGCATGCGGTACAGCTCTTAGCCTCTCTTTGCTAATCAACTTTCCAGTTTCACGGCAAATACCATACGTTTTATTCTTTATTCTAATTAAAGCTCCCTCCAGATGAGAAATAAACTTTGCCTGACGCTGTGCTAAACGCCCAGCCTCCTCTTTAGACAAGACCGAAGCTCCTTCTTCCAACACCTTAAATGTAGGCGAAGTATCTTCAATATCATTTCCTGAGCTATTTGAAATGACTGCCTTTAATGTCTCAAAATCTTTTTTGGCTTTTGCTAGTTTTTCAAGAATCAAATCTTTAAAATCCTGCAACTCCTCGTCTGTATATCGCTTCTTTTCTGTCATTGTTTCTAAAGTTTTCTATGGTTGTCTAAAGATAACAAAAAATCGATTATTTACTAATCTTTTCAATTCTAATAAAACTCTCTACACCCTGCTCAATCTCTACTGCTTTCGCATCATTCCCGGCTAATTTTTCAACCAATTCAACGCTAACAGCTAAAGTTTGACTTCCAATGTATTCTTTATGAGCAAGAACCGCATCGTTAATAGAATCATGCTTC
Source organism: Marinifilum sp. RC60d5 (assembly GCF_052400665.1). Classification (NCBI taxonomy): domain Bacteria; kingdom Pseudomonadati; phylum Bacteroidota; class Bacteroidia; order Marinilabiliales; family Marinifilaceae; genus Marinifilum; species Marinifilum sp. RC60d5. Next base: position 29,606 of record NZ_JBQTGK010000016.1, read on the forward strand.
ATGATCTCCAGCTTAATTTTATCAGTCACATCAAAATCGCTATCTTTTCTTAGATTTTGAATTCTATTGATAAATTCACGAGCAATTCCTTCTTGTTTTAACTCGTCGGTAATGTTTACGTCCATTGCAACAGTAAGTTTCCCTTCGTTGGCAACTAACCATCCTGGTATGTCTTCAGATATAATTTCAACATCCTCCATGCTAAGGTCGATATTCTGCTCATTAACAGTAATTGCGTAGCTTCCGGCCTTCTCAAATGCAACAATATCTTCCTGTGTCATTTGACCAATAGCAGCAGCAATTTGCTTCATAATTTTACCATGCTTAGGACCTAAAGTCTTAAAGTTAGGCTTTATTTTCTTCACTAATACTCCCGAAGTATCAGTAATAAACTCCATATCCTTCACATTAATTTCTGAAAGAACAATGCTTTTAATTGCCTCCAGCTGAGGTATAACTGCCTCATCTAAAATAGGAATCATGATTTTCTGCAATGGCTGACGAACACGAATTTTCACTTTACGACGTAAACCTAAGGACATAGAAGAAATCTTCTGAGCCATATCCATACGCTCTTCCAATGCTTTATCTATCACCTCTACATCGTATTTAGGGAAATCTACTAGATGAACAGATTCTTCGGTAAAACGACCAGTTACAGAATTCAAATCGTTAAACAGCTGATCCATATAAAATGGTGCAATTGGTGATGCAAGAACCGAGATCGTTTCTAAACACTTGTACAACGTTTGATAAGCAGAAATCTTATCGGCATCGTACTCGCCACCCCAATATCTCTTGCGACACAAACGAACGTACCAGTTCGAAAGGTTCTCATTCACAAAATCCTGTATTGCTCTACCAGCACGTGTTGGTTCGTAAGCTTCGTAGCATTCTTCTACCTCTTTAATTAATGAATTAAGAAGGGAAAGAATCCATCGATCAATTTCAGGACGCTCTTCCATTGCTATATCAGCTTCTGAATAGTTAAATCCATCGATGTTAGCATACAATTGGAAGAAACTGTAAGTATTATAAAGCGTACCAAAGAATTTACGACGAACTTCTTCAACACCACCTAAATCGAATTTCAGGTTATCCCAGGGTTGTGCATTTGTAATCATATACCAACGCAATGGGTCAGAACCATATTTCTCGATAGTTGAGAATGGATCAACAGCATTTCCAAGACGTTTAGACATCTTGTTACCTTTGGCATCTAACACCAATCCGTTAGAAATAATATTTTCGAAAGCAACCCCATCGAAGCACATGGTTGCAATAGCATGCAAAGTAAAGAACCATCCACGAGTTTGATCTACTCCCTCAGCAATAAACTGAGCTGGGAACAGCTTGTCAAAATTCTCTTTATTTTCGAACGGATAATGCTGCTGTGCATAAGGCATTGCACCTGAATCGAACCACACATCAATTAAGTCGAGTTCACGAACCAGTTTCTGACCAGTCTCACTCACAAGAATTAAACCATCGACATACGGACGGTGTAAATCGAATTTTTCGTAATTCTCTTTGCTATTATCTCCTTCTACGTAATCAGCCAGAATATTTTCAGTCATAAAACCAGCGGCTATCGATTTTTCAATCTCAGCCTTTAATTCTGCAACCGAACCAATACATTTTATTTCTGAACGATCTTCGCTTACCCAAATTGGCAATGGCGTTCCCCAGTAACGAGAACGAGAAAGGTTCCAATCCTGAAGATTCTCTAACCATTTTCCAAAACGACCTTCACCAGTAGATTGTGGTTTCCAGTTAATGGTTTTATTTAGCTCGATCATACGATCACGAACTGCTGTTGATTTAATAAACCATGAATCTAATGGATAATACAATACGGGTTTATCAGTTCTCCAGCAATGAGGATAGTTGTGAACATGTTTCTCCACTTTAAATGCCAGGCTATCTTTTTTCAATGCTACTGCGATATCAATATCTAAAGTTGCATCCTTATCTGTTAAAGTAGGATCGTACGCATTCTTCACAAAACGACCAGCATACTCACCATAAGCCTCAACATCTACATAGTTCTTTACAAACTCTGGATCTAAATCTTCAATTAAAAAGAATTTTCCGGTACGATCAACCATTGGTTGAATTTTACCTTCTTTGTCACGAAGAATTAATGGAGAAATACCAGCTGCTTTTGCAACTCTATCATCATCGGCACCAAAAGTAGGAGCAATGTGAACAATACCGGTACCATCCTCGGTAGTTACAAAATCGCCAAGAATTACACGATAAGCATCGCCTTCGGGCTTAACCAGTGGCATAATAGGCTCGTACTTAATTCCCTCTAAATCGGTTCCTTTGTGTTCAGAAAGAGTTTTAAAAGTTAAGCGTTTATCGCCTGCTTTGTATTCTCCTAACTCAAGACCTTCGTATTTTTTATCGAAGAAATTGTAAAATAAATCCTTCGCAATAAGAACAACACAAGGTTCGGCTGTGTATGGATTAAAGGTACGAACACGAACATAATCAACTTTAGGACCTACAGCCAAAGCAGTATTCGATGGCAATGTCCATGGAGTCGTTGTCCAGGCAATAAAATAGGCATCGCAATCAATTCCTTCGTATATAAATTCACTTTTTTCGTTGCGTGCAACTTTAAACATACCAACTGCTGTGGTATCTTTTACATCTTTGTAGCATCCCGGCTGGTTCAGCTCATGAGTTGACAAACCTGTTCCTGCTGCAGGAGAAAATGGCTGGATTGTATATCCTTTGTAAAGCAAATTTTTCTCGAACATTTGCTTTAACAACCACCAAAGAGTTTCAATATAACGATTATCGTACGTAATATATGGCTCATCCATATTTACCCAATACCCCATTTTAGAAGTTAAATCTTCCCACTCGCGGGTATATTTCATTACATTGGTACGGCATGCTTCGTTGTATTCGTCAACCGAAACTTTAGTACCAATATCTTCTTTTGTAATTCCGAGCTCTTTTTCTACACCAAGCTCAACAGGCAAACCATGAGTATCCCAACCTGCTTTACGGTTTACTTGAAAGCCTTTAAGAGTTTTATATCTACAAACAATATCTTTAAGAGCACGAGCCATTACGTGGTGAATTCCCGGCATTCCGTTTGCTGAAGGAGGTCCTTCGTAAAAAACAAAAGAAGGATTACCTTCTCGAGTTTCCAAACTCTTTTCGAACGTTTTATTTTCGTTCCAATCCTTTAGTATGTCTTTATTGATCTGGGATAGATCAAGCCCTTTGTGCTCTGGAAATTTCGTGCTCATTTATATTTATTTTATCTAGTATTCGCTATTTTTGATTCACATTTACATCAATCAGATTCTAAAACTTAAACCTAATTCAACGCATTGTTTATGGTCATTGTACCCAATTCAAATTCGTATTTGGTACAAAAAGTTTACAAATATAGAAAAAATAGAAGATTCAACGATCATATTTTTTACATATTCAGAGTGCTAAACAGTTTTTAATCAGCATATCAATGATGATCGTTTTGTAGTTCAAGCATCTTACTTATAATTCGGAATTATTAGATATATTTAGCTTTAAATTTTAAATCAAAATATCATGACAACTATAAAATCAAAATACCTGGGTGATTTAAGAACAGAATGTGTTCACTTGCAATCGGGTACTAAAATTTTTACGGATGCTCCGACCGATAATCAGGGAAAAGGAGAAGCTTTTTCGCCTACCGATCTTTTGGCAACTTCGCTTGGTTCCTGTATCATGACAATTATGGGAATTGTTGCCCGTGATAACAACATCGACATTGCTGGAACCGAACTGGACATTACCAAAATTATGGCCAGCGATCCTCGCAGAGTTGCCGAAGTTATTGTTGAGTTTACTTTTCCGGATAAGGATTATACCGATGAGCAAAAGAAAATTATCGAATCGGTTGCTGGTACCAGCCCTGTACCTTTGAGTGTACACGACAATATGAAGCAAACAATTCTAATGAACTGGAAAAAATAAAACACAAAAAAATAGAACGCGAAGACACCAAGACGCGAAGATGTATTCTTTATTGCGTCTTCGCGACTTGGCGTTTCATCCCTTATTAACCTATTAAGCATGATTTTAGTTACCGGAGGAACCGGCCTTATTGGTTCACATTTACTATTTAATTTACTGTCGAAAGGAAAAAAAGTTCGTGCATTAAAAAGAGCTAACAGTAGTATTGAATTGGTTCGCACTACTTTTTCGTACTATACAGACAATCAAAATGATTTGTTCGATAAAATTGAATGGATTGATGGAGATATGTTAGACATTTTTTCATTGAAAGATGCTTTGGCAGGAATAAAAGAAGTTTATCATTGTGCTGCTTTGGTATCGTTCCGAAAGGAAGACAAAAAAAACATGTTGGATATTAATGTTGAAGGAACCCGCAATTTAATCAATGCCTGTTTAGATGCTACTATTCGAAAGTTTTGCATGGTAAGCTCTGTAGCTGCTTTGGGTTCACCCGAAGAAGGTGAGAATACCACTACAGAAAACACGGCCTGGAGTCCGGAAGAGAAACACTCGAGTTATTCTGTAAGTAAATTCAAATCGGAACTGGAAGTTTGGAGAGGAATTGAAGAAGGTTTGGATGCTGTAATTGTAAATCCATCAATTATTCTGGGGCCCGGACAATGGGAAAAGGGCAGTTCTCAACTTTTTAATGCTGTGGGTAATGGATTAAAATACTACACAAAAGGCGTTACCGGATATGTTGATGTTAGAGATGTGAGCCGCGCCATGATAGAATTAATGGAAAGCAATATTGTAAACGAACGCTTTATTTTAAACAGCGAAGACTGTTCTTTCGAATTCATATTTAAAACCATCGCAAAATATATTGGGATTGAAGGCCCTACAAAATATGCCACTAGAAAAATGACCGAAATTGCATGGCGATTGGCCTATTTGAAAAAGATTTTTCTTTTTAAGTCCGCTGGCCTTACAAAAGAAAATGCCCAATCGGCTCACAATATTCACAACTACTCCAATCAAAAAATAAAAGAAGCTTTAAACTTTGAGTTTATCCCAATTGAAAAGAGTATTAAAGATACTGTGCAACATTATCCGATGAAAGCAAAGGTGAAAAGATAAAATTAACCACAAAGAAACACGGTACCCTTTCAGTGGTTTTCAGCTCTGAAGATGCTTATTTACCGATTTGAATCTTACTAGTATTCATCATTTGTTTCTTCAGTGCCTTTTCAGTTCCATTATAAATTTCCGTTTTATCAACTTCATGAGTCGTTCTAATAATTGTGGAGATAAGATTTACACCTAATCATTTTAACCTTTTCCTCCCAACATCTTTATTACCTCTTTCAAGGTTTTATTTTCAGATTCAAGTATTGCCAATTGTTCATCAACCGGATTTTCAATATTTACTTTATCGGCAAGGATCTTGAAGAAATTTACCTGCAGAATTTCGCATATCTTCCAAAGTCTATCTGTATGAATGCTCCTTCGCTTCAATGTTTGATAAACTGTATTTACGTTAATTCCTAGTTTTTTAGACAATTCAACAGCGCTTACTCCTTGCCGATTCATCTCCTCTATGATTAAATCGTTCACATGCAAAGAGGTAGATTCTTTAGACGAAACTTTCATTATTTTATCTTTTAATAGGTTCTGGTCTACAATTTAACGAATTTACACCATATTTTATGCATTATCTTTATTAACTACTAGTTAACTTCCATTTTCAATAAGTGATATCCTATTTAGTAGTAGTACAATTTACTTTTTCGTAGTTACATTCTATTAATCTGTCGTTTGATTCTACTTTTCTGTGGTTTGATTACATTTATCTGTGATTATATTCTATTTTTTATAGAATAGATTCCATTTATTTGATAATTAAATCCATTTATAATAAAAAAAGCCACTCCTCGTAAGGAATGGCTTCACTATATATTCTATTAGTTGTTTACAAAGTAAAAGCTTCTTTCACTTTATCTACATAGTCTAATTTCTCCCAGGTAAATAATTCTACTTCCCTTTCGATAACTCCAGAATATGGAGAATAGAATTTTTTGGTAACCATGCGAGGAGTACGTCCCATGTGACCATAAGCCGCCGACTCTTCGTAAATAGGATTACGTAATTTTAATCGTTGTTCGATAGCTGCAGGACGTAAATCGAATAGATCTTTAATTTTTTCGGCAATTTCACCATCGCTTAAAGATACATTTGCTTTTCCATAAGTATCGACAAAAACACCTACGGGTTCGGCAACACCAATTGCATAAGAAAGCTGAACTAGTATTTCATCGGCAACACCAGCTGCCACAATATTTTTTGCAATATGACGAGAAGCATAAGCCGCAGAACGATCTACTTTCGAAGGATCTTTTCCTGAAAAAGCACCACCACCATGAGCCCCTTTTCCGCCATAAGTATCAACAATAATCTTACGTCCGGTTAATCCTGTATCGCCATGAGGTCCGCCAATTACGAATTTTCCGGTAGGATTTACGTGCAAAATAAAATCTTCGTCGAACATTGCCTGAACACGCTCCGGTAACTGTTTAATTACACGAGGAATTAGGATATTACGAACATCTTTCTTGATTTTAGCAAGCATTAGCTCATCGTTAGGGCCAAAATCGTCGTGCTGAGTAGAAACCACAATGGTATGAATTCTTTCAGGCATATCATTATCGTTGTACTCAATGGTTACCTGCGATTTAGAATCGGGACGAAGATAAGTCATCTGTCTTTCTTCGCGACGAATGGCAGCCAACTCAATTAGCAAACGATGCGATAACTCCAAAGACAAAGGCATATAATCATCGGTTTCCTTAGAAGCATAACCAAACATCATTCCCTGATCTCCGGCACCCTGCGACATAGGATCTTCACGATCGACCCCACGGTTAATATCGTCAGACTGTTCGTGAATTGCCGACAATACACCACAAGAAGCGCCATCGAACTGATATTCGCTTTTGGTATACCCAATACGATTAATTACCTGGCGAGCTACATCCTGAGCATCGATATAGGTTGTTGTTTTTACTTCACCAGCAAGAATAACCTGCCCTGTAGTAACCATCGTTTCACAAGCAACTTTCGAATTTGGGTCGAAAGCTAAAAATTTATCCAATAAAGCATCTGATATTTGATCAGCAACTTTATCTGGGTGTCCTTCTGAAACTGATTCTGATGTGAATAAATATCCCATAATATTTTAATAATAATTTAGTTGAACTGATATTTTTTAGTTACAAACTGTTTACCTATAAGCTATAAGCCTGCAAACAAAAACTATCAATTTTGTTGTTTGTTGTCTCCATTATAAAAAATAATGGTGTAAACGATACGGGAAAGCAATGGTCGATTGTAAACATGCAGAAAAGCATGTGATTCACCATTTAGCATTTTTTTCCGTGGTTGCAAGCAGCCAAATCTTTCCACATATATTTCGCGCAAAGGAAGTAATTATTTTGGAAAGAAACAAAATTGAGTCTCTGCTTTTACAATATTTCACCAAAAATCGAAGCTGAAAAACAGGCACTTCCACCTCAATTAAGAGCTGAGAGTCTTAATTAAGAGGTAAGTTCATGAAAAATATCTTCCAGATTTTTATTCTGAGATTTCATTTCCAGAATTACAAATTGATTTGCCACAGCAAAATTGAATATCTCTTTTCTGATGTCCTTATTCGATAGAAAATTGTATTTATTTTCTCCCAAATAGGTAACTTCATCTAAACACTTAATCTGTTCAAGCTGAGCTAATGATACTTCTGTATCAAATTCAACACTAATAAATTTAGATTCGATATTGGAGCTTAGGAATTCAATATTTTTATCTGCTACAAGTTTTCCTTTATTTACAATTAAAACACGCTGACAACAGGCTTCAACCTCTTGCATAATGTGAGTCGAAAGCATTACTGTTTTCTCTTTACCAATATCCTGTATTAGTTTTCTAATTTCGATTAGCTGATTTGGATCTAATCCTGTTGTGGGTTCGTCTAAAATTAAAACTTTAGGATCGTGTAGTAAAGCCTGTGCAATACCTACCCGCTGACGATATCCTTTCGAAAGAGAAGCTATTTTTTTATTCTGTTCCAAGCCCAAACCGGTCAAATCAATCATTTCGGCAATTCTATTTTTCCTGATCTTACCCAATTTATATATCGATGCAACATAATCTAAATACTCCTTCACATACATTTCCAAATAAAGGGGATTATGCTCTGGCAAATAACCAATTTGCTTTCTTACCTCCAGAGAATTTTCTTCTATATTAATGCCATTAAGTTCAACGATTCCTGAAGATTGAGGAATGTAACCTGTAATAATTTTCATCATCGTAGATTTTCCCGCCCCATTAGGACCCAAAAATCCTACAACCTGGCCCTCGTGAATTTCAAAACTAACATTATCGAGTGCTTTTTGTTTTCCGTATCGTTTGCTTACTTCCTGAACTTTTATCGACATACAATAAATTATTGACAAGTACTTTTAAATAAAACGCCTCAAATACTTAGAGTTATAAGCACTTACTCGTTACACGTATTGTTTTAAAAAATATAAAATACCTGATTCCTACAATTTGAGCATGAATTTACTAATTCTTCTCTTCTTTTTCGAAAGAAATCATAATTCTTAATTAATAACTACCTTTGTGATTCAATTCAAATCAAAGGAAATGAGTTTTTCACAGCATACACAGTTTTGTAACGATCTTTTTAACTACACTCGTCGCAAATCGAGCGAAGTAAACATTGGAACGACTCCCCTGGGAGGAAAAAACCCTATTCAGGTTCAATCGATGACCAACACCGATACAAATAACATTGAAGCCAGTGTTGAACAAACAATAAAAATGATTGAGTCGGGTGCTAAATATGTACGATTAACCGCCCAAGGGATTAAAGAGGCCGAGAGTTTAAAATTTATAAAAGCCGAATTGCTTAAAAAAGGCTATCATACACCTTTAGTGGCTGATATTCATTTTAATCCAAAGGCAGCTTCTATTGCTGCTAAATATGTTGATAAAGTTCGAATTAACCCTGGAAATTTTGTAGATAAACGAGCTGATTTTAAAAGTCAGGAATACAACGAAGCTCAATATCGTGAAGATCTGGAAAAAATTCGGGAGGCCTTTATTCCTTTTCTTACCATCTGTAAAGAGTTTAATACGGCCATTCGAATTGGAACCAATCATGGTTCTTTATCCGACCGGATAATGACTAAATATGGTGACACACCGCAGGGAATGGTTGAGTCGACATTAGAATTTTTACGCATTTGTAAAGAACAGAACTTTATGGATGTTGCCATTTCTATTAAATCGAGCAATACGGTTATGATGGTAAAAACCGTTCGGTTATTGATTGTGGAAATGGAAAAAGAGAATATGAATTTTCCTTTACATTTAGGAGTAACCGAAGCTGGAGAAGGAGAAGATGGACGAATTAAATCGGCAGTAGGAACCGGAGCATTACTAAACGATGGCATTGGCGATACCATAAGAATTTCTCTCACCGAAAATCCTGAGATTGAATCTCCCGTTGGAAAAAAACTGGTTGATTATGTACTCGAAAAAGAAAATCATACTTTAATTGCGCCCCTTAAAAATACAAATATAAACCTACTGGATTTTTATAAGCGAAACACGTGTATGGTTCAAAATATTGGTCGTAAAAAAGTTCCTGTAGTAATTTCTGATTTAAGCCATGAGAAATTCCTAACCGCTGATTTACCCGAACAGGCAGGTTATGTACTTAATCAGGATAACTTTGAATGGGAAAAAGGAAAGCTTGCCGCCGATTTTATTTATGTAAACGGATATGACCCAATATTTGCTGACTATCCAAAAGATCTTAAACTAATTGTAGATCAGGAATGCTGGCAACAGACTGATCAGTTTACCGACAAATCGTACCCTTTATTTCAAAGTAAAGCGTTCATGCGTCTTAACCCATTGGCTTTTTGCTGCGATATTCATTTTGTAGAATGCTCGTATAGCGATCTTACCGACGAGTTTATTGCCAATGTAAATGCAAATAAAAAAGTAGTGCTCATCTGTAAATCGAATCATAAAAATGCATTTGCAGAACAAAGAGCATTTGCTTTGCGCTTAATTGAGGCCAATTGCGATGCTCCAATTATTTTTAAAAGATATTTTCCGGAAGTACATCTGGAAGATCTGCAAATTAAAGCCTCTGCAGATTTAGGAGCTTTATTTTTCGATGGATTTGGCAATGGAATATCGATTAAAAACGACGGAAAACTCAATCCGAAAGATGTTCTGTCTACCGCTTTCGGAATATTGCAAGCTGCAAGAGTTCGAACCAGTAAAACTGAATTTGTATCCTGTCCGGGTTGCGGCAGAACTTTATTTAAATTACAAGATGTAGTTGCTCAGGTTAAAAGAGAATTTGCTCACCTAACACACTTAAAAATTGGGGTTATGGGATGCATTGTAAATGGTCCGGGCGAAATGGGAGATGTAGATTATGGTTATGTAGGAGCAGGACCTGGAAAAGTATGGCTTTACAAAGGTCATGAAGTCGTTCGAAAAAATATTGCAAGCGATAAAGCGATTGAAGAGCTAAAAGAAATAATTAAAAACAATGGCGATTGGATTAACGATAATAAAGAATAAAAGATAAATTGATTTTTTTATTCACATAATTTTATAACTTGCACAACTACCTAATCATAAAATTATTAGTGTGAAGAAAAGAGTCCTACTTGTATTTTTCAGCTTCCTGATCTCATTCGCCTATGCCGATAAATTTGAATTAAGCGGAGTATATTTAGGAAAGAACTTGTATGTAATGAATAACTTTGCCGATTCGGGAGTTGGATTTTGCGTATACGAAATAACAATCAACGGACAAACTTCTTCAGACGAAATTAACAGTAGTGCATTCGAAATCGATTTAGGGCAATTCAATTTTGAGTTTGGAGATAAAATAACAGTCATCCTCTACTATAAAAATGGATGCCTTCCCAAAATAATGAATCCGGAAGTAATTCAGCCAACATCATCTTTTATCGTACAAAAATCAAACGTAGATGAGAATGGCACCCTACATTGGACAACTTCTAATGAAATAGGATCGATACCATTTATTGTACAGCAATTTAGATGGAACAAATGGATTACTGTTGGTAAAATAGATGGCAAAGGAAATCGTAAAAGCAATGAGTATGAAGTAAATGTTCGACTGCATTTTGGTAAAAATAGTTTTCGATTATGCCAGATCGACTACAGTGGAATACCCCGATATTCTTCACCAATCATCTATCAGTCGAAACAAAAAAAAGTTAGCTATGGCCCTGAAAAAATAAAAGATGTTTTACTGTTTTCAGACTCGACTTTATATGAAATATATGATAGCTATGGGGCTATTATTTTAAAAGGCTATGGGGCTAAAATCAATTTAAAAGGTCATCAATCTGGCTTGTACTATATAAATTACGATAATAGCATGGACAGTTTCAAAAAAAGATAACCGATCTAACTCCTCTCAAATAAATCTAATACTGTTTCCCCATTCTCCAAATCCAGAAAATGTGCCTTCATTCCTACCGATCTTGCTCCTTCAACATTTGCGATCATGTCATCGATAAATAAAGTATCCCCGGCTACTAAACCTTCCATTTCCAAAACTGTAGAATAAATCTTAGGATCAGGTTTACGAAGCCCCATATTATGCGAGTAATAATCATTTTCAAAAAAGTCGGACAAACAAACCCCATGAGTCTCTTTAATTTTTCGCATATAAGCAGTCCAATGAATGATGTTTGTATTGCTTAATAGAAACAATCTATGGCTCTTTTTTAATTGCTTTAAAAGCTCTAATCTCTCAAAAGGAAGATCAAGTAACATGGAATTCCAGGCTAAATCAATCTCTTCATCGCTTACTTTTCGACTAATATGCTTACGAATTTCGAATCTAAATTGGTCGGCACTACTAATTCCTTTTTCAAGTTTATCGAATAAACCATTTTTTTGATATTCACTCTTTATTAAGCGAACATCCTCTAAACCAATTTGCTGAAAACTGTCAACTGCCTTTTGAGGATCAATATTCATAAGAACACCTCCGAAATCGAAGATTATATTGGGGATTGAATTGTATTTTTGCATAAATTTTTTCTCTTATTTATTGAATTATTCAATACAAATATGTAATATTGCACACCGAAAACAAAGACAAAACATCAGTTTTATTTTCTTTGTTTTTCGAGGGCCTATAGCTCAGCTGGTTAGAGCACCTGACTCATAATCAGGGGGTCCATGGTTCAAGCCCATGTGGGCCCACCCCCAATAAAAACACCCAATTTAACGATTGGGTGTTTTTTTTATGCAATACACGCAATACTACATTGCAACAACTAATCCGAAATCATGCTTACAAAGCATTTTTGCACTTCTTTTATCGGCCTGATAGATTTTAATAAGCATTCCTTTGTTCGCGCAACAAATTTCTACACTTTTGGCTACTGCCGCAAAATAGTGCTCACGAACAAAAACATCGATCCAATAGACCGTGACAAAACGAATCAGGTACAAACCTTCTTTGTTGTGAATTGAAAATCGAGGAAAACTAATTTATGGTTTTGACTTAAAACATTGTAAGTAACACTTTTCTACCCCACCATGCCATGAACAAAAACCTCCACAAATTCTTTCATTCGGTTAAGGATTCTTACGCCTATTTCTCTTGCTTTCAATATGCTAGGTCTGTGGTCTAAACATTTAAAAACATCATCGCGAATGGGTTCTTGTCCGCTATAGATATAGGTATCGATTAAGGATTTAAACTGAGCTTTATCCAGACTTTCGTCTTCGCAGATTTTACCCAAAGCCAATACTTTTTGGTCTTGCCAATATTGATCAAACGCCTCTTCTATCTTATCAGCATCGTGAATCGCCGGCAGATTCTCTTCAATAAATTTTTCGATGAGTTCTCGTTTGCTACGCAGCATCACATCGCCCCCCAGTAAATCGACAATGGCTTTTTTCTGAGCTTTGGCACTCGTTGGATCGCTAAGCTTTAACTTAGCTAGTAGCTTAATGATATAGGCCACATTCACACGATCTCTGTGGATCAATTCCAATTCAAAATCGATATCATCTAAAATCGAAACCTTTTCTTTTTGCTTCTCCCGTTTTACCTTTTCGTACAAATCGAGATACTTGCTTTTGTAGTCTTCGTACTCCTGCTCATCCAAAGGCAAATCGTCCCAATCGAAATCGGTATACGATTGCAGAACATTGAGGTTACGCATCAGTCTTCGGAAGGCTTGCACAAAAGCAGCTTCCTCTTCTTCGCTTTCTAGTTCGTTTACAGATTGGTAGCTAGGTACTATTTCTTTTAAACCTTTAAACGCCTCATCAAACTGCTTAGCGATATCCTTATATTCGGGCATCACAACCACTTCGATAGCCTCTTTATTCGAAAACAAAGTGATGGCATCGTCGGTAGCTTGTTTCAAATTACGGAAACACAATATATTACCTTGCGACTTTTGCTCGCCAAAAATACGATTGGTACGCGAGAAGGCTTGTATTAAACCATGTTGCTTTAGGTTCTTATCCACATACAAGGTGTTGACCTTTTTCGCATCAAAACCCGTTAACATCATGCCAACAACAATAACAAGGTCTAATCGATCTTTTTCATCGTTAAATGTGGTTTTCTCTCTATCCTTTAAACGCTTGCTGATGTCTTTAAAATAGCCTTCGAAAAGCTTAGAGTCCTTAGTGGTATAGTTGGTGTTGTACATTTTGTTGTAATCCCCAACAAAGCTTTCCAGCTTATCTCTTGAGTGGCTCGATTGATATGCCACCTGTGCTTCAGCAGCCTGAGCAAATTCAAAATCAGGCAAATAATCCTGGGCATTTTCATCCTCCTCGTTGGCTCCATAGGTAAAAATGGTGGCAATGCGCAAATCGTGCTCTCCTGCCAATTTTTTTTGTTGGAATAGCTCATAATAGGCAATGGCTGCATCGATATCGCTTACCGCAAAAATGGCGGAGTAGTCTTTACTAAAGGTTTTTCTATTGTGATTGGCAATAATGTAATCGACAACACTTTCGAGATATTGAGGATCTTCAAAAACTTCTTTTTTATTGATATCTTCAACCATTTGGTCGAACTGTGGTTTGTTTTTATGCTTAAAAACGCTGTAATATTCTATACCAAATTTCAAGACGTTTTCGTCGCGTATGGCATCGGTAATCACATATTTGTGCAAGCACTTGCCAAATAAATCTTTGGTGGTTCGCTTTCCCTTATCATTTTTAGATGCATTCTCAGCAAAAATAGGTGTTCCTGTAAAACCAAACAATTGGCTCCTGGCAAAGAATTTGGTAATTCTCTCGTGGGTTTCGCCAAACTGAGAACGGTGACATTCGTCGAATATGAAAACTAAACGCTCCTTTTTCAGATGCGCCAATTGCTTAGCGTAACGATCCGAAATGGCATTGTTAAGTTTCTGAATGGTGGTAATAATTAAATCGGATTCTTTGCGTACGCCCTTTTTATCTTTAAACTTGCCCAAAAACTGATTCACCAAGCTGGTGGTGTTGTCCGTAGAGTCAACACTTCCTTCCTTAAAAGAATTGAACTCCTGCATGGTTTGATAATCCAAATCCTTACGATCGACCACAAACACCACTTTGTACACCTCGGGCAAATCCATTAAAATCTGACTGGTTTTAAACGAAGTTAAGGTTTTACCCGAACCTGTGGTGTGCCAGATGTAGGCATTATCGGTACAGGTTTTTACCTGCTTAATTAAGGCCTCGGTAGCAAAGTACTGGTAAGGCCTTAGCACCATTAACACCTTATGCGTTTCGTTGATAACAATGTAGTTGGCAATCATTTTACCCAGATGATCGGGATTGAGGAATGCAGCAGCAAAAGCATCCAACTCGGTAATGTTTTTGTTGTTGGCATCGGCCCAAAAGAAGGTTTGTTTGACCGATTGCAATTCGTTATTGGCTAAGTACTTGGTGTTTGCGCCATTGCTAATTACAAACAACTGTACATACTGAAACAAGGCATGATTGCTCCAAAACGAATGTTTTTGGTAACGATTAATTTGATTAAAGGCTTCTTTAATTTCCAGACCTCTGCGCTTGAGTTCTATTTGAACCAGTGGCAAACCATTCACCAACAAGGTAACATCGTAGCGGTTTTTAAAAGAGCCCTCTTGCGATACCTGATTGGTTACCTGAAATAGGTTCTTGTTCCAGTTTTCGGAATCGAAAAAGCGAACATAGGCAATTTCGCCATTGTCCTGGGTAAAGCTGAATCTATCTCGTAGGGTTTTGGCTTTTTCGAACACATTACCTTTTGCCAAATGGTTTAGGATGCCGTCGAATTCCTTATCGGTATAGCTGGCTTTATTAAAAGCTTCTAGCTGACTCTTTAAATTAGACACAAGTACATCACCATCCATTACTTTAACAGATTGGTAGCCTAAATCAACTAATTGTTTGATTAGTTTATTTTCTAATATAGCTTCTGATTGGTGCATAAATTGTTTACATTATGTTTTCGTATAAATCCTGCCAATTGGGATTTATACTTTCAATACATTCTATTTTTTTTGCCCTACTGCCTGCCTTTAATTGTTTTTCTCTACTTATAGCATCGCCTATCGTTTGAAATGTTTCATAATACACTAGCTTACTCAAATTATACCTTGCTGTAAACGATTTTTTGTCGAGCTTTTCTTTATGCTGTGCTATACGCTCTTGCAAATTAGCAGTTACCCCAACATAAAGCGTGGTGTTATTTTTATTAGTTAGTATGTATACGAATCCTTGTTTCATTTTTTTTCCTTTCTGTCATTACGAGGTACGAAGCAATCTCTTTATTCTTTACTAACGGATTGCCGCGCTCGTTCCTCCTTCGCTGTCATTGCGAGGTACGAAGCAATCTCTTTATTCTTTGCTAACGGATTGCCGCAGTCGTTCCTCCTTCGCAATGACGGTTAATTTGTATGTCATTGCGAGGTACGAAGCAATCTCTTAACTATTGCTAACGGATTGCCGCAGTCGTTCCTCCTTCGCAATGACGGGTAATTTGCACTGTCATTGCGAACGCAGTGAAGCAATCTCATTCCTTTTGCTAACGGATTGCCACAGTCGTTCCTCCTTCGCAATGACGGGTAATTTGTATGTCATTGCAAGGCGCTAAGCAATCTCTTTATTCTTTGCTAACGGATTGCCGCAGTCGTTCCTCCTTCGCAATGACGGGTAATTTGCACTGTCATTGCGAACGCAGTGAAGCAAT
>NZ_JBQTGK010000016.1:45989-73296 GCF_052400665.1 Marinifilum sp. RC60d5
CAATCTCATTCCTTTTGCGAACAGATTGCCGCGCTCGTTCCTCACTCGCAATGACGGGTTAATAATTCACAACTCATAACTCAAATCTCATAACTCAAAAACCAACGCGTAGTTTCGTTCTATCTCTTCTACTTCTGTATCGCTAAGCAATGCAAATTCATTTTCTATGGCTCTTTGTGAAAGTTTACCTGCATTTTGCTCAAGAAAACGAACCAGTAAGGCTACTAATTTATCTGGCATTTCAAATTCATCATCTAAATATCTTTTGAACTCATCATAATTAGTCAGATAAGTTACTTCATTAGGTATAATGTTCTCAATGGTATCGTGCACACAGTCGTAAAGAAATTCTGCTTGCTTTGTCGCATCAAAATATCTGTAATAATCGAGAGTATCATTCAAAACGTTCACATTATGATCTGTTGTTTCTTCCCAATCGATAAAATCTAATACGGGATGCGAGAAATTCTCCAACACCTCACGATAATCATCTAAATGATCTAGTATTGATGACGAAACAGGAAAAATCATTCCTTGTTGTGAGAATTTCTTTTTGGCAAGAACGTGATGAATTAAGTAACGGTGAATTCTTCCGTTTCCATCTTCGAATGGGTGTATAAATATAAAGCCAAAAGCAACAATTGTTGCCATTAACACAGCATCGAGATCAGAATTCAATAGCTTATCATTGGTATTTAATAAACCTGTAAGCAATTTGTCCAAGTCTTCCCATTTTGCCGAAATATGCTCTGGTAGTGGCTCTCCCGACGATCGATCATGTTCGCCAACAAAGCCTCCCTTTTCACGAAATCCCATGTTAATGAATCGATCATTTTCGATAACTATTTGTTGCAAGCGTATGAGCTCTTCTTTGCTTACATCTTTTGTTCCTGCTTGGCCTATGGCCTGTCCCCATCGTGCTGCACGTTTACTTTTAGGACTTTCGTCCTCTATGGCAAAGGATGCTTTAGAATCTTTTAATAGTAAGAAAGACGATGCCCGTTGTAAAACATCTTTATGGATACTGCTTAGGAATGCATTTTTTTTACCAGATACATTCGCATTAATATGTGCTTCTAGTTTTTCAGTTTTAAATAATAATGGACAAAAATCTATGGTTCCTGGAAGATTATTAATAATTTTTTGCCTGGCAGATTCTTCTCCTTTTATTGCATATTGCATACTCGCATCTAACAAAGGAAGGTATTTGCGTTTTTTTAAATCTACCTGCACATCAATTTCCTCTTGCTGCAGCCACTCATATAAAAACCATATTTTACGGCTATATTGCCCAGTAGGTTCTATATTTAATATGGCTTGTATTACATCTTTGGGTATAGTATCAAATAGAGATTTAAATACTAAAAGATTAATACCTTCATATTTAATAGCAAATACTAATTGTTTGTATAAAGTTTCTTCTGGTTGGTACGATACAGGAAATACCTTCCAATCTTCGTTATTATATTTTTTACTTTTTTCAGTAATTAGAGCTAATGTATTTGGAAATGGAATAGTTAAAGCTAATTTTTCTATAATGGCAGCATATCCCACTATTTTTCCCTTTTCAGGAGTGGTTTTTCCTTGAAATATGGATGTTTCAATTGAAGGTATTCGTATTTCCATGCTTTGAAATTTCTAAGTTATGTTTAAATATAACTAAAAAATGTGCGCTAACTGAAAATAACGTGCGCATTTATATATTAAATTAAAAAAACGTGCGCTAACTAAAGTAAAAAAAACATGCGCTAGCTAAAAAA
Source organism: Marinifilum sp. RC60d5 (assembly GCF_052400665.1). NCBI lineage: Bacteria > Pseudomonadati > Bacteroidota > Bacteroidia > Marinilabiliales > Marinifilaceae > Marinifilum > Marinifilum sp. RC60d5. Next base: position 47,750 of record NZ_JBQTGK010000016.1, read on the forward strand.
AACGTGCGCATATCATCTTTTTTCAAAAAATATGCGCGCAATATAATTAAACAAACATTTGCTGCAAGAGCCCTTTTTTAAAGCTTTGCGTTTGGTTGATTTGATGACTTACTCGTTCTATTTTGCTATCGATGGCCGATAAAAAGCTTGCGATTTTTTGTTGTTCTTCGAGACAAGGGAAATTTATTTTGAATTCCTTTATTTGCTTAGAACTTATATGAGGAATACCTGAACTTGTATTTACAGTATCAACGTATCTGATAAATTGTGTTGACCTGATATGTTGATAAATAAATTCTATTGTTGATGTCTTTAAACTTCTGATTCTAGCAACTCTTTGTACTAATAATGCCCCTTCATCAAATTTAGTTATCAAAGCTGAATTTTTCCCGACTTTGGATCCATCCATACTTAATACTAAATCTCCCTCTTTTACCATTAATTTCTCGATATCTTTAATGTCCTTATTGAAGTATCGATCCATTTCTAAACTGTGCCGTATATATCCTTCGGTTATATTTATTCCTCTTAATAAAGGGATTCCATTTTCATTTTCAGAAATATCTTCTCCTTTGAATGCATATCCAGAAAATAAATCAATGTGTTTGCCTAATCCACTCTTCTCCCACTCCGGATACTCCTTTCCATTCTCATCTTTAAACCTAAGCTTGCCAGAGAAAAGTTGTTGCATCACGCCTTTTTTGTACACCTCTAACAATTTCTTCTTTTTGCTGAGCTGCTGTATTTTTTCATCTACCGCAGATAAAAAGGAAGCTATTTTTTGTTGTTCGGGGAGAGAGGGAAGATTTAGTTTAAATAAACGTATACTCTGAAAGTTAATTCCCTCTCTACCACTCCCTGTCTGACCTTGGAATATAAGTTTTTGACCTTTATGTGATGCTAAAAACGGCTGTAAAAATTTCGGTGTATAATTTGATTTTAAACGAATTATACAAACATGTTGATTTACGTTTCCTTCGTCAAATTCATTAGGAACTACACAACTTCTTCCAATTGACCCTCCTGTTATATTAAGCAGGATATCATTTGATTGCACCGAACTGCCTTTCATCTTCTCATGGATCTTTTCTGATATGTGAGTTTCATCAAGAACTAATTTATTGTCATAAACATTTTGACTTCTGATAAAAGGAATTCCTGAAGTTTGATAAACTTGAACTCCACCTGAAGGAGTACTTCCACTTCCTACCTTAGATACAATGTTTCCAAGTAATTCTACATTCCATAAATCATCAAACTCCTTAAATCGTAGTTTAGGAACAAGGTGTTGAGATTGCTTCGTACCTCGCAATGACAAATTGGGGTTTTCGTTTGCAGTTTGCAATGATGAGTTGTGTTGTTCTGTTTCGATATGTGTTGTTGAGTTATTCATTGCTCGTCTTATTAAATTTATCTCCATTCCATTTTACAGGATTATTGAGAATATAATTTTTTATTTTTCGGTATGCATTATCGTTTCGGATAATGTGATCGTGATAATTGGCTTGAAAAAAATGATTCGTGCGATTGTATTTAGGGATGTCCAAATTATTTTCATCGATATAATCATCAATTTTTGAATTGATTGCAGATTTGAATCCCCCGATAAATGATGATATTGATTTTGGTAATCGTATGGGCATTTTCGATTGGGATTGGGATTGGGATTGGGATGGCACACGCATTTGGGATGGCGGTGGCACACACAGAGACGCACGGCCGTGCGTCTGTACTGCGGGATGTTCATTATTTTCATCCGTGTTATTCAATATGATAATGGCATGTAAATGGTTTGGCATTATTATATATTCATCCAAAAATAATTCCTTTCGTATTTCAAATGATTTCAGCCATTCGGTTTCAATTATTTTCCCATAATCTGATAAAATCATTTTGTTCTTTTCAATTCTGCCTAAATTGCAAATTCTATTTTGGGTGCAAATGGTGATAAAATAGGCGGCATTATTCGAATAATCCCAATGGGATAATCTGTGCGAATCAATCCTATATTTATTTTGATATTTATCGACCATTATGCGTATTAAAAAGGGGTTTTAATGCCCAATTCCTTACAAAAACCGGCAATTAATTTGTCGGTTTCTTTCATCTCCAAATCGTTTGCCACCAGTTGATCTGCCACCTCATTTAAATCTACAGGCTCTTCTTCTTCAAAGGTATCTACATAGCGGGGTATGTTTAGGTTGTAGTCGTTTTCGGCTACTTCGCTAAGCGTGGCTACGTGGCTGTATTTGTCGATGTTGGCTTGAGATCCTTCGACAAGCTCAGGATGACAGGTGTAGGCTTTGTAGGTATCAATAATTTTATTGATATCCTCTTCGCGCAAGTAGTTTTGGGTTTTTACTTTCTCGAAGTGTTGACTGGAATCAATAAATAGGATGTTATCCTTGTTGGCTCTTTCCTTTTTCAGCACCAAAATACAAGTCGGAATACTGGTTCCGTAAAAGATATTGGCTGGCAAACCTATTACGGCATCTAAGTAGTTGCGATCTTCTATCAGGTATTTACGAATGTGTCCTTCGGCTGCTCCTCTAAACAAAACGCCATGAGGTAGCACTATGGCCATTGTCCCCTTATCGTCTAGCTGATGCACCATGTGTTGTACAAAGGCAAAATCGGCCTTAGAGCTTGGGGCTAATTTGCCGTAGCTTGAAAAACGCTCGTCGCTCATAAAGAGTGGGCTGGCACTCCACTTGGCCGAAAATGGCGGATTGGCTACAATGGCTTCAAAACGCATATCGACATGCTGTGGTCGCTCCAGGGTATCTTCATTTTTAATGTCGAACTTTTTGTAATGCACATCGTGCATAATCATGTTCATGCGGCACAAGTTGTAGGTGGTTGGGTTCATTTCCTGCCCATAAAAGCCACTCACTGCCTTTACTTGTTTGGCTACGCGCAACAAGAGGGAACCAGAACCACAAGTAGGATCGTAAACCGATTTTAGTTGGTCTTTACCCACCGTTACCAAGCGAGCGAGTACTTTCGACACCTGTTGTGGGGTATAAAACTCGCCTGCTTTTTTCCCTGCTCCACTGGCAAATTCACCAATAAGGTATTCGTAGGCATCACCCAGCACATCGCTATCGGTATTCTCTATATCAAAATCAATCTCGTCTAAATGCGATAGCACTTTTACAATCAATTCGTTTTTATCGTTTTCCGATTTACCGAGTTTCGAACTGGTTAAATCCAAATCTTCGAACAGGTTGCCAAAGTCGTCTTCACTTTCCGATCCCATGGTGCTTTGCTCGATGTGCGCCAGCACTTTGGCCAAATCGCCCAAAATAAATTGGCTTTTCCCTCCTGAGTTGCCTCTTTTGGCTAGCTGGCTAAACAATTCCGATGGCAATAAAAAGTAACCGAGCTTATCTAAGGCGGCATCTCTCAATGCTTCTATCAGTTCTGCCTCTTGTTCGTGGCCTTCCACTTCGGCAAAAGTGATTCCATCTGGCTCTAGAATTTCGTTGCCATACAGCTCCATTTTTTTACTTAGGTACTTGTAAAAAATAAAACCCAATATGTAATCTCTAAAATCATCGGCACCCATCTTGCCCCTTAGGGTGTTGGCAATGTTCCAGAGTTGTTGTTCTAAGTGTGCTTTTTGTTCGGTCATTGGTTATTTTTTTAAGGTCATCGACCTATTTACTATCAAATTTTAGTACTGCAAACGAAAGCCTGCAAAAATTTTTCGCAAGCATCTGTTTTTTGGACTACGATCAGCTGCGAATTTATACAATTCTATTTTTGTATTCGGCACAAGTAAGGCATTTTAAAATAGCACTGTTTGGTATTCATCCATTTCCCCTTGTCGTTTATTACACATATTCTATTTCTAAATGGTGTACCTGTTAAGCGGTATTTTCTCCCTTTTGTTAGATAGGCACTTTTCGAACCGCCTACATATTCTACAAAATCGTTTTTTTGTAGCTCAGGGCTTAGCTTTTCCCGAACTTGACTAACATTTTGGATGTCTAATTGCTTGTGGTATTTTTCAACAATATCCAATGCTTTCAAGTATTCTTCTCTTGTAATCATTTTGAAACTATTTTAAAGTACGCAAGTTTACCGTCGCCCAATAAATACAAATCAATAGGTATTCGGATGTAATTTTCAAAAAAAATTTAACAGTACCAAAGCTAATAAAAATCATATAAGTAGAAGGCTGTCAAACTTGTCAAGTTTTAGTTTGTGATGAAATACATACTAAATTTTGTTTTAATTGAGGGATGGTAATCGTGAAAAATGCACCCCCCTTTCCGTGACAGGAGGATTGGCTTCCGTGACAAACGGAAGACTTGAAATGGCGAACGGAACAGCGAAAATTAGAAACGGAAGAGGTAAAGTTTGACGCGGAAGATGATAAAATGCGAACGGAAACACACCAATGCATTACGATTGGAATTTTTTGTGCGGCATAAAAAAAGAGGAAAACATTTCTGCTCTCTTGTGCATTTTCTTCAATCTTTGAAATAGTTTTGATGCATAGGTTTTACAGTCTTTTACCCGAATCAGAATTTTGATCATTAAATATCAGATGTATTATAAGCAGGCATAATGCAGTAAGCATGTATAAGCATTCCTTTGTTCGCGCAACAAATTTCTACACTTTTGGCTACTGCCGCAAAATAGTGCTCACAAACAAAAATACCAATCCAATTCGACCGTAACAAAACGAATCAGGTACAAACCTTCTTTGTTGTGAATTGAAAATCGACGAAGTCAAACTTCTGGTTTTGACTTCAATCCTTTTGTTTTTACTCTCTCTAAAGTAAACAATATGTTGAAATTACGAAGAATAAAATCAGATGTTGACCATTACAATCAACCTACAGCTTGGTTCTTCTACTGCTACGCAGAATACGAGCTACAAGCTCGGACTAGCAGGGGGCTTACAGACTAAATGAGATAGTTTTTTATAGGATTAAAAAAAGTCGGAAACCATTTTAAGCCTCCGACTTCTCTATAATTTCAGTCTACTTTACCCGCTCAAAAATTCGTTTTGGTATTTTACACTTTTTTCCAGAAGCTTTCATTAATTCAGTATTCCTTCACTGTTAATTATTAGACAAAACAGCCTAAATGAAAACATATTTAGTTTAAGCTATTTCCTAGAACAAAAGAAATTACCATATTTTTGAAATTCTTCTCTCATCATAGGTAATTCGCTCTGCAATATATTATCTTTTTCTCCTTTTAAATATACTTTTGTAGCATTGCCATTCCCATCACATTCAATAATATATGTTTCTAAATTCTCATCAGTTAGAATTTCATTAACATACATTTCCACCTTAAATGTTACTTCATTAGAAACAATACTATGCTCATAGTAAATCATAGAACAACCAGATCCACAACTAATTGTAAAAGATGTTTCTGTTGATTGACAAGTATATTTTTCAACTAAGTCTTCAGTGTTTTGAACATTAGGTATTGCTTTTTTAGCATTAACTGCATCTTTACATCCGAAGAAAATAAATATTACTAAAAAAACAAAAATCTCTAATTTTATACCCTTTAAAAATTTACGGTTTCTCATTTTTAACTATTTGCTTTTTGATTTGATTAATACTTTTTTAATTTGATCAGGAGATATGTGGGCTTTATTTAATCCATCACCAGCATAGTAAGATTCACCTCCCACTGCAATTCTGTCTTTGCTAATTTTTTTACCTTTATCGACACCAATACTTGCCCATTCTTTGGCTGCTGCATACATTGCATCCTCTATGTTTCCATTACCCTTTAAATACTCTATTATTTCTGGTCTTTTTATTGTTATTAAATATTTCTCAAATATTCTATCCTGCATTTTTTCATCTAAATTTTTATCTATATCAAGCTCTAAACTAATAATACTAGAATTTAAAGTATTGGGTATTAATTGATATCTACCTACCGCAAAAATATCTCTATCTTTTTGTTTTTGTTGAATATCTTTGATTTTAGTTTCAATTACGTTAACATTATTAACAACACTAAGTCCTCCTTTTGTTTTATTACAAAGATTATAATTGTCGTTTGATTCTTTTTTTGCTATTAAGTTTGCGAATGCACTGTGAGCTAAAAAGTATTCCCCAACAATCCTCCTCATCTGCTCCACAAAAGCAATAGGGTGGAAGTGGTACACCTTAGTTGAGGTAGGAAATGGCGTATATTCTTCCTCGTCCTCATCTTTTTGCTCATATTCAAAACCTATTTCCCAAGGATTTCTTTTGCGACATTGATCCCGAATTGGATCATATATCATATCAGCAGGCATTCCTGGTAATTTATTTGGAACAGGAACTTTTACCTTACTCCAAAAATCAAAAGCCGTAATTTTTTCTTCTACTAAATGTAAAGTTAACTGTTTTTTATCTTCTAATTTCTGTTTTTTTTCAGCATTCTTCTCCTTTTTAATGCCTTCATCTAGTAAGGTTTCTATTTCCGATTTTAAAGAAGCATAATCAACACCCCACTCACTTTGGTGATAACAGATCATTTTAGAGAGTTTCTTCTGAGGAAATAAATCTTGCAAAGCATTTCGAAGTTCTCTTTTTGTCAACTTCCCATCACCATTTTCATCGATGTGATTCCATACGGATTTAATAAAAGCAGGTGAATTCTCTTGAGTAAGTTCAGCAATGGATTTATTTAGAACAAACTCATCTGGTTGTTCTTTATAAATTTTAAAACCAAAAGTCTCCCAATTGAAAGCTGAAACTAAACACATCGTGTTTATATTTTTTTCAGTGATATCTTTTTTTATAAACCCTTCAATTTCATTATAATGCACGAAGTTGTGTTCGTTTTTCTCAGGGGTGAATGTTTTAATCTTATACCAAGTATTATCTTTCTCTTGTATTTCAGTCTTGCTTAAATCGGAATTTTTAAAAATTTCATCTTGACCTAAAGTAAATTCAAAAATATCTTGTTTTGGCTCCCTAAAATAAAGAGTGGTTAAATCTTTTTCTAGCTTAATTATAGATTGTGGCTTAGCAACAACACCTAAAGCGCTTTTTTCTACCCAATACATATGTTCCCCTGCAGGGATAGTAAATACTACTTTTCGTCTATTCGTAACAGCTCCATCTTTATCTTTTATCGATTCTACCCAATCTATAATTGATTTTTTATTCAATGAATCATTAAAAATTACATTTAATTCTTTTAGTTTACCCGGAGTATATTTTGCAGCAATTACTTCTTCTTTATCATTCGTTTTCTGGCTTCCATCCATATAATCTAAAAGATCATAATCTACTTCTCTTTCTTGCTTGTGAAGTTTAATTTTGCAATATTTCTCGTTTGCGTCTTCAGAAAAAATAAGAACTTTTATTTCATCATCTTTTTTAAAGCTAATCGGATATTTTAAAGCCAATTTAGCCCCTTTTTTAATTTTAGTAAACTTCTTTGTTTTCTCTATATCGCTTTTATTTCCGGCTCTACCTGTAATAAATTCCGCTGGATCTTGATCTGTAAATACCTCTACATGACAATCTTTCAATTTTGGTTGATTTGCAAAACCACAATATCCCGTCCAACCAATAATATCTCCAGCTTTCACCTCAAATGCGCAATCTTCACCTGTTACAACATCATTAAATTTTTTAGGCGGTGTAATAGCCATTCCTTCAGATTTCACGCAGCTTTTGGCAAAAATTCTAAGATCCTTATAAGACTTACCATCAATACTCTTTATTTTATAGTAATTTTTCTTTGTGTTGGTAAATCCATCCAACTGGAGTTTTGTTCCATTGGGCACAACAAATTGAATACTAGCTCCTGTTAACGGTCTTATATTTTCTCCTTTTTCAGAACTTGTATCCTCTTCTGTGATTATTTCGTAAGATCCATTGGGTAATTTTTTATTGTGACGTGGTCCCATATACATAAACCGATCTACTATAACTTTATTCGTAAATGGATCTTTGTATTTTACTTTTTTATAATTAGTATCCTTTTGAGCCCAATGATCTTTATTTAATTCTTTAGGAGTTAAATTGGAATCAAGTTCTACAGTCATCCCTTTAGGAACTACGAATTTGTCTTCTTTATTCTCCGAACTTCTTAAATTTAATCCTTTAATTACACCTCCTTTAACTTTGTATTCGGCTTCACCCAAAAAAACAGGCACATCCTTTTTCTTACTCAAGTCTGTAAAAGTCATCAAATGATTGTAAAGGGAATAAAAACGCAATTCTCTACCTTCTGGGCTTACATATTTATGTTTTATAAGAACAAAATTATTTGAAAACTTAATTCCATCAAGTTCGATTGGTTCATTTGTAACCCTGTAGGCAATAATAACACCGTCTGCTATTGCATGAATAGCAGATTCACTTCTTCCTGATACATGTAGGCCTCCATGCCAATTAAGTAAACGGCCAATGGGATAAAATCCAACAGTATTGGCTTGACCTAATTTATCGGCAGGATTAGAGGTTGGAATCGGATATTCAAATTTCATTATAATCTAATTTTTTAGATGCTAAAATCATAATCTGGCAAAAAACCATGTTCATCTGCCTCTTCACGCAAGGTTTCCTGATTTTCTTGTGCTTCCTGAAGATTGGCAGGGCTACTATCGCCACGAACAATTTCTACTACACTAGATGCCAATTTTTGGGCAATGCTAATTTCTGGAAAAGGAATTTCCTGTATTGGACTGCTTACCCGTGGGTTGGGAGTAGCGGTACTAATTAGAATATTGGCTTCTCCAGACATCACAACACCACCATGAGCTGTCATATCGCCTTGGCAAACTACGGGCACTCCATTAATTAATACAGATGGATTTCCCTGAGCTACCACATCGGGTGGTCCTACGCAAACGGCCATATCGCCCATAAGAGCTGCGGGTTTTCCGTTAATTAAAACATTGGGAGCTCCTGGTCCTGTTATGGGACCGCCCACATGAGGCACGAGTCCAGAAACCATTGGGCAAACGTGCATACTTCCTATTGTTGCAATTGGTTTTCCAGCCATTTTTTTATTTGTAAGAATTAATTACATGATTTCTATTTTTCCACTTGCTCCCTGAACAGCAGTCATTTGTCCTTCAACCTTAACTTGCATTCCCGATAATCCTGCTTCAGCTTGTCCTGCAACACTGGCATTTTGTCCACTTAAATCGGCATCGGTAGTTGCAGCAAGGGTTAAGGCGGCGCTACTATTTACCGTAGTATCGCCAGTTGATTGTAGGGCTAAGTTTCCTTCTGCTTGAATATTTGCATCAGCCTGAGCAGCTACATCGATATTTTGTTGTGCAGCAATCTGAATATTTTCTTCGGCGGAGATATTGATATTTTTAGCTGAGATATCGATGGTTTCAGTAGAGCTAATGGTTAAGGATTTTGCTTGTGTGTCGAAAGTAATAATGCTGCCTTCGTTGTCGTAAATGTTAATTTTTTCTTCGCCATCGGTATCATTTAATTCAATGGTATGGCCACTTCGCGTACGTATGGCTTTTACATCATTGTTATCAGTAGTAAAACTTTCGGGTTTGGCTGCGCCATGATATAAGGTTCCAATAACAAAAGGCTTTTCGGCATTTCCGGCTTCAAATCCAACCATTACTTCTTCCCCAATTTCTGGAATAAAGTGGAAACCTTTATCTACACCACCATGTGGTTGTGTCATTCGAATCCAAGGCGATGGAGCGGTTAACTGCCAGCTAAATTGAACTCTTACTCTGCCAATTCCCTGTGGATCGGCATTGTCTACAACTATTGCGGTTTGAGTTTGACAGTGAGGAAAGAGGGCAACATTGGTGTAGGGTGGGTATACCACATTTTCCGGTATTGCCTCAAAATTATTTTTGTAATCGCCCGACATTTGGCAGGTGTGCATCAATTTTGTAACGATGAATGTACCATAAGTAGTTTCTCCATTGGCCGTTTTTTGAGCAATAGAAATTAATGCTCCTATTTTAAGACCAGGATTCATTGTACTGCCCGTTAGAACAACCATTCGGGCCACGTTGGCTTCACCTTGTTTTACCACAGCATTCTCTAGTGCCTGGTTTAAATCACCATCGGCGGTATGTCGGTGAAAATCGACTATGGTTTCCTGTCCAAACATTGTTTCCGACTGTTCTGCCATAAAAGCATGATAGCCGGGTAATTCAGTTCCTGCAGCAATCGAACTTTCCAGTTTTTCGTCCGAATAGTAATCTCTTGTTACGTAGTTAAATGTTTTGGGGTGCGTCTGCATTTTCAGATTAAAATCCATTAAATCGATGCCATACTTTAAGGGTAATGGCTCAGAAGTTTCCGATCCGAAAATTAGTTTTTGTCCATCGTAATAAAACCACTCACCATATCGGGATGCTAAATTGCTTAAAAAGTTAAAAGCACTTTGGTTGTATTGTACAATGTATGGAAATACATCTCTTGTAACTGGGTTTATGCTTGGCGCATTTTCCATTTGGTAAGCCGCAGTAGCTAAACGAACAATTTCCGATAAATCTTTCTCTTCATAGCCTATGCAATGCGGACCATCATCTAATAAAATAGTTGGACTGTATCCTTTTATTCGAATATGGTCGCCAATTGTTGCAAATTCTGATTTTACCGATTCTGCTTCTGTAATAATTCCGATAAAAGTACCTTCTGGTATTGCTGAATCGGTTACTATATCAGTAATTAAAATTTCTACTTTTTTACCAATAAGTGATTGAGTTTTGTCAATTATTGCCGTGCCTTCTTCGGTAAATAGCTCCCATAAAATGGTAATATCAAAATGGTGATGAGCATTAATCTCCTGAATAATTTTTAAATCAAGAAAATTAGGATATTGTACGCCATCTATTTTTATGATTGTATTTGTTTGCAGTGCCATGCTGGTATTTTTAACTAGTATTTATTTTGTGTAATCTACCTCTTAACAGGAATTAAATTTTTAGAGTAATTAATTAGCCTTAAGGCTATTGTCTAAAAACAGTAATCATTTATTTAAAAGGACAGAAGGGTTTTCCAATTAACCTTCTGCATTCCAATCGTTTACAACTGAAACATTCTCGAGATTTATTTCACGTGCCGACAATTTCATTTTAGTACTCATGGGGTATGATCCTTCAGAGTGAAAATACTCGTGGTAGGAAACACAAAGTGCATCTGTAAAATCGAGTCTTTTTAAACGCGACATAGCATCACGACGGTAAAAGGTTATACTTCCGCTTTTGCGTGCATCAGCAGAGGCCATCCAGTCAAAAAATTCAGTACTAGATGTTGATTCAAGTTCAAGTTCAATAATTCCTCCACCAACAGGCTTTTGTGAAGCGCGTCCGTTAACAGTGATGGATTGATCCATTCCAAAATGACAATTAATTACTTTTGCAACAGTATTGTCTATAATAAATTCAGCCAGAAATGACATATTGATTGAGTTTTACATTGGGATTAAAAACAGGCTTATCCGTTAAAAAATGAGTTTAGATATTGGTTAAAATAAGGAAACGAAAACGGAGAATTTAAAAAGTAAGCTATCGCGGCTAACGATAGCTTTTTTATCAGGATTTTTTATTCTTTATTCAGATAATTTTATAGTTTTACCCTATTAGGAATACGTGATGGTATCCTGATATTAGTTTGAAAAGGACGACATAGATATGTCGTCCCTTTTACTAAGTGCGTTTATACCCACTCATTAATGTGTTCACCGTTACCCATTTTAATTTCACGGGCAGAGATAGTGAACGATTCAGCCATTGGCATGTTATCGAAAGCATTGAATTTTTCCTCGTATTTTACAAGGTAACCTTCGGTAAATGACAATTCTTTCTGTTTAGCGTCAGTATCGCGTTTCAAGAAAGTAACTGTGCCATCTTTTCTCTCAAAGTTGTTACACATCCATTCGAACATATCAGTATCATCAGTACTTTCAACTGTTAACATGATACGACCACCACGAGTAACCGATGATGGACGACCGGTAGCATCAACTTCTTGAGTTAAATCGTAATTACAGGAAAGAACATTCATTGTTTTTCCACCTACGTTTAATTTCGCCTTAAATGACATAATAGTAAAATTTAATGTTAATAATAATAATAATATACATGTGAAATTATGAATAGTATTTTAAAAATCCAATTAACTATCGAAGTAAATTTACAATGAAGGTATGGAGGATATAGGAATTAACATATAAAAAGTATTGGGTTTTCTTTTATTAATAAGGCTTTCTGAACTATTTAGTAATTATTTTCATGTTTCTTATTTTATTTTTTATTTGTAATAGTTGTAAATAAGTGTTTTATGAAAAAAACCACTTCGATTGATTCTCTTATTTGGAAAATATTAAATTGCTTGAAACTGCTCGTAATTCCTTATAAAATCAGTTTTACGCTTAGTTTAAATGAATAAATTTACCTTGAAATATATAACATAAAAAATAAATAATAATGATAGTTTAATGCTTCTTTTGTTTTTTTTATGAAGAATTACGGTTTAATATTTTTTCTTGGTTAGAATCTTTCATAATTTTGCTAGTATATTTTTCTAAGATTTAGAATAAATGTTTATATGGTAAGCAATGCGGATCAATAGTATTTTAATAATTACAAATAATGATTGCAGAAGAGCGATTGTAGCACTTTGTTTATTGATGTGTTTGGGTGGTTTATTTTCTTGTGGTTCTAAAAAAATAATTCATAACACAGTAAACACCGATGAGCCTGATGTAATTGCTTTAAAAGAAAAGTATGCCGAAATTCTTGATATTGATGATAACAAAATAAAAAATATTAGACTGTATAAAAATATTGATAATTGGGCAGCTATTAAAGACTCTAGTTTGCTTAAAATAAACTCTTTAAATGTGAGCTTTGTTCAGTATTTATATTATTTTAATTTTAATACTAAATTGCCAGGAGAGATTGAAAATCTTTATAAGTCTCGTAAAACATACTTATATCGAGATTGTCATTTTTTAGAGACGGGTGATTTGGTTTTTTTTAAAAGGAAATCTCATGCTACTAAAGAGGTAGGTTTTTATTTAGATAATAAAATATTTGTTGCTGCCGAAGTAAGAGGTGATCTTAATTTTTATCGCTTACAGGATTCAATTTCTAAGTTTCATGTAATTTCAAATGCTAAGATTGTAAAGGATGGTGAATAAAGAAGCCTTACATGGGTACCTGCAGGATATAAATGTTATGCCATTTAATTTAAAGGCTGAAATAATAGCTAATCAGTTGTTTGAGCGTGGTGTCTCTGTCGATAATTTAATTGTACATTTGAATAGTGCTTTTAATCGTCCGTTTAGAAGGGATATTGAAAAAGCACAAGTGGGTATCGAAGAGGAAAGTGATTTGTTAACTTTATATCTCTCGAGAAATGGGATTTATGATTTATTACCCGAAGGTCTTATTCATGAAAGAAGCGAAGGAAATGGAAGAGAAAATATTCAACAGTTAATTCATCTTCATCAAAAGCAAAAACGAGAAGAAAAAGAGGCAAGGAAATTTTTTAAGCCTTTCGAGAATGAGTTATTTGCCATATCTGTAAAAATTGAACAGCAGGAAATGGCCTTACTGAAAAATCAGGATCATCAATTTCAAAATTTCCTTATTAAATTTTGGGATGTTAATCCTAATTTAACAGAAAGTCAAAAGCTTTTTCTTCTTAAAATTGCTCCTTTGGCTCATTCAATAAAAGGTAATCTTACGCATATATGTAAGGTATTACAGGTGTTTTTAGGGAAATTAGTATCCTATAGTAAGGAGATGATATGCATAAAAAGTAAGGAGAGAAAAGAGGGGAAGGGGCTTATTTTAGGAAGAAATTTTATAGCCGGAAATGCTACCGAAGAACTTCCAATGTTACGATTTCAGGTTGAGGGACTTGAAGAGCATGAAATTGTAGATTATCTAAAAGGTGGTTCTATTTATGAATTTATCGAGGAGTTTTTAGAGTATTTGTTGCCTGTTGAATATGAGTTCGAAATTAATTGTAAAACGGATCAGAAATCATCACCTAATGGATTTGGTGTGCTTGGTTATTCTGCCGTATTAAATTCCCGTATAAAATAAATTGGTGTTATGATATTAAAAAGCTTATTAAATGGGGATGTTAATGTGATCTCTATATTGTTTCTCTTTTTTGGAGCGATGTTTTTTGCTTTTTCAAAAAGTTTAAAAAAATTGTTTTCCCACGATAGAAAGAAAATGATTTTATATCTTCTTGTAGCAGCTTTAGTTTATGCAGTTTGTGCTCTGTTTACAATTGGTAATTTGATGTTTTACGATATTTCATCGAACTATATTGCAATAATGGTAATTAGTTTGTTGTCTGGTTATCTTATGATTCTTGCTTTGGAGAAGTATTTTGAATGGCCGGAAAAACTCAAGTGGTTGGCCCAATTAATGTTAATACTTGTTACTGTATTGGTTGGTTTTATTGTATTTATACAAATTGCTGGCCGATTTGGGGTGAGAGGGATGCATTATTTCTTTTTGTCGGCCACAATTAGTATGATTCTGCCATGGTTGTTTCTTCATTTATTTAATAGCGCCATGGATATTCCTTTGGCAATCTATAAGATGTGGGAATACCCAATCAATAAAAAATATGTGAGACCAGAATATGAGGATTTAAAGAATCCCTATATTATTACACTGGAGTTTTTGAAATCGAAAGATGCCGAATTTGTTTCTCGATTTAGGGTTCGTGCTCCTGAAAATATGGATTTTGGGATGTTCTTTTATCATTTTATTAACGATTACAATCAAAAACACCCTGAAGAATTGATAGAGTACGGTACAAAAGAAGAAAAATTACACAACTGGATTTTTTATCGAAGACCCCGATTTATAGGCAGGTGGAAGCAGGTAAACACAGAGCAAACGGTTTATAGAAACAACATTAAAGAAAATAATGTTATCGTATGTCAGAGGTTAGACGATTAGTTGATAGGATAAATAAAAAAGACTTGCTAAAATATTTTAGCAAGTCTTTTTTCGTAGTTATGAATAGTGTATGTTAATCTTGTTCGTATTCGCTATCCCAATCATTTCCATCATCTCCTTTTTGACCTTCCATTTTTATTAAGAAGTTCTTAGCTGGAAAATATGGTTTCATATGAATGTCAAGATGAACACGATCTTTCTGAATTGGATCTTGCTCGAAGCGTTTAATTGTGAAGTTTTCAATTAATTTATCCGGACCTGATATGGTATCTAAGAATTGAATAATTTGCTTTAAAAGGTCCTTTCGGGTTCTGGCATTAAAATTCTCAAAGGCTCTACGATTAAGAAAATCCATCATCACCTTGGTTACGTAATCGAAAACTCTTACAACAGAATAAGTCTGAAGACCTAAGTTAGCACCGTTAAAAAGGGTTTTTGCGGAGAAGGCCATTACTTTTCCATATTCGTTTACCATTGGGATTAAGCCCATTTTTTCTAGGCTGGAGATTTCACTTTTGCGAAGATCAAATTTAACCCCTTGTACTTCGTTAAGACCTCCAAATTTCTTACCCGCTGTAACCTGCGACATAAGAGTTTGATATACTTTACCAGCTAATGCACCAGCAGGAGGCACAAAAAGATCATCTTCTTCGTTTACTTCGTCGAATTTTCCACGGCCAACAAGCCAGTTGCAGGTCATCATTACGTTCGATCGAAACATGTCACCACCAGAAAGTTTTGCTGCGCTAAACATTTCCATTACATCATCTGGTTCGTCTAAATGTTCAAAATCGGTAATCATCATTACCTTATTGTCATAAGCGATTTTTCCCCATTTTTCAATTAACATATTCGATCCTAAGTATCCTGGAAGTACTAATAATCCATAATTTTCACTTAAATCAAGTCGATCGTAAGTATTTTTTATTTCGGCAGATACCGCATCGATGTATCTTGTGTTATCCAAATCTTTAATTTGATCTGGATCTGCATTCATAATGGAGATATTCTTGACTTTATCTTGTTCAGTGTTTTTATAAAATAAAGCTGTGCTTCGATATGATTTTTCGAGATCTCTGGTTTGCTCTATTACAACACTAAGATTTTTCTTAAGTGTTTGAGCAGTCTCACTTGCCTTTTCTTTGCTTTTGGTAATCATCTCATTAATATCGCTTGAGCCATTGATAGCCTCCGACCATATTTCGAGAGTTCTTTTTAACTGTTCGCGTTCCTCTTTTTTTGAGATTTCTGTGAAGAATATTTTTTTTCTGGCTTTACGTTCAGGATTCATATTCTGAACTCCTTCAATAGCGGTTTCGAGTAAATCAAACCCTCCATATTTTGCCAATTTATTAATGTTCTCCTTTAAGGGTAATTCGTTAGTTGCTACCGAATTAGCTATTTGTTCTTTGCTTTGTACCATTTTGTTATCTGTCCAATTTGTTCAATTCATCAATTAATCCGCTTATGGCGGCTGAAAGAGCAGCTTTTGCTTCAGGATCGGTTAGAGCAGCCTTTAAAATCTTATTTGTTTTTAACTGTTTAATAATTTTATTGTGCTGCTCTTTTTCTGTAGTTAGACTTTTAAGAAACTCACTTTGGGAGGTAATGCCTTTTATGCCAAAATCGCCCAGATTTTTAAAGCCTAATGTTTCTTTTTGGCTGGTTCCTTCTGATGTTTCAAAATCTACTTCAATTTGAGGTTTAAAATGTCGAAAAACATCTTCTATAGTATCAAGCCCTTTAACAATATTGGGTTTGATAGGTGCATCGTAAGTTAATTTTTCTACTAGTAAAGTTTTGTTTTGTGGAATTTCCTGGATAGCCTCACCGGCATCTAATTTTACTTCTGTTCCACCAAGCTCAAAATTTCCGCTCATGCTTTCTATTTTTAAATGTTTATTAATAGGTTTCTTTTGTAAAATATAATTGTCGGATTTGGAGTGGTTTTAAACAATCACTTTTTAAATCCAGTTGTTTTATTTAACCTTAAGTTTTAGATTGTTATTTTTACTAAATGATACTGTTACTTTTTGTCCTGGTTTTAGTTCATTGCTAATGATCATTCGGGATAAGGGAGTTCGCAGTCGGGTGCGAATAATGTTTCGAAGTGGACGAGCACCATATTGAGGAGAGTATCCTTCTTCAGCAAGCTTTTCCCTGGTTTTATTATTAATTTCCAACTCAATTTCCTGTTGACTAAGTGCTTCTGTTAGCTCTTTAAGTTGAAGATTGAAAATCTTAGTGATGTTCTCTTTTGTTATGGGTGCGAAGGGAACTATTCCGGTAAGTCGACCTAAAAATTCGGGGCGAAAATAGTTTGCCATGCTTTCCATTAACTTATCAGAGGCTGGTAGTGTTTGTTTTTCGTTGAATTGATCGACAATTGACTGACTTCCAATATTGGATGTGAAAAGAATAACTGCATTGGAGAAATCTCCGGTTTTACCCAAGCGATCATGTATGGTTCCTTCGTCAAGTATTTGCAGAAAAATATCGAATACAGAAGGGTGTGCCTTCTCTATTTCATCAAAAAGGACTACAGAATAAGGTTCTTGTCTAATCTTATTTACAAGCATACCTCCTTCTTCGTAACCAACGTATCCCGGAGGAGCTCCATAAAGCAAGGCTGCTGAATGCTCCTCTTTAAATTCAGACATATCGAAACGAATTAATGAGGCTGATGACTGAAACAGGAAGTTGGCAAGCTGTTTCCCTAACTCGGTTTTACCTGTTCCTGTGGGGCCTAAAAAGAAAAATGAGCCTATTGGTTGTCCAGGTCTGTTTAGTCCGGAGCGTGATTCAAGTATCGATTCACAAACTGCCGTTACAGCCTGATCCTGACCTATTACTGAAGATTTTAAGGTATCTTCCATTCCCAGTAAACGATCGCGTTCGCGAGTCATTATTTTTCCAACAGGAATGCCACTAACCCTTGCAATAGTTGTAGCTAAATTATGAAAGTTAATTTCATTGGTTTGATTTGCGATTTCATATCGTAAAAGATCGATCATATTACGGCAGTTGGTTGTTTGTTCAACTGTTTCGTTTGATTCATCTTGGGGTTGACCAATATAGGTGAGGAATTTCCGAAGGCCAGCATCAATAATGGTAAGGTCAGAAGATTCGCAATCTGTTGCTTCAAGTTGTTTTTCTAACTGATCAATCTCACCAGGTAACGTATCCATTTGTGCTCGGGTACCTGCCATTGTACGGTCTATAAGGTCAATAGCAGAATCGGGTAATTTTCTTTCACTAAAATGTCGTGAGGCGAGCGTGACAGCTTCGGCTATTTGATCTGTATGGATGCTTAGTTTGTGGTGATTCTGAAGTTGTGATATTGCGCTTAAAGTCATCTCAACAGCGTGATTGTGATCTGGTTCTTCAATATTTACATGCTCGAAAAGTCGTTTTAAACCACTATCGCCATCAACGAGTTTACGAAATGAATCGTTCGGAATTGTTGCTATAAGCACAAAATACCCTTTGTTAAGTTCCGATTTAAGAAGATGAATTATACCTGTATTTCCCGATTTATCGTCAATAAGTGTTTGAAGATCATCAAGAAATAATATGGGACGGTTTAATTGTCCTAACTGCTTAAATACTTTTCTAAGTCTATCTTCAATTTCTCCTTTATAAGTAGCTCCAGCCAGGATATTTTCCATTTGAAGCTTAAATACTTTCGATTGAGTAAGAAGATCGGGAACTTTTCCCTGAGAAATAATAGTAGCCAGTCCGTTTACAATTACCGATTTACCAACTCCGGATTCACCTGTAATAAGTATGTGCGGCTTAGTAAACCGACCAATGGTTTCTGTAATATTTAACAACTCCTGATCTCTTGCAACTACCACCGATAATTGCTTGTTTTTTGCTAAAAGAGTTAGGTCGGTAAGGTATTCAAACTCGCTTTTTGTTTTATTCTCTTTTGTTTTAGTTGTATTTATTCGTTTGGCTGGAGTAAATATCTCTAGCAGTTGATCGCGTTGAAGAGGGAATGTTTTTAGTTGGTCGAAAGTAAATCCTACTCCTGGTGTGGTTAGTGCTGTAAGTACGCTAAGTGAACTTAGTTCGGATTGTTCTGTGAGCAGATTAAGTTCTTCTGCTTCTTGAAAAATATTTTCTACTCCATCATCAGCAGGAATTGGATTGGAGAATTTTGTGCCTTTAGGATAGGATTCCATGCGAACTTCAGCCCATTCTTCCATATAGTAAACATCAATATCCATAGCAAATAGTTCCTCCCGTAATCCGCTGTCTTTATGAAGAAGCCCTTTTAGTAAATGGGCAGGAGAAAAGCAGGGATTACTATATTCTTTGGCGCAGGATTGTGCGACTATTATGGCATTTTTAATTTCTTCGGATAGTTTTAATATGCTATTTTCGATTTGTACCATATCGTATTAAATAATTTAACAATATTGATTGTGTAGTTGCAGTAAAATTAGGGCATACGTATCATAACATTCCTAATTATATATGAAATACCTATAACAAATATAATTATTATATTTGATTAAAATAAGGATTGAAAATATGTTTTAGTTAAATTTAGATGGAAGTGTTTGTTTTTTTTGATAAATTCGTACTTTCTTTAGTGTTTGATAATCTATAAATAAGCTGCTATTTATTTTACATAGCGGTTTTAATTAAAAATAATATTTTGAATAAGATATACTATGCATTACCATTGAACTTTGGGAGATTGTGTAAAAAAAAAGATCATGAACATTGTACTCTAAAAGAATCTATATCTCAGCATTTGTATTTAATAATAACAACAGCTTTAGGTGACTGTTTGTACGATGAAACATACGGATGTTCCATTTGGGATAGCGACTTTGACAATGAAATTAATGATAGCAGATTAAAAGCACAAATCAAAGCAGGATTATGTTTATCAATCAAAAAACATGAAAACCGTTTGGAAGATTTAGGAATAGAAATATCCTTTTCTCAGGCATTGGTTAATGTTGGTGAACATGTAACGAGCATGAAAAAGAAGCTGGATTTGGTGGTGACAGGAACATTGACACAAACAGATGAGCCTTTCGTGTTTTCGGGATACTTTTTTATGGGACCATTGTCCTATTATTAAAAATGATTTTAAGTAAATGGAGCATAAAGAATTAATAAAAGAGAGAATGTTGAGGCAGGCATCACGTATGTGGGCCATTGATGAAGTGTACGATGAGTCCTCTTTTGATCCCTTAGTACGTATTTTAATTTCTGCACTTGCCGCCGAAAGTGAGTCAATTTACCATGAAATGGATCAAGTGCAGGATCGTGTAGCCCAAAAGTTGATGAATCAGCTGATTCCTCATATTCATGGAGGTGTTCAGCCAGGTAATTCGGTTGCAATAATTAATCCTACAGACTCGGTAACTTGTTTACCTGCAGGTTATAAGTTTTTAAGTAGAGTGCGAAATGAGTTTGATGCCCTTAAGGAGTTGCAGTTTATTTCCCTACAAGAAGCTTTTCTTTTCAAAGGAGGTATTAAGTATATACTTTCTAATTCAGCTTGCTATCAGATGACTGATTATCGTTTTAAGTCTCGAATTGAATCTGATGTTTTGAAGGGAATTAGTATTGATAAAAATGAAGTGCTTCTTGGCATTGAAATACCGGATAATAGTGATGGATTAAATCTTTTTCGCTTATTTTTTGATTTTAAGGAAAATACAGACCTTAGGGATTCTTTTTATCGTCAGTTAAAAAATGCAACTTTTTACTTTAACGATGAAAAATTAGAAGTTGACTTTGGTTTATATTGTGATGAAGATGAAGAATTGACTATCGATTGGGGGAGTTCGAAAAATGAGCTTATTGGAATTAAAAAAAGAGTTTTGTCTTACTATAATAGGCAGTTTATAGGAATAAAAAGGAACCAAAAACAAGATTTTAGCATTAACGACACCTTAAACGAAGCGAATATATGTTGGTTGCGAATCTGCTTTAATGAGGATTTTGATTCTGGATTATTATCGTCCGTAAATTGCTTCGCTAACGCATTGCCAGTTGTAAATCTTACCGAACACGAAAAGGTTTTTAAGAGTAGCGAGAACTTATCGGTGATAAGTTTACAGGATGAAGAAGCCTTCTTTGCTCTTGATGTGGTAGAAGGTGATGATGGGGTTGTTTATGAGGAGTATGGAGCTCAAAATGGAAGTGAATGGGAAAATGGGACTTTCCTATTGAGGAGAGATGGTGTAGCAGGTATGTCTACTGAAAATGCGAACGAAGCGATTAATTTTTTAATTGGAAAATTAAGAAATGAAAGTGCTGCATTTGCAATGCTCGATAATGGTAAGTTTTCCGATGATTTAAAAATACTCGGACAAATAATTTCTCGATTACAACAATCGGTAACTCAAAAGAAAAGATATCACAGTCCCGTGTATATGTTTTTAAAATACAGGGAAATTGCAGATACAATATTTGTGAAATATTATACCACTGCTGGTAAAGTATTAAAAGGAATAAAACCAAACACTCCAATATTACCTTATAAAGGATCTTTAATTCAGCAAACTGGGGGGTATTTTATTACACCAATGATTGGTGCCCGTAATGTTTTAAACTCTGACGAACAATTGTATAACAATAGATATATGATGCTGTCGGGAGGTCGGATTGTTACTAAAAAGGATATTAAAGCTTTAGTTGCAAGTGTTTTTGGAGAGGAAGTGGATCAAATTGATATTGAAAAAGGATTAATGGAGAGTCAGGATTCCCGGACGGGGTTTGTGAGGACTATAGATATAAAGTTAACTACTAAACGTGAACTTAGTAAAGAAAATACAATAGTGTTCGAAGGTCGCGAAGTATTACATGCTTTAGAAGAAAGAGGAAGTAATATTTATCCTTACTGTTTATTTATTAATGGAATGCAAATATTCAAGCAATAATGGCAAAAAGTAATGTTAAGTCTCGTCAGTTTAGAATTGACTCAATGATTTCAAATTTTTTCATATTTCTGTTGATTCCTTTGGTTGCGCTTTTAGGGTTTAAATACTTCACTAAAGAAACCCTACCCGAAGTGAGTTTTGATGTGTTAGGAGACGAACATTTGGAAAATGAAATGTTAAAGTTTAGAAACAATACAGCAGGTGATCATTCGTATGAATGGAACTTTGGAGACAGTACAGACTTGGTTCAGGAAAGATCTCCAATACATATTTATAGTCAACATGGCGACTATACGGTTACGCTTATTGTGGATAATCAATTCGAATATCAAGAATCAATTCATGTTGAGCGTAAAAAAGAAGAAGAAGAGCCTATGGTGGTTATTCCAAGAATTGCAGGTCCTAAAAAAGTATACGTAGGAGCTTCAGTTTTTTATACGTGTAGCACAAAAGGAGGACACTCATGGGCGTGGCGAGTGAATGGCAGTAATAAGATTTATTCAAACAAAAAATCTGTAAAGCTTACCTTTTCGAAAGCAGGTTATAAAACAATTAGTTTAGAGGTGGATGGGAATAGTGAATTTATCGCTGAAAAGAAAATTTATGTTGGAATTAAACCAAGAAGAATGCGGCAAAATACTTTGTCGAATAATGTAAAAAAACCTAAAAAAGAAGAGGAATATATTCCAGAAACACCCGAGGTTTATACCATTTTTGACAATATTGAAAGGGAAAAAGTAGAGGATGAAGCATTGCCATCTGATGCTGATTTTACAGCTATGTTTTTGAAAATTGCTAAAAAAACCGGGGATAAAAAGAAATTTTTAAAATATTTCTATGATAATAATAAATATTTGATGGTTAAATGCAATGGAGACTTAATCACATTTGAAGAACTAATTAAGGATGTTGAAGGAGTTAATATTGTATTAAAGGAATTTACTACAGTCCGTAGAAATAATACCAAAATAATTAATGTTACTGTACGATATAAGAAAAAAAGAAGATTAAATTAGATTTACTATGATAAATGATAAACAAATGTGTTTACCCGTAAACTGGGTGGATGGCATGAATATTAATAAAAAACATTTTATTGCTCAAGAGAACTCATTCATTAAAAATAGTATGGGTTTAGCAAATCTATCGGTATCTCCCTTAAGCTTTGGTATTGTGAAAAGTGAGAAAGATTTTTTATGGATGGATATTGATAATGATTTACAACTTTTAGTGAATTTTAAGCCTGTGGATATTATTTTTCCGAGTGGTTATCAATACAAAATTCTTGATGGAAAAGAGTTTACTAAGGAGTTTAAGTGTGATTTACCTAAAGTAGAAAGTGATGCAGTATACTATGTTATTTTATCGGTAGATCCTTTTTCTCGACAACCAATAGGAATGGCCGATGTAGCAGAGAGTCCTATTCGAAAGCCTTTTGTGATTTCAGAAATGAAAATTTCAATTGTAGAAGAAGATGAGTTGTCGGAGATACTATTAGGACTTAACCATATAGTAATTGGTAAAATAATAAAAATGGATACAAACTGGAATATCGATTCAGATTATATTATTTCTTCAGTTTTTATCTCATCAAACCCAGATTTGTTTGATGTTTACAGACGAGTAGAAATTTACCTTAGTTCAATTGAGAAATATTCTTCATCAATTATTAATAAAATTCGATTAAAAAAACAAGATAATCCGCTAGCGAAAGCTTTAAATGAAATTTGTTATAAACTATTAGATTTTTTAAGTATTACATTATCAAAATATAGGATTTCAATTCCCTATTGTCCTCCGGTTGAAATGATCTTGTTGGTTATGGATTTAGCTCGTATAACGAAAAATTCGTTGGATGGATGGCAAGAATGTGGTAAAGATGAATTTATGACATACATTTCAGATTGGTGTAATATTAATGAAGGTGAATTTGAAGATGCATTAAATAAGGTAATTAAGCATCGATATGACCATAATAAAATAAATTATTCTGTTGAGGTAATTGTAAATTTGCTTAGTTTATTAGAGCAAATGCTCACTACGCTTGCCGGATTAGATTATATTGGTAAAAAGATCGAAACAGACCTGTTTGTGAAAGAAGAAACCCTAATGGAAGAGAAGATTGAAGGAAGCACTACGGCAAAGAAAAAGAGACCTTTCTTTTTTGGTAAAAAATAGTGTTCAGTAAATTTAGAAATTAAAATAAAAAGCTAAAAAATATGAAATATGCATATTTAAAGCTTTGTGTAAATAAGGGATTGAATGTATGGCAAGTTCCATATGTCAGAAACTTAAAATATAAAACATATGAAATCACTTAATGTTAAACAACGAAGAAAAGCATTTATTAGTTTTTTTCTCTTGTTTTTACTAACATCTTCTCTAGTTGTTGTTATAGTATTTTTTAATTTTAAAGTACCTGAAAAGGAGAATCAATATCTGCATAATAGGCTAAATTATCTAAATTTAGAGCAAAAACAGACGACTCTTTTTGCCTCTAAAATGGATAAAGTAAAGTCTTTAATTGATTCAATAGGAATAAAAGGAACTAATGTTGAGTTTACAGATCAGTTAATTTCAACAGAATTGGCTGTAATGAGAAGTAAGTTTATTGCAGAAGATAGTACTTCGCATATTGGAATGTATAATAATATTATTCTAACTTATTTAGAGTTAAAGGAGGCAAAAATTGAATTGCTTAATTTGGAGGATGCTAAAACAGATCTTGAATCTTATAGTAAAATTATTGAAGAATTAAAAGAGGAATTAGAAGCAAAGCAAAGAGATTTAGACATATACAGACACAATGCCAGATAATATAAAGTAAATTAGTAATAAATAATTGTTTACATAAGAGGTGAAAAAGCAGTAAAAATGATTAGTAACTAAACATTTTTACTGCTTTTTTTTAACTCTTTGAGATATTGGATGGATAGTATATTTAGGTTTATATTGATTTTAAATTAAAGATCTAATTATGAAAAAAACTTGTGATGATGTGTATGTGTAAGCCTAAAAATAGATCTAACTATTTCAAAAGTTAACAATATTAAGAAATTGAGTTAAAAGTAAATTGCCGTAGTATTCCATAAAGTGTGTAAGTAAAGTTATTCTGATTTTTTTTGGAGTCCTTTTCTAGCTCAGGAAAATAATTAAAACTTTTAGATAATAAAGAAACTAAATCCTTATCCCAGGCTGTAAAGCACATTTTAAATTTCTTAGGAATATCATATAATGATGATGAAAACTTGCTATTTAGCGTCTATTTAGCGTTCATATCTATCCCAATTTATATGAGAAGAATAAGATAGGCGATAAGTTTTGAGGATGTATTTTGCAGCTTTAGTAAAAGAACGGTTAATCTCCAGATTACTTATAATTATTTAATAATATTAAGTTAGATTAGAGAATAAAAAAAGAGCCTTATTCACAAAGAATAAGACTCTTTAAAGGTTGGCGTCGACCTACTCTCCCACCTTTCAGCAGTACCATCGGCGCTAACAAGCTTAACTTCTCTGTTCGGAATGGGAAGAGGTGGAACCTTGTCGCAATAAACACCTAAATTCGTTTAGATATTTTTACAGTATAAAAAGTATATAATATTATCTTAATCAGACATTATAAAAAAAGAGTCTTATTCTTTACGAATAAGACTCTTTTAAAGGTTGGCGTCGACCTACTCTCCCACCTTTCGGCAGTACCATCGGCGCTAACAAGCTTAA
>NZ_JBQTGK010000017.1:0-19498 GCF_052400665.1 Marinifilum sp. RC60d5
TCAATGCTTCTTTTTCATCAGATTTAAAACCCCATTTACGACAAAAAGTACTATCAAGCAGAACAATGGATGTATCTCCTCCAAAATCCAGTAATCCCCATCCTTCTATACTATCTTGTGCCAACATTTTCAGAAAAATTCCGTGATCAACCTTTATTGGTATCCTGTTATCAACAGAATGTTCCTGATTGGTAGTAAGCTTCTCGTTGTGCTTTGTTTTAGACTGACAGGAAAAACAAAATACAATTATTATGATATACAATTTAAACCTATAACACATACATTTTTCAATAATAAAGGGACTAAACACCAGATAAGGACTTAGTCCCAAATGATTAAACTTTATGCAACAAACTTATGGTTTTACAACAATTTGCTTTAAGTGAAATACAGAATACAATCCTCCGGCAGCATTTGCATTACCATTCGCATTTGTACTAGATCCACCTGAATCAGCATAGAAACATCCACAAGTACAAGAAGCACCACCATGCATTTTACTCATCTGCTTTTCGGATAACTTTACAGAATTTTCAAGCTTTGATAATTTTAAAGTTTTCATTTTATAAAATTTAAAGCACTTCCTTCCCCCTACAATTGCCAATTGTAAAAGTCTTCCCGTTTAGCTAGTTTTGCCCTTGATCAGAGTAGCTCAGCTACCTAAATCGTTCCGGGTTGAGAACGGACTGTTTAAAATTCCAACGGTTTTTTTATGTACATATACAAAAACTCTTCTAAACTAATAAAAGTTCATTACCAAATTGGCGCTGAACTCTATTTTAAAGAATAAACTTTACATTTATCCTAATTTATAGTTAATCTAAAGTGTACGTTTTTAATTTTCTGGAATAGGGTAATGTAATTCCTTCTTCGCGAATTTCGTTTACCAAACGATTTACAGAACGCTTGCAAACACCTAATTTATCAGCTAATTGCAAAGGTGTTCCTGTAGATCTGGTTTTAGCCAATTGCAATATATTTTTCTTTAGTTCTTGTTTTACTAATTCTCTCATTTATTTTTAACATTGTATATAGTTAGTGTACCCCTTTATTCCGAAAAACGGCAAAAGGTAACCCTCAAAAATGTTAAAATTTAAAAATAATTTAATGTGCAATGTTAAACTAATGATGTTTATTAGGAAGCAGCTAAGTTTTTATAGGGTATTGCCTTTTATTAGTAAAGAAATGACTACAAGGCCACGCAAAAGGATTAATTTCATCGAACTTCGTTTCGTGGGCAGCACTGGGGTACACTTTTGCATGCAATGCAAAGCAAAAAGAGGTGATTGAATTAGTGTCAACAATTGTTGATCAATATCCAACTCCAGAATCTCTGATAATTAGATCAAACAATGGGAGTCAGTTTATAGCGCGTAATGTGAGAGATTACATTCATTTAGTCGGATTTGAATAAGAATTTACTCACGTAGCAGCACCTGAAGAAAATGCGCATATCGTGGTACTTTAAAGAGAGTGGAAGCAGGATCGGCATCGGCATTTAATTAAAAAGCTATGGAAAATAGCTTAGTATTATAAATTTTGACAGAGCATGAATCGCTCTATAAAATGAATAGTAAAAATAGAATAAAAACTCTAGGATATCAGGAGTCAAAACAATAGAGAAAGCAATTTTAAATTTCTTTTTTTTACATCATGTATTACTGTCTCCAAACAATTTGGAGAATGTATCACAAACTGTGTAGCACTCTCCAAATTATTTTTAGACAGCATAACAGGCTGTTTTAGTCTCTCCAAATAATTTGGAAACGCCATATCAAACTGTATTGGTCTCTCCAAAAAGTTTGGAGATAGTAAGTCCTACTGTTTTGAGCTCTCCAAAAAATTTGAAGACAGCATAACAAACTGTTTTAGTCCTTCCAAAAAGTTTGAGAAGAGTGTTCCAATATGTTCAATTACAAAAATCCCTTACTCCATAAGGGATACAGAAGATTTTAGTTCATGGTGGAAATTTTTGGACGAGGACTTTTTGCTTCCATCCTACACCACGATCGGAGTGTGTAGCTAACGGTTTTTTAGCCATACAGTTGTTGGTAAAAATGAAGAAACCCATAGCTCTACAATCGAGAAATTGAAAAAGACAGAGATACTGTTTTTGTTTTAGCTCTGGCAGAAATTCTATCTACCAGTGTTTGATGTTTTGTGAGCTAGGGTCCGCTTTTGTTTTCTAGTATAGCATTTCATTTATACTATTACCCCACGCTGCCGCACGAAACAAAGTTCGATGAAATCAATCCTTTCGTATGGTTCATAAATACTTACAAAATAAACCCTTTAAGGATTATCGAATTTATAATTTCTACTCGTAAGTACTTAGAATAAAAGATTATTTACTGTACTATTATTTACCGATTTGTTTCAAAGCCACACGAAAGGATTTGTGCGGCAGCCTGAGAAATGTATTCCTTCATATAGTAAAGCACTTTAAATACAAACTATCTGCTAATGAAGAATTTCCTGTCTTGTTTTCCTATCTGATAAAAAAATGATTGCAGAAAAACACTCGAACCTGGTGACCAAGGTTTTATAGTCTTTATTAACTATTTATGATTAATAAACGAAGCCACACCAATTTTCGTCTTAATTCACTTTTCTCTTACACCCGAAATAAACTTACCTCAAATCCCATACTGAAAGGTTTATATTCATATATCAATAGAAATTAAAGACTTTTGGCATAGAAAATTATTCTTGATTGTAAGTTCAAGTGAAAAGTTTGTCTTTAAAAGTTTATTAAGCACTAGTTCTAGCTCATGTATACTTCAACTTTTTTGTTTCGCCTCTTTTCGAATACTTACATAAAAAAACAAAGTTAGAATCCCACAAAGAAGTCCTAAAATTCCTGATATTATGGCTGCGCCATTTAATGAGAAAACACCAGAAAGCTCTGCTCTATTAGGTTTTTGGGGATCATAATATACATCAATCAATTCATTTTTCTTATAAGCTGCAGGATACGAATAATTTGAACTTGCATATATTATTTGCTTTCCCGTAAGCGTTTTGTAAACAACTATTGGTGCATAAACAATATCTCCCTCATCATCAGAAGATTCTATAAAATCAACCACTTTACCTGTCGTTTTTTCTGCAGTATCCATAAAGCTTTGTGTACTTAGTACCGAATATAAAGACAATCCTAATAACAAGATAGACACTCCTGCGAAGACTACTAAAACTATTTTCAACTTTTTATCCATGAACTTCTATTTTAATTATTTTTTTACTTACAATTACTATCCATAACTATAAGTTGAACTAAGATTTTATTTGCCGAGGATTACTTCATCCTATTTTTCAAATACAATTTTCACCTGCATGTGATTCGATTGTAAACCTACCTTAATAAACTAAAGCTCCCTGATTAAACTCTTTAACTATATATTTATTCATTTCTATTATAGAAACGATCTGTCGAACATCGTCAAACGTCATTCCTCCCTTTACTCTGATATTAGGCTCAAAAAAGTCGCAATCTGGAACTAATAAATATAAATTTGATTTGGCAAAAACAATGGAAATTTCATTTTTGTATTTCAATTTATAATTAACAATAGCCTCCATTATTTGAGGTGTTAAAAGATATCGGGCTTCAACTTGATCGGAGGTTCTAACAATAAATTCTCTCTCAAAATTGGCATTTTCCATAAATGCAATCTCAAGATCATTCTTTTTATTCTTCTGTAAACTTCTGACTACATAGCCAAGTTTTTTCTCCATTTTATCTGGAACAACAACTGTTTCTCCGTTAAATGGTTTGCTGAATTCTGCTCTGAAAAATAAACCTGAATAGAGAGTTTTTTCAGTTTTTTTATTGTTTGCATCTCTGCCTTCCTCTATGGCCGTAACCTCTGAAAATTCAAATTCAGTATCACCAATTACTCCATGCACATAGTCCTCACCCTTAAATAGATTACACTTAGGTAAAATAACACAATTGTTATAATGCTTTTTAGAAATGTGTTTATTAGGTATATATTTCCATGATGGAGCCAAAAATTGCAACAGTTTTTTTACCACATCAGCCTTATACATGCTAGTATATGTATCATTTTTCAGCAAACCCCATGTCGTTAATGCAAACAAAATCACAAAAAGAACAGCTCCTATAATAATATAAACAGACTCATCTATCACCCCTCCTATTAGAAAAAGTAGAATCACACTCCAAAATAACGGTTTACTGAGCCTTTTTGATAACAAGCTAATTTTTCTATATTTCTCAAACCGTAATAATACTCCCTTTAGTTCATTCTCATAAAAATCCCGAATCTCTTTATCTGATAACATACACAACTATATTAATTCTGATACTTTAACATTTTCTCTTTCTTCCTTGGTAATTGTAATTATACTTTGGGGTTTAAAACCAAGTATGATTGCAATTATATTTTGTGGAAAAACCTGAATTGCACTATTGTACCTAGTTACCATTGAATTATAAGTCCTTCTAGCTGCCGAAATTTGCATTTCAACCTCACCTAACGCCCCTTGTAGTTTAATGAAATTTTCACTTGCTTTTAATGTGGGATAACTTTCTAACATCACCATTACACTCTTCATTGTGCTGGTAAATTCCTGATCTAAATCTTGTCTTTTATTACTTAAAACCGCAGTTCGTAATTCGGTAAGATTTACTAGCAGTTCTTTTTCATGACTAGCATATTTTTTCACTAGATGTGTAAGGTTAGGAATTAAATCAAATCGTTTCTTCAATTCTGCATCTACTGCTCCAAATGCATTATCAACATCATTTCTTCTCCTTACAAGATTATTATACATTAAAATCAATCCAAATACTACAACTGATATTATTATAATGGTAAAACTCATGCGTTAGTTATTTAAATTTTTTAGTTATCGAAATACAACATGCCTTTAAACTCATTTTTACCGTGCCTGGCGCCTATCGACTTCATATAATCTGCAATGGCTTGTTGATTTCGATAGGGAACTAACCACAAAGCTTCTTTGGCTTTCGGATTGGCATACGCCTCTGCCCAATCTAATGGACTATTACCATCTAACAAACACAGGTTAATATCTGCTCCTGCCTTAACCACAGCTTTTACTGTTGCTAAGTCGCCTGCATTTATGGCATGCCACAGTACCGTACCGCCATAAGCAGGATCTCCATTTCTGGAGTTTATATCCAATCCTAAATCTACCAATACTGGTATCATCTTCTCTCGTCCCCCATTAGCGGCTAAATGCAAAGCATTTAAATGATTTCCAGATGTGGTGGCATGAATATTTGCTCCTTTTTTAGCTAAATACTTTACGATTTTTACAGCTTCCATTTCCATGGAATCTATTTCTCCATCTGTAAACTTCCTGAAATCTTTTAATACTGCTAAAGCTCCTGCAGCATTTAAAAAAGGGGTTTGACCATCTGAGGCAGATCCATCTATATAGTCGATCTCTGCCCCCTTATCTTCAATCAATTCTTTAACTCTGCTACACGAATTTCTCGATGCCCATGGTGTTTCTGTTTCAGCCCAATAAAAGCTATTAACTCTCCAATTACCCTTTTCTACTCTGGGGTAAAATTCTTGACCAACACATTGTGTAAATGTGAAAATTGTAATAAAAAGTAATATTTTACGCATAAAATTAAAGGTTATATCTAATTTCCAATACATTATATTCTTCTAACTGTTGTCCATATGTTAACATTCCTCTAATATCTACTTTATCTCTATCTGACAAGGTTGGATTCTCTATACCTGTTATAATCTTTATAAACTCCACCTTATTCCTAGCACTCTTCAATACGGTCAATACGGCATCTCCTCTTTCCTTATCAGAAAAGTCATCCACCCAATCATTTAATCCGTTTCGCATATCGTAAATAAGGTTGACCTTCATTTGCCAGGTAGCATAGTTCCAACGTGATTGATCATTTTTTGCGCTTAATACTGTAGCAATCGCCTTATTTTTAGCTTTTAACCCTTTGTAATGGGTATAGGTCGCTTTAAGAATTATGAAACCCATATTGTATTGCTTATAGCTTGTATAACCTGGAATTAACTCATCTAGTTTATCATCTACAATTTTAAGCGATTCAAGTCCTGCTCCTGTAAAACCATCCATCTTTTCTATAAACTCCATAATCTCCCTAAACTTATCTTCTAACTCACCATACACCTCAGCTACCGTCCTTTGTAAATAAAAGCAGTTATTCATGATGGTATGATAAAGGAGTTGGGTTGGCTTATCTAAAGCATCTGAGATATTCTTCCAATTCAGTCCATGCGCTACAGTAAGAATGAACTTGCCTACCAATTTAGCATCCACAAATCCTTTCATGAATGTACCCCCACCAACTTTAACAACTAAGGCAATTTTTGCTTGATATCTTAATCGGCCATCAAAATATCCTACTGCAAAAACGCCAGTAATACCAGCACCTGCAGCAACAAATCCACCAATTTCAGCACTTCCGAGCTTTTCCCATTTAGACAATTTTTCTGATTCTATATCTTTACTCGATACTACTTCGTCACCACGATCACCAACCGTTTTCAATCGGTCACGCATTGCATCCATCACATAATCTTCAACAAACATCATGCTCATCTCAAATGTTGCTTTAGCTTCCCCTTTTGCTCCAGCAAATATATCAAGACCAGCTTGCGCTGAAGCGTTTTCCTTACCTTCCGTTACCGACAAACCTATTTCTCCAGAAACAGAAGCACAAATACCAACAAATGCAGACCCCTCTAAACCTAGAATTATTTTAAAAAATATTTCAGTATAATCATCATCAATAGCACTAGGTAATATACTCTTACAATACTGCATTAACCCAAAACCATACTCATCGGGCAAAGCCACTGAAAAATTACCAGTACCCTCAGCTATACTAAAAGATCCACTTGCTTTTGCTGTTGCTTTTAGTTCTTTTTTATCCGTCCAATCTAACTTTGCATCTGCGGCAGCCTCAGTAGTAAATCTCAACAATTTTGCTTCAACAGAAGAATTTATATTGTTGTTATCTTCAAAAAAATCCTTGTGTAAATCTTCATTTATCGCTTCAAATTTATCATTGATAGCCCGATCTTTACTCCAAAATTTTTTCTCTAGAATTTTAATTTCTGCAGATTTTGCAGTCTTCGCAGCTTTTTGGTTTTCAGTTTGATTGCCAGCTTCGATTTGCTGTTGAACTTGCTTTCTCCCAAACCAGCGATTATGATTTTTTATTTTATCAGATCGTACACGAACCATTCTTTTTCCCTCAGCCCATATAATTTCAGAATGCACTTTATCACTTATATTAACAGCGCTAGTATTAATTGGCCCCTCAGATTTTAGCTCCTCTTTCTTTTCATTTATTTTTGCATCTAAATTGCTAATTATATCTGCAGCTTCATCATCGGAAGCATTAACAAACTCATCATAAATAATCAAGGTTGCTAATGCTAAATATACGCGTTCTTCTTCTTTTGCCTCATCCTCTTCTTTCTTTTGAAAAGATGCCATATATGGAGCAAATGCATCCATCCAATCAACTTCTTGTTGAAATGCAGCTTTTTGGTCTGTTCTAATGATACCAACCTCTTCCGTATTAATATCATACACAACATCTCCCTGAATACTTTCGTCGTATTCATATTTTTGAGTTTGTCCTTCTATTTCTAGTTCTATATATGCCATGGCTTAGGAGTTGGATTGGTTTTGTTCGATTACTTTTAGGGCTAATCGATCTTCATTACTAGTTATTGTATAATTTTTCAACTTATCATCAATTAACCTTTTTCCTTGATAGATAAAATCATATTCCTCATTATATAAATCTATGGTACTAATTGTTTTACCAATTAATCCTGTAGTCTTAATAACTAAAGTTACATCTTGTTCCTTATCTAAATCTTCAATTTTACTTCCTCCAGAATCTAGCAAATAAACATCAGTAAATTCCTGTTCTTCACTAGCAACAGGCGCCGCCGTAGCCTCCACATTCTGTCGACTCAAATCAGTCACTTTCCAGTTTTTTTCGACCAGGGTCTTGCCATCTTGAACGATGATGGCTGGGGAGAGTCGAAGAACGCTAACCATTGGATCTTTGCCTTCGCTGTGAAAATAGTCGTGGTGTGCAATGCAAAGGGTGTCGTAAAGCTCTATGGTGCGACTTTTGGTGGCAAGGGTTACCGGAGTGAATACCAATTTAACGTACTTCATATCGTACTTGCTGGCACCCCATGCATACAAATGGGTATTCTTGGGACTTTCTACTTCTATATTAAATAATCCTCCTAAAGGTTGAGAGGAAGCAGTACCATTTGTATTTGTTTTTTGATCGAAACCAAAGTCTAATCTTCGTATGTTGTAAACTAGATCGTCTACATACATTTTTCCTTTTATACTCATATTCTAATTCTCTTAACTTTCAAAGGATGATTACTTTCCCCATAAAACCTGAGATGGAGAATGGTATTCTATTGTTTACTACACTCACTGGAATAGTAAAGGTAATAAAAATAAATTATGTATATTGAACTGATTACTGTTATTGTTAATAAATTTTATTCAAAAAAATAGAATTGCAAAATAAACATCTAATAATAAACTGATTAGTTGTTATTTATTTTCAAAAATAATAGCAATAATTTACTAAAACTCCTCATTATAAATTATGGCGTAAGTAAAATAGTGCTCATGGTAGAGAACTACTGTAAAGTTAAGCCACAAGAGTAAAGAGAGTAAGGTTTTTGAAATTTATTTTATGATTACTTTTTTATTGGGGGTTTTGATTTTTGGCTAGTGTACAAAAGGTAAGCCTAAAAAGTGTTAAATTTTGCACAAAAATATTTTTATAATGTTAAGTAATTAATGGTTATTCATTACATTTGACATTTACAGTAATCATACGAATTCTTTATATTTTCCAAAAATAGGTGTGAGTGGAATACACTCGCACCAACTGATGAATATTTCAAATATCGTTTTTATGAAAGATTATCTATTACTTTCAGCAACCATTCTTTCTTTACTATTGGTACTGTTTTTTGCTTTTCGAGTTCCTGAAACAGATGGATTTATAGGTCTTGCAATTAGCACTATCCTATTCATTATTTTATTTGGTAAAACCATGAAAAACTTGTGGGATGTATATTGAAGTTGTTTAAAGTCCTCCTGAAAAACTGCGAGCAACATCTTGATTCCATTGGCATCAGCTAATTTTAATTACGTAACTTCGGCTATGCAATAAAAAATTGAGCTTCGCCACTAAAAACGAATAAGTCACTCTCGAAATTCCAGTAGAACTCTAAACAACTTCATTGAAAATTAGTTTATTCATGAACTAATTTTCAATTTTAGCAGTACAAAATCAGCGAATATTCTATTCATCTTACTAATCTGCGTCTATTAAGTCCAACAAAAAACCCACTCGAAAAATCGAGTGGGTTTAAACTAAATCAAATTGTATATTTTACAGCAATCCACCAGTTTTTCGAAGTGCTTTGCTATTTACTATCTTAATTTTTCTACCGTGTAATTCTATCAGTTTATCCGATTTAAACTCCGATAGTAATCGAATTACCGATTCAGTTGCCGTGCCCACCATATTGGCTAGTTCCTCTCTTGTTAGGGAAATATTCAACGTACCTTCGCTATTCAAACCAAAACTATCTTCTAAATGAATTAAGACTTCGGCCAAACGTTCGCGAACCGTTTTTTGGGCAATATCGGTAATGTAATCGTTGGCTTCGCCCAATTCGGTACAGGTAATGCGCATAAGCTCCAATGCAAAATTAGAGTTTTCCTGTATTAATTTGGTTAAAACTGTTCCGGGAATGAAACTCACCATGGCATCTTCGAGAACTTTTGCCGAAGTACAAAAACGTTCCTGACTTAATACCGAACGAAAGCCTATAAGATCGCCTGGCTTGGCAAATCGTATAATCTGTTCTTTGCCTTCGATACCTGTCTTAAAAACCTTTAAAATACCCGAATATAAAAAGTAACAACCTTTAGCGAAGTCGCCCTCGGAATAGATTGAGCTTCCTCTTTTTTGAAAATGTACATCTTCGTCCCAAAACAGAAGATTTTTATCATCCGTAGAAAGATTATGAAACCTTTCGCTGAATTTGTCGGCTAATTGATTACAATTAGGAAGAACTAAATTTTGCTTCATTTTCTTATTCTGAAATCACTAATTAGAAATAATAATACATCAAATAATGTGCTCCAAAATCCACAAAAAAAAGGTGGACGTTTTGCTGTGTTTGTTGTTGTTAATTCTAAGTTCACCAAAGCTCAGAATCAGGTTTAAATATACTAATTTAAGTTTTACATATCCAATAGCAATTTGCAAGCTTATTTCAAATTAAACTTTTATTTTTATAGATATACAAAATTCACAATTATAAAACTAAGTTAGGAATATAGTAACAGGTCGTTTAACTTGATACTTTTTAACTTTAAACTTGTAACTTTTTATGGATATGAAACACAAGGTAGAAATGAACTGGCTGGGTAATTTAGCCTATGAAGCAGATATGGATGGTCATAAGATAATTACCGATGCAACAAAAGAGGTTGGTGGTGATAATAAAGGATGCAGTCCTAAAAAATTACTTTTAACAGCTTTGGCAGGTTGCACAGGAATTGATATGTCATTAATTCTAAAAAAAATGAGAGTGGAAGTTCGAGATATAAAAGTAAGTGTAGAAGGAGAATTAAGCCAGACAAAACCGAGCTATTATAAAAATATGCACGTAGTATACGAATTTTTTGGTACTAATTTACCTACAAAAAAACTTGAACGGGCTGTAAAATTGTCGGAAGAAGAATATTGCGGCGTTAGTGCCTTGTATAAGCAGATAATTCCTGTTACTTCTGAGATTATTTATCACAATGAATAAAAACCAATATCCAAATCTCAAATTCCAAAACTTAAATGGGATTTGGGATTTGGATATTAGAATTTTCACAAACAAAAAAATGCCTCCCATTAACAATGAAAGGCATCTATTATTTTAAAATCGTTTAGATTTATTTCTTTAAAATCCTCCTGCAGTAAACTGCTCAAGGAAACGAATATCATTCTCGAAGAATAAACGTAAATCTTTAATACCATATTTCAGCATGGTAATACGTTCAATTCCCATTCCAAGGGCAAATCCTGAATATTTTTTACTATCGATACTATTTAGTTCCAAAACATTTGGATCGACCATACCGCAACCTAAAATCTCTAACCATCCGGTTCCTTTACACACATTACAGCCTTTTCCGCCACAAAGCGAACAGGTAACATCAACCTCGGCCGATGGTTCGGTAAATGGAAAGTACGACGGACGCAAACGAATCTCTGTTTTTTCTCCAAAAAACTCTTTCGCAAAATAAGTTAATGTTTGCTTTAAATCGGAAAATGATACTTTCTCATCAACGTAAAGTGCTTCTATCTGATGAAAAATACAATGTGCACGCGCCGATATAGCCTCGTTACGAAATACTCTACCTGGAGTTAAACAACGAATTGGTAATTCCATTTCCTGCAAATCGTGTACCTGCACCGATGAAGTATGAGTTCGTAGAATTACATCAGGATTTTTCTCGATAAAAAAAGTATCCTGCATATCTCGAGCCGGATGTTCTTCAGGGAAATTTAATGCCGAGAAATTATGCCAGTCGTCCTCGATCTCTGGTCCTTCGGAAATGGTGAATCCTAAACGAGAGAAAATTTCGGTAATTTCGTTTCTTACCAATGAAAGAGGATGACGAGAACCCAATTTAACTGGATCGCCCGACAAAGTTAAATCCAAACCTGATTTTCCAAATTCGCTGGCGGTAAAACTATCTTTTAAGGAATTTACCTTATCCATAGCAACAGTTTTAAGCTCGTTTAAAGCTTTACCTACAGCTTTTTTGTCTTCGTTGGCAACAGTTTTGAAATCGGCAAACAGCGAAGCAATGCTACCTTTTTTACTAAGGTGCTTAATTCTGAACTGTTCAACTTCTTCGAGGGTTGTAGCCGAAAATCCGTTCAGCTCTTCAAGTAAATTATTTATTTTGTCAAGCATGATATAACTTCTTAATTTATTGCAATAGTCGGCAAAGTTACAAAAACTTTTTTCTCATTGGTAAAAGCAAAAGCCTAAATGCCTTATTAATATTACTAATTCCTTTAAAAATGATTAATTCTCTCCGATTATAGAATAAAAGTGCTTGACAATTTAAAAAAACTCCTAAACATAGATTTAATACTTTACTATTTTAATCTTCATTTTTACATCGGAGTAAGGTCGGTCGTTGGCATCTGTTTTTAGGTTTGCAATTTTATCAAGAACACTAAAACCACTAATTATTTCTCCAAAAACAGTGTAGTTATTATCCAGGTGAGGAACCCCACCAACTGTGGTATATGCCTTTCGTTGTGCTTCAGAAAATTCTAATTTCTCGCGCGAGCTGCTGTAATCAAACTCTATTGATTCCTTTATTTTTTTTGCAATAGCACGAAATTCATCTACCTTTTTTGCTTGTTTTAAAGAATCTAAAATCGCACGTTTACTTTTGGTAAGATATCTTTTCACAATTTTCTTTCTTAAGGGTCCGTTTACCTCTTTTTCCATGGCATTTAATTCGGCATTGGTAAATACCCTGCCGTGCACAATATAGAACTGAGATACGTCCGATTCTTTAAAAATATTTACTTTATCGGGCTGTCGTGGCGATGCTATGGCTCCTTTTTTATGAAAATGTAACGGATTAAATTCCGATTCAATGGTTCGGTTAGCAGCTCCATAGCCAATCATTTTTCCGGCAGGTGCATTTCTGGAATCCTGCGATCCTCCTTGTGCAACAAACCCATTAATAACTCGGTAAAATAAAGTACCATCGAAATGTTTATTCTCTATAAGTTGAAGAAAATTTTTCCGATGCTTAGGCGTGTCTTTGTAGAGCATTAACTTCATATTTCCAAAATTTGTTTCTATTAAAATTATAGAATTTGTAGCCTGTGCAAGAACAGCATTGCTAATAAAAATGCTAAATAAAATGGAAAGTAATACCTTGCTAATTCTCATAAATAAATACTTTTTAAAATCGGAACTAAGATAAAAGATCAAATTTATAGGTCAAAAAAAAAGCTCTGCAATTTAGCAGAGCCCTCATTCATAACTAACTATTGTAAAATCTTAATTTTCATAGATATGTCTTTCAAAGGTCTGTCGAAATCGTCTTTTTCAACTTTAGCTATACTATCGATAATTTCTATTCCCTCAATAAGCTCTCCAAATACAGTATAATTACCATCTAAATGTGGTATTCCTCCCACACTGGTATAGGCTTTAATTTGTTCATCAGATAAAGATTTTTTCGAAATTTCGTATAAAGAATCTACCTGGCTTTGAATTTTATCGACCAGTTCAGTCATCTTTTCAATTTCACCCTCGGCCTGAAACTTCATAATTGCTTCGGCATTTTCCTTTTGCTTTCTGTTAAAAATTTTACTTTTTAATTTACCATTGATATTCATTACAAGAGTATCCAAAGCACCTTTGGTGTAAACAGTTCCCTGCGCCAGATAAAATTGCGATCCTGCCGATTTTTTTTCCGGATTTACATCATCTCCTTCACGAGCAGCCGCAATTACCCCTTTTTTATGAAACAGTTCGGGTCTGAATTCTGCATCAATTTGATATCCTGGTCCACCCTCTCCTAATCGTTGTCCGGCCTTGGCTCCTTTCGAATCAGGATCACCTCCCTGAATCATAAAACCATCGATAACTCTGTGAAATAAAGTTCCATTAAAATAATCAGCGTAAGCCAATTTTAAAAAATTATCTCTGTGCTTAGGAGTTTGATCGTACAATTTAACTTTCATACTCCCAAACTCGGTCTCTATTTCAACAATTCGGTTGTTTTTGCCCAACTCGAGTTTTTGCTGGCAAGAAATAAATGAAATTAAAATAAGTAGGTAAATTAAGTTTTTCATTACATTTTATTTTGTGTGTTGTGTTTCTAAATATTCATTTTTCTTAAAATATTCCACAATTGATGATTTTAAAAGTTGCTCTTCCTTTTCTTTTGAAAAAGGTGGAACCATTTTGTTTTTTTTAAATATTGGCCAGTTATTTT
Source organism: Marinifilum sp. RC60d5 (assembly GCF_052400665.1). Lineage (NCBI taxonomy): Bacteria > Pseudomonadati > Bacteroidota > Bacteroidia > Marinilabiliales > Marinifilaceae > Marinifilum > Marinifilum sp. RC60d5. Next base: position 14,104 of record NZ_JBQTGK010000017.1, read on the forward strand.
CATCATATCCGGTTTTTTCGTAATAATTCCATCTTGATAGAAGCATACAAGTTGCTAAATTAATATGGTCCATTTTATCATCTTTCGAATATTCCTCTTTAAATCCTATACCACGCTCCTGTATGCCAATTAGCAAAAGAGTGCCATTTAAATCGGCATCCACATTAAAATCTTCAGAAATTTTATATAGTAGTCTATTCCAATCACTTTCTAAATTATTCTCCATAGTATCAATTTTTTATGAACCTTAAAATTAAAGTTTTCCTGCAATATTAAGCCTTTTAGAAAAAATAATTTCACTTTTTTGAAAATTATTCTTGCAGATAAAAATATTCCATCCTATATTTGCATCGCTTTTAAGGGCAAGGGCGATTAGCTCAGTTGGTTCAGAGCACTTGGTTTACACCCAAGGGGTCATAGGTTCGAATCCTATATCGCCCACAAAAAAGCAAAAATACCCAATATTCAGGGCGATTAGCTCAGTTGGTTCAGAGCACTTGGTTTACACCCAAGGGGTCATAGGTTCGAATCCTATATCGCCCACAAAAAAAACCGATTTTCATTTGAAAGTCGGTTTTTTTTTATTTCTAATAATTTTCACTTTCCCACTACAATCACACTTACTTATATATAAAATAGATGGGTTCATCAAAAAAAAACTATACTATACTAGTAACAATTTTTATAAAAATAGAGTATATTGCTTTAGTTTATGTTAATTTTTATGGAAGTAACCATAAGCAAATTCAAAACTAAAAAAAAACAACAATATTATTTTATTCATTTTCAGCAACTTAAATACTATTTCGGTATTTTTTTGAAAAATTTTCACTTTTTGAGGGTTACCTTTTTGCTTTTAAAGGAATAAAGGGATAGAAAATATGGATTACACTACTGAAGCGATACTTGAAGGAATAAGTATGAGTAATAATGATGTATTGAACTACATCTACAAATCATTCTTTCCTAGTATCTGCAATTTTATAGAAAACAATAACGGAAACGAAGAAGATGCACGCGATCTTTTTCAAGAAGCTATTATTGTAATCTATCGTAAAATGAAAAAGGAACCTTTGGTTCTTACTTGTAACTTTAAAACATACATCTATTCCATTTGCAGACTTTTATGGTTAAAACAACTTGAAAAAAGAAAAAACAGCAATGAGATTAATTCGGAAGGAATTATAGAAAATAGGTTGGATGAAGCTTCACCTACCTATGATCGCACGGAAAAGTATCGATTGTATCAGAAGCACTTCCAACAATTAGGTCCCGATTGTAAAAAAATACTTCAGATGGCACTAGATAAAGTCTCACTTAAAGAAATAGCCGAAATTATGGGTTTTAAAAGTGAGAAGTATGCCAAAAAGAGAAGATATCAGTGTAAACAAATGCTGATTGAAAGTATTAAAAATGATAATGAATTTAATGACGTATATGATGAATGAAAAAGATTTTGACAGAATTGAGGATTTCTTAGACGGTGAATTGTCTGATGAACAACTTAAGAAATTCGAGAAAGATCTTCTTACCGATATAGATCTTAAAGAAGATTTACAGCTACATAAAGAGGTGGACGATGCCATTATGGAAAATGATATTATGGCTCTTAGAAATAAATTAGAGGCCATAGAGACTCCATCAGGAGCAAAACGTAAGCGCAAAATAAAGTTTCTTAGTAAATGGAATCTAGCTGCAGCTTCTATCGTTTTGTTTATTGGAATTGGGAGTTTAATGTTCTTGTTAGATAATAAAAACTCCTACTCTAACGAAAAAGTATACAGCAGCTATTATAAGCCATATAATGTAGTAATTAATACACGTTCTTCGGATATTGCTGTAGATAATATATTAGTATCAGCCTTAAAGAGTTATGAATCGAAAGATTACCGTACAGCTTTAGGTTTATTTCAGAAAATTCTGGATAAAGACAGTACTAATATTACCAGTAATTTTTACTCGGGAATTTCGAATTTAGAAATTAACCAGTATAATAAGGCAAATCGTAACTTTACTAGGGTTCTTAAACATAAAAATAATCTATTTATTGAACAATCAGAATGGTATTTAGGTTTTTGTTATTTAATGACCAATGAAAGGCAAAAAGCGATTAAGCAATTTAATCTAATTGCACAGGGAAATAGTTTTTATAAAACCAAAGCTCAGGAAATTCTAGATAAATTAAAATAGATCTTTTCTTTTACTACTATTATTCATAGTAAAACGCCTTAAAATTAATTTTTAAGGCGTTTTTATTATATCACAATATTCATAATATTATGCCAATTTCTTTTTTCTACGAATTCTTTCCATAACAAGTAATAATAAAACAAGTACAATGCCTGCAAACAAATACATCAATTTTCTTTCTAAATTAAAATCGTAAAGTGGATGAACATCGCCTAAACTAACATAGCCAGACCAAAAATATGGATGTGATTTTAGTGCGTCTGCATTTTTTAAATAATCTAATTTAGCCTGTCGCAATGCATTATCTTTTGTAAAACCCTGCGATAAATATCCATAAAAATCAGACATTAAATTCGATCCTGTTTGATCTTCAACAGTCCATAAAGTCATAATTAAACTCGGACAACCGGCATAAAAGAAACCACGAGCCAAACTCATAACTCCTTCTCCTTCCCTGAGCTTACCATCACCTGTACTACAAGCACTTAATACTACCATTCTAGCATTAAACTTCATGTTATAAATTTCATATGTATTCAATAAATTATCCTGTGTTGTATCTTTTGTTTGTGTAAAAACTAACTTTGAGTACATAGGATTCTCATCATCGATAATAGTATGCATTGCCAAATGAAGAATATCATAATCGCCGGCATTTTCTTTAAAATTTGTTTCTGTTGCTTGCTTATCTAGATAAATATCACTGGCAATTACATTTGCTATATTCTTAACTTCCTCTTTAACCCCTGGTAAAGGATATAATTTACCTTTGTAAGCTCTCTCGCTCATCAAAATTGTATCACTTACATTTTCATAAACTGGAGCAAAAGCTAATATAGAGTTACCAGAAGAAAAATGTAATGATGATTTGTTTTTCGAAAAACCAAGTGTTGCAGATTTATGGTAGGTAATCGTATTGCTTTTAATTAAATAATCAAGATCTCTATAATTCATCCGGGTAGAATCAGCTTCTGACTTTAATAAGACACCATAAGGAATATAAGCAATCATTCCATCGGGAATAATTATTAAGTGCTTATTAGTTATTAAACGATCATACGGCTGAATTAAAATTTTGTACAATTCCCGAGACGACTTTGTAAAACGGCCGTAATAATCTGCACTACTCTCGGCAAAATCGTTGGTTTTTAAACATTTTCTTACTTCTTGTAAATGAAATTCAATGTTCTTTTTGCTAACATTCTGTCTTTCAATATTTATCGAACTGGCGGTAATACTAAAAACAAAAAGTGCTGAATCGCATAATGAGTATTCTATAACAACATCATCATCCTGTAAACCAGATTGTAATTCTTCAATACCTATAGGCTTATTATCATATTTTAATGCATAGTATTCAGGATATTCATCTTCGAAACGAAGAACCATCTGATTGTACTTTTCATTTAAAGCAAACAAATTTTCCTGCCATTGTTTTATAAGCCTACTATCGGGATTTGGCTTTTTACGTTCCTCAAATACTTTCTCACGAAATTCAGCAATCTCTTTTCTCAATTGAATTTCCTGATCTTGTATATCTTGCGGAATACCCCCAAAATTTTTAGCATTTACCTCATTTAGGGAAGATGTTAAACTTGCAGATTTAGATCGTTCTGCATACTTAAAAGCTTTTTCTTTGTACTTATCGTCACCTGTTTTTTTATAGAGCTCAACGGCTATTTCAAGAGCTTGTGTATAAGTATCCCTTTCGTTTTCAGATAAAGCAAACTTACTTTCTTCATCGAGATATGCAATCCTGATTTTATCAATAATATCCAAACATAAATCGAAAGTTTTGAGACTAAAAACAAGGTCATTAATTTTAGATGAACGCAAATACAGAAATTTTAATACCTTCGCTTTCGCTTTTAATATTCGAACTATTGATAGTTGAGGATCGATAATATCAATAGAAGGATTTTGGTAAATATTTGTATCCTGAAATTTATCTACTTCAGAAAGAATTGCCTTTTGGTAGTATTCTAATGCCTGAGAATAATCTTTTTTTGTACTGAAATACCAATCTCCAAAATTCCTTAAGCAAAGTGCTGTATCTGCATGTTTAAATCCATAGTTATTTAGATACACCTCATAAGCTAAGTTTAGATTTTTTAAAGCTCTATCATGTTCATTTAAGTGATCTAAGAACACTGCATAGTTTAAATAATAATCTCCTAATAAGTAATAATCGTCACCAAAAGATTTTTTAACATCAGAAATACTGAATTTAAAATATTCCTCTGCTTTACTAGTATTACCAATAACCTTATAACAATTGGCAAGACCACAATAGGTGATTGATTTATTTCCAAACTTTAAATTGAGAGATCTTTTATAATAATCAAGTGCTACTTTATAATTCCTCTTACTATAATTAATACTTCCTAAATTATTATAAATATGAGCCAAATATCTTGAATCTTTGTCTCCAATAAGAGCCAAAGCCCTATCATAGTAGTTTTGGGCTTTAAAAAAGTCCCCTCCATTCGTATAAATATTTCCTTTATTCACATAAATAGGAACTAATTTTTGATTGTTAGTACCAAAATTTTTAATCGTGAATTGTTCAGCGAGATCATAAAATTTGGTAGCTTCTTTTCTTTTCCCAATACGATTTAGTAGAACTCCAAAATTTACATAGGTTCTGTAAATTAGATTTCTATCTTTTACATTACCCAAATTAATCGTTTCCAAAGCATTTCTAAAAGATTGTTCTGAATAAGAATATTCCCCTTTTCTTAAAAATTGATAGGCCCGATTGAATTGTACAGATAATAAAGTATCCGAATTATTTTTAACATTCTGCGCCGAATTTAAATGAATAGAATTGGCAATACTCCTGTTTTCACCACATAGGGAAAAAAGAAAAATAGAAAAAATTACGATTTTTTTAAAAATATTTCTCACGCTTGTTGTGTTTATTTAGGAAGTTGACTAACAGGACTTTAACCTATCTATAATTCCTTGAAGAATTTAAATATAAACAGTTTTTTTCGTTTTTTTTAAAAAAAAGTTGCTTTCCGAGGGTTACCTTTTTCAAAAAACCGGAATAAAGGGGTGTAATTGATTTTAATAATACTAAAACTAAAACCTCATAAAATGAATAATTTCGAAACACTAAGCACGGAAGATTTAAAAAATACTAAAGGTGGTATGCAGGATAAAGTAGTTCTTGATGACATTCTAGTTTAGATCATCTTCTCAA
>NZ_JBQTGK010000017.1:19596-66809 GCF_052400665.1 Marinifilum sp. RC60d5
TCAAAAAAACAATCCATTATTTTCTATACAGATAATTCAAAATACTAACAAAATAAAAATACAACAATGAATAATTTTGAAACACTTAGCACAGAAGATTTAAAAAATACTAAAGGTGGTATGCAGGATAAAGTAGTTCTTGATGACATTCTAGTTTAGATCATCTTCTCAAAAAAACAATCCATTATTTTCTATACAGATAATTCAAAATACTAACAAAATAAAAATACAACAATGAATAATTTTGAAACACTTAGCACAGAAGATTTAAAAAATACTAAAGGTGGTATGCAGGATAAAGTAGTTCTTGATGACATTCTAGTTTAAAAAAATTCTATCATTAAATTTTCGGATGATAATCACTCTAAGATCAATGGTCTTGTATTAGCATGTAAATACAAACCAATAATCTTTATACTAAAGATAAATTCATTTGCATGGAGAAAAATCCAACTTACAAGGAATTGCAAGAACAATTAGAAGAAGCAAAAATACAATTAGAACAAGCAGAACAGCTTAAAAATTCGTTTCTCTCTAATATGTCACACGAAATTCGTACTCCTATGAATGCCGTTGTAGGTGCATCTGAATTGTTAAAAGACGACTCTCTTTCGAAAGAAGAACGCAATGAGTTTACTAAAATATTAAGTTCAAGCAGTAAAGAGCTATTGGATTTATTTAATAGAATTCTCGAGTTATCTCAACTAGAAAGTGGCGCAGTTAAATTAATGGAATCTGAAATTGAAATTCGTACTCTATTTGAGAAATTACACATTTTATTTAGCCAAAAGATTTATGATTCTAAAAAAAATATAATCCTTAACTATTATCAGGATCTACAGGAAATTAAAATTTTTAGCGATCACGATAAACTATTAAAAATCTTATCTTATTTGCTGGATAATGCAGTAAAATTTACAGATAAGGGAGAAATTGATTTTGGGTGCGCAATTCTAGATAGCGATAATATTATATTTTATGTAAAAGATACTGGACCTGGAATTGCAGAAGAAGAATCAGAAAAAATATTTAAAAAATTTACTCAAATCGATAATTCTTATACCAGAGTACATTCAGGGGCTGGTTTAGGTTTAAGTTTATGCAAAGGATTAATAAATACATTAAATGGTAAGATACATATAGATTCTAAAATTGGTAATGGATCTATTTTCTATTTTACAATCCCATTAAAAATTTCAGAATCTAATATTGTTATAAAAGAAAAAATTGAGGCCATCTTAAAAGAAAATTCTACTGAAATTTATTGCCTATCCAAAAACAATATTGCCATTTAAAATGGTTCAATTATATTTCCATAATTACGTTTCTAGAAAATCTTTGTAATTATTTCGAGCGAAAAGATATTTCTTTATAGTTCAATACTAGGTCAAGTACAATTGATAATATTAAAATATTAAATCTCTGATCCGATTTAGAAAATATCAAAGTACAAGCTATTCCCATAATAATAATTCCAAATAACTTAAGTAAAGAACTTAATTCAAATTCCTGTACTTTCTTCCAATTTAAGTTAAGAATTCTGTAAATAATATTTAGTCCCAATCCGCAAGTTAATAGCACTACACCATAAGTTTCCAACTGTAAAATAAATAATGCTCCAACAATTATTAAAACTGTTGCAAGAGTATATAAAATAGAAAGTATTCTTGTCATCTAATTTAAAATAAAAGTTCAGGATCGTTAAAATTACTTTTTCCCAAATGTGAATAAGCCAAAGGTGTTACTTCACGACCACGAGGTGTCCGTTTTATAAATCCCTCTTTAATTAAAAATGGTTCGTAAACTTCTTCAATTGTACCACTATCTTCTCCCACAGCAGTAGCTATTGTCGAAATACCAACAGGTCCTCCATTAAATTTATCGATTACAGTCGTTAAAATTCGATTGTCCATTTCATCTAATCCATGCTTATCGATATTTAGTGCTTCTAAAGAAAATTTAGTAATATTGAGATCAATTGCACCATTTCCTTTTACCTGAGCAAAATCTCTTACTCGTCGTAAAAGTGCATTAACAATTCGAGGTGTTCCCCTACTTCTCGATGCAATTTCTCCGGCAGCTTCATGAGTAATGTCAACATTTAAAATTCCGGCACTTCTTTGTACAATTTTTGTCAATACTGGTAAATCATAATATTCGAGATGACAATTAATTCCAAAACGCGCACGAAGAGGCGAAGTTAAAAGACCTGACCTAGTAGTAGCACCAATTAGGGTAAATGGATTTAACTCAAGTTGAATGGAACGTGCTGCAGGCCCTTTATCAATCATTATATCTATTTTGAAGTCTTCCATAGCAGAATACAAATACTCTTCTACAATCGGATTTAAACGATGTATTTCATCAATAAACAACACATCATTCTCTTCCAGATTTGTTAAGAGTCCTGCTAAATCTCCAGGTTTATCCAGGACGGGTCCTGAGGTAATTTTTAAACCCACTCCTAACTCATTAGCTAAAATATTAGATAAGGTTGTTTTTCCGAGTCCGGGAGGTCCGTGAAGTAAAACATGATCTAAAGCTTCCTCTCTCATTTTTGCAGCTTTTACAAAAATGCTCAGATTCTCAACTATTTTTTTTTGACCGCGAAAATCAGAAAACTGTAATGGTCTTAATTCATTATCGAATTCTTTTTCCTTATCAGGAACATTCTGATTTCTTATGTCCAAATTATCTTCCATTCGGCAAAATTAAAATTGAATTTACTATTTAACTGTAAAAGTTACATAAAATAAATAAGCCGATATGTTTTAATACCGGCATCTTATTAAAAAAATCTGTAATAATAATTTATAAATTTAATTTTTCAAGAATCTTAAAGAATTGCTCTAATTCGAATGGTTTAGACAAATGTGCATCCATACCACTCTCAATACATTTTTCTTCGTTAGCGACCATTATATCGGCTGTGAGAGCAATTATTGGAGTGTATTGTTCACCGTTTTCTAAAATTCTAATATTTTTAGTAGCTTCAATACCATCCATTTCTGGCATCATAATATCCATTAGAATAAAATCATAAGTTGCCTCCTTGCATTTATCAACCGCTTCAATTCCATTATTGGCAACATCAATTGTATAGCCATATCGTTTTAAAGTAAACTTGACAACCGTTTGATTTAATTTATTGTCTTCAACCAATAAAATAGAATAATTTTTACTTTCCCAGTTCATTCTTTTAGTATGGATTTTAATAGGAGGCAAGATAACAAAATCATCTTAATTTAAGTAAACAATTTTAACTATTACGTGAATGTCTAAAAAATTGTTGTAAGGATGTAATGTCTGTTATCAACACCTTTATTATTATTATTTCCTTTTTTTAAATTTCTAAAAAATAATATAATAAATATATCCTGTTAATACTGTTGGTAAGAGTTTTGATTTTTCTTTGTAATTCTTTTTAAAATAGATCTAGTAACAGGATACTAACAGGTATTGTTAATTTAGGCGTATTGTAAATCAGTGTATTTTACATCTTATCAACAAACTGTTGATAACTGTATCTTGTTATAAAAATACCGTTGTTTTATATTAACAGTGTGTTAATAACTGGTTGAGAGAATACAATAAGACGGTGAAAAATAAACTTGGTATGGGATCATTTTTTTTCTATACAAAGACAATTTTGTATCCTCCAAATAAAAGATTAGAATATTTAATAAGGAAAAATTAACAGTATGTTAACTGAATGTGAACAAAAATGTTAATAAGCTATTTTAAGTGTCTTAATTGGTTGATTAGTAGTAGTTAAGAAAGGTGTGTTTTTGCCGAAAAGTAGTACTTAGTTGATAAAGTTAATTTTAAGTGTGAAAATGCATTTTTTATCAGGCTGCTAATTAAAATTACTTAATTTTGTGAGATAAATTAATAGAAGAACCGCATTAATAAATAAGTAATAGTTTCGAAAAATACTTACTATGAAAAAAATAAAAGTTGCAATTGCTTGCGATCACGCAGGCTTTAATTTTAAAAATAAATTGGTTGATTTTTTATCTGCTCAGGGATATGAGGTCAAAGATTTTGGAACAAATTCTGAAGAAAGTATGGATTATCCGGATACAGCTCATCCTTTAGCTGCTGCAGTATCAGCCAATGAATTTGACTTTGGTTTTACACTTTGCGGAAGTGGTAATGGTATTACAATGACTGCCAATAAACATCAAAAAATTAGAGCGGCCTTATGTTGGACTACAGAAATTGCCGAATTAGCTCGATTGCATAATAATGCAAATGTATGTGGTATTCCGGCACGTTTTATTTCTTATGAACTTGTAGAAGAGATTGCTAAGGTATTTCTTACTACTGCGTTTGAGGGGGGCAGGCATCAAAATAGAATTGATAAAATTCCTTTAAAATAATAGGCTTAGCAAGCATAAACAGAATCATAATAAATAAGGAATAAAAGAATTAAAGATGCTTTATTGGTAGTAAGAATTATTATATTTGTGCTGATTGTTAGAGTAATAAGAGAGTTTAATTAAAAGGATAAAATGCTATCAAATACGTGTAAATATGCAATTCGCTCGGTTATTTATTTATCTATAAATGCTAAAGAAGGGAAGAAGATTGGAATTAAAAAAATATCAGAAGAGTTAGAAATTCCTACTCCTTTTCTTGGTAAGATATTACAAAGTTTAGCTAGGCAAAAATTACTTACTTCAACAAAAGGACCACATGGTGGTTTCGGAATGGGTAAGGATCCATCTGAAATTACATTAATGAATATAGTTGAGATTGTTGATGGTTTGGACATGTTCGATAACTGTTTAATTGGTATACGTCCATGTAAAACAGGAACAAATAACCAACCGCCTTGTCCTGTGCACAATCAATTTAGTAGTATCAGAAAACAAATTTATGATTTGTTTAAGGGCAAAACTATTGGACAGTTAATTACCGAAATGGATGATACTAATGAATTCATTAGTTTATAATATTTTTTTTAAAAATGATATTTTATTGAAAGGCTTGCTATTTAATAGCAGGTCTTTTTTTATTTTTAACCAGGGATACATAAATATAGCTGTAATTCCACCAATAATATCGGCAGCTAAATCGGCATAATCGCCACTTCTATTTATAAAAAAGTTTTGTTGAAGATATTCAATAATTGCACCATAAAAAGCAATTACCAAAAGAGAAACTATAATTCTGCTTTTTCTCTTTAATCTGGTCTGAAAACGTAATTCGGCCAGTAGAAAAAGACCCATAACGAAAAACATTCCAAAGTGGACTATTTTATCGAAATAAGGAATTTCAAAAGCTGAAGTTTTCGGTAAATCATCTCCAGGAACTGAGCATAAAATAAATATAATTATTGCCCATATAATATTTCTCCAAAATGGTTTAAATTTCATTTTTATAGTTGTTTGCAGCAAAGTTAATAAGCTAATCCAACTTATCAAGTATATTTTTAGATATGGTTTTACCTAATCTTTATTGACTAGCTTATTAGATTTTTGTAACTTAAATAATGTTTAAAATTTTGTTAACTATTATTTTAATTTATGAAAAATACTGCAGCAGGAGTAATGAAATTATTAAGAGAAGAAAAAATAAATACCTGGTTTGATTTAGGTCTTTTTATTGATCGTTTTAAAGAAAATAAACCCATTCCTGTTGTCGAATTTAATAAATCATATTTCGAATTTAAAAAGGATATTGGTAAGAAAGGAATGGCTTTTATAAGCTTTTATTTTTCTATTGATGGGGTAAGTATAGAAGTTGAAAAATATGCCAAAATATTTCGTCATAACTTAGGTTCTCAATTACCTATACACTACATAAGTGGTAAATTTTATCCGGAATCGATGAAAATTATTGATGCTGATACTAAGACCTTTACGATAGAAGAAATGCAAGGTTTTGATGATTGGAGTTTGTACAAAGATTTCTTTTTTACCAAATTGAAAAGAGGTAGTGTAGAATATAATGAGCTGATCTCTAAGTTCTGGAATGAAAGTCTAACAATATGTGAAAAACTAGCTAAATATATCGAGGATAATAATATTGGATTGTTATATCTCATAAATGTTTGCTCTAATCCTGGTAATGTTTCGAGTGCCTTAGCATGTGTCTTGGTATCCGAATATATGGGAATTCCGGTTATTAATAATAATCATGATTTTTATTGGGAAGGAGGCAATTCTGAAATAAATAAACAGGTTTATGGATTGAAAAAAGGACCTAGAGACTTCTTTTTTTTAAATTCTCATTTGGGCGAATTTTTTTCTCAATTGGAGGTTTTGTATCCCTGGGAATCCCGATCCTGGATAAATGTTAATATCAATAAAAAACAAAGTGAATATCTGGTTCATTACAAAGGGCATAATCCTGCTAATGTAACAGAAATAGGCACTGCTGTTGATACTTCTAAATATTCAGATATTAACAAAAGAAAGAGAATTCAGGCGATGTATCAGATGGAAAAAATGCTGAGTCGTTATCATAAAAAGACATTAATTAGTTATTCGGTTAAAGATGTATTGCAATATAAATTGGTTGATAAAAAGAATCCGGAGCCTATTTATATTGGTTACAAAACGAAGGCAATGCATAAGTTTCTGTCAGAAAATATCATTTTTTTGCAGCCAACTCGAGTTATTTCTCGAAAAAGAATAGAGCTGGGATTTGATTTAATCCGTAAGATGCTTGAAGTTGATAGTTTAAAAGAAAAAATTAGAGAATCGGATGATTTAAAGCTTACCATTTTGATAACTGGGCCTATTCCTTTAGGCCAATATCCCTATTTTCAAAAGCTGTTAAAGCGTTTTGAAAAACTACTTAAGGATATCGATAAAGAATTTAGAAAAAGAGTGTATTTAGGATTTTTATTTAGTGAAACCGATAAAAAACGATTTAAAGATCATTTTAAAAATCCAATAGGCATACCCGAGTTGTACAGTATTTCATCTCTTATTTTATTGCCTTCGAAAACCGAAGGAAGAGGTTTACCCATATTGGAAGCGGCTGCCGCCGGAGTACCTATCTTTTGTCGCAGATATCAACCCGAAAATGTATATGCCGAAGTTATAGGTGAACATTTACCTGAAGAAGACAGGCTTCAGGTTATAGAATTTAAAGGAAGAACTATACTAAATTCTCATGTTAATGAGATTATTGATAAAGTATTTTTTCCACATATTCATTACCGAAGTGTGAATCATAATAAAAAGGTAATAGAGAATCGATATAGTATTACTTCTTTAAATACAGGGATCGAAAAAATCATTAAAAAACTACATTATCAGCTTAAATCAAATAAAAATAATCTACAAAAGGTAGGCGAATTTTATGAGCTATATCAGCAAAAAGTAAATTTCACTAACAATGATGTAAAAGCCTTATTAAATACTGATAACAGACATTACTTACCAGGCTATGGAAGATTAGCTTTTATGCTTTATCTTAAATCCTTAATCGATCCAAGTAGCTTTAGAAAGGAAGAACAGGAAATAAGAGGTGCTGCCTTTTATTTTGCTAAAAAACAGGTGAACGATCACCCCGATTTTGAACAGTTAAGTTTAGAAGAGATTCATAATTTTTATAATTCTGTTGATAATTTGTTTGTAATAAGAAATGGGGAGGTAAACATACGTCACGATCATTCATTTACCTATCGCCATAGAAATAAGAATAATTATTATTTTCATAATTATACCATTCAGGAATTATCGGGAATGATTAACCTGTTGAAACTTGAATATTTACCTGCAAGTAATGGGCGGAAAGTAAATGGTTCCTCAAGATTTTTTTTGGATAAAAATTTAGCTCTTTCTCAGCTCACATCGAGTTCTGTTATTTCTATTGATGATAGAGAATTTTTATTCAAAAAGTTAAAACAAAATTTGCCAATGGCATATTTTCCTGGAAAATATGTAAAGTACGAATTTGAATATTTTGTATTAAATTCGGTGAAAAACCGATTGAATATTCAGATGCACGATTCTATTTCTAAAGAACTAATCAGGAATAATAAAATTGCTAATATTTATATTTTTGCTCCTGATACAGTGCTTACAAATTGGACAAGAGCACAGGATATTCAGAACTTTATAGAATCGGGTTCCGATCAGGATCTAAAATTGTTGTACGAGGAAAAAATATTGCAAATTGTATCTATTAATTCTTTAACTGTCGGAATTCATATTCCTCAAATGGGAGAGAAGCCAATCTCAATTCTTCGATTTATAATGGAACACGATGGATATCTTATTTCTAATCGAAGAAATGCAGCTTTTATGTCGGATATTCTTAATATCGATCGTTTTCATATTGGTCGTGCAAGTACCGATTTAGAAGCAAATATTATGGGTATTTCTAAAAATACCGGATACATACAGTTCGTGCCTGCAGGAGTTCGAACAAGTCTGGCTTATCCTACGCCAATTCAAACACCAAAGAATTTCTCTGACCTTTTACATTCAAATCAGTTTAAAACTTTGTGTGATAAATATGGAGAAAAAGAGGTTTACAGAATAATACGTGAAGATGCAGAAAAAAATGGTTCTCCTTTACAATTGGTTTTGGATAAACTTTCTGATTTGAAACAGGAAGATTCTGATGTGGAATATTCTTATGTTAGTGGAGTATATCAGGACAAAAATCCATGGAATGGAGTGTTGGCTAAAGCAAAAATAAGTACAGATACCGAAAGTTGGAAATTTGCTACTTTAAGTGCACTTAAAACAAAAACAGTAATTCATTTTGTAAAAGATTTTGAAGCTGATAACAATTGTAAAGTGAAAATAGCCTGGAATGGAGGATATATTTTAAATCCCGAACTGGTAGGTAAATTGGGAATTTCAGAATCGTATATCGGTTCTCCTTTAGGTTTACTAATATCCAATGGAGAAACATTAAGCGCTCCCTTATTTAATAAGCCTGCTTTACTCATTTATAAATCGGGTAAACTGGATATTTCAAGAGTAAATTGCAACAAAGGAATAAAAGTAAGAATAGGAGATATTATTTTAACTTTTGATTCTAAAAATTATAACAAATGGAGTTCTAGCGAACTATCTTATTTCGATTTAATGTATGAGAAGAAAGATATACAAGCTAAAAATTGTATTATTTATCGATTGGCAGGCAATACCTTAAAAGAAATTATACATGGAAAAGAATCGGTTCGACAGATTCCGGTGGGTTTAACATTGTGTATTCCAATATCTGTATTTCAAAATAGTATTGCTAAAATAGGCGATAAGCTAAAAATTGATATCATTGGATTAGAAAACGTACTGCATGCTGTGGAAGCTGGTCCGATGTTATTAGATGAAGGAAAACAGTGTTTAAATATGGAAATTGAAGGTTGGAAAAAGCAAAATTCAATAAAGACACAAGCGGCGCGTTTAGATTATACGGATATGAGAGGACCTAAAATTGCGCTAGGAATAGATCATAATGGAGATTTATATGTTTTAACCATTAATGGTAGAATAAGAGAATCGGTAGGAGCCACACATTTTGATATGGCGGCAATATTGGAAAAATACAATATTCAAAAAGCTATGGGGTTCGATCCGGGTGGAAGTTCTACTCTTGTGGTGAATGGAGAAAACTTAAATATATCGCCTTATAACTCAAAATACGAGCAAAATAATTTCTCTTTACCTCCCGAGCCTCGTGCTGTTTCTAATGCTGTAATTGGTTATAAAAAGGACTAGATAGTTTACAAAATTAATATATTAGTATTTCCTTAAGCTTCCGAGAAAGGAAATATCGCTGGTAACTTTAGGATCACCCTTATATTTTACCGATCCAATACCCGAGATATTTACTCTTAATTCTTCTTCTACATGTACTTTTCCGCTTCCAACACCACTTATGTCAATATTGGCTTTATTTGCTATTAAATCAATAGCATTTACACTTCCGGCACCCGAAATATCAATCTGCATTTCATGCGCTTTACCAGCTAGTTTTATGGTAGAAGCGCCGCTGTTATCTATCGATAAACGATTGGCCGATAAGTTTAAATTAGCAGATGAAGCTCCATTTATTTCAATATCTAATTTATCGAAACGCAATGATTGATCGCTTTTAAGAGAAATTGCTCCATTGGCTTTTATTCCACTTAAATGTTTAAATCCGATGTAAAGTTTAAGTTCTTTTGATTTATAAATCGATTTTTCGGTACTGATATATAAAACATCATTTTTCACTTTACTTTTAATTATTTCCAGAAGGTTTTCGTCGGCAACAATTTTTAAGCTGTAATCTTCGTCTTGCGACAGATAAATAGTAAATGCACCATTAATTTTTATGTTTTCGAAATTGTTAATCTCACGATTTTCAGATTTTACGTTTCCATTTCCTTTAATTCCATCTGCTTTAAGCGGATTTACAATTAAAAAACTAAACAGTAGAATTAAAATTGGCGATATCATTTTCTTTAAACTTCTCATCCGGTTTATATTTTATGAAACTCTGTTCGATTATTTATTGTTATCTGTTTAAAAGACGTATGATATAATGAATCGTTGCATAATTGGTGGAAATAATATTTTTATTGAGAGGTATAGGGACAAAAAAACCGTATCACAGAAGTAATACGGTTTATATTTAGTTAAGAATTTATATCATCTTTAAAATTCAGCATTATTTGGTGTTCTTGGAAAAGGAATTACGTCGCGAATATTACCCATTCCGGTAACAAATAACATCATTCGTTCAAAGCCTAAACCAAAACCAGCGTGAGTTGCAGATCCAAAACGGCGAGTATCTAAATACCAATCCATTTCTTCTGCAGGAACATTCATTTCTTTCATACGAGTAGTCAGTTTCTCTAAACTTTCTTCACGTTGAGATCCTCCAACAATTTCACCAATTCCCGGGAATAAAATATCCATGGCGGCAACTGTTTTTCCATCCTCATTTTGTTTCATATAAAATGCTTTGATATCCTTAGGATAATCAATAAGGATTACTGGTTTTTTGAATTTTTTCTCTACCAAATATCTTTCGTGCTCCGATTGTAGATCAGCTCCCCAACCTTCAATCACATATTGAAATTTTTTCTTTTTATTTGGCTTAGAGTTGCGAAGAATATCAATAGCTTCGGTATAAGTTAAGCGAACAAAATCGTTTTCCAATACAAATCTCAATTTCTCGATTAGCTCCATTTGGCGATCTTCTGCTTTTAAGCCTTTTTCTTCTTCCTGTAAACGCTTGCTTAAGAATTGAAGATCTTCCATACAGTTATCTAAAGCATATTTAATCATATACTTTAAAAATTCTTCGGCCAAATCCATATTATCAATAATATCATAAAAAGCCATTTCAGGTTCTATCATCCAAAACTCAGCCAAGTGACGAGTTGTATTCGAATTTTCGGCACGGAAAGTAGGACCAAAAGTGTAAATTTCACCCAAAGCCATAGCTCCCAATTCACCTTCTAACTGTCCCGATACGGTTAGGTTGGTTTCTTTTCCGAAGAAATCTTCTTTATAGTTAATTGTTCCATCCTCGTTTAAAGGTGGATTTTTAGGATCAAGTGTTGAGACTCTAAACATTTCGCCAGCACCTTCGGCATCCGATCCGGTAATTAGTGGTGTATGCATATAAAAGAATCCTTTTTTGTTGAAGAATTCGTGAACAGCATAAGCCATTGCATGACGGATACGAAATACAGCACTAAAAGTGTTGGTACGAAAACGCAGGTGAGCCTTTTCTCTTAAGAACTCTAAAGAGTGTTTTTTAGGCTGTAGCGGATACTTATCAGGATCAGCAACACCTAACACTTCAATACTTTTTGCAGCAATCTCAACCGATTGTCCGCTACCTTGCGATTCAATTACTTCTCCAACAACAGAAATTGCTGCTCCGGTTGTAATTTTTTTAAGTAAGTCCTCATTAAAATTAAGAACATCAACAACAATCTGAAGATTTTGAATAGTAGAACCATCATTTAAAGCCACGAAATTAATTTGCTTATTACCGCGCTTTGTTCTTACCCACCCTTTCACATTCACTGTACTGCCAATCTCGTTCGAAATCAACAATTCTTTGATCTTAATTCTTTTCTGTTCCATTTTAACTAATACTTAATGAGATGTTTTAGCTAGCAGCAACGAGCTGTTAGCTCTTAGCTATTCCCATATTTAAATAAGAATAACACATTCTAAATATTTCTATATATGAACGATTATGTATCAAAAAAACACTTTATACAAAATCGAATTACAAAAATATAAAAATTGACTGCAATACAGTTAAGTAGAAGCTAATTAATTGAAAAATTAGTGCTTAAAGTCTTTATCGTTATCAGGAATAAAGGGTGATTGTATTACAAATACGACTTATTAAATATTTTTTTCAAGATTTAATTTGTAAGAATAAGATATTGATTCACAATAGTTAAAGAGTATTTGTCTAAAGAATCATAATTCGTAGTTTACGATTTTTTAACAAGATTATTATCTTTAGCCCATGCATAAATCTAGTAAATCAATGATTCAAAATAAGTTAGTAAACGCATTACAAGAATCGATACAAAAAAATCGTGATCTTTCGGCTTTTAGTAATTATCAAAAAGATACCATTACTTACGCCGAAGTTGCTCAGCGTATTCATTGGATGCACATTTTCTTTAAAGAACTTGGCATTAAAAAAGGAGATAAAATTGCAGTTATAGGCCGAAATTTAAGTAATTGGGGAGTTACGTATCTGGGAGCTGTTACTTATGGTGCGGTGATAGTACCTATATTACCCGATTTTAATTCCAGCGATATTCATCACATAATAAATCATTCTGAGTCGAAAATATTATTTGCCACCGAAAATCTTTTTAATAAAATTGATGATTCGAAAGCAGAAAAGCTTAAAGGAATTATTTCTTTGGGTAATTTAGAAATACTTTGTGCTGCCAGCGATAAATTTGAAAAAGCATTTAAAATTTCAAAGCAAATAGCAGAAGAAAAGCCGGTAGATATCGATAATTTAAAGTTTGCAGATCCTAAGGAAGATGATATTGCAGTCCTTTCTTATACATCAGGAACTTCTGGTTTCTCGAAAGGAGTTATGCTGCCCTATAAATCTTTGTATTCGAATGTGAAAATTGGTTTCGATTATATCGATTTAAAAGCACAAGATAAGATTGTATCCTTTTTGCCACTGGCTCATGTATTTGGGTGTATGTTCGAATTTTTAACCGAGTTTTGCTGTGGTTGCCATGTTGTATTTTTATCGAGAGTTCCTACTCCTCAGATTATTACGAAGGCTTTTATGGATGTTAAACCGCGCCTTATTTGTGTAGTTCCTCTTATTATGGAGAAAATCTATAAAAAGAGAATTTTACCTGTTTTAGAAAGTCGTAGAGTAAAATTAATGCTAAAAATTCCTTTACTGGAACGAAAAATCCATAAAAAAATTCGAAATACATTAATTGATACTTTTGGTGGCAATTTTATAGAAGTTATTATTGGTGGAGCTGCTTTAAATAAAGAGGTAGAAGATTTTTTGAAAAAAATAGAGTTTCCTTTTACAGTAGGATATGGAATGACAGAATGTGGTCCACTAATTAGCTATAGTTCCAATAAAGAGTTTCGATCACACTCATGCGGAAAAGTTGTTGATCGCATGCAGGTGCGTATTAATTCGGATGATCCATATAACACAGTAGGCGAAATTCAGGTAAAAGGTAATAACGTAATGAAAGGTTATTATAAAAATTCTGAAGCAACAGCTGAGTGCTTAAGTAAAGACGGTTGGCTGGGAACAGGAGATTTAGGTGTGATAGATAAAGACAATACAATTTATATTAAAGGAAGAAGTAAAAATATGCTTTTGGGTCCATCGGGACAAAATATTTATCCCGAAGAAATTGAG
The DNA here is from genome assembly GCF_052400665.1 of Marinifilum sp. RC60d5. Taxonomy (NCBI): domain Bacteria; kingdom Pseudomonadati; phylum Bacteroidota; class Bacteroidia; order Marinilabiliales; family Marinifilaceae; genus Marinifilum; species Marinifilum sp. RC60d5. The sequence continues at coordinate 33,451 of NZ_JBQTGK010000017.1, forward strand.
GCAAGCCTAAATAATATGCCTTTTATACAGGAATCGATCGTTACCGACGATAAAGATCATAAACTAATTGCATTAATTTATCCCGATTATGAGGCATGTGATGCCGAAGGTTTAGATAAAGAAGAAATTGAACATGCAATAAATAAAGACAAGCAAATTATTAATAAAGGGCTTCCTGCATTTATGAAAATTTCGAGAGTAGTTCTCTTTCCCGAAGAGTTTAAGAAAACACCCAAACGAAATATTAAAAGATATTTGTACACAAATTTGTACCACTAATCAATATAAGCCGATCAGTTTTGATCGGCTTAATTTTTGAATAAACCCGATTGTAATCTTGTTCTGTGATGAAATTTATATACAAAATCAATAAGCGGTGTTATCACGAATTGTGTTCCGTAATTACTATCTAAATAAGATAATTTATAGCCTGCCGAAAGCGAAAACCTACTGTTTTTGTGCCAGTGAATTTTAGCTTGATTTTCCACAGCCCATTCTCCATTAAAATTAATATTATAGTAATCTGCATTTATGGAGAAATTAAAATTTTTATACATATTACCAGCTAGTTCTAATCCCGTAAAATAGAGTTTATTGCCAGAATAAAAACTTGCTGTACGCTGATATAAAAAGTAATAATCAAGAACAGGCATTTCCTGATCTCCGGTTTTTAAGGAAAAATCAATTCCAAACCTTGCACTAAGAATTAAATCTGGAATTCGGATAATGCAATCGGGCGCTTCAGGATTTAAAATACGACTTACAATTATTTCGTTTCTAAAAGTAAAAATATGTGGAATTTTGGCTGATTTTGGTAGCTGATTCTGAAAAGAACTTTTCCGCATCCATTTTAAACCTGGTGTTGGATAATAAAATGTATGCTGGCTCGAAAGGATAGTTTTTTTTCCTATCCATTGGTGCTTGAAACCTAAATTTGGAGCAAAGGGAAATAATAATAAATGTGAATTAATTTCTGTTTTTGGATAGTTACCATAGCGGCTAATTGCTAATGCACTTAAGTAGATTTCGTACATAGGAACAACTTTAGCACCTCTTTCTGTCCAGGTATTATAGTAATCAATTCTTGGAGTGCCCGGTTGAATTTTATTTGCATAATCAGAATACTGGTTCGCATGTATATTAATTTTACCATTATACTGAGCACTTACTGTTAAGGTACAGATACATAAAAGTAAAATATTTATAATTCTCATATTTAATATTTTATATCAAATATATCTAATTATAATTAATATTTAATAATCAAATTTATGCTACTTACCGATAAAATGTGATTGCTTACCTAAAAATTATCTTTTTTTACTTCCTAGCTCTCTATTTTTATATTTAAATAGACTAAAAGTTAAATACAATTGTTTACTAAGAAATTATTAAATCCGGAAACTTTTAAATTCTTTATAGTTTCCGAAGTTTTTACTTCCTTATATTTGTAATATGAGTGATTTAAAGGAATATATTGTTACTAAATCGTGGCATTTATTTTCTAAAAATGGAATTAGAAATGTTACAATGGATGATATTGCCAATAAAATGAGGATATCAAAAAAACAATTTATCGTTTTTTTAAAAACAAATCGGATCTGGTAGAACAAGCTTTAGATTGGCAATTTGAAAATCCTATTTTCTCATTTAATTCTAAAAAAATATCTAAACTAAATGCTATAGATCAGTATGTTGAGTTTTATAGGTTTATTACAAAACAAATTAATAACAAAGAGCATAAGCTGCAATACGATTTAAAAAAGTACTACCCATTACTTTGGAGTAAGTTTAATTTGAAGAATATCAGTAGGTTTAAGAATGAATTAAGTGGTAATTTACAGCAAGGAATAAAGGAAGGACTTTATCGAAAGGAATTAAATATAGAATTTATAAGTAAAACAATGGCTCGTTTGTATTTGAGTATGACTTTGGTTGATGATTATATTTTTCAAAAGGAAGATATTTTAAATTTCAATTACCATAAAGAATTAGGAATCTACCATTTATATGGAGTATGCACATCAAAAGGAATAGAATACTTTAAAACTAAACTAATATAGATTATAACTAATGAAAAATATCCTATTATTAATATTGGTTATTTTTTTTGGTCTCAGTTACCAAACGCAAGCACAAACTGAGGTCAAAGAATATTTTAGCCTAAGCGAAGCACAGGATTTTGCTTTAAAAAACTCATATTCGGTTAAAGGTACCGATTATGATTTGCAAGTTGCCAGGAAGAAAGTTTGGGAAACCATTGCCGATGGTTTACCTCAAATTGATTTTTCGGCTGATTATACAAATAATTTAAAATTAAGTAAGTCTCCATTGCCTGTCGAGTTTGCTAATGTTATTAGAGCAATGAGTGGCGAACCTACTTCCGATGAACCTATGTTTGTATCCTTTGCTCAGCAATATTCCGGTTCGGCAGGAATTACTGTAAATCAGAAAATATTTGATGGTTCTTATATCGTGGGTACAATGGCGGCCAAAGTGTATTTACAGCTTTCTAAAGATCAGAAAGAAAAATCCGAAATAGAGATTAAAGATGCAGTTGCACAAGCATATTATACCGTATTGGTTGCCAAAGAGAATTATAAAACAATAAAGGATAATCTTGAGATTAACGAGAAGCTATTAAAAGAAATAGAAGCATACTATGAAAATGGTTTTCGAGAAGAGTTGGATGTTGATCAGATTCGTTTGAATCGTAACAATGCGAAAACCAATTTATCGGATGCTAAAAGAGCTATTCGCACCGCGCTAATTGTTCTGAAATTTACAATGGGAATTGATGTTGACAAGCAAATTGAATTGACAAATACTTTAGCAAGTTTAGTTGATCCCATTAGGTCGGTAATCCCTGCAATTTCGACTTATGATGTTTCGAATCATATCGATTATAAAATTATGAGTACGCAGTTAAAGGCTCAGGATTTATTAATAAAAAATGAACAAGCAGCCTACTTGCCAAATATCTCGGCATTTTATACATACAATAAAAATACCAGTACCGATTATTCTAATGTATTAAAATCGGAAGTTCCCTGGTTTAACTCATCCATATTAGGATTTAAAGTTAGTATGCCAATTTTTTCGGCTGGCAAAAGAAGATCTCGCGTAAAGCAACAAAAAATTGAATATTTAAATCTCGAGAATAATCTTTTAATGACCGAGCAAAATCTTAAAAAAGATTTAAGTATTTCGTTTTCGAACTTGTTAAATGCTCAGGAAAAATATGAAAATGATAGCGAGGGTTCTAAAATTGCGAAGAGAATATACGATAGAACACGAATTAAATTTAACGAAGGAATTTCTACCAGCACAGAATTATCCGAAAACGAAAAACAATATATCGATGCTCATGCAGCATATATAAACTCAACACTTATGTTGTTGAATTCTAAAATTGCTTTCGATAAAGCATTGAGTAAACTATAATTGATTAAATCCTACAAAAGATATAAAAATGAAAAAATTAATTGTTGCACTAATGATTCCGCTTTTATTTGCATGCTCTTCTAAAGATGCAGAAAAGGATTTAAGCAATGCCGAACAGCTAAAAAAATACAAAAGTGAATTTGCTATTTTGAAAAAGAAAATTTCGATTCTCGAGAAAAAAATTAAAAGCGAAAATCAGGAGGAAGACAAAGTAAATGTTCTGGTTTCGGATTTAAAAACTTCTAAATTTGAGCATTTTATACAGGTAACAGGAAATGTTGAAGCTGATAAAAATATTACAATTACCCCTGAAGCTGCAGGAAATATCATTTCTATTGATGTGGTAGAAGGACAGCGCGTAAATAAAGGAGATGTGTTGGGAAGATTGAATACCTCACAAATTCAACGTACTATCGACGAAGTAAAAACCAATCTCGATCTTACAAGAACAATATTCGAAAGACAGGAAAGACTTTGGAATCAGAAAATAGGTTCTGAAATAGAGTATTTGCAGGCTAAAACCAATAAAGAATCATTGGAAAGAAATTTAGAAGCTCTCGAGGCTCAGAAAGATATGGCAATTATTACTGCACCTTTTAAAGGTATTATCGACCAAATTCATCAAAAGAAAGGAGAGTTGGCTGGTCCTTCTATTCCTTTTGCTCAATTGGTAAATATCGATAAAGTATATGTAGAAGGTGATGTATCAGAAAAATATCTTAATCATATTAAAGCCGGAGCTATTGTTCAACTTAATTTTCCAGCTATTGATCTGGATATTGAAGCTCCAATTTTTCGTACATCTAATGTAATCGATCCAGGAAATAGAAGTTTTCAAGTAAGAATTAACTTAAATAATTCGAAGCATAAAATTAAGCCTAATTTGATTTCTATAATGAAAATTAAGGATTATGAAATTGATAATGCAATGGTGGTTCCCTCTATTATTATTAAGAAAGACTTTGAAGGAACTTATTTGTATTTGGCAAAAAAAGAGGGTGATCATTTAATTGCAAAGAAAACTTACATTAAAATTTCCAGAACTTATAACAATCTGTCACTGGTAGAATCGGGATTAAAATTAGGTGATAAAATTATTACCGAAGGATTTTCTCAGGTTGTTAACGGAACGCTAATTAGCTATAAGTAATTCGAAAAAAAATGGATAAAATTAAAGATACAACTACTTCCGAGAATATTCATCGGGAGTTTAAACCCACATTTGGAGCTTTAAAGAATAAGAATTCTATTTTTATTCTTACAGCTATTCTGGTTATGTTCGGGTGGTTTTCATATAAAAGTATGCCCAGGGAATATTTTCCTGAAGTGGTAATTCCAAATATCATGATTTCTACTCCTTATCCGGGAAACTCTCCTGTGGATATTGAGAATTTAGTAACTCGTCCCATCGAGAAAGAACTAAAATCGCTAAAAGGAGTTAAAAAATTAAGCTCGGCTTCTTACGAAGATATGAGTTTAATTGTAGTCGAATTTAATACGAATGTACTTGTTAAACAAGCTCTTCAGGACACTAAGGATAAGGTAGATAAATCTTTAAGCGAATTGCCGGACGATTTAGATACAGACCCAATTGTTGAGGATATCGATTTTGCCGATTTCCCAATTATGAGCGTTAACCTTTCTGGTGATTTTGGTTTGGATGATTTAAAAGAATTTGCAGAAGAACTGCAGGATAAGTTTGAAGCTCTTCCCGAAGTTTCCGAAGCCGATATTAAAGGTATCGATGAAAGAGAAATTAAAATTAATGCCGATCTTCATAAAATGGAAGCTAACAATGTTAGTTTTCATGATATAGAAACGGCTATTAGCGACGAAAATGTAACTGTTAGTGCCGGTACATTAATTACCGATAATACCAGAAGAAGTATTCGTACCAGTGCCGACTTTGTTAATATGCAGCAAATAGAAAACACAATTGTAAAGGTTGTAAATGGGAGAGTGGTTTACCTAAAAGATGTTGCCGAAGTTGAAGATGGATACGAAGAACTTTCCTCTATTTCACGATTGGATAATCATCCGGTAGTATCATTATCTATTACCAAAAAATCGGGTGAAAACCTTTTGGCTGCAACCGATCAGATCCACAAAATTATTAGTCAGGAAAAAGTAAATGGAACCCTTCCTCGTGGATTAGTAGTTACTGTTACCAACGATACTTCGGAAGATGTAAGAGGACAAGTTGCCGATTTAGAGAACTCTATTATTATGGGAATGCTGCTGGTAATTCTTATTCTTTATCTTTTTATGGGATTAAGAAATGCACTTTTCTCGGGTTTGGCCATTCCAATGTCTATGCTTATTTCTTTTATTCTTCTTAATCAGCTTGGATATACGGTTAATCAAATGATCCTTTTTTCTTTGATTTTAGCTCTTGGAATGCTGGTTGATAATGCCATTGTGGTAGTCGAAAATGTGTATCGATTGCACGAAGAAGGTCTTTCTAAGTTGGAAGCAACCAAAAAAGGTGTTAGCGAAATTGCCGGACCAATTATCTCATCAACAGCAACTACTTTGGCGGCATTTTTTCCACTTTTATTATGGGGTGGTATTATGGGTGAGTTTATGAAATATTTGCCAATCACGTTAATTGTGGTGCTTTCTTCCTCTTTATTTGTTGCATTAATTTTAAATCCGGTTTTTACTGCCAGTTTTGTTAAAATAGATGATGTGAACAAGAGGATGGATAAGAAAAAATACCTTATTATAGCGTCTGTCTTTTTAATTGTTTCTGTTCCATTTTATTTAATGAAAATGTTTGGTGGCCTGGAAAGCTATTTAACAGCAAATATTTTTGCGGTAATCGGTTTACTTATTCTTTTAAATCTTGCTGTACTTAAACCTTTTGCCCGTTGGTTTCAAACAGTTTTTTTAATTGTTCTTGAGAACAGATATGAAAAAACATTGCGTTTTGCACTGAAAGGAGTTCGCCCGTTATTATTTTTTACAGGAACATTTTTATTAATGATTGGCTCCATAGGTTTCTATTTTAGTACCAATCCATTATTTGTATTTTTTCCTGATAATGATCCAAAATCGGTGTACATAACAATGGAATTACCGTTGGGAACCGATATTCATAAAACCAACGAATTAACCGAAAGAGTTGAGAATATTGTTAATAAAATAATGTATCCTTACATGGGTATTGTTCGATCAATATCTACCAATGTTGGTTCGGGTAAAGGTGGAATGTTTACAGCAAGCAGGGCCGCTAATAAATCTTTAACTACTATTTCTTTTGTAGAGTTTAAAGAGAGAGGTGGACTTAGTACTTCTGATATTATGAAAGAGTTGACTAGTGCTTTTGAGGGATTTATTGGTGCTAAAATATTCGTAGAGAAAGACGATCAGGGACCTCCGGTTGGATATCCTGTTAATATTGAAATATCGGGTGATGATTTTGAACAATTATTAAAAGAGGCTAATCGTGTTAAACAAATGCTCGATGAAGATAGAATTGCTGGCGTTGAAGAATTAAAACTGGATTTAGATCAAGGGAAACCCGAAATGCTAATTAATATCGATCGCGATAAGGTTCGTCGTTTTGGTTTGTCAACAAATCAGGTGGCAAGAGCTCTTCGAAATTCATTATACGGACTCGAAGTATCTAAATTTAAAGATGGAGAAGATGAATATGATATTATGCTTCGTCTTAGCGATAAATACAGATATGATGTTCCGGCATTAATGAACCAAAAGATAAGTGTGATGAGTCCTGTGAGCAATAAAATGGTTCAGGTACCCATTTCGGCTGTTGCCGATTATTCGTATGGTTCAACCTACGAACGAATAAACAGAATTGAGAATACTCGGGTGGTTACCATTTATTCTAATGTTAAGGAAGGATATAATGCAAATATTATAAATGCGAGAGTTAGAGAGTTGCTTAGCGATTTTGAAATGTCGAAAGGATATACTTATAAACTTACTGGCGAACAGGAGGAACAGGAAGAAACACAAGCATTTTTAACTCAGGCTTTAATGATTGCTCTGGCCTTAATTACCTTAATTCTTGTTACTCAATTTAATTCGGCAGTAAAACCAATAATTATAATGATTACTGTATTATTTAGTACCATTGGCGTATTCCTTGGCTTAGGAATTTTTCAGATGCCTTTTGTAATTTTAATGACAGGAATTGGAATTATTTCTTTAGCTGGAATTGTTGTTAATAATGGAATTGTTCTGGTCGATTATATCGATTTACTTCGTAAACGTAAAATCGAAAATACAGATATGACAGGTCGTAAATATTTGAATTCTACTGAAGAGGTTGATTGTATAGCCATGGCAGGAAAAACTCGTTTGAGACCTGTATTACTTACAGCAATAACTACTGTACTTGGTTTGCTTCCTCTTGCTGTTGGTATGAATTTCGATTTTGCAACCTTGTTTAAAGACTTTAACCCTCATTTATCTTTTGGAAGTGATAGTACAGCTTTTTGGGGACCAATGTCGTGGACAGTAATATTTGGTTTAACGGTTGCCACCTTTTTAACCCTCGTAATTGCACCAGTAATGTTTCGTTTGGCTACACAAGTAGAGCATAAATTTTATAAACTATTTCAAAAGAAATAAATTAAATAATTCCCTTTTTTTATAAAGGGAAAATTACTGGCTTTTATACTAAACAAAATACCTATATAAAATTATCTTTACTGATTTTCTAAAAACTTATTTCAGAGATATAAGTTGATATAAATAGTAATAAAGTTCTGAAAGTGGCGTTTTTAGTTTAAAAGCTATAAAAAATTAAATTCAAATTTTAATCCTAAAAAATGATCTGTTCATCTATAAAAATATAGGGTAAATAAAATCTGATAGAAGCATTTTGTGTGTCAATATAATAATTCGTAAATTTTTAAATGTGAGTTTGTAGATAAGGATAGCTCAATTAATCATATATATTAAACCTTTAGCCATGGAAATCATTTCGATGATATTACAAATATTAATTCTAACTGCTCTGGTATTTGTTATTTCTTTTCTGATACAGGAAAAAAGAAATACTGTATCAGGATTAGAAGAAGTAGCAACTGATACGCAATTAGAAGAAGAGAATCATGTTATTGCTGTATCTGATGAGAAACGCGAAGAATTTTTAAGAATTAATTCTTTTTTCATGAAAATTTTATGCGAAAAAAAGAGCAAGAGTAATTTTAAGAAACTGCAAAAAGAGTTTTTAGATTTAGGCACGCGTCTTTATTATTTAGCTTCGGAACCTACCATCAGAAAGTTTTTAGAATTTAAATCGCTTAGTTCTTTTGTTGAAGGAACGGTGCATGAACATAAAATTGCTCTTCTTTGGTTTGCCGAATTTAATGTGTTGCTTAGAAAAGATTTGGGACTTAAAACCTCTCCTGAATTAATAAAAGATTATTTGAATATTGTTCTTACTTTTTGGGATGAAGAAGAAATGGAAAAGGGGGAGTTAAATGATTTAAAAAATCAACTTGCCGACTCTATAGATAATTATTTTAGTGTTTTTAATGTTGGAACTTCATTAAACTAAAAAAGTGCCGAAAGGCACTTTTTTATTTATTTTTTCATCTGGTAACATCTTACCCAGTCTATTTCTAATTCCGAATTTAAATTATTACTTGCGTTTTTAACAGCAATACAGAAATTTAAATACATCGACTCCTGAGGTATTCCTTCCTTTATAATTTTAACGCTTACATCGTTAATTTTCCATTCCAATTTATCAGCACTCCAATCAAGAGTGTAAATATAATAGCCTTTGCTTAAATCTATCCCTTTTACCTTAAATTCATTTTTTTGTGGTGATTTCTCGTTTCCCCAAAAATTTCCGAACATGAGTTTACCTTCATTGGCGGTTTTTAGTACATCAATATGAGGAAGAATTTTATTGGATACCATCCAAAATGAATTTTGAACTTGAGAATGATTTTTTAATTTAATTTTAGCTTCGAATTTTCCATACTTTTGTTTGAATGAATTTCCGGTATTTATAATAGCCGAAGTATATTCAAATTGTTGAGGTACAAAACCTAAATTAGGTTTCCATAATAAACCATCTTTTTTTTCTTTTCTAGCTTGTAAAACGGCCGATGTTCCTGATACTTGTATATTATCTCCATCAGTAAAAGATTGTAAATCTCCAGCTAAAGAATAAGCTTTATTTAATAGTTTATCACCCCAATAATAGCGAGTTGTCCATTTAGTTGTGTCAAGCTTATTGGTGTCAAATTCATCGGAAAAAGTAAGTTCCCATTTTTTAATTTCTTCAAATGGGTTTTTATGTTTCAATTTGAAAAATTTCACAAATTTCTCACTTGCTTTCAATTGCTGATATTCCTGCAGCTTTTTATATTCTTTGGTTTTTTCAAATCGCTTTTTATCCTGTAGAAATTCTTTTTCTTTTAGAAAATCATCGGAACTAATTTTTTCTTCGAGCTGATAATAAGTTTTAAGATCAGATGATTTTTCTACTTCCTGATATATTCGAAGGGCTTTTGATTTTCCGAACTTAAAATATTCTTTTATACGAGCCGATGATTTTAGTCTTTTATATTCATTTAACTTATCAGCTTGTTCTTTTTTGTTAAAAGAAGATGATTTTACAAGTGTTTCAAGATCTTTAAATCGTATTAACTCATCCGATTCGTTCAGTTGATTATAATTTGTAAGTTCTGAAGAATCTTTTAATTTAAAATAAGTTTTAAATTTTCGGGATTTTTGAAAACGCTTAAATTGCTTTTCATCCTGAAATAACTGACTTTTCTTAAAGCTTTTTCCTTCAATATTTTTCCGGTGGTTCTTAAATTTATCGGAAAGAACATAAGTTTCGAGTTCATTAAAATGTTGTAATTCATCTGATTTTGAAAAATTTTCAAAATCTTCGAAATCACTTTTTAGTTCGTCTCTTTTTTTCTCAATGGCAACAGTATCTGATGCTCTGCGTAGTTTAGATGCTAAAAAAAAGCTCATATTATTTTAATTTCTTGGATAAAAACAATTGTCTAATTTATACATAATCGGTAAATAATCATAATCCGATTAAGTGATTAGTGTCTTAATTAAAAATTATTGTCTTACAAAGTGATAAGTAATGCTTCCTTTTTGTTGAATTGGACTGGAGCTACTAACATTAAATTTTGTTTTATAAGAAGCACCAATAGCTGCTTCGAACAAACATTCATCTTTTACTCCCGATTCTTTTTCCAACACTTTGGCATCAATAACTTTTCCACTTCTGTTTACTGTTATTTGCACAACAATTTTTCCTTCTCCTTCACATTTAAATACCGGTATGGGTAAATAAATTTTATGGCGACCTTCTAAGCTGTAATAAACACTGCTTGGTCCACTATATTCAATACTTTGTAAAGAATCTAAAGCACGCTGCTTTTCTTTAGCTTCGGCTGCAGTAATACTGTCTAATTTGTAGTCATTAGAACTTTTTTTACCTCCAGGTGCTTCGTCAGATCCATACTCTTCTAAATTCTTGCGAATCTCGTCGATCATATTCTCAACCTTTACTTTTGGATCGGACTTAGATTTTTTAACATTTTGGTTTACGGCAATTGATTTAAGAAGTTCATCTACACTCTTAGAAATTTCAGAATTTTTTTCTTCGAGTGCTTTTTCAATTTTTTCTTCCTCTTCTTTAAGTATCTGTTCTGCTACTTCTGCTGGAATATCAATAAAAATTTCTGGTTCACTAAACTCACGTTTTGTGTTTAGTTTAAATGAAAGTAGAATAATCAATAAAAGCATATGAAATGCCAGAGTGCCCATTATTCCATATTTGTTCCTCGAAACAAAACTTTTGTATTCGGATACTATATATTTACCAAATTGTAAAATTTGAGTGATAATGGCTTTTATAGTATCTTTTATCGAATTCATTTTTTTCTCCTGCGTCGGTTTATTTTGCAATATTAACTATTCTAAGACAAATTTATTAAGAATTAACGGCTCTCCCATATAAACATTGCAGATACAAAAATAAAAAAAGTCGCTTAAAATAAATTAAGCGACTTTCAGAGAACTTCTATTATCTGAATTTACTAAAACTTCCGTTCTTTTACTAAATTGCCTTTGGCATCCCAAATGTACCAGGTTCCTACTTTTTTTCCTTCGTAATACTCCATTTCATAGCGTTTTACTCCATTTTCGTCCCAAATGTACCACTTGCCATGCTTTTTATTCTTTTTGTAATTGGCTTCTGCAATCTTTACTGATTTATCATTCCAGGTAATCCAGGTTCCATCCATTAAACCGTTCACATAAGAGCGAACTTCCTGAACTTTTTCATTTTCGAAGAAAAGAGTAATTTTTCCATTACGTTTTCCCTCAACTAGATTCATTTCTATTCTTTTAGCACCACTTTCATAAAACTCTGTATATGTTCCGGTGTAAAGATCTCCCTGGGTACAATAATATAATCCCTCTATTTCTTCTATTGGTTGTGAAAATGAGTGATTAGCAAAAAAGCACAATAATAAGCCTAATATTACTCCTAACTTTTTAACCATCTACTTCTAATTAATCCTTTTTTAGTACCAAACGGATAACGTTATTTTTTCCGTTTACATTTACATTTTTTAGCTTATTGTTGGTATAAGAAATATAGCTTGACAATATATTATAGTTGCCAGGAACTACATTGCTAATTTTAAAGTTACCATCAAAATCAGTATAAACAGTTTCTGCTGATCCTTCGAAACGGATAGCTACTCCTGCTAATGCTTCACCTGTTTCTGTATCTAAAACAATACCAGACAAGCTAGTTGTTTCAATAGTTGCAATAGCTGCTGTATCTAATTCTTTATCACCCTCAGGTGTTACTACCTTAATTGCCTGACTTTCAAGTCCAACTACTAATAGTGCAATAAATAGGAAAATAAATTTTTTCATTTTCGTAAATTTTTTGTTTTAGTAATAAATCTTAGTTTTTATTTTATATTGATTAATTCTATTTGATTGTTTCATTGTTATTTTCATTAAATTAGAACAAGCAAAAAGAATTTTATTCTCGTTTTCGAAGTGAAACTACTTTCTCTTCTTCTTACACAACAAATGTAAGGTGCTTATTTCTGATCTTTATTAGAATAAGCTTATTAAAACCTTAAGTGTTGGTTAACTTTTTATGTAGATTATATTTCAAATTAACTCCAATGAGTATAAAGAGCACGATTTTAGTATGGTTGAACGATTTTATTAATCTTTTTTATCCCAATCTGTGCCAGGCTTGTGGCAATTATCTGTTTAAAAATGAAATTGCAATTTGTACCCGGTGTTTGTATGATTTACCTACAACGGATTTTTATCTGCAAAAAAATAATCCGGTTTCTATGTTATTTTGGGGACGAGTAAAAATTGAATATGCAGCTTCTTATTTTACTTTTTCCAAAGGCAGTAAATTTCAGAAGCTGATCCATAAGTTAAAATACCATAATCAGCAGGGTATAGGAGTTGAACTAGGTAAGCATTTGGGAGCACAACTTAAAAAGTCAGACTTTTTTAAAGATATTGATTTAATAGTACCAGTTCCTTTGCATGCCGAAAAACAAAGAATCAGAGGTTACAACCAGGCAGCGTTGGTGGCTAAGGGCATAAGTTATAGCTTAAATGTTCCTGTTGAAGTGAATAATTTATATCGGACGGTGCATACACAGTCTCAAACCAGAAAAAATAAACTTGAACGGTGGCAAAATGTAGATAATATTTTTAAAATTAAGAATGCACCGCAATTTACGGGCAAGCATATTCTTTTAGTTGATGATGTTGTTACCACCGGATCGACTCTTGAAGCTTGCGCTCATGCTATTTTGCAGGCCGAGGATAGCAGAGTAAGTATTGCAACTTTGGCTTATGCTTAATTAGCATCAATAAATTTATAGCCTACACCTTTAACGGTTTGAATATATTTATCACCAATTTTCTCGCGAAGTTTTCGAATGTGAACGTCAATTGTTCTATCTCCAACAATAATTTTTTCACCCCAAATTGAAGAATAAATAACATCGCGTGTAAAAACTTTTTGCGGACGGGAAACCAGTAATATCAATAATTCAAATTCTTTTCTTGGTAAGGAAAATTCTTTACCATTTTGGATTATTACATACCTTTCTCGATCAATTGAAATATTACCTATAGTAATTAAGCCATTTGATGCAGAATCTTTATCAGAGATTCGTCCTGATCTTTTTAATAATGCTTTAACTCGGCTAATAAAAACTTTTGGTTTTATGGGCTTATTAATATAGTCATCGGCTCCGGCTTCAAATCCTGCAATTTGAGAATAATCTTCACCTCGAGCTGTTAAAAAGGAAATTATTACATCTGAAAATTCAGGTAGAGATCTAATTTCTTCACAAGTTTCGATACCGTCCATTTCTGGCATCATAACATCTAAAATAATTAGGTGGGGATTAAACTTTTTTGCTTTGTCGATTGCCTCTTTACCATTGCTAGCTGTTGAAACCTGAAAACCTTCTTTTTTAAGATTGTAACTTAAAAATTCGAGAATATCATCTTCATCATCTACCAATAATATTTTGTAATTACTATTTTCCATTTGGTGTTGCTTGTTAGTTTTTAGTTATTTTGATTTATCTAAAGTAAAAGTAAAGCTTGTTCCTACGCCATAAGTACTGCTAACATTTATATTTTGATTGTGAGCATCAATAATGTGCTTAACAATGGCTAATCCTAATCCTGATCCTCCCATATTTCGGGCTCTGCTTTTATCAACACGGAAAAATCTCTCAAAAATTCTAGGCAAATTATCAGTTTCTATGCCAATACCATTATCACGAATTTCAATAAGCATTTTATCCTCCATATTCATTAGTTCGATAAATGTAGTGCCTTTATCCTTTCCGTATTTTATGGAGTTCACGACAAGATTATTTAGAACCTGGAAGATTTCTTTTTTGTCTGCATAAACATATTTGGGTGTCGAATTATTTTGTTCGAATTTTAGTTTAATGCCATGCTTTTTGGCACGTATTTCCTGCATTTCAATAACTTCATTAATTAAATCGATAATATTAAAGCGCTCGTACAAAAGTTTTAGCTCACCTGATTCTAATTTCGAAATCACTTCCAGATCTTTCACAATTGTGATCATTCTGTTAATACTTTTTTCGGTACGTTCAAGATAATTTCTGTTAATTGAAGCATCTTCAAGTCCGCCATCGAGCAAGGTTAAAATATATCCCTGTATATTAAATATAGGTGTTTTTAATTCATGTGATACATTTCCTATAAATTCCTTTCTGTATTTTTCCTGTTTTTTTAACTGAACCACCAGTGAACCTCTGTTTTTACTCCACTCCATGACTTTTTTTTCGGCTTCGACCAAAATATCAGTGGTTTTTATTTTACGACTTAGTTCATTATCTATTACCTGAGTATCGTGGATGGTTTTGTAAAGTATTCTTATTTTAGAATATAGAAATCGGTTTAGCAGATATTTACTTATGGCATAAATAGCGCAGGCAGTTAGTAAAGCATATATTAATACATATATAAATTCACCTTTCACTAAGGTATGTAGCAGGAAGGCACATATAATTAACACAGCAGCTATTAAACTGGTATAAATACTAACTTTTGTTGATGATATTATTTTCATTTTTATCTTATTCTAATTCTGTATTGTAAACTCTAATTAGTATAAAATTACTGCTTTTGAAAACGCTGGTTTTTACAATCTTTTTTGTGTAGCACAATATTTAAATAAAAATAGGATTTTTTCTGAATTACAAGTTAATTTTTTGTTAACCTTATTGTATTTCATAGGCTTAAATCTTAATAATATCTTAACAATTCAGTCATAAAAATGCATTAAAAAAAATGATTTGATTTTTTGTGAAAACATATCTGAAAAAAAATGAAATTTCAAACTGCATTTTTTCATCAAAATCTGATGCAAAATCCAAGTTTTTTTTTGAGAATTTCCAAGAAAAGATATTTGTAATTTAATCGTAACATCAATGCAATAAAATAGTAATTTACATTTATTTTTCTTTTTATTCGGGCCTTACAGATGCTTAATCTTCGAAAGCAACTTCCTTTTTTAACACTGCTTTTACCTTTGCTTTACATTGAATTTTATACTTAACCAATTCTTAACACAAAGGGGTTGTTTTGATAATTTTTTGTTAAAGTCCAATTATCGTTTTACTCATATATCATCCCTAATATCGCATCGTGATTCGAAAGTAAATATTGTATTGACTTATTAATTGAAAAATGACAAAGCAAGTATTATTAGTTTTATTACTCACTCTTTCCTCATTTGGTTTGTATGCACAGAAGGGAAGCATTACTGGTAATGTGAAGGATGGAAAAACCGGCGAAGCATTAATTGGAGCTTCGGTTTTTGTTGATGGAACTACCTTAGGAACTGTAACCGATTTTGATGGCAATTATACATTATCTAATGTACCCGAAGGAACGGTAACTGTAAAGTGTTCTTTTATTTCTTATGAAACATCTGCAAAAGAAAATGTAAGTGTTGGAGAGAGAAATGTAGCAGTTGTAAATTTTGTAATGGGAGAATCGACTGTAGCACTTGAGGACGTGAAAGTAGTAGCGAAAGCAAATCGGGAATCGGAGGTTGTATTATTAATTGATCAGAAAAAATCAGTAGGAATTAAACAATCAATTGGGGCACAGGAATTGGCATTGCAAGGAGTATCGGATGCAGCTGCTGCAGCATCAAAAATTTCTGGTGTAACTAAAAACGAGGGATCAGGCGATATTTATGTTAGAGGTTTGGGCGACAGATATCTTTCAACAACCATGAATGGCTTACCTGTTCCGTCTGATGATGTTGACAAAAAGAATATCGATCTGAATTTATTTGGTACCGATATTATTAAAAACATAGGAATTAACAAAACTTATACGCCTGAAGGATATGCCGACCAAGTATCGGGTAATGTTGATATTGTATCGAAAACAATAAGTGAAAAAATTACAATTGCTTTAAGTACCAAAGCAAATACAAATGTATTGCAAAGTGGGGTTTTCGATGATTTTAGAACCACTCAAAACTACAATGATGTTAGTTTCGGTTTTTACGACTTACCTTACAATACTGTTGATGCCGTTAACAATCAGAGTTGGAACACTGCAAAAAGAGATTTTCCGATAGCTTATGATTTTTCGGTTTTAGCAGGTAAAAAATTTAAGTTATTAGATAAAGATTTATCAGTTTTTGCAACTCTTTCCCACAAGAATGAATCGGAATATCAGGATGGTATTTATAAAAAATATCGTTCCAATATTCTTGATAACTCATTTAATGATATTGAATTGTTCGAAACTAAAATTAACACTACTGGATTATTAAATCTTACCTACGATTTTAATGCAGATAACAACATTAACTTTAACACGGTTTGGGTTCATAAAACTTCTGATGAATTGTATGAACAAGGAAGAAATGGTGAAGGATATGTTTTCGATCAGGATCCACAAGAAGATGGTGCTTTTGTTAGAGATCAGAACTTAAAAGAAACCAATTTGTTTATTAATCAGCTTTTAGGTTCGCACAAAATAAACGAAAAAAATACAGTTAACTGGGCGCTTGCTTACAATCAGATAAAAGCTGAAGAGCCAAACCGAATTCGAAACGAGGTAAATATTCTTGACGAAAATACAGTTCAATTTGCTCATGTTGGTGACTTTCAGCAAAGAAAATCAAATCAAAATATTGAAGACACAGAATTGAATGGATATCTAAAAGATGAGTTTAAAATACTTGATCAGGATGATAAAAAATTCAAATTGAATTTCGGAGCTAATTTTAGAATGAAAGAAAGAGATTTTAGTTCTCTTTTTATTGGAGTAAGAGCCAAAGGTGTTCAGCTTGCTTCTATCGATAATCTTGATGAAGCTTTATTGAATAACAGTCTTTATTCAAACAACAGTTTAATTATCAGAGAAAGAAGTGAGGATACCTACAATGCCACATTAGATGTATTTGCTGGTTACCTAAACGCAGGTTTCCAAATCGATAAATTATCGGGTACTGTTGGTGTTCGTTACGAAAAAGATGAAATGGAAATTGATTGGGATGTGGCTAACTATGTTGGTAGAATTGGTAGTCTTTCAAACGACTATAACAATGTACTTCCTTCTTTAAACCTAAAGTATCAGTTGACAGATAAGTCGGCATTGCGATTGGCAGCAAGTAAAACAATTACATTGCCTGAGTTTAAAGAGTTGGCGCCTTTTGAGTATGTATCGCCTACTGGTCGTGTAACAAAAGGTAATCCTGATCTTAAAAACTCAGAAAACTACAATTTCGATTTAAAATGGGAAATGTTCCCAACTGCTAAACAATTGATTTCGGTTTCAGCTTTCTATAAAATGATTAACGATCCTATCAATCTTGCTCAAACAAGAGGTTCATCAGGAAATTTTATCTACGAAAATACCGGTGATAAAGCTGATGTTTACGGATTAGAGTTTGAAACAAGATTTGCTTTAATAAAGGCAGAAACTACTGAAATGCCAGAATTAAATATGGTTCTGAATGCTACTAAAATGTGGTTTAACCAGGATTTATTCGTGGAATATCAATACAACAGTAAAACTGAAACAGATTTACAAGGAGCTTCGGATTTTATTGTGAATGGTACACTTAGCTTCTCAAATAACAAAGAAAAAGAGTTCATGGCAACATTAACAGGGAATTACTCATCAGACAAAATATTTGCACTGGGTGCTCCTGAAGATTTTGCCAACTCGGCAACACTTTTCAATAACGAGATAGTTGAAAAAGGTTTTGTAACACTAGACTTGGTTCTTAGCAAAAAACTATCCAACCGTATTTCTCTGAAATTTTCCGGTAAGAATTTATTGAACCCTGATATCGAACAAACACAGGAAATAAAACCTCTTTCGGGTGAGGCTTCAAACGAAGTTGTAAGCTCATATAAAAAAGGCATTGCCTTGAGCTTAGGAGTAAAAATCAACTTAAACTAAATAACTATTTTATATTCCAAAAATTAAATTAAAATGAAAAAATTAACTATTAAAATCTTAGGTCTGGCAATCTTAGTAATGCCATTTTTATCAAGTTGTTCTGATGATGATGATGATCCGGAACCGATAGTAGTTAAAGAAGTAATTCAGCTTTTAGAGATTGGCGAAATGAAGGGTGAACTAACTGAAGATTATACGCTTGATTCTTCTACTTCTTATGAGTTAACAGGTTCTTTTATAGTACCTGAAGGATTGACATTAACAATTCCTGCTGGTACTAATATTATTGCAGATAATGGTGGAACTGATGTTTATATAGCAGTTTTAATGGGTGGTAAAATTAATATTAATGGTACTACTTCCAGTCCTGTTGTTATGTCTTCTGCTAATGGTATGCCAGGCGATTGGGGTGGATTAACAATTTGCGGACAAGCTACAACCACAGCAGGTGCTGGTTCTGAAGCTGAAGTAGGTGGATTTATTTATGGTGGTTCTAATGATGCTGATAACTCTGGTGTAATTAAAAATCTTGTTATTACAGGAACTGGTGCACAGATTAATTCTGAGTCTCAGTACAACGGTGTTTCTTTCTACGCTGTAGGTTCAGGAACTCTTGTTGAAAACGTAGCTGTTATCAATGGTTCTGATGATGGTGTTGAGTTCTTTGGTGGAACTGTTTCGGTAAGTAACTTGTTTTTGCAAAACAACGAAGATGATGCAATCGACTGGACTGAAGGTTGGAATGGTACAATTACAAATGCGTATGTTGAGCACACAATTGATGATTTCTCAACTGTTGTAGAAGGTGATAAAGTAAATAACAATCCTAAAATCATAAATTTAACTGCTGTTTCTACTACAGGTGGTACTGCGCTTCAATTCAAAAAAGAATCAGGTGCTACAATCACAGGTTTATCATTAAGCGGTTATGCTACAAGTATCGACATGAAAGATGGTGGTGCATTAACAAATGTGAAAATTGAAGGTGTAGATGCAGAACCAGCTAATTCGTACAATACTGCTGCTACGGTTGATCCATCTGCATGGACCTGGGTAAACGCTGAATTGGCAGAAGTTGAAACATTATCAGGTAATGTGGATTCTGATGTAACTCTTGATGCTTCTAAATCATACCGTTTAACTTCTTCTTACATCGTTCAGGATGGTGCTACTTTAACAATTCCAGCTGGTACTAAAATTCACGCTGATGCAGGTGGTACTGATGTTTACATCGCTGTTTTAATGGGTGGTAAAATTACTATCGAAGGTACTTCTGATAAGCCAGTTGTAATTGCTTCCGACCTTGCTCAGCCAGGCGATTGGGGTGGATTAACAATTTGTGGTAAAGCAACAACTTCTGCTGGTGTTGATGCTGAAGCTGAAGTTGGTGGTTTCATTTATGGGGGTACAACTGATGATGATAACTCAGGTTCTATATCCTACCTCGTAATAAAAGGTACAGGAGCTCAAATCAACTCTGAATCACAATACAATGGAGTTTCTCTATATGCTGTAGGTTCTGCAACTACTATCGAAAATATAGCTGTAATCAATGGCTCTGATGATGGTATCGAATTCTTCGGTGGAACTGTTTCTGCTAGCAAGCTTTACTTGGAAAACAACGAAGATGATTCTGTAGATTGGACTGAAGGATGGAGCGGTAAAGTAACTAACGCTTATATCTCTCACACTATTGAAGGTTTCTCAACTGTATTCGAAGGTGATAAAGTAAACAACAACCCTCAATTCGAAAATATTACTGCAATATCTACTGTAGGTGGTACTGCTCTTCAGTTTAAGAAAACTTCTGGTGGTTCAATCACAAGCTTGTACCTCGAAGGTTACGATGTAGATTTAGATATGAAAGATGAAACTACAGCTAACGAATATGTAAACAATGTTCAAATTGACGGAGGAAATCCTGATGTAAGTTTAGTTGATGGTGAAACTTTAAGAAAATACACTTTAAATGCAGGTAAAGATGCTGATAAAGTTGATATCTCAACTTGGTCTTGGATAGAAGCAGGTTTATAATAAAATTCAAAAATAACATAGGAAAAGCAGGCTCGTTTCGGGTCTGCTTTTATTAGTATTGATATTTAACTACAAGTTATGGTGTGATTGCCTCTTTTTACTGATATTCTGGCTTACCAATAGGGGATTCGGACGAAAATACACGCACATTTTGTAATCTGAAACCAGCTCGGATGAAAATCCGCAGCGATTTGTGTAACACGTAAAGGCCTTGTACAAAATTACAAGCCTATTTCACAACTTTCATTTTTAGCTCTTTCCAGTAATCCAAACCTCCTTGCAGTGAGTAAGATGTAATCTGATATTTTTTAAACAGCATTTTACCGGCATCAACACTTCTGTTGCCATCTTTGCAGTAGAGCAAATAAATCATTTCTGTTCCTGTGGTATCGATAATATGGTATAAATTTTCCGATTTTTCGGCTAGTACAGCATAAATAATATGTCCTTTTTTGTAGGCTTTCCTGGTTCTAACATCAATTACAACAGCCCGTGGATTTGTTTCTGCAATTTTACTAAATTTTTTAGGACTTATTATTTGCACACTATTCTCTTGTGAATACAACAAATTTGTTGATGTGAATAAGATAAACAGCAGTAAAAAGTATTTTAAAAATTTCATAGTAATCAAATTATACAGAGTAAACGTGATAGCTTATGTGCTATTGTATTCCGAAAACAGCCTTTATTCATCTTCTACATAAAAAAAATCAGACATAATATCGTTTGATACAAATACACCCTTATCGCTTAATATTAGAGAAGAATTTTCTTTGCGAATATGATTAGATTGAATATATTTTTCAGCCTTCGATAAACAATGCAAGTACAGTTTTTCGCCGAATTGTTCTTTTACACTAGTTAGGTTTAAGCCCCAATAAGTGCGAAGCGAAGTTAATATTAAGTCGTTAAATCTATCGTAAATATTCAGTTCTTCTTTTTCAGAAAAACTCTTGCCCTCTTTTATGGCTTTCATGTATTTATGATTGTGTGCAATATTCCACTCTCGTTCTTTAAAATTGTAAGAGTGAGCCGAGGGACCAATTCCTAAGTATTCTTTTTGTTGCCAGTAGCTCGAATTGTGTCGGGAAATATAATTTTCTTTACAAAAATTAGAAATTTCGTAGTGTTTAAAGCCATTTTTTCGGGCCGAATCAACTAAATACTTGTACTGCTCATAACTTTCTTCTTCGTCCATTTCTGTTAACTGACCTTTTTCCAGTTTTTTTGCAAAAACAGTATTAGGATCGTACATTAAATGATAGGATGAAATATGTTGAATATTTAATTTGTAAACCAAATTCAGATTTTCCTTCCATTTTTTCATTGTTAATCCGGGTACACCGTAAATCTGATCTACCGAAATATTATCGAAACCATAATATTGTGCTCTTTTAATTGCTTCGTAGGCTTGTTTTCCAGTGTGTCGGCGGTTCATTAAAATCAAATCTTCATCGTGAAAAGATTGGATTCCAACACTTAAGCGATTAACCGAAGTTTCAGATAGCTGTTTAAGGTATTTTACTGATAAATCATCGGGGTTGGCTTCGAGAGTTATTTCAGCGTTAGAATCTATTTTCCAGTATTTTTGCACTTCATTAATTAATTCCTGTATTTTATCAGGTTGATAAACAGAAGGCGTTCCACCACCAAAATAAATACTGGATAAATGATCTTCAGAGAGATAGTTTTTTTTTAGTTCCAGCTCTTTCTTGAAACATTCAAGCATATCATTTTTAGCATGTAAGGAAATGCTTTTATGAAAAGCACAATAATGACAAAGCTGTTTGCAAAATGGTATATGAAAATAAACTCCAGACATAACTTTTTTTTGCAAGGTAAAAGCATTTCTTTTATTTTCCATATATCATTGCTTATTGTAGTGATTTTTTAGATGATAAACAGTTTTTTTATTGGTAAAGTATTCCTCAAAATTAAAAAGGAATAATTTTTGTCAGGCGGGTTTGAATAGCACTTCTTGTATGTTCACAAGAGTTTGCGTACCTTGCTTCATCATTAAAAAAGGATAGATTTAGTATGTTAAAGCAAAGTTTACAGCAGAAATTATTGCAAAAATTATCGCCTCAGCAAATTCAGGTGATAAAGTTGTTGGAACTCCCTACTTTACAATTAGAGGAACGTATAAAAAAGGAGTTGGAAGAAAATCCTGTTTTGGAAGAAGGAGGTAAGGAAGAAGAATATCAGGAAAGTGCTCAAACAGAAGATGCTGCAGAAAATGATGCAGATAGAGACGAGTTTACTTTAGAAGATTATATGAATGATGAAGATACTCCTTCCTATAAATTATCTGCTCAAAATTATTCTAAAGATGATAAGCATGAGGAGATTCCTTTTTCGGGAGGAACTACATTCCATGAACTTTTAATTTCTCAACTAGGACTTAGAATTTTAACACCCGAGAAAGCTGCTTTAACCGAATATTTAATTGGTAATATCGACGAAGATGGTTATTTAAGAAGAGATATTGATAATATTGTTGATGATTTGGCTTTTTCGACTGGAGTAGAAACATCTTTCGAGGAATTGGTTGATTTGTTAAGAGTAATTCAGGATTTTGATCCGGCAGGCGTTGGTGCTCGCGATTTACAGGAATGTTTATTGTTACAGATTCAAAGAAAAGGAAAGCATAATCCGGATGTGAAGTTGGCCAAGCTAATCCTGAAAAAGCATTTTGAAGAATTTACAAAAAAGCATTACGATAAAATTAAAAAGCGCGTAAATGCGAACGATGAAGATTTTAAATGTGCAATTGATGAGATATTAAAACTAAATCCTAAGCCAGGATCGGCTTTTAACAACCCAATGATTAAAGCCTCTCCCACTATTATTCCCGATTTTATTCTCGAAGAAGAAGATGGTGACCTGCGCTTGAGCTTAAATGCTCGAAATGTTCCAGAGCTTCATGTTAGTAGAACTTATTCTGAAATGTTGCAGGACTATTCTGGTAACAAAAAAAATCAGTCGAAAGAAAAGAAAGATGCCGTCATGTTTGTGAAGCAGAAATTAGATTCGGCAAAATGGTTTATCGATGCAATTAAGCAAAGGCAAAATACTTTACTTGTTACCATGAATGCCATTATCGATTTTCAGCGCGCTTATTTTATGGAAGGCGATGAAAAGAAACTTAAGCCAATGATTCTGAAAGATATTGCAGATATTACCGGTTTAGATATTTCTACTATTTCCCGAGTTTCCAATTCAAAATACATACAAACCCATTTTGGTATTTTTTCGCTTAAATATTTTTTCTCTGAAGGTATGCAAACTGATACCGGTGAAGAGGTTTCGACTCGGGAAATAAAAAAAATACTGCAAGAATGTGTCGATAACGAAGACAAGAAAAAACCATTAACCGACGATAAACTGGCTGCAATTTTAAAAGAAAAATCGTATCAAATTGCCAGAAGAACAGTTGCTAAATATCGCGAACAGTTGAATATTCCTGTTGCTCGATTAAGAAAAGAACTGTAAGTTAATTATGGTGAAAGTTTTAAGTAAAAAGTATAATTATAGTCTAATTGGTATTTAAAGCTGCAAAGAAGTTTATCTTTGCGCTTTCTTTTTTGCAAAAAGTTTTGATACTAACAATTCAATACCAGAATCTAAAAATGAATTTTTCAAGAATAATTTCAGGAGTGGCTCACCCAATGTTAATGCCTCTTTATTCAATCTTTGTAGTGTTTCATTCGGGTACTTATCTGGATTTTACTCCTCCGCAGTTAATTCGGGTAATCTATATAATTGTTGGTATTTCAACAGTATTATTACCAGTAAGCATTTTGCCAATGCTTAAATCTCAAAATTTAGTATCTGATTATGGATTAGAAAAAAGAAAAGAGAGATTTGTGCCTTTGGTGTTAACAATAGTTTTTTATGCTTTGGGATTTTATTTACTAATGAAGTTTCCAATCACAAGAATAGTAGCTCATCTTCAATTAGCAGCAATAATTTCAATTGCCATGATAGCACTTATATCAACTAAATGGAAAGTGAGTATTCACATGACCGGAATAGGTGGCTTTGTGGGAATGATTATAGGAATTAGTGTTTTACTATCTAGCTCCTTACGAATATTCTTTATTGTTGGAATTGTAATGGCTGGACTTCTTGCTTATTCGCGTTTAAAATTAAACCTGCACACTCCTTTTCAGGTATATGCAGGCTTTATATTAGGTTTTCTAATTGTATTTTCCAGCTTAATGCTGCTTTAGCTCTATTGTTTAAGTAGCCATAAATCAGGTTTCTTATTTAGTTTTCGTAATCGGTATAGTTCTTTTAATGCCGATTTTTTAGTGTTAAACGATTGTAGTATAACACGATATTTTCCGTTTTTTTCCAAAACAATAGAAGGATATCCTTTCTGATATAGTCTACTTTTAAAGGCAGTAGCTTGCTTTTTATTAGTGTAACTGGCAGCTACGATATGATAATTAAAAGTATCTCTGTTTTTAGCAATTTGAACATCAGTTAAAACAGATTTTGAACTTACAGCAGAAGGCGCCAACTTAGGAACCTGTCTTTTTACGGTTTGTTCAACTATATTCTTTTTGTTTACAGTAGTTACTGATTTTTTATCATTACATGAAACTAGTAATAATAAAACTGGAATAAGTAAAAAACTAAATCTTGCCATACCTTAATTATCGTTTGATATAAAGCCAAGTATCTTTGTGTTTTTCTGTAGCACGCACATCTTTTAATTCGCTAAAAGCTAATTTTCTGTCAGAAAAACCTTTGTATGAAACTCTGGTGAATCCATTAGGAGCTTTATGCATCTCAGATTTAAAACCTTCGCTTGTTAATTTTTGTTGAAGTCTTACAGCATTCGATCTATTTTCAAAGCTAGCAACAATTAAAAAATATTTATTAGGAAGCTTTTTTACTACAGGTTTTGTTTTTTTCCTGGCTACAGGTTTTGCTTCTGCTTTCTTTTTTACTGCAGATTTAGTTTTTATCGAAGGCTTTTTAATTTCCTTGTTTTCGGGATTTTTTGCATTAGTTTTACTGCTGTCCTTGCACGAACTTAGTCCTACAGAAATAATAAGGGCACACAGAAGAAGAATCTTAGAAATATTGTTCATAGCTGATACATTAATATAATATTAACAAATTTACGATTTTATAACTGAATTGAAGAATACTTTGTTTATTTGTTGTACAATTAGATAAGTAGTAATAGACTGTACGGAATCATTTAACTGAGCTTTCAATTCTAGTCAGAAAAGTAGTAAATTATAACATAAAAGAATCATTTTATTCTAAATAATGTATTATTTTTTTGACAAATAGAAGGTATCCGATGATTCGATGAAGAAAATTAACATCAAATTATATATTATTAACTGATTAAATTAATTACAGAATGAAGACAATTGCCTTAGTTGCTCATAATGAAAAGAAAAGTGTAATGTTAGCATGGGTAAAAAGACATTTAGATGAACTTAAAAAACACAAGCTTATTGGTACTTCAAATACTTCAGAATTATTAAATTCGGTATTAGATTTAGAGGTGGCACCTTTTGGTCATGGACCTAATGGTGGCGATATTTTACTTGCTGCACAAATATTAGAAGGAAAAGTAGATGAAGTAATATTTTTAATAGATGCAGAAACACCCCATGGTCACGAACACGATATTCAAACTTTAATTAGAACCTGTGTAATTAATGATGTTCCTATGGCTTTAAATATAGCAACAGCAGATTTTTTAGTTAAATTAAATAAGAACGAACAAGAGAAAAGTTAACATAGAGTTAACACAAACATAATAAATAGGAAACATTTTCTTCTCCATGTCTTAGTATGTTTGCTCTGAATTTACGAACTTAATGACATGGAGAACTTTTACTTACTAATTGTGGTAGTGTTATTTGCACTAGCCATAAGTGATCTTATTGTTGGCGTTAGTAACGACGCCGTAAACTTCCTAAACTCTGCTTTTGGCTCCAAGGCGGCTCCCCGTTGGGCAATCATGATAATAGCCAGTCTTGGAATTTTAGTTGGAGCAACTTTTTCGAGTGGAATGATGGAAGTTGCGCGTAAAGGAATTTTTCACCCCGATCAATTTTACTTTGCGGAGATCATGATCATCTTTATCGCGGTAATGTTAACAGATATTATTCTGTTAGATTTCTACAATACCGTTGGTTTACCAACTTCTACAACTGTATCGATAGTATTCGAGTTGCTTGGTGCTGCCGTGGCTGTTGCGGTTGTAAAAATTATGAATTCTTCCGATGAGACATTGCTCGATTTGGGGAATTACATTAATTCTGCGAAAGCTCTGGCAATTATAACGGGTATTCTGCTTAGTGTTGTTATTGCATTTCTTTCGGGTGCTATTGTTCAATGGGTAACACGTCTTATTTTTACCTATCGTTACGAAAAAACCTTTACGTATTTTGGAGCCATTTTTGGTGGTTTGGCAATTACAGCAATTACTTACTTTATTTTAATTAAAGGAGCAAAGGGATCTTCGTTTATAACTAAAGACACTTTAGCATGGATTAAAGCCAATACTTTTTTAATTATTGCAGTTTGTTTTATTGTTTGGACTGTGATTCTACAATTATTGGTTTGGATTGTACGTTTAAATATCCTTAAAGTAATTGTATTGGTTGGGACTTTTGCTTTAGCAATGGCCTTTGCTGGTAACGACCTTGTAAACTTTATTGGGGTTCCTTTAGCTGGTTTCAAGTCTTTTCAGGCATTTGTAGCCAATCCGGGAACCGATCCTTATGGCATGACTATGGGTATTTTGGCAGGTAAGGTACAAACCGAAACCTATTTGTTAATTATTGCTGGTATTATAATGACTGTTACCCTTTGGTTATCTAAAAAAGCAAGAACGGTTACCGAAACAGAAATTGGATTAAGTAGTCAGAACGAAGGAGATGAGAAATTTGGGTCTTCATTCTTTGCTCGATTACTGGTGCGACGTTCTTTATCTGCCAATAGTAATTTTAAAAGAATTATGCCTGCAGTAATTCATGGTGGTATTCAAAAGCGATTCGATAAACCAGAACCTTTAAAAGGAATTGAAGCCAAAGATATGCCAGCATTCGATATGATTCGTGCTTCGGTTAATCTTACCGTTGCCAGTATCTTAATTGCTATTGGAACATCCCTTAAATTGCCACTTTCAACTACTTATGTAACTTTTATGGTTGCAATGGGTACTTCTTTGTCCGATAGAGCCTGGGGTAGAGATTCGGCCGTTTATCGTATAACTGGTGTAATTACAGTAATTGGAGGTTGGTTTTTTACTGCTTTTATTGCATTTACAGCGGCATTTATATTTGCCAACTTAATTAATTGGTTGGGTGGATTTGCAATTTTTGGTTTGCTTACTATAGCTGTTGTTTTTGTTGTACGTTCTCATATCTTCCATAAAAGAAAGTCTAAATCGAAGCAAAAAGAGGATATCACAGAAGAAGATGATACAATTATTATAAAAGGCGGAGTTACCGAACAATTGACTTTTGCAGTCTTAGGAATTACAGCTAAAATTCCAAATTTATATAGCAAGATTATTAATGGCTTAGCTTTCGAAGAGCGGGCGAAATTAAAAGAATGCAATAAGAAAATTGAAAAACTCGATCATGAAGCAAAATCGATTAAAGATCAGATTCCTGTAATGATGAAGAAACTTGCTGATGATAGCGTATCAACTGGTCCTTTCTACGTTCAGCTGGTCGATTATCTTCGCGAAATGGCACACTCAATTAGTTATATTGCAGGTCCGGCTTTCGATTATGTCGATAACAATCATAAAACATTAATTAAGGAACAGGTTAATGAATTAAATACTATTCAGACTAAACTGGATGATTTTTTTAGAACCATTAACCGTTTATTAAAAGATAATAATTATGACATTGCCGAAATTGAGAAAGCTTTTGCAAAGCAAAAAACTCTGTTAACATCTATTCGAAAATTTAGAAAAGAGCAAATTAAAAGAATTAAAGCAGAAAAAGTTGGAACCCGAAATTCGGTTCTTTATTTAGGTTTACTAAACGAAACTAAAAATTTAACTTTACATGCTGGTAATCTGTTAAAAGCGTCGCGCGATTTTACCGGATCAGATGGTAATGATGAAGATGAGTTGGAGGATTAAATTTCTTAAATTTAATATTATAGATATAATAATGAAGCCGGAATTTTTATGATTCCGGCTTTATTTTTTGCTGCTTAGATGTAAAATATCATATAGTTTGCTCATTCCGGCACAGGCTTTTTCTTTAATAAAAGTAATATCTCTGTCCGACTTTAGAAGTGGTTGATTAGGATCGATAACATATATTGGTACATTATCGGCTACAAAGTCGATTAAGCCAGCAGCAGGATATACATTCATTGAGGTGCCTATTATAAGGAATAGATCTGCTTGTTTTACAATTTTGGCTGCTTCAGATATTGTCGGAACATTTTCTCCGAACCAAACAATATGCGGACGAAGAGGAGAGCCTTTCTCGCATTTATCGTTTAAACTTAATTCCCATTTATTTAAATCATAAACCAGATTCGAGTCAACACTACTTCTGGCTTTTTTTAATTCCCCATGTAAATGCAGTACCTTTGAACTCCCAGCTCGTTCATGTAAATCATCAACATTTTGGGTTACAATATCAACATCGAAATATTTTTCTAAATCATAAATATGATCATGAGCACTATTAGGTTTACATTTAAATAGTTGCCTGCGCCGTTCGTTATAAAACTGATGTACCAAATTAGGATTTTTTGCCCAGGCTTCAGGACTTGCAACTTCCATAACATCGTACTTGTTCCATAAGCCTCCCATATCACGAAAAGTTTTTATCCCACTTTCGGCACTAATACCTGCCCCACTTAATACAACTAATTTTTTCATATTACTCTTAATTTAATAGCTTCTTAAAATCTCTTACTAAAAAACTATCGGTTTGCTTCTTTTTCACCATGTGATAGTCAAAATAATAAATTTTTGCATCGTCGGCACCAATAATAATTTTAAAACATCTGGCCTTATGCGCAGTTTTTCCAGGACCCACTTTGTGAAGAAAAACTACATTCTTATTTTGTTGATTTATAGCTTGTTCTATTTCTTCGATACTCACAATTTTAACTCTTCCAGAATATAATTTTTTAATTTTAGACATCGATTTTGTGTTTGGTGGTAAATCTTCCTGAGTAATATAGAGTGTTTTATTTTTTATTTGGGCCGTATTTTTATTGTAATACTTTAAAACATTATCAGAAATAATAGTCGGATTTTTTGTCACCAGCGATACATGGTTTTGAATAAAACGAACAATAGATTCCAATTTATATAAATAATCAGATTCATCAGCATTTAAATAAGACATAGGAACTGAACATAGATCAGTCATATTAGTTATGTCTTTAGCTGTTCCTCCAAGTAGCAGACTTAGGAATTTATATTCTGCATTTGTTTTATCCTTATTAAAAGTAACTGTACTGGTAACTAAAAATGAGTAATTCGAGTTTGGTTTTTTTTGTTTAAACTCTTCGTTCGATATAAAATCGAATTCAGAAAGTGTCCAATTTTGTTTTACAGCATTTTTAATTTTATCGTTGTAATCCGAAAAAGGAGAATTTTCTAATACGACTAAAGTTTTTGTTTTGTAAACTCTACTATAATCCGATTTTGTAGGAAGCGATTCTTGCGAAAAAACATTAAATCCGAGAATAATCAGTAAGATCAATATTCCTGTTTTGTACATTTGTATCTGGTGTTTTTAGGATTAATATTAATTGTTTGTCTTACAACAAGAACATAAAAATAAAATTACTTATTTAATTATGTAATTCAAATTTATACTATAAACCTTATTTACACATATTCTATTGTGTGCAGTACATTATTTTCTGTTTTTTGTGAATTGTTGAAAAGTTGAAAATTTAAATCTTCTATTCTTTGAATTTTTCTCGATCTTGTTTTCTATTTTTGTTGATATGATTGATCAGGCTACAGTAACACGAATTTTCGATGCAGCAGAAATAAGCGAAGTTGTTTCTGACTTTGTAACTCTTAAAAGGCGTGGAGTAAATTATTTAGGCTTGTGTCCTTTTCACAACGAGAAAACTCCATCGTTTACAGTTTCTCCGGCCAAAGGAATTTACAAATGCTTTGGGTGTGGCAAAGGTGGAAATTCCGTTAATTTTATAATGGAGCACGAACATCTCGATTATGTTGGAGCTTTAAAATATCTTGCCAAAAAATACCATATCGATGTTATAGAGAAAGAATTATCTCCCGAACAGGAAAAACAAAAGAACGATCGTGAAAGTATGATGATCGTTAATTCTTTTGCACAAAAATCTTTTACTCATAACTTACATCAGCATCAGCAGGGAATGGCTATTGGAATGAGTTACCTGCGCGAACGTGCTTTTCGTGATGATATCATAAAAAAGTTTCAGTTGGGATTTTGTCTTGAAGACTGGGAGGCTTTCTCGAAACATGCAATTGATAGTGGATACAAAAAGGAATATCTGGTTAAAACCGGATTGAGTATTGATAAAGAAAACCGATTACTTGATAGATTCAGAGGTCGTGTAATTTTTCCTATTCATGGAATTGCAGGTAGAGTGTTAGCTTTTGGAGGGCGGATTCTGAAAAATGATAAAAAAGCTGCTAAATATCTTAATTCTCCAGAGTCGGAAGTATACCATAAAAGTAAAGTTCTTTACGGGATTTTTCAGGCTAAAAAAGCAATCGTTCAAAACGATAAATGTTTTTTGGTAGAGGGATATACCGATGTTTTGTCCTTTCATCAGGCAGGAATTGAGAATGTCGTTGCTTCATCGGGAACAGCACTAACTCCCGATCAAATTCGACTGATTAAACGCTTTACCAATAATGTTACCATCATATACGATGGCGATGCTGCCGGAATAAAAGCATCCTTGCGTGGTATCGATTTGGTACTGGAACAGGAAGTAAACGCAAAAATATTGCTCTTACCCGAGGGAGAAGATCCCGATTCTTTTTCCAGAACAATGGGAGCGGGTGAATTAACAGATTACATAGAGAAACACGAAACCGATTTTATAGTATTTAAAACCAATCTTCTGTTAAAAGATGCGCAGGATGATCCGGTTAAACGTGCAAATTTGATTATCGATATTGTACGGTCCATTGCAATAATTCCCGATGCCATTGTTCGTTCTGTTTATGTGAGAGAATGTAGTGGGATTTTGAATGTGGACGAAAGAGTATTGTACACCGAAATCAATAAAATAATTCATAAGAAAAAAGAAGAAGCCTGGAAAAAAACACAAAGGCCGGATTTTCAGGAAGCTGAACAAGGTGGTAGAATGGCTGAGAATTCAGCTTATCTGCGCTCGGCTAATGAATGCGATTTGGAAGAAAGAGCTTTGGTGCGTATTCTTTTAAATTTTAGTACCGAGGTTTTGTTCCGCGATACTCAGGACGATGGTTCCGAAGAATTAACTTTAGTAGGAAATTTTATTATTTCCGAATTACAAAGAGATGAACTCGAATCCGTAAACCCATTGTATCAATTGGTATTCGATCAGTTTGGATCTAATCAGGAAAATAAAGATTTTAATGCAAAAACATTTTTTCGGGATCATTCCAATGAAAAGGTTAGTCAGCTTGCCGCCGATATTTTAAGTGAGCCTTATCAATTAAGTGGACTCTGGACCCGAAACGATAGTTATGTAGAGTCTGAAGAAATGAAACTTAAAGAAATAGTTCCTAAGCTGGTAAATGAGTACAAAGGAAAGAAAGTACGGATTTTAATGAAAGAGGTACTTCAGGAAATGCAAAAAGCACAGGAAACTGGTGATTCAGACAGAATGATGGAGCTTATGCAACAAAAAATGGTCCTCGATCAAATAAAAAATGCAATTTCCAAAGAGTTGGGAAACCGCACAATTCTCTAATATATAATATCATTAAAAATGAAAACTGTATCTATAGAAGGTAAAGAGCAAATCGAAGAAATTATTCGCTCTTGCGATATTTGCAACCTTGGGGTTATCGACAATGACAATAAACCTTATGTGGTGCCAATGAATTTTGGGTATCACGATGAATATATTTACTTGCATGGAGCCGATTTTGGTAAATTAATTGAGTGCATGAAAGCGAACCCTGAAGTTTGCATTACCTTTTGTACTGCCTCTGAACTGGTGTTTCAGAATGAACATGTTGCCTGCAGTTACCGAATGAAAGGAAAAAGTGTTGTAGCGCGTGGCAAAATTGAATTTATTACCGATTACGATCAAAAAGTAGATGCATTAAATATTACAATGGCGCAGTATACCGATAAAAAATTCACCTACAATTCACCAGCTGTGCGAAATGTAGAAATCTATCGACTAAAACCCGAAGAGCTTACAGCAAAAGAATTTGCAGCTCCGCATGGTAATAATTTCCCTTGGCAAGTCGAGCGCGACAAAAAGAAATCAATGAGAGATCAATAGTATCTATTAATAAAACTAAATTGATATATCAGCAAAAGCCTTCTCGTAAAGAGAGGGCTTTTTTGTGATATATTATTGTTGTTCTTTTGTTGTCACTTTAATACAACTCTTTTTATTTCGAAATTGTGATGCAATCTTAATCATAGGATTATTATTTTTTAAAATAGTTTCTTCGCTAATGATAATTTGTAATTTTTCTATTTTATTTTTTTAATAAATGGGCTATCAGAGGTTGGATATCCTGTAATTACTAATGTTTATAGGTTTTTTCAAATTTTTTCAATCAGGTTACCAGTAAGTTAAGCTAAGGCAAAAAAAAAGATTAGAAAAGCATTTGGAAAAGAGTAAAACTTAAGCTTATCTTTGCACTCG
Organism: Marinifilum sp. RC60d5; assembly: GCF_052400665.1. Classification (NCBI taxonomy): domain Bacteria; kingdom Pseudomonadati; phylum Bacteroidota; class Bacteroidia; order Marinilabiliales; family Marinifilaceae; genus Marinifilum; species Marinifilum sp. RC60d5. Next base: position 66,772 of record NZ_JBQTGK010000017.1, read on the forward strand.
CTTTACAAAGGTAAGGCATTATAGTTTTGAAGAAATGG
>NZ_JBQTGK010000018.1:0-30968 GCF_052400665.1 Marinifilum sp. RC60d5
GTTTTACTCTTTTCCAAATGCTTTTCTAATCTTTTTTTTTGCCTTAGCTTAACTTACTGGTAACCTGATTGAAAAAAAATAAATAGCGAATAATAATCGAGCATATTTAACAATGGCACTCTTCGCTATTTTTAACACAAAAGCTAAAAATTTCCATTAGGGATAGCAGCGATATCCTTTTTTTGAAGAATGAAAAAAAAGATAAAGCGAATAGCCCGGCCAAACTCTTTCTTCCGAAAGAGTTTGGAAATGGCCTACAAAGAAAATACAATTTTAAGCTTTTTAACAGTTGATAAGAAAAGTTTTTGTGGAGATATACTATCTTCGTACTATAAATTAGTAAAAACATTAATTCTCTAAGAGTGACAAACAGACTTGTTATTATACCGACATACAACGAAAAGGAAAATATTGAAGCTATTATAAGAAAAGTATTTTCGCTGAGTACTGCTTTTGATATATTAATAATAGAGGACAATTCTCCTGACGGTACTGCTCAAATAATAAAGAAATTACAAAAAGAATTTACGGCTCTTCATATTATTGAAAGAAAAGGTAAGTTAGGTTTAGGAACTGCATATATTACTGGTTTTAAATGGGCATTGGAAAATAAATATGAATATATTTTTGAGATGGATGCAGATTTTTCGCACAATCCTGAAGATTTAATTCATTTATATGATGCTTGTGCAAATAAGGGTGGCGATATGGCCATAGGTTCGCGATATGTTTCTGGAGTAAATGTTGTAAATTGGCCTATGGGTAGAGTTTTAATGTCGTATTTTGCCTCGAAATATGTTCGTATTGTTACGGGCATGAAGATTCATGATGCTACTGCTGGCTTTAAGTGCTATACCAGAAAAGTATTAGAGACTATAGATTTAGATAAAATTAGATTTAAAGGTTATGCTTTTCAGATTGAAATGAAGTTTACGAGCTGGAAATTTGGCTTCAATATTATTGAAGTACCAATTATATTTACGGATCGTACGGAAGGAACATCGAAAATGAGTGGTGGAATATTTAATGAAGCCGTTTGGGGAGTGATAAAAATGAAATTGAGAAGTTTTTTTAGAAAATACGAGAGATAAATTTTAAATAAAGTAAGCTTAGAAAATAAATAGTATAACAGGCATTTCCTAACTTAGTATATTTAATTGTTACAAAACTAAACAACCAACATGTCGATTTATTTAATTAAAAATGCCTTAATAATTAATGAAGGCAAAAAATTCGCTGGAAGTGTTCTGGTAAAAAATCAAATAATCGAAGAAATTTTTACTTCGGAACCAGAAGTATGTGATAAAAATTGGAAAATTATTGATGCAGGTGGAAAGTTACTAATCCCTGGTGTGATTGATGATCAGGTTCATTTTCGGGATCCGGGAATGCCACAAAAGGGAGATTTATATACTGAATCGAAAGCTGCTGTAGCCGGAGGAACTACTTCGTTTATGGATATGCCAAATGTGAAACCACAAACCATTACTCAGGAGTTGCTTACAGAAAGATATAGGTTAGGTGCTGAAAAATCAATGGCAAATTATTCTTTCTATATGGGTGCTACCAATAATAATCTTAAAGAAATTTTAAAAACGGACCCTAAAACTGTTTGCGGAATTAAAATTTTTATGGGATCGTCGACTGGAAACATGTTGGTAGATGATGTTGAAACTTTATCGCAGATATTTGAAAAAGCTCCCTTACTAATTGCTACGCATTGTGAGGATAGCCCAATGATTGATAAAAATCAGGCAGAATATTTGAAAAAATATGGCGAAGATATCCCAATGGAATATCATGGTAAAATTAGAAGTGCCGAAGCTTGTTACAAATCATCGTCGAAGGCAATAAAATTGGCTAAAAAGTACAATACAAGATTACATATTCTTCACTTATCGACTGGAATGGAAATGGAATTATTTGACAATTCTATTCCTGCAAAAGAAAAAAGAATTACATCTGAAGTTTGTATTCACCATTTGTGGTTTAATGATAAGGATTACCTTGAAAAAGGGTCGAGAATTCGCTGGAACCCAGCTATTAAAACTAAGGAAGATCAGGAAAAACTTTGGAAAGCTTTATTGGATGACAGATTAGATGTGATTGCAACAGATCACGCTCCACATACCGAAGAAGAAAAAGATGGTAATTATTTGAATGCTGCAGGTGGTGGTCCTTTGGTACAACACTCACTGGTTGCAATGATGGAACAGGCACGCATGGGAAAAATAAAAATGGAAAAAGTAGTTGAAAAAATGTGCCACACTCCTGCTGAAATTTTCCAGGTTGAAAAACGTGGCTTTATCCGTAAAGGATATTTTGCCGATTTGGTTCTTTTAAGTGAAGACGATTGGACTGCCACAAAAGAAAATACCTTATATAAATGCGGCTGGACTCCTTTCGATGGTCAGAAATTCCAATATAAGGTTGAAAAAACTTTTGTGAACGGACATTTGGTTTACGATAAGGGTAAATTTAATGAAAGTAATAAGGGTATGAGGTTGACTTTTGAGAGATAATTTTTTATCCTCTAGCCAGATGGGCTTTTACTTTCTCCATTGATGAGAAAGTAAGCAAAGAATCTAGGGCGTGTAAGCACAAACTTCTTCTACTTGATAACTTTAAGTGCGGCGGGATGATCTTCGAACAAGTTCTCAGCTTCCCCATCTTTCTAAAAGTTTTCTGCGTACAAAAAGCTTGCCCTTCCAATGCCCATCATCCCTAGTGTATTTATTTCTTAAGTTTTAATTCACATTACAAAATGACTAAATACATTTATAAAATAACAGCTCTAATTTTTTCGGGGCTGTTTTTATTTTCTTGCGAATCTCAGCAAAAACAAGAATTATTCCAGGGCGAAACTATTGCTAAGCCAATTATTTATGAGGTCATAATTAAAAATCCTGATCCTGAAAATGAATGGAAAGATGAATGCCTTGCCAATACAAACTCAGATAAACTTGTAAAGGATATTTTAAATGCTGTTTTAAAAGAAAAACTACAAGCATTTGATTATTACGATAATCATGAATTAAGCTTATCGGAAATTGAACTGATTATAGAAGAAAACAAGCTATCGGATAGAACCGGAACCATACAGTTTGAGGAAGATTGGTATTGGGATAAAAACAAGCTTAAGCTAAGAAAAGAAGTAAGAAAAATAATGTTTGGCTATGAAATTTATGACAATCTGGGAAAACTAAGGGGATACAAAGCAAGTTTTGTAATTGATATGTGTACAAAGTAAATAATTGAGTGTATTGTTGTAAAATTTCTAATTATTTTTGCACAAAATTTTCGAATCATAAATCCTCTTGATTCCTGATAATCATATCTTGATATTTAAAAAATGAAAGTACTATTTATAGATTCAACCCATCCTCGTTTGTTAGAAATGTTACAGGATGCCGGTTTTGATTGCACTTATGCTCCAGAAAAAAACAAAGAAGAATTGTTGAAACTATTTCCTGAATTCGATGGTTTTATTATTCGTAGTAAATTTAAACTTACCAAAGTAGAGTTGAGTTTAGCTACAAAGCTAAAATTTATTGGTAGAGTTGGAGCAGGACTGGAAAATATTGATCTTGACTTTGCTGAAAGCAAAGGAATTAGATGTTTTAATGCCCCCGAAGGAAACCGCGATGCGGTTGGAGAACATGCGGTTGGAATGCTTTTAAGTTTATTCAATAATTTATGCCGTTGCAATTGGGAGGTAAGAAATGGAAAATGGCGCAGAGAAGAAAACCGCGGAATAGAGATTAAAGGCAAAACCGTTGGAATTATTGGCTATGGAAACATGGGTGGTGCTTTTGCTCAACGTTTAAAGGGTTTTGGCTGCAAAGTAATTGCCTACGACAAATACAAATTCGATTACTCAGATGAATTTTGTGAAGAAAAACAATTGGAAGATTTATTTAAGCAATGCGATATTTTGAGTTTGCACGTTCCGCAAACCGAAGAAACAATGTTTATGGTAAACGATGAGTTTTTGAAAAAGTTCGAAAAACCAATTTACCTGATTAATACTGCACGCGGAAAAGTTGTAAAGATTGCCGATTTGGTTAAAAATCTGGAATCAGGACAAGTAAAAGGAGCTTGTTTGGATGTACTGGAATTTGAGAAAACCTCGTTCGAAGATTTACATGCTTCGGAATTGCCTGCGGAATTTCAATATTTAATTGAATCGGAACAAGTTCTGCTTAGTCCGCATGTTGGTGGCTGGACTCACGAATCGAACATTAAACTTTCAGAAGTTATAGCTCAAAAAATAATTGATGAGTTCGCTTCCTAAAACAAAATATTACAAACTAAAAAAAGCTCTCGTTCTTAAAGAAAGAGGTTTTTTTTTAGTTTTATCTTATTTTAATATACTGCGTTTTGATCATCGAATTTTACAACAAATTTTTTAAACTGATCTGCCAAATCGTACAAAATTTCAATTTTTGAATCATCTACAAACCAATCTTGAGTAGAATAAATTCCAAAATGAGAATGTTCTTTTAATCCTGGAACAAAATCGAGATTCACCATGTTTACTCCAACTCTTAACCTAAAATCAAAATTAAAAACCTTAAGTATTAGATCGTGAATTTTGGGATTTTTAAAAATCCTATTTGTCCCAATAGCATCAAATGCATCGAATACAACCTGAGAATCGAATTTATTCGTTCCTGTTTTGTAGCCTTTATTTTTAGAAAAAAAGTTCATTTTATCGAGAATGTCCTTTTTACGTAAACAAACTCTTATTGATTTAGAAAGAGGTATTGGAAAAAACACTCCACTAAATATGGATTGCCTATCGAAACGGCGGGAATCACCAAAACAAGCAAAATAGGTATTTGCTAATCTATTTTCGGGTATATACAAAAGTCGGCGATGATAAGTTACCGGATGAAGCGCATTAGAAGGATAAGCTTGCTCGATAAAATCAACCACGTGATCTGTTTTATTCGCAAATTCACTTAATTTCTGAATGGTAGTTTTTTCTTTTTCCATATCGTACAAATCAACTGTGTGCTTCTAATATTATTTTCATTGTCTTTCAACCTGTATTTCAATGTGTTAAATTAGCACAAAAACTATTAAGAAGCAAAATCAATTAATGCATAGTTATTAACAATATTAGCATTAGGAATAAAAAAAACTACTATTGCGAAGTATTAAAAACTCTTATTCATTTAATTTTAAAAACCATAAGCCATGCCAATACCAAAATAATGGTAAGCCTCATCGGTTAATTCTATTTCTGTTTCCATAATTAAAGACCAGCCGTTACCAACTGATACTCTAATACCAATTGGCAGCCATAGCGGAATTTTTGTTTCATCGTCCAGAACAATATCCATATCTAAACCAGTAATTAATTTTGTTCCCGAAGCAAGAGGTATGGTAACATTTGCGGTTCCGTCTAATCCAAAATCATGAAAATGATGGACACCTGCCGATAAAGATAAATTCTTACTAATTCCGAATTCGATATCTCCACCATAATAATTTTCATCACCAAAAGCTCCTACTTTTGCACCAACATCGATGTTGCGTCCTACACCTACTCCGGCATGAAAAAACATTTGAAAATCTGTGGTTCCATCATAAACAAGTAAAGATGGTTCGAAACCAATGGCTGCTTCTCCACTTCTTAAAACTCCTGATGTATTAAAAATTTGCGCATTGGAAAGCATACTTCCAAAAACCATTACTAATAGAATAATTCCTTTTTTCATTTAGTCTTTTGTTTATAATTCTCTTCTTAAACTAATATATAACTTGATTTATTGCCAATAAGTAAAATAAAAAAATCCCTCTCCATAAAGTATGGAAAAGGATTAATATCATTTAGATCGGCATAAACTTATAAAAGCTTTTTTAATAAATTGCTTTTGCAATATCTCGTACACAATTCGAAGCCATTAAAGTATAAAAATGCAAGGAAGGAACACCGTGTTTAATCAATTCTTTTCCTTGTTCGATACCCCATTCTACACCAACCTGCTTCACATCATCGTTGGTTTTACATTTTCGAACCTCGGCAGCTAAAGCTTCAGGAATATCGGTTTTAAAGATCTGCGGAAGGACTGTTAACTGGCTTAAAGCCGATATTGGTTTTATTCCTGGAACAATGGGCACTGTAATTCCTGCTGCTCGCACTCTTTTCTCAAAGTCGAAAAACTTCTGATTATCGAAAAACATTTGCGTTACAATATAATCAGCACCAGCATCAATTTTCTTTTTTAAATAATAAATATCCGAATCTAAATTAGGTGCTTCCTCATGTTTTTCGGGATATCCGGCTGTGCCGAAAGAAAAAGGAGTTGTAAAAGGCTCAACATGAGTGCCATCTAGAAAATCACCATTATTAATATCCTTAACCTGATTTATTAAATCCAAAGCATACTTGTGTTCTCCTCCATTTTTAACAAAATCGTGACGAGAAGAAGAATCTCCGCGCAATAATAATAAATCGTGAATATCCAGGAAATTTAAATCGAGTAAGGCATTTTCGGTTTCTTCGGGAGTAAATCCGTTACAAATTACATGAGGAACCACTGTAATTTTATATTCGTTTTTTATTGCAGCCGCAACAGCAACTGTACCCGGACGCTTACGAGTAACTTTTTTCTCAAAACCTCCATTTTTCGATTCCACAAATACAACCTCATCGCGATGAGCCGTAATATTAATATATTTAGGATCGAACTCCTTTAGCTTTTCAATGGTATTAAAAACTTTATATATGCTGTTTCCTCTTAAAGGTGGCAACAATTCAAAAGAGAAGTGTGTGGTTTTATTCTCGATTGCCTGATTTAAATGTTCGATTACTTTCATTGGTTAATTATAGATTTGAGATGTTAGAAATGAGATTTGAGAAAATATTTTGCAAATTATTCTCTCCTAAATTCTATCAATCTGTTTTTATTGTAAAATTGAAGTTAGCAATTTTCTTGCTTTATCTTCTGATATCCCTTTGCGTTCAGCATAATCTTTCAATTGATCTTCTTTTATTTTATCGATAGAAAAATAAATGGCTTCGGGATGAGCAAAAATTAGTCCGCTTACGGATGCTGCTGGATACATTGCAAAATTCTCGGTTAATGTTGCACCGATATTTTTTTCTACATCCAGAAAATCCCAAAGAACTTCCTTTTCGGAATGTTCCGGTAAAGATGGATATCCAAAAGCAGGACGAATTCCCTGATATTTTTCTCTAAGCATCTCTTCCATTTCCAAGCTTTCTTCTTTTGCGTATCCCCAATCCTCTTTACGGATTTGCTCGTGAAGCAGCTCGGTGTAAGCTTCGGCTAAACGATCGGCTAATATTTTAATCATTATGCTGTTGTAATCATCATGATTTTCGGCAAATTTTTTCAGGCTTTTCTCAATCCCTAGTCCGGCAGTTACAACAAAGGCACCAATATAATCTGTCTTTCCCGATTCTAAAGGAGCTACAAAATCGCTCAAACACAAGCTACTTAAGCCTTTTGCAAATTTTTCCTGCTGACGAATCTGAGTAAATCGAGTTAACTCTTTGTTTTTCTCCTCATTGGAATATAAAACAATATCATCGCCTACAGCATTAGCTGGGAAAAGCCCATAGACAGCACTTGCCTCTAATAAATTTTCTTTCTCTATTTGGTCCAGCATTTTATTGGCATCGTCGAATAACTTTTTGGCCTCATCCTTCAAATCCGGATCCGACATAATTTCGGGATACATACATTTTAGCTCCCAGGCAACAAAGAAAAAGGTCCAATCGATATATTTACGAATCTCATTAACTGAGAAATTTTTCTGAACCTGTAGTCCTGTTTTGTTGGGCCTATAAATAGGTGAAGTATTCCAGTCTATTGCTTCCTTGTTTGCTCTGGCTTCGCTCAAGCTATAATATTCTGCCGGTTTTTCATTAGCATGTTCTTCTCTAACTTTCTGATAGTCATCCTTAATTTTCGAAAGAAAATCACCACGCTTATTTTTATCGCAAAGCTGTTTAAAAATACCAACCGATTTAGAGGCATCGGTAACATGTACAACTCCATGCTGATAATTTGGCTCTATCTTAACAGCTGTGTGTAATACCGATGTTGTTGCTCCTCCTACCACTAAAGGAATATCGAATCCTTCGCGTTTCATTTCTTCGGCAACAAAGCACATTTCTTCGAGCGAAGGAGTAATTAAACCACTTAATCCGATGGCATCGACATTTTCACGCCTGGCTACTTCTAAAATTTGCGAACAAGGAACCATAACGCCCAAATCGATCACCTCAAAATTATTACAACCTAAAACAACATCAACAATATTTTTACCAATATCGTGAACATCACCTTTAACAGTAGCCATTAATATTTTTCCGGCATTTTTAGCATCGGTTAAACTATTCTTTTCTTCTTCGATAAATGGTTGAAGATAAGCAACGGCCTTTTTCATTACCCTAGCCGATTTTACAACCTGAGGCAAGAACATTTTTCCGTCTCCAAATAGCTCACCTACTATATTCATTCCATCCATTAATGGTTGTTCGATTACATCCAGTGCACGAGGATAATTTTTTCTGGCTTCTTCAACATCCTCATCGATATAATCGGTAATTCCTTTTACCAATGAATAAGATAAACGATCTGCACATGATTTTTCTCTCCAGGCATCTACTTTTGCCTGCGATTTTCCTTCCGACTTTAATCCTTCGGCAAATTCTATGAGCACTTCGGTTGCATCTGCTTTACGATTCAACACCACATCTTCTACCTTTTCTAATAATTCTGGTTCTATTTCATCGTAAATCTGCAACATTCCCGGATTAACAATTCCCATATCCAAACCTTCTTTTATGGCATGATACAAGAATACCGAATGCATTGCTTCCCGAACCGTATTGTTTCCACGAAAAGAGAAAGATAAATTACTTATTCCTCCACTAATTTTAGCATAAGGTAAATTGGCTTTAATCCATTTTACGGTCTTTATAAAATCTACAGCATAATTATTGTGCTCTTCTATTCCTGTAGCAATGGCCAATACATTAGGATCGAAAATGATATCTTCGGGTGCAAAACCCACTTTTTCGGTTAATATTTTATAGGCTTTACCGCATATTTCTATTCGACGCTCGTAAATATCGGCCTGACCTTTTTCATCGAATGCCATTACTACAGCAGCAGCTCCATATCGCTTTATTTTCGTAGCATATTTAATAAACTCCTTTTCTCCTTCTTTTAAGGATATGGAATTTACAATACTTTTTCCCTGTACGCATTTTAAGCCAGTTTCTAAAACAGACCATTTCGATGAGTCGATCATTACCGGAACACGAGAAATTTCGGGTTCGGACACCAATAATTTCAGGAATACATCCATTTCTTTTTCAGCGTCCAACATGGCATCATCCATGTTTACATCAATAATTTGAGCCCCATTTTCAACCTGAGAACGAGCAATAGAAAGAGCTTCTTCGTATTTTTCTTCACGAATTAGGCGAGCAAATTTACGCGATCCTGCAACATTGGTACGTTCTCCAACATTCACAAAATTACTTAGGGAATTAATTCGTAACATCTCCAATCCGCTTAAACGAGTTTCGTTCTCGACCACCGGAATTTTTCTGGGTGATGCATTTTTTACTGCAACGGCCAAAGCTTTAATATGCTCTGGGCGCGTTCCACAACAACCACCAACAATATTAATTTTCTTTCCTTCGAGCAATTCTCCTAAATCGCTTCGCATGGTTTCGGGTGTTTCATCGTATTCTCCCAACTCGTTAGGTAAACCCGCATTAGGATAAACACTCACATAAATAGGTAGTAAATTATCTAACTGCTGAATAAATGGCACCAAATCTTTTGCTCCAAAAGCACAATTTAAACCAATACTCAGTAATCTGTCGTTTTTCATGGAAGTAACAAAAGCCTCTAATGTTTGACCCGAAAGAGTTCTTCCACTTTTATCGGTAATGGTTCCTGAAATCATAATTGGAATCTCCAAGTTTCTCTCTTCCATTATCTGATCGGCAGCAAAAACGGCTGCTTTGGCATTCAGCGTATCAAAAATAGTTTCGATCAATAAAACATCTACTCCTCCATCTAACAATCCTTTTATCTGATCAGAATAAATAAGAACCAAATCATCAAAACCAACATCACGATATCCCGGATCTTCAACCTTTGGCGACATGGAAGTTGTTTTATTAGTTGGACCTATAGCACCAGCTACCCAACGATAGGTTTCCGGATCGAGCTGGTTCATTTCATTCACCGCATTGCGTGCAATTTTTGCCGATTGCACATTCAACTCATAAGCGAAATCCTGCATTCCATAATCTAATAAGGAAATGGCATTGGCATTAAAAGTATTGGTTTCTATAATATTAGCACCAGATTTTAAAAACTGAAGGTGAATATCCTTAATAATTTGCGGTTGAGTTAAACTCAATAAATCGTTATGACCTTTTTGATCATTCGAAAAATTGGCAAATCGTTCTCCTCTAAAATCAGATTCATTTAATTTATAAGACTGAATCATTGTTCCCATTGCTCCGTCTAACACCAAAATCTGTTTTTGTAAAACGTCCTGTATTTTTATGTTTTTTTGCTTCATTCTTCGTTTCTAATTTGCCACAGTTAGATATATTGCTGTATTGGTATTTTTTTGTTCCACAAGAACATGATGCTTCTGATAAATTTCCTCAATGGTAATCGGGTTATAATGTCTCACCGTAATTAGTTCTAAATCTTTACTAATATCAATTTCATATTTTTTTTCCAATTCTGAAATCAAATCATTAAAATTTCTTGATGAGCTATTGATACAAAAAGCAAAGCTAACGGCTGTATTTTGAGTAAAATTAAACTTAATGCGAAATTTTATTACCAGTGAAAATATAAAAACCAGATCTTTTTCACCAATAAATGAAAAATTTAAAGGTTTTAAGCTTACCATCACCTGTTTTTTCTTTACGATATAATTTGGCAACAATGGCTGAGCCTGTTCTCCTTTTGTAATTAAAGTCCCTTTTTGCGAAGGATCGATAAATGATTTTACCCAAAGAGGAATTTGTTTTGCCTGCAAAGGTTTAATTGTTTTTGGATGAATTACCCTTGCTCCATAGTACGATAACTCAATGGCTTCGTGATATGGGATTAAATCTAACTTGCTTGTTGTCTCGAAATAATCCGGATCGGCATTTAAAATCCCCAGCACATCCTTCCAAATTATCATCTTCTCGGCATCGAGTAAATGAGCCAGAATAGCCGCTGAATAATCCGAGCCTTCGCGACCTAATGAGGTTGTATTTCCTTTAGAATCGCTGGCAATAAACCCTTGTGTTACATACAAAGCAGCAGGCGAGGAAACAAATTTCGCATTGGCTTTCTCTTTCGATGATTCCCAATTGATATTTGCATCAATATAATTGTCATCTGAATCTAAACAGCTACGAATATCAATCCATTTATTGTTTTGCCCTATATCGTTCAAATAAGCCGAAATAATTGTTGTTGACAAAAGTTCTCCAAAACCTATCAGCTGATCGTATTCGAAATTAAATTGATTAGATGATGGTTTTGAAATTTTGGTTTTTAGCTCAATGAAAAGAGCTTTGATATCAGTAGCAAGAGTTGCAGGAATATGATCAAATAAATCATTAATTACCGAAGCGTGGTTATTCTCCAGTTGATTGTAAAATTCCCAAACATTATTACTTCCCAAGAAATAGGCATCCACAAGTTCTTCCAGCAAATTAGTAGATGTACCAATGGCCGAAATAACTACCGTAAGCGGGCGATTTGCCTTGCTTATGATATTGCAGATATTTTTAATGGCAGTTGCATTCTTTACCGAAACACCACCAAATTTATATATGATCATTTTTTTAGACTCTTAGATGTAAGATATTCGAATCAAGACAGACTATGCAGTTTTTTCACTACAGCTTACTCGTCACCTAAATAAGCCAGAAAAATATCTTTCCCTTTAATTTGATGACGAATTTTAATCAAATCGGAAAGGTTCAATTTTCCAATTACATAATTATAATCCTTACCCATAAGCGATTCGCTGATATCTTTAAAATGAAACAAAGCCAAATCTTCTTTATGGGTATATCTCAAATACACCTCAATATCCATATCATTGGTATAATTAAGGCCTCCATAATATTTTAGCTTCTTGTATTCATATTTGTAATTGTAAGCCAAAGCTGTAATGTCCGACAAAACTGCCGATCCTGTTGGATGCGCACCAGCTCCTTTTCCATACATAAACTGATTATCGTAAAAATTCCCCTGAATTAAAACTCCATTGTAATGACTCTCTACCGTATAAGCATGTTCTTCGGGCTTCACAAATTTTGGTGCTACCATTAAATTTACACAATCACCATTCACTTTAGACACCTTGCCCAGTAATCTTATTTTATATCCTTTTTGCGAGGCCAACTCAATATCTTTTGGCGATAAGTTAGAAATTCCAGAATTAAATACCTGATCGGGATGAACAAACAAGCCAAATCCATGCACTGTAAGAATTATCAACTTGTATAAAGTATCGAAGCCATCCACATCTGAAGTAGGATCGCTTTCGGCAAAACCTAAGTCCTGAGCTTGCTTAAGGGCAACATTATAATCTAAACCTTCATTAAAAATTTTGGTAAGAATATAATTCGACGAACCATTTAAAATACCACTTACCGATTGCAACAAATCATTATCGTAATACTCTTCTAAATTTCGGATAATTGGAATGCTGCCACAGGCTGAAGCCTCATATACAAACGAAACTTTATGCTGCCATTGTAATTGTATTAATTCCTCAATATGGTAAGCCAGCATTTTTTTATTAGCCGAAACAACATGCTTTCCGTTTTGCAAAGCTGTTTTTACAATCTGATAAGCTGCTTCTGCATCATCAATTAATTCTGCAACCACATTAATTTCCGGATCATTTAAAATATCATTCGGATCATAGGTTAATGTCTTGGTATCGATATCTCTTACTTTTCCTGCATCTCTAACACAAACTTTTACAATAGAAGCATCCAGGCCTTTGCTATTTTTAAGAACGTGAGCCAATCCGGATCCTACAACTCCATATCCGAAAACGCCAATTTTTAATTTATTACTCATTGATTTTTTTTGTGGTTAAGAAAGTTTTTAAAACTTGGGTTAATTGTTTTTGTTCTAACAAAAATCCATCGTGTCCATAAATCGATTTTATTTCCAAAAACTCAGCATTGGGTATATGATCTGCAATAAATCTTTGTTCGTTAATAGGAAATATCTGATCGGAATTTACTCCAATAACCAGGGTTTTCGATTTAATATGATGTAAAGCTGCTGCTAAACCATTTCTATTTCGTCCCATATCATGACTATCCATTATTTTAGAAAGATGCCAATATGAGTAAGCATTAAATCTTCTTGCCAGCTTTTCGCCCTGATATTGCTGATAGGAGCTGGCCCTAAAATTATCTATTTTTCCTTCTTCATTTTCCTGCTGGGAATGATCGTAGGTAGCATAAGTCCTGTAGCTCAGCAATGCTATTGATCTGGCAACGCGCATTCCATCAAGACCTGCATTATCATTCCACTCTTTCCAACTCGAATCAACCTCAATAGCCATTCGTTGCGATTCGTTAAATGCAATTCCCCAGGGAGAATGCTTGGCATTGGAAGCCAGAATTACCAGATTATCAAGTTTTCCATTTAACAGATAAGCCCATTCCATAGCTTGCATACCACCCAAAGAGCTGCCAATCATCATATTAATGCGATCGATATTTAAATGCTTTCTTAAAATCTCGTGAGCTGCCACAAGATCGCGAACTGTAAGCTGAGGAAAATCATGATAGTAAGACTGTCCTGTTTCAGGATTTTTAGAAAGAGGACCTGTGGTACCGTAACACGAACCTAAAAAATTAGCACATACAATAAAATAGTCCTTTGGATTAAAAAAATCATTTTCTCCAAAAAGACCAGCCCACCAATCAAAAACATCTGAATTTGCCGTTAAAGCATGACAAACCCAAATCACATTATTTCGCGCAGGATCATATTCCCCATAGGTGTGATAAGCAATGGTCAACTCCTTTAGGCTTTCGCCCGATTCAAGTTGCAAACCTTCTTTATGGATATAACAATTGGAATTCACAGATAATAGTTTTGTTTGTTGTTGTTTTGCAAAAATCACTTCGATAAATAAGCTAAAAGCCCCCAACTGGATTAATTGCTGCAACACAATTTCCCAATTGGGATCTAAATAAAAACTAATTAATTGTTTCTATATCAATTGCTTTTTCAACTGATTGTTTAATATCAGCTTTAATATCTTCGATATGCTCTATCCCAACTGAAATACGAAGTAAGCCAGGCTCAACACCTGAATCTTTTTGTTCCTTCAAGGATAACTGCTCATGAGTTGTAGAACTTGGATGAATAATTAGAGTTTTAGCATCGCCCAAATTGGCAACATGCGAAAGTAATTCTACCCCATCAACCAATTTATCGGCTACTTCTTTTCCCCCTTTTACCTTGAAAGTTAAAACCGAACCAGCACCTTTCTTAAAATATTTCTGTGCCCTTTCATAGTAAGGACTAGAAGGTAATCCAGGATAGTTAACTTTTTCTACCCAATCCTGCTCCTCTAACCATTTGGCCAAAGCAATTGTATTTTCAACATGACGATCTAAACGAAGCGATAATGTCTCCAATCCTTGTAAAAGCAGAAAAGAATTAAACGGACTTTGGCTACAACCATAATCTCTCAAGCCCTCTACTCTGGCACGAATAGCAAATGCAATATTTCCAAACGGTCCTTCCGATCCAAAAATATCCCAAAATACCAATCCATGATATCCTTCCGAAGGTTCGCTAAACTGAGGGAATTTTCCATTACCCCAATTGTAATTTCCACCATCAACAAGCACACCCCCAACAGCTGTTCCATGTCCGCAAATCCATTTGGTAGCAGACTCTACAACGATGTTAGCTCCATGCTCAATTGGACGAAACAAATAACCTCCTGCACCTAGTGTATTATCGACAATTAAAGGCAAGTCGTATTTCTTAGCTATGGCAGATACCTTTTCAAAATCGGGAATTGAAAATTTAGGATTTGGTAGCGCCTCTACATAAATCGCTTTTGTATTTTCATCGATTAAAGGAACAATTGTTTCAGGAAAATCGATATCAACAAACTTACATTGAATTCCTAATCGCTTAAACTGTACTTTAAACTGGTTATAAGTTCCACCATAAATTTGTGATGCGCTTATAAAATTATCACCCGACTCTAAAATATTGGTCAATGCTAAAAACTGAGCAGCTTGTCCCGAACCTGTTGCAACGGCGGCAACTCCACCTTCTAAAGCGGCAATTCTCTTTTCAAAAACATCGTTGGTAGGATTTTGCAAACGAGTATAAATATTACCAAATTCTTTTAATCCGAATAAATCGGCCGCATGCTTAGAATCGTTAAATGTATAAGCTGTAGTTTGATACAACGGAACAGCTCTTGAATTTGTAACTGTATCAACTTCTTGTCCTGCGTGTACTTGTAGTGTTTCGTATCTTAATTTATCTGACATAATGAATCTTTCTTTTAAAGTTGTCAACTAAAAAATAAGCCTTTTAGCAATCAAATGGCATTTGAATAAATACCCTATTGAAAATAACAACTTCGGATCTTAATCCTTGATTTAATTGTTCTTGGTTAATTATTTTGGAAACCGTAGTTTCTAATCTTCGCAAATTCAATTCTTAACAACTTCCAATTCTTCTGAAAGTTTAAAATATTTCAGATTTAATTGTACCAATCTGTATTCCTGAAAATCAGAAATACCTAAAATGAATAAGTTTGAATTTGAGTTCCCTGGTTCGGAGTTATTTTATACGCACCAGCATCTAAAAAATTGGGAAATATTCCAGACAGAATGCGTTACAGCATACGCATCATTCGTTGCATTCGTATCATAGTGGTTCTAGATACTAAAACTTGCAATTGAATGTTTTGCTCTTGTTGAGCCTGATTTGTGAGATTGTGAATTTCTGTCTTCTTCATGATCTTTTAATTTATATTCACCAATAATTAAATGGTCAGGATTTGACACCTTTCAGCTTTTAAATTTGCCGCGGTTGTCAGAAGGTCAACGAGCCTGTTCTCTTACTTCTTCTGTATAAATTAAAGATATCCTCCTGAGAGTATTACCTTAAATAACAAAAGCAAAGATAAGGAGGTTTTTTTAATCTCCAAATTAAAAGAGAAGACAGTCTTAAATTTATATCACAAAAATGCACAAAGTATACCTTATATTAGGAACAACTGATTTCTTTAATAAAAAATTAAAAACTTTATACAAAAAAATAAATTAATAGTTAATTAAATTACTGATAATAACACCAATATCTTCTAAATTTTATAAAAATAGATTTCTAATATTTGAAAAAATATTGTCTACGCAATCACAAACTGTGCAGTATCTCTGCTTCGTTGCTCCAATAAAATATCTTTTCCTTTAGTCATTCTCTCTACCGATTCCTGATTATGATGACGAATGGTAATCAACTCCAAAGCATCGTTATACTTAACTTCAAAATCGTGCGCAATTTCTTCTAGTAAAGTATCAAGTCTAGAACCTAAATCGTCTACACAAACAGAAAAACTAATTGCAGAATTCTGAATTAAATTCACCTTAACTTTATGTCTTGCAAAAAGTGAAAACAACATGCTTAAATTCTCCTCTAAAATAAAAGAGAAATTATTTGGACGAATCGAGATTAACACCTGATTTTCTTTACGAATATAAACAGGTAGCTGATTCTCCATTTTTTTTGAAGCAGTACTAATTAAAGTCCCATTTTTATTGTAATCGATAAAAGATCGTACCTGCAAAGGAATTTTCTTTTGTTTAATGGGCTGTATGGTTTTTGGATGAATTACCTTCGCTCCATAAAAAGCAAGTTCTATGGCTTCCTGATAAGAAATACGGTCTAGTTTCTTGGCATCATCAAGCCATTTTGGATCAGCATTCATAATTCCCGGAACATCTTTCCAAATGGATAACTCATCAACATCGAGAATATAAGATAAAATTGCAGCAGTATAATCGGAACCTTCGCGCCCCAAAGTTGTTGTAAGATTTGTGGTTGTTCCCCCTAAAAAACCTTGGGTAACATATACAAATGTACTGTTAAAGCTAAACGTTTTACTTACTAGTTTTTGCGACAAATCCCAATCTACTTTTCCCTCTCTATAGCTATTGTCCGTTTTCAGGCAAGTACGAATATCAACCCATTTATTAGGCGATCCGCTTAAACGCAAAAATTCCGAAACAATAGTCGTAGATAATAGCTCTCCAAAAGAAACAATCTGATCGTAATCAAAATCATAATCTAAACTTGGTTCTTTTTCTAAATAAGCTTCAAGCTGATTAAATATAACTTCAACCTTTTGATATACAACATCCTCTTTATTTGGAAATAAATCACTTACAATATTATTATGATATTCTTTTAAAGAATGAAGTTTGTGATTAAAATTATCATTTTTCGAAAAAAAACTATGACTTATTTCTTCGAGGGCATTGGTAGATTTCCCCATAGCCGAAAGTACAATTATGGTTTCATCTTTATAGGATTGCACAATTTTTACAAAATTCCTGACCCCCTCGGCACTATTGACCGAAGCCCCTCCAAATTTAAAAATGTTCATCGGGTTAGTATTTAAATTAAATTATCATTTTTTCGTTTAAAGAATGAAGTTAATAAATAAAGCTCTTTTCAAACAATAATTTTACAAACAAGATTTTATTTCGATTAAATTTTAAGAGTGCAGCTGTTTTTAATGAAATTACAGTCTTTTATTTCCACTCACATTTCTTATAAACAATACAAATTAAACATTAAGAAACTCCGTCGCCGTTAACGTTTGCAATAAGGGTTTGCCTTTAAATAAAAAAGCATAACTTTAAGCCACCAAATGAATGTAAACCAAAAGCTTTTTAAAAAATGACTGAACACAACAATGTTCAAACCCTCAATCAATTTATCATTGAGCGTCAGTCTGATCACCCCGGTGCAAAGGGAGAATTATCTCGTTTATTGCATCATGTTGGGGTTGCTGCTAAAATTGTAAACCGAGCCGTAAACAAAGCCGGTTTAGTTGATATTTTAGGCGCACAGGGAAATCAGAATGTTCAAGGGGAAGATCAGCAAAAACTAGATGTTTTTGCCGATACACACTTTATTGATGCCCTAAGGGCAAGTGGCGAATGTGCCGCTGTTGCTTCGGAAGAAAATGAAGACATCGTAATTTTCGACAATGAGCTAAGTAAAAACGGAAAATATGTTTTCTGCATGGATCCGCTTGATGGCTCATCGAATATTGATGTAAATGTTTCTATCGGAACAATATTTTCTGTTTTTGAGCGAATTTCTCCCCGCGGAGAATTGGCTACAATTAACGACTTTCTTCAGGAAGGGACCAAGCAAATTGCTGCCGGATATATTATTTACGGATCATCGACAATGCTTGTGTACACAACTGGTAGCGGAGTTAACGGTTTTACTCTTGATCCTTCGATTGGAGAATTTTGCCTATCACACCGTAACATTAAAACGCCAAAAACAGGAACTATTTATTCTATTAACGAAGGAAATTACATCAATTTCCCTTCGGGTGTTAAAAAGTACATTAAGTACTGTCAGGAAAAAGATGCACGAAGCAAGCGTCCCTACACTTCGCGTTACATTGGCTCTTTAGTTGCCGATTTTCATCGAAACCTACTTAAAGGTGGAATTTTTATTTATCCACAAACCAATAAAAACTCCAATGGTAAATTGCGTTTGATGTACGAATGTAATCCAGTAGCTTTTATTGCCGAACAAGCTGGAGGTTTAGCCACCGATGGTACTCAACGAATTATGGAAATTATTCCTGAAGAACTTCACCAACGTGTTCCGTTTTATACCGGATCGACCAACATGGTAAAGAAAACTGAAGAATTTTTACACTTCTTCAACAATATCTGAATGCGGATTTTCAGAAAAAAAATATAGAACACTACTAAAATAACAGCCACTTCTTGCATAGGAAGTGGCTGTTACTTTAATAAAGCTATTCATAAACCAAGCCTTAATTTGCACAAACAAAACAAACAGTATAATAGTATTCCTGAGCATAACTCGGTAAACATGACTTTAGGTAAAGTCCTATTTCCAAATCAACAAAACTCAAACATTTATAAGATTGGAATTTGAATATTGAAGCTTGGTTTCTGAATCTTTTCCCTAAATTTGCGTTTCAACAATAAAGAACAAGAATTTTGGAACTAAATCAGCTTACACAAATTTTCTCGGAACATCCGGCTCGATACAGCATTGACAAACATTTACAGGAAACATCCAAATTTCAATTACATTTGAAAGGCATAGTTGGTTCTTCGCTGTCACTATTGGTATCGGCCCTTAAAGAACAAAATAAACCACATCTTTTTATCTTAAATGATAAAGAGGAAGCCGCTTATTTTTATAACGATTTGTGTAATCTTATTGAGGAAAATTCTGTTCTGTTTTTTCCATCCTCGTACAAACGGTCGGTGCAATACGAAAAAACCGACAACTCTAATATTGTGCTAAGAGCCGAAACCCTAAACCGACTTAACTCAGCACTTAACCCGAGTTTTATAGTAACATTTCCAGAAGCAATTGTTGAAAAAGTAATTAGCAAAAACCAACTAAATGAAAACACTCTTAAAATTAAAGTTGGTGAAAAATTATCACCCGAATTTGTAGAAGAAATTTTAGTCAATTACGAATTTGAACGAGCCGATTTTGTAGTCGAACCCGGACAATTTTCAATTCGTGGTGGCATAATCGATATTTTTTCCTTTTCGGATAAACATCCTTATCGAATCGACTTTTTTGGCGAGGAAGTAGAATCTATTCGTATGTTTAATGTGGAAAATCAACTCTCTATTCAAAAACTAGACACCGTTGATATCATTCCAAATATTCAGGAAAATCTATTAAAAAACTCACGAATTTCTTTTCTGGATTTTGTTCCCAAAGAATCTCTATTTTGGTGTAAGAATGTACAATTTATCAGTGATCGTATTCAAGCAATCTATGAAAATACTATTGAGAAAGTTCCGCATTTAGAATTAGGTGAAGATACTGTCTCAACTAAAGATTATCTGATAAAAGGCATTGATTTTATCGATTTGCTAAACGAATTTTCATGTATCGAATTCGGACAAAAATTCTTTTTTCCAACACAAAACGAAATTCAGCTCAATCAATCGCCACAACCATCCTTCAACAAAAATTTCGATTTACTGGGCGAACATTTATTAAACAACAATGCTAAAGCCGAAAGCAATTATATACTCTCCGATAATCCTAAACAAATTGAGCGTATTCGCAACATTTTCGACGATAAAGGAATTGAAGTAGAATTTCAGGACGTAAATCAAACCCTGCACGAAGGTTTTTCTGACCAGGATTTAAGAATTTCCTGTTTCACTGATCATCAGATTTTTGACAGATATCATAAATTTAAACTAACTACAGCTACTGTTCACAAAGCCAAAGAAACAGTTACCCTTAAAGAAATTAACCGTTTACATCCTGGCGACTATATCGTGCACTCCGATCATGGAATTGGTCGTTTTGCGGGCCTTCAAAAAATCGATGTAAATGGAAAAGCTCAAGAAGCAATTCGCCTAATTTATAAAGACAACGATGTTCTGTTTGTAAGCTTACATTCTCTACATAAAATATCAAAATACAAAGGAAAAGATGGTTCGGCACCTAAAATTTACAAATTAGGAACCGGCGCATGGCAAAAATTAAAAGATAAAACCAAAAGTAAGGTTAAAGATATTGCCAAAGACCTAATCGCTTTGTATGCAAAACGAAAGGCTGAACGCGGATTTCAATTTAGTCCCGATTCCTACATGCAGCAGGAGTTAGAAGCATCTTTTATTTATGAAGATACACCCGACCAGGTGAAAGCTACCAAAGCCACCAAGGAAGGAATGGAATCGCCATTTCCTATGGACCGTTTGGTGTGTGGTGATGTAGGATTTGGAAAAACTGAAATTGCTATTCGAGCTGCTTTTAAAGCTGTAGCCGATAATAAGCAGGTTGCCATTCTAGTACCTACAACAATTTTGGCCTTTCAACATTATAAAACCTTTAGCGACCGATTAAAAAATTTTCCCTGCCGTGTTGATTACATCAGTCGTATGCGAAAACCAAAAGATCAGAAACAAATTCTGAAAAATATAAAGGCAGGACAAATTGATATATTAATAGGAACGCATCGTATTATTGGCAAAGATATTGACTTTAAAGATCTGGGATTACTTATTATTGATGAAGAACAAAAATTTGGAGTAACAGTTAAAGAGAAGCTAAAACAAATGAAAGTGAATGTAGATACATTAACATTAACGGCTACTCCTATTCCAAGAACGCTGCAATTCTCGTTAATGGGAGCTCGCGATTTGTCAATTATCAACACCCCACCGCCAAACCGCTACCCTATTGTTACCGAAATTCATAACCACAACGAAGATATTATCCGCGAAGCAATCTCATACGAGGTAGAGCGAAACGGACAGGTTTTCTTTATTCACAACCGGGTTCAAAATATAAAAGAAGTTCAGGATATGATTCACAGAACTGTTCCCGGTGTTTCAACAGTTGTGGCTCACGGACAAATGGATGGGCCTAAGCTGGAGAAAATTATGCTGGAATTTATTCGTGGCGATTACGATGTATTAATTGCCACAACGATTATCGAGTCGGGGCTCGATATTCCTAATGCCAATACTATTATTATTAATAATGGCCAAAACTTTGGTTTGAGTGAGCTGCATCAGCTACGCGGGCGCGTTGGCCGATCAAACAAAAAAGCTTTCTGCTATTTGCTAACACCACCAATGGAATCGATAACTCAGGAAGCTCGCCAAAGATTGCAGGCTATAGAAAACTTCTCGGAACTGGGAAGTGGTTTCAATATTGCCATGCAGGATTTAGATATCCGTGGAGCAGGTAATCTCTTGGGTGGAGAACAATCTGGTTTCATTACCGATATTGGATATGAAACCTATCAACGCATTTTGAATGAAGCAATGCTGGAATTAAAAGAAACCGAATTCAAAGATGTTTTTGCTGACGAAAAGAAAGAGGAAGAAAAAGATACTATACGATTTATTAGCGATTGTCAAATAGATACTGATTTAGAAATTCTTTTCCCCGAAGAATATGTAGAGAGTATTTCGGAAAGAGTCCGTTTGTACCGCGAACTGGATAATATTCAAACCAAAGAAGAAATTGAGAAATTTGAAATTCAGTTAAAAGACCGATTTGGAGACTTACCTGCTGCAAGTAAAGAATTACTGGATGTAGTTGAATTGCGCTGGCTGGCTCTCGATTTAGGAATTGAAAAGCTTATTCTAAAAAGCGGTAAACTCGTATTGTATTTTATTTCTAATCAGGATTCTCCATTTTATCAATCGCCGCAATTCAGCAAAGTCCTTCAATTTTTACAGGCACAAACTATTCCTTGTAAAATGCGCGAAGCAAAAAACAGATTAAGCCTTAGCTTCGATAGTGTTTCAAACATAAAATCGGCAAGTGAAATTTTAACAAAAATAGATGAATAACAAAAGCCGGGAAAATCCCGGCTTTTGCACATATTATTTACATTTTTTTAATTTTTACAAAAAAAATTCTTAATATCGATTTTACTTTCTTTCTGAAATTTCACGCACAATACAAACAATTCCTGTATCTATACCTTTATTATTTTGCAACATCGAACAAAATATATTAAGACAAACACTTTTTCCCTCAATATTACCAGAAAGTTGCAACTCCCAATTGTTATTTTCACTTGTAGGTATCAATAAATCTTCGGCAAAAGATTTTTCTTTACCAGAAAAATTAATTTCACTGTAAGGACTTCCCAACATCTCCTTTTCGCCTTTCTTAAAAATACGCTCGCAACCTTTATTCCAAGATCTTATAATACCATTTAAATCGAAAGTAATAACTCCATCGTAAAAGTGATTAATAATATCAGCTTTTTCGGCTAACATTTCACGATAAGCATATTCCTGAGTAACATCTCTGATAATTAACTGCAAGTTATTTTTACCATTAAATTCTATATGAGCACCTGTTAAACCAACATCGAAAAGATCACCATGAATGGTTTTAAATTTTAAATGAGTGTACTCAATCCCCTTACCCATTTCTATGGATCGCTCTAATTTTTCCTTAAATTCATTTTGATAATCATCATCAACGAAAGAAAGAAATGGAGAACCCATTATATCTTCAATATAAGCCGTTTTAAATAATTTTAAGCCCAGACAGTTTAAATATTCAATAGATCCACCTTCATTTACAACAACAATAGCTTCGGGAGAATCGGAAATAAAATTTCGAAAACGCTTCTCACGCATTTTCTGATCCAAATCGAACTTATGCTTATAAAAGGCTAATTCAATAGAAATTCCAAGTTCTTTTTTATCGATGGGTTTAACCAGATAACCGTAAGAATGAGTATTAATTACTCGTTGAATGGTACTTTCCTCGGTATCGCTAGAGAGAAAAATAACAGGAATATCAAATTTAGATTTAATAATTTCGGTAGTTTGAATACCATCTATTTCGCCACCTAAATGCACATCCATAAGAATGATGTCCGGTTCTAATTTTTCACAAAGACGGATTGCTTCTTTCCCATCTTCTACAATTCCCAATAGATCATAGCCAAGTTCCTTTAAAAACATTCTGAAGATGGTTGATATTAAACTATCATCCTCTACGATTAAAATCTTTTTTTTCATTTAAGCAGTAATTGAATAATTAATCGATACTAATTATTTAATACCAATAGAGCATTGGCAATTTTAATTCGAGTTAAATTAAAACCAAATAACAAAACAATTTAAACAGAATTTAAAAAACCTTATATATGACTTTATTAATATGCCTAAAGTTTGCTAATTTTATGCGATTTTACAAAACTTTTACAATTTTTTCCAAACTTCAATTCTACTAAGTTGAATCTGATATTAGATATAGGAAACACAAAAATTAAAGCTGCAATAGTTTCGAACGAAAAAATTTTGCAGATAGAATCTTCGGAAAAATCCGAATTAGAATTTGCCAGTGAGCTAATTAAAAAATATAATGCAATTCAAAATATAATTATTTCCTCGGTACGCGAAACCCCTATCGCACTTATGCAATATTTTAATTTAAAGCATATTAAAATATTTTTTTGCGATTCAAACCTTCCAATTCCGCTAGAAAACCTATACGAAACTAAAGACACATTAGGCTACGATCGCTTAGCTGCCTGTATTGGAGCTTATGCCAAGTATCCCAAGCAAAATATATTAATTATTGATGCAGGAACAGCTATTACTTTTGATTTTGTGAACGAAAAAGCCCAATATTGCGGCGGAAGTATTTCGCCGGGAATTAGCATGAGATATAAAGCTTTACATCATTTTACCAGTAAGCTACCTCACTTATCAATTAAGGAAAATTTTAATATTATAGGCAGAAACACAAAAGACGCAATTATAGGAGGAGTTCAAAATGGAATTATTTTTGAAATTGATAGTTATATAGAAAACTTACAAATTAGCAATCCGAATTTGAAGGTAATTTTAACTGGAGGCGATGCACCTTTTTTACACAAATACATACGAAACAAGGCATTTCTAGACGAGCATATCTTGTTATTTGGATTAAATACAATTTTGGAATTTAATTTGTTGGATAAGCCTAATAATTAGCAAACTCTTTGCTGATATCTAATTTATTTATAGTTTTGCATGAAGCTAGTTAAATATGCTAGTAAATGGTCTTTTTTGATCAAAAACAAAACTTGTACTAAATTTTTGGTATGAGTTTTGCAGTTTTAGTTCGAACAAAACTAAAACTTTCGTTATATTTATATATTGAAAAATAGATTTGTATAGAAATACAATATCATCTCTTAGTTTTGCAATAAAAATAAACTTGATTATAAAAATTTTAGCAACATGAAAACAAGACTTTTAATCGTAACAGCGGTTCTTTTGTTTTCAAGTCTGTTTACCGTAAAGGCTCAGACTTTGGAATCAAAATATGGATTGGATAGTGCTCAAACAGTTCTGAATGCATCACTTTACGTTGAGATGGTGAAGCAAAAAAACTATGAAGAAGCGCTTCCGGGATGGAGATACGTATTTAATAATGCACCAGCATTCCAAAAAACAACTTATATTAAAGGAGTTTCTATTATGCGAGGCATGCTTGCTAAAACAAGAAATCCTAAATATGTTGATTCTTTAATGATGGTTTACGATAAAAGAATTAAATACTTCGGTAAAGATCGTAAATACCCTTCAGGATGGATTCTTGGACGTAAAGGTGGTGACTTGTTTAAATACAAGAAAAAACACATCCCTTCGGTTAAGGAAGCATACAGCATTTTAAAGAAATCAATCGAAATGCAAGGTCTAAAATCTGAAGCTACTGTAATTAATTACACAATGGAAGCTTCGGGTATTTTGGTTAAAGCTGGTGAAATTGAAGCTGAAGAGGTAATCGATAACTATCTTTTATTTATGGATATGGCTGAAAAACAAAAAGCAGCTCAAACCAACGAAAAGAAAAAAGAAAATATCGAAAACGCTCGTTTAAATGTAGAGAGAATTTTCTTTACTGCAGGTGTTGCCGATTGCGAAACCTTAAGCAATATTTTTACTCCTAAATTTGAGGCAAACAAAGACGATATGGTTTTAATCAACAAAATCCTTCGTATGTTGAATCGTCAGGAGTGTGAAGATGGTGCTTTATATGCAATGGTTGCTGAAAGAAAATATGAGTTAGAACCTAATGCTGATGCTGCTCATAACTTGGCAAAAATGTTTATTAAGAAAAAAGAATTTGCTAAGAGTAAAGGATATCTTGAACAAGCTATTAAATTAGAAAAAGATGCTGATACTCAAGCTGACCTTCACTATAAACTGGCTTATATTCTATTAAGTCAAAATCAATTAAGCGCATCTAAATCGAATGCATTACAAGCTGCTAAATTAAGATCAGGATGGGGACAACCATATTTATTAATTGGTAAAGCCTACGCTGCTTACAGTAAAAAGTATGGAACATCAGCTTTAGATCACCAAAAAGTATACTGGGTTGCTGTTGATAAATTCTTAAAAGCAAAAGCAATTGATCCTGAATGTGCTGAAGAAGCAAGAGGTCTTATTAATACTTATTCGAAGTATTTTCCTGGAACTGAGGAAGCATTCTTTGAAGGAATTAAAAATGGAGACATTGTTAAAATTGGTGACTGGATTAACGAAACAACTAAGGCTCGTTTGAATGAATAATACGCCAAATAGTAAATACAATATTATCAAAAGCATTATAATCCTTTCGGGGATTATGATGCTTTTGTCTTGTGAAAATAACATAAAAGAGGTAGAAAGTCTTACAAGCAATAAAAATGTTCCTTTACAAAAAGGAAAAGATGTAGAATATATTTTCACCGACTCAACTAAAATTCAATACCGCGCATTTGCGAAAGAATTTATCGAAACAGATACTGAAGAAGGCAAGTTCAATGAATTTCCAAAAGGTGGAAAAATTATTTCGTATGATAAAGATGAAACCGAAGCCTGGCAGATAGAAGCAAACTACGCCAAAAATTACGTTTCCGAAGAATTATGGGAATTAAGAAACGATGTGATTGCCAAAAGCGACGATGGTAAAACCATAAACACAGAATTACTTTACTGGGACCAGAAAAAGAAATTAATTTATTCCGACCAATACGTAAGAATAACCAAAGAAGATGGACAGGTCTTGGAAGGTACTTCATTCACTTCTGATGAAAAAATGAATGAAATTAGAATGAAAAAAGTTTCAGGTGAAGTATATTTAAAAGACAAAAACGAAAAATAATCAGTAAAGCTTATTATCTTGCATAGAATAAAACCTGAATAAAGTGAATCAAAAACTCCCATTTTTATTAGAAATAGTTTGGTTAATTGTAATGATCGTAAGTGTATCACTAGCAGTTTATCAAACAATGCAAACCAACTTTACCGAAAACCTACTACTATACGTTATCGCAATATTGGCTGCCTTAATGTACACTTCGCGAAGATTCCTAAGAAAAGCAAGAGAGAAAAACCAATCCCCTAATTAATGAATGATTTGATTATCATTTTTTCAATGCTGGCATTGTCAGCCTTTTTCTCCGGAATGGAAATTGCATTCATTGCCGCAAACAAATTGCGAATGGAGCTCGACCGAAATAAAAATACACTTTCGGCCAAGATTGTAGCTATCTTTTCCCGCTTTCCCGGACACTACATAAGCACAATGCTGGTTGGCAATAATATTGCCTTAGTTGTTTATGGTATTGTAATGGCAAAAATCCTGGAACCATACATAGCTATTTGGATAGACTCCGAATCTCTAATTCTAACGATTCAAACCATCCTTTCTACTTTACTCATTTTGGTTACTGCTGAATTTATTCCCAAAACCTTATTTCGAATCAATCCCAATTTAGCACTAAATGTTTTTGCATTACCGGTAATGTTCTTCTACATTATTTTTTATCCGGTAACAACAATTACCATGCTTCTATCAAAAAATATAATTCATAAACTATTTCACACACAAATTTCAGAAGACGAAGAAACACAAGCCTTCGGAAAAGTTGATTTAGACCATCTGGTACAGGAAGGCCAGGATACACAAGCTATTTCGGAAGATGACATACATGACATCAAAATATTTCGCAATGCCCTGGACTTTTCAAGGGTAAAGCTTCGCGAATGTATCGTTCCCCGAAACGAAATTGAAGCTATGGAATTAAATGGTGAAATAGAGGACTTAACTCAACGATTTATTGAAACCGGATATTCACGAATTTTAATCTATAAAGAATCAATCGATAATATAATAGGATACGTTCATTCATCGATGATATTTAAAAAACCACAAAGTATAAAATCGGCGTTAAGCAGAATTATTTTTGTTCCTGAAACTATGGCAGCTCACAAATTATTAAATTTGTTTACCAAAGAGCAAAAAAGTATTGCTGTTGTAGTTGATGAATTTGGAGGAACTGCCGGCGTGGTGAGTATAGAGGATATTATGGAAGAAATTTTTGGAGAAATAGAAGATGAACATGATAATATTGATTTAGAAGAAAAAGTACTTTCGGAAACAGAATTTTTATTTTCGGGCCGATTAGAAATAGACTACCTGAATGATAAATATGATTTGAATTTACCCGAATCGGAAGATTTTGAAACCTTGAATGGATTCATTCTATTTAATCATGAAAGCATTCCAAAATACAACGAAACAATTCGAATTGATGAATTTAACTTTAAAATTGTAGAAGTAAGCAATACCCGGGTCGAAAAAATTAAACTCAGCAGAATTTAACCTGTTCATTTATTACTGAATTTCTGTTAATTACAAGCCTATTTTTCTTTAGTTTACTTGTAATATCCTTCCTCTAATTTACTGTTAAAATCAAGAGTTTTATTTACAGATTATCCCATTCCCATTATCTTACTTTTACTTTACTATAAAAGTCACTAAACAAAGAGATAAAAAGCAATCATTTCCCTTTTTTTTGTATATTCGTAGCCTAATTAAGAATATTTAAATCTTTTTCGATGGCAACATTACAGAAAATAAGAAATCGTGGTGTATTTATTGGAATCATAATTGGTGGAGCGCTTTTTGCATTTATTGCAGGAGATGCTTTAAAATCGGGTGGTTCTTTAATTACAAACTCACGAAATGAAATGGCAGAAATTGCAGGGGAATCAGTTAACATTCGTGATTTCCAGAATCGATTCAATCATAATATCGAAGTAGCAAAACTGATGTCTGGGCAATCTTCTATTCCTTCAGAACAAACTGAACGATTAAGAGAACAAACCTGGCAACAAATGGTACAGGAAATGGTGATGAATCAAGAATATGAGGAATTGGGAATTTCAGTTTCTTCTGATGAATTGTTCGATATGATTCAAGGTAGAAATATTGATCCTACAATTCGTCAGATGTTCCAAAATGAAAACGGAACGATTGATAAAGAGCAAGTAATTGCAACATTGCAGAAATTAATTAATGCTCCAAAAGGAACACCACAAAAAGAGTATTGGCTCAACATCGAAAAAGCAATGAGTACTCAAAGAACTTTAACCAAGTATAACTCTTTAATTCAAAAAGGCCTTTATATGCCAAATGCCTTGGTTAAAAATCTTGCTGAAAAAGGAAGTAAGAAAGTAGATATTAACTATGTTGTTAAAAACTACAATCTAATTCCTGATAGTACTGTAAGTGTATCTGACGGGGAAATAAAAGCATATTATGACGATCACAAAGATCTTTTTAAGCAATCAGAATCAAGAAGAATTGATTACGTTCCTTTTTCAATTGAGCCATCAACAGATGACTATAAGGCAACTGAAAAATGGCTTGCAGATATCAAAGCTGATTTTGTTTCTGAGAACAACAATGTTCAATTTGTTGAATTAAATGGAGATAGCGATTTTAATGCTTTCTATTTTAAGAAAGATGAAATAACAAATAAAGACTTAGCTGAATTTGCTTTCTCGGGTAAGAAAAATGATATAACCGACGTATATTTCGAAAATGAAGCTTATAAATTAGCTAAAATTAACGAAATTAAAATGCTTCCTGATTCAGTTAAAGCTCGTCACATTTTAATTCGTGCAATTAATGGAGATTATCCTACAGCACAAGCTAAAGCTGATAGCTTAAAAAGCTTAATTGAAAAAGGTGCTCGTTTCGACGACTTAGCAAAAACAAATTCTGACGATCAGGGATCAGCTGTTAATGGTGGTGACTTAGGATGGTTTACTCAAGGAAAAATGGTTCAACCATTCAACGATGCTGCTTTTAATGCTAAAAAGAATGAAGTAACTGTTGTTTTAACCCAATTTGGTGCTCATGTTATTCAGGTAACTAAAAAAGGTAAAGCAGTTAAAAAAGTTCAGCTTGCAATTGTTGATCGTAAAGTTGAAGCTAGCAATAAAACAATTCAAGCAGCTTATGCACAAGCTAGAACATTTGCTGGTAATAATCTTGAAAGAGATGCTTTCTTAAAAGCAATTTCGGAGCAGAAATTACAAAGAAGAACTGCTAACCTTAAGAAAGACACTAAAAGCATACCGGGACTTGAAAATTCAAGAGAATTAGTAAGAGCTGCTTACAATACTGACGAAATGGAAACTGTATTATTAAACGGTGATAATTCTGCAGTATTTGAGTTTGGCGATAAATTTGTTGTAGCAATTCTTTCTGATATTAAAGAAGAAGGTTACTCATTGGTAAATGATGTAGCTACCACTATCAGACGCGAAGTTAGAAAAGAAAAGAAAGCGAAGCAGATGATTGCTGAAATGCAAAAAGCATCGCAAGGAGCACAGAGTTTACTTTCTGTAGCACAAAAAGAAGGTTTAGAAGTTAAAACTGCAACAGGTATTAGTTTTACTTCATTCCAGATTCCTGGTGCAGGTATTGAGCCTAAAGTAATTAGTACTGCTGCTCAAATTGAAAAAGGAAAAATTTCAGAACCCGTTGAAGGAAACCAAGGTGTATACATGTTGTTAGTAACTAACGAAGCTAAGGACGAAGTTACCAATGAAACTGTTGAATCGTTCAAATCAAGATTAGAACAAGGATATCAGTATCGTACAAATTACCAAGCATATCAGGCATTAAAAGAAAATGCTAATGTTGTTGATAAAAGATATAAATTTTACTAGAAATTAGTGAAGTCAAAAGAAAAGCGGAATGAATTATCATTCCGCTTTTTTTATGCTCTAAGACACTATCCCGCAAAGTGTGTAAATGAAATTTATAGGGTTAGGCGTTTAGTCTGACCCTATCTTCAAATATAGT
>NZ_JBQTGK010000019.1:0-12991 GCF_052400665.1 Marinifilum sp. RC60d5
AAAGAGAAAGCCCCTCCGGCTAGAGGAGAAGAAAGAAAATTAAAGATCCAAAAAGCAAAATCCAAAGTGTCGAAAAGAGCTGCACTGAGCGTAGTCGAAGTGTCGAAAAGTCGAAAGGTGAAAAAGTCCAAAGTTTGCAGTCATCTGCTCAAAGCCCTGAAAATAAACCATTATTCCAGCTCATAAAAGTTTTTGGTGAGCAAGTATAAATTAATCAATAAAAACAAACTTGTTAAATAATAAATAATCTGTATATTTGAATCTACTCACTTTAAAACCATTTTATTGTAATTATGATTATAGCCATAGACTTCGACGGAACCATAGTAGAGCAAAAATACCCGAAAATAGGACGAGAGATTCCATTTGCCTGTGCTACCTTAAAAATGCTGCAAGAAGAAGGACACCAATTAATATTATGGACCTACCGTTGTGGCAGGGAACTTGATCAGGCCGTTGAGTTTTGCCGGAGTAAGGGTGTTGAGTTTTATGCGGTGAATAAAAATTACCCTGAAGAGGTGTTCGACGAATCTATCAGTCGAAAAGTTAAAGCCGATTTATATATCGACGATTTGAATTATGGCGGTTTACCCGATTGGGGTGAAATTTATGCCGGTATTAATGGTGTTGAAACTAAGAATAAGCAGGTTAAGAGAAAGAAAGGATTTCGACTGTTTGGAAAAAGTTAATCTTTCTAATGATGCCTGTTGGCTAATCTAATAGAATGCTCTTTACTATTTGTAAAGGGCATTTTTTAGTTTAGCGTAAAGTCTGAGTATTTAAAACTTTACAATTGTTATTTTGTGAAATTCCCCCTGTTTATGGATTTAAAATTTCTGCATTTAACTATTTTAATTTCGTAATATGCACGTGAAAACCCATTCTAAAAGAAAGCATGAAAAAACTAATCTTCATTATTCTGTTTGTTTTGCAAATGGGACTCGTAAGTGCCGAAGAGTTTATCTTCGAAAAAATTACCAGCCAGCAGGGATTATCGCAAAACGATGTGAACTGTATATTTCAGGATCATAACGGCTTTTTATGGATTGGAACCAATGATGGTTTAAACCGATACGATGGTTACTCTTTTAAGACGTATCGGATAGATACTAATAAATCGAAGGGGGAAGGTCTTTCCAGCAACCTGGTGTTTCAAATAAAAGAGGATAAAAAAGGTCGTTTGTGGATTGCCACCTCTAACGAAGGGGTTTGTGTATTTAATTTATGCACCGAAGAATTTACTCAGATCAGGAATACATCCTCGAATCCGATTCGTCTGGCCGATAACAGAATATTGGATTTAGAATGCATGAACGATGGAAGCGTATGGATTGCAACAGAAAAAGGGGTGACAATTATTACCGAGCAAAATGGAAAGTTTGAAACGACTAATTTAATTTCGCTGGCTCAAACTCCTCTTGTTTCAAAGGCTTGTAATGTGGTAGTGGAAGATAATCAGGGGCGAAAATGCTTAGGACTACACGATGGATTAATAGTTTGCAAAACCAATAATACATTACTAGAATGCATAGAAATTGCCGGGCTCGAAGATTTTAATGTCAGATGTATTTTACCAGCTTACAATGGGTATATAATAGGAACAGGAGAAGGTCTTTTTTTTCTTGATAATGTAAAGGAAGATCTTGGCAAGAGTAAATTGATACAAATAAATGATTTACCAGCTACTGAGATTTATTTAGATGAGAGGAAAAATTTATTTGTGGCTTCGCAGCTTAAACTGTTGGTTTACTCTTGCGATTGTGCGAAGAATAAGTTTGTGCTGAATACTGAAATTAATCAGGGAAGAACAAAAGCCGATTTGAGTAGTAATATGGTAATGAGTATTTATGGAGACTCATCGGGAATTATATGGATTGGGACCAATGGCGGAGGACTGAACAAATACAATCCCAAACGAAAAAAAATCGGTCACTACAAGAATACCAGCCTGCCTGGTAGTCTTTCGAGTAATAAGATTAGATCGGTTTTTGAGGATAGCAATAAAAATATCTGGATCGGAACAGAAGGAGGGGGAGTAAACTTTCTGAACACCAGTAAAGGGAGAAATTTTGAGTCTGGATTTGAACACTATTTTGTGAACGAATATCAAGTTGAAAATAGAATCTACTCCATTATTGAAACCGATAAAGAAAATGGAGAGTCAGAGATCTGGGCTGGTGCCGCATTTCCGCAAACTTTAGAGTGTTTTAAAAATTCGGATCAACTGTCGCCAATAAGTAAGGAAGAACTATGCGATAAAATTTCTGCATCCATTTTTACCTCTTTAAAAGATAAAGATGGTAATATATGGCTGGGAACCTATGGATCGAAAGGTTTATATAAATATGAAAAGAAAGAGGGGAAATATCATTTACTAAATTACAAAGCAAAAGCAATTGAGGGAGGTTTATCGTCTAATATTATTCGTAGTCTTTTACAGGATTCTATGGGCAATATGTGGATAGGTACCGATGCAGGTATCAACCTTTTAACGGTTGAGGAGCTAAAAAAAGAAAAGCCATTTTTTAAAGTTTTCAGGAATAATAGAGCGGATAAAAACTCTTTAAGTAACGATTATATATTACCACTTTTTATATCCTCGAAAGGAGATTTATGGGCCGGAACAATGGGAGGTGGACTTAATCGTGTCAATTGTCATGAAACTATCGATTCCATTACGTTTACCCGATTTGATACCTCCGATGGATTTCCCAATAATGTGATTAAAGGAATTCTGGAAGATGAGGAGGGAAATTTGTGGATATCATCGAATAAGGGCTTAAGTAAGTTCAATACTGAGAACTACAGCATTATGAATTACGATGTGAGTGATGGTTTACAGGATAATGAGTTTAGTGAGCTGGCATGCTGTAAGCTAAGCGATGGAATGATGATTTTTGGAGGTGTAAATGGTTTTAATACTTTTTATCCCGAAGAGATAAATGCCGATATGATGCCACCTAAAGTTGCGTTTACCGATTTACAGGTGCTTAACAAATCTGTTAAAGTAGGCGAACTTGTAAATAAGCGAGAGGTTCTTACTAAGGCAATTAACCAAACCCAAAGGATAAAATTAAAATATTCGGAGAACAGTTTTGCCATTTATTTTTCGGCCTTACATTTTTCTGCTCCCACAAAAAACAAGTACAAATACATGCTCGAAGGTTTCGACGAAGATTGGATTATTAAAAATTCCGACGAGAGATTTGCCAAATACACCAGTCTTGATCCCGGAACTTATGTCTTTAAGTTGTATGCTTCCAATAACGATGGAATATGGTCTGAGAAAGCCCGTGAAATTGAAGTCCTTGTTGTGCCACCCTGGTGGAAAAGTAATGCTGCAATGGTAATTTATTTAATAGTGCTGGTTTATATTTTATGGTTTTTTCAGCGTTTCTCTTTTATCAGGATAAAACAGAAAAATGATCTTCTGATGGAACATTTCGAGAAAGAGAAAATTGAGGAATTAAATCAGATGAAATTTCGATTTTTTACGAATATATCACACGAATTCAGAACTCCACTAACTCTTATTATTGGTTCAGTGCAAAAATTGCTTCAGCGGGAAGAAGAATTATCGCCTAAGGCAAAAGCAAAATGTATGGCCATACAGCGAAACTCTGCACTTATGCTCCGATTAATAAATCAGCTGATGGATTTTAGGAAAATGGAGCACGATAAAATGAGTTTATCAGTAAGGCATTTAAATATAGTAGAATTGTTAAAAGAAATTTATTCTTCCTTTGCCGAGGTGGCTTCCAATAAAAATATTCAGTTCAATTTTTCGCTTAAGGAACAGGAAGCTTATGTATGGATTGATAGCGATAAAATTGAAAAAATAGTGTACAACCTACTCTCCAATGCCTTTAAATTTACAAAGGCAGGAGGACAAATTGATTTGATTCTTCACTTAGAAAGCAATCATATTCTTATTCAGGTTAAGGATAATGGCATAGGAATTCCCCAGGAAATGCAGCCTCATGTTTTTGAACGATTTTATCAGGGAGACAAATTAAAACAGGCCGATAGTAACGGAACGGGAATTGGCTTGTCTTTCTCAAAGGGACTGGCCGAATTACATGGAGGTGAAATTAGCTTTAACAGTGCCGAAGGAGTAGGTAGTTGTTTTGAATTAAAGCTTAAAAGGGGAAAAGAACATTACAAATTATCTGATCTTGAAAAAGATCAATCTGAAGGTGTAAAATCGATTGCCAAAATAAAAATGCTTGAAGAAACTTATACTTCTAAAGATCTGAAGAACGATTTTGATGCAAAACCAAATCATTACAAGCTCCTTATTGTGGAGGATAATGATGAATTGTTGAATTTTTTAAGCGAATCTTTTGGCGATTATTATGAGGTTTACAGGGCTATTAATGGCCAGGAGGGAATAAATATGGCCGAACAATATGATGTTGATATTATTGTAAGTGATGTTGCCATGCCTGTAAAAGATGGTTTTCAGCTTTGCAAGGAAATTAGAACTAAGGAACAAACCAGTCATATTCCTATTATTTTACTTACAGCCAAAACTTCGGCCGAAGATTCCATAAAAGGTTTTCAGCTGGGTGCCGATGCTTATGTACCAAAACCTTTCGATTTACAAGTGCTGGAAGCGCAAATTGCAAGTGTTTTAAAAAATAGAGATGAGCTAAAACAAAGATTCCGAAAATCAATAGAGATAACACCTTCGGAGGTGACCACAACATCTTTTGATGAGAAATTCCTGAATAAGTTACTTGTGATTATTGAAGATAACATCTCAAATTTTGAATTCTCGGTGGAGAAATTAGCAAGTTTATATGGTATGCCGCAGGTAAATATCAATAAAAAGTTAAAAGCATTAACCGGACATACGGCCAGTGCCTTTATTCGTAATGTTCGTTTAAAGCGCGCCTGCCAATTATTAAAAACCGGCAGATATACAGTTGCCGATGTAACTTATGAAGTTGGTTTTTCCGATTTAAAATATTTTAGGTCTTGTTTTAAAAAGGAATTTAAGCTTAATCCGTCGGAATATGCTAAGGAAAAAATGAAGCCTGAAAAATGAAAATAAAATAGAAAGAGTTAGTGAGTGCGGGCCATGAAATGAGATCATGGCCCGCATTTTTTTGTTTTTCACAAGCTGTTTTATCTCTTTGTAAATAAGGCTTTTTATACAATTACTCCCCCTGGATTGTAAAAAAATACCCCTCAAATTATCTTTTTAAAAAATTAAGAAAAAGCCGATTTTCGAAAACGTTTCCTTTCTCAAAAAAGACCCCATATATTCACACCCCTGGCTTTGCCAAAAATTACCCCCTTCTGAAAGAAATGCACAGGCTTATATTTGAGCATGATTAACTAAACTTTTAATTTTATGAAACAAAAGAAATTTTTCTATTTGCTAGGGAAGAAAAGTCAATTGGGACTTATTCTAACTCTATTGCTCATGTTTAACTTTAGTGCATTTGCGCAAAACCAAATACAAGGGCTTGTAACAGATGAAGAAAATTTAGCGCTTCCCGGCGTAACCGTAATTGTTAAGGGAACCACTAATGGTACCGTTACAGATATAGATGGAAAATACTCTATTTCTGCAAACGATGGAGATATTTTGGTATTTAGTTTTATTGGACTGGTAACTCAGGAAATTAGTGCCAAAGGATCAAATTTGAATGTACAAATGAAGAACGATGCTATTAGTCTTAATGAAGTTGTAGCGGTAGGTTACGGAGTTAAGAAAAAAAGTGTTGTTACCGGTTCTATTAGTAGTATGGATTCGGAGGATATCCTGCAATCCAGACCTGCAGATATAAATCAGGCTTTTACCGGACGTGCAGCCGGAGTCGTGGTTTCTCAATCTTCGGGTCAGCCAGGATCTAGTCCTAAAATTACAATTCGTGGAGTGGGTACCAATGGTAACTCAAATCCATTATATGTAATTGATGGTTTGCCAATGGACGATATGAATTCAGTGA
This sequence comes from Marinifilum sp. RC60d5, assembly GCF_052400665.1. Taxonomy (NCBI): domain Bacteria; kingdom Pseudomonadati; phylum Bacteroidota; class Bacteroidia; order Marinilabiliales; family Marinifilaceae; genus Marinifilum; species Marinifilum sp. RC60d5. The sequence continues at coordinate 5,961 of NZ_JBQTGK010000019.1, forward strand.
ATCCAAATGATATTGAATCACTACAGGTATTGAAAGATGCAACTTCGGCGGCTATTTATGGTGCCAGAGCTGCTAATGGTGTTATCTTAATTACCACTAAAAAAGGTAAAAAAGGTGAAACAACTCTTACGTACGACGGTTTTTATGGTGTACAGTCGGCTTTTAATCAGCCAGACCTGCTAAACACCGATGAGTATCTTACCTTAATGAAAGAGTATTATGCAAACGATGGATCTGAATATCCTGCATCAATGCCAACACAAAATAATGGTATTGATACCGATTGGTTAGATGCGATTACTTCTACAGCTCCGGTTCAGGAACACAATGTTACCGCAACCATGGGTAGCGAAAAAGGAAGTGTATTATTATCACTGGGCTATCGTAATCAGGATGGTATCATTGGTGGAGATTTGGATAAATCTTTCTTTAAGCGTTACAACGCCAGAATGAATGCCTCTTTTGATATTAACGAACATGTAACTGTGGGTGCTAATATCAACTTTACACATATCGATAAAGGTGGTATTGCAACTGGAACGAATGGATACAATGCTGTTTACTATGGTTTACTAATGGATCCTACGACTCCTGTTTATGGTGATGGTCAGGTTCCTGCGGATGAGAGTGGTTATGGAGTTACTTCTGTGCCATTTACCAGAATGTGGAATCCAATGTCATTTATGTCTATTAGTTCGAACGGATATAACAGAAGCGAAAGAGTATATGGTAATACTTATGCAAAAATTACGTTCTTAAAAGATTTTGTTTTTAAAACAGATTTTGCGGCTAATTTTAATAGCGGCAGAAGCAGAAGTTTTAATCCAAAATATTTCCACAACGCTTCTAGTTTTTCGGATGTTAACAGAGTAAATCAAAATTCATACGGCTCGGCCTTTTGGCAGTGGGAGAATACGTTAACCTACACAAAAGATTTAGGAGATCACCACATTACAGCTTTAGTAGGTACATCGGCTTCTGAGAATACCTATGAAAATTTAGGTGGTTCCAGAACTGCTTATCCTGCCGAAGCAGATACAAATGATAATTTCTGGTGGTTGAATTCTGGTAGCTCCGAGGGTGCTACTAACTACGGTACAGCAAATCCAGTACATACCATTTCTTCTTATTTTGGTCGATTGAGTTATAATTATCAGGAAAAATACATGGCCGAAATTGTAATGCGTCGTGATGGTAGTTCTAATTTTGGTCCAAACGATAGATATGCTGTTTTTCCTGGTGTTAGTTTTGGTTGGAATGTATCGAACGAGGATTTCTGGAACATTGAAAATTTTGATGTGTTAAAACTTCGTGCCAGCTGGGGACAGAATGGTAACGAGTCAATTAGTCCTTTCTCATATACATCAACAATTGCTAACGACCGATACTACACTCTTGGTGGGGGTTCTGTTATAACCGGATCTTCTCCTTCCAACCTGGTAAATCCTAATGTAAAATGGGAAACCAGTGAGCAATTAAATATTGGTGCAGATATGACTTTCTATAATGGTAAAGTAAGGGCGAGCGCTGATTATTATACTAAAACTACCAAAGACTTGTTGTTTAAGCGTACTGTAGAGGCTGTTAGAGGTAATGATGCTCCTTACTACAATTCCGGAGAGATTAAAAATACCGGTTTCGAATTCCAAATTGGATATAACTTTAAAGTAGGTGAAGTAGATTTTGCAGTTAATGCCAACGCTTCCTACCTTAAAAACGAAGTTAAAAAAGTGGGTAACGATAACGGATACGAAGAAGGTGGATATTGGAAAAACTCAACCAATGTAACTCGTATGCAGGAAGGATTACCTATCGGAACTTTCTGGGGATACAAGATTGATGGAATCTTCCAAAATGAATCTGAAATTAATAGTGTAATGTATCCAAATGCACAGCCTGGTGATTTTAAATGGCACGATACCAATGGAGATGGGGAAATTACTCCTGATGATAGAACAGATATTGGTAATCCATGGCCAAAATGGACGTATGGTGTAAGCATTAATGCAAAATGGAATGGTTTCGATTTTAGCATGATGATGCACGGAAAAGCCGATGTTGATGTATGGATGGCTCAGTATAGAGATGAGGCTTATGGTCGTTCAAACTTACCTGATTTCTGGTTAAACAGATGGCAAAAAGAAGGCGATAACAATGGAGTGCCAAGATTGACTTTAAACGATCCTAATAATAATGTTAGAAATGCTTCAGAATTTCATGTTAAAGATGCCTCTTTCTTTAAAATTGGAACTATGGAATTGGGATATACATTACCAAACAGATGGATCAATGCAGTAAAACTATCGAAAGTAAGAATTTATGCTGCTGCCGATAATGTGGCTGTATTTACCGACTATCCAATGTTCGATCCTGAAGTTGGTGCAATGGAAGGGAATATTCTGAATACAGGATTGGATTACTCAATGTACCCACAAGCAAGAACTGTAAGATTTGGTCTTAACGTAGGATTCTAATTTATATTACAACAGAAAATAAATTTAAACATATGAAACAAATAAAATATATATTCATGTTTGCAGTTTTGCTTATTGCTGCAGCATGTTCAGATTCATTTCTGGAGAATGATCCTGTGAATAAATCTACAGAGGATAGTTTTTATCAAACAGATGCGCAGATGTTTGCAGCTTTAATGGCAGCCTATGATCCTTTGCAATGGGGAGGAATTAGCAGCTCTGTTGTTCCTTTTAGCGAAATTCGTTCTGATAATATGAAAACCGGTGGCGGCGGACAGGGCGATCAGCCAGATGTACAGGCTTTGGAAGATTTTAAAAATAATGCTGTGAACTCGGCTTCCGATGGAATTTGGAAAAAGAACTATACAGGTATTTATCGCGCCAATTTAGTAATTAACTCAGAGTTTGAAAGTCCAGAAGCTGATGTTTACAAGGCGGAGGCAAAATTTTTAAGAGCATGGTACCATTTCGATGTACTAAGAACTTACGGACCATGTCCTACTGTTACAGAGACCATTTTCCCGGAAGATATGAGATTTGAAAGACAGGATCGTTCGGCGGTAAATGAGTTGATTATTAATGACCTAAAAGCTGCGATTCCAGTGTTGGAAATTGCTCATGATGCTTTTAATGTTGGTCGTATCACTCAGGCAGCTGCTCAGGCATTATTGGGTAAGGTGCTTATTTATAAGGCCGACTGGGATAATGATAACAAAGCAACGTTCGACGAGGCGGCGGGTTATTTACAATCTGTAATCGACAATCCAAATTATAGCCTTTTTACCGATTACACACAATTGTTTGTTCCTCATGCCGAAAATAATTCGGAATCTATTTTCGAGATTCAGCGCTCTACAAAAAGTGGTAAAAGCAATTGGAAAAAAGTAGATGAATTATCAGAAGGAAATTTCTGGGTTCAATTTTGTGGTCCTCGTGGATATCCAGGAAATGATTTGATTGATGGAGGATGGGGATTCTTACTTCCTCAAAATGATTTGATGGACTACTATTTACCTGATGATGTTGCCAGAAAAACGGCTGTTGCCTGGACTTACGATGAGTTGGTAACCGATGTGAATGCAGGAAGAGCTGAAGATCAGCAAATAGCATGGCAAACAGAACAGTATAATCAGTTAGATTTTGTGGGCTATGCACAGAAAAAATATTCTTCGTGGAAAGATTACGATTATATAGGTATCAAATTACTGAACAGACCCGGTAGTGAACGTATTATTCGTTTATCGGATGTGTATCTAATGTTGGCAGAGTGTAAGTTAAGAGGAACTTCGGCTGATGAGGCTGCTGCAAAAACGCTTATTAATGAAGTGCGTAAAAATCATGTTTATGGTGGTTCAGCTACTTTTGATGGGGTTGATGAGTTACTTGCAACTTATCCTTCAAGATTTAGTACTACCCTTGATGTACTTTGGTACGAAAGACGTGTTGAGTTAGCGGGAGAAGGCGACAGATGGTATGATTTGGTAAGAAGTGGAAGAGCGCCAAGTGTAATGGGTGCTATTTATCCTGGTGTAGACTGGAGCAAGCATATTTATATGCCAATAGGTCTTACCGAGCAAGGAAATTCGGGTGGTTCTTTAACCGAATATCCTAGCGAACCTTTACCACACTAATAAAAACTGGTGAGTAGATCAATAATTGTACAAAGCCAAACCAAACTAGTAAGGGTTTGGCTTTGTTACAAATGTTCTGCATATAATTGAAAATTAAAGAGTAATTGATAGATTAACAATGAAAAGAATAACTTTATTAGTATGTATTGTATCCTTTTTATTAGCCGGATGTGCTGAAAATAAAAAGGAAGAAGGCAAATATGCAGACAATTGGGAATCTCTTAAAAAATATGAGATCCCATCATGGTTTGAGGATGCCAAATTTGGCATATTTATCCATTGGGGACCTTATTCTGTACCAGCCTTCAGTAGTGAGTGGTATCCACGACAAATGTATCAGGATTCTATGCTCTGGCATCAGGTTGATCCGGCAAAATCAGAGAAAGGAACTCATCCTGTTTATACGCATCATGTAAAAACATACGGTCATCCTTCTATTTTTGGATACAAAGATTTTATTCCAATGTTTAAGGCCGAAAAATTCGACGCCAGAAAATGGGTGAACCTATTTAAAGCAGCAGGAGCAAAATATGTGGTTCCCGTGGCTGAGCATCACGATGGTTTTGCCATGTACGATTCTAAAGTTACCCGCTGGAACTCTGTAAAAATGGGTCCAAAACGGGATGTGCTCAAGGAATTAAAACAAGCTACAAAAGCTGCTGGTTTAAAGTTCGGGGCATCATCGCATTTTGCTTTTAACTGGGATTATTACAATCATGAAGATCGTTTTGATACTGGAAATCCGGAATTTGAAGATTTATATGGTCCGGCACATGATAGATATGCTCCTGTTAGCAAGGAGTTTATCGACTTGTGGTGGAGAAGAACGACTGATATCATAGATAACTATCAGCCGGATATTTTGTGGTTCGATTTTTATTGGGATCGTGCTGAATATGCACCTTATCATCCTAAGTTAGCTGCTTATTATTACAATATGGGATTAGATAATAATAAAGAGGTGGTTCTTCAGAGTAAAAATATGTATTACGAGTCTTTCCCCGAAGGAACAAACGTGCTGGATATTGAAAGAGGTAAGCTTTCCGATATCAGAAAAGATGCCTGGCAAACCGATACTTCTATAGGAAAAAACTCATGGTGTTATGTAAGTAATTGGGAAAGTAAATCGGCAAACGACTTACTAGATGATTTGGTTGATATTGTGAGTAAAAATGGTACAATGCTTTTAAATGTAGGGCCGAAAGCTGATGGTACAATTCCTCAGGATCAGCAAGATGTGCTTTTAGAAATGGGGGACTGGTTAGCGGCTAATGGCGAAGCAATTTATGCTACGCGTCCATGGAAAATTTTTGGCGAGGGACCCACAAAAGCCAGTGAAGGACATCATTCCGAAGGGAAGAATGCTTCTTTAACTTCTAAGGATATCAGGTTTACCAGCAAAGGGGATGTTTTATATGCCATAGCTCTTGATAATTCAGATAATGGAAGCTACACAATTAAGTCCCTGGCTATTGGAAACACATTAGAATCGCGAGCTGTAAAATCCATTTCTTTCCTTAGTGGTGCTAATGATTTAAACTGGAAACAAACAGCAAATGGATTACAAATAAAAGTAAAAGGAAAGACAGAGGAAGAGATCGCTTTGGTTTTTAAAATTCAATTTTAGAAAATAAAGCATGAAAAAATATAAATTCTTATTCGTAGTATTAGTCTTCTTATTTGTGCAATGTAAAAATAAGGATCGTAAGAAAATAGTAGTGCCAATTCAAGAGAATCAATTCGAATGGGTTTATAAACCTGCAGGCGATAGATATTTTGGTCCTGATACTGATTACTTAAAAGAGGGTGATTGGCATGATGAGTGGGTTGCGAACGATCATACTTTTGTAAAAGGAGCGGATGGGAAATGGCATATATTTGGTATTACGCATCCTTTGGTGGAGGCAAAGCCATTAGGGAAAGCAATACACGATGGAGAATATGCTTCTTTTCATGCAATGTCTTCTGCTAAAAGTTTTAAGGAGACTTTAAAAAAGCATCATTATAGCGATTTGCCTAAAATTTTGACTCCAAAGGATCGTCCGGGAGAGATTCTTGCAAACCATGCACCTTACATCATTAAAAAAGATGGTTTGTATCAGATGGTTTACGGGCACAGTCCTATTCGTTTGGCAGTATCTTCAGATTTGAACAATTGGGAGCCAAAAGGAAATTTATTTTCTGAAATTGAAGGAGATAAAAGTACAGAAACTTTGTTTGGGGATGCTCGCGATCCAAATTTATTGTATCATAATGGAACTTATTATATTGTATACTGTTCTACCAAATGTGTGAACATGAGAAAATCTACTGATTTTGTTCATTGGAGTGAGCCGTTTACTATTTTCACTACTAAAACTTTCGATCCGGAGTCTCCTTCCTTACTATTTCACAACAATACTTTTTATCTGTTTGTTTGCTCGTGGGATGGAGTTTGGGATCAAAAAGAAATAGTTGGAGCATATCAGCACAAAACCTACGTCTTACAGTCTGATGATCTTCTGAATTTTGGTACAGATCATGAAAAAGAAGTGGCAGTTTTAAATGCACATGCTCCTGAAATTTTTCAGGACGAAGACGGACAATGGTATATTTCGAGTGTTGAATGGCCCAATAGAGGAGTTAGTGTTGATAAGATGTTTTGGAAGTGATTGATTAGTTAGTTTTTATAATAAGGGATGTTTTAATTTATTAAGGCATTCCTTTTTTTGTATTCAGCTATCAGCTAGATTTGTGTTGTTCGTATTATCTGTCTTATTTGAGTTCCTTTTTTTTTTGAGATCCTGAAACGAGTTCAGGATGACTGCAAACTTTGGACCTTTTCACTTTTCCACCTTTTTACTTTTTCACTTTTCGACACTTTGGATTTTGCTTTTTGGATCTTTAATTTTCTTTCTTCTCCTCTAGCCGGAGGGGCTTTCTCTTT
>NZ_JBQTGK010000020.1:0-5533 GCF_052400665.1 Marinifilum sp. RC60d5
AACAGAATTCCATGAGTGAGGAACGAGCGAATATTATTCTGTTTAGCCTTTAAAGCGTGATGGGTCACCGATTGGCGCAGTCTTGATTTTTTTTGTTTCGTTTTTTGTATCAAGCCAAAAATGAAAAGCCCGTCCGGCTAAAGGACAAGAAAGAAAATCAAAGGTCGAAGGTCAAGCACTGCACTGCCAGGTAAAGTCATCAAAAACATCGCGAAAGCTATCATCATCATAAGAAAATAAACAGATTGCCGCGGCCTCGTACCTCCGCCTCGCAAAGACAGAGGGAATGAGGACAAAGAAAAATTAATAATGAAGAATTAAAAATTAAAAAGCCGAAACAGGGCAGTCCGACATTGCCAAAGCAGGTGGGGTACCCATAGCTGCAGAAGGCGTTAAAAACAGAATTCCATGAGTGAGGAACGAGCGAATATTATTCTGTTTAGCCTTTAAAGCGTGATGGGTCACCGATTGGCGCAGTCTTGACCTTTTTGTTTCGTTTTTGGGTCAAGCCAAAAATGAAAAGCCCGTCCGGCTAAAGGACAAGAAAGAAAATTAAAGGTCGAAGGTCAAAAATCAAGCACTGCACTGCCAGGTAAAGTCATCAAAAACATCGCGAAAGCTATCATCATCATAAGAAAATAAACAGATTGCCGCGGCCTCGTTCCTCCGCCTCGCAAAGACAGAGGAAATGAGGACAAGAAAGAAAATCAAAGGTCAAAAGTGAAAAAATAAAAGATCCAATACTCATTACTTAGCCACAAGCCACAACAAAATCAATACAAATAACACAATTCTGTTTTACCGAGAAATACTTTTTATATTTTTGTAAACTGAATTAATTATAGCACGAATCAATGAACAAACTATTTTTATTTTGCCTGGTGGCCCTAATGGGGATATTGGGAAGTTCCTGCAGGTCTAGTAAAGATCTTGTATACCTGAACAATACAGGAGATCAGGAGATGTTGGAAGGATTACCCGGGAAAGTTGCAGAATACGTAATTAAAACCAACGACAACTTATATGTAGACATTCAATCGATGAGTCCGGAGGTGAATGCCATGTTCAATCCTACCAAGGGAATGGGAACCACGGGAGGTACATCACAAAACTACGGACAACCATCTTCTCAGTATTTAAATGGTTTTCAGGTCGATTTTTCGGGTAATGTAAAATTACCGGTGATTGGCAAGGTTGCTGTGGCTGGTAAAACATTAAATGCAGCTCGTGAAGCCATTCAGTTAAAAGCCGACGAATACATAAAAGATGCCATGGTTAAGGTAAAATTGTTGAGTTTTAAAATAACCGTTTTGGGAGAGGTGAAAAATCCGGGCATGTACTACAATTACAATAATAACATGACCGTTTTAGATGGCATTAGCATGGCCAGCGGGGTTACCGATTACGGAAGAATACAGAAAGTATTGGTAATGCGTACCAGCGAGAAAGGGAGTAAAACTTTTCGCCTGGACTTGAGCAATAAAAAATTCCTATCCTCCGAAGCCTTTTTTCTGCAGCCCAACGATGTGGTGTATGTAGAACCGGATAAATACAAAAATGTAAAACTAAATTCTCCCATGTATTCACTGTTTTTATCAACTGTGTCTACGCTGATATTGATTTTGAATGTGTTGTAGAGGAGAAAAGGTGAAAAAGTGTGAAAAGGTGAAAGGGTGAAAAAGTGTAATCATGGGAACAATCAAACAATTTGAGGATTTAATGATTTGGCAAGAATCTAGAAGGCTTGTCAACGAGGTTTATAAGCAACTCAGTTCATGTAAAGATTATAGCTTTAGAGATCAGATTCAGCGTGCTGCTGTTTCTGTAATGAATAACATTGCAGAAGGCTTTGAAAGAAAATCTGGGAAAGAATTTAAACGATTTCTTGATATTGCAAAGGGATCAGGAGGAGAGGTGAGAAGTATGTTATATCTTGCCGAAGATCTGGAATATATAAAAAAAGAGAAAGCAAAGGATTTAAGAGAAAAATTCAGTTTACTTTCAGGAAGTATTGTGAACCTAAAAAAATCAATGAAATACTAAATCACACTTTTACACTCTTACACCTTTTCACTCTTACACTCTTACACTCTTACACCTTTTCACTTTTACACTTTTAAACCTTTACACTTTTAATCAAAAAAACACCCGCTTCATTGTGGGCAAAAATATATGCGCTGAATATGAATAACAACAATTTAAATGAAATGATGGAATATTTCGAGATGGAAGAAGGAACCAATGTAAAAGAGTTTCTGTTTCGGATTCTATCGAAATGGCACTGGTTTGTGCTGTGCGGATTTTTAGGATGTGTACTTGGATTTTTAGTGAGCAAATCGAAACCTTCGACTTATAGTCTGAGTGCTTCGGTGCTGATTAATGATGAATCGCAATCTATGGGCATTGATCAGTTGTTTGAGGGATTCGATTTGGGCAGCAAGGCCAATATTGAGAATCATATTCTGATGTTAAAGTCTTATACTTTGAACCGTAAGGCTCTGGAGGATTTAAATCGTGAGGTTTCCTGGTATCAAAAAGGAGTTTTAAAAGATGTAGGGCTTTACAAAAATTCTCCATTTAAGGTAGAATTAACTAAAGGTGCTAAAAATATTAGCGGACTGGCCATTGAGATTGCTCCCCAAGCAAATGATAGCTATAAATTGGTGGTTGATGGGGATTATACTGAGAATTCGGTGGAACACAAGATTGACTTTACGGGTACAGGAAAATACGGAGAGCGTTTTCAGAATCAGTATTTTAATTTTGTGATCAGTAAAAATGAAAATATTGAGTTAACTGATGAACAATATTATTTTAAGATTAATAATTTAGATGAGTTAACCAAAGCAAGTCTGAAAAATTTAGATGTGAGTTTGGCAACCAAGAAAGCCGATGGTATTATTCTCACTTACGAAGGGACTATTCCTGAGCGGGAAGTAGACTACATGAACGAACTGATTCGTGTTTATATGGAGTATGGCTTGAGCGAGAAAAACCGTACCTCCGAGAATACCGTTCGATTTATTGATATGCAGCTCGATGGAATTGTGGATTCCCTGAATCGGGCGGGAGAGAATTTCTCTGATTTCAGATCTAAGAATGGAATTGTGGATTTGAGTCAGGAAGCTGGATTAGTAGTTGAGAAGCTGGAAGGATTGGAATCTGAAAAAGCTCTTGCAGAACGTCAGTTGGAGTATTTTAAGAACCTGCAAACTTATATGGGCGACTCGGAGCAAATGAAGTTGATGGTAGTGCCCTCGGTCGTGGGCATTGTTGATGCCGGACTAAATGCACAGGTAGTAAAACTAGGCGAGTTGTATGGAAAAAGATCTTCTTTATCGGTGGTGGCCCGAGCAAAGAATCCTTCTGTAATTATGCTTAATCAGGAAATTAAAAATACACGCGAGTCTTTGAGTGAGAATTTAAGAAATTTACTGTCTAATGCTGAAGTAAATTTGAATGCTTTAAACAGGCGAATGAATAAAATTCAGATGGAGCTGGCTGGTTTGCCGCAAACAGAGCAGAAGTTGATAAACATAAAGCGCCGTTTTGATTTAAATAATGAACTCTATACTTTCCTATTGCAGAAAAGAGCCGAAGCAGCCATTACAACCGCATCGAATGTGTCTGATGCTCAGATACTGGATCCTGCGCGTGTAGAAACAGCCGAGAAAACAGGACCTAAAACACTTATTAACCTAATTGTTGGAGTGATTTTAGGTTGTGCCATTCCATTTCTGGTAATTGTGGTAGGCGATTATTTTAATGATTCTATTCAATCGAAAGAGGATATCGAGAAGGAGAGTAAACTGCCAATAATGGGTGAGATTGCTCACAACAATTATTCCAGTGAGTTACCCATTGCCAAACATCCCCGATCGGGAATTGCCGAGTCGTTTCGTGGTTTACGTACCAATCTGCAATATCTGTTTAAGCAAAATAAGGAATGTAAGGTATTGGCTCTTCACTCCATGATTCCGGGAGAGGGAAAAACCTTTAGCTCTCTTAACCTGGCGGGTATCATTGCCATGGATAGCAAAAAAGTTTTGCTGGTAGGTTGCGATCTTCGTAAACCTCGTTTGCATTCCATTTTTGATGTGGATAATAAATCAGGACTATCGACTTATCTAATTGGAAATCATTCTCTGAAGGAGATTATTCAAACTACTCATATTAAAAATCTGTCATTTGTAAATTCAGGTCCTATTCCGCCAAATCCGGCAGAGTTGCTAGGAACCGATGCTTTTGCAAACTTTATAGAAGAAGCAAAAAAAGATTTCGATTACATTATATTGGATAATGCGCCGGTTACTTTGGTTACCGATGGTATACTAACAGGAACACATGCCGATGCCAACCTATTTGTCCTGCGACAGGGGTATTCCAATAAAAATCAGATTAAGTTTATTAATCAGCTTGCCGAGAAAGAAAATATTCTTCAGGTAGGTATTGTGCTAAACGATGCTGTGCACAATGGTTACGGTTATGGTAAAAATTATGGTGGCTATGGATATGGGAACGGTTATTACGACGAAGATCATGAATCGTTAAGCCTGGGTAAGCGTTTACTGCGAAAATTTTTTAAGAAGTAAGGAAGGGAAGTTCCAGGCTCCAACATCCAAGATCCAAGCTCCAAGTTTCAAGTAACAAAGTCCAAAGTCCAAAGTCTAAAGTCGAAAGGCCTAAAGGTCGAAAAAGTCGAAAAGTCGAAAAGTCAAATGGTCTGGAAGAGTCTTGAAGGGTTAAAGGTGAAAGGTCCGAAGTTTGCAGTCATCCTGAGGGAAGCGGAGCGACGAAGGATCTCTTCAATCAAGGTCAAAAAGAGTCCACAAATAACACAAATGGAACGAATTTTCACAAATGCCATACGGTCCAAAGTTTGCAGTCATGACCTTCGGAGATCTCGCAAAAGCTCGGTACTGAACTCGTTTCAGGATCTCAAAAAAAAAGGAATACAAATGACAAAACCCAAAGTCCAAAATCGAAAGGTCTGGAAAAGTCTTGAAAGGTCGAAAGGTCAAAGGGTCAAAGCTCCAAGTTTCAAGTAACAAAGTCCAAAATCCAAAGGTCTTTAAAAATAAATGGTAATTTGTTTTTTGCCTGTAGGGCAAACATATTAATAATGAGTAATTAAGAATTAATAATTAAAAATTTTCCGGTGGCTCGGGATCCGCATCATGAAAAATGCGAGAAGAATTGCAGTGATGGCTTAGTAAGACCGTGAAGCTGAGAACTTGTTCGAAGATCACGCGGCCGCACTTAGTCATTGCAAAAATTCAGCTTGTATTTTTAATGCGCGGAAGATTTTTTGCTTACTTTTTCATCTGAAAAAGGTAAGAGCCCCTCCGGCTAGAGGAGAAGAAAGAAGAAAGAAGGAAGAAGGAAGAAGTGAGAAGTGAGAAGTGAGAAGTGCCAGGAAACCAACAACCGAAAACCGAAAAACAAGGTCCAAAGCATGCAGTCATCCTGAGGGAAGCGGAGCGACGAAGGATCTCTTGAATTAAGGGTCAAAGGTCAAAGGTCAAAGGTCAAA
>NZ_JBQTGK010000021.1:0-5150 GCF_052400665.1 Marinifilum sp. RC60d5
CTTTGATGTCACCACCTTTACACCTGCAACCTATCAACGTTGTAGTCTCCAACGACCCTTAAAGGAAATCTCATCTTGAGGTAGGCTTCGTGCTTAGATGCTTTCAGCACTTATCCCTGCCCAACGTAGCTACTCTGCAATGCAGCTGGCGCCACAACAGATACACTAGAGGTTAGTCCAACCCGGTCCTCTCGTACTAGAGTCAGATCCTCGCAAATTTCCAACGCCCACAACAGATAGGGACCGAACTGTCTCACGACGTTCTGAACCCAGCTCGCGTGCCACTTTAATGGGCGAACAGCCCAACCCTTGGGACCTTCTCCAGCCCCAGGATGTGACGAGCCGACATCGAGGTGCCAAACCGCTCCGTCGATATGAGCTCTTGGGAGCGATCAGCCTGTTATCCCCGGAGTACCTTTTATCCTTTGAGCGATGGCCCTTCCATACGGAACCACCGGATCACTATGCTCTACTTTCGTACCTGATCGACTTGTCGGTCTCACAGTCAAGCACCCTTGTGCCATTGCACTCTTCACACGATTACCAAACGTATTGAGGGTACCTTTAGAAGCCTCCGTTACTCTTTTGGAGGCGACCACCCCAGTCAAACTACCCACCATACACTGTCCGTCGTTAGACGTTAGACTCCAAGTAAGCAAAGGGACGTATTTCAAGGGCGACTCCACGATACCTGGCGATACCACTTCTTTGTCTCCGTCCTATCCTACACATCACTTACCCAAAATCAATGTAAAGCTGCAGTAAAGGTTCACGGGGTCTTTCCGTCCCGTTGCGGGTAATCGGCATCTTCACCGATACTACAATTTCACCGAGCTCATGGCTGAGACAGTGCCCAGATCGTTACACCATTCGTGCAGGTCGGAACTTACCCGACAAGGAATTTCGCTACCTTAGGACCGTTATAGTTACGGCCGCCGTTTACCGGGGCTTCATTTCAATGCTTCGCCGAAGCTAACATCTCCACTTAACCTTCCGGCACCGGGCAGGTGTCAGGCCTTATACTTCAACTTTCGTTTTTGCAAAGCCATGTGTTTTTGGTAAACAGTCGCCTGGGCCTTTTCACTGCGGCTCACATTGCTGTGAGCGTCCTTTCTCCCGAAGTTACAGGACGATTTTGCCGAGTTCCTTAGCCATGAATCACTCGAGCGCCTTAGTATTCTCTACTTGACTACCTGTGTCGGTTTGTGGTACGGGCCACTATAACCTGATGCTTAGAGGTTTTTCTTGGAAGTCAATTTACACGCACTATCAGCGCTGCCGTAGCATTGCTGTACTATCAGATTTCAGCTCTAAATACGGATTTTCCTATATCTATCATCGCATACGTCCTTCAACGAACTATTCCGTCAGTTCGCGGCGTTATCATCTCTTCGTCACCCCATCGCAGTTATAGCGGGTACCGGAATATTAACCGGTTGTCCATCGAGTTCGCCCTTCGGCTACCCCTTAGGTCCCGACTTACCCTGATCCGATTAGCGTTGATCAGGAAACCTTAGTCTATTGGCGGCGGAGTTTCTCACTCCGCTTATCGTTACTTATGCCTACATTTGCTTTTCTAAAAGCTCCACAATGCATTACCACACTGCTTCTGCGCCGTTAGAATGCTCCCCTACCAGTTAGATTAAATCTAAATCCATAGCTTCGGTAGTATGTTTTATGCCCGATTATCATCCATGCAAGATCGCTCGACTAGTGAGCTGTTACGCACTCTTTAAATGAATGGCTGCTTCCAAGCCAACATCCTAGCTGTCAATGCAATCTCACCTCGTTTGTTCAACTTAACATACATTTGGGGACCTTAGCTGATGGTCTGGGTTCTTTCCCTCTCGTCCATGGACCTTAGCACCCATGGGCTCACTGCCAGATATAAGTTATAGCATTCGGAGTTTGTCTGGATTTGATAGGCGGTGAAGCCCTCGCATCCAATCAGTAGCTCTACCTCTATAACTCTCGACTCTGACGCTGCACCTAAATGCATTTCGGGGAGTACGAGCTATTTCTCAGTTTGATTGGCCTTTCACCCCTACCCACAGTTCATCCCAAGACTTTTCAACGTCAACGGGTTGGGCCCTCCACTCTGGTTTAACAGAGCTTCAGCCTGACCATGGGTAGATCACCAAGTTTCGCGTCTACCCCCACTAACTTTACGCCCTATTAAGACTCGCTTTCGCTTCGACTACGCACCTGAAGTGCTTAATCTCGCTAGTGAGGAGTAACTCGTAGGCTCATTATGCAAAAGGCACGCCGTCACACCCTAAAGTGCTCCGACCGCTTGTAGGCGTACGGTTTCAGGTACTTTTTCACTCCTCTGTTCGAGGTGCTTTTCACCTTTCCCTCACGGTACTTGTTCACTATCGGTCTCTCAGGAGTATTTAGCCTTACCAGATGGTCCTGGCAAATTCACACAGAATTTCTCGTGTTCCGCGCTACTCAGGATACTGCTAGAATTAATTCGCTTACGTGTACGAGACTATCACTCTCTTTGGTCTGTCTTTCCAAACAATTCCACTTCACTTATTTCTTCATATCGCAGTCCTACAACCCCTACATTGCCGAAACAATATAGGTTTGGGCTGTTCCCCGTTCGATCGCCACTACTAGGGGAATCACTTTTGTTTTCTTCTCCTCCGGGTACTTAGATGTTTCAGTTCTCCGGGTTTGCCTTCTTTCGAATACTCATCGCTGAGTGGGTTGCCCCATTCGGAAATCTACGGATCAAAGGTTATTTGCACCTCTCCATAGCTTATCGCAGCTTATCACGTCCTTCATCGCCTCTGAGAGCCTAGGCATCCGCCATACGCCCTTAATTACTTCTTATTGTGTTCACAAAATATTAATCTTGTTGCCAAAATCAATCGTTGTTTCTTTACTTTGGTTACTTCTACTTTAATTTTTTTTTCAATATGTCAAAGAACTTTACAAATACATCATCGTATCTTTCTGTGGAGAATATCGGAGTCGAACCGATGACCTCCTGCGTGCAAGGCAGGCGCTCTAGCCAACTGAGCTAATCCCCCATATGCAAAAGTTTTAAGGTTAAAGTAGTTAAGATTAAAGTGATTAAAACTTTTTTCCCTTATCCTTTTTTCCTTATCACTTATAAAGTAGTCCTGCGCAGATTTGAACTGCGGACCCCTACATTATCAGTGTAGTGCTCTAACCAACTGAGCTACAGGACTATTATTACCTATACGCTTAGCGGTGTAAACACCCTAACGCTATGGGTTATGGTATGATTTATTTGTTGAAAACGAATAAAAAAGCTAGGAAATATCCAAATAATTCCTCACCTAATTCACTAAACCTTTGTCGATACTCCACACTCCAGAAAGGAGGTGTTCCAGCCACACCTTCCGGTACGGCTACCTTGTTACGACTTAGCCCCAGTTACCAATTTTACCCTAGGTCGATCCTTGCGGTTACGAACTTCAGGTCCCCTCGGCTTCCATGGCTTGACGGGCGGTGTGTACAAGGCCCGGGAACGTATTCACCGCATCGTTGCTGATATGCGATTACTAGCGAATCCAACTTCACGGAGTCGAGTTGCAGACTCCGATCCGAACTGAGACCGACTTTAGAGATTAGCATCCAGTCACCTGGTAGCTGCCCTTTGTATCGGCCATTGTAACACGTGTGTAGCCCTGGACGTAAGGGCCGTGCTGATTTGACGTCATCCCCACCTTCCTCTCACCTTACGGTGGCAGTCTCGCTAGAGTCCTCAGCATTACCTGCTAGCAACTAACGATAGGGGTTGCGCTCGTTATGGGACTTAACCCGACACCTCACGGCACGAGCTGACGACAACCATGCAGCACCTTGTAGTTTGCTCCGAAGAGAAAGCCTATTTCTAAGCCGTTCAAACTGCATTTAAGTCCAGGTAAGGTTCCTCGCGTATCATCGAATTAAACCACATGTTCCTCCGCTTGTGCGGGCCCCCGTCAATTCCTTTGAGTTTCATTCTTGCGAACGTACTCCCCAGGTGGATTACTTAATGCTTTCGCTCAGTCACGCACAATGTATCGTGCACAACGAGTAATCATCGTTTACGGCGTGGACTACCAGGGTATCTAATCCTGTTCGCTCCCCACGCTTTCGTCCATCAGCGTCAATGTTAGTTTAGTGAGCTGCCTTCGCAATCGGTGTTCTACGTTATATCTATGCATTTCACCGCTACATAACGTATTCCGCCCACCTCAACTAAATTCAAGACAACCAGTATCAATGGCAGTTTCAGAGTTGAGCTCTGAGATTTCACCACTGACTTAATTGCCCGCCTACGGACCCTTTAAACCCAATAAATCCGGATAACGCTCGAATCCTCCGTATTACCGCGGCTGCTGGCACGGAGTTAGCCGATCCTTATTCATACAGTACCTTCAAACAAATACACGTATCTGTAATTATTCCTGTAAAAAAGCAGTTTACAACCCATAGGGCCGTCATCCTGCACGCGACATGGCTGGTTCAGGCTTGCGCCCATTGACCAATATTCCTCACTGCTGCCTCCCGTAGGAGTCTGGTCCGTGTCTCAGTACCAGTGTGGGGGACTATCCTCTCAGACCCCCTAAGCATCATCGTCTTGGTAAGCCGTTACCTTACCAACTAACTAATGCTACGCATGCCCATCTTGTACCTCCGTAGATTTAATAATTAATCCATGCGAATCAATCATATTATGCGGTGTTAATCCGGATTTCTCCGGGCTATCCCCCTGTACAAGGTAGGTTGCATACGCGTTACTCACCCGTGCGCCGGTCGTCATCTACTGCAAGCAGTAATGTTACCCCTCGACTTGCATGTGTTAGGCCTGTCGCTAGCGTTCATCCTGAGCCAGGATCAAACTCTTCGTTGTATAAAAGTTTTTATTTAATTCTGCTCGTTGGATGTATCAAAGTTTTCGTAAATTTTATTGACAAGGTTTTATTCTTGTATTTACCTAACTTTTTTCGTTTTCAGTATTTTCAAAGAACGCTTTCGTTCTGCTTTTTTTCCTTTCCTTATCACTCAAAAATCTGAGTGGAAAAGCGAGTGCAAAGATAATAACTTTATACCTTTAAATCCTAATAAAATCTAAAAAAATTTTAAAAAGATTTTTCGAAGACTAAACTCCCCTTTTAACACCCCAGAAT
>NZ_JBQTGK010000022.1:0-4018 GCF_052400665.1 Marinifilum sp. RC60d5
AAGCAATTTACCAGGATCTGAATTCCCATCATTAAAAATTAAATGAAGATGACTAGGCATTATGCAGTAAGCAAAAAGGCACATGCCTTTGTTTTTGCAACAATACTCTAAACTGTCAGTAACGATTGAAAATATTGTTCTCGTACAAATATATCAATCCAATATACCCTTACAAAGTACAAACCTTCTTTATTGTGGAATTTGTATTTTCTACTCAAACCTTATTCAAAGATAAATTACAAGCTAATTTAAATAACATTTTATAATTATTTGGAACAATATAACCCTACTCACATTTTACTATAAGTGAGGGCTGTTTACATTATTTTCTTTAAAAATAGATACGAGCGAAACGCTCGCACCAGCAGTTTGTGCATTATCGGACTATCGAAGGGGATAAAATCTTGTACTATTTTTACTTTGGCAAGGCAAATAATGATAAATTAGTAAAGCTATTTCTTTCAGAAAATAACATTCTTGAGATTCCTAAATATAATTGATAACTCAACACTTCTCCTATGGCTAATACAGATATGACTATACGTCACCGTTTAATAATAAACAAAATAAGACGAGGTACATGTACACTAAAAGATATTAGTAAGCATCTTGAGAATGAGTCAAAAATATATGGCTACGATCTTACTGTTAGCTCTCGCACGCTGAAAAGGGATATGGATGCAATAGCTTCAACTTATAATATTGAGATAGTTTGCAATAAGTCAGACAACACCTATTATATTGAGTCAGATCAAAATGATTATGAAGGAGAACGTATATTAGAGGCTCTTGATGTTTTTAATGCGCTCAACATATCTGATAATCTTAAAGAGTATATTCAATTTGACAAAAGAGCAGTTGGAGGTACTGAGTATCTGCAAGAACTACTATCAGCCATTAAAACCAAAAAGCAAGTTAGTTTTCTATATCAAAAATATTGGGATGATAAGCCCCTAGAACGTACCGTTGCTCCTTATGCATTAAAGGAATTTGCAAACCGATGGTATTTGTTAGGACACGAAATTGGGGATACGGTGTTTAAAACTTTTGCTCTAGACCGATTTCAAAGTCTAAAAACCAGTAGATTTAAATATAATAGAAACAAGTATTTTGATCTTAATGACTTTTTTAAAGACGCTTTTGGTATTATCACACCCAAAGGTCTGGAAGCAGAAGAAATCATCTTATCCTTTGTGCCACACCAAGGAAAATATATCAAATCCCTTCCGCTACACAATAGTCAGCAAATAATTGCAGACAATGATGATGAGTTAAGAATAAGCTTAAAAATTTTGCCGAGTTTCGATTTCAAAAAAGAAATTCTATCCTATGGGGCTTTGGTTAAGGTGATAAAACCTGAATCGTTAAAAAAAGAAATTCAAGAAGAACATATTAAGGCCGCCCAATATTAAATATGTTGAAATTATTTGGCTTGACATTAAAACATCTCTAATAATATTGTTGCTGATAAAAACTGCATTTTATCACTCCGACATATTTTGTCTTTATTTCACTTTATATTTGTTTATGAAAAAATAAAAAGTGCCTTATGAAACAAGCATGTAATCTGGAGATTGCACATACGGCGATAATTGACATGCGACTTCCATATGGCAAAAAAATAAAATTTTAATCATATGAAACGACGAAATGCCATAAAAAACATGATGCTGATCTCTGCACTACCTCTTATACCAATAGAGTTATTTGCTTTAAACAAAGCAAGTAAACCCATACATTTCGTAGCTGTCGGCGATGCTGGCACACGCATTCTAGAATACATCAAACAAAAAGAAAAATCTGCCCTATACACTACAGTTAATTTTTTGTGTGATGATACTGATTTGGCTGACGATATTAATAGCATAATATTAAACCAGCCTGTTCATAAAAAGTATGGAAAACATATTATTATTCCCGACTTAACGGCTAAGTGTGATTTCCCCGAAGAGCTGGTAAAACTCTTTTCTACTGGTCACAGATATATTATAGTAGCTGGCTTAGGTGGTTCAACAGGAACATATTGGACTAAGTATATCCAAAAACATTTGGCTAACAATCACCTTGATTATGAAATATATTGCAGTCTCCCTTTTAGATTCGAAGGAAAAACGCAGAGGGAAAGAGCCATGTTTGCCCATAAGGATTTGCTTGATGACAAGCACTATTACTTTTTAGAATTAGAAGAAACTAGGCAAAAACACCAACAATTGCAATTGGTGGAAGCTTTTTATATGGGCGATATAAGTATTCACCAACTTTATAAAAAAAGTCAAGCATGAAGCTTGATATCAAGAAGCAATTATTGGCAAGAAATGATTCTTTATAATAAATAGCTCGCTCAAAGGTAATACTGTTGTTGCTCATAACGAACCTTTCGACCGTAATGTTTTGATAAAAAGCATGAAGGATATTGGTGTGGAATACTCCGATTTACTTTTACCAGAGCGATGGAAATGCACCTATAAAATTCATGGTTCATCGCTAGATGTGTGCTGCAAAAAATACAATATAGCCTTAAATCACCACGAAGCACTGAGCGATGCCAGAGCTTATGGAGAGTTGTATCTGATTTATTTGAAAGAATTGATGTTTTAGATTGTTTTGTTAACTTCAAAGGACAATAATTAGAATCGGTTTTAACCCAATATATATTACTGTAAAATGGAAGTAGAAAAAATAAAAAAACTACTCGACAGAGTTAGTAAAACAATAGAAAAGAGTGAAGAAATCGCCCGTTTAAAGCAAGAGGATTTCAATATATTCTCAATCTTAAGAAAAGAGCACGACGAAGAACATTTACACTCTGCTTTTTTAGCTGAACTTTTAAACTGTAATGGCTCTCATGGTTTCGGTACTGTTTTTTGCAAACTATTTGTAGAAATGTTTTGCAAAGGAGAATTTGATGTTGACAATACTGTTAAGGTAATTACAGAAAAACATACTGTAGATTTAGGACGAATAGATATTTATCTTGAAAATGAAAAAAATCAAAAAATTGCCATTGAAAACAAAATTCACGCTGGAGATCAATACCAACAGCTCAAAAGATATCATGAGCATCTAAATGGAAATGGCAAGTTGTTTTATTTGACCCTTGACGGTACCGATCCTAGTGATGAAAGTAAAGGGGATTTAGAATCTACAGTACATTATGAATGTTTATCATATAGAAATGATATAATTGATTGGCTGCAAGCTTGCTTAAAAGAAGCCGTAAATCATGCCACAGTCAGAGAAACCATCAAACAGTATGTAGTTCTACTAAAGAGACTTACGAATCAACTACTTAACAAAGAGTTGGACAATGAAATTCTCGAGATTATACTTACAGAAGATGAAAGTCTAAATAAAGTTAAACTTATTGAAGATCATATTGTAGAATTTGAGAAATACATAAACACTAATAATGATTCTAAAGTAGATAACTATATATTTAATTTGTTGAGTAATGCAGAATACCTAAAAGCCGCAAAAGTAGTTAAAGCAAAGAAATCAGATGTATATAAATATTTATTATCAACAAAAGTGAACTGTCTAATAGCATCGCTTATAAAAGTTGGAATTAATAATTTGGTTGAAATAGAAAGAGCAAATAGAGGAGGTGACGGTTTTTTTATAAAAATTAAAACATACCAAATTAGCAACAAATCTTATGATCTTGTACTACACTTTGAGTTGGGAAATGAAAAGTATTTCTTTTGTATAGTTGAGGATGGTAAAAAAAGAAATCCGCAAATAAATAAGTATGATATTTTCAATGATATTCATAACGAACTTTGTGAGCATCTTGACAATGAATATAAAATTAGTCGAACTGGATATGCTATTGGGAAATCAGAAAAGTTTGTCATAAAACATCAAAAAGGAAAAGAATGGCTTTACCAGAATAACGAAGAAATATATACTCAAGTCTCAGAGAATGTGAAGAAAATAATTAATAAAATCAATAGCAATTAAAAAACTTATGAATATACAATGTCCAAATTCTGGTGAAGAATCACAAGATTGATAAAAC
>NZ_JBQTGK010000023.1:0-1828 GCF_052400665.1 Marinifilum sp. RC60d5
TTCTCAACCCGGAACGATTTAGGTAGCTGAGCTACTCTGATTAAGGGCAAAATTAGCTAAACGGGAAGAACTATACAAGTTTGTGTGGGGAAGGGCTATTTTAAAATTTATTGAAATGAAAAATTTTGAAAAATTGACGGGAGTTGAACTGGCTTCTATTCAGGGTGGTAGAATGGTAAATAAAATTGATTTAACTGGTGACGGAGAATGGGATATAAAAGAAATTATCAGAAATGATGGAACTATAGTTATTAAAACAAGGAAATAGATCATTATATGAAAAACTTATTAAAAGAAAAGATAACTAATTTAGAATTGGTTTCTGTCAGAGGAGGTCTAAGAGAAGTAGAAAAATTTGATCACGACGGAGATGGTCGATGGGATGAAAAAATAGTTAAAAAAGATGGTAGAGTTATCAAAAGAGTAAATAGAACCTAATATTAATTGTGAAAATAAGGATAAGTTAAATCTAATTAACTTATCCTTTTTAAACTTAATAGAGTATGAAATATTTTGTAGCTGTGATGTTTCTTTTTCTTAGCAGTATATTGTGCTGTGGTAATAATTATAAAAAAGTCCAATCTACATCCAAATTAAAAAATAAAGATTTTAATATCAATCTACCAGTAGAAATAAAAAATAATAAATACGTCTTACCTAATGTAAAGTTGAATGGAAGTAAAAAGGTTTATCGATTTTTACTCGATACTGGTGCACAAAGTAGTTGTATTTCGCAGGAGGTTTATGATGAGCTTGGTTTAATAACCTATTTTTCGGATAGCATTACCGATGGACTTTCAAAAATGAATGTAAACTTTTCTTTCTTGGATGTTTCGTTTAATGATTTATACTTTGAGAAAGTAGGAGTTTCTGTTCTTTCGAAAAGTAGTTTAAATCCAAGTGGGGATTGTAGCAATATAGATGGCATAATTGGATATAATTTAATGAGATCTTGCATTTGGAGTTTCGATTCTAAAGGTATCGTAATAAGCGATAAATTAAGTGGTCTTAAAAATATTGGTAAGAAACAAAAAGAGAAGATATCGAAAGGAGATAGCCCCTGTTTTGTTGGAGGCTTTGTTGAGGGTTTCAGGTCGACAATGTTATTCGATTTAGGTGATACTGGTACTTTCGAAGTTAAGAATAATTATCTAAAATATTTAAGGGAAAAAAAAATTACGAGAGGTAATGGAAGTCTCTATACTACAATTTTAGGTGATATTCAGGATACTACTACATGCAAAGTAGTACACGTTCCAGGTTTCAAATTTGAAACAGATACTCTTAGAAATGTTATTACTTATGTTGCACCAGATATAGGTAATGCCAATATTGCGTCTGTAGGTGCAGGAATATTAAACTATTTTAGATTAACATTTGATTTTCCAAAAAGACAGTTGTACGTACAGAAGAAAGACCAAGATTTTAACAAGTCTAAATTTTTCAACTTTGGGTTTAAGTATAAAATAAATGAGGATAAAGTCGTTGTACGATTTGTTTGGAATAATACAGAGGCTTCACAAAATAATATAAAACCAGATCAACAAATTTTGAGTATTAATAGTTTGAATCTTGCTGATATTAGTATGTGTGATAGGTGTGAATTGAAATTAAAGATTGAAAAGGAACTATTAGGAAACTGTATTAAAATTTCAGTTAAGGGTATTAAAAACGAAATAGTTTTAAATAAAAAAAGTTTATTCTGAAATTTTATTATTGTTTAGTTTGATTGTTCAGATTCTAGTTCCTCACGCTGCCGCACGAAACGAAGTTCGATGAAATCAATCCTTTCCCGTTCTCAACCCGGAACGATTTAGGTAGCTGAGCT
>NZ_JBQTGK010000024.1:0-1318 GCF_052400665.1 Marinifilum sp. RC60d5
TCTACTAGAACTTCTGCACTTTACTATGCTTTATCTTTCTGCAAGCCACAAGAAAGGATTCTTGCGGCAGCGAGGGGTTCCACGTTTTTCCATCTGCATCGGTAAACATCATGGGATTATTTCCCATTGCCATATAAGGCGATGCACACTGCAATACCGGGTCAATTGCCCACCAACGACCTATTTCTGCATCATAGTAACGCGCATGATGATCGTACTCCCGAAGAAAATCGGGACAGGCAAACCTAAACTGTAGATGAACATTTGGAGGATTAAAAATCCTATTGCCCCAGAAGTCCTGATTGCAATCGAGTTTGCGAGACTATAAGGTAATCAAATAAATCAATGCTTACTTGTATAGTTTTTATGAATAGAATCGGTTATTATTATAAAATACCACACTAATCTTGCAATATCATATGAACTGTAACTATATAATGAGAATTTGAAACCTCATTAACACCAGAATAAATGATGTAATAGTTCCCTTTTTCACTAAGTGTTTTGTATAAATTGATAAATCCTCCACAATGTGCCTTTGAATACATACCTAGTCCCAAGAAAGTCTTATATCGATCATATTTATCCTCAATATTACCTCCTGAAAACTGACTTTCTATAATTTTATTAAACTCAATATTCAATTTATCCTCTTCTATAATTATTTCCTTAGTTGTTTTGTCTTTAAGATTATCAAAGACAATTTCATTCAAATTATATTGTTTTATGGTTTTCATGGTTTTTATTACTTTAATGGAACTCCTTGTAAAAATTTAATTCTTGGTTCAAAATTTAATATTTGAAATTGTTCTAATCCACCTCTTTTACCAAAAGCACCAAGTGTCCTAGATCTTTGAAGAGTTACTCCTTCGGGGACTATAACTTCTTGTATAAAGGAGGCCCTATTGGATTTTGGTAACGCTAAACCATTTCTAGCAAAAGAACTCGATTTTGGAGAGACTTTCGTAAGAAATGCACCACCATTTGGGTTACTTGAAAAAACTCTATAATACTTGGACATCTCTTTAGTTGTAAAGGATACGATTTTTCCTCCAGCATTAGGTACCATTCCTTGCGAAAGTGCATTTAAACTTGTATTAGCAGCAATCTTTTTTTCTGCCGTTTTTACAGCCGCCCTAGCAACAACCTTCCCTGCTAACTTTCTACCACCATTTACAAGAGCTTTACCTATTCCTGCCCCCAACATATAATCTATAGGGCTGTCGGTAATTTCAACTCTACCACTAGATTGTTTGTACCATTCGGTAAATTGTACTTGTTCTAAAGAATAGTTACTCCATTCATCTTTTGGATCATA
>NZ_JBQTGK010000025.1:0-1239 GCF_052400665.1 Marinifilum sp. RC60d5
TAATCCCAAGCATTGCCTATGGCTTTAAATATGCCCCAGGTTTTGCCATCTTCGTCTATCATCATCATGGGGTTATTCCCCATAGCCATGTAAGGACTAGCTGCCTGTAATGCAGGATCAATAGCAAACCAACGGCCCACTTCGGGGTCGTAATAACGAGTCCTGTGAAATATTTACAGCTCTAACAAATTGATTTCACCGGATAAACATGATGATTGTACTCCCGAAAAAAATCGGGACAGACAAACACACCTAAACTATCAATGAACGTTTTGTTTGCGATACATTGTACCGCTTATTTTCCTACATTTTTATTTGTTTTTTTTTACTGAATATTAAACTCTTACATTTCACATTATTAATATCAGTTAATTTGATGCATTACCAATTTGAAGCATTACCTATTATCAATCCCATATTTAACAATAGCCATATCATTAGTTATGTTTTCTAATTTTGGAGCACCTCCTCCATATTGCTCACTCTTAGGATAAGTTAGTTCCCAGTAACGATAATCATTCGGATCTTGATATAAGGTGTTCCAACCAGTAATATCCGTATTTATTTTAATCAAAAAATTGGAAACCAACCAATCTATTCTTTGACAAACTTCATCTTTTTTAAGTGAATGACCATCTAGCACCCATTTTCCTTGTAATATATTTTCTTCCTTATTTATTTTCATTATGGTATAATATTAATTATAGCATCATTCGGTATTAATTGGTTAGGTATTGTGAATTCTCTTGCTCCTCCAAGAGTTCTACCATATCCTACAAAACCCGGATCCAATCTGTTAATAGGAGAACTAATTCCAAAACGCGGAGTATTAAATTCAATTACTCTAAATCCTGTTTCACTATTTGGAATAGTTAACCTTCTGGCAATTTGTTTTGAACTCATGCCTGCAATATCATCAGAAGCTGTTACGAAAACATCAATTGCATTTGGCGCCCCTAAAGTCTTGCTGTTAATATTAGCAGGAATTACTCTTGCTAATCTATTAGGAATATTGTTTCTAATTACTGAGGTTGTTGCCTTCCTACTCCCAGCCTTAACCGCAGCCCTAACAGCTAATTTTCTACCACCATTTAAAAGAGCTTTTCCAATTCCTGCGCCTAACATATAATCTATAGGGCTGTCGGTAACTTCAACTCTTCCGCTAGATTGTTTGTACCATTCGGTAAATTGTACTTGTTCTAAAGAATAGTTACTCCATTCATCTTTTGGATCATAACT
>NZ_JBQTGK010000026.1:0-996 GCF_052400665.1 Marinifilum sp. RC60d5
AGATACATCCATTGTTCTGCTTGATAGTACTTTTTGTCGTAAATGGGGTTTTAAATCTGATGAAAAAGAAGCATTGAGCGTACAGTTTGCATATTCTTATAAAGCAAGGAAACTGGTTAAAACAAAAGACTCTATTAAAATTTCTTTAAAAGAATGCTCGAAAACTTTTAAACCTGCAATTGTCGATCTTACTTCTTTTCCTGCATATAAGAAACGCGAGATTTTTACAGTTCTTGGTTTTCAATTAATGAAGCACAAAATTATAGAATTAAATCTTAAGGAAGGATATCTCCGCTTACATGATAACATTGATAAAGATTCATTAAAGTCCTGTAACTTATTGGAACAAGAGAATGGTAGCTTTAATATAGAGATAGCATTAATGGTGAATGATTCCACTAGGATAACAGGAGAAGTTGGAATTGATCCTGGAATTAACGACTTTTTAGTAACAGGTGTACAAGGGCATCAGAAAGTTTCGAAAAGCCTAAATTCAAAGAGAGTAGTTTTTGATTATTCATATGGAAGAGGATTCTCTATGGATTTTTACAGGGTTCCTGTTGTAGATCTTTGTGGCTACAAAATGAAGAATAATATGGTTCATAATTTCGGATACTATTTTACTAATCCAAACTCTTTAGGCTATGTCGGACTTGATTTTCTAAAAAAGTTCATTCTTTATTTCGACTTAGCACATAATAAGCTCTACTTAAAGCCTTCTAAATGTTTCCATGATCATGAAAATAGAAAAATAAATAGTTTCATCATCTCATCTAACAGAACAATGAACGGTAATAAGATTTTGCTTAAGGGGTTATTAAGGAGTAATTACATAAAGGAAGTTGGACTTGAATTGAATGATGAAATTGTTGAGCTAAATGGAATTCCACAAGCTTCTCTCTCTCAAAATAAAGTTGATTCCATAGTTTTTAATGTTGAAGTAGGTCAAGAATTTAATTTTCTGATTAAGAGAAAAGGGAAATTGATAAGAAAAAA
>NZ_JBQTGK010000027.1:0-732 GCF_052400665.1 Marinifilum sp. RC60d5
ATTAGAACCTGTTTATCTAATTGTTTGGATGGACGGCATTGTATTTAAAGTACGAGAAAACTCCAAGGTAATAAATAAGACTGTTTATATCGCAGTAGGACTTCGTAGAGATGGTAAAAAGGAAGTTCTCGGGCTTTGGTTAGGCAAAAATGAATCATCCTCTTACTGGATGAGTGTACTTACTGATATGAAAGCACGTGGATTGCAGGATATTTTGATTACGGCAACCGATAACCTGAATGGATTTACCGATACTATTCGAAATGTATTTCCTCAAGCGACTCGACAAATTTGTGTTGTTCATCAGATACGAAATTCTAGCAGATATGTAGTCTGGAAGGATAAAAAGGAATTCACAAAAGATATGAAATGTATCTATAATGCTCCTACAAAAGCTGCTGCTGAAGCAGCATTAGAAGACTTTGCAGACAAATGGAATTCAAAGTATTCCTATGCTGTTAAAAGTTGGCGGGATAACTGGGAAGAACTAACCGCTTTCTTTGAATTTCCGTTAGAAATCAGAAAAATAATTTATACAACCAACCTGATTGAAAACTTGAATGGCAAAATCAGGAAATACACGAAAAACAAACTCTCTTTTCCTACTGATGATGCTGTAATGAAGTCGGTTTATCTGGCTGTTAGGGAAGCCACTAAAAAATGGACCATGCCAATCAGAAATTGGGGAGTGATCTTAAATCAGTTTTTAACTATATTTGAAGATAGGGTCAG
>NZ_JBQTGK010000028.1:0-684 GCF_052400665.1 Marinifilum sp. RC60d5
TAATTTTTAATTACTCATTCTTAATTAAAAAGCGGGCTGCCAAATCATGATTAATCATATTTAGACTTTAGAATCAATAAGATCGTTAAAGAAAGATGCTTGGATTAAATTTTTAACAATCGAAAATGTTTACAATCTTAAAAATCTGCGTCTGATATTTCGGAATGCTTTGGCAATGTCGGGAAAAAGCCGCCGGATAATTTTTAATTATTAATTCTTCATTATTAATTAAATAGCAATCAGCTCCAAGCTTTCGACTTTTCAAGACTTTTTTGACTTTTACACCCTTTTACCTTTACACTTTTCCACCTTTTACCTTTGACCTTCTCACTGTCCATCGCCAGTAAGCATAACCTTAAAGGTTTTTAGGAAGAGGATAAAATCGAGCTTTAGCGACCAGGTATCGATATACTGCATGTCCATTTTCATCCACTGATCGAAAGGAATGTTATTGCGACCCGATACTTGCCAGATGCAGGTAATACCGGGTTTCATGCTTAAGCGACGACGCTGCCAGCGCTCATATTGCAAGACTTCGGCCGGAACTGGCGGACGGGGACCCACAATAGACATCTCACCCCGAAGGACATTAAAAAATTGTGGAAGCTCATCGAGAGAGGTTCTTCTCAGGAAATGCCCAATACGAGTAACCCTCGGATCTTTCTTTATCTTAAAAACGGGTCC
>NZ_JBQTGK010000029.1:0-660 GCF_052400665.1 Marinifilum sp. RC60d5
AATAACCAGACTTCCCGGATCAATCGTTCCATCCAAGTCTACATCGTTCGTTAGAACTGGAATGTCTACCGGAGTATCTTCATCGGTTTCTGCTGTATCGTTATTGGCAACTAGAGTATCGTTCTCGCTTTGAACAACTACATAAACTACGGCTGTTGTACAAGCGCCATCGTCATCACAAATCTGATAGGTAAACTCATCGTCTCCATGATAATCGGCATTGGGTGTATAAGTTATCTCTCCTGTTGTTGGATTGATACTTACAGTTCCATTGCTTGGCCCTGAAACAACTTGAAGACTGGTTAAATCTAGTGTGCCATCCACATCTGAATCATTGGCAAGCACATTTATTACTACAGGAACATCTTCATCGGTAATTGCATTATTATCTAAAGCTACCGGTGGATCGTTTACATCCTTCACTGTAACTGTTACCGTTGCAAAATCGCAGGCTCCCTCGTCGTCACATACCTCATAGGTAAATGAATCGGTACCCTGGAAATTCTCATCGGGTGTATAGCTTACAATGCCGGTTACATTATCCACTACAAGTGTTCCATTTGATGCCTGACCTATAATAACCAGACTTCCCGGATCAATCGTTCCATCCAAGTCTACATCGTTCGTTAGAACTGGAATGTCTACCGGAGTATCTTCATC
>NZ_JBQTGK010000030.1:0-643 GCF_052400665.1 Marinifilum sp. RC60d5
CCTGAGTATTGTACAATTCGATGAACTCATATTCGGGCAGGCCATTGCCTGGACTTGGGTCGGCCATTATTTCGTTAATTACTACATCGTACTGATGAACCGAATATCTGGTAAAAGTGAGAACTGTATCTAAAACATTGCCGCACTCATCCTGCAAATTATTTATACTGAGTTGCTGAAGTTCACCATCGGTAAAAATATTTTCGAAACTCAGCTCTACTTTATAAGTCGATTTTAATTCCAGATTGGATAATGTGTTACTCACAAGCGAATAGTTCGCTGCTTTTTTCAAACTCAGCGTGTCCATATACTCACTAAAATCAATGGAAATTTGATTCGCTGACAACTGTTTTAATTCATTTACCTGTGGTAGTGATTCATCGATATTTTCGCGATAAATAGAATTTGTGCTGCCAGGTGTTCCTCCTTTTTCGTTAATTGAAGCAGAATAGTTGCCATAAGTACTGCAGGTATTCAATGGATCGATTCGCTCTAAAGACCAACCTCCATCTTCTTTTTCGACCGACTTGTACCAGGAATCGGAATAAGTAATTTTATCGATTTGCTTGTCTTCTGCAGATAAAATTTCTACTTCGGAGCCAGAATTGGTTAAACCAGGAAAACTTGTTACTGACAAAACATT